>JANQJS010000002.1 GCA_028281535.1 Sedimentisphaerales bacterium | reverse complement strand
TAACTGGCAGACAGTACAAACTTTTTGAATATGAAGGTCATCCTGAAGCTGAACATGTCATCGTCTTAATGGGATCCGGATCTACTGTTGCCGAGCAGGCTACACAACGATTCCAAGAACGCTTTGATGAAAAAGTAGGTGTCGTAAAAGTCAGATTGTATCGCCCATTCTCTACAAAAGATTTTATCAAAGTGCTTCCCAAAACAGTGAAAGGTCTAGCCGTTCTTGATCGAACTAAAGAAGCTGGAAGCGTTGGCGAGCCTCTTTATCTGGACGTGGTTGCCGCATTACATGAAGCCAAAAATCAAGGTATGCTCTCGTTCGATATCCCTAAAATTATTGGTGGACGTTACGGTTTAAGCTCAAAAGAGTTTACGCCCGCTATGATTAAAGCGGTTTTCGATGAACTTAAAAAAGAATCTTCCAAAACTCATTTCACTGTGGGTATTAACGATGATATCACACATCTTTCGCTCGACTACGATAGTCGCTTTGACATTGAGTCTGATGACATTAACCGCAGCGTATTCTTCGGGCTAGGATCAGATGGTACTGTTGGTGCCAATAAAAATTCAGTCAAAATCATTGGCGAAGAAACCGATTATTACGCACAAGCCTACTTTGTCTACGATTCAAAAAAATCAGGTGCCATGACGATATCGCATCTTCGATTTGGAGATCGACCTATTCGATCGGCCTATTTAATTAAAACAGCCAATTTTGTTGCTTGCCATCACTTTACCTTTTTAAACACGCATGACGTGCTTGATGTCGCTGGACAAGGCGCCACGTTCCTTTTGAATAGTTCGTACGGTTCTGATGAAGTTTGGCAGCACCTGCCCTCAAAAACCCAAGAACAAATTATTGAAAAAGACATCGATCTATATGTCATTGATGCATTCTCAGTTGCCAAGAAAGTGGGTATGGGACGACGAATTAATACCATCATGCAGACTTGTTTTTTTGCCATTTCAGGGGTTCTGCCCCGAGAACAAGCTATTGAAAAAATCAAACAATCGATCGAAAAAACCTATGGTAAGCGTGGTAAAGAAGTCGTAAGCCGAAACTTTGCCGCGGTAGATCAAAGTCTTGAGCATCTGCATAAAGTTGCAACAAAACAATCCGTCACCACTGAAGTTGATCACACGCATATATTACCTGATCTGGCTCCTGATTTTGTTAAAAATGTATCAGCGGTTATGATGGCAGGAAAAGGTGATCTGCTTCCAGTGAGTGCATTCCCTGTCGATGGCACCTGGCCAACGGCAACCACTCAATGGGAAAAACGAAATATTGCCATTGACATTCCGATTTGGAACAAAGATGTTTGTATCCAATGTAATAAATGTGCGGCGATTTGCCCTCACGCTGCAATACGAGCAAAAGTCTATCAGCCAGAGCATCTGGATAACGCTCCTCAAACATTTGAAAGTCTGGATTGGAAACTGGCAGATTTTCCCGACCACAAATACACCTTACAAGTGGCACCAGAAGATTGCACAGGTTGTTCACTCTGCGTGCAAGTTTGTCCGGCTAAAGACAAAGCCAATCCATCACAAAAAGCCATCAATATGCAATCATGTAGTGAAAACGTTGATGTCCAGAGGGAAAATTATGACTACTTCCTAAAACTACCTGAAATTGATCGCACCAAAGTTCAACGCATCAATATAAAAGGTTCACAATTATTCCAACCTCTTTTTGAATACTCCGGAGCCTGTGCGGGTTGCGGCGAAACACCTTATATTAAATTATTATCACAACTTTTTGGTGATCACTTGATGATCGCCAACGCCACAGGATGCTCTTCTATTTATGGCGGAAACTTGCCCACAACACCTTATTGTGTCAATAGCGAAGGTCGTGGTCCTTCCTGGGCAAATTCACTCTTTGAAGACAATGCCGAATTCGGATTAGGAATGCGATTGGCTGTCGATAGTCATCGCAAACAAGCGCAAGAATTATTAATAGACTATCCAAATGGTATTGATGATGAACTTCGCCAGAAGATTCTTCAAGCAGAACAAAATAATGATGAAGAGCTTTTTTCACAACGACAGCGAATTGAAGAATTAAAAAATAAACTATCCAAAAGCCACGCGTTAGAAGCTAATCGACTTGAACAATTCTCAGACTATTTGGCTAAGAAGAGTGTCTGGATCATCGGTGGCGATGGTTGGGCATATGATATCGGTTACGGTGGACTAGATCATATTTTGGCCGTTAATCGCAACATTAATATTCTTGTCCTTGATACCGAAGTCTACTCTAACACAGGTGGTCAACAATCCAAATCGACGCCATTAGGCGCAGTCGCCAAATATGCCTCTGCAGGAAAAGCAGTCCATAAAAAAGATCTTGGTTTAATCGCGATGAGTTATGGCAACGTTTATGTCGCAACGGTCGCCATGGGAGCCAATGACAATCAAACCGTTAAAGTCTTTCAGGAAGCAGAAAGTTATGATGGACCATCTCTGATTATTGCTTATAGCCACTGTATAGCTCATGGTTATGATCTCACCTTTGGTCCAGATCAACAAAAACGAGCCGTTGAATCTGGTATTTGGCCTCTCTACCGTTACGATCCGCGTCTTGCACAGGAAGGAAAGAATCCATTAACCATCGATTCAAAAAAACCAAAAATTTCAGCTAAAGATTATATGGAAAACGAATTACGGTTTCGCTTGGTTGAGAAAATTGATCCTGAAAAATTCCGCCAATTTTCTGCTGAAGCCCAACGCCATACAACACAACGGCTGCAGTATTATCAACAACTGGCACAAATCAAATGCGATGACTGGGCTAAAATCACAAGCGACAAACCTAAAAATAATCATAGTACAAATTGATTGGAGATATCATGGACTTAACGACACATTATCTTGGTTTAAAATTATCGCATCCTTTTATTCCGGGTGCTTCGCCTCTATCGCAAAACCTCGATATGGTTAAGCAATTAGAGGATGCCGGAGCTGCTGCGATCGTCATTTATTCGCTCTTTGAAGAACGAATTACCATGGAACAACTCACATCACACGAAAGTATGGATTATTCCAGTGAAGCTCACTCGGAAGCGATGAATTATTTCCCTGATCCATTGGATGTCTCGCTAGGGCCCGACAAATACTTAAAACATATTCAAAATATTAAAGAAACGGTAGACATCCCAGTGATCGCATCTTTAAATGGAACTACGTCAGGTGGGTGGCTTAGCTATGCAAAATTAATTGAAGAAGCTGGTGCAGATGCCCTCGAATTAAACGTCTATGACGTTGCCACCAATCCAAATATCAGCGCGGTAGACATTGAAAAAAACATTATCGAAATGGTCGCCCTTGTCAAGAATGAGACATCGATTCCTATCGCAGTAAAATTGTCACCTTTTTTTACCTCACTACCCCACCTGGCAAATGAACTTGACAAAGTCAAAACTGACGGCTTGATTATTTTTAATCGTTTTTACCAACCAAACATTGACATTGAAGAATTAGAAATATTACCGTTTATCAATTTATCCACATCCGATGAATTGTTACTGCGACTACGATGGATGGCCATTCTGTCGGCACAAGTGAACATGTCACTGGCTATTACGGGTGGCGTCCAAACACACTTCGATGCGATCCGTGCTATCATGAGCGGAACCGATGCGATACAATTAGTATCTTGTCTATTGCGTAATGGCGCAAATTACTTAAAATCTCTCAAGAGGGATCTAACCGAATGGTTGATCGAGCATGAATATAAATCACTGGAACAAATGCGTGGAAACATGAACCTGAGCAGTTGCCCGAACCCAAAATCATATGTTCGCTCCAACTATATGCATATGCTACAAAGCTGGACCTATTAGTAAGTATATATTATAAAGAAAGCAGATATTGTAACTACCATGACAGACATGAAGGATCTTTCTCCCACGTATCAAACAATTTCATCACGATACACTGTTCTTACTGGGGCCATTATTATTCAATTAATTTTGGGAACAGTCTACGGCTATAGTATCTTCTGGCAACCATTACAAAGCGCTATATTTCCCGAAATTATCACAGCTGAAAATTTCGCAGCTCTCAATCAGGATAACATCTCTCCAGACAACTATACCATCGTCGCGAACGATCAAGAATTTTCTAAGCAACAAACCATACAACGTGGTCGCCTAAAATACACATTCTCCATTTGTATCTTATCCTTTGCATTGGTGATGGTAATTGCGGGTCGAATCCAAGATATCAAAGGGCCGCGATTTACAGCCATCATTGGCGCCGTGCTCATGGGAAGTGGGTTTATCGTTGCAGGATTATCTCAATATACGATTGTATTTTATTTGGCCCACGCGGCATTTATGGGAGTCATTTGCTTAGTATTTTTAATGCTCTACCATGCAGTTTTTGGCGAACTCGATAAAGCACAATATCCAATTCTGCATTATGTCCCCATGGCCATATCAACCATTGTCATCATTACAGGTGTTCTTTTAGGCCATCATTATGTTGGAGCCAATAATGCAATGGACCATTTATTCATGCTTTGGGGTACTGTGGGATTTTTGGCGGGTGCTGGAATTGGTTTTGCCTACGTTTGTCCTATTGCCGCACTTATTAAATGGTTTCCAGATAAAAAAGGATTGGTGTCCGGGATTGCGGTTGCAGGCTTTGGCTTCGGGGCATACCTGTTTAAAGGCAAAACAATGGGTGCATTAGGATTTATTGAAGCTCACTCGATGAATCAATTCTTCATTATCCATGGTCTCATTTGTTTTATTGGTATCCTCATCGGTGCCATGCTAATAAAAAATCCTCCGGAAACAGTTTCACCCAAAACAAGTAGTGATTCAAATTGGCAACACACCCTCAAACAACCGTCATTCTACATATTGTGGTTTATGTTTTTTAGTGGTGCCATGTCAGGACTTATGGTTATTGGCATCATCAAAGATTTTTCTGGAGAACAATTGGTCTCTGCCTATCAAGCGAATCAAACGCTGATTGACCAAGCAACCAAATCAGAATTAATAATGAAAGGGGCTGAAGCTGTAGGCTGGCTAGCGATATTCAATGCTGTTGGCCGAATTATCTGGGGCCTAATTTCTGACAAAATCGGACGAACCAATGCCTTTATTTCTAATTATATCTTCCAGGCATGCATTATGTTCTTTTTAGCAACATTAAATACAGAAATCAGCCTGGCGGTTGGAGCTTCTATAGTTGGATTTAATTTTGGCGGATATTTTGCTCTTTTTCCTTCAGCAACAGCCGATCTTTTTGGAGCTAAAAATCTCGGCGCAAATTATGGTTGGGTCTTTACCTCATATGGTATTGCCGGCGTGATTGGCATCGTAGCAGGTAACCTCGCAAAAGAATTGACCCAAAGTTACTCAACAGCTTTTATGACTGCAGCTATTTTATGTTTAATCTCAGCTGGCTTTGCAAAAATATTACCACGATTCGTCCCTAAAAAAGAAACAGATCTCTCCATATAAATTCCAGGATTATTGATTTTAAAACTCTAAGCATAGTCACATGACAATTTTCCTGAAAGCTCTTCGATGATGATATCATCTCCATCTTGCTTACATTAAAGTGACGTACTATTTTACCTAGCATCAATAATTGAGATCCTTCCATTACCTTTACACCAGAAATTCGATAAGGAACATGGAATTCTCATAAAAACCTCCGTATTTGAGCGTACACTTTAATATTTTAAAACCTGCAATTAACCATAAGTATATTATTTATAGATAAATATGTAAGAGTTGAGAAATATCTCCTACCGACCGGCCCCTATTTCATTCCACACTTGATTTTCAAATGGAAAATACGTATAATCCAAAATAACAGAAATGTACAAACTCAAGACATTTTTGCTATTTATGACCGTTGCCTTTTGGACCCTCTACCAATGCAATCAAAAAACATAATAAAAAAAAGCCATAAACGTTTGGTCCCTCGCTTTTTACGTACCCACAAAGCACGAACTGGCAAAAACTGGCTATGGCCTGAGCATATCAACTCAGAAACCGAAATGGTCCTTGTTGCAAACGGGCAGTGGTTAAACTCAATTGATAACCAGGAATTCATTGTATCAGATGGGGATTTTTATTTTGTACAGCCTAATCAATTACATTACGAAGAAGTCCTCAGTGATCATGTAGATTACTATCTTCTTCGATTTGATTTACTGGATAGCAAGGAAAATTCAGTCTCGTTCTTACCAGATGGATTATCAAAAGAACAATGCCTAAGAAATTTCCGCTCTAAAACGATGCCCTTATTTGAAAAAATTTTTAAATTAGCCTGGAAAAATGATCCGCGAGCAGAAACTGAAATCGAAAAAATCATCATGCAAATGGTGGAAATCGTAAAGCACGATTTTTTTAAGAAAAACCAACAAGACTTTGGCAATAATAAAACCCAACCCCGAAATCATCTCGTGGAAAAAGCAGTATTACATATTGAGAAAGATCTCTTTAATAATTTATCAGTTGCTGAACTGGCAAAACAATGTAGTGTAACGCCATCACACTTAACACATGTTTTCAAAGATGCCATCGGCATGGCACCTCTTAAATACCACCATCAAATGCGAATGAATAAGGCCAAGCATTTTCTGGCAGATGAATCGCTATGCGTCTATCAAGTAGCTCACAAAGTTGGCATTGAGGATGAATATTATTTCTCTCGGCTGTTCAAAAAAGTCACGGGAATCTCCCCCTTACAGTTTCGTAACAATTTGCGACAATACCAATTATAATCCAAACAGCCAACCCAATCTAAGAATTGTCCATGACATGCGCAATTCTGTTCATGGAACCCCATCTTTATATCTTTTATAGTGAATAGACTAGCCTGTTCCAAAACCTAAATTGGAATCGTTACTATAATTATTGTGTTCTGCTTGCCAAAAAATCTGCAAGTTCTACCTTAGGAGAATAACCATTTCATTTACTATAAATAATCGTACGTATAATCCTCCGTCCCGTCCAGTCGTTGTGATTTGCCTTGATGGCTGCGCTGAACAATACCTCGATGAAGCCATTAAACAAGGTTTAATGCCACATCTAAACAAAATGAGCCAGACAGGTTATCGAGGTTTATGCGATGGTGCATTACCTTCATTTACCAACGTAAACAACTGTGCCATTTGTACTGGCCAGCCACCATCTGAAACAGGCATATGTGGGAATTATTTTTTAGACATGGAAACCGGTAAAGAAGTGATGATGAATTCCCCAGAATATTTGCGTAAACCTACCATAATGGCGGCTGCGGCAAGGGCCGGTCGAAAAGTTGCCTTCGTGACTGCCAAAGATAAGTTGCGAAAGATGCTCTCCGTAGATCTGGGCGGCATTGCTTTCTCATCTGAAAAAGTAGATGAAGCAACTAAGCAGACGCATGGTATCTCTAATGTTGAAGCATTAGTCGGAGCTCCAAAACCTGAAATTTACAGTGGAAATGCCAGTATTTATGTATTGAAATCGGGCGTTGCTTTGATTGAAAATAAGCTGGCTGATTTTTTGTATCTCACCACTACAGACTATATTCAACATAAATATACACCAGAAGAAAAAGAAGCCCTGGAGTTTTACCGTGATATCGATATAGAAATTGGAAAAATGTTAGAGTTAGGAGCACTCATAGGGATTACGGCTGACCATGGCATGAATGCCAAACCAGATATTATTTATTTGGAGTCTGAACTAACAAAAACGTTTGGAGTGGGATATACCGTTATTTGCCCTATCTCTGATCCATACGTACTACATCATGGAGCTTTAGGAGCAGCGGTCACTGTTTTTATCCCTGACTTGGCAAAGCAATCCGAGGTTGCAGAGTGGATCATGAACCTTGAAGGTGTGACCGAAGTATATACCCGGCAAGAGGCGGTAGAAAAACTTGAATTGGCATCAGACCGAATCGGTGATTTATTTGTACTATGCGGGGAAAATGTGGTTCTAGGGCGAACACCTGAACATCATGATTTATCACAACTGGATCGCCCCTTGCGATCTCATGGCGGTCGTTACGAACAAATCGTTCCTTTAATTTTATCCGAACCATTGTCAGAAGATTATCGAAAAAAAGCTGCCAGTTCACCACGGAATTTCGATATTTTTGATTTTACCTGTAATGGGACAACCTTGCAGGAAGGACCTACCGATGTCAGTTGACGCAAAAACGATTCTAGATCTCCCTTGCTATTTGGGTGGAGAGGCGATTGAACGCCATGAGAAACTGGAAGTGCTTTATCCTTACACGAATAGTCAAGCGGGGCTTGCCTCGATAGCGACAGAAGATGACAAGGAAAAGGCCGTTGAAATAATGCTAAACGGTGGCACGACCTTAACACGATACCAACGATTTGAAATTCTAAATGAAGCAAGATCTCTTTTAAAAACCAGGGCAGAGGAGTTTGCACAACTCATCGTCCAGGAGTCAGGTTTGTGTATTCGTGAAGCTATGTATGAAGTGGGCCGAGCTCAAGATGTATTGCAATTCGCGGCAATGGAATCATTAAAAGATGATGGACAAATTTTTTCCTGTGATGTTTCACCACAAGGAAAAAAAAGGAAAATTTTTACGACACGCGATCCATTAAAATCAATTGTTGCAATCACACCATTTAATCATCCATTAAACCAAGTCGCCCACAAACTGGCACCTGCCATCGCTATTGGAGCACCGGTAATTTTAAAACCCTCTGAAAAAACACCCCTTACTGCCATTCGATTTGCCGAATTGCTTTACGAAGCTGGACTCCCTGGTTGGATGCTGAGTGTATTGGTGGGCTCCGTGGATACGGTTATTGAACCATTGATTCGTGATAACAGAATCCAATTGGTCAGTTTCACCGGAAGTGTCAGTATTGGAAAACACATTGCAGATATTGCAGGATACAAAAAAACCTGCCTTGAACTGGGTGGCAACTCACCTTTAATCATTTTAGACGATGCAGATATGGATCTGGCAGTGGCACTCGCGGCCGAAGGTTGCTATCGAAATTCAGGCCAGCGATGCACAGCCGTAAAAAGGCTTTTAGTCCATAAAAAAATACTAGATGAATTCACTGAAAAATTTATTACAAAAACAAAAGAGTATCTTGTAGGCGACCCAATGAATCATAACACACGGGTCGGAACAGTTATAGATGAAGCAGCAGCAATCGATCTTGAAAATCGCATTGAATTAGCCGTGAAAGAAGGCGCCAAAGTGTTATGGGGAGGTCAAAGAAATGGTGCTCAATTGGAACCCACCGTAATAACGGATGTGCCCCGCTCGACTCATATGGTTCGTACAGAATCATTTGGCCCATTAGCACCTATTATGGCCATAAACGATGTTGATGATGCCATCGAATTAGCGAATTCTACTGATTATGGTTTATCTTCAGGTGTGGTTACACAGAATCTTGATCATGCATTACGCTTTGTTAAAGAACTGGAAACAGGCACAGTTAATATCAATCAAGTTCCAGGATATCGAATTGAATGTTCACCTTTTGGTGGTATTAAAGATTCAGGCTTAGGGATTAAAGAAGGTGTCATCGAAGCGATGAAATGGATGTCGACAGTTAAAACGTTTTCACTACCTTGGTAATACTATCTAATCCTAAAGAAAAATAAAATCGTAATCAGTTGTGTAGTTATATATAGAAAATTATCGAAAGGATAGATCGAAATGCAAGTAGCGCCTGATTATTTAAATCCTGAAATTCCAGCAGATCTCAAACGAACTAGAATTCCAATTATTAAAGCGACAGCTGAGTCATTGGCTGGCTACGGAAATCTTGTAACAGATCCATATAGCTTTGACTTAGAAATCGTTCGTTGGCCAGCACCAGGACATCGGCCAGTTGATCCAGATAGTGGTGATGAAGGAGGAACAATCGAAGGAGTATTCATTAGCGAATGGAAAGGAGAGATTCTATACGGTCGCAATGAAGCGGTAAAGGGGCATTATATTTTAGGATACGGCAATGACCTAGCCAAGGCTGATAAAAATCACATTGGAGATCCAACGACATTATTACTTTGGCATGCAAATTATCATCCAGATGGTGGACAACTTTTTTGCCCTCTTATTAAAGAGCCATTTATCGTGCCATTAGCTCTACCTGGTGATGATGTGACTCCACAAGATTTTGTTTGCTTTTATTTCACTGGAGATAAAGGGTTATATATACATCTCAACATATGGCATGAGGGGGTTTTTGCTCTCAGTGGCGTACACCAATTTTTTGATAAACAAGGGGCTGTACATGCTCGTGCCTCGGTTGATTTTGCACGAGAATTTAATTGTCTTTTAGAAGTTCCATTAGGAGATTTAAAGTAAAATGACGAATGAAATATTATTAAAATTTAACCTATTGATTCAAGCGACTTTTCCTTTTGCATTGATCTTAGGAATGTTGACGGGATGCAACTCATCCAAAAGCTTAAATACTAACAAAAGTTTTAATGTCAAAGTTATGTCATTTAACATCGCAGGGGATATGGAAGAAGATAATGACAACTGGCAAGAACGCATGGTTGAAGTCGGTAAGATTATCGCTCAGGAAAAACCAGATGTGATTGGATTCCAAGAATCCTATTTGGGTAATTTTAAAATCATACAAACTGTAGCCCCTGGCTATTCCTATTATGGATTAAATGAAAAGGGTAACAATGACGACAAAGATGAATCCTTAAGATTATTATTTCGATCAGATCGCTGGCAAGTGGATTCTGAAGAATCAGGTATTTTCTGGTATACCCGCACCCCTGAGGTTCCAGGATCCAAAGACTGGGAGGCACTTTGGATTCGTGATTGTGTTTATGCACGATTTGTGGATCTGCAAACCAAAGATGCATTCTATCTATTTAATAGTCATTGGAGTTATGCATCGCAACTTTCCAGAGATAATAGTGCACGCCTTCTTGCCCAGAAAATTGATGAGCGAAAATGTCCCGATCCATATTTTGCCATCGGCGACTTTAATGCCAAAAAAGATGGTACTAGTATTCAATACCTTTTGACAGAAGAAGATAATCCATCACCAATGGAAGCTATCATTTATCATTATGTTGATGGGATATTTGCACAAGCGGACCAATTTAAAATCATCGAAGCAAAAGTCATTGAAAATGACAAAGCATCAGACCATCGACCAGTGGTCGCCAATGTCAAAGTATATACTCCATAAAACAATTAATAATCTTTAACGTTAAGACATTAGAAAGAGAATGAGTTATGAGTTCAACATCAAAAATTTCCAGCTGGAAAGACAGCGTTTTATTTACACCAGGACCTTTAACGACAAGTCAAACGGTTAAGCTAGCAATGCTAAAAGATTTTGGTGCTCGCGATGGTGATTTCATTGATGTCATTCGTGATATATCCCAACGCTTAATTACACAAGTTGCAGGATTGGCCCCTGATGTATTTACAACGATATTGATGCAAGGATGTGGGAGCATGGGCGTTGAATCTGTCATTTCATCAGTAATCCCTCCATTTGGGAAATTACTGGTGATTAATAACGGTGCCTATGGCGAACGAATGTATAAAACAGCAAAGTACCTTAATATTGATACGATCGAATTAAAATATGAAGAAGATCAACTTCCAGATATTGATGAAATTGATCAATGTTTTATTGAACACGACGGCCTCACACATATAATCATGGTCCATTGCGAGACAACTAGCGGCATTATGAACCCTATTGATCAGGTGGGCCAAATCGCACAAAAACATAGCGTATCTTTTATTGTAGATGCGATGAGCAGCTTTGGCGCTGTCGATATCGACTTTGATGCATGTTGCATTGATTACCTCGTATCTTCTGCAAACAAATGCCTGGAAGGTGTACCAGGATTTAGCTTTATTATTGCTCGTAGCGAACCATTTTTAAAAACACAGGGCTATGCTCGCAGTTTATGCTTTGATCTTTATGACCAACACAAAGACTTATCACAACATGGATATTTTCGATACACACCCGCAACACATACGTTGCTAGCATTCCAACAAGCATTGAATGAGCTTGATCAAGAAGGTGGCGTTACGGCACGTAGTGAACGCTACAAGAATAATCATCAAGTATTATTAGAAGGCATGCAAGCTCTTGGTTTTCAATCGGTAGTTAACCCTGAAAATCAGGGATATATCATCACCTCATTTTATTATCCGGAAGATCCTGGTTTTAATTTTGACACATTCTATGAAGCACTTCATAAACGTGGCTATGTAATATATCCCGGGAAACTGACTCATACGGAATGTTTTAGAGTCGCGAATATCGGTAGAATCTTTGAATCAGACATTAAAGATCTACTGTTAGCAATGAAACAAGTTTTAGCAGATATGGGAGTTTCATTATCACAAACCAGTGTATCAAATAATAACATTGTATAACAGGGTGGAAGTGGAAACAGCATGGCTAGTAATACAGAAGGTGATATAAACATTTCCCGATATAGGACAAACTGGTGCAATGATCATTTGTCCGATATATCAAAAACGCTTTTGTCGAAAGACGAAAGCGTTTTTATTCATCAATCCTTATCAACTCCTTGTTTAAATGTGCTTGAAGACTGTGATGGCATATTTTTAAAAGACGTTGAAGGAAGAACCTATATGGATTTCCACGGAAACAATGTTCATCAAATTGGCTATAAAAATAAATATGTCATTGACAAAATAAAAGAGCAGTTGGATGAATTGCCTTTTTCGCCCAGGCGTTATACCAATCGCAAGTCTATCGAATGTGCCCAAAAATTAATAGACATCAGCCCGCCAAACTTAAATAGGGTGTTATTTGCCCCTAGCGGTGCAGTTGCGATTAGTACCGCTCTCAAATTAGCAAGAATTGCAACCAATAAACACAAAATCATTGTTAATTGGGATTCATTTCATGGTGCAACAATGGATACCATAAGTGTTGGAGGCGAGTCGCTTTTTAGAAAAGATTTGGGCCCATTAATGAGTGGTGTATTTCATGTGCCACCAGCAACGTCATATCGGGGAATTTTTACAAAAGAGAATGATGACGATCTAGCCTATGCAAATTACATTGAATATGTCGTTGAAAAAGAACAAGATATTGGTGCTATTTTAATAGAAACCGTTCGAAACACAGATGTGCAAATCCCTTCAAAAGCATACTGGAAAAAATTGCGTAAAATCTGCGACAAGCACGACATCCTTCTGATTCTAGATGAAATACCCATATGCCTGGGTCGGACGGGTCATTTTTTTGCCTGCGAGCATTTTGATATTCAGCCAGACATATTAGTGATCGGCAAAGGGTTAGGTGGTGGCGTGTTTCCCATGGCAGCGATGTTAACTAATGAAAAATTAAATATTGCTCAAACAACATCACTGGGACATTATACTCACGAAAAATCTCCCATTGGAGCTGCTGCTGCATTAGCAACCATTGAATATATCGAAGGGGAAAACCTATTATACCAGGTTAATGAAATGTCATTGTACATGCATCAACAACTCCATGATCTCAAAAACGAGTTTGATCTGATTGGTGACGTGCGAGGGATTGGATTGTTATGGGCGATTGAATTGGTCGAAGATCGCAATACAAAAAGTAAGGCATCAACTCAAGCAGAAAGAGTGATGTATAAATGTCTTGAAATGGGATTAAGTTTTAAAGTATCTCAATCAAATGTTTTAACATTATCACCCCCACTCATCATCAATAAAGCTCAATTATTAACGGCAGTTCAGATTATTAGGAATGCAATAAAATCCATTTAAAACATCACGGAGAAATATCATGCTGATATACGGTTTAAAAACCAGATTGATTCTTTCACTCCTTTTTTCATTCTTAATACTTAAATCAAATACTTTAAAAGCAGAATATATGAAAGCAGACTTAGTTTTATACAACGGTACAGTGTTAACAATGGATAAAACAAAGCCTCAAGCAAAGGCTTTTGTCGTGTTGCAGGGAAAAATCGTTTATGTAGGCACTTCTGATATTGCTCAATTATTTATCGGAAAAAAAACTGAAGTCATCGATGCATCCGAAAAAACCGTGGTGCCCGGATTTAACGATTGTCATATCCACCCAATGCCCTTATACCCGTTTGAGCACCCTCTTGGCTATGTTGATATTGGTGCACATAAAGTGTCAAGTATGGAAGAACTCATCGAAGCACTTAAACAAAAAGTAAAAATTACTCCTGAAGGCAATTGGATTCTGGGCGGACTGTATGAAGATACCAAATTAGGACGCCATCCAACCCGGTATGATTTAGATAGAGTCTCAACCAAACACCCAATTGGCATTCGCCATTCCAGCGGACATGTAGCGGTAGCCAATTCATATGCATTGGAGGCGGCAAATATTACCTCTGAAACAAAAGATCCACCAGGAGGTTCCTTTACCAGAGATACCCAAGGAAATCCGACGGGGCTATGCAATGAATCGGCAGGAAAAATCGTGCTAGCGGCCATACCACTACCCGAAGCAACTCAGCAAGAAAAAATTGAAGGACTTGAGCATTGTTTTAAACGATATTACAAACATGGTATTACCAGTATCACTGATGCTCGTGCTACCATCGAGATGTTTAAAATCTATCAGAAACTTCGCGAGAGAGGATCACTATTGCGTGTAACCCTGATGGTTCATGATCCCTATTTAGATGAACTTAAAAAAATAGGCATCCGTAGAAATTTCGGAGATGATACACTCAAAATTTCGTCGGTCAAAGTCTTTCATGGCAACTCGCTTTCAGGACGAACCTGTTGGCTAAAGCATCCTTATGAAAAAATTAATCCGAAGACCAACCAGAAAGATTATTATGGCATTCCACCTGCCAGATCTCAACAAGAGCTTAACGACTTGATCTATGAAATCCATGCACATGGCTTACAGGCTGCGGTTCATTCAAATGGTGACCGTGAAATCCCCATGGTTCTTGAGGCATTTGAAAAAGCACTTCAACAAATCCCACTCAAAGACCACAGGCATCGCATAGAACATTGCAGCGTTGTGGACCAGGAAATCCTCAATAAAATCAAAGAACTAGAAGTTTTTCTAGCACCTCACTCTTATATACATGAACATGGGGATAAAATGCATGAATATGGTCCAGAAAGATGGGACATGATGCACCCAAATAAATCAGCAATCGATATGGGCATTCATATTGGTGGAAATTCTGATGATCCTATTAGCCCGGCAATTCCCCTACTGAGAATCCAGAGCATGGTCACCCGCCAAACGCACGAAGGTAAGGTTATTGGGCCAAAACAAATTGTCAGCACCCAACAAGCACTCTATGCCTGGACCATGGGAAGTGCTTATGGCAGCTTTGACGAAGATATCAAGGGCTCGATTGAAATTGGAAAGTATGCGGACTTTGTCGTACTGTCTGACAATCCTTTAACAACAGAAAGAACTAAAATCAAAGATATTGTCGTGGAAAAAACCTTTATTAATGGCAATCAGGTCTATTAATAATTATGATATTTATATGTTCCATATCCATGATAACGCACTCTGAAACTGAATTGGATAATATAAAATCATTCAAATGCAGAAAAAAAGTAAGATAAAGATCTGGCTCGAGCATGCTCCAAAATCGACGTTCACGATGTATGCTGCTGCGATGGTATTTATGACCTACTTTTGTGCTTACGCCTTTCGCAAACCTTACCAAGCAGTCACCTATGAAAACTTGAGCCTCTGGGGATTAGATCTCAAAACGGTCCTAGTCATTAGCCAGCTGCTCGGCTATACATTATCAAAATGGGTGGGTGTAAAAATATGTTCTGAGATAAAACCTCACCAACGGATGAAATCTCTCTATGGACTGGTCATCTGGGCCCAACTCATGCTCGTCGCATTTGGCTTATTGCCAGAATCAATGAAATGCGCAGCCATCTTTCTGAATGGTTTATCCTTAGGCATGATCTGGGGAGTCATTGTCTTATACTTGGAAGGTCGATGTCTCACTGAAATTCTATTTGCTGGCTTAAGTTCTTCGCTGATCTTTTCGAGCGGTATCGTCAAAGATGCCGGAATCTGGCTCATGTCTTCTTTTCAAGTGAATCAATTCTGGATGCCGGCAGCAACAGGATTATTATTTTTACCACTATTCTTACTAGTTGTTTGGCTTTTAAATCAATTACCGGAACCGACTTTAGAGGATCAATCTGAACGAACCATCCGACACCCCATGCAACACGCAGAGAGATTACGTTTTTTTAATACGTTTAAGCTCGGCATCATTTTACAACTGATCGTCTATGTATTACTCATGAGCTTTAGAGATTTTCGGGACAGCTATGGCATTGACATTATTGAAAATCTGGGAATCCAAAACAAGCAGGGCATTTTTACACGCATGGAAGTCTGGGTAGCTATCACCGCCTTGCTTGCGTTGGTCGTATTGAATTTTTTCAAACCTAAACGCTATGGCGTCTCTATCAATATCATAATGATGATGATGGGCTTTAGCTTGATCGGTGTATCGACCTACCTGCTCGACATCGGCATGATAAATGGCTTCACCTGGATGGTCTTGGTGGGCATGGGCGGATACCTGGGTTACATTCCATGCGATACGATTTTTTATGATCGCGTGATTGCCGCAACCGGTTTTACAGGTACCGCTGTTTTCATGGCTTACCTTATGGATGCTTCAGGCTATACAGGATCGATTCTCTTGCAATTCAGTAAAGAATGGTTTGCAAGTGGCCAAACACGCCTAAACTTTTTCAGAATTTTTTGTTACATCATTACATTTTTGGGCTTGATTATACTGTCATTCAATTACTTTTATTTTAAAAAACAAACCCAAAAAATGCAAAACCGTTAAAACAATCCTTTTCGCCCTGAAAGTTTTATTTTTCCTACCGATTTAAAATCATAATCAATTTTCCAGCGAAGCATGACAGGCCATAAATTTTCAGCAAAGGCTTCCATGGCCTCTTCATCCTCTGCAAATTTTGTAATCTGTTTTTCGGTTGGCCAGTTCTTTTTGTTAAGCTTGAGCTGAACCTTTACCTTTTCAACAGAATTAGGTCGAATCGTTTTATTAATTTCACCAGGCACAAAAGTAACATAGTCACTTTTATCAAATTTGAGTTTGATCTTCATCGGTATATCTTGAGAATTGGTCAAACGCACAATAAATGGCTGATCTTCCGTGGGCATATCATGAAATTCTTTCTCTTCATATCGCACCACTTTATCACTCATCATAACCGTTAAATAATCTTGCACATCTTGTCTGGAAATCTCTTTACTCCAAATACCATTCAACATCAAATTGGCCATGATAGGACCATCATCTGTCATGGTGACCCAAAGCACATGATCAAACTCCAGAAAATTATCCTTACCCTCAAAACCACCTCCTGTGGCCGCCAGGGTTATATAATCCTGATTATGTTGTGTATGATGATGATATTCATGTGTATGACCGGCAAAGACGGTATGCTTGCGATGTTTCAACAAGGATTCTACTTTGCCCCATCCACTTTCTTCGATTACTGCGCGACCTTCTTCTTTGCCAAAATAGCGAACAGCTTGCCAAGCGGGTCTATGTAAGAAAACAAGCGTCCAGCGAACATCCGGATGTGATTTTAATGTTTTTTCGACATACGCCAGTTGTTCTTCTGAAAAAGACATGACTTCAGATTCACTATCCAGGCATAAAAACAAGACATCACGATAGACAAAATGATAATAGGTTGCTCCGAATTTTTTCAACCAGAATTCAACCAGTGCTTCACCACCTACATCATGATTACCAGGCACAAAGAAAAATGGCATATTCAATTGAGCTAAGATACCATCTAACTCCGCCCATTCTTTTTCAATTTGTTTGACATCATCAGTATAACCTTCAATTAAATCACCAACACTAATCACAAATTCCGGCTGCAACAGATTCACTTTTTGAATCCCCGCATCAAAAACGCCTTCTCGCTCACCACCAGTCCGATCGGCCACGATCACAAATTGAAAATTATCAGGATCATTATTCCATTTCATGTGAGTCCAAGGTTTTGGTCCACTCTTCAAAAACTCTGGAATATTTTGCACTGGCGAATCACTAGCAAAAATCATAGGAGATGCTACAAACTGAAAACAGAGACTTAAAACGCATAACACACTTAGAACTTTTCGATGTACCATAGTTACCTTACTTTAAAATGAGGTTAGGAATGTCTATCTGGAACGATATCTCTATTTTATAAAATAACTATAGAAAACAACATGGACAATTCTGATAACCAAGCCTTCATTTTTAAAGCACAACAAGTGATTCACTTCAACCATTTGTACAATTACAAGCTTAGTTACTCCATAAGTCTTTTTAAATAAAATGAGCGACGCGATAATTATACCACGTCGCTCAAGGATTACATTTATAGAGTAATTATATCTTACACTGTCATGTTAATTATTCACCGCACCGGGTGAAGGTGTAGCAGCATGCCAATTCGCTGGATCATTGCCATAAGCTCCACTAGTGGTTCGTGATAACGATGATGTATCACTGCCATCAGGAGCCGTTGGCCATGGGTCACTGCCGATATTGGGGAAATCTCCAGGATGACTTCCATCACTGTAATTTACACGATCTTGTCGTATATAGTGACGCGTGGCACCTTCTAATTCTCCAGGCGAAGAAATCTCAACTCGTTCACCGCCATTACTTAAACTGCCAGATGTCCAAACAGCAAACTGACCAGATGGAGCACCGAACAATGCGGTAAATGCCGCTTGATTTTTAATGAGTAAGAAGTACTCACCGCTGGCTAATGTAATAGGCGAGCCGCTTGGGAAGGTATAATCAACCCCATCGGTAATTTTCCAGGCTTCACCTTCGACAGCATCATACAGTGTCACGGGTGAGCCACTAATATTTAAGAGCTCAATAAACTCTGCATCACCATTGGAGTTTGGATGATACATAATTTCATTAATTACAACCGGACCCACTTTTGGTAAGGCATTTATACTACCCGGGGTATTCGAGCTCATGGCCACAAAATTGGTTGTTTGCGTGCTTACTTTGAAGTAGCGACCAAACGCGATATCAGGCTCAGAGGCTCCAAAACTTTCACTTGTGCTGTAAGCACCTGTGATATTCGTACCATCACCAGAGGTCAAGTAGGCTGTTTCGCCATTTTCACTGAAAGCAAATTGCACATTTGAGCCCGGATCAGCTGCGTTACCAAAATCCAGTACTTCATGGAATACGACATAACCATTCGCTGGTATCGTTGTTCCAGTTGCAATAGCATATTTAGTAAAATTGCTGTTATTGTCACTTAAGAACCATCCACCAATATTAATGGGGAGTCCTGTCGTGTTATGCAATTCAATAAAATCACCATTTGATATAGTATCAGAGTGTGCCAGAATTTCATTGATTTCAATAGAACCATCTGGGAAAAAGCCGCCCGTGTCGTCTGCAGCAGGTGTACCATTAACGACACTGCTCGGACGCCAGCCAGATTTCATATCCCAGCTATTCGGGTCGGTGCTATTTTCATCAACAATGGTCAATGAGAAGCCTTGACCATCTGTAATAGGATACCAAGTATCATTATAATTGAAATCATGAATTTCAACACCAATAGCATCTCGCAAGACGATTTCTTCACCACTATTGGAGAAACGAGAATCGGTATATTCACCAATAACATTAAGGCTAGTACCATAGCGAGATTCAAATGCTGGAATATTATTCACGACAACAGCAAATGCACCAGGTGCTAATGTGACCGCATGTTGGATTTTAACTTCATCAAAATAAACATCGGTGACTTCATCAACTGCTGAAGTTGCACTACTAAAAGCACCTAAAGCAATCGTATGGGAACCAGAAGCCAGAGCAATATCAAAGCTATAGAAAACCCAACCGGTATCACCACCACCTGGGCCTGTAAACCGTGCCAAGCTAGTTCCTGGACCGGCACCATGACGTATACCATTCACCGTCAGAACGGCTTCACCAAACTCTGAAGCATCATAGCCGCTACCTGCAACCAAGCGATTCCATAGCATGACAGTTACTGTTTCAGCTTTGGTTAAATTGAAAGTCCTTGACCATCCACCTGAAATTGTACCACTACTGCTTGAACCGCCAAGATTGACATGCAGAGCACCTGAATGATCCAGGCCGCCAGTTGAATTGTGGCTACCATTCGCTAATAGAGGTTGCGTAGTGCCAAAAATATCATCTGCATAAGTGAAACCACCTGTGTTATTTGGATCAAAATCTTTAGAAATGATGCGATCAAATTCAAAATCGATGCCATCAGTAAATTCAACATCTTTAAGATCAAGTGTCGATGTACCAATATTTTTAACTTCGATATACTCAAATTGTTCTTCCGAGTATTGGACGAAAGGCACTTCAGGCAATGGATGATACATGATTTCAGTAATGCGTAAATCTTGTTGTACCGCACCAATGGCATATTTAACCTTGTTTAGTGCTCCCCAATTACCGCCGCCATCACGAACACGAGCACGGAATTTGGATGTCGCATTCAACGTGATCGCACTTGAATAGGCTGTCGCATATGGAGAAATCGCTCCGCCATGTAATCGAGGATCCGTACCATTCGTCGTGTAATAGATTGTACCTGATGCACCTGCGGGTAATTCCATCGTTAGGCTATCACCCACGTTAACATGTTTATTAACATTTGAAATTACCGTATTGACCTTAAAGACTGGTGGGGCAGCTGCGGCATAGCCAGGGGCTGTACCATTTCCAATCGTGCTACCAGTAATTATCGCACCATCCATCCAGGCCAATCGATTGGTTAGCCATAATTTCAGCCAATCGACATGATCCTGATAGCTGTGAGGTAATGCATCATCATCCAAATAGTCTGGCCAAAGATCGGTACCATTAAGTGTATCCCATGTGGCAAAATTACGCACAACAGGATTATCTGGAGCACCATTATCAGTCAAGAGTAAAGCGGTGTTATCAATGTCTGTTGTGATTTTAGTGAGATCAAGTTGATCTTCACGCAAATCAAACCATTTGTCCGCATATTTTAAACGAAACTCCAGATCGCCAGAGCCACCAATGAGAGGATCAAACAGCAATCGTTTATACCATTCATAACCATTAGGGTTGTCTGCACCAAAGGCACCCTGGTCAGGGTCGGCTGGGCATGAAATGACCGTGTCGAACATATGGTGCCAGCCCTCTTCATTATAAGTACAGAAATAATTGGCACCACCGAGTGCTCCGTTGTAATCCCAAATGGGACCCATGACCAATTTCTTTTCACGGTCTTTGTAGAGATAAGTACTTAAAATAAACCCGTCAACATTCTTCGACAATTCAACCAGAATATGATGTTCAATAAATGACTCACAATCAATATATTTGGCATAACCATTAATCGGATCGGCAAAGCCTGGCCCTGAAAGCGCTGTTTCAAAATCGGTGAACCAATTTTCGACCCAATCTTTTTGTGTCTGGTTTAACTCGGAGCCATCAGGATCTACATATTGTAAAAAGTCATCATAAATACTGGTATTAAATCCTTCGCGATCATCCCAATCTTTCTTGAACAAATAGCCACCGGACACTTCTGGAAAATTGTTATCAAATGGGTCGACACGCTCAATATCAACACGTTTTGGATCACGTTTTATTTTCTCCATCAGAACGTAAACACCTAAATAGTGACTTGCATCTATTGTTGGGTCACCACTTTGGTTAATATAGAGTTCAAAGAACTTGGTACGTGATGCATATTGCCCGACATCACGACTTAAATTGTAGATAAAATGGTTACGCATCAATGTGCGATCAGACCATGGAGCATGTAAAATCCAATCAGACTCGGTTGGAAATCCTAAAAGAGTTGTTTTTAAATCAATATTATCTTCATCCCAGGTTTCAAATTTGTACTGTTGTTTTGGGAAGCCAGAAGAACTATTACCACGTGAACGAATCCCGCCACGACCGGCATAGTCCGCTGGACCAATAATAGAAGCACGACCTGTCACATTATCTGTATCAATAAATACCGACGCACCTAATTGTAAAAGAGTGCTACCAGAAGGTGGAATTGCACCGCCAAATGTATCAATAACAACAATTGGTAAATTTGAATCATTCGATTGAATAGAACTATCAATTTTGATATAGGTCTCACTGGTAATTGGCCCTGGTAATGTTCCCACATCATATACACGTGCACGAATAAAGTTTGTGGCACTCACCGTAAATGGAGTTGAGTATAAAGTTCCATTACCAGTATTATTAGGTACAGAGCCATCCGTCGTATAGTAAATACTTGCAGTAGGTGATTCTGTGGTTAAACCTAATGAGAAGTTTGTTGCATAGGTACCTCCAGCAACTGAGAAGGTGGCAATACCCGCTTGACCGATTTGATTACTTGCACCAGGAGTTGGGGTTCCCATATCAAATAGATTAACCGACGCATCAACAAAGCGACCATGCGATAAATCATTACCCAATGCAGGGAAGGTTACTTGATCAAGCAGCGTAGAGCCATCGGCGTCAATTAGACTAACCGTTTCACCACCATTGCTTAAGGCAAAATTGGTATGCGTTGGGCCCTGGCTGGAATCATTATCCGCCCAAAAGATTTTGAATTCACCAGGAGCAATCGTGACTCCATTGGGAATTTGATATTGGTTGCCATTATCAGTTAAGAACATGCCACTCATATCGATTGTACCCAAACTATTGTTATATATTTCAATCCAGTCTGGGTATTCACCTGGCTCATCAGGATCTTGAATGGTGGTTTCGTTGTCTGCCATGACTTCATTAATCACCAGTGGATATCCTTGTAGAAGCCAATTGGTCGATAGAATAGAAAAATCTTTATTATTAACACCATCGTTACCAATAAAATCTGCGATACTACTGACTAGGGCAAGCCATTCTGCAGCAAAGATTTTTAAATCATCCAAATCAACTTTACAATCATCATTCAAGTCACCTTGTGGACATGTAACAGCTCCAGTTGCTTGCGGAGTCGTGTCACTTTCAGTGGTTGAATAACTTGTTTCATTTTGAGCTGGTGAAAGATCACGCATTTTGACTCGGTAACTATAGGTTGTGTTGCTACTCAATCCCGTATCTGTATATGAAGGGCTACTTTGCCACCCACTATCACTGCCACCTGGGTTGCCAGTGACTTCATCAAAGAAATATTCAACGCCGCTGGAATCGCCACCTGTCGTAGCAATCATTGAGATAGATGATGGTGTAATTGCAGTAGGTAATTGTGACCATGTTGCAGGATCAGGAGATGGAGGGTCCGTATCTGGACCACCACTGGCGCAACCACTGCGCCCACTACCAACAGGTAGTGCACCAGAATAATGTATCACATCAATAATAATTTGATCGATAAAGTAAGTCGAACCTTCAAAAAGGACATGTATTTCTGGGCAACCGACTAGGGTTGTGGTATCCTCAAAAGTGTAATGATGCCACCCACCACCTAAGTCAATATGATTAATTTGCGTAGCAGGTTCTTCCAAAAAGCAACCACTGATTTCATGAACAGAAAAAGGAACATCAGAACCGAACAAGGTTAACTGTGTTCGTATGGTCACGGTGTCCCCACTAGCGGTATTGGTCGATTGCATCCGAACTGATTCAGATGCGCCAAGCTCTGCAACGCCAGTACGACCATTGTTGGATGCATACCAGTTGTCTAAAGTATCGAACGCAACTGCAGTCACCAAGCCTGCATCGGGCCCGGCAATACACTCAGGATTGGACAATCCTGCAGCGGTATCGAAATCCCAAATCATGACATGACTACCTGCTGCACCGGCCCATGAAGGAGGATTCGCATCCTCTGCAATAGACAGAGAAGAGGCAGTAAAAAGTATTCCTATAACACAAATGATTAACCGGACGATTTTCGTATTTGACAACATGACTTTCCTTTCGATTCATAATCTGAAAAGATACGTAATTGATTCTTTCTGACTTTTTAATTTAAAAGGCTCGAATTGTTTTTTGATGTGTTATGCAGAATATGAATTAGGTGAGAGTGCTTATTGATTAAGCAGAGGCAGAAACTACCAGCTTTCTCCTCAATCTCCTGATAACTCCAACAATCCGTGTTCTCGATTTTTTTTGTGCTATAGGCCCCAGGTGCCACACTAATATTCTCAACATATTCATTGTACTTTAGATCAAGTGATTTGTCAATGACACTATGGCTTTATAGCAAGCAAACGATGTTGGCAACTGCATTGCCAAACTCGTTTTATGTCGTGAACTCCTTGTGTTTTGGTTGTGATGATTAATCGTATTAAATCGATTAATCAATCTATGTTTTATCTTTTAATAGTCCTATATTGAATTAACTAGCAATAATAGCTTTTTAAACGAGTTTAAGGTAGATGCGTCGCTTGTTTCCACATCCCATCTGGTTGCACTTGCAAAACTCCCACATCGCGGTAAAGTTCTAGTATTGCAACAATATAGTCCACCAATGCATTAATACTGGCATTCTGTGCATCAAATAAATCTTCTTGGGCATCGAGAACATCTCGTATAGATGCTCGTTGATACTGAAGTAATAAAAACGTATTCTCAAACCTTTTTTCAGATAACTGAAGGCTTTCGGTTTGAATTTCGTAACGATGAGCTGCTTCTATAAATTGTCGATAGGCCTTACGTACTTCTAACAGCACGACATCCATTTTTTCTTCGTAAGCTCTTTCCGTCTGTGTTTTATTAATTAACGCTTTACGATATTCATTTGATTCCGCTAAACGATCCAGAGGAAGATCCAACTCGACTCCGACATTTAAACTATTTTCGTAGAGTCCCATGCGTGGTAACAAGTTACCGCCACCTGAACGAACATTTGTTTCTGCAACAATGTCAAGCCCGGTCCGAAGATTGTCAGCTGCAACTAGGATTTTACGATCGGCATCTTCAAGGCTATCTTTTTGGTTGGCAAGATCCAATCGAAATGTTAATGCGGATTCATTAATTTCATCTTCTGTAATATTCTTATCTTTAAAATTTTTCCAATGTGACACTAAGTCAAAACTGGTCAGTTCATTTTTATTGAGAGAAATGTCCTGGGTTGTCGGCAGGCTTAGAAAGACTTTAAATTCATCAAGTGATTGGGCATAATCTTTTTGTGCCTCCAAAAAGTCATTTTTAGCATCCAAATGATCCTGCCGAGCTTGGTCCAATTGGTAAAGATCAAGACGTCCGGATTTTGAAAGCTTCTCCACTCGCTGATAAACCGTTGAAAGCGTTTCTTCATTAACTTCAGCATAACCCATACGAGTCTCTTTTTGCAATACGCGATAATATCGACGGGCAACATCAACCGCCATGGTCTTGCGAAAACGATTAAATGTACGTATCTGATAAACGGTATCTCGCTGGGCCTGTGTTAAATTTTCCATGACCAACTCGCTATTACTTCCACGTAATAAAGGCTGGGTAATGACCGCACTCACGAGATTCCTCAAACCGCTCACTTCGTTACCTGTCAATACTTCAACCCAGGCTGTGGTAACCCGCGTGGTGATTCTAGCACCCGTATTCAGGAGTTGATTTAAACCAAGAAAAGGACCTGCACCAGACTGCTCATCTTTTCCTATATTGGCATATTGCCCATCAACACCGCCAATAAATTGCGGCTCAAACACATGCCTAGCCAACCTAAGATCCAGCGACTTAAGATATAAATCCTCTCTCTGAGTTTGATACTGACGGTTATGAGCTGTTGCCATTGCCATCGCTTGAGATAGCGTTAATACACTCGATGCAGGTAATGTTTTATCAATTTGAAGATCCTCCGGCAGAGGGTCTGAATCGCTTATTTTATAATTTACTTTATCGCCATAATCATCACGCCAATTATCTTCAATTGTTTGGTAAACGTCACGGTCTGCCTCACTCTGATAATCAGAGAGTGCTTTACTGCAACCCATCATAGCCACTGAGTAAGCAAGTAACACGACACATAACCATTTATGACTAATAAACATCAAACACCTATATTGATACAAACTAAAGTTGTTTTATACTTACAGTTTCACCAGAAAATAAGATAAAATCTTCTGGAACTTCGAATAATACCGGGCGTCCCCATTGCTCTCTATTGGGGCTTTGCCACAAGCGTCGTGGTAGCAACTCAATTGTTTTTCCCAATGTGAGAACTCGAGATTTTACCACAGTATGAGGATCGCTTTCTTTAAAAAGTTGGACAGGCATATCTTCACGAAACGTATTGCCTTCGGCCTCAGGGATATAAGCCACAATTTCAGACGCTTGGTCGGCAAACAAGGTTACAATGGGCCAACCGCTTAAAATGGCTTCCCCAGAATTATGATGCACTTGATTAACAATCCCATCAAAAGGCGCTTTAAGTATAATACGTTTGCGTTTTGCTGCTAGAACTTCAATTTGTTTTTCCTGAACCTGAATGGCTGCGCGTATAACATTTAAGGCCGACTCCATCGCTTGCGGTATAGATTCAGCTTTCATTAATTCTTTACGCCGATGTTGTGCTTGAGAAAGATTTTTCTCTGCTTGAGAAAGCAAACTTCGACTTTCTTCAATTTTTGTAGAAAATATCTCATAGCGAGTTATTGCCTTTTGCAATTCATAAGGCGAAACAGCTTGTTGCTCAAGTAAATCTTTCGAGATTTCCACCTCTAATTCAAGATCTTTCATTTGCACTAAATCTGTTTGTAGTTGTACTTTGATTTTTAGGATATCAAGCAATGATTGTTCCACGTCGACATTGAGTCGGCGTTCAGCTTGAAGCTGGGATGCCTGCCGTTGCTGATTATCTAGTAACGTTCGAGCTTGTGTAGCCTTGAGTTCGACTGCAAGCCGATCAATCTCTGCCAAAAGAACATTTTTCTCTGCTTCCAGATTTTCGTTATCGAGAACAGGATCCAGTACGGCAATAATATCGCCAGCTTGTACTGTTTGAAATAATTCAACTGGTAAGTCTTCAAGTCTCGCATTGACGTTAGCCGCTATTTGAGAATTACGGGCTTGGGCAATGCCCACATATTCATAACGCACATTACGGTAATAGAATAAACCTACCGTCATGCCTACGGTCATCAACCAAACAAAAAAGTGTATATAGGGCGAAGGGCCTATTCCAAATTGTAGTCTATACTTTAGTGACATAATTATTAAGCTTCCAACAGTTGCTCTTGCATAGTAATAGTAATTTGCTCAACTCCTTCAATGCTCTCCAGCTCCTTAATTAATCGCTCATTCTGTTTGGAGTTTCTGACAATCAATTGATAGGCATAAGCCACCTTGTCATCGTCATATGACTCGTTTGCAGAAAGCAGTGTATATTTATGGCAGAACCGCTTAAGGATTGACATCACCGGATGGCTAGGGTCGATATTACCTGGAAAATCAAAACGTAAAAACCCATTGTAAGGTTGACGCGAACCAAAATGCGTTACATGTAAATAGAAAATAACCAGAATCAGAAAAACGGTGGCTGCAATGGCAATAAAATAACGCTGAGTGCCCACCGCCATGCCAATCACCAATGTGCAAAAGATAAATACGAGATCTCGCGTATCTTTTACGACATTGCGAAAACGAATAATAGCCAATGCGCCCATGAGACCAAAAGCTGTAACAATATTATTGCCAATAATATTCATTATCGTTGCAATCACAATAGTGATAACAACTAGCGATTGCACAAACGTTCTGGAATAGGAAAGCCCTGTGTGGGTAAAGTAATACCCCCAGGCAATCACTTGCCCTAGAACAAAAGCCAACAATAATGACAACAGCATATTTAAGGGACTTGCCACAACACTGGTCCCGTTTATACTGGTAAAAATATCCCACAACTGTTCCAACTTATCGGTCTCCTTCAGGCAACTTCTTGACACCGTAATGGTATGAATCTGAAGCATGTTGAACAGATTGAACATATTTTGGTATCGACTCAGGTTGAATATTCAGGGCTGAAACCAATCGAGTCATCCAGCCAGGAAAGTAATCTGTATATTTAATTTCAAGAATAACATTTTCCATAGGACACTTACGCCATCCCTTACCATTGACCTTGAAATTGTAATTATTCACAAATTTATAGGCCAAATCGCGATCAAATGTCAGGCGAACCTTACTACCGTCGCGGCATTCATAAGCTTCCCGTCGATAGCGAATGACTGCTACAGGTTCAGCGCTGATATTCCCTTTATAAATTTGAAATTGTCGCAATGCTTTCTTGTCTACATTATTATTGCCATTTTTCGAAAGATGAGAAAAAGGTGAAAATAAATTTTCGATATTTTCGACATCGACCGCTGCACGACTCTTATTAATGATATTATTTGTACGCCGTTTGATTTCAAGAAAACTGGGGCATGTCGGATCATCGTTGTAGCGACGAATGCGCAGTTTAAATCGATTTTTCTCTCCTTGCATACTTTGATGGCAGAGACAAAGATCACTTGAATCAAGGTAAAGACTGGCAATCACATAATCCCCGGTCGGACTATCTTGACAATAGGGATCAGGCCTCATGTAAGATTTAATGTGTTCCCGAATAAAAGCGACCTGTGTTTCACTGATGTAATATTTCAGTTCAAAACGACTATGAAGCATGCGATCCTGTGGTGGAGCTTTTTCTTTAACAGAATCTTTAGAGAGCTCGGGTTTCAACGCTTCTTCGGCTTGAGGATGTAAATCATCCTGCTCAGCCTGTACGGTATTCGCTGTTAGCGATTGTTGCTTCTTTGTATGCTTGACCATTGTTCATTGATGGAACTACTGCCGCCGTGAAATTCGAACCGAAAACTCAAAGAAAATTGGGTAAGTAAATGAGTTTATTTTATGAATTAAAACACTCCAACAAAAATACTTCCATTTACCTTTTAAATATGTCACACTAGATTAAATTGATGTTAAATCCTTAACAGAATTCTAACATAACCAATAGCTATTTGTCAACAGCAACACCCGCTGTTTTCATGATACTGAGGCTTTTAGACTCAAAAAAAGCACATCCCCCCCCACAAGAACAGGGTTTGTATTTACCATAAGAGCAACGCATAAAAAGAGTTATTGACATTTAAGACTAACGACTATTAAATATACAAAGTATTGCTGTCAATTAGTAAATACCCCTACCAGCAAGTCCTATAAGTTATTTGGTTATTGATCTAATGGTTGATTTGGTACATGATTGGGTTACCGCCTTTGGCACCGTCAAATAAAATGAGAAGTTCAATCTGTGTATCTGTTTCTTTGAGTAGCAACATCGCTTCTGCTTTGTGACGCTTATCATCTCTAGGAATTTCACCTATAAGCTTTGCGTTATCTTTGCCATCCCAAAAGTAGAGTAGGTAGGGAAGATCGGGAGCCCAATCCTGCACATTGGATTTTGTGTCAGGATCTTGGCTATTGCCAGGCGCTACGCCGGCGGTACCCGCGATAAACAAAAAACCACCCGAAACAGAAATGATATCACGTATGCCCATCGCCTTTCTGATCGGCACCGAATAGAGATAATATTTTTTCGGAACATCCACCTCAAATAATTCCTCGGGCGAAATTTTAAGAATAAATGTATTACCATTAATATTGGGGGCACGAAACCCAAAATAAAGCTCACCGTGTTTGGCCGCGAGCCCTTCGATGTTCAGACCTTTCTGCTGCAAGATCTTTTTATAATAGAGACGAAGGACTGGATCGTTTTTAAGGATAGGTGCAAGATTAGCCACCTCCACCTTTCCAACGACTTCACCAGTTTTTGGATTCACTTTAAAACGACAACAGGTGTGACGAGATTTCTGATAACGACCGCTTTTCTTGGCCATGCCATGGGAACCTGTCAGATAATAGGTGTTACCAATAACAACTACCCCTTCAGTATCCATCTCATGTTTCGTAGATTCGGGCAATAAACCAACAAGCGATTTAACCGGATCGGTGATTTGAATTGTTCGCGTTGCATCATCAAAAATACATCGTTGCGCAAACACCCCTTCATCTACTGCCAATAAACCATGTGTTAGCGAAACACGTGCAATGCCACTAATATCTTTACGAGCATAGACCCAATCATGGTTTATGGCATACTGACCAATCTTTTTCACACCGGAAGACACAGACGTTTCGGCAATACATAAGGGAAAAAAACAAAAGACCGTGGCAGAAGTAAGTAAGAAAAAGAAGAGCTTTGTGTACTTTACATTTCGAGTCATCATACGATTCCCTCTTGAAACAATGTTACAAATGTAAACAACACCAAATTATTAAATTGCTTTAATATACTAACCGTGAGTATCAATATCAATAGGAAAACCATATATGGCGGAAATAAAGTATCGAAATACCAACCGTAAATTCCTTTTGAATCTGGTACGATACTGGGATCTTCTAATATTTCTTTAGGCTTATAGAAAGAAGGTCTTTTGAAATGCTCAATGACCTGCCCGATTTCTTCTTCCCGTAACGACATATTATATTCTTATTAATAGAAAGGTAGACATAAAAAAACCTGCCGGAAAAACCAGCAGGGTTATGAAAAGCTCCAGACTGAACTCGAACCAATAATCCAGCGGTTAACAGAAGGAATCTTTCAAAATAACACTTTTTGCCAAACGACTGTAACATCATAATTTCCAATATAATACCGCATAATTCAATTACAAGGTTTCATTGCAATTTTGCATGCCACTGCACCGATTGCGTACCATTTCGTATCACTGATACGTATTTAACATAGCATTTAGTTAACGAAGGGCAAGGCGAGCAGGACTTACTAAATTTACATCACACAATTCACAAGAATATTTTCTTTAATTTTTCACTCTGTGATAGCTCACCAGGCAACCCGCTAAAAGCGAGCTTGCCAAGCTTGACACCATATACCTTATGGCTAATCTTGAGAACTTCACGTACTTTTTGCTCAACAATTAATATGGTAATCCCCATTTCTTCATTCACTTGGCATATTCTTTTGAATGCGGTGGCAATGATATTAGGAGCAAGCCCCAAGGATGGCTCATCAAGTAATAACAACCTAGGTTTTGTAATGAGTGCTCGTCCTAACGCTAACATCTGTTGTTCACCACCGCTAAGCGTCCCGGCATTTTGCCGTAGGCGATCTTTTAAAATGGGAAATAGCTCAAAAACAGTATCTTGTCTGGCAGCAAATTCATCCTTTTTTAAATGTAAGCCACCAACCTGAAGGTTTTCACTAACCGAAAGTTCATCAAAAACTCTATTGCCTTGTGGGCAAAACGTAATTCCACGTTTGATATTCTCTGCAGGAGTAAACCCATTAATATTTTCATCATTAAAAGAAAGACTCCCTTCCCAAGTAGGAATAAGTCCGCATATCACTTTTAACACCGTAGATTTCCCTGCACCATTGGGGCCAATGATAGAAACAATTTCACCTTGGTTAACTTCAAGAGATAAGCCAAAAAGAACAGGCTTCTTGCCATAACCAGTATGTAGATCTCTGATTTTAAGCATAGTATCTAGTTAATATATGACTCGATAACCTCAGGATTACTATGAACTTGCTGTGGAGTCCCTTCACAAATCTTTTTCCCTGATTCCATAAATATGACACGATGACATACTTGAGTTATAACATCCATATTATGTTCGATGATAATAACGGACTTGTTTTGCTTGGGAAGCTCCTTAATGATGGACAATATTTTCTCTGTCATTTCAGGTGCTATCCCCGCCACAGGCTCATCCAAAAGCAATAGCTCCGCACCTGAAACTAAACAACAGATCAAGCTCAAAAGTTTCTGTTGACCATAGGATAGATCAGAGGTTAAATGATTCGCTTTATCTATAAGATTTACTTTCTTAAGTGTTACACAGGCAAAATCTCTGTTTTTCGCTTCAGCCTTTTTACATAAACCAGACCTGAAAAAAGTATTTACCAGATTCTCGCCCGGCTGATTTCTAAAAGAAAGCAATATATTCTCCAAAACACTTATCTGATAAATAAGACGCAAATCTTGAAACGTTCTTGCCACACCCAAATTCGCAATTTTATATGCTGATTTTTTATGCAACTCAATGTTATTAAAGAATATCTGCCCACTATCAGCAGGAACAAAACCATTTAAAACATTAAACAAAGTAGTCTTGCCTGCTCCATTTGGGCCTATTAATCCAACTATCTCACTTCTTTTCAATTGGAAAGAAAAATCTTCAAGCGCTATAATACCATTATAATGCTTATTAAGATCACACACTTGGAGCCATTGTAAATTCATTATTTAGCATTTCTTAAAAAAAATTTATAGCTACCAATTAAACCTTGTGGTTTCCACATAATAAACGTGACTAGTAAAACTCCATATAATATTTGCCTAAGATTAGCAGCTATTGAACTAGGAAACCCTATAAAACGAAGAATTTCCGGAAAAAGAACTAATAAAATGGCTCCAAGCACAGGCCCCCAATAACTCCCCGCTCCTCCTATAATAACAATTGAAATTATAAAAATCGATTCCATTACTGTAAAACTTCCAGGATCTATAAAACTTATGTAATGAGCATATAATATACCCGCAATACCCGCAATACTTGATCCAATGGCAAAAATAGTCATTTTATAAATAATAATATTTTTCCCCAATGTTAAAGCTAATACTTCATCTTCTCTAATAGCTTTTAAGACACGATTAAACGGTGATTTAACAATAAGACCGCAAACCAAGCAGATTATAAAAACAAAAACACCTATTAATAATAAATATTCATAACGCGATAAAATTTTCCAATTTATTAACACTAGTGGAGGTATCCCTGAAATTCCCATTGCTCCTCCGGTCAATTCAATCCAATTATTCAAAGTATTAAAAACAATCACCTGAAATGCAAAAGTAATAAATAGAAAATATTGCTTTTCAACTTTAAATGAAGGAATTATAAGAATTATTCCTAACAAAGAATTTATCACAATAACACAAAGAAGAGTAACAAAAAAACTGCTTTCATATTTCAAGGTCATGAGAGCTGAAACATAAGCTCCAATTCCATAAAAAGCAGAATGAGCAACAGATATGAGACCAGAAAAACCCATAATCAAATTTAACGACTTAGCTAAAATAACATAAATGCCTATGATTATTAATATATGCGTAATGTAATCCATTTTCTTTTAATTTACTGCTTTGTGTGATGCACGCGGTTGCATAAGCAAATAAAAAAGCAAAATAGCAAAAGCAATTACTTCTTTCCATTCAGAACCAATATACCATGCCCCTAAATTTATAGCCAAGCTGAGTATGATTCCTGCAATTATAATTTTCATGATACCATTACCACCTATTATCATAACTATTATACCCATCATAATAATATTCATTCCCATAGTGGGAACTATGTCAACATCATAAGCGTAAATAATACCAAGCAAAGAAACAAAAATACCTACCGTAAGATAAGTGATTACAATTGTTTTTTTCACTGAAACTCCAAGGGATTGAGCCAATGGAAAATTCTCGCCAATAGTTCGCAAGCATAAGCCATATTTTGTCTTATGCATAATTATCAAAACTATAAACACAAAAATTATTGAATATAATATCGCAATCAATTGTATCGGTGTCAACATTGCGCCTCCAAGGAGTATCCCCTCCTGTATATGTATATTTCGAATTGTCATAATGCGATCTCCAAAAATAATAGAAATTACATTTTGCAATATAATATAAATACCAAATGAGGCTAAAAGTAAACTTAGTGGAGAATGGGCATTATGTTCAAACCGTTTATATATTGCAAAATAAATGACGTAGTAGATAATACTACTAAGCAAACAACTAAATATTAATGCAAAAAATAATGGAATACATAAAGAATTATAAAAAAAAAGCATACAATATGGCCCTGCCACAAAAATACCGGCCAACGACATATCAAAAAACTTTACCGCACGATAAATTAAAGATAAAGCTAAACCAATTACGATAAAAAACGAGGCTGATATTAACGTATTTACAAATATCTGACTCATATATATCCATTAAAAATAAAAGTTAAACGCATATTTAGGGCGTTTAAAATTGCTTATTTGAAAGTATAAACTTGTTATCTTTGATTTCATATACATAATAATTTTTGTCAACTTCACCATGTTGATCAAACTTCGTTAAACCTGTAACACCAATATATTCTTCTAGGTCATATAATCCTTTTTTGATATCCTTCGCATCAAAATTATTTTTCGAGATAACTTGGCCAATGATTTTCATTGCATCATACGCATATGCTGCATATACTGTTGGTTCTTCATTATATTTTTTCTTAAAAGAATCATTAAATTGTTTGATCATATCATCACTTACACCAAACCCCATTGACATCAGTGTAAAATATGCGCCTGAGGCAGCATCGCTAGCAATTTTTATTAAATCTGGCGAATATGAGCCATCTGCACCAACAAATATCGTATTCAGCCCAATCTCTTTTGATTGTTTTAAAATCAACCCGATTTCTATTGCCTGCCCAGGAAAGTATAATATGTCAACTTCTAGTTTTTTAATTTTTTGTAATGTTGTACGAAAATCTTTTTGACCCAAACTAAATCCTTCTGAAAATAACACTTTCCCACCATTCATTGTAAATATATTTGTAAACTCCTTGGATAAACCTTGGCCATATTCATCATTAACATAATACACAGCAGCCTTTTTCGCTTTAAGATTCTCTCGAGCAAAAAATGCCGCTACTTCTCCTTGTACCTTATTTGGAGGAACTATTCGAAAAATGTAATCTCCAGAGTTTTTTATAGAATCAGCTGTCGCACTAGCAGACATTAATACCGTTTCATATTTTTCCGCTATTGGCGCTATTGCAAGTGTCACTCTAGAACTAAAAGCTCCCAAAATAATTGGGACTTTATCAACCAATATTAATTTATTAATTGCTTGAACACCCATTTTTGCATCAAATTGACTGTCCTCGTATTGCACAGCCAGCTCTTTTCCCTGAAGAATATTACTATTATTGATTTCATCCAAAGCAAGAGCGATCCCTTGCTTAGTTTCCTTGCCATAAGTGGCAATTTCCCCACTAAAAATAGAAATACATCCTATCGTTAATGTATGATCTTTAGTACTATTTCTATCAAGAAAAATAAAAGTTGATATAATAAAAACTAGTGCCAGCAAGACTATCAATAGTATTTTTTTATTCATTTTTTTTCCTATATTTCCCACATCATTCTAGTTATTTAAATACATAATTTGTTATATTTATTTTTTAAGTATGATAAACCCATTGCTACCTTCTTTTTTCATGCATTCTTCAGATGAAACTATTTCATCATCAATACCTTTCCCCTTCAAAATATCTTTCTCCAGACTTGCTTGTCCAGATTTGATTTCTTCCCAATCTAGAAACTTGAAAACAGGCAAATTATCAGTAATATTATCATCCAGTAGTATTTTCGGATTTTGACAAGCAAGTTGTAGTACACTTTCTTCTTCTTTTTTAGTAATCATTACATCAAATTCACAATCACTAAATCCTATTTCATTCGCCCACACCTTATATTGATCTTTTTTTAAGCAAGCATAATAATATCTTTTGTGCATTGATGGAAAATACCTAAAAAACCAAAAGGGATTTAATTGCTCTCTAAAAGTTGTTTCAATCACAGCAACCCCGCCAGGTTTTAAAATATAGTAAGCTTGTTCCATAAAATACTTTTGATTAAGCCCTAATAAATAATGCAGCGTTGAAACAGACCACAAAGCATCAAAGCGATTTTTCCACCCCCTCTTCTCATCCAAAAGCATAGCATCATGAACAACCCAATTAATTTCTTTGTTTTTTGAGCGTGCCTGGTCAATCATTTCTTTGCAGATATCTACGCCATACAAATCACTAAAATGTTCAGCAAAAGGCATTGTGTAGTTTCCTGTTCCGCACCCAACATCAATACCAATATTATTAGGCTTAGATTTTATATGTTTCAAAATAATATCAATGATCCGCTTACTAGCAAACCTTGTATTGTCATAACTCAGTGCGATATCTTTTATGTCGCGAGCTTCTCCCATTAAAACAGGATAATGGTCACCTTGCAAAAACTGCTCAACTGTTTTTAGTTTTTTATTAGATAATACGACATCTCCTACATCTTTCATCTGATCTCTTCTTCGACCCTGAGGACTAATGTCAACTTCCTCTACAGTACTATTTGCTTCATCATATTCATAACACTTTAGTGGTTCACCATCGTGATCATAACCACAAGCATAATCTTTAATAACTTTTTTATCGATAGTTTCTATATTTAAAACAAACAGTGGAATCCCACATATTTGATGAATAAAGTCTAATACTTTTAACATGCTTTTCTCATATGAAGGCAAATCTGTGGGACGCACTAAAATTCTGACAATTTGTAAATCACATTTGTTTAGTTCACCTTTAGATATATTATAATCTTTCCAAATATGCCCATTAGGTCTCCAACCAGTTCGAATAATCGCATCATACACATTAGATGTATAATACAATGTTTTGTCATTATTTTCTCCTGCAACAATTCTTTTTAGGCGTTCATTTATTTGCTCCAACAAGTAAAGATAATAACGGGCATTTCTAAGAGAAGACCTTTTGAATATATCAGTAGCAAATATATAACCATAATTATACAATTGAATATGAAAATCACGAATCCATTGTGTTTTATCACTCCAATCTAATCTATCCGACCAAATTCCATGTGTTCGTTCAATATGATCTTTGCATTTTGATATTAGTTCATCACGGCTCGCAGAGCCATGGTCATACTCAGAGCAAAAACTCTTCATAATTGTAAATATTTCATCATAAAGACTTTTGTCTACAGCTTCTTGGACAGATGGAACATTTTCAGCAGTATAATGATTTGTTACATAATTAACTTTTTTTATAGTTAACAAAGCAGATGGTTTACCCCGTCGATGTGCTTCTATTGGTGAAGAAATAGATATTTCATTATAAGGTGCTTCAGATCTACAGCCAAAGGTGTCGCCACTTACAATTAAAAGTCCTTGTTTGTTTTTAGGATGCGCCAAATGAATTTCTCGTACAGCATGCCAAAAATGTCGGTGCCCATTAAGCACAATATCAAATTCGTTTCTTATTAAATAATCTTTAACTATGCCAGCATTAACAATAGTGTCAAATATTTCAACATCATCAGATGGAACACTTGTTAAGTTGTGATGCATAACACCTATTTTTATTCTTTCTTTTGGAATACTCCTCAACACATTTTCCATTTCTTTAAGACTATCTTTACTCACATAGCCTGGATCTTGTTTAACATACTTGTTTAACCTGTTAACCGCTTTAATAATCTCTTCATTTTTTGCGTTCAACGTATCATGATAAGCATTAATTATTTTATCATTAATTTCTTCAATAACCTCTTTGATTACGGGTTCATCTGTGCCCCCTAATGGCGTGCTATTGAATAAATAGAAGAAAATATTTAAAGAGCTAAAGTCATAATAAACAGGGTTGTTTTTATGAGCCCCATAACAAGCCGAAAGCACATTATTCTCATTACAAAGTATATCCGAACTTCGACAATATCGTTTAATTTTGGTAGCATACGAATCTTCGCTCCAGTCTAAATCATGATTACCTGGAACAATAAATATATAGGGCGAATTTCTTTCTGCCTCCCTCCAAGAAGATTTTTTTTTCTTCATAATTTCTACAAGATCGCTTATCCATTTCACTGCGAGATCAAACTCATCATCAGAAGCATAGCTTGTTAAATCGCCTGAAATTACAACAATGTCAGGCAAATCATCTAATGGCATTTCTGACAAAAATTCACGGTACTTAGGTAAATTTACAAAATGTTCAACTGGAACAATGTTCAATTTATTTTCATAGCTATAATGTAGAGGGCCAATATGAACATCAGTAAGATGATGGATCTTTATTTTTTGAACTTCCATAACAAAACTAATCCTCCCAAAAAAATAAGCATGCTTTAACGGTAACGAATCTTAAACCACATGTGATAAATATGTAAAATCTATTAACCTACTAAATCTTATATTTTTAAACTAAAGACCCTAAAAATAGAATGCATTTAAATTTGAATTATATTTTTCCCAAAAATTTGAATATCGCCTACAATTCCGTTAGCTTAATAAGTTAAGCATATTTACGCAATATTAATGGTGCAGATTAGTAATAAGCTTTATAAACATCATCAAAACATTCAAAGCCTTTTTCGTAGTAAATCAAGGAATATACTGACTTTACATTAGTTTGCAATCAAGTTTGATCTAATACTCTTTTGACATATTGTTTTCTCAAACTATATATCAATTTAAAATTTAATAACATCAAGGCAAGGCAATGCCACCAAGCCACAACTTATAAACTTTTACAATCAAACACCTTGCACGATTGGTATGCGTTGCAAAAGACAGGTTAAAGCATCTATTTCTTTTACTTCCATAGATGCATGTTACTACACTTTGCTTTAGTTTACAGTATATCGCAGCATACAATACTTGGAAAAATTATCTAAATTACAGTGATTTCAACTTAATTTAGAGAAGTAATGCTGGGACACCTTATAATTTATTAATTTCAATCAACTTGGTTTTAGTCTCTAGAATTGAACTGAACGTAAATGTGAATGAGTAACCTACATCTAGATAACGCCAACTTGTACTTTGCAAACATTTAGTGGCAAATTGCTTGTGAAGAATTATTGGATATGAATCTGATATGTAAGTTTGATTGAAAAGCATAAATATTAAATAGCTGGTAAATCTATAACTTTCAATACTATAAGAAGTACCAAATAAAAAGGCATATATAAATGTCCTCATACCACTGATACGTTTTGATACGATGCTATTTCAGGTAAATCATAATCGCCTAAATAAATTCGCTTCGAATTAATTTCGACAAATGCGCGGTCATTTTTACCATTAGTGGATTTTTATATAATAATCAGATTTTCATCTTGATATTTGATTTTCTTTGTATAGGATGCAGGTGTGCTTGTTGGTAAGCCAGCTCGTCTGTGTAAAGATTTCATCAACCAACCAAAGATAATATAAACCTTCCAAGGCTATTATCTAACAACAGATTACAGACGCAAAACTTTTAGATAATAATCTTGGGGAAAACAAGGATTTATATTATGAAAAAAATCGACTATTTCAAACTTCAAGCCAAAAAACTCCACAAAGACTTCAAAACCCAAAAATCTGTTTTTGATGAAGAAACTAATGAGAGTCTTTATGAGTATTCTCCAAAGCACTTTGATGTCAACCAGATTATTGTTGATTATCAGCTTAATGAGGATAAGATTATTTCCAGTTTAATGAAGGTTCAACACTTTTTTGCAACTAAAATACTTGGTTTTAAAAGCTGGAATGAATTAATAAATGCTCCTGAAATTGAGTTAGAACTTGCGAAAGCCTTATTTGATAATCAACACAAAATTAGCTTAGAAGAATGGAATATGTATATTGCTCGTTTAGAAAATGAGAATAAAATATCGTTAGATACTGAAGGAAAATTATTGATATTTAAAAAGGTATTTGCTGAGGTTGATGGGCATCGAAGTTTATTCTCAAGTTATAAACTATAAAACAAATCAAAAGTGATTTTTGAGCCCTAGCATTTTGTGAGAAGGGGGGATATGCAAAAAATAAGGAGAAGAGATGGTGAGTTCTTCCGGTTCAGCAACGATATGCTTTCTACTACTAGCTTTACGATTGCCTGGACTATTGTACCTCTTGCCTGCTAATTTTCAATGCTATATCACAATTGTGTCTGAAGAGCAGGGTAATATCGATATAAATTATAACACATCGTATAGTTGATTGAACAGAAAATGGGTAATATATCTAACACAACTACAATCCATCACCTTATACCAATAAGTTCAAGCATCGATGGAGATGACAATACATTCTTTCAAGGATTTTCAAAAGAAGTAATTTCCAAGCATTTTTGGATTTTTTCAATACTCCCCTCATTTCCTTTTGATATTGCAGAAATGTTTCTTTTGGATGACGAGCGTGCCTTGGTAAGAATGTGCGGTACAAGCCAAAATGTTTCAATTCTTCAAGAACACTTATTTCTAGAGTATAACGTATATAAAGAAAATGCATTTGTAGTTATTTGGTGTAACGAAGACACAATAGATACAGTATTGAAATTTGCCAACCAATTAAAATATAAACCAATACTAATTTCATCATTTGACCATGAACTAACAATCAATTTTTTAGAATTATCTCCCATTGCTATAAAAGAAATATTTAAGAATAAAATTGATGAATATATTTCATTTGAACCAGAAAGTGAAATATCTAAGTATTTAAATGACCTTAAATGCAAAGAAACTGAACAGAATACAATCGAATCTTCATTAGATGAAGAAAGACACAATATAAATTTGCCTAACCTACACATCCTCAATAATTATGGCTATAAATTTCACGATAGTGTACCTTTTGTCGGAAAAACTGTAGATGACCATGTTTCCTCAATGCTTAAGTATGTATATGAAATTGACTCAATAAGAAATAAAATTAATGTCGACACTCGATATAGAAAAAGTGACGCAATAATTTACTGCCCCTCCTTGTATCAGTTTCTTTATGATATGAAAAGTGATTTCTGGAAATCACTAAATCGTAAATTAGGAAAACCCCAGAGGGATTTCATAAAAAATGTTTTAGTAAAAATCAAAGGATATTCAAGCTATGCTACAGAATCTGACTCATTAATACAAGCACTTGAAGACCCATATGTCAAAGTGTTATTTAAAGAAAGGAAGGATGAATTAGATTTCCAAACAACCCTAATAACAATATATGCCACAGGCCATTTCTGCCCTGCCATCAGACTACCGCATGCCGTTATGTTAAACAGTAATTTAATCAACATAATGTCTTCCTTAGCAACTAATAAATCAAACTCATCGAGTAGAAAATTAATGAAAATTTATATAAAATATGACTCAGCGTTAAAAAATATTTTAGATAATGAATTACTAGATGCATGTTTTAAAAATCGATCACAGTTAAAATTTGTATGTGACTTTCCGATTGAATGGTTAAGATACAACAAGATTCCATTAATGTTTTCTCATAAAGTGTCACGCATCTGCTCAACACCAGGAAATCTACTTACATCCTCAATTCTTTTTGGAGCAAGAATCTCATTTAATCAAAATTCTTTAAACAACATTTTAGTTATCCGATCGTTCTCAAATAAAGATCCAATAAAACACCAACTTGAGGAAGCTTTAAATCTTTACACTAAAATGGGGGCTCTCAATTCTTTAGATATAAAAATAAAAGATGTTGACAATGAAGAAGATTTAATAAAAAGTCTTAACGAGTTCAGCGGAAGTATTATAATTTTCGATTGCCATGGGAATCATGGAGGAGAAAAAAGTCATGCTTGGTTACAAATCGGTGACAACAAAGTTGATGTCTGGGACTTAGCAAAAAAAGCAAGAATCCCACCGATAGCTATATTGAGCGCATGCTTAACGCATCCTATTTCAGGTTCTCATGCGTCTGTTGCATCTGGTTTAATGAGATGTGGCGCTTGGAGTGTCATAGGGACTCTGATTCCTATTGACTCTATAAAAGCGTCTGTGTTTATTGTGCGATTACTCCATAGAATTAACGAATTTGTTCCTGCAGCTATTAAATATGAAGGGCATATTTCTTGGTTCGAAGTTGTATCAGGTTTCTTTAAAATGTCCTATGTCACCGATATACTTTTAAGTATGTTAGAAAAAGACAAGCTTTTGTCATGGGAACAATACACCACCATTCACGCGAATGCAAATATAAATATAAATACCGAAAAAACTAATTGGTTTGACTTACTATTAGAAGATATATCAAAAGAAATTAAAATGGATGCAGATAAAGTTGAAACATTGATTCTGAACAAGTACGCATTTGTAGAAACTATGGCTTATGTACATTTAGGAAATCCAGAAAACATAGTAATTGATAATAACTAGAAAAAGATAGAATGACAGATAACAGATACAAAGACTTTGTAAAACAAAAATAAAAGTATATCAGATTGTATCTGCAGTGGAATATTCTGCCATGAGGCGATAATATTTTTCGCGACTTTCAGGTGAATCATACTCGCCTAAGTAAATTCGCTTCGAATTAATTTCGACAAATGCGCGGTCATTTTTACCATTTGAGGATTTTTGTTTGCGGTATTTGGGGTAGGATTTGTGGCTCATAACGCGGTCTCCAATAAAATAGGGGCGTACCAACGTATCAAGTTGATACGCCCATTGTATTGGTTACAGCCGCGCCACCACTTTGGTGGGTAATCGCAAATAGCGATTTCAGCGTAACTTATAAAAAGCTCCCCGGACTGGACTCGAACCAGTAACCTAGCGGTTAACAGCCGCTCGCTCTACCAATTGAGCTACCAGGGATTTTGGCTTGTTTCTTATTCACTTTTTAGGTCTGCGATTAATCCGCCTACGGCGGACTCTGCTCTACCAATTGATCGCTCGTGAATTCATATTTACTTTTATTTCGTTATGGCTGGTTGGATTCTGGCTTGGAATCAGTCCCAGCTTAAAAATAACGAGCTTATCATTTTAGCTTTTTGACATTCGCTGTCAAGACTTGAGGATCAAAATTTATTACTCATTTTTAACCAACCAGTTACAATGATTCCGGATAGGGAGTAGCTGGTAAATCACCAAAACAATTCTTAAAACTTCTTGGTCATAACTACTTTTTTAATAAGTCTTTAGCCCCACAACAATTCGCAAACATATAATAAATAGTCAGAAAGTGTTACATTATCGCTTTACTTATACGACACAGTGTCGTATACTTAAGACATAATGTCGTATACAATATACAATGTAGTTACTAAAGGACTTGCCCTATGACACGAACCCCACTGGCAAACGCAGAACTGGCAATTATGGATTTACTCTGGCAAAAGGAAAGACTCACCGCTCGCCAGATCCGTGAAGAAATCTATAATGATAACTCCAAAGCGCAGCATGGTACCGTCCAGCGACTCTTGCAGCGACTGGAAGATAAAGGGTTCGTCCAGCGGGATCGCAGTATGTCAATTCATTTCTTCTCGGCCGCGATCTCTCGCCAGGCCTATGCCGGAGAGCAACTCGAATCGCTCGCCAGCAAATTGACCGGTGGCTCGATCGCCCCACTAATTACCCACCTGGTCGAAGAAAATAAAATCTCGCAAAATGAGATCGACAACATTCGCAACCTTCTCAATGATGCCAACCTGCAGGAGGAAGCATAATGAGTGACGCCCTTCTCAACATTGGCCTGAGCAATGCCTGCGTTGCACTAGCGATCGCACTGACGGCATGGGTGGTTGGCAAGACACTCAGAAAGCCTTATGTCACGCATTTACTTTGGCTACTGGTTTTTGTCAAATTAATTACACCCCCACTTTTTACCATTCCTGTCGACACCGCAGCGGTTTCAAAAATATCAACAGCAACAACCAGCACAAGCGTTGTTAAATCACAACCAATAGAATTTAATCGCCCTGAAACCATTACCCCAACTGGAAAAATCAATCCGTTTGTAGATTTTTCCGGTATCAAAGAAGAATTAAGAAATAATAGCGCATCACAAAACGAACCAAAACCAATGACAGATCTTTTCGTTTGGCCGATCCTGCGGAAGTGGATCGCGGCAATCTGGCTAATGGGAATTTGTCTATTCTTCACTTGGTCGATCGCCAGGGTAAGCCGTTTTAACCGTCTGCTAGCGACGGAAACAAACGTTGCACCGGAAGAATTGCAAATTGTCGCGCAGCACATTGCCCACAGGCTAAAGATCAAACATGTTCCAACGATCTACACCACACACGCTCGTCTATCGCCTATGGTATGGTGGAGCTTGTACGGTGTGCAAGTGATCATCCCTAACACATTGCTTGAGCAAATGGATCGCAAGCAATGGCAATGGGTACTCTCGCATGAATTGGCACATGTTAAACGAAAAGATTATATCGTTCGATGGATTGAATGGGTCGCTTGCGGATGTTTCTGGTGGAACCCGATTGTATGGTTCGCACAACACCAATTACGTGCGGCAGAAGAAATCTGCTGCGATGGCCTGGTTCTTACCAGCCTGAAGCCACCAGCTAAAACATACGCACAGTCTCTCTTTACAGCCATCGAATGCCTTGCAAAGCCCGTGCTTCGCCCGCCGGCCATGGCAAGTGAAATTAACAGCGGCGGTTTCCTTGAACGGAGATTTAAAATGATACTAACCAATAAAGCTAGACATTCGACCTCACCTTTGCTGCAAGCAACGGTGCTAGTCATCGCATTACTTATTCTGCCATTTGGTCTTGCCCAGGCAGATACGAAAGACCAGGAAAAATTAGGTGATCTGTATAATGACGCACAAGCCATACAAATCTTAGAAAAACTTGAAAAAGGCGAGCTAAGCAAAGAAGCGGCATGGCGAGAAATCATCAACTACCTTGATTCATTAGATCAGGACATGGACATGGATGCTGATGATAACGTTGAAGAACCGATGAAACTTGGCGAGCAGGAAGAAAACATTATCAAGCAAGTGGATTCCGGTACACTAAGTAAAGAACAAGCCTGGGATCAATTGGCGCAAGTGTTAAAAACAAGTAGCACTGCTAACGACGACGAAAGCGAATTGAGTCCAGTCGCTGAAATTTATAACATTCTCAGCAAAGAAATAGCTTCCAACATAATCACAATGGACGAAGCCTGGGAGTCATTCCTATTTTACACGAATCCTGACAATGTCGAAGATGATCCAGATGATATGGAAATGGATAGGCCTGGCAGCTGGATTTTTGATGATGTCGAAGAAGGCACCATCTCTAAGGCTCAAGGCTGGGACAATCTATCCGATTTAATCAAAACATCGGGCGATGATGAAAATCCATTTCAAGATATTGACAACCAACACAAAGCTCTCGTCGAGTCAATCAATAAAAGTGAACTGACCAAAGAACAAGCTTGGGATCAATTCATGACGCTCATGGATGACTTTGAAATGGAAGAGTCAGAAGGTAATGAAGAAGAGAACCCAATAGAAATGATCTTTGACCAGGTTCATGATGGAAAATTTTCCAAAGCTCAAGGTTGGGATGAATTCAATAAATTAATCACCAGTAGTGAATTTGACATGGATGACATGGGTAGCAATGATTTCGCAACCAAAATCAAATCCATTGGTGAATCGATTGAAAAAGGTCAGCTCACCAAAGAAAAAGCCTGGGATGACATGGTAAAGCTCCTTGAATCTTTTTACATGGAAGAAGAGTCCGATGAACTCGAAATGGACATGGATATGGATGAAGAAGATGCCATCTTCATGAGCGATTCGGATGATCTCGATATGGAAAATTAAACGATCAACGTCGATAAAGAAAAGAACAGACGATGATATATCGTTAGAAGGAAAGGCTTTGTCTCCAAGCACAGACAAAGCCTTTTTTATCCCTACCACATCCTATCCTTTTTATTATCAGACACTTATAATTTAATTATTATTTCATTTGCCTTAGGCTATTTGACGATGTATACTTATACAGAACGATCATTCAGAAACAAAGGGAAATGACGATGAGCCCCAGGCTAAAAGAATTTGATCCCGACCAGGCATTGGATGCCGCGATGCAGCTTTTCTGGCAGAAAGGCTTCGAGGCAACCAGTATGCAGGATCTGGTCGACCAAATGGGCATCAATCGCTATAGCCTTTACGATACCTTTGGTGACAAGCATCAATTATTCATTCAGTGCTGCGAAAAATATCAAGCCAACATGGAAACGATGAAAGTCGAATTATTTGATCAGGCCGACTCTGGTCTGCAGGCAATCCAAAATTTCTTTAACATAATCGCACAACGTATTACAACCAAAGAAGGCTGCTGCGGTTGCTTGATGACCAATGCCGCGGTTGAAAAAGCTCTTGATGATGAAATAATTGCAGAATGCACCCGCAAAGCATTTGAAGGCATGGAAAAAACATTCCATAAAGCACTGCAGCGTGCTCAAAAAGAGGGTGAAATCAGCCAAGATAAAAATACCAAAGATTTGGCAAGCTATCTGGTTTGCTTATTACAGGGCATCACCGTTATGGGAAAAACGTTTCCACAATGCAAACGTATTCAAAAAACCATCGATTGTGCCATGGATTTACTGAAATAAAAAATTTTAACTTATTTCTGAACACTTGTTCAGGTATTACGTAAGACTATATATACAGCTTAAAAACAAATTTACTAACGACCTTTTGGAGGTGACTTATGATTTTAGGCATCCAACAAAACATCGAAACACTAGATATTGAAACCACCATCGGCTCAGCTCAGGCTGATCAACATAGTACCCGAGTTCATTTTTCTGGAATGGTTCCTCTGCAATCCGAGGACATTAGAGATCAGGAAACACTTAACCATCAGATTCGTCAGGTCTATGACCAATTGAAAGACCGTCTTCACGCCCATGGCGCCACATTAAAAAATGTGATCAAGGAAACGATTCTTTCCCGGGACATGGACACACTCATCCGCACCGCGGGTATTCGTGGCGATGTCTATGGCGAAAATGGCCTGCCGGCTTCCACCTGGATTGAAGTAGCCCCAAAAGGATTTCAACATAAACTGATTGAAGTTGATATTCAAGCGGAACTTGAGACCGATCCGAAAGAAAACAATTAACTGAAGCAGTGTTCGCACAACCTATTTATCTATGAAAGGAGCTCGTCATGAAGCTTTATAAAGAACCTGACACAGACAAAGAAACCAAAGACCAAGAACAAAACCACGATTGCAGCTGCAAATGTAGTTGCTCAACAAATTAGCCTCCCACGAACCTCTCAACGGTGTCATGTTCATATAAATGTGGACATGACACCATTGACCATTATCACATAAAAAGATATCATGGATACTGAGAGGTTCACAATGACCATACTACAAACATATCTCCATAACTGCTGGGACATCCTTTTGGAAGTGGCTCCATGGCTGCTTTTTGGATTATTTCTGGCTGGCATGATACATATTTTCATGCCGGAAGGTTTTATCAAAAAGCATCTCGGAGGTAAAAGATTCAGTGACGTCTTTAAAGCGGTGGCCTTCGGTGTTCCGATGCCGCTGTGTAGTTGTGGTGTGATTCCGGCGGCGGTTGGATTAAAAAAAGAAGGTGCTTCTGATGGAGCTAGCCTGGGTTTTCTGATTAGCACACCTCAAACGGGCATCGATTCTATTTTGGTTAGCGCAACGTTTCTAGGTTGGCCATTTGCAATTTTCAAAGTTTTTAGCGCATTAATTAGCGGTTTGATCGGCGGCCTTTGGGTCAACCTTACAGACAAAACAAATAATAGCACTATCACACCACCAAAAAATTGTTGTTGCAGCAAGGAGACAACTCAACCGAAAAAAAATAAACTAAAAGAATTATTCTCTTACGCTTTTTCTCAACTCTTAAAAGATATTTACCTCTGGCTCATCATTGGTATCCTTGCCGCGGCTTTCATTAGCACGGCAATTCCTGAAGGGAAACTCCAAAACGTCTGGTGGACCCAAGGCGTTCCCGGCCTTATTGCCATGCTCTTGATTTCGCTTCCCATGTACATATGCGCCACAGCTTCCGTTCCACTTGCAGCTTCACTTGTCATAGCAGGCATGAGCCCAGGCGCCGCATTAGTTCTACTCATGGCAGGTCCGACCACCAACGTCGCAACCATTGGCACTATCTACCGAAGCTTTGGAAAACGAATCGTTACGATATATCTCACGACCGTAATTACTATGAGCCTGATATTAGCCACCATCTTCGATCATTTTTTAAAGAATGTCTCTGTAAACCATCAACATCTTCACTCTTTACCTCACTGGTTAAGTATCACTTCTGCTATAATACTTATGTTGGCATTAATTTATTTTTCCGCTAAAAGCTTGATGGATCGATTAAAAAAATCACCGACATCTAAATCTTGTTGCTCCGAAGATAATAAACCTGAGAGCAATAACCTCTTACAAATTCGCCGATAAATTTGTCTTTTCGTTTCTACTAATCTATAATAGATGTAGACAATCTGTCCTTAAGTCCTATTCTGGCGATTCTATCGCCACGGTTCGAGATTGGAACTTTTAAGAATATCATTTTAATATTTAAGGAGAGAATCTATGTCTACAGATAATCAAGAAACTACGACTCAAGAGATCCCACCACTTGCACATCGATTCGCGAGACTATTTTATTGGTGTAGCATAATATTTCTATTAATTGGCATGCATATCCTGATAGATCCTTTTAATCAAAAAACAGAAACCACATCACATATTTACCTGACGCTCATTTCATTTGAAATATATATGTGGATACTATTATGCCTTGGAAAATGGCAAACGAAGAATGATCTGCTTAGCGATACCTGCCGAAGTGGACTATTTACATTATTCCTTGTTGGATTTTTCTTTTTTACCCTCAATGAACTGCACCTGGCACAACCGGCTATTGCGACATGGTGCGCGGTCTTTGCCATACTCTCACATATCTCAAAACTATTAATCTCTATCAAATGGTTCAAGTGGCACTGCAGGAGTCCCATTCTAACGAGTTGCATTCTATGGATTATCCTCATGGCCCTCACTCCCATCATTTTAAGTGCCAGCGAAAAACATATCAATCAATATGGTATTGCTTACTGGCTCAGCTGGAGTTTTTCACTATTTATCGCAAGCCACATCCTATTAGCTAAATGGCAAAAAAACTTCACTTACAGTAAACCCAATCATGCACTGCATAACACAATGAATGACTGGACCATCCTAGGTCTATTATGCGGCCTATCTTTAATCCAACTCTATAGCTCTATGTGGAGTCAATTTATTGATGGCGCAATATGGTTTTATTCTCCTATTTTTTTAAGCTTTGCTTTAGTTTGCATATGCCTAAGTATAGCAACAAAAAAACATTATCTAACGAGTGGTTTCATATTATGTATTGCAGTATTTCATACCATGGCTGTCAGTCAAATAGATCCACCAAAGGAATTAGTAAAATATATGGCATACTCAGAAATATCAATAAAATGGATAGATCTCAAACTAACACAATCCATTTATTTATTTGTATTATTAATTGTAAGTGGATTAACTATGTCTCAACCTATTCTAATAATTCTGGCAATTGGTATCCCTGGCATCTATGGCTCCTTTAAATTCGCTCAATGGTCACTTGATTACAAACATGGTAAAGGCATACTCTTTGTCATCGGAGCATTTATAACGCTTGCTATTGGTGCCGTATTACAGATATGGCATGAAAAAACACAAAGAGATGATTAGGCATCCAAAACCCCAACATCGTCCCTTTTTCGTAAGACAGGTGCGCTAAACTAGTACGCCTGTCTTACAATACAAGACACGTATAAACCACATCTATATAAGCAGTAAGGAATTAAAAAAAATATTTTTTTCTCCAACCTTCCCAATGGTTTTCAGTCTTAGTACGTATAAGTAATAGTGTAAAATAGGAGCAGCCGAAAACCTCTCAGAACAAAGGAGCAGCATTGGCCTGAACATTTCTTTTAAAAGGCAGCTGGAAAGATTATGAAAATACACATCAAACCATCTAAAGTCGCTCGTCTCTTACTTATTGCTATCCTATCGATCAGCCTGGTTACCATGACCACGCCCATCGCTGAAGCTAAGAAAAAAAAGAACAAAGGCCATTCAAACCCTCGCTTCAATTCGTCTAATAAGCAATCGAAAAAATTCTCATCGCGTCCTAACAACACCATTAAACGCTCAAAGATTAATCGCAAGTCAAAACAGCGATCAAACGTGAATCGTAAAGCAAATAAACGTTCTAATCGTCAACTATCTCGATCACATAAATCAAACCGCAGTGTATCACCCAGAATCAACAGACAGGACTCAAGACCACAACAGCGATTCAATCACCCAAATAACCATCGATCTAAACAACTACTACGTCAATCCAAAAAACAACAACGTCGAGATAATCGTCAAAACAAGCTACTTCAGCGTCAGGAAAGACGAACCGTCAATCGTCAAATTCAAACGAACAGACATAGTCAACCTGCAATCAAACAGAATTCAAGTTTGACTTCAAGATCAATGAATACTCAACGATCAACACAAAAAAATAGTTTCAATAACAAAAAATATCATCGTCAAAAAACACGTTCACTTTCATCAACTCGCATAAACCAAAACGAACGATCAAATAGAAAACAGAATAGAAATATTCATCGTAACAACCAAAATGATTACAATGATATTCGTAGCAATGCGATCAACTCAAGCATTAGTTCTCTTCAGTCACGACGCGACAAAAGCAGTAAAAAGAACCAATATAATACAAAGAAAAAACGTCAAGTTGTAGTAAGTTCACAGGTTAACAACTCAATAGACCAGTTCAATGATGCAAAAATAAATCTTGAAAACAAACAAACCAATAGAGCAAGTATCCTCTACGACCAAAGCCAACATGACTTCTCTCAATATAACACAAAAAAAGAAGTTAGATCTGTAAAGAAAAGTTTCAAACGTGAACGTAAAGTTGCAAAAAGTGAAGTTCGCCTAGCCAAACGAAAACTAAACAAATCCACTAAAATTTTACAAAATGACAAACGCAGAGAACGTCGAGTCGCACGTGACAATCTCTATCTCGACCATCATGAAAAGTATCATCATAAACGAAAATATACAAAGCGAGGCGGTCATCATGGGAGGCATTATGGAAATGGCTATCACTACAAGAAACATCGTAAACATCATGACCATCACGATAGTCATTTCTATATCTACTTAGGAGCTAGTTATCCTTATAGCTATGATTACTGCTATACGCCCTATTACTCAGACACTTATTATTCCAGTCCAGTCATCTACCAAAAGGAGACGATCCATACACAGCCCATTTATTATAACAACGATTCTTCATCCTACGATACAGGATACGATAATGGTTACTATCAGGAAGATGTTTATGATAACAGCTACTACGATGACAACTACTATGACACAAGCTACACGTCAGAGTATGAAGCAGGCGTCAACCTGGAACATGTTGATACCGGCAGCTATTACGAACCTGACTCGATTTATCATGGGCCACGATACCCTGCTCAAAAGATTGTGAAAACCACCAAAGTGACCCAATTCCACTGGCCAGACTGGGGCTACCATCGATGGATCAAACGCTGGTGCAGCCCATACACCTACCATCGTAGTAATTATTATTGGAATCGCTTCAAAACACATTGGCGCCATCATTACTGGCCCTACTCATTCTGGGGTAGATTCTCAGCCCATTTGCACTTTTAAGAAAACAGACTTTTTCTCCACGATAAAGCCCCCAGAAATGGGGGCTTTTTTTATACAAAAACCCCATGATTAACAGCTGTCAATGGTCAGGCGACAGATCAAAGATATTGACAAATAGGGCATTAATGAATACTCTATTACCACAATTTTAATAATATGTTAAAGCAATATATGGGTTTTCAAACACCGTTATTACCTTCCAGAAATAAAATTATGATCAACTCCATTTCATCCATGACCGAAAAGATCAGCTTGATGGTTGCCGACCTTGGCCGATTCTGGATATTTGTCTGGGATGTTTGCTTCCATACACCTTTTTTGCCAAGACAAGGCAGCCGCCAGATGGCACGGCAGAGAATCTTAACTCAAATGTATGAAATCGGCATTAAGAGTGTTCCGGTTGTGATGATTACGGGTGGCTTTGTCGGCTTAACACTCGCCATTCAAAGCTATGCACAACTCAAAGGCATCGGCTTAGAAACACGAACTGGTGGTATTATTAATGTCTCGGTCGTAAAAGAACTTGGGCCCGTTTTGGCAGCGGTCATGTTAGCGGGTCGTGTGGGAGGAGCGATGACCGCCGAGCTTGGAACGATGCGAGTGACTGAACAAATTGACGCTCTACGCGCCATGGCAACCGATCCGATAAAATTTCTGGTCATGCCACGCTGCCTGGCCTGTATGTTTCTTACACCTCTACTGATCATCTTCACAGATATCATGGGAATTTTTGGTGGGTATGTCATGAGCGTGTTACACTTGGGTGTTAACTCTGAAGCCTACTGGCAATTCAGTGCTATTGGTGTTGAAAAATGGGATATCTTTGTTGGGATTAGCAAAGGCTTCTTTTTTGGGATTTGTATTTCATTGATTGCCTGCTACAAAGGATTCTATTGTTACCGAGGTGCACAAGGTGTGGGTAAGGCTTGTACGGAATCTTTTGTTTACTGTTTTATAGCAATTTTAATGATCAACTTTCTATTGTCCGTTGTTTATAAAACAATTTACGACACCTTCTGGACAGTTAAACTATTTTTGTAATCGGATCAGCCATGACAGAAACAGCGAATGGTTCCATATTTGAGTGTCGACAATTGAATAAGTCGTTCGATACGACTCCGGTACTCAACAGCATCAATTTGAAAGTGATTCGTAATCGAATCACTACGATCATCGGTCCAAGCGGTTGTGGCAAAACCGTCTTACTCAAACATTTCATGATGCTCATGCGACCTGATTCAGGTGAAATCTATTATAATGGCCAACGTATTGACCAACTGAGTGAAAAAGACCTCATACAGTTTCGATGCCAATGCGGTTTTCTTTTTCAAGCGGGTGCTTTATTTGACAGCCAAACGGTCAATGACAATGTGGCCTTTCCTCTACAACAACATACAAACAAATCTGAATCTGAAATTGAAAAAATTGTTTTAGAAAAACTGGACATGGTTGGCTTAGCACATACAGCAAAACGGTATCCATCTGAATTATCAGGTGGCCAGCAGAAACGTATCGCTTTAGCACGAGCCATTGCTTTATCACCCAATGTAATTCTCTATGATGAACCAACAACAGGCTTGGACCCAGTTCGCTCAGATATCATTAATAATTTAATTTTAAAATTACAAAATGAACTAAAAATCACATCGATCGTTGTAACGCATGACATGAATAGTGTCTATCGTGTCTCAGATCACATTGTCATGCTCGACCAAGGGAGCATCATTGCAGAAGGTAACGTTGACGAGATCAAAAAAAGTTATAATGACAAAGTACAGCATTTCATATATAGTAGTCAATCCGCGAATAATATGGAAAAGGAGCAGAGCCACTAAATGGCAAATCAAAAACAAAATATTATGGTAGGATTATTTGTGATCCTGGGCTTTGTGGCCATTGGGTGGATGTTGATCAAATTCCGTGACATGCCTGCCAAATTCAATCGCTATGGTGCTTATGAAATCTCCGCTTATTTTCCATCGGTCAGTGGCATTGAAATTAACGGCCCTGTCTATTTTCGTGGCTATCCCGTTGGAAGAGTTATACAGATTTCACCTCCCACTCTGGTTGAGCATCCTGACAAAAATGATTCCCTTGAATACATGACCAGCATCACGATCGCCATCGATGATGAATTTATGATCCCACAAAACACGACCCCTACAATTTATAGTAAAGGACTGGGAACCAGCTACCTGGAATTTGTTTGGGACAACAATCAACCTTCAAAAAATTTCCTACTATCTGGCGACACCCTCTATGGCAGAATATCCACGGGAAGTGATTTTCTACCAGAAAAAACTCAAGCCAAAATTGAGACCATGATTTCATCATTAACAAAATTGAGTATCACCCTTAACGAACAATTAACAACAGATGGAAATATCAACATTGCTCAAATCATCCAACGGATGGGAATCACCCTGGATCAAATGAATAACATCATTGGCAACTCGGGCAACCAGAAAAATATCCAGCAAGGATTACAAAATTTCAACAACGCTTTTGCGGAACTAGAAAATGCGATCAAAGAGGTTCGAAAATTTACAGACAAAGCCAATAAATTAGTAGACACAACAAAATCTACCATGGCCAGCATTGAAAAAGTGGCTGGAAAATCATACAACACGTTTGAAAAAACAGCTGAAAATATCCAAGTCGCAGCAGATCAACTGGCTATTAGTTTAAAATCAATGAATCTCATCCTTGCTAAAATCAATAAAAACGAAGGAACGGCTGGCCGGCTCATCAACGACCCACGACTGTATGAATCCATGACCGACGCCAGTAAAAACCTAGAACTAACACTGAAAGATATTCAGACCCTACTCAAAGGTCTCAACGAAAAGGGTATTATTGGTTACAAAGGCAATAAGTAGTTCCACGCTATGACCATCAATCATACCATCAGAGAAATTCAGACAGACGAAGGATTACTCCTAAAGAAAATACGTTCTAATGCCGTTCAAGATACCCCGCTGGCTTTTGGAACCTCTATAGAGGAAATAAAAAACACATCAGGCGAACGATAGCAGACCACATTTCTGGAGTCCTAGCACTTTGATTTTTATCATTAAAAAATCGCTATAATTAGGCTGATGCCATTTCAGGTCTAATATAAATTATTTTCTACAAAATTCGACTCTTTCACCTCAAATTTCCGAAACTAATTAAAACAATAATCTATTTTTCAGGTAAATATCTATGCCTAGTATTAAAAAAGCGATCGAAAATCCAACGGAAATCTTGCCCTATATTCGCAGGGTCTTTCTCAGACAGATCTTTATCAGCAAGGTTGAGCAAAATGGCCAATCCTATTTTAAATACAAAGGCAAACTCTATCCAACCTATCTTGGTAATAAAGCCGCCTCGCCATTTATATTCCCAACAGCACATAACTACTGTAAAGGCAATGGTATAGATATCGGCGGAGGGAACAATCCTTTTCCAGGAGCCTACTTGATTGAAAATGAACCCGATCAGAACGCGTTCAGGCTCGATCGCTTTGCAGATGAATCGCTAGACTATGTATTTAGTTCACATTGCCTGGAACATTTAGATCCATGGCAAGATGCACTCGATCTCTGGATTAGTAAAATCAAAGTGGAAGGCCATCTCTTTTTATATTTACCCCATCAATCGATGGAATTATGGAAACCCAATGGACTTTGGGTAGGTAGCGAGCATAAATGGAGCCCTAGCATCGATGTGCTCATCCCCTACCTGGAAGAACGAGATATGGAAATTCTAGAATATAATCCCAGCAAGGATGACTATTGGAGTTTTCATATTGCAGCTCGCAAAATATCATAATTTGATTCATTTAAAAAATCGGGATAAAACAGAAAACCATAGTCCGATAACTCAAGGTTTTCTCAACAAAATAAACCACTGATTAATATTAAAATTCTGAAACCGTCAATTCTAGTTGGTGGTATATCGTGATTTTATGTAAATCACATATAGTCCAGGTCCGATAACCTGCTACTTTCCTCCTATTAACGGCTCAAACAAAATAATCGTTATAACTTTTACGATTGTATTTCATAACTTTATGAAATTAACCGATATATTAATGAGCATAAATTTCGCTTAGTTTAATTAGGTATATATATGAGTTATTTATCTGATCCAATAGTACTAACATTTATATTATTAACTGCAACTCTAGGCTTGATGATCATGCGCCCAGATCGACGAAAAGATTTGTGGCTTCTAATTGTGATCGTCGCTATTTTTGCTCTTCCACGTGCAGGATTTTTCCTAGGAAACTTCAACTTACCTTTGCCAGTTTCCCATATTCTCGTAGCGATTTGTATTACCGAATGGGTCCTTCGTGGCAAACGCCAGATGGAATCATCAAAAATTAATAATGCATTCTTAATTTATGCCATTTTTGTAGGATTAGGGCTGGTTATCGGGTTAGGAGCCGGGGGTAATGTAAAAACAGCGGTCCTAGAGATTTGCTTCTATCTTGTGACAATTCTATTCTTCTTCTACATCAGCGAAACGTTTACCGCACCAAAAAACATCAATGTCTTTCTCAAGGCAATAATTGGAATATCATTAATTATAAGTATTTATGGTATTGCACAGCACTATTATGGTGCCGGAATTCTCGTTGACCATGTAACCTATAATTCCAGTAGTGATATCCCCCGAGAATATATTTCATCTGAGATGGAATATCGACGTGTATTATCTAGCTATGGCGATCCAAACGTACTGGCAAATCAACTGGTGTTCTTTTTTGCCATTGCCTTTGCGATATTTATCGGTAAAGGGATTCCAACTCAAATCCGAGTCATTTGCCTTGCTGCCGTTAGTATCAATGCTCTTTGTATTTATTATACAGGCTCGCGTGCTGGTTTAATTTGCCTGGCAATGGTGCCATTTTTCACTTTATGCTGGCGTACACGATGGGCCTACTTTTTAATTCCATTTGCTCTGATATCTTTGATTATATTTGGTCCCGGACTGTTTGATACCATCATCGCAGAAAAATTTGGCACCATAACCACGAAAGGGGATATTCGTCTGCTTTTCCCTCAAATGGCATGGGAACTACTAAAAACAATTCCTGTTGGCTGTGGCTTTGGTCGAGCGGTTGACTTGTCAATTCAAGGTATTAGTTGGTCATATATTGTTGGACCAACAAGAACTTTATGGAGTGGATTCAACTCATTTTGGCTGAATATTTTCAGCCGTTTAGGTGTTCCTGGAACCCTTGCATTCTTTATGCTGATTGTTTTTCTTTTCCGCTATCTATGGACACAAACAAAACTTATTCAAAATCCTATGGCAAAAGCCTTCTTATATGGCGGCATGGCAGGATTAATCGCTCAGAACTTAATTTGGCTTGTTAATAATACATATATTCTACCTGGTGGTGGTCTTAATTTTTGGTTTATGATGGGCATGCTGGTTGCAACAGCAAGAACATATGCCGTGCAACCCTATCCGGTATTAAATCCTTATACCTCGATGTGGCCTCAACAACAACCGGTATTGACTTAACGTAAAGGTGTTACAAATGAACGTAGTCTTTCTTAATGGCCCCTATAAAAAATTATCTTATTCTCGGGCCAGCCGATCCCCAGCTGTGACCAAAAGCGGGACGGTCTATTACCCTATTTTCTTATCGTATGCAGCTGGCCTGGTTGATCGCGACAGTAATCAAAATGTAGCTCTAGTAGATGCGATTGCAAAAAAATGGGATTGCCAGGACCTTATCGACCATCTGTTATCAGAGCCTCCGGATTTGATTTTTTGTGAAACATCTACTCCCAGTATTAACGAAGATATTCGAACGGTCTCAACCCTAAAGGATGCTTTTCCACATTGCAAAATTGTGATGGTTGGTACGCATGCCACAGCCGTTCCTTTAGAAGTTTTACATGCGGAAAAGCGAATCGATGCGGTGGCATTGGGCGAATATGATGAAACATCATTAGAACTAACAAATGCATTAGCTGAAGGTAAAACGTGGGACGAGATACCAGGCATTGTCTTGCGAAAAGATGACAAAGTAATCACGACACCGCAACGACCATTGATCAAAGATCTGGACAGCTTGCCTTTTGTCACAGAAGTTTACAACAAATTTCTTAAACCTGAAGATTACTTTTTCTCTGCAGCTCAATATCCCATGGTCATGATTATGACGACTCGCGGATGTCCTTTTAAATGCAGCTGGTGCCTCTACCCACAAGTGATGCATGGCGAAAAATATCGTAAACGCAGCCCAGAAAATGTCGCAGCGGAATTTGCTTATATTTCAAAAGAAATGCCACAAGTTCGAGAAGTTGGTATCGAAGATGACCTATTTACCGCCGACATTAAATGGCTTCGCAAAACCTGCGAACTACTTATTGCACAAAATAATAAACTTGGTTTTTGGGTCGACACCCGCATCACGCTCTCTGATGAAATGATGCAGTTGATGAAAAAAGCTGGATGTCGTCTATTAATTGCTGGATTTGAAAGTGCCAACCAACATGTATTGGATGCCATCCAAAAAGGTACCAAAGCAGATGACGCTTATCAATTTGTCAAAAACGCTCGTAAAAATGGGCTTCTGGTTCACGGATGTTTTGTCTTCGGCCAGCCAGGCGAAAATCAACAAGCAATGCAAGACACCTTAAACTATGCAAAAATTCTTAACCCAGATACAGCACAATTTTTCCCAATGATTTGTTATCCGGGTACACGTGCATTTAATTGGGCTAAAAATGAAAAATTACTTCGTAGTGACAACTATGACGACTGGTTAACAGAAGAAGGTGGCCATAATGCCACGGTAGACTTACCTGAATTACCTGGTCAGGAAGTTGTCGACTTCTGTAATCAAGCACGAAAAGAGTTTTATCTAAGAAAAAGCTATCTCTTAAAGAAACTCAAACAATCTATGACAAACTTACACGAAGCTCGTCGTAATATAAAAGCTTTTAAACGACTGGCTAAATTCCTGGTAAAATCATAATGACAACCGCAGTTGAAAATGTAACATTTACGGAAATTCCGCCACTTCGCTGGGAAACCATCGAATGTAACCTTTGTGGAGCAGACAACACGCGCATTTACCATCGCGAAACGCTACCATATTTTGACAAAATCGTAGACTTTGAAATCGTCCAATGCCGTGAATGTGGTCTGGTTTATACCAACCCTCGCTTGTCGGATTATAATGCACCTTATCTGTTCACCGACGGCGGCGGTGAAGAAAAATATGAATCACATGCTCAAGCCAAATCACCTGTATTCCAAAGTGCTCTCAAACAAATCAAAGAGTGGCAAAGCGATCTGAATGGCAACACAGGAGGCTCATTACTTGATATGGGAAGCGGCACAGGCCATTTCATGCAGGCGGCTATCGAACAAGGGTTTGATTCCTATGGCATAGAACCGGCGCCTGCCTCTGCGGACTATGCGATCAATCAACTTGGAATGAACGTATTTCATGATGACATCTATACCATTGATCTACCCCAAAATCACTATGACGTCATCACCGCCTGGGATGTCATTGAACATGTCAGCGACCCTAAAACCATGCTCGAACGTTGCTATACCTGGTTAAAACCTGGCGGTATTATGGCATTGCGATTTCCATCATCCACCTGGCAAAAAATCAAAGGCGTTATTTTGCATCAGATTCTTTCAAGCAAACGTCCTTCTTTTGGGCCAACGATGCACTTATACTTCTTTGACGAAAAAACATTCAAACGCATGGCAGAAGATGCCGGTTTTGACATTTTAGAAATTTTGACCACCGCCGCTGAAGCAAATACCAATAATCTGGTACTTGATGGCATTAAAGTGGTAAGTAATTATATGATTCGTGGAATCGAGATGTGTACGAGACGCCACCTGGGGAATCTGGAAGTATACTGCAGGAAGGGAAAATAACATGAGCGAATGGGTCGATGTACTTTTGCGGTGCGCATTTTGGATTTGTTTTACCACAATCCTATACACCTATTTTTTCTACCCTATGCTGCTTACAATCATTGTCTTTTTCTTTCAAAAAAATAGACCTGAAAATATATCAGAATCCTCTCCTGAACTTCAAGAAGATCATCTTCCGACTGTGACCATGGTCATTAGTGCCTACAATGAAGAAGATATTCTAGAAGATAAAATCCAAAACTGCCAAGCCATTGATTATCCGACGGATAAAATCAAATTCCTCATCGGCTCTGACGGTAGCAGTGACAGAACAAATGATATTTTAAAATCAATCACCGATGAGCGTTTCCAAACCATTCATTCATATGAACGCCGCGGCAAAGTTCAGATGCTCAACCAACTTATGGGAATGGTTGAAAGCCAATTGGTCGTCTTTTCTGATGCGAACACCATGTATCAAACCATTGCCGTCAAAGAGCTCGTTCGAAAATTTGACCAGGAGAATATTGGTTGCGTGATTGGCAAACTCGACTTAACGGTCCCGCAAAATGATGACCAAGCGTGCCAAACCGAAGGCCTCTATTGGCGATATGAAAATAAAATAAAAATATTGGAAAGCTGTCTTGGAATTGTCCCAAGTATCAATGGTGGTATCTTTGCGATTCGCACAGAACTCTTTGAAACATTACCAGCACAATCCATTACAGAAGACCAAGTCCTTGGTATGAAAATTATGACCAAAGGCTACCGTTGCGTTTTGGCTCAGAAAGCACAAGCCACCGAAAACGTTTCAAATTTTTCTGGAGAACTGAAACGCCGTATTCGTATTAGTGCAGGAAACTTTCAATCGCTCTTTTTAGTTCCAAAAATTCTAAACCCATCCAGCGGTCCTGTAAGTTTCGCTTTCATCAGTCATAAATTCCTAAGATGGATGGTTCCCTTTTGTATGATGGTTGTCTTAATGTCTAACCTCTTGCTAGCTGGTGAAATCTTTTATGGAAGCACTTTACTTCTACAAGGTCTCTTCTATGGCTGCGGATTAATTTCCACCGCGCTTCCCAAAGTCACAGCGGGGTTCAAAGTTCTGACTATCCCCAAATACTTTCTGGCAATGAACATAGCTATCCTCATCGGTTTCATGCGTTTCATCAGTAAACGCCAACAAGTCACCTGGAACAAAGCGGCCAGACTATAAATTTTCAACTTGCGAACTCTCCTTTCACTCATTAAATACTAACATTTATTAGCTATAATAACCTCCTTAGATAAATGGAAGGCAAAGTTGATTTATGAGCGAAAAACCACATATTTTGTTTCTCTGTACGGGTAATTCCTGTCGTAGCCAAATGGCTGAAGGGTGGGCTCGCCATTTGAAAGGCAATCGATTCCAGGCTCATTCTGCTGGAATTGAAACACATGGGCTTAATCCAAACGCGGTCAAAGTCATGGCAGAAGCTGGCGTAGATATTACTCCTCAACAATCACAGCATATCGATGAATTCAAAGAAACGCCTTTAGATATCGTCATCACTGTTTGTGGTCATGCCGATGAGCATTGCCCGGTCTTTTCCGGCCAAACCAAAGTCATTCATCATGGTTTTGACGACCCTCCCAAATTGGCCAAGGAGGCAGAAAGTGAAGAAGAAGCACTCAGCCACTATCGACGTGTTCGTGATGAAATCAAAGCCTATATAGAAACACTTCCAGACAGCATAAAATAATGACTCAACTATGTGATACAACATTTTCAACCAAAAGCATGAGTATCTTTGAACGATACTTAAGCCTCTGGGTTTTCTTATGTATTATCGCGGGAATCCTTCTCGGCAAGTTTGCCCCCAATGTTGCAACCACACTAGACAGCATGTCCATTAATGTCAATGGTGCTCCGGTTGTTTCTATTCCAATTGCCATCTGTTTATTCTTCATGATGTACCCGATCATGGTCAAAATCAATTTTGCCGAAGTGGTCAAAGCCGGCAAAGCAGCCAAACCAGTCACTTTGACACTGATTATCAACTGGCTCATCAAACCTTTTACCATGTATGCCATCGCAACGTTTTTCTTAGGCACACTTTTCTTACAATTCATCGGACCCGACGCAACGGATCTCATCAAGCTTCCTATCGGAGCCAATCTTAATGTGGGCGACACATATGGATCAGGCGTTGTCACGCTCGTCGGCGATACTAAAATGCTGGAAATTCCACTCTGGCGAAGCTATCTGGCAGGTTGCATTTTATTAGGTATTGCACCATGCACCGCCATGGTTCTGGTCTGGGGATATCTGGCCAAAGGCAATGATGGACACGCACTTGTTATGGTAGCGATCAACTCACTCACCATGCTATTTCTATACGGCCCCTTGGGTGGCTTCCTTTTAGGCATAGGTAAATGCCCTGTCCCCTGGCAGGCACTCCTTCTATCGATTGCCGTTTATGTTGCCTTACCATTAGCGTGCGGCTATATCTCAAGAAAATGGATTATCAAAAGCAAAGGTGAAACCTGGTTCAAAGAAAAATTCCTTCACACGTTAACACCTGTCACCATTATCGCATTACTCATAACACTCATATTATTATTTTCTTTCAAAGGTGAAGTGATTACCAATAATCCACTCACCATTGTTTGGATCGCTATCCCATTATTCCTTCAAACAATTCTCATTTTTATCCTGGGATATGTATTAGCAAAATGGCTAAAACTCTCTTATCAAAACGCGGCCCCAACCGCAATGATTGGCGCTTCTAACCATTTTGAAGTAGCCATCGCCACCTCTGCCATGTTATTTGGCCTCTCTTCCGGTGCGGCACTAGCCACGGTTGTCGGTGTACTCATCGAAGTGCCTCTCATGCTCATGCTAGTTCGCATTTGCCTAAAATCATCTGGCTGGTTTAACCAAAAGAATTAAGGTCTGACCAAACGACAGTCTCATAACTGATTTTCTAGAACGCTTTTGGCATTCTCCCTTTGGTTATTTCGATAACATAGTATAACCTTTGATCAGGGAGTGCTTAGGATCAAACAACTCATCGGTAACATGTTAATAAAAACGGATCAGGCAATGTCCAAAGCCTACTTAAAACTTTTTGAGGAACAGCAGGCTTTGTCGATTTTCTATTTCCATTGCGTATTTCGTGATGACAATGAACGTTCACTCAACCTGGTTGCACCAGAAACTGGCGGTATTACACTTGATCGATTTCGCATGTTTATTGAATTCTACCTCAATCGAAACTATACATTCATTAGCCAGGAAGATTTAGCCCAAGGCTTACCTAAAGATAAAAAATATGCCATGATCACTTTCGATGATGGGTATTATAATAATCATCTACTTCTTCCTTTATTAAAAGAATATTCTATCCCTGCCATTTTATTCATCTCATCAGGACATGTTATTGAACAGAAATCGTTTTGGTGGGATGTATTGCATCGCCATCGTCCCGAATCTATTTATCAAGAGAAACAGCGATTCGCTGAAATATTACATTTAAAAACATTAAAGCATCAAGAAATCGAAAATATCATAATTGACGAAATAGGTAACAATGCTTTTAAACCTGTCAGCGATATTGACAGACCTTTTACGCCAAGCGAACTAAAAGATATTTGCCAAACTCCCTGGATCACCATAGGCAACCACACACGTAACCATGCTCTTCTAACAAACTATTCACACCGAGAAATCACACATGAAATCGAAGGCTGCCAACTTGATTTATATGAAATAACCGGACAACGGCCTAAAATCATTTCATATCCGAATGGGAATTACAATGATCTTATTAGTCAGATTTCACAAAAAATGGGATTACAGTATGGCATCACCGTTGACGCCAGAAAAAACAAATTACCATTGGATCACAATAAACCCCACGCAATGACTCTAGGACGTTTCGGCTTAGAAATTGATAAAAACATCTCTAGTCAATGTGAATTATTTTGTTCTGACATGATTAGCTACAAAAAACTGCGTGACTTATTAGATAAACGAAAAAGAGTCTCTCAATGAAAATTATCTGCCTTATACAACCTGCACCACACATGTTTTATTTTGTCAACATGATCCATCAACATCATAAAGTCGATTCTGTTTTTATAGAAACAGCATCCATTGATCGACCACTCTGGCAAAAAACATTCCATCGCTTCAAAACAAACGGCTTCCTAGACACCATGCGACAAATCACTCGACACACACGGCAGGCTACCCAAAAGCATCACCACACACATGAAAACAACCGATGGTTTAATCGTCACTGGCAAGCATTAAACAAAGAGATTGAGTGCATTAAAGTAAAATCAATCAATGACCCCATCGTCCTGGAAAAGATTCAAAAAGAATCTCCTGAACTACTACTCGATCATGGAACATCGATTGTTAAAAATGAGATCATCGACGCTGCTGAGCTGGCACTCAACCTTCACTGGGGCTTATCGCCATATTATCGCGGCGTCTACTGCACAGAATGGGCTCTTCTCAATAACGACCCGCACAACATTGGGGTCACAATTCATAAATTAAGTAAAAATATCGATGGCGGGAGCATTTTATCACAACAACGGGCAGATCTAGCCCAAAGCAATTCTGTTTACGCCATTAACATGCAGCTATCTTACCTTGGCACACAATTGATGATAAATGCCATAGAAAAGTTAAAAAACAATGAGGAATTAACATTCCAACACCAGGATCATTCTGACGGACATTTAATATTAAAACGAGATTGGAATATCCTATTCGAAAAGAAAATCAGGCAAATGGAAAAGTATAATGAAATCTCAGACATGATTCATACAATCCAACGAGAAACATCTCATCCAATTATACAAGCCTAAAATCACATCTATCTTCTACGAATAAAAATAAAGAAAAGATTAATACTTTTCTTTACGATGCTCATAAAAACAGGGACTCACTCTTTGCGATATCTGCTCGCTGAATTCTTTCATGAGTTTTGTCTCAAAGGTGGATCCTTGCCCTTGTGTAAGATTGGCATTTATCACCAAGGGAAAATGGATTTGATCCTTAGGCCATAATCGATCACCACTCGTAGCATCAATCACCTTGACATACCCCGTAAGTTTAGGACGATAATAGCCTTCACCAGCTTCATGCACCCAGGTAAAATCATTAATCAAAACATATAAAACATGATCGGCATTAAATGCCTGGCCAAGCTCCGCGATCGTTTGCTGAGAATATTCAGGATGGCTCACACGATAATGAGCAATACGTTTATATTGCACAATCGACTTAGCAGCCTGGTGCTCTTCTAATTGATCAGATAATTTTTGTGTTAAATATTTTTTAAAAGCAACATATTGCCCATCCAAAGCAACATCATCCACCCAAATTAAAACATCCTTATCCTGCATATCATGTTCAGCTTGAACCTTCTTGCCTGGCATGATGGTTTCATTTATCAGCTGAACACCCCCACCAACGATATTACAACCACTGATCATAAACGTTGTTATAGAAAGACAAATGACAGAGCTAAGTTTTAAATAATAATTCAACAGATCTAATTCCTTGGTATTTTGTGATCGTAAAATTTCTTAGATAATTTATCTGCAAACAGCATGACAAGCTTCTCTTTAATTCGATGCTCAGCAGAGTCACTCATAAATTCCGGTGCTCTCTCAGGAAAAATAGCTTCGACTTCTGTTTCCAAAACCGCCTCTTCCTGGTTACCAGATTCAAGATCATACACTTTAATATCAGTAATTAAATGACCACGCAAGAGATTAACACTCTGCTCTTCTCGCATGGACAATTGGACAATTTCAACATAAATAATTCGCTGTGCATCAAATTGTTTTCCAAGCTGCTGCATGTGCAAACCGATCCACTGCGGATTCATGCGTTGAAACGATTCTATTTCATTCTGATTCACAAAGCTGCACAACTCGACATTAGCTGATATCATCTTCTGACTTGCCAATGCCAGATTGGACATAATATATGGATACTCAAACGCCAAGCCTGGATGACCTGAAATCATAATCGCCGTGTGCTTACCTTCCAACCCCTTATATTGAGCATTCACCTTAATCTCATGCTCACCTAAAATCACATAAGCAGGGTATGCCATGATGTTGCACCCTGCTAAAGGTAAAACAAGACATAATAGTAATAATTTCAATATCTGATTCATAGTTAAATAATCCATTAAGATGATTTAAAAGCAGCCATACTATATAGCATCAACCAGGATAGAACAAATATTCCTATCAATGAAAAGACAATCCGCTTCCAATAATAATAGAGAACAAAATAATCTATCTGGCGAGCAAACACTGTCACATAAGTCATAACACCTGCAAGCAGAAAACATAGTATCGCAAACACCGCTCCGGCAGGCTGAACTAGAAACGCACTGAGTAATTGGCCGCGAACTACGTGGGAAAAAGCGGTAGTCATACCACACGTTGGGCAAGGCACCCCTCGTTCCATCCAACTACACGCGGGTAAATCAAGTTGCTGATGCGTGCCTGACCCCGTCGGTGATGGCGACACTTTTAAAGCCACCAGCAAAACGATAAGACAGAAACTTGCAATCAACCCTGATATCAATCGCTGAAAAGGCGTGGCACGTTCTATGGTTTTTTGGATCACCGCAGGCATATTAAATTTATCCAATTCTAGAATTTCCAATATTTTAGACACAAAGCCCTACACCTGTCAATATATGGGTAAAGTTTGGATTTTGGATTCAACACTACCGATATAACATAAATAATGTTATACATATTTGACATTTTATTACTGTATTTTATATTTAATTGAAGAGTAAAACGTAACATCAAAACAAATACAAGCATAAAGAACTATGAACAAACTATTTACAACAGGACAAATTGCAGATTATTGCGGCGTTGACTACCACACCATTATTCGTTGGATTAATCAAGGCAATCTAAAAGCGTTTCAATTGCCAGGACGAGGTGACCGCAGGATATCAAAAAAAGATTTTATCGAATTCTTGACTAAATTTGATATGCCAATTCCTGACGACCTAAAGCCCGATAACACAAACCGCATACTCATTGTTGATGATGATGAATCTATGGCAAAATCGATTCAGCGTCAATTAAAGCAAAATGATTTTGAAACGTTGATTGCCAATAATGGATTTGAAGCGGGAGCATTGATGGGAACTTATGCACCTAATATTGTAACACTTGATTTACAAATGCCTGGAATGGATGGCTATGAAGTTTTAGAGTTTATTAGAAATAACACCAGACTGAAGCACCTAAAGATATTAGTTATTTCCGGACTACCTGAAAACAAACTTCTACAAGCTATCAAAATGGGTGCCAACGATGTGCTTACAAAACCATTTGAAAATGAGCTGCTGATTGAAAAAGTAATGCAGCTAGCACCTCGATAACGCGGCACGACATTTGGAGGGAAAGAGATGAAACGCAATATTCAAGATCGAAAAACAATACTATGCATCGATGATGATCTTAATACTCTATCAAGCTTAAAGCGAACATTACAACCATTAGGACATCGCATTATTTCTACCGATGATAGTTGCATGGGATTTGCATATGCCTGGCTTAAAAAACCAGATGTTATTTTCTTAGATGCCCATATGCCTAAAATAGATGGTTACGAAATGCTGGACCGTTTAGCAGCAGAAGTAAGCCTTAACCACATTCCGGTGATTATGCTATCTGCAGACAAACGCTTCACAAAAGGATATTACCACGGATGTAGTTACTATATTACTAAGCCATGGAAAAACCAGATTGTCCGAAATATCGTCCGATATCTTATTGAAGAACTACCTGAAGAAGAACGGATGGCTCTAGGCATCAAGTTATAAGCAAAACAAGGCCCTTTTTAGAAAGCCAAACCTAAGACCAACATAGATCATAATCTTAAAGATTAAAAGTTAACTTTAAGATAGTGTAGACCGATTTTACTAAAAGCTTTCCAGGAGAATAGCAACAGATTATCGGTCCTAATTCAACTGGAATACGTGATACCCACCGGGGAGGAATCACATCAAAAAGTAAAATTTTACGAGGACATAGTATGCGTAAAGAAAAAATTTTAGTGATTGATGATGACCAATCTACATTGATATCTGTTAAGCGAATTCTCAAACGATCAGGATTTGAAGTCATCACTGCAAACAATGGTCGCATTGGCCTTCGAATCGCTTTAAAGGAAACAATCGATCTAATCTTAGTCGATGTTTTTATGTCTAAAATGTCAGGATATGATTTTTTACGTCGATACAAACGATTAGAAAAACGCCAACGAAAATTGGAAGCACTAAAGTACTGTAAATATTTAACAAACGAAGTTCCTATTATTTTTCTCACCGGATGCTCAGCTCAACACCAACAACTCAGTGGACTTAATGCTGGTGCAGTGGATTATATTACCAAACCATTTTATCCAGATGAATTGCGAGCACGAGTCAAATGCCACTTGCGAATGTATAATCGCATTCAAGAGTTTATCGAAGTAATCGAAAATAAGAACGAAAACAAATTCGAGTCATTACCAAAAATGACATAAACATATTTATTAAATGATGCCTTAGGAGACACAAAAAATGAAAGGGATAGTTTTTACTGAATTCATGGAGATGGTAGAAGACCAATTTGGCCTGGATGTATTAGATCAGATTATTGAATCTTCGTCTCTTGAATCCCAAGGGGCTTATACAGCAGTGGGAACTTATGATCACCAGGAAATAATCCAACTTGTAACACAGTTAAGCAAAACCACACAAATCGAAGCCCCTGAATTGGTATATGCTTTTGGTAAATATTTATTTCAAAAGCTTTCTACCGCTTTCCCGCAATTTGTTGAAAACATGGATTCGACCTTTAAAGTGCTTGAAAGCGTCGATGGCTACATCCATGTGGAAGTTAAAAAGCTCTACCCAAAAGCAGAACTACCCCGTTTTACAACGGAGAACATTTCATCAGACCAAATGAACTTAATTTATGAATCTCCCAGATGTCTAGGAGATCTTGCTGAAGGATTAATCCAGGGAGGAGCAGAACATTTTAAGGAAACAATTAATATTCAACGTGAAGATCTATCTGATGGCAAAGGAATAAAAGAGCGGTTTATATTAACGAAAATTTCATAGGATAATGTAATGAATAATCTTGATGCTATAGAACGAAAACTACAACGAGAAAAAAAAGCTCGACAAGAAGCAGAACATCTTCTTGAAGAAAAATCTCGACAACTATATCAAGCTAATGAAAAGCTGCAAAAGCAATATCAAGATTTACAACAAGCACAATCCCAACTTCTTCAATCAGAAAAAATGGCTTCAATCGGACAATTAGCTGCTGGAGTCGCCCATGAAATCAACAACCCCATTGGATTTATATCCAGCAACCTGAATTCTCTAGAAACCTATATTGATGATATCTGTAAAATGATCACGACCTATGAAAGTTTTTTATCAATTAGCAATAAACCATCTAACATGATCAACCAATTGATTGATGAAGCAAAAATAGTTCGAGAAACAATCGATCTGGATTATATCCTTGAAGATCTCAAAGATCTAATCAATGAATCTATTGAAGGAACAGATCGCGTTCGTAAAATCGTTGCCGATCTTCGAGATTTTTCACATATAGACAAACCTGACCTGGAAGAGCTTGACATCAACCACTTGATCGAAAAAACAATAAATGTTGCATCCAATGAATTAAAATACAAAGCTAACGTTGTTAATAATTTTGAAAAAATACCAACGATCTATGGCTATGGCGGAAAATTAAACCAGGTATTCCTAAATCTTCTGATAAATGCCGCCCAATCTATCGAGCATTGTGGTACAATTACCGTATCCACAGGCCACAAAGAAAATATTGTTTGGATCGAAATTACAGATACAGGCAAAGGAATCCCTCAAGAAAATCTCTCCAAAATTTTTAATCCATTTTTTACAACCAAAGAAATTGGCAAAGGAACAGGGCTCGGCCTTAATCTATCTTATAACATCATAGAATCACACCAAGGCAATATAACTGTTCAAAGTGAAGTAGGACAGGGCACAACGTTTCGAATCGAATTACCTATTACCGGGCCAACAGAACAAGTAATAGACCATCTAGAAACGAAAGAAACTGCCTAAACATAAAGGACATAACTATGAACGGCACTAAAGGAAACACAATTCATACAACAGAAAACACTAAAGTGCTTATCCTCGACGACAGTAATATTTGTCGCCAAGTATTGCGAAAATGTCTCGAAAAACATCTTTATAATGTCGTCGAGCTATCCGACCCCACAATAGCCCTTGAGACAACTATTATCGAACAACCTATTATAATTTTATGTGATGTACAAATGCCTCAAATGAGTGGATTTGAAGTTTGCCAAACTCTCAAAAACAACTCAAATACTCAAAACATTCCAATTCTTTTCATGACCTCTGAAGGAAAAACCGAGCAAATTGTAAAAGGCTTCGAAGTAGGAGGAAGTGACTACATATCCAAAACGGCTGATGAAACAGAAATCATTGCAAGGGTTAAAACCCACATTAATATTGCCAATTTACAAAAGCAGCAGGAAAAAGATCATGAAAAATTAAAAACACAAGTGATAAAAATACAAGAGAGCATTCGCAAAGAACAAACATTGCGAAATAAAATTGAAGAACAACAATCTAAGTTACTTCAATCAGAAAAAATGGCTTCGATTGGACAATTAGCTGCTGGTGTCGCACATGAAATCAATAATCCCATCGGGTTTATATCAAGCAATCTCAATTCACTGGAAGACTATATCGAAGACATACACAAAAACATTGAAGCCTATGAAAAACTGATTGAAATATGTCAAGATGACCCTTCAAAAATCAATCAGCAATTGAAAACAATCACTGCTCTACGAAATGAAACAGACATCGAAGACACATTAACAGATCTTCCCGATTTAATCAAAGAGTCAATCGAAGGTACTCAACGAGTACGAAAAATTGTTGCAGATTTACGAGATTTTTCACACATAGACAACCCGGATGCCTCTGAAGAAGATATCAATGAATTGATGGAGAAAACCATTAACGTAGCATCCAATGAGTTAAAATACAAAGCGAATATCGTCAAGGAATATGGTGATCTTCCAGCACTCAAATGTTATGGTGGGAAATTAGGCCAGGTTTTCCTAAACTTACTGGTCAATGGCGCCCAGTCTATAGACACACACGGAACCATTACGATTCGAACCGGCCATGCAAACAATAATATTTGGGTTGAAATTGAAGATACCGGCCGTGGCATCCCTAAAGAAAATCTGGACCGTATTTATGAACCTTTTTTTACAACCAAAGAAGTGGGCAAAGGAACAGGTCTCGGCTTAAATCTATCATACAAAATCATTCAAGCACACAATGGCAATCTCACAGTCAATAGTCAAGTCGGTAAAGGAACTACTTTCCGCATAGAGCTACCACTTGACGCTATTGACTCAAAAAAAATTGAAGGGATAACAAATGAGTGACACAACAATTTTAACACAAAATGAAGTAGAAACAACAGCCACAAACGAAAAAGAAATTTCACGAGTATTGCTTGTCGACGATGAAATGTTTATTACACGCGCCCTAAAACGCCTGCTTCGACGAGAATCTTATGAAGTAGTTATCGCGAACAGTGGACAAGAAGCTATTGAACTCATGGAAAAACAATCATTCAACTTAATTATTTCAGATCAATTAATGCCAGAAATGACTGGAACAGAGTTATTAAAAATAGTTCGTGACCGTTGGCCAAACACGATCCGAATGATACTCAGCGGGTATTCTGAAATAAATTCTATTATTAATGCAATTAATGATAGTTCAATATACAAATATATTGCAAAACCTTGGAATGATGAAGAATTAAGGCTACATATCCGACGGGCATTAGAGCAAAATTCATTAAAAATGGAAAACCAACGACTCGTTGAAGAAATTGAAAGTCAAAACAAAAAACTCGTTATCCTGAACCATCACTTAAAACAACGTAATACCGATGCAAATGATGGTCTGATACTTGCACAGGAAATGTTAGATTTAGTTGACGCTGCTGTTATCAGCATAGATGCTTCAGGGCTTATTGTGAGTGCAAACAACCAAACAAAACCACTCCTGGAAATGGCACCACCTGAAATCATTGGCACAGAAGCAAAAGAAGGCCTTCCAAAGCACCTTCACGACATAATCTTTACGGAAAACAATTTAAAAAATGAAATATCACAAGGACATTTAGAACACCTAGGCAACAATATTCAGTGGCGATTTCGTGTCTTAAAAAATAACAACAGTATACGTGGTTATATTATTACACTGTGGAAATCTGTCTAAACCTGATATAAAGTTACTTAAAAAATGAGGTAAATCATGGCAGGCTCAATCTTAGCTATAGACGATGAACAATCGATTTTACGCGCTATTAAACGACTTTTACGACGAGATGGCTATAACATCCACCTAGCCAGTAGCGGTCAAGAAGCATTAACCATTCTAGAGAATAATCCAGATATTGCGGTTATTATTTGTGACCAGAGGATGCCAGGTATGGATGGCCCTGAAACACTTAGTCGTGCAGCCAAAATGGCTCCAAATACTATTCGAATGACACTAACTGGCCAAACAGACCTTAATTCGGCAATGAAATCGATTAATGAAGGGCAAATTACTCACTTCATATTGAAACCTTGGAATGATGACCATCTACGCAAAATAGTGGGCGATGCTGTCCGCTCCTATAATTTAGAAATTGAAAACAAAAGGCTAGAAGAATTAACCCGAAAACAAAAAGAAGAACTAGAACAATGGAATAAACAGCTAGAAGAGAAGGTTGAAAAACGAACCAAAGCCATCAAATTGCAGATGGATATTCTAGATAAACTGCGCACAAAACTTGAAAGCTCACTCAGGGACACTGTTGCCATTCTTGCTAGTATGCTAGAAGGAGTAAGTCCTTCTCTTGGGATTCATTCCAAACGTGTTGCAAGGTTATCATTAGAATTAGGAAAGTCGTTGGGATTGGAAGAATCCGAATTACGAGATTTAGAATTTGCCGCGCACTTACATGATATTGGAAAATTAATCCTTTTGGGTGAAAAACAAACAAATGCATCTAAAGCGAAAAATAAAACAGTGCCATTTCCACAAACAGGTTTCAATATATTAAGCCAGGTAGGAGGATTTGACACTATCGCTAAAGGTGTATATTCACAAAAGGAAAAATATGATGGCACAGGAACCCCTGACCGCCTAAAAGGAAAAGATATCCCACTTATCTCCAGGATCATCACTCTCGTAAACGCTTATGATGAAAAAATCTACTCTAATATAAAGCCAACAATGGTATCGTGGCAGGAAGGACAAAGCTTACTTCGTCAAGGAAGTGGTAAAATGTTCGACCCAGAACTTGTGGATGCTTTTCTAGACATCCTAGATCAACGTCGTGAAGAAATACTTGTTGAAAATGAAGTAGAATTATCACCGAAACAATTAAAAGAAGGTATGATCATCGCCAGGGATTTAAAAAATATCGTTGGTAACTTGCTACTAAAAAATGGAACCATTCTTACACCTGAGCTTATCGCAAAAATTCGCCTTCAAAATACAGGTGAACTCTTATTAAGCGGAGTATGTGTAAAATGTACCTCACAAAGCACCGAAGAACAAAACACAAACTCCGAAGAAGTAAATATAAATAAGATTTAACAAAATTTTATTGATCGGTAGCATACATAAGTTTGCTAATCATTCTGCGAGGCTGACTGGCATTGATTTGACCATCCGCCATAGCGGGCTCCCACTCTGGCATATTTTTTATTTGTTGCAAATAATCCCGGACCTCACTGGCTCGTTTTCTGACTTTTTCATCCGAATCATTCAACAATTCATCAAGCAGGTTACGATATTTTTTCACCGGATACCGTTCAATAATATCCAAAACACTCTCTCGCATCTCTGGATTGGGATGCCCAGCAAGCACTTCAACAAAAGGATGATTAATCGCAGCATCAGAATTAACAAATGACCAAAGATGATCAACATATTTTTCTGATTTTTCCAAATCCATAAATTCGCTCAAAGCATTTGGGTCAGAACAACTCGCCAGCTCAATAGTAATCTTACTAAGAATTTCCTCTTGATCTTCCTTGTCAAAATGACACTCCTGCATCTGGTTCCAAAAATGTCGCGCGACAAGAAGACGATGTTCCATGGAATGATCTCGCATATAATAATTTACATTTAAATAACCATATTTAAACTGATAACAAATATTGTTCCAGGCTTGTAAATACATTCTATCCGTTGCTTTATCTTCACACTTAGCTAAATATTCCATTAACAACCTTGATTTTTCATGTTGAATTTGATTTGAACTTTGAACGGCAAGAAGATATGTTTCCCAAAGCCTTATCGCAATTTTCTTGTCATCATAAAATATAAAACCAGGCACATCCTTGTTCATATTATGCGTAGAGGTAATGATACGTTTTGCCAGCTGCTCTGATCGCATTTGATTTCCTGCGCGAAAACGTTTACCTGTTTCCGTTTGTGAGTTTATCAGGCTTTCAAAATACCTGTTGTACATCTCACCATATTTATACGAGGCACTACCAGCATGATGACCAGACATTGCAACCACCCAATTGTGTCGGCGAAACTGCCGCTCAAGATACTTAGCATACGATTCTCCACCAAACTGCTCAAGGGCATAAACATCATGAGAATGTCGATATATCAAGAGAGGAGACAATGCTTCTTCAATTAGATTATCTTCTTCATTATTTTCAATATCGAACTTTTTATCCCACAAGCTTAACACATACCCAACCGCAGACATACTTGCGGGATATTGATCAGTATAAAAATAATGATGCAATGTATTTTCGCGAGGCGTATGATCAAATTCATAATAGACTTCACCCCAACGATGTCCTTTTGAATACGAATAATAGGGCCGATCATAACCGCTTATCGCTTTTTTGTATTTTTTTAATAGGGGTTTAAATCGAAGTTTATCATGAACAAAATCGAGAGCTCTCGCTTCAATTTGACGTGTATGAAAACGCCCCTTGGCATCAAGCTGACGACAAATTTTCTGAAAAATCTCTTCCGGGTCTTTTTGGCCAATGCCATAAGTTTCCTTAGCTTTTTGATCATACATCTGGCTGAACTTCTGAGCATCCTTATATTTCCAATTATCATCAAGAATAGCGCTATTACCCAAAGAGGATATTTCGTCAAACCATTGTGGCTCAACCTGGTAATCATTGAGTCGAGCATAATTCAACAAACGATCTTTTTTATCACGCTCACGTCGCCATTTTTCTCGAGGGTTAAGTAAAATGTTATATTGATAGTCATACCGAACCTGGTAACCTGGAAGACCATTATGTCTAATCCTATAATCTTCAACAAACTCGCCATTCACTTTAATTTTAAAAAAACACATTTGCGAATAACTTTTTCGATAAACCCCATTATGCATCCCATACTTATACCACTCTAAATAAACGGACCGACAGCCACCATCTTCTCTTTTATAATATGCATTAACCTCCTCTTGATTTAATGCTGGAACTTTATTATACAAATCCTGCGATGCTATTTTAACCGGCGTGTACCCTAACGACACATCATTAATAAATAGCTCTACTGGTTCATTTGAATTTTCTAATTCAAAACTATAAGTAACAACAGGCTTCCAGGAATCACCAGGTGCCATGGCTTGCATGAAAGGATTCACACGATTTCCTAAAGCCGGTACAAACAAACCTAGATAACACCAAAAACCTGAAACCGCCAGCATACAAGCTATCACCAATCGTTTTTTCAAACAAACAATGATTGATATCAATATCCACAAAACTAGAACCACTAGCAATATTTTATGTAGCACTGCATAGTCTGGATGCAAAAACTCAAAATTCAAATAGGTCCTTTTATTTTGATTATAAACAACAAGAGAAAACAAAAGACAAATCGACACAAAAACAAATGACTCAACACGATACGTTAATTTAGTTCCAGGCTTTTTATTTGCACACGACTTATCATGTTTTTCTAAATACGTCATTACTAATTTAATAACACCCAAAGCAATCGGCAGAAGAAAATATACAACATAATTACTTAAATTTTCTTTCATCTTTGCATCTCCATTTTTTGATGACACTTCCAGGTACCTATTAGCAGGACTAGAGCAGATAGCGTCGTCACAGACACTAAAACCAACTGAAGCCAGGCAGGATTCCTATAAAAGTTTGAATGCATTACTACTACCATCACATAACCAATCGCCAGCAAGACCGTCCCGTTGCTGCCAGGTATTGGCTGAGCACGTCGAATCCAGACATAATGAAACATAGGTAGTAGTAATGCGTATCCCCATAGCCAAAATAAAGGTAGAATGTTTTCCCCTGTTTCCATGAATGGAAAATATGGACTTTGAAAAAGTTTATCTTGAATCACAGATCGAATCGGAAGCCAAATCACTAACGCAACAGGTAACCAAACTGTTAAAACCGACAGAATGGACGCTGACATTTTAGCAAGATATAATTGATTGCGCGAATAGCCACGAGTATAGGCATAAATAAAATTCTCATTTCGAAATCGTCCCAAAATGACGGCTATCGCAATAGAATGAATCAATATAAACAAATGAAATGAGTCGTTATTCGTTCTAATAATGTCTTGAAAATAGAGAACATATCCTATTGCAATGACAAGCCCCAGCAGAGTCACCCATAGGCTCTGACGAAAAAAGAACAACGTTAATTGGGTTGGAAATTTCATATCACAGCCTCCACTTTATTCTCTATCTGATTTTTTGTCACAGCTAAGTAAAATGTTTTCAAATCGACATGCCGAACCGTGGCATGTGCGGGCAATGTTTTTTCAATCTCCATTCGTGATTTTTCTTTACAACGCCCCCATACTAACAGGCCTTGATCTTCAAATTGTTGTGCAAACGGCTCAAAGCTATTATCCAATTGATCCACTTGACATCTTTGCGACAAATAAATTTCATACACTTCTTCGCGAAGATCTTCTAAATTTGCAAAAGCCAGTAACTGGCCTTCAGTAATAATGGCGAGTTCATCTGCAACACGTTCAATATCACTTATAATATGAGTCGCAACCAACGCTGTTGCCTGGGTATCATTAATTTGCTCTCGAATTAAATTAAATAGATCATCTCGAATCGCAGGATCCAATCCATCTGCCGGCTCATCAAGAATGAGTAGATCTGGTTTCGATGCTAATACCAATACGGCTCTTAACCATTTCTTTTGCCCTTTGCTCATTACGCCAAAGGGTTTATCAAGTAGGATATTATGTCGCTGAAATAGATTTTCGGCCAACCCTCTATCAAATCGCTGGCAAACCTCGGCTTGCAGCTTCATCAATTTATTGGCCGTGGCCCATCGAGGCGGATTGTCATTGTCACCCATATAGCCAATTCGACTAAAGACATCGTGTGGCAATTCCCGACTCTCACGATCACAAATGATCGCATTACCTTCACTCGGTTCGAGCAAACCCAATAGAAGTTGGATCAAGGTTGTTTTACCAGCCCCATTGGGGCCCAGCAACGCAACGAGTCTTCCATTTTCTATTTGAAGATCAACATTATTCAATGCCAAGCAATCCCCAAAAGCCCTGGTTAACTGATTTGTCTTAATAATATAATCACTCATTTTTTCGACCTCATTTTATCTGCGGTTAGCTTAAGAATTTTTATGACCTCCGCCGGGGGCGATCCAATACGGGCTGCCTCTGCTAATAAACGCTTGGACATATCCTCAATTTGTTTTTGTCGGAGTTTGTCTGGCAGCGCCTCCTGGCTATCCACAATAAATACTCCTTGTCCGTGCCTCATGACGACCAATCCAGCTGACTTAAGTTCATCGTAGGCTTTGACGACCGTTCGCGGGTTAATTTTAAGTTGATTGGCTAACTCGCGAATGCTCGGCAGTTGCTCAGATGCTGATAGCTCACCAGAGGCAATCATATATTTGACCTGCTCTACAATCTGACGATAGATTGCTTCGCCACTCTGATAATCTAATCTTATGTGCATTTGATTAACCTCAACCACTGTATCAACTGTTGTACATATAATACAACAGTTGTCGCAAAAATCAACTCCAAAATTTAGTTTTTTGAAACCACTTAATTTGAAATGAGGATAATCGCTTATCTTATAATGAGTTAAAAATAAGGAGAGGAACTAGAAAATTTGAACCCTATGGATCAAGCTCTTTGACGAGCTTGCTGATCATCCTACGGGCCTGGCTAATTTTGACTTCCTGAATCGCAAGTTGGGTATCAAGCCGGACATTTTCGAGTTTAGAATGGCGTAAATCCTTTTTAACCTTATTATTTTCAAGCATTAAACTGCTGTTTTGGGCTTGAACTGAATCGAGCTGCTCTTGCTGATGATTGGCCATGAGATAGAAATCTGCCACCTGAACTTTACTGGCATTGATCTCATCATAAGCCATCGTTCCCCCCATAATCGTAGCACCAATGAGCAATTCCAAAGCAATTATGGCAACAAGTCTCTGTTTGATTAATCGTTTAATCTGAGAAATTAATCCCTTTTTCTCCATTAGATGGGTTTTTTCCATCAATTGGATAATCTTGCCTCGCTCTTTTAATTGATCAACTAATTGTGAACGTGGTTTAGTCGATAAACTCTTTGGCTCTACAGGCTTAAAATCTTTCTTGTCTGCTTCAATTCCGACCGACTGCTTTATAATTTTCGATACATCACTCTTTGGGGAGGGTTTAGGATACAACTGAGGTTGCCGACTGATCCGATACATTCTCGAATCACGAAAATGGACACACTCTATTTCACCATTCTTTTCATGCTGCGATAGGTCATGAACAGAACAATTCAATAACCGAGCCGCCTCAGTTTCAGTCAATAAGTTTGGATTAATCATTCAATCATATCTCCACGATAGCTCTTATCCAATTTATCGACTGGCTGAATTGATTTACTTGATAATAGGTAGCGAAGCCCAAAAACAGAGGTCCTATAACAATCGTTATAACTAGTTTGTTTTAAATAAAATAGAGTTCGCTTGATTTGTTGAGTTTTGCCATTCGTCGAAAAGTAGAATTTTCAATAAAAACGAATCTTTTATCATTTTTAGGGTAACTATTTTGGCTGCCAAGCGTCTGAATATATAGGTGTACGTAGCACAAAGTTCAGAAGGAAGTTTGTAAGTTTCACCTTGTAAAAATATCCCGTTAACGATATAATCCATTATATAATTTGGTTTTATATTACTACTCATGTAATAAATGGGGAGAACATGGTTGTTCCAGTGATTCGAAAAAAAATTGGAGAGATTCTATGCGATAGCGCCTACCTCGATTCGGCTAAACTCGAACAGGCACTGCAAGATCAATCCAGACAAACGCATAGAAGCCTTGGCAACATTTTAATTGGCCGGGGTATGATTTCCCAATCGCAACTGAATGAAGCATTGGCGCACCAAGCATCTATTCCTGCAGTGGATCTCGAAGAAATCACAATCGATTCCAAAGCGATATCTCAAGTCCCTGCAGAACTGGTCAGCAAGCATAACCTCATTCCACTCCGTCAAAATAATGGCCATCTCGATATTGCGATGTCAAATCCATTTGATACGCATGCGATCGAGGAAATTAAATTGGTCACAGGCCTGGGAATTAATCGCCATTTTTGCCATCCAAATTCGTTGGAAAAAGCCATCCTGAAACATTATGGCAGCAACGTTGCCCGCATGCTCGAGAATCTGGCACCGACCGAAGCCCCATCATTGGAAGAGTTAGCCGACTCGGATGATTACTCTGCGGCTAAACTCCATGAATTGGCACGCGAACCTTCGCTGGTCAATTTGGTCAATCTGATTTTATTGGAAGCCATTGAAGCTCGAGCCAGTGACGTTCATATTGAACCTTTTGAACATGAACTCAAAACAAAATATCGCATCGATGGCGTACTCGTCGAAAGAGCACCATCGCCGAAACGATTACAAGCAGCCATTATTTCTCGTATAAAAATCATGGCACATATGAATATTGCCGAGCGATTTGTCCCTCAAGATGGACACATTGAATTTAAAACAAATGATGGCAAAGTCGATATTCGCGTATCTACTATTCCAACCATTTTTGGTGAAGCGGTCACGATGCGTTTGCTGGACCGATCAAACGCGTTAATCACACTAGAAGACCTGGGCATGAACAACCTCACACTCGATGGATTTTCATCTTGCCTGAGTAAATCCCATGGCATCATCCTGGTAACAGGGCCCACGGGTAGTGGTAAAACAACCACACTTTATGCGGCGCTTAATAAAATTTTCAGTCCATCGTTAAAAATTATTACCATTGAAGATCCTGTCGAATACCAATTGGAAGGCATTGTGCAAATGCCTGTGAATGCTAAGCGAGGTCTTAACTTTGCAACAGGCTTGCGACATATTTTACGACAAGATCCCGATATTGTTATGGTGGGTGAAATACGCGACAGAGAAACGGCAGACATTGCTGTCCGGTCCGCTTTAACTGGCCACTTAGTCTTCTCAACATTACATACAAACGATGCCGCAGGCGCGGTGACTCGTTTAATTGATATGGGTATCGAGCCTTTCCTGTTAGGTAGTTCGCTTCAAGCAGTGCTGGCCCAGCGATTGGTTCGACAAATTTGCCCTTCCTGTAAGCAACCTTACAAGCCTGACGAATCACTCATTCGTAATTTAAACAATTCGATTCGAATAGAACCAGGCGCCATGCTGCAACATGGCGTCGGTTGCAATGAGTGTATGAACAGCGGACTCAAAGGGCGAATTGGTATTTTTGAACTTCTTCGCATCACGGAACAGATGCGTCAACTCATAGCAGACAGACCCAATACTGAGCAAATTTTAAAATGCGCTTCAGACGATCATGTTTCTATGCGTCATGATGGTATTTGCAAAGTCCTGGAGGGACTAACCACACCGGAAGAGATTCTCAGAGTCACACAGGATAATGATGAAATAAATGCAGATTAATTTTGCATAATAGATGTATTTTTAAAAACTAGTAATTATTAATCACAGGGTAAAGGCTGTCAGCATGCAGTTCCACTACCAGGGTGTCGATCAAACCGGCAACAACATCAATGGCATTATTGAAGCGTCCGACCGACGTGCTGCTATTAGTGCGCTGGCACAAAAGGGACATTTTCCAACTGACATCCATGAAGATGCCTCCAAAAATAAAACAGGTAATAGTCATCAAGAAATCAATATGCCTAAATTGCCCGTTAACTTTGGATCGAATGCCATCCGCTCAAGTGACATTTTAGCCATCATCAATCAGCTGGCAACGGCATTACGAGCGGGACTGCCTTTATTAAATTGTCTTCAAATTATTCGAGATCAACAGGCAAAACCCGCAGTCAAAAAAATACTCAACGATCTTATTCATTCGGTCAGTTCAGGTGAATCATTGTCTGAGGCAATGACCAATCACTCCTATAATTTCAAACCACTGAGTCGCGCGTTGATTCGGGTTGGTGAAACAGGTGGCATTCTGGAACAGACCACAACACAACTGGCAGAACTGATGCGTCGCGATGAAAAAATTAAAACCAGTATGAAGAATGCTTCGGTTTACCCAATCATCGTTTTGTTTGTCGGATTATTATCAGTCATTATTATCGTCACTTGGATCTTACCAAAAATTGTCACCTCGATTAGCGGTGGCGTTGCGGCTTTACCCTGGCCCACTCAAGCCATGTTAAGCTTAAGTAATTTTTTCCAATCATATGGTTGGCTGGCAGCCCTTGTGATTGCAGGATTCTGCGTTGGCTTTAAAGCCTGGATCAATACACCTAACGGACGATTTCTATGGGATGGATTCAAACTCAAAACACCATTAGTTGGTAAATTGCTGGTATCGATTGCCATTGGACGATTTGCACACACACTTGGCTCATTGACCCAAGGCGGAATTACCATTCTAGAATCGCTCAATGTTGTTAAAGACACATTAGGCAACACACTATTATCCAAAGAGATTGATGTTGTGAGCGAAAAAGTAAAAACCGGAAGCTCACTGGCAAACGCCTTATCTGAGTCGGGTTATTTTCCACCACTGCTGATACAAATCACATCCGTAGGTGAACAAAGTGGAAAACTAGATGAAATGTTGCTTAACGCAGCAGAAACATTTGATGAACAAGCAGATGCCATGATTACTCGGTTCATGACGATATTACCTGCTATCATGATTTTAACTTTGGCTGTTATTGTCGGGTTTATCGTGATGTCTGCATTACTCCCCATTTTTACAATGGACCTTGGATTTTAAAGAAAGGAAAGACGATGAATTCTCATCACACTCGTAAAGGATTTACATTAATTGAAGTACTGGTTGTTATTGTCATCCTGGCAGCACTTGCTGCTTACATTGCACCAACCATAAAAAATAAACTTGGTACGGCGAATGTTAATATGGCCCGTGGCAACATGGCTCAAATTGAAAATGCCTTGAGCACTTTCCTTTTGGATTGCGCACGGTACCCAGATGATACGGAAGGGTTTGAGGTTCTATTAACACCACCGGCTGATGTTGAAGATAAATGGAAAGGGCCTTATATCAAAGCCAGTCAACTACTTGATCCCTGGAACAATCCATATCAATACATGGCACAAGGCATCAAAAACCCTGGCAGCTATGACATCATCAGCTTTGGTGCAGATGGCACCGAAGGTGGCGAAGGTGACAACGCAGATATTTTTAATGAATAAACTATGAATCTAGCACCACACAAAAGACATTTAATTTCCTTAAAAGGATTTACGCTGGTAGAAGTATTGGTCGTCATATTGATCATTGCTATGGCCGCCGCGGCATTCACAGGTCTTGCACGTGGCACACTTGAATCATACCAGCTTAAAAAAGCCGTGCAAGAATTGGTACTGGCAGCTAAATATGCAAAAGTCATGGCGATCGAATATCAATCTCCCTGCACACTCCATCTTGATTCTGATAAAAAAGAATTTTATCTGTCTACAGTGACATTTGATCAAAATAACAGTCAAGTTCAACAACAAATTGTGAAAAATGGTTTCATGAAACCTGTCAAACTGCCAGACAATGTGACTTTTATAATAACATCAATCATACAAACATATATGCCTCAAACAGAAATTGGAAAAACAGTCAATAATCAGGTGGTTTTTTTACCCAACGGAACATCCGATGCCGCGGCAATTGTTCTTGGAAATAATACACAACAATACACAGTTACGATTTCACCGAATTCCTCTGAACCTCTAATGCAGGAAGGCATCCAAGAATTAGAATCATTGAGTATCGATTTGGATTTAACCATATGAATCGACAAATAAATCATAATAAACAAAACGGGTTTACCCTGCTCGAAGCACTTGTTGCCAGCGTGATTCTAAGTGCTGTGGTTATTTCAATTGCTGCCATCAGCAATAAAAGTATTACACAAACAAAACTAAACCAACAAACGGATTTAGCCTGGCAAGTCATAGATCAACAGTTCACAAGAATCAGCAGTGAAGGCATCGACAACTATATGCTAACGGGCGAGACCCAAGGCTCACTGGAAATTATGGGCCAACCCTTTATCTGGCAACTCGAATTTATCCCAGAGACTCTGGGAAACCTATACACCATTCAAATGAATGTACAGTGGCAATTTCAAAATCAAGCAAGGCAAATTTCAGCCTCAACCATGATGAATGGTCTAGCGACCACTGCAACATCTGGTCCGATTGAAGGAGCGACTTGATATGAATATCCAATATAATAAACAATCTGGCTTTACACTCCTGGAAGTATTAGTTGCAACAATCATTGCATCATTTGTTGCGGTGATTGCAGCGAGCTCACTGCGTGCTGTATCTATTAATAAAGATCAAATCCTCTATCACAGCCAGGCGAGTTCCGAACTGAAATACATTACCAATTTAATTAAGCAAGACCTCAATAACATCGTTCGAGACAATAACGTCAATAACATTAATTTCTATGGCGAACAATCTATGCTGGAAGGCTTTGCGTCAAGCAAGCTGGTTTTTCGCACGATTAATACCATCAAAGCTCGTCCAACCGGTATTGAAGGTGATGTTTACGAAGTGGATTACAGCATGGAGTCAAATGGCGAAAACTTTACTCTCATCAGACGCCTTTGGCCAAATCCCGATGCCACAGAACCCCCTGGTGGTGTTATCACGATTATCTCTCAAAACATATTGAGTTTTGAAGTTCAATATTTTGACGGACAGGACTGGCTATCAGAATGGGACAGAGAAATGACATCGTTGCCAACAATGGTCCAGGTCACGTTAATGTTGAAAACACCCGAAACCAATGACGTATTGCAAAGTAATTTCACTGTCTATTTTTCTCGTTGGCCACAACAGAATTTCAGACCAGGCAATGAACGTGGCGGCCAGGGAGGCCAAAGAGGGCAGCGCTAAGATTAAGACGAAACGATGAGAAAGAAAAACAACACTATCATATTGTCTCGACAAAAAGGATCGATTTTAATCGCCGTCCTGTGGATTACGGTGCTATTGATTATGATCGCCACGGTTGCGGCAAAACAATCACGCATTGATTCACGTATTACGCTGGCCAGCAGTGATCAAGCACGCGGTCAATGGGCCGTCAAAGGTGGTGTTGAACGAGCGTTCGCCATCTTCGATGATGATCTTACAAGCAATGATGCTCTTGATGACAACTGGAGCGATAATCATTTGGACTGTAATGACATCGTCCTAAACGACTGCACATTGTCCATAAATATTACAGACGAAGCGTCTAAACTAAACGTCAACACAGCAACGAAGGAACAACTGATGTACTTACCGGGTATCACTGAGGCCATAGCAGATGGCATCATCGACTGGCGAGACCAAGACAACGACACTGAATTGAATGGTGCTGAAAGTGGTTATTATGCGAACCTTGAAATTGGTTACGAAATTCGTAATAGCTCTTTTCAAACTCTTGGGGAATTGCTTAAAGTCAAAGATATGACACCTAGAATATTGTATGGCGAAGATACAAACCGCAACGGTAAACTGGATGCTAACGAAAACGACGGCAATCAAACACCTCCTAATGACAATGCCGATGGTTCGCTGAGTCAAGGCTGGGCAAATCTTGTCACCTGCTACTCCTATGAAGAAAACAAAGACAGCCTGGGTAACAATCGAACGAATATCAATGAGGCTGATGAAAATGCTTTAGTCAACAATTTGAACCTACCACGCTCTTATGCACTTTGGATCATCGAACAACGAGAAGATGAATTTGAAAGTATTGGTGATTTAATTAACAACGAGAGCCCCAGGCAACCACAAAACACAGAATCTGAGGACCCCCAACCAATCGACTTGCAAACATTCGCACAGATCGTGGATAGCATCACAACCACAAACGATGAATTCGTTGAAGGAAAAATCAATATTAATACGGCTAAAGCCAGAACTCTCTACTGCCTTCTGGATGGCAATAGTGAAAAAGTCAGAAAAATCAGAGACAGTCGTCAGATGCAAGTGGGTGGTTTTACAAGCATAGCAGACTTACTGACCAGCTCAATATTAACTACCGAAGAATTTAAATCGATTGCAAATCAGATCACGACAAAATCAAATGTATTTGAAGTTTATTGTCATTCCATATCCAACACCACTAACGCAAGCTATCAGGCACACGCCATCGTCGACAGAACATCGACCAGTGGTGGACAGATTTTATATTGGTATGAAGGAGCACAATTTTGAGTAAACCCATTCATGCCATCACTCAGCACGGCGATGATTACAAAGCTGTTTCTCTCAAACAAGCAGGTGAACAGCTGGAGATCATAGATTTTTATCAATGTGAACGAAAATCAAATGACTGGAATCACATCCATCAAAAAATCTCTAGTAATGGACAGGCTTGGGAAAACATCATCGGACTCGACTCAAAAGGCATTGCATTCTATCACATCAACACCCCCGATGTCGATTCACAAAAGCTTGAAACCATCGTTCGCATGCAAGCGGAATCCTTGCTTCCTCTTCCGCAAAAAGATATTTCATATGCATGGCGACCTGGCCAAACCTCTAATGGCAACATCCCGGTCACAATTGCTGTCGCAAAAACATCACAATTGCAAAACAACATCAATGGCATCAATGGATTGAGTCCGTCAAAAATCCTATTAAACCCTGAAGCCATTGTGCAAGGTTGGCTCTCATTTTATGATGGCAATCGCGACGCAAATCAGCTGATATACATCACAGACAATGCAAGTGTGACTTGCTTAATTAATGAAAACAAATTAATTCAAGCGATCTATTCTGATATCGGCAGAAAAAAATTAAAGAACTCACAAAGCGAATTCAATCAGTTTGTTGAACAGCTGGCACATGATCTTCGAGATATGAACCTCACCCTCTCAACAAACAACACCAACAAATCGTTAAACACGATCATCCTCAGCAATGGAGACGATTTTTATAAACAGATCCAATCGCACCTTAACGAAAGAAACATTGATGCCGCATGCACAACGCCCAACATGGCATGTTTTACCGGTGAGAAAGATGTATCGCCCCAGATCATTCATGAATTTCTACCAGCTGTTGGACTAGCATATTTATCCAAAGCAAAACAATCACAGACGTTTGATCTGTACCAACAACTATATCACTCACCTGATAAAAAAAGTAGCAAACCCAACACACCTCCTGTAATTATAACAGCATGCTTGGCAGCAGTGCTTATTTTAACGTATTTTTTGATTTCATATTTCAGTGATGTTCGACAACTTAATTATTTAGAAAACCAGCTCAACAGCAATGAATCAATGAACATCAACCAACTCATCAAAGAGAATCAAGTTCGCAAGTCGATTGCCTCGCAACGGATCGATCTTTTGGACTTGCTTTCTAAAATCAATCAATCAAATGAACAGGAAGTCATTCTTGACAACATGTTATATAAAAAAGGTCAAAAAATAAAACTCTCTGGCCACATCCCACAAAACAGTCAGGCTCATTTTGATTTTGTGGACAAGCTCCAAGCGACTAAAGGGTTCTCAGATGTGCGACTAGATAACCCCGTACTCGATGAAAAGAAAAAACAATTAACGTTTTCGATCACATTTGATTATCAGAATTTTACTAAGAAAAAACGTTCAACCACATTTAAATCCAAACTATGAATCAAATAACAAAAAGAGATCAGCGAGCGATACTTATTGCAGTTATCTTTATCGGATTACTGTCAACACATCATTTTGCCATAAAGCCATGGCTTACACATTGGGACCAGGTTAAAGCCAAAACAAGTGCAGCCCAAGCAAAGCTGAAAAAAATAGACACAACCTCCAGCACAAAAGCGGCGGCGGAGCAAAAACACCTCCTGGGCAAAGTGCCAACATTTATCATGCCAACACAGGAAGATAAACAACGCCTTCTGTTTGAGAAACAGTTTACACAGCAACTTAAACAGGTTGGCATCAAACCTAAAAGCTTGAAATATTTACCCGCACAAAAGTCAAAAACCGTATCAGGAGCAAAGCTATTAAAATTACAATGTCGCAGCACGGCTAATTTCTCGCAGATATTGGACTTATTGGCAACTCTACCTCAAAATCCTTATTTCGTGAGCATTGAAGAAATCGACTTAAAAGCCCAAGACGAGGGCCGCCAAAAATTTGATTTAAACTTAACGGTATCAACCTTTACTTTATAATCGAAAGTTATAACAATGGCACAAACACTTAGTAATCTCAACACAGGCAAAGCGATAAACCTTTCACTGGTGTTTATCATCGCAATCATGATCGGCTTGGTCATCAACAAATTGATTGCTTTTTCCTCGATCGCGACACAAACCAACCAGAAACTATCCAACATTGTTGAGCAACAAACACTCTCAGAAGATGAGAAAAAGGAGATACTTGAAAAATCCAAATCAATGGCTAGTGACCTTAAAGAGAAAAATCCATTTTCTCCACCGCCACCAAAACCTGGTATGCCGACAGTCTCTGGACTTCTTGGCAATGAAGCATTGATCAATGGCCAATGGCATAAAGTAGGTAGCGAAGTCAATGGTGCGAAGATTTTGGCAATCACGGCTACGGGAATAAAAATAAAATGGAAGGGAAAAACACAAACAATCTCTCCGAACCTAGGCGAAGGCGGCAGAACATCTTTTAGTCCAGGCCCAGGTAAACGCGGCGATGGTGAACGACGCAAACGAGGCAATCGACGAAGAGGTGGAAGACGACAAAATATGTCTGCAACACCATCGACCAATGTACCTGCAGATGCCATGGCGTGGATAAACCAATTACCTGACCGAATTAAAAATCGCATTTTGCGCCGTTGGGACTCCATGAGCGAAGAAGACCGAGAAAGAATGAAAAACCGTTGGTCAAATATGTCTGATGAAGACAAACAAGAAATGCAAGGTCGCATATCGCGATTTAATGATAATTAATTGAACTTTGAATAGCTCAACAAACAATAAGAGGTGCTAAATTGAACCGAACTTATACTATCGCATTAATAATACTCGTCATGCTTTGCTGCGCAAGTGTCGTAGGGCTGATCATTCATTCCAATAACAAAGTCTTTGCGCAACCACAAGACACGGCTACCACTGAAACCACGACTGCAGAGAGCGATGATTCGCAAGACAAAACGCCCCCTGTAAATGAAGAATCGTCACCAGACACGCAGTCCGATGATGCGAAAGAAACCAATGTTGACGATAACATGAAACCATTCTTTAGCCCGCGAAATAAAGATGGTAAAGACAACAATGACTCTCAAGGGAATAATGACCAAAAAGACTCAGACGAAAACCAAGAGGAAAAACAGGAAGATGATGGACTTGAATCACTCAACCTCCAGAATGTTGAGATGAAAACGCTACTAAGCAAGCTTTCTGACTGGACCGGCAAAGTAATTATTCCTCATGAAGAAATCATGGGCCAGCGACTGACCATTATTTCACATAAACGCTTGCCTCGTGAAAAAGTTCTTAGTCATATTTTCGCGGCACTACAAAATAAAGGGTATGTTGCCGAAGAAGAAAACGGGGTTATTTATCTAATCCCACAAAAAGATGCTAAAGTAAAGTTTGTCCCCACAATTGATGCGGACCAACCGCTTGCCCTGTTGGAAGACAAATCACAAACCGTTCAAAAGATTTTCAAAATCCGTAATTTTCAACCATCGAAATTGCAAGCCATTATGCAACCCCTTCTCGCTGAGGGTGGCCATATTGTATCGGATGACAATTCAAACCACATCGTCATTGTGGACACTGTTGGTAATTTGATGCGTTTTGAAACAATCATCGACGAACTGGATGTACCAGAGAAAAACCAAACCATTACTGAAACAATCCCAATTAAACAAGGCAATCCGGTTGAAATCTCCCAAATGCTCGGTGTGCTTCTTGGCAGTGATCAACAAGCCAGCTCAAGCCGACGAGGTGGTAATTCGCGTGAAGATCGGCGTTTCCGAAGACAGCAAGATCGACGTCGACAACAGATGCAGCAACAAAATGCCAATTCGATTTCAACCATTATTGAAGGTCCCACAGGCGGCCCGATCGTTCTGATCCCAGAACCCAGACAAAACTGGATTATCGTCCGCTGCTCAAGTGAAGACATGGATATCGTGAAACAATGGATCCAAAAACTCGATATCAAACAACCGATCGAATCCGATTACGAAACCGTTTCTGTGTCATTTATCGATCCTACTGAATTAGCTTTGATGCTGAATCGTGCTTTACAGCAAATGCCAGGGGCAGAATTAAAGGAATCGGTCTTAGTAGAACCATTGCCAAAAGCGAATCAAGTAATGATATTTGGCAGCGAGCAAAACCGTGAAATGGTCAAAAAACTGATCCAGGAAAGTGACATCCCCGCGGATCTTTTTGTTACCAAGCAGTTCAAACTTGTACACGCAGACCCACAAGAGATCAAAACCAATCTTGAGGCGTTATATGAAGATATTAATGCCAATTTACCCTACTGGCGCCGTCAACATCAAACCCAACGCTCACCCGACAGTGTTAGGGTTATTGCATTTACGACAGCCAAACAAGTTACGGTCATTGCATCACAAGAAAACATGAATAAAATTGAGGATCAAATAAAAGAATGGGATCAGCCAGTGGATGTGAATGAAGCCCGACCAAGAATCGTGCTTCTTCGAAATTCTGATCCAGTCAAACTGGTTAATCTATTAACCCAAATATTTACAGACACCAATGCCGACAGCTGGACTCGAACCTATTTCCGAACGGTTTATGGCAGCAGCGCAGATCGTGGAAAAATCGTCGGTCCACTTTATGGCCAATTAACCTTTGAAGCAGTACCGGACACAAAGAAAATTGTCGTCATCAGTAATATACCCAGTGCATATCCTGTGATCGTTAAATTTATCCAGGATCTGGACGAACAGGACATCGCTGAAATCCCCATGATCATTCCACTCAAATTTGCTGATGCAGAAATTTTATGTGACCAACTAAATGCATTATTAAACAAACCAGGCACCACCGCAACGATCCAACGTAGTCAACGCAACTTATCTGAATACACACAAGATAATCAATCATCAAACCAATCAGGTAATAACAACAATAACAATAATAATAACAACAACCAACAATCCACGGATATTATTACACCTTGGTGGACAATGGATCGCCCAACTAATACAACTGAGATGCCAACCAGTAACCTGATTGGCAAAATCAGATTTATCCCTGTCGCTCGCAGCAAATCGATTCTGGTCCTCACGCCACCTGAATACAAAGAAAGCTTGCGTAAAATGATAAACGAATTAGATCAGCCTGGAAAACAAGTCATGGTCAAAGCAATCGTTTTACGCGTCAATCAAGAAAAACTTCTTCAACTGGGTGCTAAATTTTCATCAAACCCAAATGCTTTTGGCACCGTTGGCGAAAATGCTTTTTCTTCAATGGCAGGCGTTCTATTTGATCGAACCCCAGGAAACCCAGGAGAATCTTCAACTAGCCATTCGGTTTCTACACTGAATCCAACAACAACATTAGATACCACGACCTCTGCGATTACATCCAGCTTCGATTCAACCACCTTTAATTTCAACTTCAATCTGGCAGTTCTCATTGATCTTCTACAAAAAGAAACTGATGCACAAATTTTAATTCAACCCACCTTATGGACAAAAGATAATGAAGAAGCGATATTTTTCAATGGGAACCAATTACCCTTTATTGTGAATGACACATTGTCAAACGAAGGCACCAACACCCGACGTAATTTTGATTATCGAAAAGTAGGAGTTACATTACGTGTCCGACCTAATATCACTCCTGAAAGTGCTGTGAATATGAATATCCATCTACAAATTTCGCAGAGAAATCCAGAACTTGTAGAAGGCGCCATCACAGTTAGTGAACTTGACACATCCACGCATATGATCATCAATAATGCTCAAACCCTCATGCTTGGCGGCATCACACTTGAAAATGAAACAGCCATCGAAACAAAAGTTCCTTTACTGGGAGATTTACCCTTAGTAGGTGGCGCGTTCAAACATACCAATAACCGAAAAACCAAAGATGAACTGCTTGTGTTCATCACCCCTTATGTTATGAATGATAATGCGGAAGCAGATTCTAACGAACAGATTAAGGAACCTTTGGAAAAATTACAAGAGACAAAAACTCGTTTTGAGGAAATGGAAAAAGCCCAAGAAAAGCAATAGTCAAACGACCAATTGCTTTGTCGTAGCTAATAACATTTGCCAGATCTCACCATCTGGATCCAATTTTTTACGTTTGCCAATCGCAGCGGTAAATGGCACATGCGTAAATTGCTTATTCCAGTAGGCAACAAACATATCGGTTTTTCCTGCCATGCCAGCGTGAACGGCATTTTGACCCAGCAAAAGACAAAACGCGGAATCAAAGGAGTTTGCTCTGCAACTTCGAATATTATAACTTGGGTCAATATATTTAATCGTAAGCGGTTTGCTTTTTGATTTAAAATAATTTTGAATATGCTCTTTTAAAAACAACCCGATATCCTGATACTTCACATTACCTGACGCATCCGCTTTCTCGGTCGCTTTGACTAGATTACCGCCCGCCCCCTCTGCAACAACAATAACAGCATGATGTTTGCGTTCTAATCGTTTCTCCAATCTCGCAAGAAATCCGCATTCGCCTTCAAGTTCAAATGGCATCTCAGGTACTAAACAAAAATTGACATCACTATTTGCTAATGAAGCATAAGCAGTAATAAATCCTGAATCGCGTCCCATTAACTTGACCAGCCCCACACCATTCCAAGCAGCCTTCGCTTCGGCATGTGCTGCATAAATCGATCGCCCAGCTTCTTCCACCGCTGTCGTAAAACCAAACGTTCGATCACAGCAATAAATATCATTATCAATAGTTTTAGGGATACCAATCACAGAAATTGCCAAACCTTGTTTTTTGATTTCTTGCGCAATCGCATGACCGCCAGCAAATGTGCCATCGCCACCAATAACAAATAGGATTCCAATCCCATGCTTAACTAATGTCGCGATCATGTCGGAGGGCTCCTGTGGCCCGCGCGAAGATCCCAAAATCGTTCCAGCATCATAATGGATGTCATCTACGGAATCTGGCGTCAATTCCATTGGAGCTTTTTTAGCCTGAGAGGAAATCCCTTCATAGCCATAATAAAAGCCTAATACTTTCTTAACGCCATATTGCCAGCTTAAAGTCAAAACAATCGACCGGATCACATCGTTCAAACCAGGACACAAACCACCACAGGTAACAATACCGCATTTCAACTCAGAAGGATCAAAAAAGATTTTTTCACGGGCACCTGCCACTTCAAACATGGGTGGTGTCAACTCGGAGTGACGATAGGCCTCCAGATCTTCTCGCATGCTATAGACCAAAACCTGTTCATTGTCATTAACATATTTTTGATTTGTCCTGGAAAAAGTGGTAGCGATGTCTGCTTTGCCGATGACCGATATACTTAGATCCGACAATTCACTCTGATCTGGTAATTTTGAATCCATGCTCACCTCACTTAGGATTGATTCTCAATGAACCTCCTTTTTATCCATAAGTGACCAGAGAGTAAACATAAAAAAAGCGGACAAAATGCCCGCTTCAAAATTCAATGTGTATTTAATAATCTGATATTAAATCAATCCAAATGGGTTCGCTTGGAAGGCTTGAGTGATACCACTACCGCACCAGCAGATAATACAATACCTACAACCCAGGGCATGGTTGAAGAAGGTCGCTGATCTTTCGGAATTGCTCTAACCGATGTAGGCTTTGACTTCTTCTTTGCAGCTTGTACGTCACTCACAAAACATGGGGCAAACGCAAAAAATCCTAAAACCAATGTAAAAATCAGGGTCCTTAATAGTGGATTCTTTTTCAATGCAAGCTCCTTAAATAGCTATTATGGCAAAATTTCTTCGTTTTCTATCCCCATAAGTATAAATTATTTAGATCATTTTTTCAACCCCTGGAGGATTCCCATCTCCTCCACCTTGACACAAGAGCTTATTATTTCTATAATTACATGAATTACAAGGGCTTAAAATTCACAGACTCAACCAAAGGAAACCGATTGTGATTCAGGAAATAGCACAAAAAGCCAAAGCAGCCTCGATCAAAATGGCCAGCTTAAGTACAGACATAAAAAACCAAGCACTCAATAATATTGGCCAAGCACTCAAGGCAAATGCCTCGGCTATTATTGAAGCTAATGAAAAAGATCTCGCTCAGGCTGAAAAAGATAATTTAAATCAAGCATTACTGAAGCGACTAAAATTTGGTCAAGCCAAACTCGACGATGTCGTCGACGGTATCGATCAATTGGTCAAACTGAATGATCCTGTCGGCCAAACACTTTCCTGTACCGAACTGGATAATAATCTCGAACTTTATAAAGTCACCTGCCCTATCGGCGTACTAGGGATTATCTTTGAATCTCGCCCTGATGCGCTCGTGCAAATTTCAACCTTAGGCCTAAAAAGTTCCAATGCGGTTTTACTCAAAGGTGGTAGCGAAGCGGCCAATACCAACCGCATCCTTACCGATATTATCAACGAAGCATCGGTAAAATCAGGGATTCCAGAAAACTGGATAAATCTGCTGGAAACTCGTGAAGATGTCAAAGACATGTTATCCCTGGACGAGTATATCGACTTAATTATTCCTCGTGGATCGAATGAATTCGTCAAGTACATCATGGATAATACCCGTGTTGCAGTACTAGGTCATGCTGATGGCATCTGCCATGTCTACATTGATAATGAAGCAAATATGGATAAAGCACTTCGAATTGCCCACGATTCCAAGTGCCAATATGCCGCGGTCTGCAATGCAATGGAAACTCTTCTGGTAAATAGCGATATTGCGGCAGACTTCCTGCCAAAAATCAAAGAGCAGTATGACAAATCAAACGTTGAGCTTCGAGGTGATCAGCAGACCCAAAAAATCATTGATGTCGCCGCGACAACGGATCAGGACTGGAAAACCGAATATAACGATTTAATTCTTTCGATTAAAATCGTCAATAATATTGAAGAAGCAATTGAGCATATCAACACTTTTGGGTCACATCATACCGATGCCATTGTGACCGAAAATAAGGATAAGGCCAAACAATTCATCGGTTTAATCGACTCTGGAGATGTTTTCTGGAATGCTTCGACCCGTTTTTCGGATGGTTTCAGATATGGTCTGGGCGCCGAAGTTGGAATCAGTACCAACAAAATCCACGCACGCGGTCCCGTTGGCCTGGAAGGACTCATTATATATAAATGGCTCCTTTTGGGTGAAGGACAAACTGTTTCTGATTTTTCTGGCAACAATGGCAAAAAGCTCCAAAGTAATATGCTGGACAAAAAATGCCCGATATAAACCTATAAAACTATCTGCTACTCATAAATTAAATGGAAGGGTGGCAGCGTCAAACGACGTTTGGCGATGGTAAAACCAACGACATTCAGGATTCATATTGCGAAACTTCTCTACAGCAAAACGCATCGTCATCAAAGTCGGCACCAATGTCCTTTCAAAAAACGACAAGGTGGATACCCGATTTATGCGCGTCATTGCCCATCAGATTTCACAGCTAGTTCAACAAGGCCGACAAGTTATTCTGGTTAGCTCGGGCGCTGTCGGGATGGGGGCAGGTGACATCGGCATCAAAAACAAGATCACTGATATTAAAAAACGTCAAGCCTGTGCAGCCATTGGCCAAAGTATTCTCATGCATGAATACCGAAAAGCGTTTGATGATCATGGCCAAAAAGTTGCTCAAATCCTTTTGACAAATATGATTATGAATAATCGAAAATATTTTCTTAATCTAAAAAATACGGTCGAGAGCCTACTGAAAATGGGAGTCGTTCCCATCGTCAATGAAAACGATTGTGTATCCATAGAAGAAATTGGCCTGGCATTCGGCGATAATGATCGATTATCCGCTCTGGTGGCATCAAAAATTGATGCCGAACTTCTCATGATCCTAACCGATGTGGAGGGACTCTATAATAAGAATCCGAAGAAAAATAAATCGGCTCAACTCATCCCTGTTGTTTATGAAGTAACCAAAGAGATTGAGGCCATGGCGACAAAAACAGGCACCGCTTTTTCAACTGGCGGTATGAGCAGCAAAATCGAAGCAATAAAAATCGCCTCGAGTGCTAACTGCAAAACCATCTTAGCACATGGCCGTACCAAAGATGTCATCTTAAAAATTGTCGATGGCCAAAATTTTGGCACACTCTTTCTGCCTAAACGAAAACTGAGTGCCAAAAAACGCTGGATACTAAATTGCCAGACCGACTGTCGCATCGATATTGATGCTGGAGCAAAATCTGCCCTCCAAAAAAAACGCAGCTTACTCATGGTGGGTATCACTGGTATCAGCGGAAATTTCAAAGCAGGTGATGTCGTCTATATATCTGATGTGGCAAAAGGAATAACTCGGCTCTCTTCCAATGAACTCAAACATAAGCTGGACAACCGAAAATCCCATGGAGACAATGCCAGCGATGACCGAAAAGCAATCGTTCATATCGACAATCTGGTCTTATTAGACAGCCAACTCTCCCTTTTTGAATGAATTGTCAAAAAGGGTTTCCAATCTTATAAATTATCGATTAATATAACTTTTCAACACGAATTCTCATGAACTTAGTGACCTAAATTCGATTAGTGTATTATAGAAATAACTTAAGTAATACCACCCAAACAACGAGGGTTTTGATGACAATAACTACTTTGAAAACAACATGTTATCTATTATCTTTCTCTTTGATCATTCTCTTGTCTGGATGCACAAAAGAAGATGAATCAGTCAGAAAATATCAGCTGCCAAAGTCACCCCCTGAGCAAGCTGAAACACCGCCAGCTCCAGCGATTCAATCATCAACAACCATGCCGCAAACACCTGAAATTGCTAAGCATGAATCCAAATCTGGCTGGACCTGGAAAAAGCCAGACAGTTGGCAAGATTCTCAAGGCTCCTCAATGAGAATGGCCAGTTTTTCTGTACCAGCTGGAGACGAAACCGGAGATTGCTCCGTCATGACATTAGGTGGCATGGCAGGTGGTATCGATGCAAATATTAATCGATGGCGAGGGCAAATTGGATTGCCAGAGCAATCCTCTGAAGAAATCGCTGCGGCCTATCAAAAAATTCCTACCCTTGCAGGTAAATGCATTTATGTCAAATTAATCAATGAAGCAAAACCTGAAAGTGCCATCCTGGCTGCTATGATTCCACAAACCGCAGAAACTTTATTTGTTAAATGCACTGCCTCAAAAGCCGCAGTTGAAAAAATTGAACCAGAATTTATTGAATTTTGTAAATCATTAGAAAAAAACGACTGAGTCAGAAGTTTCACCAGAACTAGAATGCCAACGACCTTGGTACATAAGTTATATTCCGAAACTTCTTAAGTAAAAAAAGAGTTACTATTGTTAAACTTAAATCCATCTCTGAAAAAAGAACTGGCTTTTCTTTATACACCTCACATTTTCTTTGGCTGCTTAATCTGGCTGATGGTCCTACTGGTCGTAGGCACATTAAGCCAAACCAAACTTGGTATTTATCAATCGCAAGAATTATATTTTTCTTCATGGTTTATTGAAATCTTTGGATTACCCATCTTACCTGGTGCCAGACTTGTTATGGCCATTATGTTTTTCAATCTCCTGTTTAAAATCCTATTGGATAGCCCTATTAAAAAAAATCGGATTGGAACGCTCGTCATCCATATTGGTGCATTTTGTTTACTATTAGGTGGTTTTCTAACGGCATATGGTAATGTTGAAGGCAGCATGGCTATCCCGGAAGGTGAAACGTCAAATATTTTTATCGATTATCATGACTTGGAATTTGCAGTCATCGATTTATCTAATGAGACTTATGATGAGATAATTTCATTTTCCAACGAATATATTGAAGAGGGCGCGGTTATATCTGGTAGCTCTTTTCCTGCTAAATTTACCATAAAAACTTTCTATCGAAATTCAGATATTTTACGACGTTCAGATCCTGCTCCTGATCATTACCGAGGTGTCGCACAACGTTTTGAAATGAAATCAATTCCTATTGACCCTGAATATGAACGAAATCAAGCTAGCATGCTGGTTGATGTTACAGGATTAGGAGATGGTGTTGATGGCACCTATCTGTTCTTTGAAAATTCACCTGTACCTCAATCATTTACAATGAATGGTAAATCGTATGTCGTAGGAATTCGTAAAAAACAATACCCACTCGATTTTTCAATAGAACTTATCGACTTTCAACGCACTGTGCACCCTGGTACACAAACCCCAAAAACATATAAATCGATCGTCAACCTCATTGATGGCGGCAAACGACGCTCCCTCATCGAAATGAATGAGCCACTTCGCCACAAAGGATATACTTTTTACCAGGCTTCATTTAGTGAAGGTGGCGAAAAAGATTTAACCGTATTAGCTGTTGTTAAAAATTATGGGCGTATGTTCCCTTATATTTCAAGTATTGTCATCTGTATTGGCATGTTTATTCATCTATTGCTGCAAATTCCAAGGTTAATTGCGAAAATTCGTACAGGTGCTAGTTCATGAAGTACACTCTAAAAATTGTTTTAATGTTTAGTCTATTATCCGTTGCCTTATCGGGGCATACATTACAAGCACAAGAAAATATAGCTAGCCCTGCCAGTGACACAGTAGACATAGACATTTTTGCGAATATCGTCATTCAGCATGAAGGCAGATTGAAACCACTCGACACATTCGCCAGAAATCAACTCCTGCTTTTTTCAGAAAAATCCAGCCTGAAAAATAAATCTGCCATCGAATGGCTCATTGGATCGATGTTCGATCCATTTACGGCATTTAACGAAAAGATTTTCAAAATCAGGAATAATAAAGTCGTTGAGGCACTAGGTATCGAAGTTGATTTAGTAAACAAGCATACCTATTCATTCTCCCAAATCATTGAGGGAATAGAATCAAATCGTGATATGCTTCAAAAGATTTTAATCAAACCTCAAGCAGAACGTGAACCAACAGAAAAACAGCTTGCCGCACTCTATTTTAAATCATTTGCCTTTCTTGATATCTGTCGTAGTTTTACCTGCTTAATCCCTGACATACCGATTGACAACCCTGAATTGGTACAGGAACTTGGCTTCGACCGTAATCAAGTTAGTATGTATGATTTTCTGCCAAAAACTGCAAAATTGCGACAGTTACTTATACAACTTAACGAAAAAGATAGTAACTCATTTACGGAAAAAGATAAAGCCATTCAAAACCTTCAATTCTACCTATCTAAAAAGCTAGGTGACCAGGAAAGTATTGTTTTAAAAATCATCCCCCCAGATTCAGATCCAGTAAATAATCAATGGGTTGCTCCATGGGAACATGTTAATGGCAATTTTACAGACACTCAACTTGCTTATCTTGCAGATTTACAAACATGTGTCACAAATTTCCATTTTAAAAATTACGAAAAATTTGAAACTCAACTTAATGCATTTAAATCCAGCATCCCCTACAAAAAGAACATTGATCTAGAAGTGTTATTTTACAAATTGGATCTTTTTACTTGGAGCCTGGCTCTTTATATACTCACTTTCTTACTACTATTAATCTACTGGTTAAGCGGTAAAAAATTTATCTTCGGACTTAGTGTTACAACCGTCAGCCTTAGTGCAATACTTCATGTTACTGGAATCATATTGCGAATGATCATCCGCAACCGCCCGCCTGTATCGACATTATATGAATCTATTATTTTTGTCGGTGCGGTCATCGTTATCTTTGGCTTAATCATTGAATGGCGTCAAAGAAATACACTTGGAACTTTTCTAGCTTGCTCCGCAGGGGTTATCCTCCAATTCATAGGAATCAAATTTTCTATTGAAGGTGATACCATGGGAATGCTCGTAGCTGTTTTGGATTCCAACTTCTGGCTCTCGACGCATGTAGTTACGATTGTAATTGGTTACGGAACGACATTTGTTGCTGGCCTTATTGGGCATGCCTACCTGGCCATAGCCATCTTTAAACCAGGAAATAAAAAACTAATCGACCTCATGTATAAAAACGCTGTGGGTGCAACATTGGTTTCACTTTTTTTTACGACCCTTGGCACAATCTTAGGTGGCATCTGGGCAGATCAATCCTGGGGACGCTTCTGGGGCTGGGATCCAAAGGAAAATGGAGCAATGCTAATTGTACTCTGGCTTTTAATGTTAACCCATGGCAGGCTTACCGGAATCCTTAGAGGCCCTGGCTTTGCAGCGGGATTAGTCCTTGGCAATATTTGTGTCGCTTTAGCATGGTTTGGCGTTAACTTATTAAGCGTTGGCTTACATAATTATGGTTTCACTGAAAGCCAGATTGGTTTGAACATCTTAATCTTCAGCATCATTGAAATCTCTATCGCTTTCGTTGGATTCATTGTGATAAAACTAAATGAAACGACCCAAAAATCAAACCTGACAACTCAAACTTGAAATGTTCTCGCCCCAATTATCCGACAATATAAATAATAACCATACTCAGTATTATCCCCTAATGATTATTATCATATTATATAACATTTAGTCATGTGTTATCTAATGATTCTTCAGATCACTTTTTAGTGGTGAGTGAACTAGAAATGATCTTCCCCAATAACGATAAATAATCTCATGTCCTTTGAGTCATTGCAAATGATAACGCAATTAAGTCAAAGCATCTATCGTTAGAAAAAGCATAAAAAGTACATTATAAAATACACAGCGAAGAAATGCAGGCTTAAGCGACTTGGATTCAGCTTTACCTCTAAGAAAATCCAGAGAACCAACAATCAGCCACACAGAGCTAATCACAATAGCAATCATCCATGGCAATTTCGCTTGCAGATAAAAAGCTGTACAAAAACCAAGGAGTGCAGTTGCTACCAACCAGACAAATGTAATGCGATAAAATTGTTCAGTGGAAAAAACCTTGGTGATGCTTGCCAACCCTGCATTTTCATATTCATTGCCCCGCATCATCATCAATAACCAGAAATGTGGAATTTGCCAAACGAAAAAGTATACGGCCACCATCATAATATTGGCATCCCACCACATACCACCTGCAGCACACCATCCAATCATGGGAGGGATCACACCCAATAATGCACCAGGAATAACAGCAAAGGCAGAAACACCCTTCAGATAAGTATAAAATCCGTTGTACCAAATCAAGGTAAACAGTGCCATGAGTAAAATGACATAGGTATGATGCTCAATAGACGCGAGAAAATAGACCCCGGTAAAAATCATTACTAACGTCCAAAACCACCCTACCGCAAGCTCCATCCGCCCAGAAGGCAAAGGACGATTGCGCGTTCGAGTCATAATTGCATCTGTTTTGATTTCCTGGATCTGATTTAAAGCACTACAACCACAGCCTAACCAGAAAATACCTAAAATAGGTAATAAGACTTCCCAATCAAAACGTTTTGCAAATAGGAAATACCCCATGACCCCCGATAAAGTTACCGCAATCACCAGCTTAGCACGACCAAGCTCCATGATCATTTTCAGCCAATAGATCATCCCTTTGGATTTTTGTGCATCTACCAGCTGGCTGTTTTCTCCAATATTTGCCTGCATGATTGAACGGTCTTTGTATTACTTTAGTTTAATTTAGATACCTGTGCATCCTGGATCATCGCTTCAATCGCATCATCCACGGGTATCGTCTTCTTAGGCCCATCCTGCTGATTCAACCATTTTTCCTGAATCAATGCCAGGTCTTCTTTGGTATATTCAGGACGATCGCCTTTATAAAACGATGCAACATAGTGCATTAAAGCAAAACGATCCCAAGCCGGTAAATGACTATAAGATGCCATCTGCGTACCAGCTACACCTGATCCCAGAGTGTTAAAGATATCGGTTAACTTACTGCCCTGCTTCCAATCTGCCAATGTGGTGAAATTACGAGCATTTGGTATGGCCGTTTCAATTTGCCCCTGTCCATTTGCTCCATGGCAAGATATACAATGCGTTTTATACAATGTTTCTGCTTTACGATCCAAAATATCCTGAGACTCTGGATTCATCGCAACATCCAAAACCACTGGCTTATTCTTATCAGCAATTTTTGCCGCAACCCATTGATCATATTCATCCGGCGTCAAAATCGTTGCCGTGGTAATCATCGCAGCGTGATCTTTGCCACAAAATTCGGCACAGAAAACATTATAGGTGGGGCGTTCATTGGTTGTTGGCATATCTGGTTGCAACCACATCGTGGTGGTTTTGCCAGGCATACAATCTTCTTTTAAGCGAAAATCTGGTAAATACAAACTATGAAGTACATCATTATCTTTTGATCGCATCAAAAACTTAACAGGTTCGCCACCTTTTAAGGTTAATTTGGAATCCGTCACATCATAATCAGGATAATAAAAACTCCAGTTCCACTGCATACCTGTCACTTCAATAATCTTCGCATCTTTTGGCGGGGTACGCATGGTATGAAATGGTTTAAAACCAACCCAAAACATCCACATAACAATGGTAGTAGGTACAATTAAACAAATGATCTCAACCACACTATTACCATGAAACTGTGATGCAGTTGGTGTCGTAGATCGTCGAAACTTGACAATGCAGTAGAGCACAAACAAAACGATCATCGCCATCATGATGGCACTCGCCACACCGATTAAATAAAATGCATGATCTACCTCGCGGGCAGTATCAGATAAACTTGACAATCCTGTTGTAGCCAAAATCATTATTTTTTACCACCTAAACTGATAATCTGCATACGTTAAACCAATAAAGATACCATACGTTATGAGTACCGCTACGATCATCCATGTATACAGAGGTTTTTCATATCGAATATGCATGAAATAAAGCAACACAAGCGTTACTTTAATCGTTGCAATAAAAAAGGCTGTGAACACGGTAAACTTATACATATTCACATAACTGGCCCCAATGGTAATTCCAGTTAAAAATAAGAGTGCCACCCATACTAAGATATAGGTCTTAATGGGCATTATATGATGTTCTTCATGTGCATGATCTGACATGTTAATCTCGCTCTACTTTATCAAATAAAATAATGGGAATAAATAAATCCATACAAGGTCTACCAAGTGCCAGAACAATCCAGCATTTTCAATCAACGTAATACGATCCTTGTTGACCTTACCATTTGCAACATAATACATGGCCACCATAATCAGAATACTTCCAACTAAAACGTGGAAAGCATGAAAGCCTGTCATGACATAATACAATCCAAAATAGAGTTGCTGGCCACGAGGCATATCCGTTAATACGGATGGAACCCCAAATGTTTCCGCTGATCCAAGATGAATTCCAGTATGAAATTTGTGTGTCCATTCAAAATACTTAATGACACAAAAAACAACAGCAAATCCAATGGTAACAAGCATCAAAAATAGACTTTGGCCTTTTTTGTCCACTTGTACTGCTCGAATGGCTAAAGCCATCGTTAAACTACTTGTTAATAGGACTAATGTATTAATCCCACCCATCTTTACATCCAGCATCGCTGAGCTTGCTTGAAAATCAGCTTTATATCCTGTTAGATAAACGCCAAAAGCAATAAACAACATGCCAAACAAAAAGACTTCGGTAAAGAGAAAGAGCCAAAATCCTATCTTACATCCTTCCGGATCGTAATGAATTTCATGGCCACCATGCTCTAAATCACTATGTGCACTCAAATCTGTCATTTTACACTCATCCCAAACTATGTTAGTTTGATCTATATGTAGTTTTATTAATATTAGACGCTAAACATTCCTACAGAACGTCTACACGCCAACGGTTTCCTTGGGTTCGCCTTCTGCAACAACCTCAGGATAATCATAAGCACCACGAATATTCTCTGGTTGTTCATCAAAGTTCAATAATGGTGGAGGTGTCTGTACCGTCCACTCCAGGGTAGCTCCGCCCCATGGATTATCAGGTGCTTTCTTACCTTTGAAAACGGAATAAAATAAAGTACCAAACATCAAAAAGATACCAGCAACCATCAGCCAGGATCCATGTGTCGATATTTTTTGTATTTGTGCATATTCAACGACATAATCGGCATAACGTCGAGGCATGCCATTAAGCCCCATCAGTTTCATACCACCATATAAAGTATTAAATCCAACGAAAAACATAATAGCTGAAATATTGATGATTGTTTTGTTATACATTCGGCCAAACATTTTTGGGAACCAATAAAGCATGGCACCGAAGAAAATCACCCCTGTACCACCAAACATCACATAGTGAAAGTGGCCAACCACAAAGGAGGTATCATGAATATGAACATCGGTGGCTAATGCTCCATTGACCAAACCGGAAAAACCTCCAATACTAAATAAGATAATAAAAATGACTGCGAAAACCATTGGAGGATCCATTTTGATTGATCCCCTAAACATGGTAAATATCCAGTTAAATACTTTAATCGCACTGGGCACAGCCACAAAGAACGTTAGCAGTGAAAAGAGCACACGTGCTTCATAGGCCATACCAGCAGTAAACATATGGTGAGCCCATACCAATGATCCAATTAAAGCAATCGCGATAGATGAAAATGCGATAAACTTATAACCGAAAATTGTTTTACGACTGAATACAGGAATAATTTCTGAAACCACACCCATTGCAGGCAAAATCATAATATATACGGCTGGGTGAGAATAAATCCAGAACATATGCTGGAAAAGGACAGGATCGCCACCTTTGGCAGGATCAAAAATTCCAATCCCCATAAATCGCTCCATCATTAAAAGAATCAGGGTAATACCAACGACAGGCGTTGCAACAACCTGAATCCATGATGTCGCATAAAGTGCCCAGCAGAATAATGGCATTTCAAACCAGCCCATTTCTTTGACACGTAATCGATGAATGGTTACCACAAAATTGATTCCCGTTAAAATCGATGACCATCCCAAAATAAATGCTGCAGTCAATGGCAAATATAGATTTGCACTGGTATTGGCACTATAAGGAGCATAAAAGGTCCAGCCAGTATCAATGCCGCCAACAGCCACAGAAATAATAGCAACGATGGCACCTAATACATAGCAATACCAGCTCAATAAATTCAACTTTGGAAATGCAACATCATCAGCACCAATCATAATCGGTAGAAAAAAATTACCAAAAATCGCTGGAATACTGGGGATAATAAACAGAAAGATCATGATGATGCCATGTAACGTCAATACTCGGTTATATAGGTCACCGCCCGTTACACCACCAAACAATGGACTAAAGACATCTAAAAAGGGTTTACCATCTGTCATGGCATTAGGAACCATTAGTTCACCACGAATCAATAGTCCCAAGCAAACTGCTAAAAGAAAGAAAAACGTAATAGCACACATATACATAATGCCAATACGCTTGTGGTCAATGGTCCAAACCCAGGACATAATGCCTTTTTTGGTGTTGAAAAAATTGACATAGTCTTGTTTGTGGGCGACTGCCGCATCACTTGCCATGATTTTTAACCTCTTAATTCAAGTTCGAACACTTTAATATGTTCTTATCAAATGAACTTACACGTTCTTGTTTTCATCCTCAGTTGGATGTAGGTTTAATTTACGATTCAATTCGGCTTGTGATTTTTGACGCCCTTTACCAAACGCCAACACACTGCCAAAACCTAAAATCGTTAAAACACCAAATCCAAGAATAATACGATTTACTTTAATGCTATAGGATTTGTTTTCTGCATTATACTGATAACATAATCCTTGTAATTTTTTAAATAGGTTTCTGACATTACCTTCAGAAGCATCGACCAAAGCTAATTTTACTTCCATCGGTAAAATATTGGGCTTTGGATTTTGTGACATGGATGACACTTTTACCCCACCATCCAGATAACAAACAACTTTGCCCTCTTTTGTCAAAAAGATCACCGCACCCTTATGAGTAAAATCCTGGTTGTTTGGAATATACCCAAAACCAACGGCCTCAGTAATTTTTTTGATATTCTCTGCATCACCGGTCAAAAAACGCCAACCAGATGGGTCAATCGAATGTTTCAATTGCTTCATCATCGCTGTGCGTTTATTTTTAGCAAGATCCTTGATATCTTTTTCTAACGGATCAAAACTAATAGTCAAATGACGATAATCTTTACCAGCGATCATATCATATTCGTTGACTACCTTATCCATTACACTGGACATTTCGTTTAATAAAGGATTACATATCCCAGGACAACGGTAATAGACCAAAGTTATCGCCGTAGGACCATCAATAAGATCTTTCAAAATGACTGGCTGGCCTTCTTCATCATAGAAGGTCAAATCCAATGGCACCAGTTCACCTAATTTCGGCTCAATGCCTGCAAAAGGCTGCTTTACTTGATCGGATAATTCTGGCTTAGCCATGCAAATCGATTGGAATGTTAGAATAAATAGAAGCAGACCGATACAGGCCCCCCCGGCTTGTATCCCCACTATCCGCATTCTATTTTTTTTGCTATTGATCATATGTATAAATACGATTCCTGATTTAATTATGTGCATTTTCTACAAGTGAAAATGACAAGATTTTTCAAATAATGGATCGCCCACAGCAACCATACGATATTTATTCAAAAACCAAGCTGCAAAACATCCTATGAGACCAATCATTAAAAAGGCCGGCCCTAAGTCTTGGAAATTGAATAATGGTTTATCCATATAAAAGCTGCCATGTGATGGCATAATGAGCCAGTAAAGATCGAGAAATTGACCGAATAATATAAAGCAACCCGCAAAGACTAAACGTTTTGGCCCCATTTTCGCATGACGACTAATCAATAGGAAAAATGGAATCACAAATCGAATAATCATGATCGCCCAAGTCATATTCGTCCAGTTGGCATTACCATCAGGCCCCCATCCACGATTCGTAAACCAAATGGTCTCTTCAGGAATGTTACCATACCAAATCAGCATAAACTGACTGAACCACATGTAAGCCCAGAAGCAGGTAAATGCAAACATCAACAAACCAATACTATATAAATGTTCATTGGTCACAATTCCATTACCTAACTGGCCTTTAGAACGTAGCCAGACAATCATAATGACAATCACAGAAAGCGACGTCAAAATCATTCCTGCAAAAATATATGCACCAAAGATTGTACTAAACCAATGTGGTTCAAGGCTCATTAACCAATCGAATGAAGCAAAGGTTATGGTAAGAGCAAAGGTAATCATCGCAAGGGGTGCCCATGTTCTGAGCTTTGCTGTTACCGCTTCGGTGGCTTGCATTTCATCTTGCTGTAGTGATTTAGTCACAAAAACGATTCCCAAAACAAACCACAACAATAAAAATCCGATCGCTCTCCCATTGAAAAAGCCTACATTAAGATATTCTGCTTTTAAATCTAAAACGGAATCTTCACCAGGCAAAACATGCATCCAATGAAACAGATGCATATCATGTGATTTCCCGATCATAATTATTGGGATAAATAGTACCGCCAAAATTAGTATACAAACGGGATGGGCAAACATTTCAGCAACACGCCGTAATACAACAGACCACACAGCACCACTTAGATGATGTAAGATCACAAAAAACATACTACCTAAAACCAGAGCCCATACCCAGGTATAGCCCCAAAGATAGGCGTAGCCAAAGCGAGAATTACTGTTATCCGCTTTAAAAAGCATAAAGGTTAAAACAGCACCTAATAATATTAGTATGATGCCGAGCCCCATTAGCCCTTTGCCACCCTGGCCAACGTTGACACTTCTGGCTTTTGCTAACGTATCTTCTGTCATTACTCTAAATCCTCTTGCTCTGGATTCTGAGATCGTTGCAATGCTCTAACATAGTTGACGACATTCCATCGATCTTGAGGTTCAATTTTTTCTGCATATCCCATCATATTACCTTTTCCATTGGCAATAATTTGATAAATCGATCCATCTTTTTGTGCCCTTGAGGCATCCGTATGAAAAGAGGTTGGACTGGGAAAACGATCTGGACCTGTCACTGATCCATCGCCATAACCCAACTTACCATGGCAAGCAACACAATAGGTATTATAAACTTTCTTGCCACGTTCAAGGCTTTCTTTAGAAATTGATTCAGGATTTTCGAGAAGACTCCCTGCTAATACAATAATTTTAGGGTCATTTCCGGCCAGTTCATCTGGGTGTGGAAAAAAGCCACGTGGAATCGTTCCCTCTACTGGACGTGTATCAAAAATTGCTTCTTCGCCAAACTTCCAGCCATAATGACTCTGAGCTTTTAACTTAGGCTGCACGGCCATCCCATTGAAAAATTCAATATAGGGCATGGCAACAAACCCTAAAGGAAGTATAAATGAACTCAGAGCGATTGACAGTAATACGCCTTTATATATATTTGGCGAAAACTTGGGCCCTTTTATTTCATTGTCAGACATAATGTCATCCATCTAAATTATGATTAATGTTTACTAAATAAACGAATCGTCATTCTGTGTTTTAAACAGGGTTCTAATATCACTGCATCCAGCTTTTTCCAATAAAGAACGAGCTTTGTCTTCACTGAATTTATCATCGCCAGCTTCCAGAACGACTGCATAACGATCACATGTCACTTCTGCCATGATGTTGTTATCATGTAGTGGGTGATTCCATCGCCACAACTTGCAGAATATGATAAAGCAAGCTGTAATGGTGAACCCAGAAAACAAAACAAATAATTCAAAGGTAATCGGTACAAATGCAGGCCAGCTGAATAATTCTTTACCACCAATCACCACTTGATAATCAATGGCACTCATCCAACCCTGCATACCTAACGCAGCAGCTATGCCAGTAAACCCGCCAGCCAATACAATATAAGGTAAGAATGATTCACCTAATCCCATCGCGGCATCTAAACCATGTACAGGATATGGTGTATGACAATCCCATTTTTTGTAACCAGCATCACGCACCGTTTCTGCTGCATGAATTAATGCATTCGGGTCATCAAACATTCCGGCTAAACCAACAACTTCTTTTTCAGCCATAATTAATGCTTACCTCCATGATGCGTAGGTTGTGCACCCGGCATAACGGCCTTCATTTCGGATGTTGCAATCGACGGTAAGAACCGAACAAACAGCAACGTCAAGGTGAAGAATAATCCCATACTACCAACAAACAATCCGACATCTACCCAGGTTGGTTTGAAGTAGTCCCAACTTGAGGGTAAGAAGTCCCGATGTAAACTGGTTGATATAATCACAAAACGTTCGAACCACATACCGACATTAACCAATAATACAATTGGGTACATCAATAGTACGCTGGTTCGGAACTTCTTAATCCACAATAATTGCGGAATAACGACATTACAAATCACCATGGACCAGTAAGCCCAGGCAAAAGGTCCCATGACTCGATTCATAAAGACATATCGTTCGTACATTGCACCACTATACCAGGCGATGAACAATTCCATTGAGTAGGCATAACCGACAATCAATGAAGTAACGATAATAACTTTATTCATAAGTTCAAGATGCACATCTCGGATCAAATGCTGCAAGTTGAATTGATGTCTCAGAATAATAATCACTGTTGACACCATAGCAAATCCACTGAACACCGCACCAGCAACAAAATATGGCGGGAAGATAGTGGTATGCCAACCAGGTATCACGGCTGTGGCAAAGTCAAATGAAACCACACTATGCACAGACAGCACAAGCGGTGTAGCTAAACCAGCAAAGAGTAAATACCCTTTTTCATAATGACGCCAAGCGCGGTTACTTCCGCTCCAACCTAAACTGAGAATACCATAAATCAGTTTACGCCAGCCATTTTTGGCTCGATCACGAAGTGATGCTAGATCAGGAATCAAACCTGAATACCAGAACATCAATGAAATCATAAAGTAAGTACTCACAGCAAAGACGTCCCACAACAATGGCGACCGAAAGTTCACCCAAATATTGTTCTGGTTAGGTGCTGGAATCAACCAATACCAAGCTAACCAGGGACGACCTGTATGGATCAACGGAAACTGCAATGCACAGATCACTGCAAAAATTGTCATCGCTTCAGCAAAACGACAAATCGCGGTACGCCATTTTTGACGCATCAAAAATAAAATCGCACTGATCAATGTACCAGCGTGCCCGATACCAATCCAGAACACGAAGTTGACAATCGCCCAACCCCAGCCAACAGGGTTATTATTTCCCCAAACACCTATACCTTCGACAATGGTATAGGCAAAGCAGAAAAAGAATAAGCCCATGCATGCACTGGAGATGGCAAACATGACATACCATTTAAATTTTGGAAATGACTCTACCGGTTTAAACACCGCTTCATCAATACTACGTAACGTTTCACCTTCTTCAAATAATTGAGGTGGATCCAGGCATGTGGCCTCTTTGGCGCCCATTCGTTCCCTCCGAGTGGCTATTTCTTCTTTGCGAGCGTCTTGCCGTTCTTTTTCGCTTTCTTCTACTAATACGCTATCACTCATCCATGGTCTCCATGAGCATGATCATGATTATGAGTTCCATCCGAACCACTCGAACCATGATGGTTATGATGTGCTGGCACTGCTTTGGCCAAATCCGGGTGAGGGTTTCTCACTTTGGCACCATAGGCAATACCAGGTTTCACATTTAACTCTTCAAGTACATTGTAGCTTAATTTTGCATCCTTGAATTTTCTAACCTGACTCACACCCGTGCCATCAGCGCCTTTGCCATTGATATTACCAAAGACAATAGCATTGGATGGACAAACCTGCTGACAAGCGGTTTTAATTTCACCATCCAAAACATCGCGGCCTTGATTCGTGGCATGGTATTTTCCTGTATTAATTCGTTGAACACAGAAAGAACATTTTTCCATGACACCACGCATACGCACGGTTACTTGTGGATTAAACTGAGGTAATTGTTTTTTATTGATTAATGCCGCTTCATTACGGTCATGATATTCGTAGAAATTGAATCGTCTTACTTTGTAAGGACAGTTATTCGCACAATATCGTGTCCCCACACAACGATTGTAGGTCATATCATTCAGACCTTCAGGACTGTGTGAGGTCGCATTCACCGGACAAACATTCTCACATGGAGCATTATCACATTGCTGACACAACATCGGCTGTTGATGAACCGTTGGATTGGCTTCTTCCGTATCACTTGGATCAAAGGTATGATACCGATCGATTCGCATCCAATGCATTTCACGACCGTTGGCACATTCATCTTTACCAACCACTGGAATATTATTTTCTGCCTGACAAGCCGTCACACAAGCATGGCAACCTGTACATTTATTCATATCGATATGCATTTCCCATTTATAGCCTTTTGTATAATCATAAGGGCTATTATAGATATCTACTTGTTTAGGAATATGATAACGATGTTTGGCAAAACCCGGATCCTTTTTATATTCACTTAATGTCCCATCGATCGCAATATGGCGAAATTCATCATGGTCCATTTTGTCATCTTCAAGCTTGAAGTATTTCTGCGTTTTAACTAATGGATAACGTTCAGCTGCTTTGGACACTTTTGCAGAGGTTTGAATCCAGCCACCGTTACCAGATACCAACACCGAAACATTTTTTCCTTTATCATTTCCAACACGACCGACTTTGGTTCTGCCATAGCCTTGTGTTGTTACGATGACATTATCTGCAATGCCTGGCTGAATCAGTACTGGCAATTTAACAATTTGGCCATTGACACTGACGTCAAGCACATCCCCCACCACATCACCTTGGTCCAAGTTACCTTCACTCACTTGCAGTGAAATAGCTGTTTTCGGACTGATCATAGCGGCATTATCCCAGACCAATCGGGTCACAGGATCTGGACATTCTTGAAGCCAACTCAAGTTAGCAAAACGCCCATCATGTACACCAGCATCCGGCAAGACGACAACTTCAAAAGCGCCGCCTTCAGGCATCGCCTGACTGGCCAATTCAAGTGCTTTATCTGTATCTAATTTGGCACGCAATGGAAACGTTGTTGAGACGGAAACACCGCTACGCAATCCATCCTGCCATTTGATCTTTCCATTTTTCACACCAGGATATAATTTGGTGATCCAATTCTTCTTAATGACATCATGCCAATCTTTAAAACCTTTTAATTTGGCATCATCGCTGATCTGTTGCGTCCAAAGCATTAAAGATTCAGCTTCCTGACGACTTTTCCAGAGAGGACGAATGACTGGCTGACAAATACTCAAGACACCCATTCGGGCGACAGCATCATTCCAGGACTCCAGATTATGCGAGCTGGGTAAACCAACCGTACACTCTGAAACGGTTTCATTGGCATATAAGCCATGACCAACTGACGTTTTTGCTTTAGCTAGCAAAGTTTTAAATCCGCCACCAGGCCAATCATATACAGGATTAACTCCCATACATATGAGTACATCAACACCTGCTTGAAGCGTTGACTTTATTTCTTCTGTATCACTCACAGACAATCGTGAGGCCAACGGATTCCAACGGAATACTTTGCTGGCTTTTTCAAAATTGCCCAGGTCATTATTTAATAAAGCAACTGCCGCGTGGACCGATTCTGGCATTTCTTGGCCGGCAACCACGAGGCATTTACCACGATTCGCGGATAAATCTTCAGCTAAGGCCTCAAAGACTTTGCGATCGAGGTGATTCGCTTCAACGAATTCGGTTAATTTTTGCATTTGTCCGCCAAGGGCATATCGCAAGCCATGAACCAACTTTAACATCTCAGAAGGCTTGATGCGAATGCGATGATCAGCGTTAGAGCCTGTCACACTCATTCCAGCTTCTGCAACATATAAACGATTCATTTTTACGTCAGTGCCATCATCTAATGCACGACGCCCTTGAGCAAATTGTCGTGTGGCTTCAACCGATAAAGGTTCAGTTCCTAAAAAGTCACAGCCAACACTTAAAATAATTTTGGCTTTAGAATAATCTGCAATCAATTCACCATCTTTGCCAAAGACTTTTTTCCAGGCATTACGGCGATTTGTATCATGCACAGATTCATAAACAAAATGTTTTGCTCCTGGCTTTGCTTTCAGAAAATGCTCTACCCATTCGCGTTCAGATGGACCTAACGTTGATTTCGTCATCAAAACGACGCTACCCGCCCCTTTAATCGCTTGCACAACTTGAGCATCCGCTTTTTTCCAATCGGCAACACTGCCACCAATGCTTGGTTCTTTCATACGATCTGGATCATATAAAGAGAGCGTTGAAGCCTGCATTTGAGCATTGGTAGATTCACCATTAACAGGATGATCAGGATTACCTTCAATTTTGATCGGTCTGCCGTCAACCACTTTCACGATCATACCATAAGGAAAATCGCCATCTGTCCAAGTAGATGAATATTCAAGCACCTTACCTGGTTCTTGATATTCCGGCATTTCGTTACGGGCAACGATATATCGAACTGGCTTACGCTTGCAACCGGGGATACCGACGGCAAGTGCAGCTGAAGCGCCCATAATTTTTAAAGCATCGCGTCGATCCAACCCACTAGGTTCGGTAAAGTTTTCATCGTGAGCCGGCAAACGTTTCCATTCTGCCATGTTGACTTCATCACGACTGCCAGTGAATAGTTGAATTTTCGACTTTGTTTTATCTTCCTGAATCATTGATTATCTCTTTTTCGCTTGTTTTGTTCTTTTATCGATGACATGCCGAACAGTGGATTGGCCCACGAAGCTCTAATTCCTTATATTGCTCCGTAGTGGTTTCGGTTGGTTCCTGCATATGACAATCCAGACACCAGGCCATCTTCAATGAATGAACACGCTCTACGCGATCCATCGTCCCTACATCACCATGACATTCAGTACAATCAAGTCCTGCGGCAATGTGACGACTATGGTTAAAGTATACAAAATCAGCGACATCATTGACCTTCACCCATTCAACAGGTTTTCCGGCACCATGATAGTCTTCAATCAATTTTTTAAGTTCAGCAAAAGCGGCCATGCCTTGAGGACGTGTTTTGTATGCCGCATCATTCAAGCTACCATCCGGCAGGCGGGCTGGAACCTGACTATGACATTTCATACAAGTCGATGTGGGAGGAACGGTCGCATGAGCACTGGTCTCAACATTCGAATGACAATAGATACATTCGATGTTCATGCCGCGACGACCATCTGGCAAAATACCATCACCCGCATGGAGAGCATGAGAAAATTCGATGGGCTGTTCCGGCTTATACCCCTTTTCTACATTGGCTGGCCAAAGGGCATAAAACCCAAAAGTCATACCAACCGCACCAGAACCAAACACAAAAATTAGAAAGAGATAAATTCTACGGTCAAATTTTTTACTAAACATCCAAATGTCCTTATATAAAGGAGCAGATCCAAGACTCAATCAAATAACTACTTAACTATGTCCTTAACAATTCGACATCGAAGTGCTAATTCCTTGAATCCCATCCCATTTGAACGATGTGGTCCAAACGGCCCCGTGACCTTCAAGATACTTATCGGACATTGCTGCTTTTCGGTTGAATTTAGGCTTAAAAATCAATTACACCTCAATACCGCACATAAAATGCTTTTTTTAGCGAGTTGTCAACTTTTACTTTTTTTATTGGCTAAAATAAATATAACCAAAGTAGTTCTCGGACTAAAAAATGCGATAACCCACTGCTACAAATGGGTTTGAGGTCTTGCTAACACCTGTACTCTTACAATAAAAGCGATTAATATAGCACAATTCAGGGAAAAATCAAGCTGGTAATTTGCACAAAAAGCGACTGTTTGTAACTTTTACGTAAGACAGGCAAGCAAAATAATTAAAATATAGGCGATTATTAATTAAAATATTACCCCACAAGGACTTACAAAAAGAGGCTCCAAATCATATTCCCTTGAAAAATAATGCTTTATACAGGCAAGTTTTTGAACCTTGTCGAACCCAAATCAACCTTATATAATGAGTACTTACTAATAGCGTCGTGGAAACTCCACCCAACTTACTAGAGATATTTTTTTTTAAAGCCTGATTTCATCTCATAAAACATGTGAGAAATCAGACGTTAAAGTAATAAACCATTAATTACAAAATTGATCCTAAAAAATGAAACACATTATCCCCCTGCTCATATGTACAGTTTTTTCTATACCAATCTTCGCTACCGAACACTACGGCGGTGGCAACGGCGATCCAAATGATCCTTTTCTAATCTACACCGCTGAACAATTCAACACTATAGGTACAGACCCCAACAACTGGGATAAACATTTTATACTAATGAATGACATTGATATGTCTGTATTTACTGGTGACGAACTTAATTTAATTGGTTTACCACTACACATCGAAACAAACCCCAGCTTTTCAGGGAGCTTTGATGGCAATAATTACAACATCTCTAATATCACCATCGATACCTCCACCGATATCTTTTCAGCAGGAATATTCAGAGTCGTTCGTGGCGAAAATGCCGTGATCAAAAATTTAAATCTAATTAATACAACAGTAAATGCATACGAAGGATCTTCTGCTGGCACCTTAGCTGGAGTCTTATATGAAAATGCTCGAATCGAAAACTGTGTTGTCATTGGCGGCAATGTATCAGGTCGATTCAACTGTGGCGGCCTCGTTGGAGCATGTTCAATTAACAGTACCATAATAAACTGCTCAAGCTCAGCATCCGTCGAAGGGGATGATTCTGTTGGTGGTCTTACAGGATCCCTATCTGCTAGCTTGATAACAAATTGTCATTCTACCGGCAACGTCACAGGAAGAAGAGACATCGGCGGCTTGATCGGACGTCTATTTAAGGCAAGTGTAAAAAATTGCTACACCGACAATAACATAGAAGGGCAGGAATGCGCCGGCGGATTAGTTGGCAGTAATGATAGCGCAAGCATCATTGACGCATGCTATAGCAGCTCAAATGTCATAGTGACATTACATATTGCAGGCGGACTGGTAGGTGAGAACCGAGCAACAATTAGAAATTGCTATAGTAATGGTACAGTACATGCAGAGAAAAGAATCGCAGGTGGCATAGCAGGTTGGAGTATTGGGTATATTTTTAAATGCTATAGTACTGCAAAAACAACAGACTCAGGCATACCAGATCGCTGGAGACCCGAGGGAGCTGTTACAACTGGTGGCATTACACCCGGAGACACAGTCGATCCACGATTTAAAAAGAATACCATGTTCTGTTATTGGGATACTGAATTAACGGGGGTAGACCACAGTAGTTCAGGCCAACCTAAAACATCCTTGGAAATGAAACAAGCATCTACCTTCACTAGCTGGGGATGCAATAATATTTGGACAATTGAAGAAAACACTAACACCCCTAAACTCACCTGGCAAAATCAACCAGGTGAAATTTTAAATCAATGCGCATTTATTTCAGAACAAGGTAACGGCACTCTCAACAACCCATATATTATCACGACTGCCGAACAACTTAATGGCATCGGACCGAGCCCTTTACTTTGGGATAAACACTTTAAATTAGAATCGGATATTGATTTAAGTGATATTGACAATTTTAATGTGATCGCACTTGATCAGGATGCAGCTTTTACAGGTTCACTCGATGGCAATCATCATACTATTTCAAACTTGTCCATTGGACCTGTTACAGAAAAGAATATCGGCATATTTGGATACACAAGTGGTTCTGATTTTTTTGTCAAAAACCTAACCATTACCGATCCTAATATTATCGTCAGCGGAAGTGCCGTAGGAAGCCTTATTGGCCATGATGAAAGTGTTGGCCAAATCATCAATTGTCGAGTTGAAGGTGGGAAAATCACTGGCACATCTTCTGTAGGAGGCCTGATTGGCATAGGGACAGTTGACTTGACCCAATGCTACTCCTCATGTTATGTATCTGGAAAATCTAATATTGGTGGAATCTCAGGTATACAAGGAGGACATGTTACAAATTGTATCAGTGAAGCTACCTTAATCGGTGAATCAGGAGTCGGTGGATTATTTGGCCAGAGCAGTGCAAATATTTCAAACTGCCATACAAACATTCACATTACCGGATCAGGCGGCGGGCTCGTTGGAAAACTTCATGCGCCCAACAATACAATTTCATACTGCTATAGTTCAGGCATAATATCAGGCGATTTTTCTAACAAAGGCGGCCTCATTGGATACGGAACTAGCGGTAAAATATTTCAATGCTATAGCACTTGTGATGTTTTAGGCTTAGACAATCTGGGTGGCTTCATTGGCAATTGTGATTTTACCCTTGAAATCACAGAATGCTATGCAACAGGAAATGTAATCGGAAATGACAGCCTAGGAGGCTTTGCGGCAATTACAAGTCGAAATGGTCAAATCCAACAATGCTTTGCGACAGGAGCAGTAACAGGACAATCTTACATTGGCGGTTTTATAGGCGGAAATAATGGCACTCCCATTCGAAATTGTTACAGCAACGGCCCCGTCTCTGGCAAAAGCAAAGTGGGGGGATTCATTGGCTCTATAAATGGCGACATTTATCACTGCTATAGCACCGGAGTAGTTAGTGGTGAAAGTGAAATTGGCGGCTTTGGTGCACAGTTTTATTCTGCAAACTCTCAATATTATGCAACATATAATTGCCGATGGGATATCGAAAAATCTGGCACACAAAGTAGTACAGGTGGTGCTGGTAGAAATTCTCGCCAAATGACATTAAGCAAAAGTTATTTTGGCTGGGGATGTGAGGACCAAGCATGGGTTCTCGATGAAGAAAATAGCCCACCCAAATTGGCATGGGAAAATACTTCTGGAATAATTCTTTCAAATTGCGAGATCACATTTGATGGCGGCAATGGTGAACCTAATGATCCATTTCTAATTAGTTCTCAGGAACAATTTTCGAAACTTAGCTATGCATTTGAATCGAATAAACATTACAAGCTAACGAATGACTTGATTTTGGATAACGACGCTGATCTTGTTTTTACCACCATTGGAATCGGAAAGACTCCATTCCAAGGAACATTTGATGGTAACGGCCATACCATTTCAAACTTAACACTTAATACTCATGGCGAAGAATACGCAGGTGTCTTCGGGATTATCAAAGGTGAAAATACGGTTATTAAAAATATCACACTTGAATACCCTGCTATCCACTCAAATAATAGTCGCCATACAGGTGCGATTGCTGGAAAGATCGAAAATAGCCACATCAGCAATTGCCAAATTATTAATGGCAACATTTCTGGCTATAAACACGTCGGAGGTCTGGTTGGCTTAAGCCATGAGAGTGAAATTACAAACTGCAATGTATCAGCAGATATTTCAGCATCTGATGAAATGTCAGGCGGATTAATTGGCAAAGCATATAAAAGTATCATAACGAATTGCTCAAGCACCAATGGGAATATTCATGGCCAAGGAAAAACAGGTGGATTAATCGGCTATAATCATTTCGGTAATATTTCAAATTCAACAAACACAAATTATGTTAATGGCACTTATTATACGGGTGGATTAATTGGGCAAAATCATTTTGGCAACATAACAAACTCACAAAGCATTGCTAATGTAAATGGTACATCTTATACTGGCGGATTCATCGGCGAAAACAAAGGAAACCAACCCGGCACTCAAGGCTTATTAACAAACTGTAGAAGTTTGGGTAATGTAGCAGGTAAAGACTACACAGGTGGCTTTTCAGGAAAAGAAAACAACTCGACATTGGAGTTTTGCAATAGTCAATGCCTAGTCATTGGCCACAACTATGTCGGAGGTTTTTCAGGTTACTCATCTAGTGTTGAGGGAAGCTTTTGCTCCAGCGAGTCGAAAGTATATGGCAAAAACAATCACATTGGCGGGCTCATTGGCCACAGCTATGACTCACAATACAACGAGTGTTTTTCAAGAGGTTTAGTAAAAGGCGAAACAAGAGTAGGAGGAATAACAGGGTATGTTACTCGTTCGATTTATGGCAACTCTACCATAAAAGGCTTTACAGATTGCTATTCAAATTGTTATGTCTCTGGCAAAACAAAAGTTGGAAGCTTTATTGGCGAAGCTGACAATTCGATAGCTACTCGCTGCTACGCATCAGGGCACGCCTCAGCAAACTTGAATGAAAGTGGTGGCTTTGTTGGCTTCATCGGCTGGCGTAAAACAATGCGATATCAAAATGTCATATGGAACCAATCGAAGAACACGCATTTCATACCATTCTCGAACTCATCGGGTTACACTGACAACGAAATGAAACAACAAAAAACTTACGTAGAAGAAAACTGGCCTGTTAGAGACAATTCGACCTGGAGACTATGCGAAGATGGCACAGATTACCCAAGACTTGGCTGGGAAATTATTGACAATGCAGGCAAAAACCAGATTGTCTCTATCCCTACAAACAATACTACAATCAATGTAATATTGGGTAGTGACCCAATATTATCAGACTGCTTAGATTCAACCAAAACATTCCAATGGTCTATTATTGAATTCCCAAATAATTCTTCCCCTATATTCAATAGCGAGCTAACCATACTTAATCCACAAGTCCAACTTGACACTCCCGGCTTATATACCTTTAAATTAGAAATAAATGAAACAAATCATAATCAATTAAAAACAGATCACATCAGCGTCTTTGTCACACCAGACACACTGGGTGATGGCAGTACTGAAAACCCCTTTAAAATTTACCACCCATTTCAATTGAGAGAACTTGCCAAACAACCTGAAACATGGGACCAACATTTTGAGCTTGCAAACGATATTGACTTATCCGAATCCCCTGAAGAGATTTTTCAAACCATTGGTAACACCGAAATCCCCTTCACTGGAACATTCAACGGAAATCACCACAGAATAACAAACTTATCATTCGACAAATCGTTTTCAGCCAATAATATCGGCCTGTTTGGAAACATTGAACCCAATGCCGTAATTAGTCACACCATTATCTCTGAGCCGAACATAAAAACTCCCAATGCGGACAACGCCGCGGCATTGGTTGGCTACGCTAACTACGGTAAAATTATCCAATGCGGAATCGAAAATGGACGAGTTATAGGCAACAATCAAACAGCAGGATTATCAGGATTTGCTTCCAACACATTAATTTCAGGATGCTACTCAACAGCATCCATTACTGGCAATGAAGCTTCAGGTGGTTTATGCGGACAAACAAAAGACTGCACGATACGTAACAATTACAGCCAATCAAACATCCAGGTCACTGATGACACACAAGACAAAGGTGGTTTGATTGGATTAAGCCAAAACTGCTTACTTACTAATTGCTACGCAGCAAGCAACATCACAGGCGGAACAGAAAACAACGGCGGCTTGACAGGCAAATACATCCCGAACCGAATTGACCAATGCTATTGGGACAGTGACTTAAATCTTGAATTAGAAACAGATTTCTTTAACCTAACAACAGATCTCATGTTTATGAAAAACACATACACCCAGTGGGACTGTGACATATGGACTATTGATGATGGCCAGGACTACCCAAGACTCGTCTGGCAAAATTCGCCAGGCACACTCATTAATGATTGCGATGATCCTAACTTCCAGCCAACACCACAACAACCTGCAACCTATATCGCAGAGATCATTAATCCCGGCAAAGGTATTACTGAACTACGCTCAATTGAAAATAAACAAATTATTGGCAATTACCAGCAATGCGAAGAGTATTGCGATGACTATACATCACAAGGGTTCCTTATCAATAAATCTCGCAACAAAACCGTTAAACTATCTACACCATATGCATATTCGACCTCTGGACTTGCAACCAATGGCACAAAACAATTAGGAGCGACTTTAAGATGTTATCCAGAATACGATTACTGTGACACTGAGGCAATACTTTGGGACAAAGGCAATGATCAATTTATTGAATTACATCCATGGTCATTTACCAGTTCTTTTGGAACGGATGCTTCCCCCAACCAACAAGTTGGCTTTGGTACTCTTTGCCAAACAGTTCGCGAACTATGTGATGTATTCACAATTCATGCGCTTCTATGGCAAGGCTCAAAAGACAGTACGATAGACTTAAATCCACCCGAATATGTTTCATCGATCGCCATGGGCGTTCATCAAAAACAACAAATAGGTTATGGTGTTTACTGCAATCCAGACTATTACGATTCAACAGAACAATGTTATACAAGAAATAGCTTCTCCAATTACGAACTACACGACTTCTGGAATAGAAACCCTGGAGAATTCAACTCACACACTCGAGCAATACTATGGCATGGAGCCCCCAATGATTATACAGATCTACACCCTGAAGGATTTAGCCGATCCTTTGGCTTAGGGATTTGGGAGAACCAGCAAGTAGGCTATGGGCAAATATGTACCAATGAAGAACCAAACAACCCAGAGTGCTATGAAAAAATTGACCAGGCGTTATTATGGAATGGAAGCGCAGAGAATGTTGTCAATTTACATCCATCAGACTATCTAGAATCCAGAGCATTAAAAAATAAATATCAATTCCAAGTCGGCTATACAGTTACAAACGAGTACTTCGATGCGTACTACGATAACCCAAGGCAACATGCGTTTGTTTGGCAGGGCAGCCCCGAAAGCGGAATAGATTTGCATCGTTATCTTCCAAACGAATATAAAGAGTCTGTCGCCCATGACGTAGATATCGACGGCACAATTGTCGGCTCTGCATGGTCAAATAAATTCGAGCATCGTGTGGGTGTTATCTGGACATTTAATGATATCTTACCAACAACAGGTCTTATTGAAATAACCCAAGTAAATATCAAAGCCAGCTCACAAAGGGAAACCCCAACAGATGCTTTACAACTCAAAGCTAAAATATCACCTAGCTATACATCGATCATCAAACACCAAAAAAATAACACAACAGATATTTCCATCCGTCTCATGAGCGCAACATCTGAGCCACTGATGGAATTCTACGAAGAACTTGATGCTAACCTAATTGTGATAAACAGCAAACGAACCTTTATTAATTACAGTCAGACCTCGAATAATATAGACAACAAAATCAATCGACTCAGATTGGATTTAAACAAAGGGCTACTAACGCTTTCAGCAAGCAACCTAGACTTGTCTGGCTTTCAAAGCCCACTTATATGTGAAATACAAATAGGACAATTTACTGGAACAGGCGTTGCCGGAGAAAACAACGAAGATTATTTGGCTTCAGGCATTGATGGCTTGGTAATAAAAGATGTGATTAACGGCTCAAAACCACTTCCTATAAATTTAATGTCAGGTGTACAAAATATTTTAACGGCGCAGAAACATAAGTATAAAACTAATACAAAAAAGCATAACTCAGATAGCTTAATGATTCAAGGTCAGATTGTACTTCAAGACTTTGCAACCGATCTTTCCAACGAACCCATCCAGCTCTCTTGGGACGATTTTTCAGTAACAATCCCAGCTGACAGCATCCAGAAAAAGGGGAGCAAATATACCATTAAGCATAAAAGTGACAATGGCCAACTATCAGGCACGGTTGATCTCGCGAAAGCAAGCTACAAAATCAGTCTCTCCAAAACGAGTTTAGATGATCAAGCTTACCCTATTGAATTCGGGCTGAAATTTTCGAATTTCAACGAAAAAGTCTTAATCACGGAGTAATCATTGACCCAAGTATTTTCGGCCGATTAATATTGCAGCACCAGGATGCTTAATCACTTTAACCAAAGTAGTTACAAAACACTAAAGCACACTGCCACCTATACTTAATCATGATGATAAACCTTGTTATTTTACAGCATTCAGCTATAATAGGAATTGTGTTTGAGTGTCGCGGCATAGTCCTGCCATGCCAGAATTAAAAAGAGATACATTAAGAAAAAGTGTCGGAATTCCACCTCAAATAATTAATGAGTCATTCTGATATTTGATATTATACAAAATATCCAGGGAATACATTCAGGAGCCATCATGAAAAAGGCCTTTTCATTATTGATCGCCTTACTCTGTTTAAGTTTTTCCAATCCAACATTCGCTGTACTTGGTGGCGGAACAGGTGATCCGAACGATCCTTTAATTATTGCAACGGCTGATCACATGTTCGGGCTTAGTGCGTTCCCTGAATGCTGGGATAAGCATATTAAGTTAACCGCTGACATTGATCTTGGCGGATTGACCCCACTATCAATCACACTCACCGGACAATTCGATGGCGACAACCATACCATCACCAACATGGGAAACTATTCCACCCATGCCTTATTTCCAACCGTTACCCAAACAGGTGTCGTTAAAAACTTAACCCTCGATAATTCTTACGGCCCACTTGTCAATACAAATGATGGATTGATCATAAACTGCTCAGTTACCAACGGCCAACATGGCCGCGGCATAATTGCTGACTGGAACAACGGAACGATTACCGAATGCTTCACAACCGGCAATGCATCTATCGCGGGCTTGGTCATAGACAATTATGGCTTAATCAGCCACTGTTACAGCGAAGCCGATGTCAACTGCACCCAACTAGGCACCTCATGGGGAAACATCATAACAAACTCGCCTGATCCAAATTTTGTCCCAGCTTGCTATGACAGCCCTAGCCCACCTGGAACACTAAACGGCCAAGATGCTGGGGGGCTAGTAAAATTAAATAGGTACACAGGAATAATTTCTAAATGCTATGCAACAGGAAGCGTTTCTGCAACGAGCATAGGCGGTGGATTGGTTGCCATCAATGAATTCAATTCCTTAATTGAAGAATCCTTTAGCACAGGCAACGTGAGAGCGGACCGCTACGCAGGTGGCCTGGTTGGTAAAAACGTTAGACAAGCGATCATCCGCGACTGCTATACTACAAGCAATCTCATATACTTAAGTGGTTGGGCTCAAGGTGGCCTGGTTGGTATCAACACAGATACTCACAGATTCCCCGTCACGGAACAAGACGGAGGTATAATTGAACGATGTTATGCAAATGGCAATCGTGATTGTCAACCCGCAAATGATTGCAATGCTCTATCTGAAAGATTGCAACTTCAAGGTCTCGTTGGCTATGGCGTCCCTTACACAACAACATTATCATTCTGGGACGCTGAAAAAAGCGGACTTATCAATAGCAAAGGCGGAGGCCTCGGCGTACAAAGTCATCACATGCTTGACCCAAACACATTTATGAATTGGGGATGTGACCCCAATACCTGGACGATCGACAAAGGCATTTCTCCACCCAAACTCGCTTGGCAAAATCAACCAGGCACACCTATTACAACAGGCCCCTACGCAAACCCATGCGGCACAACTGGCGATCCAAATAATCCCTATCTAATTTATACCGCTGTGCAATTAAATTCAATTGGCACAAATATGAACGACTGGGACAAACATTTCAAACTAATGAATGACATTGATTTCAGCGAGCTGGGTGGCGTTTCATTTAATGGTATGGGATTTCATACACATGACTTTTATTGGGAAAACAACAACGTTCCTTTCACAGGTGAATTTGATGGCAACAATTTCATGGTTGACCAGGTAACCATCACGCCCAACATCGAAGCTCTAGTTTCAATGTACGACAACATTATCCCTGCCTTTGGAATATTTAATTATATTGACGATGGTGCCGTGATTAAGAACTTAGGAATTTCAAACCTTGAACTGAATATTATTAATAATGAAGATATTTATGTCGAAGGTAATATTGCTGGATTCGTTGGCGTAAGTGGACAATATGATTCTCCCCCTACCGTTCCGCCAGGAACGATTGACAATTGCTTTGTTACAGGAAATTTATCATCGCCCTTCCAAGAAGTGTATCACTCTGGTTTTATAGGATCGAATGGCCTAGGTGGCATCATCAAAAACTGCTATTCCAACGTTAATATGACCAGAGGCCTGGCTGGTTTTGTGGGCTATAACCACGGCACAATATCTAAATGCTATAGCAAAGGCCACTTAAATGGTCTTGGATCAGAAGAAGGTGGAAGTGGATTTGTGGGCGGCAACTTCGAAGGCACAATCAACCAATGTTTTAGTGATGTTGATATTATCAATGTCAGCTCTCCGGGCGGATTCGCTTCATTCGGTGAGAATGGAACATACACCAATTGCTTTGCAACAGGGGACATCGAAGGTTTGGATAGCGCAAGTGGATTTACGGGGTATCCATACAATAGTGAATTTGTAAATTGCTATTACTCGGGTAAAATTACAATCAATGAGGAATATCGTAGCTTCAACAGCATATCTAGCTTTGGCTTTAATGATGAGTATGCTGAAAATACGTTTACAAATTGTTTTTGGAATACATCAAAAATCCAGCCAGATCCAAATACATTTATTAATCCAGATCCAATCGGCGTTACAGGCTTACCTGCTGAAGCGATGCAGCTTCGCCAAACATTTTTAGATGCGGGTTGGGATTTTATTAATGAACCTACCAATGGCACCGATGACATTTGGGATATTTGCGATCAATTAAGTACACCTCGATTTGCCTTTCTACCCAAGATTGAAGGTGATATTAATTGCTCTGACAACGTGGACATTTCAGATCTATCTATTATTCTTGAAGTGTGGCTGGAAGCAACACTTGTTAACGACACAGCCCCACTCGGCGGCGATGGCACCATTAACATGGCCGACTGGTCAAACTTTTCACAAACTCAACCAAAAATCCAATTACCAAACTTTATCAACGAATGGCTACAATCAGGTACGCCCCTGAAAGACTTCGCTCCCAATGGTGGCGATGGAGTCTTTAATCTCATCGACTTTTCAATCCTCACCCAAAATTGGATGGAAGCCTTGTAAATGAGTTACTAATAGAGGCTTTTAATAAATATTTCGATAGCAAGAACTCTTAAAAAATAATACCTCTATCGGTGAGAAATCGGGTATAATATAGTATGTATATAAGAGGTCCTGCTGGACTCTCACTACCACTGGACTTAGTGCATTATTTATAAGGACTTACGAATATGACAACCACAATGCTCGCTTTTATGATTGGCCCGATGGAAATTGGAATGATTGCCCTGGTCGGACTATTGATCTTTGGTAATCGCCTTCCAGAAGTGGGAAAAAGCCTGGGAAAAGGGATTGTTGAATTCAAAAAGGGGATTAAAGGCATTGATGAAGAAATTAATGATGCCGTCGATCAACCTAAGCAACTAAAACAATCTGATCAACAATAAGCATCAGATTTTACCCACACTCCAATTCAAACCGGAAACTCAGCCGACTCAAGATCCCTCTTGCTGATCTTCCTCTTGCACCGCTGCGCGAACAGGTTTTCTGACCACAGCCTTATCAGGCACTTTTAAGATAGTGTGACAATACGAACAACGTACCCGCTGGCCCCTCGAAGTAGAAGGCACCTTCAGTATTTTTCTGCATTTAAGATTAGGACATCTAAGATTAACTGCCATAAGTCTTTATTTTCTTTCCTTGCGTAATCCCCACCCTATCTGTTTTGCGATCACATAAGTCCTATCGACATTATATAATACAAAAGTTAGCAAAAGTACTAATAAAAACCAATTATAGGACGCTACGCGGTCTCTTTCTTTTGCTCAGGCAATTTCCGTGCAGTAAACAATGACGCACGCCCCTCTACAATATCTTCATCAATCACGTATTTGCAATTCGGTTCATGCTCTGGGAGTTCATACATTAAATCTAGCATCAGCTCTTCGGTTACCGCTCGAAGCGCCCTTGCTCCCGTATCACGTTTGAGTGCTTTTCTCGCAATCGCCGATAAACCATCTCGCGTAAATTCTAGATGAGCTTGTTCCATATCAAAAAATTTGGAATATTGTTTTACCAAAGCATTTTTAGGCTCGGTTAAAATCTGTACAAGTGCCGCTTCATCAAGCGGAGCCAATGAGGTAATGACTGGCAAACGACCAATCAATTCAGGAATCATGCCGCAATGGACAAGATCTTCGGGTGCGACCTGCTGTAAAAATTCTGCCGTCTCTTCGCTGGATTCTGCTACAGGTTGATTTTCAGCCGAAAACCCAATCATCTGGCGACCCAGTCGCTTTTTAATGATTTCTTCGAGTCCGGTAAAGGTTCCGCCACAGATAAAGAGAATTTGAGACGTATCTAATTGCAGGTATTGCTGCTCTGGATGCTTTCTACCACCTTGAGGCGGAACATTGGCAACGGTACCTTCCAGGATTTTCAGTAATGATTGCTGAACACCTTCACCAGAAACATCGCGAGTAATCGAGACATTCTGATTGGTTTTACCAACTTTGTCGACTTCGTCAATATAGATAATGCCACGCTGTGCAGCATCCAAATCATATTCAGCCGCTTGCAACAATCGTAGCAAGACGTTTTCAACATCTTCACCCACATAGCCGGCTTCAGTCAATGTGGTCGCATCACTAATTGCGAAGGGCACATCGAGAAATCGAGCTAACGTTTTTGCAAGAAGTGTTTTACCACTTCCAGTTGGGCCTATAAGTAAAACATTACTTTTTTCGATTTCAACATCTGTATCTTGTACTTCGCTATGAGTCAATCGTTTGTAATGATTATGTACAGCGACCGACATGCTTTTCTTAGCGGCATCCTGGCCAATCACATAATTATCTAAATGTTCTTTAATTTCCCGAGGCGCAGGTATTGTTGTAAAAAGTGGACGCTGACGTGATGATTTACGCGTTTCCTGTTTGATAATACTGGAACAAAGTTCCACACAACTACCACATATATAGACATGATCTGGCCCTTCGATCATGGGCCCGACTTCCGACTCACGTTTGCCACAAAAGTTACAGACACTAGGTGGTTTTTTAGATGAATCGTTATTATTTTTATTTTGTGCCATTATGGATTCGACCTTTCGATATCAAATCTATTTTAGGTCCATCTGCTGAACTAGTTTTCCTTTTAATGTCTTGTATTCATCGTCAGAGATGTGGCCATCCTTATACATTTTTTCCAACCCATCGAGTGAAAAGGCCAGATTTTTTTCCATTTTGCTATCTGGTCGAAAATACTTTCTGATCAACCAAACCGCAAAAAGAATTACCAGTAAAAGTGTCACCACAGAACCCAGGATCCAATACAAATCTGAGCCGAGCTTTGATTCTAATGTCTGCCATAGGTTCATAATTACTAAGCCGTTAAATACAACAAGGTCATTCCATGACCCTCCGGATACTCTATAATATTTTAGGTGATTTGCGACGATTCGTCAATGGAGTGAAATCGTCAGGAAGAGGTGTTTTTTGTGTTTTTCGCAGAAAATATGACCATCAGAACCATACATAAAATAACTAAAACTCCAGCAACCAACCAGAAATCGATATTTTGGAAAAACAGCTCGCTGACATATCCGACAGGATTCTCATTAAAATCATTCACTGCAAAACCAGTAGACCGCTGAGAGTCAGAGCTGGAGACCAAGTCTCCACCAGCGATAAAAAAGATTAGGCCTAAGACACAACAAAATGCGATTAATAATGCCCAAAACGCTTCGCCTTGCTGTTGAGATGGATTTTCTGTTGGCAGACCATTTCGGTAGGATCGATTGGGATCTGTTACTGGCGTTCTCTCCCTATGTTGTGAACTAGCCTCAGGCATCATCATGCCTCCACCGCCCCGACACTTATGTGTATTTTTGGCATATCCAGTGTTAATAAGATCGGTAAACTTTCATGAATTCTTTAGCATTTTTTATTTATTTTTAAAAAATTCTACTATCCATTTAAAGCAAAAAATAGCGGGTATTCTCGTCCGGTAATTCTATTGTCAGGTTTTGGATATATCCCTATACTGTTGGCAACAAAATAATAAGGGAAATTTATGACGACTCAGAAAACTGAAAATCTGGCTATGGTCAATGATGACATTGTACCCTACGACCAGGCAAGCATTAGCATTCATGATGGTGGCGTCTATTTTGGAGACGGAGCCTATGAAGTTTTGCGTTTGTGCCAGGGGCATTTATTTGCTCGTGGCCCACACATGGCTCGATTTGAATACAGTCTGGAAGAGCTTGGTATGTCAGAAAAAGTAGACCTGGATCAAATTGACCAGCGAATTGACCAGGCCCTGGAGAAATCAAACCTAAAGAATGGCATTCTTTATTTTCAAGTAACTCGAGATCGTCAAACACGAGGTCTGAACTACACAGATGATTGGCAACCCAACTTTCTATTGACGCTGCGAAAAACACCGCCTAGAGAAACCGAAACCATTCGAGCAATTACACATCCTGACTGGCGATGGAAACGATGTGATATAAAATCACTGAATTTACTCGCCAACGTCATGGCAAAAAATCGTGCACTGCAATCGGGTCTGGATGATGCCATTTTAGTCAACGAACATGGCCGCATCACAGAAGCAACCGCTAACAGCGTTATGATGATTCGAGGCAAGGAGTTATTAACCGCCCCATTAACTGCCAATGTACTTCCCAGCATTACACGTGCATTGATTCTGGAAATTGCTGACAGCATCGGACTCACGGCCATCGAACAACCTTTCACCGTTCAGCAGGCATTGGATGCAGATGAACTACTCGTTGCCGGGACCACCACCGAGATCATGGGAGTGATCGAACTGGATGGCAATAAAATCGGCTCCGGCGAGAAGGGACCTTATTCCACACAACTTCACGAGAAATTATATGACGCTATGCATCGAAGATAAAAAAGATGAGATCACTCAACTGCTCTATGACATTGAAAAAGAGTTTGATGTAAAAATTCTTTTCGCGATTGAGTCTGGCAGTCGTTCCTGGGGATTTGCTTCAGAAGATAGTGATTATGATGTCCGATTCATCTATGTCCATCGGTCAGATTGGTATGTAACGATTCGGGAGCGACGCGACGTGATTGAAAAACCACTCACCGATGAACTCGACATCAGCGGTTGGGAATTACGGAAAGCATTACGACTTTTTCGCAAAAGCAATCCTGTTTTTCTTGAGTGGATCGTATCGCCATACCAATATCTCAAACAGGGCAGCTTCTTAGAGCAAATTAATCAGTTGGCAACAACTTATTGCAGTGATATCACACGCGCCTATCATTATATGAATATGGCTGAAAGCCAATTCGAAAAATATATTTATGGCAAAGAACAAGTGTCATTAAAAAAATATCTTTATGTCCTTCGACCGCTATTGAATTTAATGTGGCTCAAAAAACATGGAGGTTTAATCCCTATGCAATTTCCAGAAGTTTGTAATGGTGTCGACTTACCAAATGAGGTTCGATGCGACATTGACAAGCTCGTCAAACAAAAACAAGCGAGCGGCGAAATTGACAAAGGTGACCGCATAGATTCGATTGACCAATTTGTCACAGAACACCTGGAGCTCCTGAAAGAATATTGCGCCGAGGCAAAAGCCAACATCGCACCAGTCGATGAGGTTGATGATTTTTTCAGAAAACTAATTGCTGAAGCATGGAAACAGTAATATGACCGAACTTACGCAACCTAGTCATATCAAATCTTCCCAAGGCCTAAAAACGGGACTCGTCTTATTGTTTGTTAGCATGACGTGCCTAACGCTTATCCATGAACCCATTGGGATGAGTTATTTTGCGTGGATATGTTTAGTACCCTGGGTGCTGGCGGTAACGCGAACGCAAAAACCTAAAACGATGACGCTATGTAATTATTTGTTTGGTGTGGTTTATTATTTGATCAATCTTATCTGGCTCTGGCCGGTCACTGGGCCGGGGATGATTGCGCTTTGTTTTTACCTAGCGATGTACTTTCCTCTATGCGGATATTTGCTGCATCGGATTTACCATTATCGCCTATGGAGTTTTACCATTGTCCTGCCTATCATCTGGGTTGGCCAAGAAATGCTACGAAGCTGGGTCATGACAGGATTCCCCTGGTTTTATCTAAGTCATAGTCAACATGAACACACTACGCTGATTCAAATCAGTGATCTATTCGGCGCGTATGGGCTAACATTTCTCATTGCGATGGCAAATGGTTTTTTCTGCGACATTTTATTAAGACCCATGGGAAAAAATAAAAAAGCAAACCTACTCGCATTTCGCCCCTTACGCATGATGACCATATTAGTTTTATTGCTGGTTGGCACTTACGTCTATGGCCTATTTCGAATTAAGCAAACCCCCTCTGTTGTTACAGAAGGGCCCATCGTTTCAGTCATTCAAGATAACATCCCGCAATTTGTCAAAGACGACGCAACCGAGCGGCCAAACATTTTACTTCGCCATTTGAATTTAAGCCGGGACGCTTTAGACAAGACCATAAAGCCGGATCTAATCGTCTGGCCTGAAACTATGATCGGCGCCATTAACCGTGAATACCTGGCATTACCTAAAGAACCTGCTGATCAACAGGATAGCCTACGCATCGTCAACGCCTTAACAGAACTATCAAAAAATAAAACGTCGATACTGGTCGGCTCCAATTCCTATGAATTGCAAGACGATTTCACCTTTCGATTATTTAATAGCGCGGAACTATTTTTAAAAGATGGAACGCGTTGGCACAGCCGCTATGACAAAATGCATCTGGTTCCGTTTGGCGAATTTATTCCATTTCGAGAAAGCTGGCCTGCGTTTTATAAATTTCTCAATAGCGTATTGTCACCTTACGAAGGTTTTGAATATTCACTAACCGCCGGAACAGACCCCACCATCTTTGAAATACCTGCACAAAATAATCGCACTTACACTTTTTCTGTAGCGATTTGCTATGAAGATGTCATTCCCTACGTGCCGCGAGTCTTAACGCGAGCTGAAAACAAACGCAAACCGGTTGATTTTCTTTTGAATATCAGCAACGAAGGGTGGTATGTCTTTGGCGGAGGAGACAACCCCATCAAACCCACGGGTGAATTACTTCAACATTGGGCCATGTGCAAATTTCGTGCGGTTGAAAATCGTGTACCGATTGCTCGCTCAGTTAATATGGGTATCAGTGGATTTATACATTCTGATGGCACCGTTTCGACTCGCCCACTGGCAGGGACGCTCCCCACGAAAATAAGAAATCGCCAGGCAGTAGCTGGTTTTCAAACGGATCGACTCAGAATAGATTCTCGCATTACGCTTTATAATCGAATTGGCGATGTTTTTGCAATAGGTTGCGCAATCATTATGGGGCTTCTTCTGTTAGATATCCTAGCTGGAACAATGATCCTGAAACGAACCCCTAAATAATTCCGGCCCGAATAATCGTTATAAATTAACACTTCAAACACCTACGCACCAACCATCGCCCCAATATAGGCATTTAAACGGTCATTCTATCTATTATTATTATCAGGCTATTTCTGGTCACATTCACTCGCCTGAAAGTCGAATTATAGATTCGCCGATATTAATTCAGTAACCAATTTCTAATAATTGAATCATTGTAGGGAAAACAATGGATTTAATCGTAAAAAATACGAATCAGATAAATGAACCATGCTTTGCTCAAATTACAGAGCGATTTTATGATAATTATCGAGGCTACTGGCAGGCCCATGGTTTTTTATTTATTGGTTTTATTTTTGCGATATTCTGTGACGCTGCCAGCACAACCTATTTCCTGACCGTCTACAAATTAGGCCCAGAAGCAGAATTACACCCAATCTTTCGTTGGGGAATAGAAACGCACGGTCCATATATTGGCCCACTGCTCTGTGCCTATCTGAAACTCGTTGCAGGTCTTGTGGTCAGTATTTATTTGCGAGGCCGGCTTGCTACACTCGTCTTAACTGGTACGATTATCATTTCTCTCTGTGCTGCATGGTACAACATCTGGGGCTTAGGCCATGACTGCATCAAAGTAGCCATTACCGATTTCCTTTCCATCTATAGCTAAAAATCTCATTCAAAAATAGCAAGATCTCAATTTTAAACTGCGCAAAATATTTTTTACCGCTTCAACTCATGATTTGCTTAAAAGACAAATTGATCTAGCTCTTTATTCATGATATAAGAAGAACTATGAAAAATATCATTCTTACAATTAGTATTCTAACCCTCTGGTGTATGGGATGCACAGACTCTTCTTCATATTCTAACATCATGGTATTACCCACTGAAAAAGTTTCTAATCAGCAGCTTGAAGCTCGTCTGAAAGATACGATTCTACAGATGATTCAGAGCAATAATGCTTATCTTCGATGTCATGCGTTGGAAACATTAGCCCTGGCAAAAATTGATTTGGATTCCCCCGCATTGATTCACGAACGTATGTTTGATAATGCAACAGCTGTTCGCTTTGCTGCAGCGATGGCCGCCGGAGACATGCAGGATTATTCTGCCAAACCATTGCTTGAGCAAATGCTCCGCGAAAACAACCCATCCGTTAAAATGGCCGCGGCCTATGCACTAGAAAAAATGGGCGATAAGCGATTTTCAAAATGGTACGATAAAATCCTCATGGGCAATGATGATAATTACAGCTCGCAAGCATGTCTGATCCTAGGCAGATTGGGTAATAAGGGAATACGACAAAACAGCCGTAGCAAACTGTGGCGTGTAATACAAAAAGACAATCAGAGTGCCGCGGTTCGTTTACAAGCCGCAGAGTCCCTGGCCAAACTTGGGGACAAAACGATCTTAAAAAACTTACTCGTTTACTCGAGTAGTGGCTTTGCCAGTGATCGAATTTTAGCCATTTCAGGATTATCTTACCTAACAGATAACGCAGTTCATTCGATGCTGGCAGCTCTGGCTGAAGATGATCAGATTGAAGTACAGCTATCAGCCATTCGCGCCCTGAAACATTTGGCTGAACCAAAACATGTTGCTCTCATGCGATCGAGTCTGACATATGCGGACCCAGAGGGAAATTCACAAAACGAAGATAGAGTCAAAGGGTTGGCGTTATTAGCGGTAGGTAGTGTAGGCAATCAGGAAGATGCGGTCATGCTATACAAAGGTATGGATGCTCCATCACATTACATTCAAATCGCTGCCGCGAGAGCGACAGTCGATTACTTAAAACGTTACTCTATACACCCGTAACTAACTTTTGAAGGAATAATCCTATGAGCAGCTTGTACGAAAGACTTGGCGGAGAAGCCGCGGTGGATGCGGCCGTTGAAAAATTTTATGAAAAAGTCCTGGCAGATGATCGTATCAAACACTTTTTTGATGACATTGATATGGTCAAACAAAAAGGTCACCAAAAACGCTTTCTAACATATGCGTTTGGAGGGTCACCGGACTATCCTGGTAGAACCATGCGTGCGGCCCATAAAAAACTTGTCGAAGAGCAAGGACTCAACGATGACCACTTCAATGCCGTTGCCGAAAATCTTGTCAACACCCTCAAAGATTTAGGTGTAGGTGATGATCTTATCGGCGAAGTTGTCGAAATTGCAGAGTCCACCCGTGAAGAAGTTTTGAATCGATAAACACTGAAAGGCCAGGCAAACACCACCTGGCCTTTATTATTTTATACCATCATACAATGAGTAGAAAATAAGATGAGTAGCTTGTATGACAGAATTGGTGGCCACAAAACAGTTAAAGCCTGCGTCGATATTTTTTATAAAAAAGTATTAGCGGACGATCGCATCAAACATTTTTTCACTGACATTGATATGATTTTACAACGAGGTCATCAAAGACGTTTCTTAACATTTGCCTTTGGAGGAGCTCCTCACTACGACGGAGCCACGATGCGGGATGCCCACTTAAAACTGGTCAAGGATAAAGGATTAAATGATGAACACTACGATGCCATTGATGAACACTTGGTCAGCACTCTACAAGAAATAGGCATTGATGCTCCACTCATTCAAGAAGCAGAAGAACGCATTGAATCTTTAAGAGATGATGTTTTAAATCGATAAAAAAAGGCCGGGCAACCAGAGCTACCCAACCCTTGCTATTGACACGTTCAAAATCCTTCTAACGTATATTCAAACTCTAGCAAACGGTATCAGATAACACAATCATATTATCATAACAAAGATAACTCCTGGGCGATCACACTCATTCTTTTATTACGCTATGATTGTAAGTACCTGCTTTCAATACAGAAACAGACACATCATTCCAGTTTGACGCAATTCAAAAATATTGGTATATTATCTTTACGCAAAGGGATTTTTAACACTTGAGATTGTGAGGTATATCATGGAAAAAGTCTATATGGCTCGAGATTTAATGGACGCTTATTTTGTCCATAATATTATCGAAAATCAGGGAATAAAAGCAGAAGTGATAGGCGACAACCTACTCAGTGCTCGCGGCGAACTTCCCTTTAGCGAAGCCTATCCAACTGTATGGGTATCAGAAGTTGATCGCAACAAAGCCTTAGAAATCGTTGAACATTTTGAATCACGAAAAACAAACGACGAAAACACAATCGAAGATGATCAGCCCAATTGGCAATGTCCTGCCTGCGAAAACTCCATCGAATCCCAATTCACCGCCTGCTGGAATTGCCAAACACAAAAACCAACATAAGTAGGCCGGGCAGCCACTGCCCGGCAATCAAATATCCCAAGAACACAAAATGTCCGATTATAAAAGATTATACCGAAAGCACGGCACCTATTTCTTCACGGTCGTTACATATAAACGAAAGAAAATATTTTCCAACGAACAGGCCCGTAAACTCTTACGCGAATCAATTCAATGGGTAAATAGCCGTCACCCCTTCGAAACAATCGGCATGGTATTATTACCTGACCACCTACACTGCATTTGGCAAATGCCTGAGAACGACGACAACTTTTCCTTACGATGGAATATGATTAAACGTCGTTTTACGATCCATTGGAATCAATACAAGAATTGCCGGGCAGAGGCTGCCCGACCTACCAAAAAGAATGAACCTGTTTGGCAACCACGTTTTTGGGAACATTTAATTCGCGATAGAGAAGATTTTGAAAATCACATGAAATACATTCATTACAATCCTGCTAAGCATGGATTAGTCACATGTCCACACCTATGGTCTCATTCAACATTTCACAAATGGGCTAAACAAGGCGTGTATAAAAATGATTGGTACTGTAAATGCAACAACAAAGATTCTGGCGCCGTCCCTGATTTCATCGAAAAAATTAGTCAAGCTGGAGAATAAACCAAGTAGTCCAGGCAGCCTCTACATGGCAGTTCATACAAATAATCGCCGGACAGAGGCTGCCCGGCCTACTTCAAACAATTAAAGATATCTCGACATTGCGTTAACAGAGCTTCCATTTCGTTTAATGGAATCATACTTGTGGCATCCGAGAGTGCTTCACTTGGATTGGGATGCGTTTCAATGAAGAGACCGTCAGCACCTGCGGCGGTCGCTGAACGCGCGAGAACTTTTCCAAAATCGGGCGAGCCACCTGACTGGCCACCTAAACCGCTAGGGGTTTGTGTTGCATGCGTCGCATCCATAATCGCGGGATATCCCAAACTCTGCATTTCTGGAATTGAGGTCATATCACATACCAAGCGATTGTAACCAAAACTCACGCCACGTTCGACCAGAAGAATATTTTCATTACCAAAATGAGTGATTTTATTGATCACATTTTTAATATCCCAAGGTGCCATGAACTGTGCTTTTTTAATTTGCACACAGGAACTGGTCTGCGCTGCCGCGGCTACCAAATCGGTCTGTCTGGCTAAAAAGGCAGGAATCTGAATAATGTCCAATACTTCAGAGGCTGGTGCCGCTTGTTCAGGCAAATGGATATCAGATAACACTGGAACCTTAAACTGTTTTTTCACTTGATCGAGAATATCAATGCCTTCAATAATGCCCGGCCCGCGAAAACTTTCCATGCTGCTACGATTGGCTTTATCAAAACTGGCCTTGAAAACATAATGGATATCCAACTTCTCACAAAGCTTTATCAATGTTTCTGCAATTTGAAAACACATTTCTTTTGATTCGATCACACAAGGTCCTGCCATGAGTACAAGCTTATTGCGATCTCCGATATTAAAATGCGTCGTGGATCCGTTACCAATTTGAATTGTCTTCATATGTTTCCAACCTTATATATTGTAAGGACATATCTTACCTGAAAACAGAAGCTTTTGCCAAGGTTTATCTGGTCAACCATCTCTTGGATAAATAGTACATCAGCGGAGGCGCAAACTTATGCTTATTTTCTGTGGGTGGTGTTAGCAATCGAACGGCCGCAGGACGTACCTCGATATCTAACGGAAGGGACGGACCAGGATCGCCATCAATTTGTACAGGAACATCCTGCTTGGAACTCTGAATCTGAACCCGCTTACACTTTGTCCGAACAACACTGCGACTTAATCGCGTCTGGCCCAAGACAGTCATCAAAGCATGATACATTAATTTCATTCGCCCGTTTGTTTTAAAAATAGTGACATCCAGCAAACCATCAAACCCATCAGCATAAGGTAAAATCTCTAATCCAGTGGCATACCGACAGATATTACCGACAAAGGCCATTGCAGGCTCATCACAAAGAACTTCACCGTCAGCGACGACTTTTACATGCGGAATGGGATATTCCCAAAATGTTCGGCAAATCGGCCAAATATAATCGGCATGACTAATATGGCCTCGCGGCACACGATTCATTCGCTCAATTACCTTGGCATCAAATCCAACCCCAGCAACCGCCATGAAAAAATTGTCGTTGATCCGAGCAATATCTAATTCACGAATTTTTCCATGTTCGAGTGTATTTATGGTTGTCTCATAGCTACCATCCAGCCCCATTTCACATGCCAGCAGATTTTCTGTTCCACCAGGTATGATCAATAAGGGCAAATCAGACCCCTGGATGGTCTGGATGACTGTCCGAATCGTACCATCACCTCCTGTTGCGATCAAAATCTTAGCTTCCTGGGCGACCGCTTGCCTGGCCAGTTGCGACACATGCTCAATAGATTGTGATATATCTATTCTATATAAAGAGTTAGACTCTTTAAACCTCTGGCATAATCTGCGAATCACAGAAAGGTCCAGATTCGTGCCTGACTTTGGATTAACAATGAAGTGATACCTATTCATACCAGCACTATTATAACAAAGGGCTTGTAAATTCCTATAACATTTTTATTTTTATAGGTTTATGCAAAAAAACCATTGTTTTTCCTCGACCCTGTGACATTTGACGCTATAATAGACATTAAGTATTATCTAATATAGGGTTATGGGACTTTTTGGTCGAAAGTCGCTATTATTTGAAACCATGTACCAGAGTGGCAAATTTCTATTGCATGAAATTGCTAGTTTTTTATAATGAGGCATTTCGTTGTATTTATCCAGCGGGTTTTAGACGCTGGAATTTTGTTTGTTGTAGTATAATAGTGAGTCGAAAATTCATTTGGAAGGTTTCATGAATATGGAAACAATCGAAGTCATTGAAGTGTCACAATTGTTGTCTCAAGCAGGAAGCTTAAGCGTGGAGCAATTAGATACTCTGGTCAAATCTGCACGAAGCAGTGTCATTAATCGTGAGAAAGTTCGCGATGACTTGAACAACCTTATTGCCCAGGATGGCTCTATTGGTTCAGATACAAACAAAAGTTTGATCGCCGCTCAATGTTTTTACGCATTATGCGATTACAACTCATGCCTTGAATGGCTCAACTCCGCCGGCAGCGGTGCAGAGCAATCTTTATTAAAATCGAAATGCCTCCATTCACAAAAAGATTACGAAGGTGCCTTGGCCAACTTGGATCAAGCAGGCCAGCAAGGTCATGACAGTTTTGAAGTTGCCATGGCAAGCGTAGATATCCTTCGCGATTCAGGTGACATCGAAAAGGCGACAGAAAAGTTGAATAGCGTTGCTAGTGTAGGTGAAATTCGAGCTGAATTTCATTATCAACTAGGTCGTTTGAATAATGCCAATGGCCTTTACGAAGAAGCCATGAATGAATATGAAAAAGCCATTGAACTGGATGCTAACCATGTAAATGCATTATTTCATATGGCCTACTGCTGCGACCTTTATGGCGACGAAAATGAAGCCATTGAATTTTACAAACAATGTGTCGACAGCGGCGTTGTCCATGTGAACGCGTTATTAAACCTTGCGGTACTATTTGAAGAAGCCGGCCAATACGATCGAGCCAAAAAATGTATCCGCCGCGTTATAAGTGCGTACCCTAATCATCAGCGTGCTCGTCTCTTTATGAAAGATATCGAGTCTAGCTCAACCATGCTTTATGATGAAGAACAAGAAAAACGCATTGATCGACACAACCAGGTATTGGAAATTCCTATTTCAGATTTTGAATTGTCCGTTCGTTCACGCAACTGCTTGAAAAAAATGAATATTCGTACTTTAGGCGATTTACTGCGTGTAACAGAATCGGAATTATTAGCTTATAAAAACTTTGGTGAAACATCTCTGCAGGAAATTAAAGTCATTTTGACCCAGAAGGGATTACGCTTGGGTCAAATGCTGGAAGATCCTAATAGCAGTGTAAGACGCGCGACCGTGCAGGTAGAATCGAATGAAGAGTACAACACTCCGATTTCAGAATTGGACCTAACGATTCGTGCCAGAAAAGCTCTGCAGCGATTAAATATGCAGACAATAGGTGATTTGGTAAAATGCACGGAGGCAGAACTTCTAGGCTGCAAAAACTTTGGTATGATGAGCCTGGATGAAATCAAGAAGAGTTTAAATGAACGTGGCTTAAGTTTGCGACGAATTGAAGATTAGTTCGCAGCTGCGTTTGGCAACGACAACAAAATTGAACCACGTTAAATCGTCGGTTTAACTAGTGAGGAAGTTGGCCAGGATGTATTTTAGCACCCAACAAGGTCGAAGACCCATTTGGGCCGTGTCATCTTACGTTGTGCTGGCAAGCCTCATCGTAATACTTAGTTGTATTCAGCCAGGCTCTCAAGGACGAACTCACACCAAATCTCAAACGATTCACCAATCTAACAGAAGCTCGGTGGTGATCCGAGTATTGTTACTAAAAGATAATCGTGTAACGGTGTCATCTCAATCAGGCTTGACGGTCATTGATTTGAATCGAAACACTAATATTGCACAACTGCCCGAAAATCAATCGCTTCGGATTCAACGATCGGGTAGCCATTGGCAATTGTTTGATCAAAAGAATAATTTGATTCAGGCGACACCTGCCTTTGCAGGCGATCAACTACAAATTGTTTCGCATGATCAAAGTACACTTAACTGGATCGGTAAAACAAAACGCACTTACCATGGAAGTTTTACTCTAACGGCCAGAACAGATGGCCGGTTTGATTTAGTCAATAGTGTTGATATTGAAGATTACTTAGCTGGTGTGGTCGGCAGTGAAATGCCAGCCAGCTGGGATAAAAAAGCTCTGCAGGCACAAGCGATTGCCTGCAGGACCTATGCACTTTACGAAATGCATGGTCGGCAAGGCAGACGCAACTGGGATGTGACTGATGACCAACAGAGCCAGGTGTATCGCGGTGCCGGAAAAATCGATCGACGCGTTAAAGAGGTACTCGAAGATACGCGCGGAGTGGTACTGGCGTATGGGCCAGCTGGAAAGGAAAAAATATTTCCAACTTTTTTCAGTTCAACGTGTGGTGGACATACGCAAGACAGTATCGCCTTAATTGAGGATTCATTGGCCCCGCTAAAAGGGACAGCTTGCCCATATTGCAAAACAACGAATCCAAAATATTATCGCTGGAATCCTTTGGAGATTCCTAAAAAAGTTGTTAGTGACAGGTTGATCAACAGCTATCCGAAGCTGAAAGTTTTAAAGGAAATTAAAGACATTCAGCTACTGGAACAAAGTGGTCACGGTCGACTAGAACGACTTCAATTAATTGGAAGTAATGGACGTGCCGCCACGTTAAAAGCGGAAAGTTTTCGACTGGCAGTGAGTCACAAAAAATATCGACTGAGAAGCAGTTGGTATAAATTATATGATGCAGGAATAAATTGGCGTTTTACCGATGGCCAAGGCTGGGGCCATGGTGTCGGTCTGTGTCAGTATGGTAGCCGCGGAATGGCACGACAGGGACATGATTGTGTATCGATCCTGTCGCATTATTATCCGAAATCTCAATTAGTGAGAGCCTATTAAACGAATGTTTTCATTTAATATTGCAAATAAAGATTCTTCAAGTTTAGCCCGACGGGCAACACTTGAAACACCGCATGGCAAGCTGGAAACACCAGCCTTCATGCCTGTAGGTACGCGCGGCAGCGTAAAAGGTATTTTGCCCAACCAGCTCGCCGACACGGGTGCCCAAATGATTCTGGCAAACACCTACCATCTTTATTTGCGTCCCGGAGTGGAAACCGTCGAAACCTTAGGCGGCTTGCATCGTTTTATGGGGTGGGATGGACCAATCTTGACCGATAGCGGTGGCTACCAGGTTTTTTCGCTGAGTGGATTAAATCATATCAGTGACGATGAAGTTGAGTTTGCCTCGCATATAGATGGAGCAAAAATTCGTTTGAGTCCTCAAATCGCTATTGATGTTCAGAACCGGTTAGGTGCTGATATTATAATGGCATTTGATGAATGCGTGGAATTACCTTGCAGTAAAGAACGCATGCGTTTGGCGGTTGACCGCACATTACGATGGGCTGAGCAATCATTAGAAGCCCATCAACGATCAGACCAATGGCTATTTGGCATCACACAAGGCGGTACCGATCCCGAGCTGAGGCAATATTGTACAGAAGAACTTATTAAACTGGATTTTCCCGGTTATGCAATTGGTGGGTTAAGTGTAGGAGAAGGTCATGAACTCATGATTGAAACGACTCGCTTTAATGCCGCGATCTTACCTGAAGATAAACCACGCTATTTAATGGGCGTTGGTACGCCACGCGATCTTGCAGCCGCTATTGAAGCTGGTATTGATATGTTTGATTGTGTCATGCCAACGCGCAACGGGCGAAATGGGTTTGCCTTTACGTCTGAAGGAACACTTCGATTACGCAATAGCAAATATACGACGGATCGTTCACCTATTGACCCCAATTGCAGTTGTTATACCTGTCGAAATTTTTCCAAAGGGACGCTTCGACATTTTATTTTAGTCAATGAAATGGCAGGGCCAATTTTGGTTTCCCTGCATAATTTACATTTTTATCAGTGGTTCATGCAACAAGCTCGTCAAGCCATCGAAGAAAATCGATACGGCAGTTGGGCAAAACAGTGGCAGAATCATGACATGGAACGAATTCAATCACAGAAGGACAAAGACATGGAGTCACCAACCTGTGAAACGATACACAACGATTTAAATTAATGGAAGGAATGCATATGGATATCATGACAATCATGTTGGCACAGGAGACGGGTGGACAAGCAGGCGAAACAACGACCACACAACCATCTGACCCAGCTCAACCTGGTGATCAAACACAACAAAACCCTGGCTCGTTCATGGATTTGGCACCTATGTTTTTATTGATGTTTGCCGTGATGTATTTCATTCTCTTTCGACCTCAGCAAAAACAGCGTAAACAGCATCAACAAATGCTGGATACACTTAAGAAAAATGATCGAATACGTACCATCGGCGGCATCATGGGCACAGTCGTGGATGTTAAGGAAACGGAAGTGGTTGTTAAAGTAGATGAATCAAATAATACAAAAATGCATTTTGCCCGAAATGCGATTAGCAAAGTATTGACGGAAGAAGAGATCAAAAAATAAATAACCCTTGTAACTTATTTAATATTTCAAAGGCATAAGTAATGAATAATTTAACGAAATGGATGTTGGTCATAGTATTAATAGGCGTGTGTCTCTGGGAAGTCTATCCGCCTCAAAAGAAACTTAAAATGGGTATCGACCTGGCAGGCGGAACGAGCTTGCTCTATCAAATTGATGATAGCGGCCTTGAATCGTATGAAAAACAGGGATTAGCCCAACGCATGATCAGTATCTTACGTGAACGTATTGACCCAGACAATAAAATGAATATGGTTTGGCGTGCCGTGGGAACAGATCGTATTGAGATACAATTACCTCTGGCAACAAAAGAATCTCGCGCTTATCGGGAGATCTACCAACAAAAGCTTGATGAACTTACTGCCGGCAATTTGGTCAGAACCAACGTCCAAAAAGCATTAGGCAAAGCTGAAGGTTTGGATGATGCAGCGTATAAAGCAGGACGCGATGCAATGTTTGCACAACTCGCAGGTGAAAACACTGAACGTCTGAGTATTTTGAATGCGATTGCAACCGCCCATGATGCCCACCAAGCGGAATTGGGAAAGCTAGAAAATACGCTTAATAATATCGCTGACCTGGAAACGCAAATCACTGATGCCGGAATAAACATTAACTCTGCTAATTCCGTTTATAATGACTGGGAAACATTCTCAGATGAAGACAAAGTTAAAAAGATGGAAAGCTTCAGTGCAGATACTGAAGAGAAACAAGCCCTGATCGAAAACTTATTCGCTCAACGCAAAGAGTTAACAGGTATTCGCCAATCGATTACGCAGGCAAATGGCACAAAAGATCAACTCACACAGGCTTGGAATAACTTTGACAGCAAAAACATCAATAAAGATCTTTTAATTATTGAATTAAATGCAACTAAATCTACCCGAGACAAAGCAATTGCTAAATTAAAATCGGATCATCCTAACCTCTCGACAAAAATTGACGAATTGGTCGTTGCCTTTGATAATTTTGATAAAATTTCAGGCAGCCTGGATGACCCTCAAGAATTAATAGAAAAATTAAGAGGCTCAGGTGTTCTTGAATTTCGTATTTTACCTCGACAAGGGGGACCTGAAATCACACCGACGGAAGTGTCACGCTACATGGATCGCTTACAAAAATATGGCGACAATCCAAAGAAAAGTGGTGACAGTCGGTATGCTTGGTATGAAATTAATAACCCCAAAGATTTCCCTGATGGTGATGGATTAATTCGCTCTTCTCTAGCAGACAAAACATATATTCTTGCATCAAATCAATCAGGAGAAACATTACTACATGACAAAACAGGTGCAAGCTGGAAACTAACCAAAGCAACTCCAACAGCGGACAGCTACAATCGCCCAGCGGTTTCCTTTACGTTAAATGAATCTGGTGGCATACGTTTCTTTGAACTAACCAAACAGAACAAAGATCGCCCACTATGTATTCTACTCGACAACAAAGCCTATTCTGCTCCTAATATCAATGAAGCCATTTATTCCAGTGGTATTATCAGCGGTATATTCACACCAGCGGAAGTTAATAAATTAGTCGACACGTTAAATGCAGGATCTTTACCTGCTCGTTTAGGTGACGCACCGATTAGTACACATACCGTAAAAGCAACTATCGGCTCTGGTAACTTGAGCAAAGGTGTCAAAGCTGGCTTGGCTGGCCTTGCAATTGTTATTGTGGTTATGATGTTCTATTACATGGTACCCGGTTTCCTGGCGAGTATCGCCTTGTTGGTGAACCTCATTTTTATCTTAGGTGTCATGGCCATTAGTGAATCAACCTTTACCTTGCCTGGTATTGCAGGTTTAATTTTAACCATTGGTATGGCTGTGGATGCAAACGTCCTTATTTCTGAACGTATTCGTGAAGAACAGAAACGTGGATCTTCTGTAAGATTGGCCGTGAGTCGTGGTTACGACAGGGCTTTCAAAACAATTTTAGATGCCAACATTACAACATTTATCGTTGCATTAATTTTGTGGCTACAAGCAACAGCTGAAGTCAAGGGTTTTGCAATCACCTTAATGATCGGTATCGTCAGCAGTATGTTCTCGGCGATTTTCATCACACGATTGGTTTTTGAGCTTCTCTTGCAAAAGAATGTTGTCAAAAAAGAAATCAAAATGTTCCAGCTTATCAATCCAACCAAAATTAACTGGATTGGGATGAAAACGGCTTTCCGTGCCATTTCGATCACGATTGTCATCATCATGCTAGGTGTTTTCTTTGGCTCATCACATAACAAATATTCCATTGAGTTTACTGGCGGCACCGGCATACAAGTTGTTTTAAATGAACAAAACCAAGATTTGGATCGACAAGCCATCCTGGATGCCATTCGTGCTGAAGGCGAGAAAATTGGAAATGTCCAAATTGCCAATGCTTTGGTTCAGGAAATTGAAAGTGACAACAAAAAACAGTTTGAGATTGTTACCACTGAAACCAACCGGGTTGAAACACAACTCACCCTAGCATCAGACGATATTAAAAATGTAGAAAAAGTTGAAGCGGCCTTGCTTGCAGAAGCCAGTAAAGATAATCGCTTGCAAATCAAACCAGCTTACCTAAAAGTAACAAAGGGAGCATCCGCTGGTGAGTTTACCATCATTACAAATCAGGTTAACACCAGTCGCTTAAACAATGCTCTTGCCACGGCATTTCCAAATTCGAATGCTAGTTCTAAAATTATCAATACGGTTAACGATGCGGTTTTAAGTGCACTATCTGGCAAACTTGACCAACAGGAAAACTTACAAGCTAGCAATTTGCAGCATGTTGCTATTACCCCAGATATCATTGCTGAACGCACTTATCTACAACCTTACCTAGGCGGTTTGATGATTAGCTGTGAATTCGGTAACAATATGCAGGATTCATTGGGTAAACTGAAAACCCGATTTGACCAATTCCGCTTTACAAGCAAAAGTGAAGATGCCCAATATGCTAATCATCCATTTGAAATTTTTGCCCCTTATAATAGCACTCAGAATAATTCTGATACAATCAAAGGTATTGAAGTGGCCATTTTGCCAGACGACATCACGGCGGATAGTTCAGATAAAGCGGCCTGGGAAAACCTGATTAATACAGAAAAAGCACGTATTGCAGACACATTGTCATGGACCACATCACTACCGCGTATTACTCAAATTGATCCTTCGATCGGTAATGAAAGCCTGATGAAAGCGTTAGTCGCTATCGTATTATCACTGATCGCCATTGTGATCTATATTTGGATTCGATTTGGTACCGCCCGGTTCAGTGTGGCAGCGGTTATCGCTCTGGTTCATGATGTCAGCATTGCACTTGGTTTGGTAGCAGCAACAGCCTGGTTATCAAATACTGGAATCGGTCAACTGCTGAAAATCGGTGATTTTAAAATTGACCTACCAATGATTGCGGCATTCCTGACTGTGATTGGTTATTCATTAAATGACACCATTGTTGTCTTTGACCGAATCCGTGAAAACAGAGGCAAGCAAACGGAGCTCTCTGATGAAACAGTCAACCGTAGTATCAACCAAACCTTGAGCCGTACGATCATGACATCGCTAACCACTTTGATTGTATTAATTACAATGTATCTGTATGGTGGTGAAGGCCTTCGTGGATTTAATTATGTACTGATTATCGGCGTATTAGTAGGGACCTACTCTTCCGTTGGCGTTGCTGCACCGATTGTTGCAGGAGCAAAAACCGAACGTGGCATCAACCGCGAAAAAGCAGTAAATGCTTCAATGTCACAAACCCCAGTAAAAGCCTCTTGAATTTTATGAGCCGGTATGTCACAATACCGGCTCTTTAATATGCATAACGGTTTTGCACACTTTGTAGTAAGGTAATCGATATGAAATCGGATATCAAAATAGGTATAACCGTAGGGGTAGCCGTCGTTGTTGTTTTGATGATCTTTTTTATTCAACGTAATCAAGCGACTAAACCTACACCTACGTTGACTGAGGTTCCAGATATTACGCTCAAGCCTGCTGATATTCAACCTAAAGAACCGACTCCTCCAGTCACTGTGACACCCACACCTGAAGCCGTTGAAGAACCTAAAGTAACCAAAACCACACCAACCCCAACGGTGAAAATAACAGAATCGACTAAAGAAGCTCCTGAAACAATGGTTAATAACACTATTGAACAGGTCACCACAGATACTACATCTAAAGAACCTGAAGTAATCATTACCGCAAAACCTGTAGAAATACCAGTTAAAGCAGAACCCATTGTAAAATCTCAAACACCAAAAACAGTTGAACAGCCATCGCAGGCACTTATCAAGCAACGCATTAAGCCAAGATATTACAAAGTTGCCGAAGGGGATACGCTTTCCAAAATTTCACAGGCTTATTTTGGCAGTGCAAGATATTGGACTGAAATTCAGAACGCCAACAGTGAATTAATTAAAAACCCCAATAGATTGCAAGTTGGCTGGAAAATTCGCATCCCAACTCCTGCTGAAATTTCGGGCCGATACAACCACTAATTTCAACGGAATAAGCTAACCAACGATTTTCTCATACATTTGAAATGTACGCTTCGCAGTTTTTTCCCAGGAAAATTTAGCAGCCTGCTCAATACATTTTTTCTGTAAATCACTATCATCAATATCAGTTTCCAATGCCTGAGAAATCGTGTCTGCCATGTGATCGATATCTGTCGGATTAAATAATCGACCAACATTTCCTACAACTTCAGGGATTGCTGTTGCATTGGAACAAGCCACCGGCGTTCCACAGGCCATCGCCTCTAAAGGAGGGACACCAAAACCTTCATACAAGCTGGGCAATACAAACAATTTTGCAAGGGTATAGAGAGCGGGCAAATCTTCAATTGGGAGCATCCCTTTAAATGACACTTTAGATTCGATCCCCAACGATTTTGCCAATTCTTTTAATTTTTCGGTATCTTGGTTAATAGGACCTGTCAAAATCAAATTAAAATAATCTAACTGCAATTTAGGGAGTCGCGCATAAGCTTGAAATAACCTCTCTAAATTCTTATGTGGCTTGTGGATGCCTGTATAGAGAATAAAATTCTCAGGCAATTGATATTTATTCTTAACTTGATCCAATTGCTGCTGATCTGACACTTTGCCATATCGATCCGAATAGCCTTGATGAATAACTTCGATTTTACTTTCTTCGATTCCCAAATTTTCAATAATGTCTTTCTTTGTGTGATGGGAAATAGCGATGACTTTTTCTGATCGTTGACAACTTTTCCGCGTAATCGATTTAAAATACAATTGCTTTAGTGATGAGCAATATCCAGGCAAAGTAATCGGATAAAGATCATGAACGGTTACCAAATGTCGATTGGCCTTGATTCCCAAAGGCATATCAAAATGTAGATAATGATACAAGTCTGAATCATCATTAAATTTTCTGAATTCAATATGATGTTTTAAGGATAAACAGGCCGCCTGAACGGTGACAAAACAAATTTCCCCGCTTTCAACTCGAGAGGGATAAAGTTCAGATAACTTGTCAACGATTTCTGTTTGGGATGAACACCAGGGATTATAGTAGAGAACCCAGTGACAATCAGGATGATTCTTTACCAGGGCATAAATAATTTGAACGTAAGTTCTACCGCCACAGGGTAGATTGGCAAAACGAAGGTCATAACTTATTTTCATATCTGAATGAGTCTAATTAATATCCGTATGAGTTAGAATCATTTTGCCGCAGCCCCACCGGCTGATTAAGAAATTCAGTAAAAAGAATTGCCTGGGCAAGTTTATTATTACGATGAGTTTTTTTGTAAAGCATATTCAATGCTTTATTTGTTTTTACATCACTAACGACCTGAGGCGCAAACACTTGCTCATATTGAGCACGTTTTGCTTTGGCGCTAGATTGTGAAGTTCTTCGTTGTCTTTCTTTTGCTTTTTGTTCACGAAGCTTTTGTTCAGCCTGAACATGCCTCTGCGTTTGTGTCATTTTAGGTTGAACGGACTTACGAGCATCACCAGCTGGCTTTCGCTGCGTTGGCCTGGATACCTGTTGTGGCCTAGGCTGAGAAACGGGAGGCTTAGGTTGACTTACAGGCCTGGGGGTTCTCTGCGGTTGCCGTTGCACAGGCTGTGGTGGTGTTGTCGATGTTGACCTGGATATCGTTTGTGGCTGCGTCTGATCCGACCGCCCATCTGTTTGCGATTGCTGATGCTTTCTAGCATAAGAAGGCAAACGCTTTTTGGAGGTAGTTTGCGGTTTAGGATCAGGCGATGAAGAAGGCTGCGGCCGCCGAGGCTTTGGCTGATCTTCTTTCTTCTTTTCACCAAATATGGAACTCAAAAAATACATGACCATCAATATGGCAGGGAATATTAGCTTGGTCCAATCGGATTCCGCTAATATCCTAACCGACACTATGTCATGTATTTCTTGAATCATCTGTTATCTTCGCACTTAATATTTTATGAAGGTTTGTTATCTTCTTCATCGTCACGACTAATGGACTCTCTCATATCTGTATCGGCTTTTATATTCTTCATGCGATAATAATCCATGATTCCCATATTACCGCTACGAAAAGCTTCTGCCATGGCACGTGGCACTTCTGCTTCTGCCAATACAACCTTGGCCTGATTTTCTTGGACCAATGCTCGCATTTCTTGTTCTTTGGCAACTGCCATGGCACGACGTCCTTCCGCTTCTGCTTGACGCAACTGCTTATCCGCCTCTGCACGTTCGGTTTCTAATAGAGCGCCCACGTTAGCCACATCTTTCACAGAAGCAACACTCACATCTGCAATGTCGATTGATACAATTTCGTAAGCTGTTTGAGCATCCAAACCACTGGACAGCACTTTTTTAGAAATATGATCTGGGTTTTCCAAAACATCTTTATAGGTATTGGCCGAACCAATGGCACTAACAATTCCCTGGCCAACACGAGCGATAATGGTTTCTTCCGTAGCACCACGAACCAGCTGTGAAATATTTGATCTCACTGTCACACGTGCTTTGATTAAGAGTCTGATACCATCTTTCGCCACGGCATCGAGCATAGATACGCCAGAGCCAGTGCTTTGAGATGGGCAATCAATAATTTTTGGTTTAACCGTGGTTTGTACCGCTTCAAAAATATCACGACCTGCCAAGTCAATCGCTCTAGCTACATCAAATGATAATGCAATTTGAGCACGCTGAGCCGCAATCATTGCCTGCACTAAGTTGACCACATTACCACCTGCGAAATGGTGAGCTTGAAGGTCAACAAAGGTAATTGGCAGATTCGCTTTGTGTGAAATGATCAAAGCATTGACACAAGTATAAACATCCGTTGGGTCACGACGCACCAGGTAAACACTTTCTAATTCGGTCGTCGTTAAATCAATCCCAGCTTGGACACCAGAAATTCGGGCATTCACAATCAGCTGAGCAGACACTTTTCGTAGCGTCATACCAATCAAACCAAACAGCGAAACACGAGCGCCACTGGTAAAAGCCTGAATATAAATCCTGAAGTATGTAAAAATGATTATAAGGAATACAAGTAGAATGATTCCCACAACACCATAAATAATCCAGGCGGGATCAAAGGCTGCTAACATATTTTGCATAATCTATTCTCCGAAAAAGTCTTTAACGATTATTTTATAATTAGTATATCTTATTTTTTCTCTTCTACAACAATGCTGTTTCCCTCAATTTCAATCACTTGAATTGGGGTTTTGTCGCTGATCATTTCACCAGAACTAACCACATCATATCGTTGATCATCAATTAAAGCAAATCCACTTGGTCGACATTCGCTATCGGTTACACCTGTTTTACCAAGTAAAGAAGCATAATCTTCATCACTCACACCATCTTGTCCAAATTGCTGGGGCGTTTCTTTAACCGGACTTAAAATAATATCCTTTCCAAATGGCGAATGCGGCAACCACTTGAACGACAAAAAAATAGTCGTTGGCAAGCCGGCACCCACCGCTGCCAAAGTGGTATATCCTGTCGCTTGACTTTCGCCAAATGCCAGCATCACAGCTGCGATGACCGACAATCCGGACATAATGCCAAACAATCCAGCAGAAGGAATGAGGACTTCCAAAAACGCCATGGCAAAGCCAATGACTAATAATGTAATGACATATATCACTATTCTGTCCCTTTATGATTGCCGTTTATTATTTTGGAGCAACGACAATACGATTACCTTCAATTTCTATTACTCGCACAGGCATATTTTGTTCAATCATTTCGCCACGCGAGACCACATCACATTTTTTTTCACCAAATTTCGCACGCCCGGCAGGACGCAATTGGGTCAAACTAACACCCTCTTCATTGAGAGATACTTCAACAGGCTCATCCTCAACGACAGGCGTCATTGTAACGCCAACACTTTCTGATTGTCCAGGGGCATTCAAAACCATTTTATTGGCCATCGGGATTTTATACATATACCGCGAAATAATAGATGCCCCTATAATAAAACCAACAATAGATAATAATAAACTATTAAAATTATCCTGCAAAATATTCCAATCCCACTGCTCTTGCGGAATCGGTAGTTGATCTGACGGATTGGCAACCATCATAGCTATCAGTGAGAAAAAGATTAACACAATACCTGAAAATCCGGCAATTCCAAAGCCTGGTATCAAAAAGATTTCAACTGTAAGCAGTAGAAAACCAATGATAAATAGCAGTATTTCCCACCAATTGGCCAGGTTAATCATATACTTACTACCAAACAGCGCCGCAAAAGCAATAACAGCGATAGCACCAGGAATGCCCAAACCAGGGCTATTGAGTTCGGCATAAATTCCCAACAAACCCACGGTCAATAAAATCCCAGCGACCGTGGGTGACGTCAACCAACGCACCATTTCTTCAGACCAGGTTGTTTCATAAACCACAATATTGTCATCAAATGTAATCTGATCGCGTTTGGCGAGAAAAGCAATGGCTTCATCACGACTATTTACAACACTTCGAGCTAACCCATGTTCGACCGCTTTTTCAGCATCCCAGGTTAAGAGTTGATCACTTTTGACAACAATGGTCTTACCTTCCAAATCATAGGTTCCGTCATCTTTAGGTAATTGGTCATCTTCAAAATATTCATAACGATCCGTTTGCAAATTTTTAATTTTATAAACCGCAATATTTAATGTGACCATTGCACGACATAACGCAACAGGATAGCCGTTAGCTTTAGCTGCGGCTTCAAAATAACTACGTGTGGGTGACTCCGCTTTTTCCCGTTCAACGCCTTCTAGTTTTCCACCCATAATAATAGGAGCACAGTCACCAATCTGTGTTGATTCTTTCATAATAATATCATTACACGCAACCGAGATAAGAGCTCCTGCAGAAATGGCTTTCGTTGGAACATAAGCAACGGTATGTGCACGCTTAGAGACATCATGCATAAAATAGTCCCAAATACTAATCGCACTGTTGAGTGCGCCGCCAAAGGTGTCAATTTCATAAATTATGTATGTTGCCCCTTCACTGATTGCCTGCTCTGTTCGACGTTTAATCGAAATATACATCCCTTCGTCAACCATATCTTTACAAATAATCACTGCGACTTTATGTACCTGACCATCTTCAAATACCACTTTCTCGACACCATCACCATCAGGTATTCCATCAGATGCCAATACCGCGTTAGGCTCTTTACTAGCCTGATCGGTTTTTCCACCGGCCACTTGGTAGTTTAATTTTTCAAGGCACTCATTCTTATTTGCAAATAACTGACGAACCAGCCCAACCTTTTTAGCTTGCAACCCATTTAAGAGTAAGGTTTCATTTTCACTCACAATAGGAGCTGAATCATTAGAGGCAAAAACAGATTTAATTTTATCTTGCCAGATTTCGTAAGATTTTTTATCGATTAATTTTACGCCCCCATCTTGATCAACCTGATAAAGCACCATTTTTTTATCTGTCATCGCTTTTGCGATAAGCGGATCATGGCCCGCTGCTTCTGCAAAACTGACCACTTTATTAAGAACGACTTGGGAACTTACTTTCTGATCATCCTTTAAAGGCAAGACCATTCCAATTTGTGCAAATTCATCCGCCATGATCTGCTGACAAGCAAAGACTGGAATCATCGTTAACCCTAAGGCACTTTCTGGAATGTAAGCAACTGTCGTTATGTCATCTCGATTGAGAGTTGTAATTTTTCGCCCCAATTGCGAATATCGTTCAAAGTTTTTGCCACTACCTGAAAACTCAAAAATAATCGTCTGAATGGACTCAGATTTCAGTTGTTCCAATTGCTGATCTACATTTTTTAACTGGCTGGCAGTAAAAGGGGTATTAATGGACACCCATCCCACAGGCTCAGGCGAAGACTGCGCAAAAGACTGAACACAAACCACTAAAAACAATAAGGTTACAAACAAGTAAGATTTGAATGTTTTTTTTCTATTCATCACAATCATCCTAAACAACTCGACCTTTAAAAACTTTCAGATATTCGACATGCTCCGTCAGGTCGAATTGATTATCTTCATTTCTAGTCCCTATTTTATGCCACAATGACGGTTTATAGCAAGCAGATAAAGTTTATAAATGAATTACGAAAAACTTGATTTTCAGTTCAATCCAGCCTACAATATTGTCAGTTAAGTGAATGCAATTTCATTTGACTCTTCTAGCGGGCTTTTCAATCGTCTTTGGCATAATCCCAGTCAGACGGGTTGACAATAGAGATTCATTGCCAACATAAAATCATAGTATATTAAGTTACAAATTATTCATATTAAGGATTGATTACATGACAGTCGTTGAAGGAGTATTGGAAATTACAGAGAAAGGTCACGGTTTTTTACGTGATCCAAAACGTTTCCCTGCGGCTAATAGTGCCATAGATCCATTCGTTGGACGAGATCTTATCAGAGAATTTTCGTTAAGAAATGGATTATTTGTCAAAGCAGAGTCTGAAAAACGCAAAGGAAAAAATCCGAACGTTTCCGAATTAATCAGCCTGAATGATCGCACTCCAGATGAATATTTGGATGTCGTCAGTTTTGATGATATGGTTGTGATTGATCCTCGCGATCGCATCAAACTTGAAACAGGTCCAGACCCCTTGGGCCCACGTATGATAGACCTATTGACACCGATTGGTAAAGGGCAACGTGGACTGATTGTTGCACCCCCTCGAACCGGTAAAACAATTCTATTGCAGCAAATCGCCAATGCAATCACCACCAATCATCCTGAGGTGCAATTGATGGTACTGCTCATTGATGAGCGACCAGAAGAAGTCACCGACATGAAGCGAAATATTTCTGGGGAAGTGATCGCATCATCAAATGACAAAACAATTGAAAATCATGTAAAAACCGGTATGCTCGCATTGGATAAAGCTAAACGACTTGTCGAATTTGGGAATGACGTTGTCATCTTACTTGATTCAATTACACGTCTGGGACGCGCATTTAATAGCAACACCCGATCCAGCGGTCGCACAATGAGTGGCGGTTTGGATATTCGCGGCTTGCAGTTTCCCAAGCAATTCTTTGGTGCGGCACGTATGAATGAATCTGGCGGCTCACTGACAATTCTGGCAACGGCATTAGTCGATACCGGAAGCCGCATGGATGAAGTCATTTTCCAAGAATTCAAGGGAACAGGTAACATGGAACTTGTTCTGGATCGTGACCTTGCCAATCGACGTATCTATCCGGCATTCAACATTCCTGAGTCTGGTACACGAAAAGAAGAACTTCTCTTATCACAAAAGGAGTTGGATAAAATTCATAGCCTCCGTCGCTATCTTGATGGCATGGCACCTGGCAAAGATGTAGAAATGATTCTTTCAGCGATGAAAAAACATGCTACCAATGCAGATTTCTTAGAACAGCTGCCATAACACCCCCTGATTTATGTCAAAATTCTACATCCAACTCCGGGTTGACACTCTCTCGAGAATGTCTTACAGTAGCCTCTTAAATCACGTAACTTAGCATTAATAATGATATAATTAGTAAATTAGGAGTTTTTATGGGTATTCTTGATGGTAAAAAGGGATTGATTTTTGGTGTGGCCAACGATCGTAGTATTGCGACAGGCGTAGCAAAATCCTGTCATGCACATGGTGCATCGCTGGCATTTACTCATCTTCCCGGTGACAAAAATCTTCGTCGCGTTTCTCAAGCCACCAAGGAACTCGACCCCCTATTCCTGGAACCCTGTGATGTGACTGAAGAAGGCAGCATCAAAGCCATCTTCGAAAAAGCTAAAAGCGAAATGGGACAAATTGATTTCGTCGTTCATTCTTTGGCTTTCGCCAACCGTGACGATTTGGTCAAACCGTTTTCGCAAACCTCAAAGGAAGGTTTTGAATTAGCGTTAAATGTTAGTGCCTATTCACTGATTGAAATGGCACGCGAATATGTTGCTGTACAACCCGATGGACCGGGATCACTCATGACAATGACTTATCTTGGCAGTGTCATGGCCGTCCCCAACTATAATGTGATGGGGGTTGCCAAAGCAGCTTTGGAATCTAGCGTACGTTACCTTGCATTGGATTTAGGTGAAAAAAATATTCGAGTCAATGCGATTTCCCCAGGCCCAATTCGAACTCTGGCAGCTATGGCCGTAGGTGATTTTGGAAAAATGCTTGACCACGCTACAGAGAAAACTCCGTTAAAACGAACCGTTGACCAAAGTGAAGTTGGAGAAACGGCGGCCTTTTTTGCCAGCGATATGTCATCGGGTATTACCGGTGAAATCACCTATGTGGATGCCGGCTATAATATTGTCGGATAAACATTTCGAAGCGATTAAATCGGCCTGGCAAAACTCAAATGCAACTCTGCATGACGAAGGTGAAACTGATCCCACTGCTCCCGCGTTAGTGTTCCTAAAATGGGATGCTTGACGCGATGCTCATTTTCATTTAATCGCTGCAACGCTTTTTCAATTGCTTCTATACCTTCCTGAGTTGAAAATTCAGGAACAAAACTTTTTTTGAGCTTATTGGGAAATTTAATTCCTGGTTTCATCCCATCGTTTAGAATTTTGTTTTTCATAAAAACAGGTGCCAATAGGCGTATTAAAAAGGGAGGTTTAAAATCGTTTATTCCATCAATTGACCCATTCATTGAAACGGATAGGTGCCCAAGGATTTGCCCTAATGTCCAATCACCAGATAAATCAACTTCGCTAGCGGCCAGCATTTTGGCATCATTTAAAATATCTTGTAGTGAATGAAATTTTAATTTTCGTCTTTCAGCCATAGGATTTCCTTTTTTACCAGGGCAATTCAACGGCTTGAGTTAAAAATTTTGCAAATGGTTTTGCCGTTTGGCATGTTTTATAAAACTGCGCCATAAACTCACTAGAGCAAATTTTTTTTTGTGAGAATTTTTTCACAACAATAAAGTCTTTTCGTTTCAAATCGTCTATCAAAGGGTGGTCCGGATCAAAGCCTCGAGGTGGTCGCTTTAATGAATCGCCTTGAAGTGAACCAAACGTTTTTTTAAAGGTTGCATTTCTAACAATTTTTTTCCACACTTGTGGCTGATCCACTATTGCCTGGCGAATCATTCCACAGGCTTGATTGTCAGGATGCCAAAGTCCGACACCCGCAAAACACCCACCGGGTTCGAGATGCAAATAAAACCCCGGAGCATGAACATCCTTACCATCATAATGACAGAAATGAACACCCGCATTTTCTTTATAGGGATTTTTATTTTTTGAGAATCGTGTATCACGATAAATCCGAAAAAGTGAACCACCTTGCACTTTAGCTACAGCTGCAAAATGCGGACTGATTTTATGTAATGGCGATTCAAAATCTTCGATAAATTCCAACAAAGGCTTTTGGACATCCTCTATGAATCTGGATTTATTCTCGAGAAACCAGTCTCGACGATTGTTGGCTTTGAGATCTCTGAGAAATTTAAATAACGCTGGTTTGATATGTGACTTATTCAACTTATATATTGCTCACTAATTCCAATGATCTACCTACATAGAATCATACGACAATTGGTATTGAATGTTTAGTAGAAATTAATCCGCTTCATAAAATTCCACCTCAAGGGCGACTTATTATCAGACCATGTGCTTTGTGTTTCATAATTGCTATCAAATCCAATGTTTTATAACTACTTATTACTTATATATTAACTCTTTATAGGATTTCTTTACGGAGATTCCTGATTTCTAACTTATGTTGCTAAAGGGATTAGCCGAAAAACAGTTTTAGATAAATAAGTCTTTATCAGATGACAGATTGTAGCAATTTTAAGCTTATAACTAGAAATCCTTAAGAGGAGCTGATATGACCAATCGAAAATTCATGGTTGGCGTCGATTGCAAAGAACTGATTGAAACGGCCGTAGGCAAGCGTCTACCCCTCACAATTACGACACGTCAGGACAAAAACTGGCAAGTGTACAAATCGAACTTTATCGCAATTCAAAGTAATCGTCTCTATTTAGCTCATCCTACCCCCGACATGAATGACTGCCATACTGAAATGGCAACCGGACAGGAAATTGCCGTTTCATTCAAAAAGGGCTACTACAAAAATCTCTTTGTCACTCGTTCCATTTCGCAAGACCGTTTTGAAATTGACAGTGGCGTTTTTATGCCCGTGATTGTTGTGATGTTTCCAGAACAAATTGAACGTATTCAACGACGCGCCTACAATCGTGCAGAAGTTCCTTCAAATGAAATAGTGGATGTCACTTTTGAGCGATTAGAGGATGACCATATCGTCGATCGTAAACAATGGCACGGTCATCTTGTTGATCTATCAGCAGGTGGATTAGGTGTGAAAATTAATAAAGATGCCGCAGTAGATTTAAATGAAGGCGACCAATTCAAATTAACCTTTGTCCCTATGTCAGGTCAAGATCCGATCGAAATTAACTCACGTTTCCGTCATGCGACCAATACCGATGATCCAAACGAAGCCATGTTAGGGTTCCAAATCATTGGTCAGGAAATGGACGAAATCGGTCGAAATGTTTTAAGACGAATCGGCCGCATAGTGAATCTATACCAACGGCAACAAAATATCAGTAAGCATCCAAACTTAATTCGAAAATAATCTGTCTTAGAGAATTTGGCTTAATCTCTTCTCAACTCCATCCAATATAATGCCAGCGCTATTCTTGGCACTGTAATTCTCTAACACTTTAAGTCGTGCCGCCTGTGCAATTTTAATTCGCTCATCTTCATGTTTAAGATAATATTTAACTTTCCGTTGTAAGTCTTCAATCGTATCAAAAACGATGATTTCTTTGCCAGGCTTAAAATAATTCATAAGACTATTTGAGTGATCAGATTTTGAATGAGCTTTTACCAGAAAAAAGGCACCTGCCGCAATACCATCAATAAGCCGCTTATTCACCAACCCCTGACTATTAATGTAAAGGTAAATTTTTGCCGCATTATACAATTTATTAAGTGCTTCACCCTCTGAAACACCGCCTGCAACAAAATCATTAACATTGGATTGATGCCAAAAATTAGTATTTGGATTTGCCATGAGTGGATGAACGGACTCTGTATACCATATCTTTAAATCAATCTCTTTTTGTATCAAAGAAGCGGCATACAAATCTCGCAGAATGATCTCCCCATAAAATTCCCGAACCAACTTTACAAAATGCTCTTCAATATCTTTTTCTTTTAATTGAACGCCGCAACGCTGCGCCCGCTTCAAAAAGAGACGTGCTTTCTCATATTCATATTTTTCACTAGCATCACAAATCTCATGTATCACAACATCCAGTAACTTTTGGTGGGTGGGCAAACGAATACCATAATCTTCCGGATCAGAACTAAACCGATCAGAAACTAAAGCAACATCGCTGCCATAATATTTTAAATCATTCGTCTCCAGCTCTACCGGCTGGTATAATTCCGTATTCGCAGTAATCTTTACATTTAAGACTTGCTCGTCTGGAACATCAAACTTAACTAACGTTTCTTTATCCTCCTGACTAGTAACGATCAACATATCTTGTGGTTTGATTCGCTGACTCACAGGCTCTTGGTTTTCGAGTACTTGCTCATCGACATAATCAAGACATGTTAAACAAACGACATTTTCAGGTATAGCATAACTAAAATCTTTGCGATAGTTCTCTTTTAAGATAACCATTTGCGGAAGGTTGCTTAAGAGCTTTTCTAACTGAGGTATAACAGAAGCCTTACCAGGTTGATCACAAACCATTTGATCAACTACCAATCCCTGTTGCATCATACCGGTCAGAAGATGTAAGCTTAAAAAGTATTCATGCTCATTATAAAAACGTGCAACATTTAAAATACCGCACTCATCCCAGTTTTGACTTTTCAATGTTTCAAGACATTGAATTAATGGACGCTGCTCATAGGCTTCAGACAACTCCTTACCCAGACTCGCAATTTTCTTAAAAATAGCCTGAAGTTGATTTTGCATAACCGTGGTAATCTGAAGTGAAAATATTTGATTCTCTTTATCTTCACAATATGGCAACGAAACAACTCGTTCCAAAATGGTGTATCCTGAATTCTCATCGTAAAACTCTATGAGCTGTTTTTCATAATCTTCGCCCACAAAAATAACAAGATTGCCATTCACCAAATGCAATGAAAAATCATACAGGCAAAAGGCCAAACGTAAATTGAGTAAATCGCGCTCAAAAATAAACAGGGCTTGATTGGGATTCATCTTCTTTAAAATTGCCATGACATCCGCCCCTTGCCAGATACCATTCAATGCTAAATTAATTTGATCCACATCAATCCGCTCAATATTTTGTTCTGCAAAAACTCCGGGAATGGATGAAGAACCAAACCATTGGATGCGATTATCAGGTAACTTTTGGATGAAGGTAATTTGACCATCATTAGCAACCGTCAATTCAATAGAATCAGGCACGGGAGTTTTTTGAATTTGATCCGCCAATAAAGGATTTTTCTGACTTAATGCCTGCAGGTTAACTGCAAGTAATTGCTCAAGCGGCCATGTATTTAACAAGTTCGTTTTGTATGCATCAATTTTATCTGCAGGCATGAAGGTGACTTCAGAACTTTCTGATGCCTGTTGTGATGGGGTCGCTGAACGTGTCATAGCATCCTACCTTTATTAATTGAAACGCTCATTGGAACATTTCCATTATTATCATCCATGAATCGACAAGGTTATTTGTACAAACAAGATATCCTCTTATCGTCGAATCTCAAAGAATCGCACAAAATATCTAATTTATCGGACCTTGATATATTAGATTATTACATTCTCACACGTGATTCAATCAAAAAGTCTCAATTCCATAGCTATAGCGGTGCAAATCAATTGGAATTAGTTTGAACATTTTCGCAGTGCAATGCCGATCATTAAATTGATAGAAAACTAATTTTGCAACATGAAAGGTGTTTGCATGGAGGCAAAGGCCATTGGAATTCAAGATATTCGCACAGCGGATCATCTTCTTCAGCCTAACAAACAAATAATTCGCATCAAACGCAACCATGGACTCGGTAATGTGGTATGCTTACTACCTGTTCTGGATAAAGTCCATGCGCGAGATGTCCATGTGGAAATTATCACATCCGCTACCTGGGTTGACGCATTTTCTGAAATTAGGCCTGAATTTACCTGGTTGGGAGAATCCAACGAAGAATTCATCGACCTGGATTATTTAACTAAAAATCGACCTCCAACACTTCACCGAACGGATGAACTGGGATTACTGCTGGGAGAAGAGCCTCCTTTCGAATCACCTTATGTCAAAATACCGCAACGTTGGAGTCAAAAATATAAGCATTTAAGGGATTGTGTGTTATTTGCACCAGAGGGGGGACATGCCTCCAGACAATGGCCTGTTGAACATGCCGAACACCTTAAACAGCACCTCGATGGTAAGCCACTGGTCCTGATCGGTACCCAGAAAACCAACGACATTCCCTGCGATGTAGACCTTCGCGGGCATATGCAATTGCATGATTTATGGGGTATCCTGGCGATTGCTTCTGTCGTTATCACCATGGACTCCGGTGTTTTGCATTTAGCCAGTGCTTTAAAAACACCAACGGTAGCACTCTTCGGCGGCATCGATTATCGCTACCGCATTCGTCCGAACCAACAAGTCATTGCACTTCAATCGGATCTTCCCTGTTGTCCCTGCAATAAAAATGAAACCTGTAATGATCGTTTTGATTGCATTAAAAGCCCCACAACACGTGATATTCTCAATGCCGTAGATCTGGTGCAACACACCGATGGTAGAATCGTCTATAGCGTTCACACGCGACGAAAACCACTCCAAGTACAATCGGGGATTTTAGCTTAATCATTAAGCATCTTCGTATTTTCAACTCGCAATAAAATCAAGTTTCTTAAGTGCTGGTTGATTATGATAAGCACGAATATTTGCATCAATATGTCTGGGCCAGACATTATCTTCAGCTAGCCAGCTGCTCCGCCGATCGAGAAAGGGTTGAGGCAGAGGATTATCCAGAGCTTCCAGGATGGCATTCATAACATTCTCTCTGTTGATCTCTGAAATCATCACACACCCCATATTCTCCAAATCTTCATCGCGATAATATCGGGTATTCAAACAGGTCACGACAGGTAACTGCGATAGTAGTGCTGTTTGAATCGAAGTGTTACGCATATCAGCACCTCGCTCTGGCAAGCTCACAAAAACATCTGTCGCCGCCAAACCATCGGTAATTTGTTCCGGACTGGCAAATCCTGTCCAGGTGACATGTTCTTCGAGACCTAATTCAACAGCACGCTTTTTACAGTTTTCATAATACTCATCTTGATCTTTAAAGGCAGCCCCCATGATAAGTCCGTGTGCAGGATGATTCTTTTCGCGAAGTTTGGCAATCGCTTCTAGGATCACATGAATATGACGACCTGGATGCACATACCCAAAATACGAAATACAAAAGGAATCTTCAGGAATATCCAATACTTGCCTAGAGCGACGAATTTGCTGCGGCGTGCGCTGGTGAGCTTTCATGTGTGAACCTACAGGTGCAATGTGGACATCATAAGGACTAATGTTTTGATCTATGATCGCTTGATAATCCCGAGCATTTGAAACCAGGATCGCATCAGCACTATAGAGCATGGGAAAATATCGCCAACGATAAAGCCATTTGCCGACAGCGATATCATGCTGCATGACAACAATTCGAATATCAGGCGCCATGAATTTAAGTAGAGGAACAACAGTGCACATAACAATCGTGCGCCAACTGTAATACTTGATGGTTGGATTTTGAATTTGAATCACATCAGGCTTGAGACGAATAATTTCTTTGCAAATCGTATAAGAATCAAACCATGACCAACGCTTGATTCTTGGATGGATGGTATAGTTTTTTCCAAGATCGAGGTTAACATCAGAATCATCGGAAGTGAGTACATGAACATCATAATCGCCGCGTGCGGCAGTTCTTGATGCGATAATATCCACATGCCCTGATACGCCACAAGGGATATTAGGAAAACTTCCTGAAACAATCACCAGACGTGGTCTCTCCTTAGACACACCATCCCTTTCACATATTATTTGATTGCTTTGTCGGCAATATCCTTACGGTAATAGGCACCATCAAAATGAATTTTCTCACAAGCCTCGTATGCACGTGCTTGAGCTTCTTTGACGGTGTTACCTACCGCCGTGACACCTAACACGCGTCCGCCACTGGTAACAATATTGCCATTGTCTTCTTTAGTTCCTGCATGAAAGACTTTAACATCACCTAATGCTTCAGCTTCTTCAATACCAGTGATCACTTTTCCTTTTTCGTAATCTTCTGGGTAACCACCAGACGACATGACAACACAAACTGCAGGCCTTGGATCCCACTTAAGAGTTTGTTGATCCAACGTTCCATCGCAAACCGCTAACATCACATCCAGCAAATCACTTTGCAACCGCATCAAAATGGGTTGAGCTTCCGGATCGCCAAAACGTACGTTAAATTCCAAAACTTTAGGACCACCGGCTGTCATCATAAGACCTGCATAAAGAATGCCACGATAGGGTGCACCTATCCGATTTAAACCATCGATCGTTGGTACTAAAACTTCACGTTGTATTTGATCGAGCAATTTTTCGGTTACGATAGGTGCTGGCGTATAGGCCCCCATGCCACCAGTATTCAGACCTGTATCACCTTCGCCAATCGGCTTATGATCTTGAGCCGACTCCATAACATAAATATTGCGTCCATCGACAAAAGCAAGAATAGATGCTTCTTGCCCCAGGAGTTTTTCTTCAACGACAATTTTATTTCCTGCTTCGCCAAACAAACCATCATTCAAAATCTTTTCAGCAATCAAGATGGCTTCGGCCGGATCATCTATAACATAGACCCCTTTACCTTTGGCCAGTCCTGCGGCTTTGACGACCAAACCAGAATCTCTGGAAGCGATATAGGTTTTGGCATCTTCAAAATTTTCAAAGACTTGGGCTTCCGCCGTTGGTATGGCATTATCTTGCATCAATTTTTTTGAAAACGCTTTGTCGCCCTCAAGTGCCGCGGCATCTCCAGTTGGACCAAAGGCTTTGATACCTTCCTTATTCAACGCATCAACAATGCCAGCAGCCAATGGATCTTCTGGACCAATAATGGCCAAATCGACTTTCTTTTCGACCGCAAATTTCACCAATCCATCAATATCGGTATCTGCGATGTCAATATTCTTACCATGTTGTGCGGTTCCAGGATTACCTGGGGCACAGTAGAGTTGTTTGAGCTTTTTAGATTGAGATAATTTCCAGGCGAGCACATGTTCCCGGCCGCCGCTTCCTACCAATAAAACTTTCATTCATACTTCCTGTTCTAACTACAAAGATAGTCACTCTTTAATAAAGACTTCATTACAGATGGATGATTTTACCGCTTAAATAGGCTCTGGGAAATCAAATTCCAATTTATTTCACCTGGCAAGTGGGGCAAAAATGGCTGGAGCGACCTGTAATCTTAATTTGCTCGATCGGAGTTTTGCATCGTTTGCAAGGTTGCCCCGTCCGCTGATAAACCTTCAGTATTTTGACAAAGGTGCCTATATCGCCATAAGGATTTTTATAATCACGAAAGGTCGTGCCACCCAGGCTGATTGACTTTCTCAGTACTTTCTGGATGGATTTGACCAATTTGGCAGATTGCTCTGGCCGGATTCTGTTTGAAATCGTTAAAGGGTGAATTTTGGAATCAAATAACGCCTCATCAGCATAAATATTTCCCAATCCAGCGATTTTAATCTGATCTAATAATAGCGACTTAATCGGACGATTCGCATTCAGTATTGGATGAATCGTTTTGGCCGTTAGATCGAATGGCTCCGGTCCAAGCTGGGTCATGCCCGCATCCAACATCGCCGATTCAATACAATCATTTGGATTATCGATAAACCATACTTTGCCGAACCGCCTGGGGTCTATATAACGTATTTCCTTATTATTACTCATCTTAAGAATAATATGGGTGTGTTTTTCCATAGCGTCGGCCGATGTGTTTATAAGGAATTTTCCAGTCATACCTAATTGAACGATTATGACGGTTGTACTATCTGTAGCGATTATCAACCGCTTTGCACGCCGATAAACTCTCGTTATCCTCTTATCAATTAATAATTTAACCTTCTTTTTCCACGCAGCCTGATAGGGTCCTCGGAGAATAAGTGGCTGATGGATGTCAAATGAGGTTATGGTTGCCTGGCTTATCTGACGGTCTAAACCAGTCGCAATCGATTCAACTTCTGGTAATTCGGGCATTTTATGGGGATTATTCTGTTAATTAGTTGTTATTACGATATTTATAATTTTAAAGATCTTCTATTATTTTCGAAAACACTTGACGTAAAGCCATCGTATAGGTTATTGTGTATAGTGGAGTATGAGTATATTTTAATGTCAATTTCTAACAATTGCCAAATGGGATTCAAAATTTAAGGAGAATATTCATGAATTTAAGATTAGCCATTGCCGCCGCGATTCTACTTGTTGGTCTAATGTTCGTTTACAACGATTCAACAGGCAATAAAACAGATATTTCCGCTCAGAACCAATCTGCTCAAGAGGTTTCTGGGAAAACATGTGATAAAGCTAAAAGTGATTGTAGTAGTAAATGTAGTAAATCTGCTGCAGCTCTGCAAGCCAGCGGAGAATCTAGCTGCAGTAAATCTAAGGAAGCTACACTCGCTGCTGGAACTGAAGGCAAAAAATGCTGCCCATCAAAAGCAAAAGCTACGTTGGCAAGCGGTGAAGCCTCAACTTGCACTAAAAGCTTAGGACAAACAGCTTCAACGGCACAATGCCCAGTTACAGGAAAAGCTCAACAAGCCAGTGCTGAAAAGAAATCTGGTTGCTGCCCCAGTAAAAAAGCCCCAGTGGCAACTGTAGCGGTAAAATAAAGTTTGATCATTCGATCTTTTCAAGGGCAACTCACTAGGGTTGCCCTTTTTTATTGCGCACAGCGGTTAAATAATGGTTTTCCATTGACTACCAAGGGTTTATGACTATCATGACGTGATGGAAAAACCACAGGACAACATCAACGAATATGAGCAAGCCCGGCTGGTCAAGCTGGAAAAACTAAAAGAACTCGGGGTCGATCCCTATGGCGGTAAATTTGAAGGAACAGAGGCTCTATCTGACATTGCTGCAAAGTATGACCCTGATAATGAAGAACAAATCGTCAAAGGAGCAGGCCGCATCGTGCTTTTGCGCGATATTGGCAGCTTAAAATTCATCACACTGCGTGACTGGACTGGCGATCTTCAAATTGGCTTAAATAAAAAACGCATGGATGAGCAGAGCTGGGCCATTGCCAAGCATCTGGATCTAGGCGATATCGTCGGTGCTGAAGGCTTGCTGGGGAAAACAAAAAAAGGCGAAACCACTATTTGGGTAACCAATCTTTCATTCCTCTGCAAAGCAACCTTGCCACCACCTGAAAAACGCCATGGGCTGCAAGATGTTGACTTAAGATATCGCATGCGGTACGTGGATTTATTTTCAAATACAGAGGTGATGGATACCTTCAAAAATCGCGTGGCCATCGTGCAATCGTTGCGAGATCATTTAAAAGCAAAAAACTTCATGGAAGTGGAAACTCCCATGATGCAATCGATAGCCGGTGGAGCAGCAGCACGACCGTTCATCACGCACCATAATGCTCTGGATATGGAACTCTACTTACGTATCGCACCGGAGCTTTATTTGAAACGATTATTGGTTGGCGGCATGGAACGCGTTTTTGAAGTAAATCGCAACTTCCGCAATGAAGGGATCAGTACCCATCACAACCCAGAATTTACCATGTGTGAAGTCTATCAAGCTTATGGTGATTACAATGACATGATGGATCTTACTGAAGCCATCGTTTGTGAGTTGGTTAAACAACGAAGTGACAATATGCAACTAGAGTTTGATGGTCAAATGATCGACTATTCACAACCCTGGGCACGTAAAACATACGCCGATTTATTTAATGAACATGTGGGCATTGACATCACGGATCTACCAGCCATTCGTGAGCGAGCACAAAAACTAGAGATCAATGAATCTGGAATGGATGACGATGTGGTTGTGAGTGAAATTTTTGAACACTATGTCGAAGAAAAACTCATCAACCCAACATTCATTATTGATTATCCAGCATCACTTTGCCCATTAACTAAACGTAAAGTTGATAACCCAAATGTTGCCGAACGCTTTGAATTAATGGTTTCTGGAATGGAAATAGCCAACGCCTATACCGAACTGAACGATCCAGCTATTCAGGAAGAAAATTTCCGAAAACAACTTCGTGGCCAGGAAGAAACCATGGCAATGATGGATGATGACTTTGTCAATGCATTGAAATATGGCATGCCGCCTGCAGGTGGCCTGGGAATTGGTATCGATCGGCTGGTGATGCTGATGACCAATTCGCCTTCAATACGAGACGTCATCCTGTTTCCGCTCATGCGGCCTACAGAAAATTAATATCAATACAATAGAAAATCCAGCGGGACTATTGTATTTAATGTGAAGCCTGTCTTATGCATAAAATTTTTCTAAGCTTGAGATACTTAAGAAAAAAACGCATTGCATTTTTTGCGATTACCGCGGTAATGCTCTCGGTCGCCCTTCTGGTTCTGGTCACAAGTTTATTTCATGGTGTGATTAATGCCTTTGAAAAAAGTGTCGCACAAACTGAAGGGGACATCATCCTCGACATTCCATTCCATCTACAAGATTTAGATGCGTTATCCAGTCACCTGGAACAATCGAACCTTATCGACCTGGCAATTCCGCGACACGAAGCTGGTGGTTTACTTTATATGGGTAAGGGACAAGTCAGAGGTGTTCGATTCATTGGCACCGATTTGGCTCGTATCACACAAACCCCATCTTTTAAAAATGGATTATTACAAAAACCCCAGGAGCAAAAAGATTTTTCGCTCACTCAAAAACAAATCGAAACATTTAACACCTACTGGAAAAAACGGTTTCGACGTGACAGCACCGAAAAAGATTTACCAATCCCTGCGATTATTGGCATTGGCGTTTTAGGCGAACCTGATGAAATCACGGATGAATATGACACAGCCACTATTTCACAACAGCTTGATGATTTAAAAAATCCATTTGTAATGATTTCTGCTCGAACATCAAGTGAATCAGGACAACGCGAAACAAAAAAAGTGACGCGATTATGCTGGCCAATCGACGCATTACAAATGGGATGGTATTTAATCGACAGCAACACCGTCATGGTCCCCGTTGAACATCTCTATGATATCAAGCCACCAACAAGCTTTGACTTTCGAATATATGCTTCAAAGAGTCAGGATCTCAACGTGGTTGCTAACGAACTTCATACTACTTGGATGGATTATGCGACGCAAACCCTGGGTATGCCACAGGACAAAGCAAAATGGGCCAACATTAGTTTAATGAACGATGTCTCTAACGCACAACTGATTGTTGGTGAATATCGCAAACAACTGTTCATGATCCAGATTATTCTTGGTTTTATTGGTTCAGTGGCATCATTACTTATTTTTGTTATTCTCTACATGATGGTCATGAGCAAAAAACGTGACATCGGAATCATCCGAAGCCTAGGAGCCACCAAATCAAGTATTGGAAATATTTTTATCAATTTTGGACTTGGAATTGGTTGCACGGGAGCCCTCCTTGGAGTTTTTCTAGGCATATGGATCACAAGCAATATCCGAGAGATTGAATTGTGGTTGAGCAAATTACTCGGCTTTAAAATTTGGAAAAGCAGCTCATATAAATTTATCATACCGAATGAACTTGCCAGTTGGGAATCAATATTCTGGATCCCGCTTGCAGGAGTCATCTTGGCTGTGCTTGGCGCTTTACTGCCAGCCTTTTTAGCGGCACGCTCTCAACCAGTGAATTCGCTGAGGTATGAGTAAATGTATAAACTACTTTTTATCTGGCGATATTTTATGAAACGTCGCATGGCATGGATGGCAATCGTGGCGGTTACACTTGTTGTTATGCTAATAGTCACCATCCTCAATATCATGAATACTATTTTGAATGACACCAAATCAAACAATCATAGATGGAGCGGTGACATAGTCATATCAAGAGATTCATTGGTTGGTTTTCCTTATTATGAAAATTTTCTAACGAAACTAAACGAATTAAATGCCATTACCGCAACAACACCTGTAATAAAAACCTACGCTATCATCGAATTGAATAGTTTACAAGTTTATGGCATTCAAATGGAAAACTTCAGCAATGTCACAGATTTTCACAAAACACTCTTTCATCAAAAAAACTCAGAAAACCCCACATTAATACTCCCAGAAAATCAAACGCTGCGACCTGACCAACATCCATTAACAGCGGAACAAAAAAAACGCGGATGTATCCTAGGTTGCTATTGGATTACCACCGACTTAGAACAACTACAGCTAGCTCATGAAACTCGTTTAAGACCCGAGCGTCAAGTTCCAATCGACATAACAATTTTTCCCATTAATAGTAAAGGGTCATTAACAGGATCTGCCTTGGGTGAAACACAACGCTTTTGGTATATGGATGCTTGCCAGACAGGCCTGGTCGATATTGACCAGGCTACGGCCTATGTTGATTTTGATGAATTACAAAAACTTACGTTCATGGATGGACAAGATGGTTCACCGGCACGAATCAGTGAAATACGAATAAAATGTAAACCAGGTTATGATTTAACAGAAACCCATACCAAGATTCAAAAGTTATGGGACAACTATATTGCAACATTTAAAAACCAGACGGACTATCACCTTCTTTCTGATGTTAAGGTACAAACTTGGGAATTATACCGCCGCAGTTTTATTGTTCCCGTCGAAAAAGAGAAAAATGTTATGACGGTCACTTTTTCGATTTTAAGTGTGGTTTCAGCATTTATCATTCTGGCCATATTCTATACCATTGTGACAGAAAAAATAAAAGACCTGGGTATGATCAAAAGCATTGGCGGATCTAACTGGGGAGTCCAACAAATTTTTATTGGCTATGGTTTTTCTATAGGTCTTGTTGGAACATTCTTTGGTGTGTTATTTGGGTGCTTACTGGTCATCAATAGTAATCACATCTTAGACTTTTTTGGCATTCAAATATGGAACCCCAAAATATATGCCATTGATAAAGTACCAAACACCATTGACATAAACCAAACTATTGCAATCGCTTTAGTGGCAATATTATTTTCAACCTGTGCTGCAATCATACCAGCAATGAAAGCAGGTAAATTAAAGATTGTCGAAGCATTACGGATCGATTAAAAGAGACGATATGTCAACAAAATCAAAATATATTTTATCTTGCCAGAATCTTCGTAAAGGTTTTACGATTGGTAGTGAAAGACGTACGGTTCTCAATGATTGCAACTTAAATGTTGAACCAGGAGAATTTGTCGCGATCATGGGGGCCAGTGGCTCAGGCAAAAGCACGCTGCTTCATATACTTGGTTTGCTCGATCAACCAGAGCAAGGCACGGTCATGATTGAAGGCAAGAATGTTTTTACCATAAGTAAAAGCCAACAAGATAAAATTCGAAATCAACAGATTGGGTTTGTCTTTCAGTTTTATCATCTCCTTCCTGAACTCACCGTTGAGGAGAATGTGATCTTACCCTCAATGATTTCACATAGCTTTTTTAGCTGGCTTAGCAACAAATCAAAGGTAAAAAAACGTGCGAGTGAACTCATTGAATCGGTAGGATTGACCAAGCAAACGACCCAATGGCCCAATACATTATCAGGAGGTGAGCGGCAAAGGACCGCCTTAGCTCGTGCTTTGATACAAAATCCCCAAATACTTTTCGCAGATGAACCCACAGGAAATCTTGACTCTGTCGCAGGAAAAGCTATCCTAGAGATTCTGTGCAATTTGAATCGCTCCGGTCAAACCATCGTCATGGTAACCCATGACAAAGCTGTCGCCGACCTGGCTGACAGAACGCTGGTTTTACACGAGGGAAAATTGTCATAATCTCATAATATATATGATTTTATGAACTAACGCTACCATCAGCAATCGCCGCAGAGATTGCTGATAATGGACCAAAGTAAGGTAATATGATCGATGAAAATATGGCTAGATGATAAATTGGTAGATCAAGAGGACGCAAAAGTCTCTGTTTTTGACCATGGATTACTCTATGGAGATGGGGTTTTTGAAGGAATTCGCGTTTATGCCAACAAAATTTTTGAGCTAAAAGCTCATATTGACCGGCTTTTTGTCTCTGCTCATGCCATTCGCTTAAAAATTCCCCAAGATCCAGAGACACTCGCGGCCAATGTTCAAGCAACTGTTGATGCCAACAACATCACCGACGGATATATTCGGCTGGTCGTCACTCGAGGTGTAGGCACTTTAGGGCTAAATCCTCTGGTTTGTGAAAAAGGGCAGGTTATCATCATTGCAGATAATATTAAGCTCTACCCAAAAGAGTATTATGAAAATGGTTTGAAAGTCATCAGTGCCAATACCGTCAGAAATCATCCTTTAAGCTTACCACCTCAGGTAAAAAGCTTAAATTACCTAAATAACATCCTGGCAAAATTAGAAGCACTCGATAGAGGAGTTTTTGAAGCCATTATGTACAATCATATGGGATATGTCGCTGAAGCAACAGGTGACAATGTCTTTATTGTCAGGGATGGTATTATTTATACACCACCCACCAGTGCAGGTTCACTGGAAGGCATCACTCGCCGAGTCGTCATTGAGTTGGCGGAAAAAAGCAACTATACCGTGATTGAAAAAGATTTAGTCCGCTATGATTTGTGTAGTGCGGATGAAATCTTTCTGACCGGTACAGCTGCGGAAGTTATTGGCGTTGTCGATTTTGACAATATTAAAATTGGAGATGGCAAACCCGGCCCAATCACCATGGATTTATTGAAAAAATTCGAAACCTACGTTCGCCAGTAAAAAAGTAACTAACAAAGTAAAAAATAATATATGTAGCATAGGACAGCTTTATGAATTTAGTACAAGCGTATGACTATATTTCGGTTGAGCTCGAGGAAGTTCGTGAATTGTTTGATAGCGAACTCCAGTCGAATATCCCAATCGTCATGGACATGCTCGAAGAAGTGGGTAAATTTCGTGGTAAAATGCTACGACCGATTCTAGTACTTCTCTGCGGAAAAGCATGTGGAGAAATCACCAAAGATCATCACGTTATTGCTGCGGTCAGTGAAATGGTTCATATGGCGACATTGGTTCATGATGATGTACTGGACGAAGCAGAAAGTCGGCGTCGTGGAAAAACGATTAACTCACTTCACGGAAATGAAGCCGCTGTTATGCTCGGCGATTTGTTAATCAGTCACGCATTCCATCTCTGCAGCAGCATTGATTCGCAAATAGCCTCTCGTATGATTGCGGCAACCACCAACACGGTCTGTGAAGGCGAGCTGATGCAGCTTTACTATCGCGGCTTCTATGATCTGGACGAAGAAAAATATATCGATATTATCTCACGAAAAACAGCTAGCCTTATTGCCGTTAGTTGCTATTTAGGTGCGCAAGCCTCTGGAGCAAATGAAACAACCTGCCAAGCCATGGAAGAATATGGATGGAAGTTAGGTGTCGCATTTCAAATCATGGATGATATTGTTGATATTACAGGCACTGAAGAATCCTCAGGTAAAACTCTGGGTATCGATATGCTCAAAGAAAAACTCACTCTACCAGTGATTCATTTTCTTTCGAATTGCAATGAACAAGAAAAACAATGGGCAACCCAAGTCATGTCTGATCCCTCCAACAAGGACCATCAGATATTTGTTGATAAATTAATGAAATCAGGTTCACTTGAATATGCTCACCAAAAAGCAGTTCAGTATGTTGAAGATGCCAAAGGTATTTTCCCACATATCAAAGATGAACAAACAAAAAGCATTCTATTGGAACTGGCTGGCCTTGTTGTGAGTTATCATTAGAGAATACTTATATAGAAACAAGATGACATGGCCACATTTTCATTATTATCCGACCCTGAAAATTATCGCTGCGACACCTGGGACCTGACGAATGACCCGGAAGGTCAGCAATATTGGATCGGCCTCTATGAGTCGATTTTCAAACTCACAATCCAATATGCTCAGCAATCCCTGGTCACTGACCAAGAGAAACTCTCTGAAGCTCTAAAACAAGCCCAGGAATCTTTCTTTAACAAAACACAACAACTCAAAGATAACCCAAAAATATTATCACCATTTCTGGTAACAAATCTCGAACGCGTTCGCAATGATGTACTGGCTCATTACGGCTTACAAGACCCTTATCTAAAAATAAAGCATCAGGAAAACATCAAAGCATGCAATCATTACCATCGCCTAGTCAAAGCTCATGAAAAAGTGTCACCTGAGTCATTGGCAATGGTATTAACGCAAGGCATATTTGCAGGCAATATTTTTGACTTGGGTACGACAGCCACTTCACAAAGTTATGGCAAAAAAGAAATGGAATTTTATCAAACTCTCGACAATCTTAAACCGCGACCATGGCTAGTTGATGATTTTGATGCCTGGTCTGATTTCTTAACGACAGAATCATTAAAACGCGTTGTGATATTTGTAGATAATGCTGGCCCTGATTTTGTTCTAGGTTGTGTTCCGCTAGCACGAATATTAGCAAACAAAGGAACGACGGTTTACTTGATTGCCAACAGCAAACCAAGCTATAATGACATGACTTTGCCTGAATGCCAGGCAGTCATAAGAGCGCTCAGCAATAGTGATGAATTATTAAGCTTTTTTATCAAAACGAATCGCATACGCCTGATCGCATCAGGTGGTTTTTCTCCCTTCCTTGATTTTAAAAATATCACGCGTGAATGCAATGAAGCATCTAAAAGTGCCGACCTTATGATTTTAGTCGGTATGGGACGAGCATTGGAAACCAATTGGAATACGAGATTTAAATGTCCGACCCTTAAGATCTGCATGCTGAAAGATACATGGATGGCAGAAAAATTAGGAGGACAGCTTTATGATCTACTTTGTAAATTTGAATTGCCTTAATTTAAAATAATCGAGACTAGAAATGAAAGACCCCCGAATAGAAAAACTAGCTGACGTCATTGTTAAATATTCCGTTGCACTGAAAGAGGGTGAAGTGGTCGTTATCAAAGGCGATCCCATTGCCCAACCTTTAATTTTGGCATTATTTAAATCAGCGTTAGAGGTTGGTGCTTATCCACACATTCGCATGGCACCTGACGAAGTGTCTGAACTTATGCTGAAATATGCCTCGCCAAAACAGCTGGAATATGTTTCGCCACTTGCGCAATTTGAAGTCGAAAAAATTGATGCGACAATCAGTATCTGGGCCGAAGTCAATACCAAAGCTCTCAGTAATACAGATTCTCAAAAACATGCCATGATGTCTGCAGCTCGCAAACCCATTATGTCTCGATTTATGCAACGTGCCGCACAAGGCGAATTGAAATGGAGCGGAACACTTTTCCCTACTCAAGCCAGTGCACAAGATGCAGGTATGTCACTCACGGAATATGAAGAATTTGTTTTCAATGCTGGCTTACTTAATACAGAAGATCCTGTTGCGGCCTGGCAAGAAGTTGCCAAACGTCAACAGGAAGTGGTTGATTTACTAAATGGAAGTAAAACCGTTCATCTGCAAGCAGCCAATGGCACTGACTTAACCATGTCTGTCAAAGGACGCACCTGGATTAATTGTTGTGGCAAAGAAAATTTCCCAGACGGTGAAGTATTTACCTCCCCCGTTGAAGACTCCGTCAATGGCATCATCTGCTTTAGTTTCCCTGCGGTTCATATGGGACATGAGTGCGAAGGTGTCAAACTAGAATTTGAAAATGGACGCGTCATTAAAGCAACAGCTGAAAAAGGACAAGACTTTCTTTTACATATGTTGGATCAGGATGAAGGGGCTCGCACTGCAGGCGAATTTGCTATTGGCACCAATTATGGTATCACCGAATATTCAAAAAACACATTATTTGATGAAAAAATTGGCGGTACGGTTCACCTTGCCGTTGGTGCTAGCTACCCAGAAACAGGTGGTAAAAATGACTCTGGTTTGCATTGGGATATGGTCTGCGATATGCGGCCCGGCGGACAAATTATGGTGGACGAAAAACTCATTTACGAAAATGGAAAATTTACAACGGTGAATTTATGAGCGATATAAAAGCAATACTTTTTGATTTTGGTGGCACATTGGACAATGATGGCGTTGACTGGTTCACCCGCATGTACCGGGGAATCGGTGAACAATATGATGGCCTGGATCGACAAGCATTTCAAACATGTGCAGAAACAGCGGCCAATCGTCTCGATTCGTTTGATGACACACGCACACTCACGATGTCTGGTGTCGTCCATCGCATCATGAGCGAAATACACAAAGAAGTATTGCTTTTGGATAGCGAACAACATGGACAATGGGATCCAGACATCGTAGCAAAAGGGTTTGTCGCAGAATCAGAAACGTTTTTAGTTCGAAATCTTGAAATCGTAAAACAACTGCAAGGAAAATTCCGACTGGGTTGTATCAGCAATAACTGGGGAAATACCTCAGGATGGTGTGAGCAATATGGATTTGATCAGTTATTCGAAGTCATGATTGACTCGACACTGGTAAATTCAATGAAACCAGACAAAGTTATTTTTGAAGCCGCTCTAGAAGGGATGAAATTAACTGGCTTAGAATGTGCATACGTTGGTGATCGTTATGATTATGATGTCATTGGGTCAAGCAATTTAGGATTCGCGCCAGTATGGATCACGCATAATGCATACTATGGACAAGTCGACGGTAGCGTACAACCCGATACCATTCACGCACTTAATGAATTACACTCTCTTGATTGGATAAAAAATCGTTGAATCATCAACGATCGGCTTGCTGCTGATCAGAATCAATCGGATCATTGATGACATAATTAACCTTATTTTTTGGCCGCTTGACCACAATCGTATTCGCAATCAAATCACCAACACGTTGTCGACGAATGGTGACAATAAGAAGAAACAGCACATTAAAGTTATCCATATCAATAAAACGAAAAACACTTCTTAATAATATTTGCTTTCGGGTAGGCTGCTTCATATCGGTACTGACAACTTGCAAACCAAAAGCACGCTTACCAGGCGTTGTGCTAAAAATCAATTCAAATACCATTTGATATAAAATAAATATCATGTATATCGTAAAATAAAATGCCAAGATGTTGATCAGCATTGGATCAGATTGTGAGTAATCATTCCCTTGCGATACTTCTGTAAAATATTTATCCACCTCACCAGCCATTTCAGGTGAAATCCAATCAAAAATTAGATACGCAATTAAAAAGGGTGGAATTAAATCCAACAGATAGGCAAAACAACGACTGAATATGGGGGCCAACTGACTCAACTCATTTGGTGAGGGTATCTGTTTAAAAACATCATCGCGTTTAGCAAAAACAATTCCGAGCGTAATTAGAAATAAGACGAGACGCCATTGACCTTTAATGAGCCATTGCAAGAAAGGATGAAATTCTTGTTGAATGGTTTCTAGGCTATATTCTGTTTGGTTGGACAAAGTGCCATCAAGCTGATAATAGCGATAAATTATTTTTTCAGGATTAGACACATTAAAAAAGAGAATTTCTTGATCTGTCGACGCAACACTCGTCTGGTGAACAGGTGTCGATTCAATAACATTCTCTAGTTGAAAAAGCGGCTCACTTGCATACCATTGTTGATTACCCCAGCGGTAAATTGTATATTGAGGGGATTCAATTGAGTTTGCGACAACCAGGCATAATTGTAAATTCACAACCATAGAATCAATGACTCGGCCACCATTTTCATCAACGACCGTTGAAGACAAGATATTATCATTCTGAATCATATAATGGTTTATCAGGTTGGATTTTTGATAAAACAAATGCATGACATCATCAATAATTTCAAACGTCATAGGCATCGAATCTTGGATCTTTATTACATTTCTATTGGCACATGCCCATTGTTGTTGATGATCTAATCTTAGTATGATTGAATCACCGGGTTGTATGTCAACCATGGGTCTGGAAGACGTTTCTGTCTCAGAATCATCACTCTGATCAAATGGGCCATAAATGGATGACAATGGCAGACGAATTGATTCGTTTGCACTAACTAATGCATACAAATTATTTTGATAAGAGATCGCGTGAATCAATGAAACGCCATTTGGTAAACGTCTTACTGTTTGATTATCATATTCACTGGGGTAATTCTTAATTAAACCATAACTCTGGCAAGCGCCCCCTTTAAAAAAAATGATAAGTCTTTTATTATGCAAAAGAATTTTATCAGGTCTGCCTGGATACCAATTTCCCTTTCGAAATGTATCTTTCGTTTTAAGTTTATAGCATATACGAAAACCTTGCTTGCCTTCTTGCTCTTGAGAATAAACTAAAAAGACAATGTCGTCATTGCCATCTGACCAGACTTGCGTCTCAGCTTGCTCAGCCAAAATGGGTTTTGTATAACAACACACAAAGAACAATAGAGAAAGAATCGTTAGATTATGGCGGCGATAAAGTAATGGTCGGTGCAACAGTTCATTCCTTTTCACACAAGTCATCCAACTGATAAATATTATCAATGGATTTCATTTTACGTGAGATATTTAAGAGGGGGGATAAATCTTTTTTATACGGTTTAAAATTTCGTAGTGATAACTTTAAGAATGAACCATCGATAACATATTCAACCATGACGTCTCCTGGCAGATAACATTGCTCAGTGACTTTCTGGTAATTGGATAAATGTCCATGCATAATTCGATGGCCTTGTGAATCGTAATATATCACCTCTGAAACGCGTTGCGTACGTCGATCAAATAGTATTTCACGCTTGAGATGGGCAAGATCCTCTCCCATATCAACCGTTAATTGCATCAATGAATAACTTTCTTGGGCTACCTTATACGACCATAACATTTGGCCATCAAGATTCTGTCGCAATAATTTTAAGCCAAGCAAATCAAAAATATCATTGGGCTGGAAGACAAATTCTTTCATACAAGGCTTATTGAGATGTTCGAATCGACCAATCCATCCAGAAGAGGCAGGCTTTGAGAAAAACCAGAATTCGTCTTTATCAGCACCCAAAACCAATGCTTTACTACCAAAACCTGCCGCGGCATCTGCTTGAAGGTAAAATGATTCATGTTGACCAGGTGAATCAGGCTGATAAATTATTTTTCCTAATATGTCCTGATGGACTTCAGTCTTGTCATTTTGCGTGAATTGGACCTGCCACTTTGAAATTTGTGCTCGATAAGGAGGAATCGATTTGACATTATTATTATAATGCTCAATCGCCTCAAATCGCGTCAAAGGGGATGGCATAGGAAGTTGTTTTGGGTCTGAACAGCCCAAAAATGCCAAAATGACCATGAAACCAGAGCAGTGTAGTGCATAATTCCAATTTTGATTTATCCGTTGATTGAGCATCCATGCAATCCATGTGAGTGGGTTGTCTATAATTCACCTTGCAAAATAACACTAAGCTCTTTGGACACCTCTTCGATCTGCTCATCGTTGAGATGCGGATTGATGACATCATGCATATTTTTATCTGCCATTAACTGCACAGTCCATATTTCTTTGCCATCAACGATTTTTGTATCAATATATTTGACGAGTCGTTTACGCATTAAAATGAGCGTTAGAACAAATCGGAAATTTAATTTTAAGTTATCCTTCTCTTGCGCCAAACGTTCAAAGAAATTCACGAGTACCTGATTGTCGACAAATAATTTCTTTTTCTCATTGGGAGGAGCAATCATCGTTTTCCAATAACTGAAGACTTTGGGTTTATTTTCATCCCAATATTGCACACAATAATCTTTGCGAACAAACTCGGTCTCATTATCAATTAACGCTGCATAATATTCTTCCCCGGGTTGCAATTCTTTATCCGTCCCGGCACAACGACCTTCTGTTTTTTGTATCTGCCACTGTTCCATAAAATGCTTTTGAATTCCTTCTATCTTTATTTCAAAATATGACAATCAATATAGGGTTTTAGTTTATCAACGGTTTTCTCTCCAATACCCTTAATACGACTTAAATCGTCTACTGATTGAAAAACTATTTTGTTTTTATCAATTTCTTTTTCTCTGAAAGCCACAATAGCCTTAGCGCGTGTTTCTCCAATTCCTGGCAAGCGAGCCATGGATGCCCAACTGGCAATATTTGGATTAATCTTTTCATCAGCTATACTGATTTGATAACTTTTCTGTTCAGTATTATTGTCCTGGAGTGACGTTTGTACTAATGGATAACTTACCCAACATGCCACGATCACTAAAAGAAGATATAACGTTGTCAGCTGGTTACGTTTCATGAATTATGTTAATCGCTCACGAATACGATCAAAATCATCAAGATTGTAATATTCAATAATGACTTTACCAGAATGCTTTTTTCCATTGCCCTGTTTAATCGTTACTCGCGTCCCAATTGTTCGCATGAATTCTTTTTGCAATTCTTGAATATGTGGACTGGGTTGATTTTTTACAGCCTGCTCTTCACTGGTCGATTGACTTGAAAGTATATTACGAATATGTTTTTCAAGTTCTCGCACAGACCAGTCTTTTTGGACCGCATGTCGTGCCAGCTCAATTTGCTCATGCCGATCTTGCACACTGAGCAATGCCCGGGCATGCCCCATCGTAATGAGCTTGCCCATTAGCATATCTTGCACTTCAGGAGTCAGATCCAACAATCTCATATAATTGGAAATGGTCGATCGATCTTCACCAAGCTTCTCAGCCGCCTGCTGCTGTGTCAGAGAAAATTCTGTAATATATCGCTGATAGGCTTTTGCCCGCTCCAGCGTATTCAAATCACTGCGATGAATATTTTCAATCAGAGCCCACTCGAGCATTTGATCTTCCGTGGCTTCACGAACAATGGCCTGAATATTTGTCAGCCCTGCCATTTTGGAGGCTCGCAATCGACGCTCTCCGGCAATTAACTGATAGTGATCACCCATGGCACGCACTAAAATCGGCTGAACCAAACCATTGGCCTTAATCGAATTGGATAATTCCAGCAATTTGGCTTCATCCCATTGGTTTCGGGGCTGATGCGGGTTGGTATTAATCTTTTCTATGGGTAAATCTGCGACGGAATTCACCATAACCTTTTTATTTACAATAGGTTGAGATATTGGCTCTGGAACATCTGCGATGTTCTGCTCTATATGCTCCATGCGAGTTGTTGAAATGAGTGAGTTTAGCCCTCTACCCAGACGCTTTTTTGTGTCCACCATGACAGCTTCCTTTGTTAGTTAGATATATAACAAACAATCCATTATTAATAATAATTTACTTTTTACCTTAGTACCATAATGACAGTGATTTATCAAGTTTTATTTTAAAATCATATTTTTGTCTATTTTCTTATTTCACACTTTTGATTTATTTTAGTGGCTTAAATTAAATCAAAATTAGAATGTTCCACGTGGAACATTCCTCAAAGGCGCGACTCTATTTCGTTAGTTCATCAACCAATTGAGCGATTGCCAGATTCTCCCAGTTTAGAAGTACACACCCATTTTTGCTTAGCCAAAGTTATTTTACTAAAGAAAATCATGATCATTTACGGCCTATTAGTTCCTCGTAACGCTTGAGTCTCAATTCATCGAACTCACCTCTTTAAAAGTAATTGCATGGATAGATAAAATTCTAGCATGAAACCATCTGAAACAAATCTCCTTACTACAGACGAAATAACACAAAGGCAGAGGAAAAATTATGTTTAATTCAAATTACGCAGAAGATCTATCGAAGCTCATTTCATAATCGCAATCAAGGAAAGATAACAGACTCTAAACCTGGGGGACCTTCCACTCATTTTCTTAACTGAGTCTCAAGATAAATTTCACTCAAAACCAAAATATATTTGAATGTTCCACGTGGAACATTCATAGAAGAATATTAACATAAGAAAAATACTGTATTAATTTCATCTCAAAGAAAAAATCATACACAAACAATAAGCCCAACAAAGGGATATTAAACACTCAGAAACACCGTCCGATAACGCAAGGTTTAAGGGGTTGCCAAACGATAGTTCCATTCAAAGAATTTCTAATACATAAAAGAAGAAGCATGCCCACACAAGTATGGCATAACACCAGGGACTTAGAGAGGTTTAAGTTTAAGTAAATATATATTTTAAAATCACTCTAAAATTATATTTTCTTTCATTTCCTCAAAAACACCCAACACGAAACTGACTATATCTCTTTACTATACAACACTTTAATTGATACTTTTCATATGTTTAGTATTACAACAACCACATTGCTACTTAAAGTTTATTCGCCCAACAGAGTCTAATTTGCCGATGATATAGTCTATGTCTAGCCCAGCAGAATTAGAGAAAAACAACTTTTGGCAACGCTGTAAAAACGCCTTCAACTGGTCCGCCGCCAGCTCAATCAGCACGCAAGGTATCCGCATGCTACGCGTTCTCATTCTCACATATTTCATAGCACCCGACCAAATGGGGCTCTGGGTTTTACTGATGGGCGTCGTTGGAATGGTGCAGGAATTTTCTGACAGCGGCGTAAAGCACGCGCTTATCCAAAACCAAAAGGGCAACCAGGCCGACTACATGCACACCGCCTGGACGATCAATTTAATTCGCAACATACTCATTATTGCGTTTGTCTATTTTGCAGCACCCTGGGTTGGAAAATATTATGCGGGCAACTTCAACGAAATTGAGTTAACAGAAATATTAAGACTGAGTTGTTTTCTATTTCTCTTTGACGGCCTTACCAGTATTAGTATGACGGTTCTTCGCAAAGAACTGCAATTCAAACCACTCGCACTTGCGAATATCATCTCTAATATTGTTGGACTTATCGCAGCAGTATTACTTGCCTGGAAATTTCAACATGCTAAAGGAATTCTCATCGGTGAAATTCTTTGTAGCTTGACGCTTTGTATTATGAGTTATCTGATTCATCCCTACCGACCCCGCATTATCAGCACTGGAAAGGCGGTTTATGAGCTACTTTCATTCGGAATGATGGCTTATTTAGTTTCATTGATTGATGGCGTTGCCATGCGATTGGATGTGTTGGTTGCAGCGATTGTTGCAGGTCATGTTGTAGAATCGACTGGCATGTCAGCAAGTACAATGATTGGTTTATATGGCTCGGGCATGGTCATTATACTTGCACCTTGCATTTTAATGTCGCACTTAACGGTTTCGGTTGGCTTTCCGGCATTATCAATTATTCAAAAAGATCGCAGAGCATTGCGAAAGGGTACGCTTGAAATTACAAAGTTTACTCAATATGTATCGATTGCACTTTTTACATTTCTATTTTTCCTGGCCAAGGATATCGTCAAAATCCTACCAGAAAAATACCTACTTACAGGTGATGTGATTCAAGCTCTTTGCTTTACTGGATTCAGTATTGTTTTCTTGCGTCAGATGACGCCAGCACTTTACGCCATGAATCGAGTTTACTGGTGTGTTCTTCGGGGCGTATTACATATTATTGTTTTTGCGATTTGTATCGTGCCATTCTTCGAACGATGGCATCTGCTCGGATTATGCTGGGCAACCAATGTAGCCTTTATAGCTTCTGCACTCTTTATTTGGGCTGCAACACTTTACGAATTAAAATGGTCACCTGCCACGTGGTTCAAGGAAATGTCTATCGTCTGGCGAAGCTGGACGGCTGGTATCTGCAGCTTCCTAATTACCTTTGGAATCTTCGAAGCTCTGGGCTTTCACTGGCAAGATCATATAGCCACTAGAGTGCTTTGCCTCACCATATCATTTATTGTTTACGGCTACGTTTCTTTTCGGGATTATATTGTCCCTATGAAAGAGAAATTATATCCTGCAACTTGATATCAACAGACAAAATAAATCTTCTTTTATCTGACTAAGATAAATGTATCACATTATACTATTATTTCACATATGTTGACCTGAATGCTGGTTGAAGTTGTCCTGGTATAGTTTCATCCAGGTTTCGAAGTTGAGCATCCGCCAGATGAGCCAGCTGTGATCCATGAGGCCTTTTTCGTGTTGCTGGACAATTTTTTTAATTTCTACTTTTTTGAAGATGCCACGGGAAGTGAAGGATTGGCTATTGAAAGTATCCATGGCGTACTCTTTGAGTGGGCCTTTGAGCCAGACGGCGAAGGGGGTGGGAAAACCTTTTTTGTCGGTACGGTTGATGATTTGTTCAGGAAGGTATCCACACATTACGTCGCGTAAGATTCGTTTGGTGGTTGCACCTTTCATTTTGAAATCGTAAGGCAAGCCGTTGCAAAATTCAACTAATCGATAGTCAAGAAAGGGCAGGCGGGATTCAATGGAAAATGCCATGCTGATACGATCGCCATTCTGCAGGAGCATGGGAAGATTATCACGAGTAAGATCATCATAGAGTATATTATTTAAATCATCTTGGAACTGTTCTGATCGTTTTGTTTTTAATGAACCAACATGCGAAAGGATGGCTCGATCTACAACATCCAACATTTTATTTTGTGTGACTGTCTGCTTGAGTAAACGATAGAATGGTTTAATGGCACTAAGAATATCGCCTGGCAATTTATGATCAGCCAGGTGCTTGATGAATCGCAATCCTTCTTTGCTTGAGGATTGCTCATGATGTTGTGCGATGAGTTTGAAATCTTCAACAAAACGCTTCCAGGTTTCATTGGAATCTGTATTTAAGCTACGTACTAAAAGTGTACTAAGATAATGATCATGATAGTGGGTATAGCCGCCCAATAATTCATCAGCCCCTTGGCCATCTAAAACCACCTTTACATGCTGCGATGCAAGCTGCATCACATGCCACTGCGAAAACATACCTGACCCTACGCAAGGTTCATCATGATACCAGCTGAACTTTTCGATAAACTCAATATACTGATCTGGCGAAGGCGTTATAAAATGAGCATCCGTTTGACAATGCTGCGTTAAAGTTCGTGCAAAATGTCCTTCAGAAAATTCTCTTTCATCATATTCCACTGTAAATGTACTAATCTTAGATTCGAGTGCTTTGGTCGCCAAACTAACCACCGTTGAAGAATCTAATCCACCCGATAAATTGGTTCCTACAGGAACGTCTGCCCGAAAACGCAACTTCACCGCATCGGTCAGCAAATCTCGAAATTGCTCAACCGCCTGCTGGTAATCTGTATCACATTGGTTCGCATGTTGAATTTTTTCAGGTGGTAATTGCCAATATCGCCATAGATTGATTTTTCCATTTTCCACTTCCAAGCAATGTGCCGGGAGCAGCTGGAAAATATCTTCAAACATGGTCTGGTCACTATCATTAAGCAACCCATCTAAAATAAATCGTGTCATGTAGGGTTGATTAATGTTATGTTGTGACGAATCTAGTGAAGCCAGAACGGATTTAATTTCTGAAGCAAAACTAAACTGCTTTTCCGATTTACAAAAATAAAATGGCTTAATGCCAAATCGATCTCGACTGCAAAATAGTTTCTGATGTTGACAATCCCAAATGGCAAAAGCCCACATGCCATTAAATCGTGTGACACACTCACGACCCCATTGTAAATAGGCTTTGAGTATGACTTCCGTATCACAATGCGTCTTAAATTGATGACCCAAATCCATTAACTGTTGACGCAACTCAATATAATTATAAATCTCACCATTGTATGTAATCCAGAGCTGCTGCTTATGACATGCCATGGGCTGATGCCCCATATCGGTCAGGTCAATGATGGAAAGACGACGATGGCCTAATGCAAGATCTGGCCTAGGCAAGTCTGCGACCAACTCTTTACCTTGCCAAGCGCATTTTCCAGTGATATCAAAAAAGGCCAGCCCCTGATCATCAGGCCCACGATGGCTGAGCAATCGTGTCATACGCTCAATACGATCAAGGTTAACGCCCTGACCAGAGAAGTCGAGTACACCAGCGATTCCGCACATAACTTGCCTTATAATATCTTTGATAAAAGTTAGTTACCGACAAAACTATACCATTAGAATGAATGAGATTGCAACAGTTGTTTATAATTTTCAGAAAATTATCAGGTGTCAACAGTATGTGTTAAGCGTATAATCATATTAAGTCATCAATTGAGTGGCAGCCTCATCCCGATCTATCGGGATGAAGATGGCGGATTAGCAATATCTATAAATCAATAAATAGATTATCACCATCTTGATTTGATCAAGATGAGGCCTTCACCCACAATAAACACCATCGAAATATGTCGAGGATTTTATGAACGATACAGAACAACTTGAACAGCTGATCGAAAGTCACCACCCTTGCATTTTAATTAACACATATGAGGAGGTATTTGCCAGAGAAAGAATTGTCGAAGCCACCGTCAATATGCAACTAGATTTAAAAATCTGGACGATCACCGAAGGAGTTCGTGAAGGTCAAATCAAAGATGGTCATCGCCTAGAAGGCACAGAACACCCGGCAGCGGCCATGCTTTACATGGCACATCAAGAGGGCAAACAAGTCTTTATGATGCTTGATCTCGCTCAACATTTATCTGATGCCCGTACAATGCGCGTGCTGAGAGATCTTCTCTATACATTCGAACGCAATAATAGCACGTTAATACTCGTAGATAGCAGTGATGAATTTCCCAAACCGATTGATAATTATCTCACGCGTTATACATTGTCATTGCCAGACGAGGAAGAACTTGAAACCATTGTGATGAATCGTTTGCGAAATATGAACAAGCAAAAGCCTCTGATGGTGAATCTAACACGAGGGGACTTACGTGTCATCGTTCGTAATCTCAAAGGCTTAACGCGTCGACAAGCTGAGCAAATCATTGTGGACACCGTATCAGGTGATCGAAAATTTGACAAAGAAGATGTCAATCGCGTCATGGCACTAAAACGTCAAATGCTTCATACGGATGGTTTGCTGGAGTATGTTCAAACACCGGCCGAACTGGACGAAGTAGGCGGGTTAGATAATTTAAAAAGATGGCTGGAGATTCGACAAAATTCGATGAGTGATGAAGCCAAACGATTTGGCATTGAGATGCCTCGAGGCGTACTCATGTTAGGTATTCAGGGTGCAGGGAAAAGCTTATGTGCCAAAGCAATTGCCACAGCCTGGCAGCGCCCCCTTTTACGTTTAGATCCTGGGTCACTCTATGATCGATACATTGGTGAATCTGAACGACGATTACGCATGGCCTTACGCCAAGCTGAAATGATGGCCCCGCTTGTTTTGTGGGTAGATGAAATTGAAAAAGCGTTTGCCTCAGCCGCTAGCCGAAGCACCGATGGCGGTCTATCGCAGCGCATGTTCGGTGCGATGTTAACTTGGATGCAGGAACATAATCAACCTGTGTTTCTCGTTGCAACGGCAAATGATATCGAAGCATTACCACCTGAACTTTTACGTAAAGGACGATTCGACGAAATATTTTTTGTCGATTTGCCAGAGGCGAATGTCCGACGCGATATTTTTGAAATTCACTTGCGTAAACGTAAACGTGACCCTAAGCAATTCGATCTCGAAGCGTTAGGGCAAGCCTCAGAAGGTTTCAGTGGAGCAGAAATTGAACAGGCCATCATCGCATCCATGCACGATGCCTTTGCAGAGGATATGGATCTGGACACAGATCTAATATTAAAGACAGTAAAAAATTCACCACCATTATCAGTGACCATGGCAGAACGACTCAATGAATTGCGGCAGTGGGCTAAAAGTCGATGTGTACCAGCGGGATAACCAATTAAATTCTGAAAATAGATTCAATATATATGTATAAAACGCTGAATCATTATCCGGTAAGCTCAACTCTTAGCAGGAAATTGTCGAAAATAAATATATGGATTTGATGTCGCAATTGCGATTATCGGACCTTGCTTGTGTTAGAACTAAATCTTATAGTTTATAAGTTGAGTCAAAGCCTATGCTAGGAACAAAAGTTATAAAACGTGGTCAATTATTTTCATATCAAATTCTCTTGGTAGATGAAGATAAAGAATGCACCGACCGTCTCGTTGAGGTATTCAATGAACAAGGTGCCGATGTCGCTGTTGCATCTACAGGCCAGGAAGCACTGGACATCATCAAAGAGAATCCGGGTATTCAAGTCGCATTAATGGACCTAAAGTTTTCTGACATGGAAGGCATTGACCTGGTTAAGCAGATCCGTGAAGCAAAAGGTGAATCACCGATTGCCTTTATTGCCATTTCAATTTTTTATGGTATCGGCGAGCAAGAAAAGGCTTTAAAAAATGGGTACGATCATTTTCTCCCAAAACCCTTTTTAATTGATGCCGTGATCAATCTGATCCAACATGCCATTGCTCAGCAAACACAGCCGGCTGGCGTTTAATCGATTTCTACTTTACTTCATCGACATCAATCACTTCAACGTGTGTGTGTGAATGTTTCTGCGACTGCTGCTGCTGATATGATTGAACATTTTTTGATAGTCGATACAATTTCCAGGCGAAATTTAAACTGATAAAAGCAATCAGAAAAAAGATACTTGAAACGATTAAGGCAAGCACTTCTGGAAACTTCAGCATTAACACTCCCATGAGAATCAAAAACAAAGAAAACATGACTAGCCACTTAATCCCGCTTCGTCCCATTTGATTCATTTGTACAAACATGAGAGTCTCCTTATTTATACAGGTATAAAAAAAGGGCGCTCGAATAATACGAACGCCCTTAAATATCGAATACTTAGTACATTCCGCCACCAGGAGGCATTCCACCTGGAGCAGCGTCACTTTTCTCTTCTGGAATTTCACTAACGACCGCATCGGTTGTTAGTAATAAGCTAGCAATCGAAGCACCGTTTTGCAGAGCGGTACGTTCGACTTTGGTTGGCACAATCACACCAAAATCCAGCATGTCACCAAATTTTTCGGTCATAATATTGAAACCAAAGTTTTCATTGCCATCAGCATCGTCCAAGATTTTTTGAGCGATAATCGATCCATCTAAACCAGCGTTGGTAGAGAGTTGCTTGATCGGGGCATACAATGCACGACGAACAATATCAACGCCCACTTTTTCATCGCCTGTGCATTTAACCTTCTTGAGATTTTGTGCGGCACGAAGAACAGCAGAACCACCGCCTGGCAAAATACCTTCTTCAACAGCTGCACGACAAGCATGTAAAGCATCTTCAACGCGAGCTTTCTTTTCTTTCATTTCGGCTTCGGTTGCCGCACCAACATTAATCTGTGCAACACCGCCAGCCAATTTAGCTAAACGTTCTTGTAGTTTTTCAGTATCGTAATCACTGGTCGTGATATTGATTTCATTTTTGATTTGATCAATACGACCTGTGATATCACTTGTATCGCCAGCACCTTCGATGATTGTGGTGTTTTCTTTATCGATAGAAACTTTTTTCGCCTGGCCCAAATCTGAAATGGAAATACTTTCAAGTTGAATACCCAAATCTTCAAAAATTGGCTGACCACCAGTTAAGATAGCAATATCTTGAAGCATGGCTTTACGACGATCACCAAAACCTGGTGCTTTGACAGCAACAACGTTGAGCGTACCACGAAGTTTGTTCACAACCAATGTTGCCAATGCTTCGCCTTCAACATCTTCCGCAATAATCAAAAGAGGACGGCCTGATTGTGCAATTTTTTCCAAAACAGGAACAATATCTTTGATCGATGAAATTTTCTTTTCATGAATCAAGATATAAGGCTTATCTAGTTCACAAGTCATGGTTTCAGGCTTATTCACAAAGTGAGGTGAAAGATAGCCTTTATCGAACTGCATCCCTTCAACCAGATCAACGTTAGTATCCAAGGTTTGGCCTTCTTCGATAGTAATCACACCATCTTTGCCAACCTTGTCCATAGCTTTGGCAATGATATCACCAATTTCTTTATCTTGATTCGCAGCACAGGTACCCACTTGAGCAATCTGTTTGCTAGAATCCACAGCAACACATTTCTTATGCAATTCAGCGATAATGGCTTGAACCGCTTTGTCGATACCACGCTTTAATTCAGCAGGGTTTGCACCCGCTGTCACATTTTTCAATCCTTCTTCATAAATCGCTTCAGCTAATACCGTCGCAGTTGTTGTACCATCCCCTGCAGCGTTTGATGTTTTTGAAGCCACTTCTTTAACCATTTGTGCGCCGATATTTTCGCAAGCATCACTTAATTCAACTTCTTTCGCAACAGTCACACCATCTTTGGTAACTGTAGGTGAACCGAATGATTTTTCGATGACGACATTTCTACCCGCAGGACCTAAGGTCACTTTGACTGACTTAGCAAGTTGCTTAACCCCTTGCAAGATCGCCTGGCGTGCATCATTGTTAAATACTATTTTCTTTGCTGCCATTGTATATTTATCCTTATCTTTCTATTTATAAAATATGAATAGTGTCTATTTATAATTAACCTAAAACGGCCAGAATATCTGATTCATCCATGATTAATATTTCTTCGCCATCCAATTTGATTTCGGTGCCGCCATAAGATGAAAATAAAACGACATCACCTTTCTTGACTTGCAATTCACCGCGGGATCCATCCTTTAAGAGTTTACCATCGCCAACAGAAACCACTTTTCCTTTGCGTGGTTTTTCTTTGGCGGATTCAGGCAATACAATACCACCTGATGTGACTGATTCTGCTTCAAGGCGTTTAATGACAACCTTATCACCTAGAGGTCTGAGCTTCATTTAACTATCGCTCCTTTCATTTTTCTTAAAAGACCATTTAATGACTGTTGAAAATCTTTTTGTTAATTTATTTTTTAAATCCGCTTGGGATTTTACTTCAACTTCAATGGCAGCAGAGAATATATTGCTCGCATAATTTTTGACAAATAATCGATCAATTTGATTTTCCAATAACTTCAAATCCACTGGCTTTGCCATAACAGAATTTGCATGAAGCCCGAGAGCTTCTGCCAGCAATCGATTATCAACATGCTGAGCTAAAAGAATGCAGGGCAGTCGATGGTCATACTGTCGGATCCGTCGCAATGTCTGCATACCGGAGAATTCATCCAATCCCATATCCAAAATCGCCAAGTGAATCTTGTTATGGTGCACCAACTGAACCACATCGGCACCATTCTCAGCAACAAGAGCATTCACGCCCCGAGGCTGGAAAATCTTTTCCACCGCCTGAGGCCATGCCCAATTGGCATCGCTGATCAAGACATTCACATTTTCTGATTCTGGTATAGCGGGAGTCATCCCATTTTCCTTTATTCAGTCTGCGTAAACGTAATTCATCTACTTACATATAGTTTGTTATAAGCAAAGGATATGCCAATCAGAAACAGGAACAATCGCTACAAGACAAGTCGACTCAGATCAACACTTAATCTACTATACCAAAAATACTTATGGCATTCACCAAGCTTAAAAATGCCCAAATATTTTCCGCCCTATAGATTAATCACAACACAGCCGTCTGCCATACTGACAAAATTTGGTATAAAATACCTATTTTCTGCCAAGCTGACAGACTAATATAACCCTGCCCCCGGAAGTGGGTGAATAAAACGTATTCCTTTTATATATAATCACTTACCGCCTATTGAACCAACAGGTCACCAGCCCAGATAGATTGCAAATTGCCTTGAGAATCTTGCAAGATTAATTCCCCATTTTCCCCAATATCCTTGGCGACTCCCTCAAATAGTCCTCTTTGATTCCTAATCGTAACCAATTTACCCAATTGAGAAAATCGTTCAAGCCAACTAGCTCGAAACTGCCTAAAACCACTTAGCTGCCAAATAGGTATTACAATCTCTAGTTGATGTATAATAGCATCGAGAAGTAAATCAACCTCATGCTCTTGGCCAGATTCAATAAAAACAGACGTCGCTAGCTGATCAATCTGATCCGCTTGATCCTGATTCATATTAACATTTAAACCAATCCCCACAATCGCAGCAACCAATTCATCATGATGTGATTGCACTTGATGGGAGAGTATTCCACAAATCTTAGCGCCATTAACCAAAACATCATTGGGCCATTTAAGATGATTCTTGATATTAATCGAATCTAAAACCTGCGACACGGCTAAGCCGGTGACTAATGGTAGAGATAGTAAAGCTTGTTCTGGGATCGCCAGGTTAAGAAAAAATGAAAAAGCCAAATCCTTATTTGATGTTGAAATCCAATGTCGATTATCGCGACCCAAACCTTTGGTCTGCTGACGAGCGGCGATCACGGTTCCAGATTTTAATGATGACTTCTCCTCGAGCATGACTGCAAGATGTCGATTTGTGGATTCCAGAGACTCAAACCAATGTATCTTCTCAAATTTCATGCGATGGAACCTTAACTATGAATGAGATACTCGCAGTCCTATGAATAAAGAATTTATAGGCGTCAGAGTTGAGATAGCAACAATCACTATTCATAAAAAAGTACAAATGTTAGGATTTGCCATTATACACACGCTCACTTACATCTTATATCTCAGGGTTTATTATAACCTAAAATCATTTTTATTGCATGATTCAATTTTTTAATTTAAACTTTTAATGGTTTATTAAAAAAGAGACTTACTATGATCGAAGGCTTAAAATTCATGCTGATAGGCATGACCGTCGTGTTTCTTTTTCTCACACTCCTGTTGTGCGTAATGACGCTTTCCTCCTTCATCATCGGAAAAGTATCCCATCTATTTACAGAAGAATTGCCTTCTTCTAAATCTCAAGACGACTTAGCAGAAATTGCCGCTATCTTTGCAGCTATTAAATCAAAAAAAGAATGATCTATAAGGAATTCTATCTTGGCTAAAAAAAGTGTAAAAGTCATGAACACCGCATTTCGAGATGGCTTCCAATCCGTTTTTGGTGCACGAGTCTTTACTAAAGATTTTCTCCCTGCACTTCAAGCAGCTTGCGATGCCGGAATTACACACTTTGAAGCAGGTGGTGGCGCAAGATTTCAATCGCTCTATTTTTATTGCAACGAAGACGCGTTTGATATGATGGATACTTTTCGCGAAACCGTCGGGCCTGACGCCAATTTACAGACACTGTCTCGCGGAATCAATGTCGTCGCATTAGACTCACAACCTTCAGATATTATTGACTTACATGCCAAAATGTTTAAGAAGCATGGCATGACGACCATTCGAAATTTTGATGCACTGAATGATGTCAATAATTTGATTTATTCAGGACAATGTATTACCAACGCCGGCCTCAATCACGAAGTGGTTGTTACCATGATGGAACTGCCTCCGGACTGCACAGGAGCTCACACGCCTGAATTCTATATGGATACGTTGCAACAAATTCTTGATGCAGATATTCCATTTACCTCTGTTTGTTTTAAAGATGCCAGCGGCACAGCCATCCCTTCGAAAGTTTATGAAACAATTAAACAAGCACGACAAAAATTACCCGATGGCACACACATTCGTGTTCATACACACGAAACAGCTGGCACATCGATTGCCGCTTACCAAGCCGCACTCGATGCAGGAGCCGATGGTATCGATTTATCCATGGCACCATGTTCTGGTGGAACATCACAACCGGATATTGCAACCATGTGGCACGCACTTCGCGGCACCGATTATGAATTAGATTGCGACATCGACAAAGTCATGGTGGCCGAAGCAGTCTTTAAAGATTGTATGAAAGATTATTTTATTCCACCTGAAGCAACAATGGTTGAACCACTCATTCCATGGTCTCCGATGCCAGGTGGTGCATTAACGGCAAATACACAAATGATGCGTGATAATAATATCATGAATAAATATGCTGAAGTGATCAGCGCGATGGAAGAAACCGTTCGTGTGGGTGGTTTTGGTACGTCAGTCACACCTGTATCACAATTTTATTTTCAACAAGCATTCAATAATGTCATGTTTGGACCATGGGAAAAATTTGCCGATGGCTATGGGAAAATGGTCCTCGGCTATTTTGGAAAAACACCTGTTCCACCCGATCCTGAGATTGTCAAACTCGCATCAGAAAAAATGGGACTCAAGCCAACAACGGCTGACCCTTTAGAATTAAATAATCAAGACCCCACCAAAGGCAGTCAACGAGCAAAAAAATTATTAGAAGATAATAATCTGGAAATCACGGACGAACATATTTTTATTGTCGCCGCGTGTGGAGATAAAGGAATTGCTTTTCTCAAAGGTGAGGCAAAAACGAGTGTTCGAAAAATTGAGAAAAAAGAAGACACAACCACTGGTCCAAAAGCCTATGCCGTTACCGTGAATAATCGCCAATACAATGTCACGATTGATGGCAATAATGCCAATGTCAATGGCAAGTCATATAACATCGATATACAACAAGGTAAGAAAGCAACATTAACGCCTTCATCATCAACGGGCAGTAAGGAAATTATCTCACAACTACCTGGCGCCGTGGTTAAAGTATTAGTTAACATTGGTGACATGATAAAAGAAGGCGACGTATTGATGATTGTCGAAGCGATGAAAATGGAAAGCGAAATTAAATCCAACGCCTCAGGAACCATTAGCGATATTCCAGTCTCCGTTGGCGACCAAATCACCGCCGGCCAAACATTGGTCCGCATAGGTTAAGGAAAATAATTTTGGATAGTATTGAAAAGCTTTGGGCCGCAACGGGTATTGCCAATTTTGAGTTTAGCAATTTAGCGATGATCGTCGTTGGACTAGTCCTCATCTATTTAGCCATCAAAAAGAAATTTGAGCCACTATTGCTTTTACCCATTGGCTTCGGAGGCATCCTAGCAAATATTCCTGTCGCCGGTATTGCCGGACCTGAAGGACTGCTTGGAATATTTTACGGTTTTGGTATTGAGACAGGATTATTTCCACTGCTTATATTTATGGGCGTTGGCGCGATGACCGATTTTGGTCCACTACTCGCCAATCCAAAAACATCTTTGCTGGGGGCCGCTGCACAGTTTGGTATTTTTACGACATTAATAGGTGTTCTTGTATTAAGTGATCTTGTTCCAGGCCTAAGCTTTACGATTCAAGATGCTTGTGCTATTGGAATCATCGGAGGGGCTGATGGACCAACTGCCATTTATTTAGCATCCAAGTTGTCACCAGATATATTAGGCGCCATCGCGGTTGCAGCCTATTCATACATGGCACTTGTTCCGATTATTCAACCGCCCATCATGCGACTGCTCACAACAAAGCAGGAACGACAGATCGAAATGAAACAATTGCGTCATGTGCACAAAGTTGAAAAAATTATTTTTCCTCTACTCGTTCTTGGTTTGTGCATTTTGCTCTTACCTTCTGCAACGCCACTGATTGGTGCACTGATGTTCGGTAATCTGATCAAAGAATCTGGCGTAGCTGATCGACTATCCAATTCATTACAAAATGAAATGATTAATCTTGTGACGATCATGCTTGGACTATCGATCGGCTCTAAATTGGAGGCGGTTCATTTTCTCAAACCAGAAACACTTGTCATACTTGCATTAGGGCTTGTCGCATTCACCATTGGAACGGCGTGCGGTGTACTCTTAGCCAAGCTGATGAACAAAGTATCAAAAGATAATATCAACCCACTTATCGGAGCAGCCGGTGTTTCAGCTGTTCCCATGTCCGCTCGTGTGGTCAATAAAATTGGCCTCGAAGAAAATCCCCACAATTTTATGCTCATGCACGCCATGGGACCAAATGTTGCTGGTGTCATCGGCTCCACCGTCGCTGCCGGCGTACTACTCGCACTTTGTAACTAGTAAAATCTCTAAGCTTAGGCTTACCCCCCAGACTTATTTATTAAAGTGATTTTGAGGTTGTGTAGATCATATAACAAACAAGCATACTTCGAAGAGACCAACTAACCGTCCTTACCCAATTGATTTTCACCAATAATTGATGAGACCGTTCATTAAAACCATTGAGTAATTGTTTATGATATTTCACTTGCGATAGAAAGGTCGATAGCCAAATGGTAACAAGTAGTATAAATGAAACATAAATCAGCCAAGATGAAATATGTTCAGGCTGTTTCCAAATTAATATAAACCCTGTAATTAACTCAACAAACATGGGCACAATCACAACATAACTCGTAAGTCGCATATGTTGAGTTTCATATTCGACAAATTGTTCACGCCCCACATGCTTCATTAATGGGTAGTGAACAATTTGAACGAACCAGATCAGCCCTGCCATATAAAGCGTGGCTGCAGTATGTATCAATAAAATAATCATTATGCCATCATAGGTTCTTTCTTCAACGAACGCCGAATGTCTGCCACTTGGCCTCGGTGATGCATTATATGCAGGCCAATCATGATTAAACATTGGCCATAGGTACCAAACATTTCTTTCCATTCATCAGGCACATTTTTGCTTGGCCGATCAAGATCTTCATCACTCAATGAGTCAAGTAGCTTTACATTAATCGCCCGCAACTCATGAAACTTTTGCATCACTTCATCAAAAGATGGGTATTTACTCGCATCATCACTTGGCGTGGTTCCCATATCAAACAATTCTTTCCACTCGGCTAATGGATTTGGATCGCCTGTCATCAACTCATTCAAACCACCTTCACTATAGGCCAAGTGTCCCAAATTCCAAAGAGCATGATTACCACCATTAGCAGTGGGAAACGCCATGGCATGTTCTTTTAAATCTTCAATTAAAGGCAAAGTCATGTTAGTACTAATATCAAGTGCCGCACGAATCACATCAGTCGCTTTCATTCTTTATCTCCAGAGAAGGTCGACAATTCATTGCCGACGATAATTACACCATTTACAAATAACCTCAAAACACCAAATCGAGGTAAACTAATTTTTTAAATAATCTTCTAATTTATCAAAACAGCCCATCCAACCTTTGGAATGATCCAAACGCATTTCTTCGCTTCCAAATCGTTGATGCGTTAATACCAATTCGGTTCCCTTATCTTTTTCTATAAATTCAACCGTCACTAACGTTTCAATCCCAGCATTCTCATTAGGTTCTTGCCAAGTCCAGGTATAAACCAATTTTTCAGGTTTTATAATTTCCTGAAATGTCCCAGCAACCACAGCTTCTTTACCTTCCTTATGAACAAATGCCATTTTGTACTGACCACCCACTTTTAAATCAACTTCTGCAACAGGAACTTCATAATCATAACTTGGTCCCATCCATTTTTTCAAATGCTCTGGTTGTGTCCAAACGTCAAAAAGAACATCACGCGACGTCGAATATGTCCGTCGCAATACCAATACATCTACCGCTGAGGAATCTTGCGTAACCATGTATTACTCCTGTTTTTCATTGTCCATTTGTTTTAAATAATCATCCAAGGAATCTAATTGCTGAGTCCAGAACTTCTGGTAGTGATTGATCCACTCCATTGCAGATTGCAGCGGTTTGGCCTGAAGATGCAAGCGATGCACGCGGCCTTCTTTAGTACGTTTCAAAAAACCCGCTCGTTCTAACACTCTTAAATGTTTTGATACCGCTGGCAATGACATACCAAAAGGTTCAGCCAAGCTTGTCACACAAGCATCCCCCTCAGCGAGCCGAGCAACAATGGCTCGCCGCGTCGGATCTGACAACGCGGCAAAAGCTTTATCTAAATGTGTATCATAATATTTAACCATATGGTTAAATATTAATCTAAAACAAGCATTCTTTCAAACACAAAATAATTATTTTATATCCCTATATAAAACAACACTTTACGATGACGTTTCTGCCTTGGGTTTTCGAGTCATTAACTCTGTAATAGCCCTATCGACAGGCACATTCTCAAATAAAACGCGATAAACCGCATGCGTAATTGGCATTTCAACATGATGTTCCTGAGCGACATGATAGAGGCTTTTACAGGTATTTACCCCTTCTACCTCACCAGCAATATTATCGAGAACTTCCTGAACACTTTTTCCAGATGCAAGGGCTTGGCCAAATGTTCGATTTCGTCCCGACGGACTAATGCATGTCGTAACTAAATCCCCCATACCACTCAAGCCATGGAACGTTTCGGCTTTTGCGCCCATGGCTTGACCTAAACGTGTAATTTCAACTAAACCGCGCGTCAAAAGAGCCGCTTTGGCATTGTCTCCGACTTTCAGGCCATCAATTAATCCCGCGGCAATGGCAACCACATTTTTAGTCGCACCGGCAAATTCAACACCAATCAGATCGGAATTGGTGTAAACACGAAACCAATGATTCGTAAAAGCCGTTTGTAATCGTTGTGCAAAAGCATCATCATAGCTAGCAATGGTTGTGGTTGCCGGAAGCTGCCTGGCAAGCTCATCGGCAATATTTGGCCCAGAGAGTGCTGCGAGTTGACATTTGCCAACACACGATTCTATAATCTCTGTAGGGCGAGCTAAAGTATTATTTTCCAATCCTTTAGTAATCGACATAATTGCAAGCTCATCAGGTTTACTGCCTGAAATTTTTGTCCAGATTGATCGCAAAAATTTGCAAGGCACCGCAGAAACCACCCAATCATACCCCCCTGATAAGCAATCATCACCAGTAATAAATTTCATCGAATCCGGTAAAGCCACACCAGGTAAGTAATTTATATTTTCGCGATGCTGTTTAAGCGATTCCGTTTGCTCTGATTGATGACTCCACATGGTCACTTCATGACCATTTTCAGCTAAAATCAACCCACAAACTGTGCCCATCGCACCATCACCCACAATCAGAATTTTTTCAGACATACTTAGGTTAATCCTTCATTATGATGCTAATAATTGATATTCAGTCATTTTAACCGCAAATCACCCTAAAAGAAAATGCCTAATCCGCTAAAGTTATCCAAAGCCATGTCCGATAAAATCAGCATGGAGACAACAAAGAACCTGCATTTATCCGAAGCCGCCCAGGTAATGGGCATTTCAGAACGTGAAGTAGTTCATCTGGCCAAACGCGGGGAAGTTGTTCGTTTCAAAAAGAATGAAGAGTATCTCTATCGAGTGAAGGTAAAAAGCCAAACCCCAACTCGAACACCCCCATCAGCATCGCCAGATCAGGAAAATGGATTTATTGTCCTGCGTGACGCTCACCAAAGCGCCAAAGCCCTGGTGAGACAACTTCAGCATGATAACCGCTTACTACAAAACATGAATCGCAAAGTTGACAAAAGCTTGTTCCGCTGGAAAATGCTGGTCGGTGCTTGCACATTGACGATTCTATTACTTGGTAGCGCTGTATTTCTGAGCTATCACCTATATCAAGGTCGTGGCATGGAAATCCTTGAAGCACAAAACAGCCTGGCCGCAACACAACAAAAATTTAATAGTGAACTTACGGTCGAAAAATTCAAAAATGAGCAACTCGTTGGTCAACTGGATTCACAAAAAAAACTCACTCAAAAATCTGAGAACCAACTTTCCAGCCAAAATAAAAAACTGGAAGCCGCCAATCAACGCATCAACGAACTTACCATAGAAGTCGTGGAGCTTCTCAAGGAAAAAGAAGCTATCCCCCCAGGCCCCATCTGGTCATTTTAGCATTTTCATTTTTTGTAGATCTTCCCAATATTAAGTTTATACTTACTGCATGGAAATTATTCGAAAAATTCTTTTTTGCGGTATTATCGGTTTTTTACTAGGCTTAAGTACATTTCTTGATGATGGATTAAAAGAGCACTGGCTTACGACTTGCATTGTCACAAGTTGCATTGCCATGCTCGTTGGTATTTTCTTAACACTGAGAGATTTCAGGCGAGAAAGAAATCCAAATTGGAATGCTCAAGTGGATGAGATCCAGGATCACTATCTCGAAAAAGATGAAACGATCAGCGAAACGCAGGCCCGCGAGCTTGCAACAGACTCATTGGTCGAAGAAAAAAGCGAAAAGCTATCAAAAAGATATATGATTTTCCAGGGGATTGCAGCAATCTGTTTTATTATAGGGTTAATCATCAAGGCCATAGGATGTAATTAAATGATCCTATTCAGCGCAAAAAGAAAGACAAGAGATACTTTGTGAGCACCGCTTGTCTTCGGGAAAATGCATGTACTTTTGTTTCTTGTACATACGTTTGTATGTAGAAGTCGAGGAACCCTCTTCTCCCACGGTTTTCTCCCACCCCTTCGTGTGGTTAACCATCAATATAGAAACAATTATTTTAAATCAATTGGCAGTTTGTTAAAAAACACAAACAGTTTGCTCATAAATCATAGAAGCTTGCTTCACTTGATTTTACGATTCAAATGCCAGCGAAAATAATTATTCCTCGTTATTATTTTCTTCTGGTGCTGGTGATTCATCCACCGCTTCGGTAATTTCACCATTTTCACCGTTTTCTTCTTCGTCTTTTACAACGCGAGCAACAGCGACTAATTTATCATCATCATTCAATCGAATCAGTCGCACCCCTTGAGTATTGCGCCCAATATCGCGAAGCTGATCCAGACCAATTCGAACGACTTGTCCATTGGCACTGATCAACATCAAATCATCATCAGGGTTCACCGCTTTCAGTGCAACCACTTTACCATTTTTATCGGTTGTCTTAATATTAATTAGACCAATACCGCCGCGGTTTTGCGTTCTGTAATCTTCTAATTGTGTTCGCTTGCCAAAACCTTTTTCGCAAACGGTCAATAAGCTGCGACCCGGCCTTGCGACAATCAGATCAACAACTTTATCATCGTCACGTAATTTAATGCCGCGAACACCACGTGCTGTACGGCCCATGGCTCTGACCTGCTCTTCACTAAATCGAATCGCCATGCCGTTGCGAGTACCAAGAGCGACTTCTTCGCTGCCGCTGGTAACACGAACACCAATTAAATCATCACCTGGATCAAGTGAAATCGCATTAATACCAGATTTGCGAATATTACTGAACGCACTCAAAGGCGTCTTTTTGATATAGCCATTCTCAGTCGCGAAAACGATCATCTGCTCATCAAATTGCTTTACTGGTAAAATTTCTGCCAGTTTTTCATCTTTCATCATTTGCAGCAAGTTTGCAATACTGCGTCCACGACTTTGCCGTGACATTTGCGGAATGTCGTAGACACGCTGCCAATAGCAACGCCCGCGATTGGTAAAGCAGCAGAGATAATCATGCGTACCGGCAACGAAGATGTGTTCAATAAAATCATCTTCCTTAATGTTACCACCCGTCACACCTTTACCGCCGCGACCTTGCTTACGATAGGTATCAATCGGAAGACGTTTGATATAACCGCCATGACTGACCGTTACAATCACTTCCTCTTCAGGAATCAAATCTTCGATATTAAATTCGGTAATTTCGCCTGTGATTTCAGTACGACGAGGATTACCATATTTTTCGATCATTTCTTCAAGATCTTCACGAATGATATTCAATACCAATTGCTCGTCAGCTAAAATGGCTTCATACCCTTCGATTTCTTCAGTCAACGCAGCAAATTCATTTGCCAGTTTCTCAACTTCCAAACCAGTTAATCGCTGAAGCTGCATGGCTAAAATCGCATCCGCCTGCGGTCCAGTTAAGAATTGATCCACGGTACTTTTTTCTTCCACAAATTTTTCTGGAAGAAGTTTTTTAAGCGTTGCATGCTCCATCAGTCGCAGAGGCTTTGCCATTAATGCGGCTTTCGCACTTTGCACATCCGCCGACTGACGAATCAATCGAATGATTTCATCGATATCACTTTGTGCTAACAACAACCCTTCAACAATATGTGCTCTTGTTCGTGCACGCTTTAATAAGAACTGTGTGCGACGACGAATCACTACTTTGCGATGATCTAAAAAGTGAACCAACATTTGCTTGATATTCAGCGTCTGCGGACGATTCTTCACCAAAGCAATATTGATCAAACTGAAGGTACTTTGTAGAGGGGTATATTTGTAGAGCTGATTGATAACAATATCTTCGTCAGCATCTTTTTTCAATTCGATGACAACCCGCATTCCTTTACGATCTGATTCATCTCTAACATCAGAAATTTCAGGGATGTTGCCATTGGTTACACAATCGGCAATCTTCACAATAATATGTGACTTAACCGTTTGATAAGGAATCTCATCAACGATGATGCGCGTGCGACCTTTTTTCGTTTCTTCAGTATGCATTTTTGCACGCACTTGAATGGTGCCGCGACCTGTCGAATAGCCTTCCATAATGCCGTTACGACCACAAATTTCACCACCCGTTGGGAAATCAGGCCCTGGCATAATTTCCATGATGTCCATAATGGACGTCTCTGGATTATCAATTAGTTTAATCAGTGCATTGCAAACTTCGGTTGGATTGTGTGGTGCGATACTGGTCGCCATACCCACCGCAATCCCAGTACAACCATTGACCAGTAAGTTTGGAAATTTTGCCGGTAAAACAGTTGGTTCATTTCTGGTTTCATCATAATTAGCAACAAAATCTACCGTGTCACGATTGATATCAACTAACATGTCAGCAGCAGCGGCCGTCATGCGTGCTTCGGTATAACGCATGGCAGCAGGGGGATCATCGTCGATGCTGCCAAAGTTACCTTGCGGATCGACCAATGTTTGCCGCATGTTCCAAGGCTGAGCCATACGTACGAGCGTGCCATAAGTTGCCTGATCACCATGGGGATGGTAGTTACCACTGGTATCACCAACGATTTTAGCACACTTACGCTGTTTACTGCGTGGGCCAAGATTTATATCATTCATAGCTACAAGGATTCGGCGCTGCGATGGTTTGAGCCCATCACGCACATCAGGCAATGCCCGACTAACAATCACGCTCATGGCATAATTGAGATAAGAATCCTTAAGCTCATCCAGAATCGGCAGATCTTGAATACGTTCTTCCAATGAAAATTCCTTGTAAAATAACCGCTCAAAACAACGCGGATAGGGTCCTCAAATTTCTCCACTTTTAGAGGTCTGGATTTTACTCGAATTTCCCACCATCGGCAATCATTCTTTTACTATTTTGACAGGGAAAATCCGCTTTTACGATCAATTTTAAATGATTATAATTTAAGAAAATATGTAACATTATTGCCGATAAATGGTCTAAAATAATATGTAAGAAATGACTTCAAACTTTTTAATAATACACTGGGAATAATCATGATAAAACAGTCAAAAAACACTCGGTTTTTGGTACTCTTTTTCTTACTATTTTTAACGCTATCCACACCTGTTTTTGGCTATGATCGTAAAACACCGATCGTAGAGGCATTTAATAAAACCAAGGATGCCGTGGTCAATATTTCCACCAAATACGTCGTTGAAACAAGAAATCAATTTTACAATTATTGGGGTTTTGATGATTTCTTCTATTTGCCTCCCCGACGACGCGAATTATCCTCTTTGGGATCTGGTTTTGTAATCGATTCTCGCGGCTATATCATTACCAATGCTCACGTTGTGAATCGTGCCACCGAAATCACCGTCATTATGGCAGACGAACAGGAATATATGGCCCGGCTTATTGCCATGGATTCATCTAATGATATCGCTTTACTGAAAATCGATGCGCCCCAACCACTCACCAGCGTGATAATGGGATATAGTCACGATTTAATGATAGGCGAAACAGCCCTAGCCATCGGTAATCCTATGGGATATCAACACACGCTTACCGATGGAATCGTTAGCGCGATTCATCGTGATCTAGAATTTCGCGATAACCTGGCCCTAGGTGATCTGATACAGATATCCACCCCTATTAATCCGGGAAACAGCGGCGGGCCACTCTTAAATATCAATGGCGAACTGATCGGCATCAACACCGCAATCAATAAAGCAGCTCAAGGGATTGGTTTTGCTATTCCGGTGGATCGTTTAAAACAAGTCTTACCTCAAATGCTGGATATTGACGCTCTCTATCGCATCGATTTCGGTGCCAATGTTGGCCCAATTCCCATGACTCAAAAAGATGACTCACCTAAGCCAGGCGCGATGATTCAATTTGTTCGCGCTGAAAGCCAGGCTCATAAAAATGGCCTGCAAATAGGTGACATTATTACCAAGGTCAACAAGCAAGAGATCAATACGCCGATTGATTTTTCACTCGAATTACTAGAACAATCTCAAAATGATAAGCTTAAGTTAACAATTCTACGTAAAATCAAAAACCAGACTAAACAAAAAACAATTTCAATGGCATTAGAAAAGCGACCTAAACCCGAAGGGGATTTTTTAGCACAACAACTCTTTGGCATTGAATTGGGTATTTTGAATAAAGCGATGATCCAACGTTACGACATTCATGGCAAACCAGGTGATCTCGTGGTTCTATCGGTTGACCGAAGATCGACAGCTGACATTGAAGGCGTTGAACCAGGTGATGTTTTGGTTGGCATCGGTGACAAAGAAATTAGCAATATGGATCAACTCGGCCTTTTACTGGAAGAAGCGCAAACGGGTCAACGTGTGAGTTTTGTCTTTAACCGCTCCAAACAAGCCGGATTCCGCCTGCGTGTCTATCAATATCAAATCACACTACAAGCTCAAACCAGCGGAAATATTCAAAGGAAAACCCCACAAAAAATTGAATTGTAAGTTTTATGTAGAGATCTGTTTTACTTTTTTGACGTCTGCCCAGTTAAATATTAATGGCTCTAGTTCATTAGGCGTATGTAGTTTAATTTTTACCGCTGCTCGGGTATCTTCATTACTCACAACGAATCCTTGAGAACCTTTATACTCGCCTGTTGTGACCTCAACGAACTGACCTTCTTTGTAAGGCATGCCGCGAGTTATTTTCAAAACGATTCGCAAAAAAACAAAAATGGGAAACCACACAATCAGAAATCCAATTGCTGCTCCCATCAAATAAGATATCAACTTCGATTGACCCGATTCTTGAAAAGCGAGACTAATTAAGATTGATACTATCAATATCAACACAAAAAATAACAGTGTCGCTATCGGCTCAAAAAAGTTTTTTCCCTTATTTATTTGCGTTGTCATCGTACTTAAAATTCCACAGAAGCGTCATTTAGGTATCGTTCCCAGATTTTGTCTCTGCTATTAGATTATACCCTTACGAGAAGAAAATATTTATAGAATTTGACAATCTATATTCCTGTGTTATAATTGTACTATATGTAGTAGTACAATTGACGGAATAAAACAGTGCAAATCCAAATTGACAATAGCTCTAACTATCCTGTATATCAACAGGTTATCGATCAAATCAAGCGAGATATCGCACTGGGTCGGTTGAGAAAAAATGATCAGCTGCTTACGGTCAGACAGTTGGCGGCGGAATTGGTGATCAATCCCAATACCATCGCTAAAGCCTATCGCCAACTGGAGCAGGAGGGGGTCATTACCACAAAAAAGGGGTCAGGTACCTTTATTGCACAACTGGATAGTCAACTTAGCCAATCGGTACGTAAAAAAATTATTGATCAGCAAATAGAGCGTCTCGTCGTGGATGCGATTCATATGCAGGTGGATCGCGAAAAATTATCGCAGTGGTTTTCGCAGTCACTGGATCAATTTAATTGGGAACAGGCATAAGGAGGTAGCGATGTCGGAACGTGTCATCGAGATTGAACATTTAACCAAATACTATGATGGGCGATGCGTTTTGGATGATCTATGCTTATCGATTCCACGCGGCTCGGTGTATGGATTACTGGGTCGCAATGGTGTTGGAAAAACAACGCTTATCCGAATCCTGCTTGGCTTGGAACCACCCACTCGAGGTCGGGTAAAGATAAACCAGATCGAACCCCAGGACTTAACCGCTCTGGATCGATCAAAAATTGGTTATGTTGCCGAAGGACACAACCTGATCCAACGCTATAAAGTTGAAAAACTCATTAACCTATGCAAAGACATTGCGATCAACTGGGATAATGACATCTTCAAAAAACTTACCGATCTATTTAACATTCCCATGCAAAGAAGAGTCAAAGAACTTTCAACAGGGATGCGGGCACAATTGAATTTAGCTTTGTCGCTTTCCATAGATCCTGAAATATTAATTTTAGACGATCCCTCTTTAGGATTGGATACCGTTGTGCGTCGACAATTTTTGGAACTGGCAATTGAAGTCATACAAAAAGAAGGGCGAACCATTCTATTCAGTTCTCACATTCTTAGTGACGTTGAACGCATCGCGGATCATATTGGGATTTTACTGGGCGGTCAACTGGTGGCAAACTGTACACTGGAGTCATTGAAAGATCGCGTTAAGAAGCTTCGAATTATTTTCTCAGATCAACCGCCATCGACACTTTATCTCACCGATGTAATCAATCAAAAAATTAAACATCGCGAAATGACATTAACCATTGCGAATTATAATGAACAAAAGCAGCGACTCATTGAAGCCTATTACCCAGAAAGTATTGATGAAATCCCTTTGAGTCTGGAAGATATTTTTATCGAATGCACAGATCCCCAAACGGTAAGTTTATCTGCATAAAGAAGGAGGCAGCTTATGTGGACATTAGTCAAACGTGAATTGAGTGATGTGGTCATATTTTTAATAACGATTCAAATAATAACGATCACAGCATTAGCGATCAGTGGATCCTACTTATTTGAAGCATTAGAGGACAAACCCTATGGTTTGCCAATTCATATGTACTCGATCCTGACAATTGGCGGAATCATACTCACCTGGCTAGCAAGTATCTTTGGTTGCTATCAAATGCAAACGGATAAAACTCATAAAGTATCTACATTCCTTTGCACACTAGCAGCCACGCGACAAACGATTTTGCTCTCACGCATTATTACCGGTCTTATATTTACCCTCTTACCTATCATTTTAACTGCCATCATGTTTTACATTGCCCTTCAATTCCACCCACGTGTTTTCGATCTGGGCCAATATTCAACGATACTGATAAAAATGTTTTTTACACTGACACTATTAGCTATCACGAATTATGCCTTTGGATTGCAACTGGGGCTGAGCTTTGACAAAGATCAAAAACAAATAGATGCTGGAAAATTCTTATTACTTTTAACAGCTATTTCGCTTCTTTTGATTATTTTAGTTTATCTTAAAGGAATTGGATTAACCTGTTGGATGATTTTACTTTTACTCTCCACTTGCAGTTTCTGGCTTCTATTTAATAAATACACAAAAGTTCCATTATAAAGGTTGAGATTTATGAAACTAATTAATTCAAAAATATGCACCCTCATAATTTGCTTTATACTATTCTTAACGTTTCTCAGCCATATTCAATACATCATGTACGATATTTATTTATCTAATGGCTGGAGACATCTAAGACATTCAGAATTTAAAATAACCCCCTCAGGTTTGACTGATGATCTGGATGAAATGGCCTCTATTAACAAACCTTCTTCAGTATCAGCAAATTTGAATTTATCTAACGTATTAAACTATAAAGCAAAATCAAGTTTCCCTTATATGATTTCACAAATAGAAAGAGCAAGCTATGCAGTTGAATCACAATTCACATCGACATTTAGCTATCAAAAAAACAGCATTAATCCTAATGAATATTTTTCAAAATCTTTTGACAAGTTCCACAACCAGTTTGTATTCAGTACACATCAAAAAATAAATAATAAATGGAAGAAAACAAACAACCTTTATATCGGCCCAAAAGGATCATCACCAAAACCAGATTCTAAAATTGGCACTTTCAAGAACCCATTAATTCAACTCGCTTGGATGCAACCAGAATCTCCTGAAAATTCATATCCCATCCATATTATTTATGACTATAAAAGTAAACGCTTCTATCGATTGGATTACTTCGATTATCATATAAACAATAGCGAATTAAAAATAACAGAAGGCCCTACCTCCCTTGCAGGGACTCCAATTGCATTTATCACAGATGATTCGATGCCTAATAATGTATGGCTTCATTGGGAACAACCGACACGAAAAACCAATGAGGGGTTAATCAAACCCATGGATGACAAACTAAACAACCATCTATTTGGTTACCACACTCTAGTTTTACTAGACACGGGAAGAATTGCTGTACTGGACAACAACACACTTAAGTGGACATATGCAAAAGCAGCCGGTTTAACCAAGGGAAGAAGCCAACCTGTTGAACCAGAAAAATTATCAGGCTATGACATAATGCCCATCTTTCGAGATCAAAATTATTTTGGTTATGCTGTAGCAAATCTGTCAAAATCGTGTGATCTGCTAACCATAAATGTTTTTGATAAGGATGGCATAAGGGTCAAACAGGACTCTGTTGCTAGAACAAGTCATTATTATGGCGAAAGTTCAATTTTTGCAACCCGATTTATTTTAAGTAATCTAAGACCTGCTCTTTTGGAACTTCTCTCATACGTCGTTCACAAAGATCGTAATGCAAATGAAGGATTGCTGGATATCCTACTGCCCACAACAACCATTGCTGCAGAAATAGCCAACTCGCCGCTTGAAGGTGGATATGGATTTTTTGTAACCTTTGTCTGGTCACTTCCTGGGATTATTTTAAGTTTAATCCTGGCAGTCTTGGTCCAAAGAAATGCAACGAAGATTGGTTTAACGAAATCAGATAGACGCTATTGGGTTTTGGCGACAGCATTATTAGGTCTCATAGGATATATTGCCTATCGTATCAATAGACCCAAAACGAAGTTTGTGACATGTAAACAATGTGGCGACCTGAGAAATCCTGAAGATTCTCATTGCCATCATTGTAATACCAGCTGGGATTTATCTCACTTGAATACACCACTCTGGCGCATTGAACAGGCGTCACAAAAAGGTGAAAGAATCGCTAGCAACCCCAGCGTTTGAAGTCATGTTTGATTTTGAGAATATCGAGTATCCGAGCGACAACAAAATCAACCAGGTCATCAATCGTTTTAGGTTCGAGGTAAAATCCCGGTGCCGCGGGACACATGATAGCACCATTTTGAGAAAGTCGCAGCATATTTTCAATATCGATGGTGGTGATAGGAGATTCACGCGTCACGACGACCATCGTACGGCGCTCTTTTAAAGTTACATAAGCACTGCGAAGTAAAAGGGTGTCAGCAAGGCCTGCTGCCATACTGCTCATGGTATGAGTTGAACAAGGACAAACCACCATCGCATCAATCGGAAAAGATCCGCTGGCAATTTGGCTAAATAAATTCGAATTTGAATGAATTTTTACATTATCACTATCACGACCAAGAATATTATTCACGGTTGGCTTATGAATGCCAAGCTCATGGCCAAACACTTGAATACCTGGTTCAGACATGACGACATGCACCTGACAGCTACTTTGCTCTAATAAATCGATGAGACGCTGTGCATAAATAGATCCTGAAGCACCTGTGATTCCAACAACAATAGACTTACCTTCTCCGCTCACTAGTTATCTCCTAATTCGCTAAGAAGGATATTGACTGCAGCAAGATCTGATAACTCGGATTGACAAGAATGTAATGACTTTCTAGCCTCTTCGTCCTCGCCTATTTGCATCTGAATATACCCAAGCAAAAAGAGCAGTTTAGGATCGTTACTCTTAGCATGCCATTTTTTGATATCCTCTATGCGTTTATTAAACTTGTCATTGTCATTAAGAATTTTTCGCAGGTCCACTCTTTCAGTAACCATTTTAGGAGATTGCTCGATGGCATTATTTAAAAAGAATGCACTACTCATAAACTCACCCGCACAAAATAACGCATGACTTTTTGCCATCAAGATCACAGCTTGACTGGTACTATATAATGATGCATTATCAAAAGTATCAACCGCATCGTAAAAACGCCCTTGTTGTAAGAGTTGTTCGCCAAGCGTCATATAATAATTAAATTGCTTTTGATATAATTCATCTCTGCTCACTACTTCAACGGAAGGTATTGATATATCCTTAGTACTCCGAGATGATCTCTCATCTTCTTTGCGTTTTTCTAATAAATTTTCAAAAGACTCATTCGCAATGGCTTGCTGGCTTTGCCGTTGTAAATTTTCAATTTCCCGCAAGCGTTGATTAAATTGCGTATAATATGCTTGCGGCAATTCCAATGAGGTCTTTTTGTTTTCAAGCTCAGGTTGGCCTTTGAGGTTATTTTTATTCATGTCCTGATCGGTATTTCCCTCCGCTGGGCTGGTCAAAAAGTTTTCTCGCTGCAACCCAACGGATGGTGAAGTTAACATGTCAGGTTGTGATGTCATTAATCCAGGATTCGTCTGAGAGTAGCTTTGCATTTCTGGAGGATTAAAATCCAACGCACCGCCACTAAACCCTGAAAGCCGTCGAGAGCTTGACCCCAAAGGCGTAAATTGACTATTCAAAGGACGCACAGCACGATAATCCCTAAAATTCTGTCTCGGCTGCGACAAAGCACGAGAAGTGTTAGAATTTGATAAAAACGATTGAACGTTCCGCGTGTTGTCAGTATAGGTTACTTGTCGCGACGCTTCATAATAAGGTCTGAAAGGACGTTGAAGATTAACAGACAAATCTTGATAACTTGTTGAATCACGCCGAAAATTACTTAGGGTATTTAAAGCACTCGTCCCGGAAAACTCTGTCACACTACTATAAGGTACAACACCTTGAAAACTTTTCCCGCCACCAACATTGCCCGTCATTAATAAATTCACTCTAGGCATCACCAAGTCATAACTACGTTTGGAATTGATACCCATTGATCCGACACGCATGTTGGCATCGAGTACATGCCCGCCTTGGGAAGCATATTGTTGAGCATGAAGAGAGGATAGGCCAGAAATCAAAAATAAAATACAACACATCTTTCGCAAGGATGTCGTTTGTGTATTCATGATAAGCCTCATTTCACCATATCTTGGCGATCATTCGTATGATTATATACCGGCGTTGAACCCCAGTTTAATTTTGTGTTTAAAAGCTGCCATTGTCCATGATTTGGATTTCTGACAATTTGAAAATTATGGTCAAAACGAGAAATCATAATCGTATCGTCACGTCCTAAAGGAAAATATTCCTGACCATCAATCACAACAACGGCTGACGGCCCTGCCAATTTTGGATTTTCGGCTGCTTTACTTGGATCTCTACGAATATTGGTAACCTGAAGTTCAATCACTTTGTCCATATTCACGACAATTGGACGAAAACTTAGTGAGTGAGCCGCCAAAGGCGTAATCACCGTTGCATCCAAACTTGCATCCATAATCGGCCCACCTGCAGATAAATTATATGCTGTTGAACCTGTTGGCGTCGATACAATCAAACCATCCCCACGACAATGCGCCAAATGCTCTTTCGCAACGGTGATTGACACTTCCAGCATGCGAAATGGAGGTCCGGCAATAACTGCCAGTTCATTCGCGGCCAAAGCTCTATGCTCATCGCGATTTTCACCAGAAATGCTACACTGTAAAATAGATCGCGGACTAATTAAAGAGCGATCTTTAATGACTTGACTTAGCGATTGCTGGATTTCTTCCAAACTAAATTCAGCAAGAAATCCAAGTTTTCCCATATTCACGCCAATCAGTGGGATCTGGTGTTGATTAATTTTCCGAATGGTGGAAAGTAACGTCCCATCTCCTCCAACAACCACAACAAAATCGGCAGTTGGTAATTGATCATATTTGAGAGGTTCATTGAGATTATGTGCGACAACGGTTCCATGCTGGCTCAAGCAATTTAGTAAGCTGCGGCCCACTTCGACCACGTCTTTTTTTTCAGTATTCGCAACGAGAATAAATTTTTTGTTGGCTTCTGTTGGCATGATTTATCTCTGTCAATACAAGGTGGCAATCACATCCATTCGCAAACAACAAAAGTTACACTGCACTTTTGTTAGCAACAAATGACTTGGTATGTGTTTGATTGATGCGAGGATTTGATTTTGACTCCGCCAAAATCTCACGTAGTTGTTTCTCGATACCCGCCTGATCAATCCCCACTTGAGCCAATTGCCCATTACGTGAATTCTGAGCAATGAATTCGTCCGGCATTCCCAAACGCACTATTTTTCGTGTATCCAATTTCTTTTGTTGGGCAAATTCCAGCACCGCAGAACCAAAACCACCTATGAGGCCATGGTCTTCTAATGTGAGAACAGGGCGATGGTCTTCTTCAGATAATAATTTTTCGATTAATGCTTCATCAATTGGTTTTGCAAAACGGGCATTCACCACAGCAATACTATAACCTTGCTTACCAAGATTTTCTGCAGCGAGTAGCGCCTGTTGGGTTAATATGCCGTAAGAAACAATCACCGCATCGGTGCCTTCACGTAATGTGACAGCTTTACCTAATTCAAATGGTTGACTTTGGTAACCTTCAGGCAATGGCAATGATTCAGGCACTTTATCGCGAGGATAACGAATCGCAGCTGGCGAATCCAATGAAATGGAGAATTCCAACGATTGATTCAATTCTTCTTCATCCATCGGCGCCATCAATACAAAATTGGGTAAACAACGCAGCATCGTGACATCACAAAAACCATGATGCACCGCGCCATCGCCACCTACGAGACCAGCTCGGTCTAAACAAAAGGTTACGGGTAAATTCTGTAGTGATACTTCCTGGAATGTTTGATCAAAAGCACGTTGTAAAAATGTTGAATAAATTGCCGCGACAGGACGAAGGCCCGTCTTAGCTAACCCCGCGGCAATATCCGTACAGGCACTTTCTGCAATCCCAACATCAAATGCTCGATCAGGAAATTCTTTTTGTATCTTTGAAACGCCTGTGCCATCCGGCATCGCAGCTGTAAAAGCCACAACACGTTTATCTTTTTCCATGAGTTTGCACATCGCATCAGCAAAGGCATGCGTAAAACTCTTGCCGCTACTGCCAGGTATGGTGGCTGTATCACCATCAACACGAAAAGCCGCAGGTGAATGAAACGTGCATGGGTCTTGTGTGGCAGGCTCAAAACCACGCCCTTTTTCAGTCAAGACATGCAAAATAACTGGATGATCAATATGCTTAAACGCTTCAAACAATTTGATCATGGTGGCCGTATCATGACCATCAATTGGGCCAAAATAAGGTAAACCTAACTGCTCAAAACCATGCCAACCATGCAGTGTGGTTTTAATACCACCTTTGATACGTTCCATGGTGTCATGAATACGTTTACCTACATAAGGAAAACGCCGAACCATCATTTCAGTTGTACGATGTAAATCTTCAACGGGACGCGATACACGCAATTTGGTAAGATATTGAGCAAATGCACCTTCCGTTTTGCTAATTCCCATGGAATTGTCATTAAAAATAATCAGCATCTGCCGTTTAATCAAAGGGGTATTGTTTAATCCTTCAAAGGCAAGGCCATTGACAATGCTGGCATCACCAACCACAGCAACAATATTTTCAGGGCTATTTTGTAACTGAGCCCCCAAAGCCAATCCAACCGCAGAAGGAATGGCTGTACCTGCGTGCCCCACAGCAAACTGATCCGTTTTACTTTCAGATGGACTTGGAAAACCACTTACGCCACCCGCTTGTCGAAGCAAATCAAACATGTGGCTGCGTCCGGTTAACATTTTATGCACATAACATTGATGTCCGACATCCCAAACAAGACGATCCTGTTCAAAATTAAAGACACGATGAAGCGCAATGGTCAATTCAGTGACACCCAGGTTACTGGCCAGATGGCCACCGCTGTTACTGACTGACTTGGTAATCAAATCACGAATTTCACTCGCCAAAATAGATAACTCATCCTGGCTGAGCTTACAAATCTCATCGTGATGATTAACATTTCCCAGAAATTGATAATTCATATAGTATTCTCAGTATTTTCTATCTGCCAATTGCAATGCTAATTTTTTTAGGACCTGCCCCTGTGGGCCAAAGGCCTCAATTATTTCAATAGAATCAGCAATCAGCTGATCTACTTTCTGCCGCGACTGTTCAACACCCACGATAGCAGGATAGGTCACTTTTCCCGCATCTTCATCTTTTTGGGTATTTTTACCCATCGCTTCAGCGCTACTGGTAATATCCAGCAGGTCATCCACAATTTGAAAAGCCAGGCCAATTTTTAAACCAAATTCCCCCAACGCATTCACTTGTTCAACATCTGCATCACCGCATAGCGCTCCCATACGCATAGAAGCACGAAACATCATTGCCGTTTTGTGAAGGTGAATGTAATCTACAATTTCCAGATCGCCCACTTCATTTTGATGGGCAATATCCATCGCCTGACCACCAATCATTCCACTGGCACCCGCACCATGGGCTAACTCTCGAACTAACGCTTGCACCAAACTGGCCTGCTCGATATGGCATGCCAAGGTTTCAAATGCATAAGTCAGCAAAGCATCTCCAGCTAAAATGGCCATGCCTTCACCAAACACTTTGTGATTGGTCGGTTTGCCACGACGTAAATCATCATCGTCCATCGCTGGTAAATCATCATGAATCAATGAATAGGTATGAATCATTTCAACGGACGCTGCTGCTGCTAATGCATTATGCATCTGCCCACCGCAGGCCTGACAGGCCATGACCACCATTGCGGGACGTAATCGTTTACCACCAGCCCGCATGCTATAGAGAATTGACGCCTGCAAAGGTTCAGGGACATGTGTTTCCTTTTGCAGAAATGTCTCAATTGACGCCTCAATGGTTTTGACGGTTTCTTGATAATCGTCAATAGTGCTTTGAGGTGATTTGGCAGTAATTTTGGTCATAGAATTTGGCAATGTTTCTAAAATTAATATATTTACAAGCACACTATTCTATGGTTTCACAGGCCTTTTTTCAATCATAAACCATTTATTTAAAACAAGATGCTCATTTTTTAGCCAATCGATATAGATTACTACGTCCTGGAGAATCAGCGGTGCTAAACAATCTGAGAAATAAGTTATAAGTTCATTTATTTTAATGTTTTACAAACTACTTAATGGCTGCTTATAATGCGGCGATAGATCTATAGATCTGAAAGCCCAAATTGTAAGGTTACAGATAAGGAAAGATTTGCCCAACGATGCTCAAAGCAACCACAGATATCCTGCGAATGATCAAATTTTCGCACACCATTTTTGCGATGCCCTTTGCCGTTATGGCCACCTTCATGGCAGCAAATGGTGGACAAGGAGGATTTTGCGGTTGGGGAAAACTATGTCTGATTGTGTTATGTATGGTCTTTGCCCGAAGTGTTGCCATGACCTTCAATCGAATAGTCGACTCTGGTATCGATGCAAAAAATCCTCGTACAGAAAATCGTGAAATCCCTAAAGGCACGATCAAAAAATCTCAAGCCTGGCTGTTTCTGTTGGTATGCGCAATAGGATTTATTGGCTCAACTTTTCTATTCTGGAAACCAATTGGCCCTTTATTTGGCTATCAAAATCCTTGGCCGCTGATTTGTTCAATCCCCGTATTATTATTTATTTGCGGCTACAGCTTAACAAAACGATTTACCTGGTGTTGCCATATCTGGCTTGGCGCATCACTCATGCTCGCACCGGTCTGCACCTGGGCGGCGATTAGTCCTCCCGAAGGTCCAGTTGTTTCCCTGACAGCATTTTTACTCGGCGGTGCGGTTTTACTTTGGACGGCAGGATTTGATATTATTTATGCATGCCAAGATATCGAGGTAGATCGTCGGGACGGATTATATTCCATGCCGGCAAAACTGGGACCGACACTTTCACTTTGGATAAGTCGGATGTTTCACAGCTTGTGTATCACGCTACTCTTACTACTTGTTTACAAAGGTGGTTTTGGGAAGCTTTTTCTAGTCGCCGTTCTGATTGTTGCGGTCTTGCTTTTCATTGAGCATCTGCTTGTACGAAATGCCAACATGAAACATATCACGATGGCCTTTGCCAACATCAATGGTTTTATCAGTATCTTACTTGCATCGGCGGCTATCATTGACATTTTAAATTAGGATAGTTCACATGATAAATAAAAGTTGTATTGCAAGTTTATCTGTTCTGTTGATTTCACTTTTATCCTGTCAACATGCATCAAACCCTTTCATAGGGCAAAAGGATGATAGGATTTATGAAAAGAAAATTAAAGGCCCACTGTCTCAGAGCAATATTTTATTCAATATCTATTTACCCAAAGGTTATTATACCAGCACAAGACATTACCCAGTGATTTACCATTTACATGGACTAGGCGGAAATCATCACAGCGACACCGATCTGGTTATTAAAAATATTCGTCAGGCAATTGAAACAAATAAAATCAGTCCTGTTATTGTCGTCTTTGCCAATGGATTGAACAATAGCATGTGGGCTGATAGTTCATCAGGTAAAAAATCGGCTTATACAAATCTAGTGGAGGAATTGATTCCTCACATTAACAACACCTATCGCACAAAACATGACCAACGTGTGATTCAAGGATTTTCAATGGGCGGCTACGGCGCGGCAATGATTGCTATGAAACGACCAGAACTATTTAAAGCATGCATTAATTTTGATGGCGCGATACATACACATCGCTCTCTCTCAACAACCCGGCAACCAATCTATCTGGAAATTTTTAATAACGATAAACGACACTTCAATCAATTCTCGCCTTGGACTGCCGCAAAAAATAATTCTAGCGAAATCATCAAGACTAACCAAGCCATATTAACGCTCGTTGGAGATCTAACTCACTATAACGAACCATTTCGAGACCATCTAAATCACTACAGTATCCCACACAAGTATATCCAAACCAATTGCGGACATGATTTAGATTGTATTTACGAACAGCAAAAAGACATGATTTTTGAATTTATAAAAGCTCGATGTGATTATTAATTATCGCCCGTTTTTTCTTTACCATCGAGATGATACAGCATGGTGTTTGCCCAGGTTTTATTATAATAATTTGGGCTGATATAATTTTCTCCTGAACTTTTTAGTTTATTAGACCAGAGTAATTGCCCGTCTGTTAAATCTACAAGACCTATTCGCGTATTCAAATATGACACGCTATAAACAGACACTGATACAAACCCACCTGTAATTACCCCAGTCAATACACCTGTGCCAACACCCTCTAACAATGTTTTACCAAATGGCACCATCATGCCTTCGCCACAGACAACCAATATCGCATCGGTATTGACATGACGCTTGATGATATCTAAATCAGATTGACTTAATCCACTCCTGGAAAAATGAACCGCAGGCATTTCCAAATCTTGTGACACAGATGCATTGATCATTCGGATTAAATTTATAATCACACGCTGAAACTCATAATCATGAACACCCCATGCGTGATTCACAAAAGGAGGACGCTGAAATGTCATATCCATCCCTTTTTCTTGAGCCACTCGATACGTTGTATTCAGATCAACAAATGACCCCACAACATCCCCTTCAATCACATCTAACACATACCCTTTGGTTGTCAAATAATCGATCGCGGCTTGTTGAGAAACTTGTTTAGCTTTTATTGAATCCCCCAATGATACATATTTTTCTTTATGGTCTAACACAAGACAAAAATCATTAACAACAGCTAACGTATTCACTGTTGATATTCTAGATTCATAGGTTGGTCCTTTTTTAACATTGAGACTTGTAGGCGCACAAGATACAAATGAACATAAGATAAGGGACAAATGTATTAGAATAGATATCATTCGAAAATTCATAAACGCTCCAAACTCAAACAGACGATACTGATTCACCTTACTTATAAGCATAAAAAAAGGACAGATAATCCATCTGCCCTTTTAAAATTACATATGTATTTTTACTGACATCTTAGAGTCCAGCCAAGCGAGCTAATTTTTTAGCCTGGTCTGTTTTTTCCCAAGTGAAGGTCTCTTCTGTTCGACCAAAGTGACCATGTTTTGCAGTCGCTTTGTAAATAGGACGTTTAAGTTTTAAATGCTTAATTAAACCAGCAGGCGTCAAAGGGAAAACCTCACGAACAATTTTGGTAATTTCCAAATCATCAATCTTACCACTACCGAACGTATCAACTTTCACAGATACGGGCTCAGGAACACCAATCGCATAAGCCAATTGTACTTCACAAACATCAGCGATTTTGGCTGCAACAATATTCTTTGCAACATAGCGAGCCATGTAGCACGCACTGCGATCCACTTTACTAGGATCTTTACCGCTAAAAGCACCACCGCCATGACGGCCCATGCCACCATAGGTATCGACAATAATTTTACGACCGGTTAAACCGCAATCGCCATGTGGACCACCAACAACAAATTTTCCAGTTGGATTCACATGGATGATCAATTTGCTATCGATTAATTTCTTTGGCAAAATCGGTTTGATCACATGATCAATAATCTGCTTACGAATTTTCGCCTGGCTGATCTTCGGATCATGTTGTGTTGAAATCACCACGGTATGAATTCGCAGTGGTTTATTATTTTTATCATATTCAACGGTCACCTGACTTTTGCTATCAGGACGTAACCAAGCCAGTTTACCATTTTGGCGAACTTTGGCCATTTTCTCAACCAATCGATGAGACAAGTGAATCGGCAGTGGCATCAACGTTGATGTCTCGCGGCATGCATACCCAAACATAAGGCCCTGATCGCCAGCACCTTGTTCTTTATGCAAACCTTCACCTGTTGTGACCCCTTGGCTAATATCAGGTGACTGCTCATCCAAGGTCACCATGACAGCACAACTATCGCCATCAAAGCCAAAGCTAGCGTCGGTATAACCAATTTCTTTAATCGTTTCACGAACGACTTGAGGGATATCCACATAAGCTTTTGTTGTCACTTCCCCAGCAACAACTGCCAAACCGGTGGTAACCATGGTTTCGCAGGCCACTCGGCTGTTGGGATCTTGCTCCAGCATTGCGTCTAACACAGCATCAGAAATCTGATCGGCCACCTTATCGGGATGCCCCATGCTAACTGATTCACTGGTAAAGAGATACGTTTCATCGTTTTTAGTACTACGACTTGCGGTTTTCTTCCTGGCCATGCACTTTCCTTCTTGTTTAGTTAGTGAAATTGTTTTTAAATAATTTGCGAAGAGGTTTTATAGCATTACAAGGCTCAAGAGGCAAGTAAAAGCTGAAAAACATGATTGGATAATCGATCGATTTTATTAAGCAAATGCTATTTTTCGAGGTGGTTCGCTCAATAAATTTTGGATTTTGTCTCGACGAACCTCCACGCCAAATCCTGATTTTTTGGGCAATTTCAGTTTTCCCCGATAGCCGTAATTGAGATGTTGCGTTGCCAGATCCGTTTTCAAATTCTTTTTGACATATCCAATTTCCGCAAACTCAGTATTTTGAACCATTTGCAGAAATTTTACGCCAGCAGCTGTCAATAGGCTACTCTCTCCAGGCTCAGCAGATAATCCAAATCCTCGAGAATTCTTTCGCGCCGCTTCGGCGATTCGCAATGCCGCGATCAGACCACCATTTTTATTGATAGAAATTGAGAGATAATCGACCAGATCATTTTCAATAAAATAATTCGCATCATCCAAGCTCACCAGAGCCTGATCGACCATGACGGACAGGTGACTCAAATCAGCGATCATCTGCCAATGACTTTGGTCATCCAATGCCAATGGATCCTCAAAAATACAGACCCCCAGATTCGCCAATTTTTCGCTCATTTCCACAGCTCGATCGATATCCCAGCTGCCATGAGCATCCACACGAAAACTCGATAATCCCTCCAATAAATCATCGAATAATCGGTCCGCAACATACATGGATAATTCTTCGTCCCATTGCGTGCCTAAATCCAACTTAAAATCTCGCAAACCCCACCATCGCATGCGGCTCAATTCTTTTCTGATCTGAACTAGCTGCGACCCATTCAATAGACCGCTGACCTGGACAAGCTTATGATCGCTATGCATAAACTCGCCAAATCCGAGCCAGCCATTGATGCTTGCAATATCCGTATCAAAATATTTTGCATAAGCATCCAAAAGGGCTAATTCAACCGCACAGCGAACAGTATGGATTTGCTGACCTTCTTCACTGCTAAATGGTAATTGATCTGCAAAATCAAGTAGATCTGAAAAACGCTTTGGCTCTAAATTATTTAATAAGGGACGAATCGTCGTATCAAAATGATAATTTATTGATGCCGCTGAATCAGTGCCAATCCCTTTGCGTATCACACCTTCGCCATAACCAACCGTCCCATCAGCCAATAAAGCAGCTATAACGATCGAATCAGAACTCGTTAAGGTCTGATGTCCCTGATAAATCGTTCGCCGAAATGGCAAATGCACATGGTAGATTTCTAATTCAACTAGTCGATTTGACATGACGTTATCACATTGATTTCCATGATGTTCATTTTCAGATCGATTGTAGATAAAAATATCACAAATCGATGTGATGTGTATCAAAAACTGGTTAACGTTTGGAAACAGGGCGTTTTTTCCGCGTCTTTTTTTTCGAACTCGCTTTTTTCACACTTTTTTTATCACTTAAAACTTTCATGGCTTTTTTAATATCCGCAACCTTTAAAACACCTGTCGTACGACCACCCCTTGCCCCCGCAGTACAATAGGCATAATTAATGTTTATATGAGCTGATGCCAGTTTAGAAACAACATCGGCCAATGCCCCGGTTTTGTTAGACAGTGTTAAACAAAGGACATCCGTTTCATTAATCGTCACATTTAATTTTTTAAGCGCCTCACGAACCTCATCACGCTTAGATGCGGTCAATCGCAATACACCATGCTCAACAGAATCCACCATAGTCATGGCAATAATATTGACTTTCTCGCTCGCGATTCTATTCAACGTCTGAGCCAACACGCCTGGTTTATTCATTAAGAAAATTGAAAATTGAGTTGCAATATACATGTCCATTTTATGCACCCTCAGTTTTAAAATGCTCAACAGCTAACTCAACATTATCAAAAAATTCAAACACATTATTCAAACTGGTCACTTTGAATACACGATATAACTTTGGATCAATGCCAGCCAGAATTAACTTACCATCTAATGGATCTAGCTTTTGTTTAATCTGTAATAAAACACCCAGTGTTTGACTACTCAGCATAACAACAGACCCTAAATCTAAAACCATCTTCAGGCAACCATCGTTCTCAATTAAGCTGAACATCTCCTTACTGACGCTATCGATATGACGCGCATCCAAAACGGTTTCTTTGGCAAAACGAACAACCGTAATATCATCAGTCTTATCTACGACCAATTGTGTTGTCTCTGACATAATTGTCTTCTCCATGTCTTTCTTTGCGAACAGATTCGCAAGATTCGCGTTTTGACTTATGATTCCAAAGCGATTTTTAATACCTGGTCTACATTGCGAACAAAAACAAACTTTAGTCCACGCTGTGCTTGCTTGGGAATATCATGCAAATCCTTTTTATTTCGTTCAGGTAAAATCACTGTTTGTATTCCCGCCCGCTTAGCCGCTAATACTTTTTCTTTTACGCCACCAATCGGTAATGCCAATCCTCGTAACGTTATCTCACCCGTCATTGCAACCTTCGCATTGACAGGTTGGTCAGAAAATAACGAGGCCAATGATGTATAAATCGCCAAACCAGCTGAAGGTCCATCCTTAGGCACTGCACCAGCTGGTACGTGAATGTGAATATCATGTTCTTTTAAGGCTTTATTCCCCATAAGCGCACTGACAATTTTACCTTTGACCGATGTTGATTTCGGTTTACCATTTTCACAATGTGATTTCAAGACACTCAGTGCCGCCTGAGCACTCTCCTTCATCACATCGCCAAGTTGCCCAGTCAAGATCAATCGACCGTTACCTGGCGTGATGGTAGATTCAATAAAAAGAACTTCACCACCGACGGGTGTATATGCTAAACCCGTAGCGACGCCAGGAACGCTGGTTCGCATTGCCAGTTCAGATTCATATTTTGCCGGACCAAGATATTTGGAGACCGATCCAGAAGAAATCGTCGCAGACTTTCGTTTATTGGAAGCAATTTCAGCAGCAATAGCGCGACACAATGAGGCAATCTGACGATCCAATTCACGAACACCTGCTTCACGGGTATACGACTCAATCACTTTTTCTAAAGCATCATCTTTTATTTTTAACATCGAGGCTGTCAGGCCATTTTCTTCCAGCTGACGGGTTAGCAAATATTTCTTTGCAATCGCCAGCTTCTCTGAAGAAGTATAACCTGGTAACTCCAATATTTCCATACGATCTCGCAAGGCATGAGGAATCGCACCCAGATAATTCGCTGTTGCAATAAACATCACCTTTGACAAATCAAAAGGCTGATCGATAAAGTGATCGGTAAACGTATGATTCTGTTCTGGATCCAATACTTCCAATAGGGCAGATGCAGGATCACCTCGAAAATCCTGTCCGATTTTGTCAATTTCATCTAACATAAAAACAGGATTATTGCTTTTACATTTACGAAGCTCCTGAATAATTCGTCCAGGCAATGCACCAATATAGGTTCGTCGATGCCCACGGATATCAGCTTCGTCACGAATACCTCCTAAAGAAATACGGGAAAATTTTCGTCCCATACTTTTGGCAATACTTTTACCTAAGGAGGTTTTACCAACACCCGGTGGACCAGCAAAACAAAGAATCGGACTACGCCCGGTTGGATTTAATTTACGTACCGCAAGAAATTCTAAAATTCGCTGTTTAATTTTGACTAGATTATAATGATCTTCATTAAGAATGCGTTTTGCCGATGCCATGTTAAGTTTATCTTTGGTCGATGTCGCCCAAGGCAATTCACACAACCATTCGATATAGGATCGTAAAACCGAAAACTCGGGACTCATAATTGGAATTTTTGAAAGACGATCCAGTTCACGCATTGCCTCGGCCTCTACTTCTTCAGGCATCTCTGCATTCTCAATCATTTCCCGGAGTTCTTCAAGTTCAGAAGTACGTTGATCTGACTGTCCTAGTTCTGCCTGAATCGCTTTCAATTGTTCTTGCAAATAATATTCACGCTGTGTTTTATCAATAGATTTATTAACTTTGTTTTGAATCTTATCGCTCAGCTCTAATAATTCAATTTGGTTAGCAAGAGCTAGTGATAATTTTTGCAGACGATCTTTGACATGAATGGTTTCCAACAATTCCTGTTTTTCAGAAACCGAAATGTTGATATTCGCTCCTAGAAAATCTGCCAATGCACCTGGATCTTCAATGTTCGATAACACAACATTGACTTCTTCCGGGATGTTGGGCGCCAACTCAATCATCTGTTGAGCCATCTGGCGAACATTATTCACCAGGGCATCCATCTCACGACTCGGTTTTGTTTCGGTCGGAATCACTTCAATGCGAGCACGCAAATAAGGATCAACTCCCAACCATTCAACAACACGAAAACGAACCAAACCATGGACCACCAAACTGTTTTGGCCATCAGGCATTTTCAACATTTTTAAGACGCTAACGACAACGCCTATCGGATAAAGATCTTTTTGCTGTGGATCGTCCGTATTAGGATCTTTTTGCGTAAGTACACCAATGACTTGCCCGCTCGGTAAGGTCGCATCAAGTAATCGCTGACTCCGAGGCCGTCCTACAGCCAATGGAATGACTGTCCCGGGAAAGACCACCGCATTTCGCAATGCCAAAACACCTATCTCGCTGGGAATCTCAACCTGATTTCCACCATTATTATCTACTGAGGTAGATGCTGGAGATGGTGGTGTCACCACTTTGGGTAAATCAACAATTTCCGATGAAACGTCTATATCCTGAGTGTCGATATTATTCGTATCGAACTGGCTAAAAACGTCCTCTTTTTTCTTCTTTTTGGCCATAGTCTCTATTAATTATATGATAAATTGCCTGCAAGGTCGTTAATGGCAGGCAAAAAGATGTTTAAATTCATATCGTATTGATAAAACTAAGCTTAACCTATCCCCAGGTTTGTGTCAAACAACATGTTCAACCCCAATCAGATCAAGTTTAGGGGTATATTCAATCAGTATCTTTACCGACCAAGACCGATCGTTTTCCACTTCGATTCATAATTTCCATAGCAACTCCTTGGAAATCAAAATCAATATCTGATATAGCCTCTTTCAAATCTTGAATCGAATTAACAGCACGGCCATCGACGGAAATGACAATATCTCCTGATTTCAAACCACTATTTGCAGCAACAGATCCCGCAAGTACTTTAAGAATCAATACCCCCGAAGACCGAATATCCTGAAGGACTGCACCTAATTTAGGTTTGGATTTTTCTTGTAGATCTGGAGCTTGATTAGGGATGGGTGGATGATTAGGTGGCAAAGGCGTTACGCTACTTTGTCGCCTTGCAATAAATTCTTTTCTTAATTGTTCATCACGCTGTTTGGCAACATCACGATCTCCAAGCGTTACAGTTATTTCCATTTCTTTGCCATCACGCAATAATCGACATTGAACCTGTTCACCTGGCCTAAGCGTACCAACATAATTACGTAAATCTGTTGATTCGACTAATGGTTTGTCATTCATTCCGATGATCAGATCTCCTAAAAGAAAACCTGCCTGAGATGCCGCTGCACCTTCAATGACATTGGAGACCACAACGCCTTGGGTGTCTGAAGGAATTTCATTGACCAGTTTTTCTGCTTGCTCCTTTGGTAGCAAGGTAAAATTGTACACTTTCGTTTCTTGAAATAGGTCCCATACTTCGCGAACCTTTTTCATATTTACCATGAAAATGCCCAAAT
>JANQJS010000061.1 GCA_028281535.1 Sedimentisphaerales bacterium | reverse complement strand
TTCGACTTCAGGATCATCCTGTGCAACGACCGATGCCTTGCCGGATACGACACCTCCGACGCCGAATCCAGCAACTTTTGCGACTGCCCCGAATGCAACCAGTTGCGATAGTATTGATATGACGGCAACCACGGCAAGTGATCCATCTGGACCTGTTGAATATAATTTCGACAATACCAGTGGTGGTACTGGCGGTACGGATAGTGGTTGGCAGGCATCTACCAGCTATACGGATAGTGGTCTTCAGGCCAGCACGCAATATTGTTATACCGTGCAGTCACGTGATAGTTTAGGTAATACGGGTACAGCTTCTGCAGCCACTTGTGCAACAACACAGGCCGGTGGAGGCGGCACCTGGACCAAGGTGGATGATACGGATACCTCGATTACCTATCCACCGGGGTCTTATACCGATCCTAACCCACTTGCTTACCTGACAACGCTTCATTACATTAGCGATGTTACAGGTGGAGGAGGAGCTGTCTTCAGCTTTACGGGAACCCGGGCACGCTTTTATGGCTTTACCGATGTTGCTGCAGCTACTGGCGGCGTTTATGTGGATGGCGTATTTCAGCAGAATATTAATTTCCAAAGTAGCCCGGCTGCTGGAGATGTGTTGCTGTTTGAGTCAGCGGTTTTATCTCCGGGTGCCCATACGTTAGAGATTCGACAAGTCACTGGTGAAATCATCATTGATGCCTTTTCATCATTTTCTGGTGGTGGAAGTTGTGGTGGTGATACCGATCCACCAACACCGAATCCTGCAACTTTTGCCTCGGTTCCAAATGCTATTAGCAGTTCCGCAATCAGTATGACAGCAACCACCGCAAGTGATGCGTCTGGTCCTGTTGAATACAATTTCGATAATACCAGTGGTGGCACCGGCGGTACGGATAGTGGTTGGCAGACATCTACCAGCTATACAGATAGTGGTCTTCAGGCTAGCACCCAATATTGTTATACCGTTCAGTCGCGTGACAGTTTGGGTAACACGGGTACAGCTTCTGCAGCCACTTGCGCTACAACACAATCTGGCGGTGGTAGTTGGACCAAGTTTGATGACAATGCAGCCAATTATACTGGAACTTGGGAAACGGTAACCGAATACCCCGCAGCGTACCAAGGTACAACGCAATGGGGACTGTCTGGCTCGTTTACCTATAACTTTACTGGAACCGGAGTCCGTATTTACACTTGGGATTGCGATGGCGGTACGATTAACCTAACGATTGATGGTCAATCTGTTGGCTCTATCAATACCACAGGTGCATGTAGTACCAGCGTTCTCAAGTATGAAAATATTTCATTATCGCCTGGTAGTCATACGCTAGTGGGTACGATTTCCAGTGGTGAAGTTGAAATCGATGCTTTCGAGGTATTTAATTAATGATTAAAAGTAATATCAAGCCTCAGGTTATCTGGGGCTTGATATTTTGATAACATAAGTACTATGTAGTACTCTACTTTCCAGCGTGGTAGTTTGTAACTGCCACGCTTTTTATATGTACAGTGTGATAAATATTGTACCTAGTGGGTGTTATTTTAAGGTTTTTTTAGGGTAAGAGCATTTTTAGTTTTATTTTATCGAATTATAGGACTATTAAAATTTCTCGAAACTATATGGAAGTATCAAGAGGTTGTCTTCAAGGTAATCAGATTTCTATGTGAATTTATATATTCATAAGTCGATATTTAATAAGGAGAAATAGTGGTTGTGGAGTCGAGAATGAAAAATTTTATAAAATTATTTCTAATTCGCGATCACTTTGAGGACTTACTATACAGTAAAGAACATTACTAACTTATACGTTTGTTGGAAACGTTGAATTGGTACTTTATGTCAAATTTCGAAACCCATACTTCAACCAATGAGCAATTCACTCGATTGCTATTGCTGAATCACCAGCGATTGTACCGATTCTCCTTATCATTGATCCCTAACTTTTCGGATGCAAATGACATCTTTCAAGATGCGATTTTGGTGATGTGCCGCAAATTTGATGAATTAAAGGATCATGATAAATTTCTTCAGTGGGGGATGGGAATTATTCATTTTAAAACCTTGCAAATGTATGAAAAAAACCGAAAAACCCAAACCTTTTTTAGTGAAAGAGCCTTTGAAATTATTCAAGCAAAATCGATGGAATCTATTCAAAAATCAGATGATCGTATGGAGGCATTGGAAAATTGTATCGGCAAGCTTTCACCAGAAGATCAATCATTGATTCAAATGCGATATCAAAAGAAAAATACAATCAAACAGGTCGCTGAAAAGTTAAATCGATCGGTACATGTGCTCTATAAAGTATATATGCGTATTCATAGTTCACTACGCCTTTGTATCAAAAATTCTGTTGATCAACGAGCCATATGATTATGACCCCACAAGATAATGACAAATCAATGAATGCATTAGTGCATGATGCTCTATATGGTGTAATTACTCCTGAAAAGTTCCAGCAGCTAGATGAGTTGATTATCGAACAACCAGATATTGTTGATGAATATTTGGATTTTATCGAACTGTATTCTTTGTTACAACAAAAGGCAGAAAGTGATCAGTCTGATGCCAAAATGAATGTTGAGCAGTGGTATCGAGAAATCTTGGAGTTGAATGAAAAACAGGAGTTGCAGAAATCTCAAATAGAATATCAGAGTAGAAAAAAACAAATCGAAGAGATGGCAAATACCCAATTGAATCAATATTTAGCACAACAAAATCGTGATATTGCTGTAGCTAACCAAGATTCAAATGCAGTATCGATACCTTTGCAAACATTTAAAATTACAGTCATAGCAATGGCTGCATGTCTGATGTTTAGTGCGTGCCTCTGGTGGTATTTTCAAGTTAGACATCCAGTTCAAGTTGCAACAATTATAGATTCCTATCAAGCTCAATGGGATGCTGAGCCAGGAAGTACATTAGAGAATCAAGAATATCATTTGATCGGTGGGTTGGCAGAAATCGAGTTTAATGATGGGGCAAAGATCATACTCGAAGGGCCAGCTGAAATTAAATTTGAGTCGGCTAATGGGGCTGAATTAAAATCGGGTAAACTTATCGCAAATGTGCCGCTACAGGCGAGTGGGTTTATAATTAACACACCCAGTGCGAAGTTTGTTGATCGGGGAACATCGTTTGGTGTAGCGGTTACTTCAGAAAGCAGTACATTGTCCGTTTTTGAAGGCGAAGTGGCGATCGCACTTGTGGGTAGCAATCCTGAGAATTATAAAAATGTTTATGCAGGGCAAAGTAAACGCACGTTTGTGGGAAGCGATCAAATCGATACCCTTTCTTCCCCTATACATTTTGTTAAAGCTATACCCGCTATGGATGAAGTGATGTCCGATTCACAAGCAAACTTTGTAAGGTCAGGGTGCCAAACTCCTACGCTTTATTTGGCATTAAATTCTAAGGCTCAGTTAGATGAAGACTCACGGGTTAAATGGAGAGGTGAATTTAATTTAACAGATGGGCCCGCTTTAGAAAACGATTTAAATAATCATGCCATCCTTTTTGATGGAAAAACGACATGGCTTGAGTTTAGTTTAAATAAAGCGAAAGATTGGGGAGAGGGTTTTACGTGGGCCATGTGGATAAAGCCTGCTCAATTACATAAACTATGTGTGTTTAAGGTCGGTTCTTTTGATGACACTTTTGTCTTTCAGTCGCTTCATATTGATATTGATGAAAAGCAGCAACCTTTCTTAGATTACAAATTTCGTGTTGCTGAGGAAATGAATATTGAGAAAAACTCTGGTCATCAATTGATTGCACCAGTTCTGCTTAATGAAACCCAGCAATGGATACATGTTGCAGGTACAATGAACGAAAATAGAGTTCGTTTGTATAAAAATGGTGAGCTTGTCGGGCAGTACGACATTGGCCTGAATAAAAGTGTTTTGGGTGATACAACGGATATCTTTGTTTTAGGCAAACCTATAATGTCATCCAAAAAAGAACTCTTTTCGGAATTCCAGGGAAGTCTTGATGAAGTGCTTCTTTATAGTTGTGAATTAACACAAAGAGATGTCGAGTATATATTTTTAAAAAAGATGAAGTAGGAGACAATAAAAGTAATTAAATCAAAAATGAGTCAAAAAAATATTTAGCAATTCTATCAACTCCTCAATGACTCAAAAAACATTGCCACCCCATCTTAAAACCTATCTATCTTGCAAATCATAAGGGGGGCAATTCTTTCTCAAACGACAACGACGATATATTGAACTTTTTACATATGTCTATGTGATAAGTGTGTGCAGGTATATGGATGTGATGTTGTTAATGCTTTAAATGAAAGGATGTGAAGTATGCTAACGAAAGTAAGTAGGAGTGTGTGTTTGGGAGGAATTCTTTTCGCTCTATTTTCCATACCGAATTCACAAGTGTATGCTCAAGGTTCATGGACGTCGCCTTTTGCCACAGGGGTTGAAGCGATTCATATGACCAGCTTAGATACTGGTAGGGTATTTGTTTTTTCGTTTCGAGAAACTGGGTCCCGTTTATGGGGAACATTTGATCCGGAAAATCCAGCCGGTAGTGCGGCTCAAGGCAGTACCAACGATTATTTTTGTGCTGGCCATACCGTATTAGAAGATGGACGCTTCCTGATGGTCGATGGTACGGCTAATGGGGCCATGGGGCGATTTAATCCTAGTAACGAAACCTGGTCGAGTGCCGGCAATACGGCAACCAGTGCTGTGAGATGGTACCCATCCACCATTATATTAGGTAATGGTAAAGCCTTTACCATCGGTGGAACCGAAGATGGTGGTGCCGGAACCAGTTGTACGCAAGGTGCTCGTTCTGCCGAAATTTATGATCCTGATACCAATAGTTCGGTATTGATAAATGGGGGATCGAATCTTTTGCCCAATCAGGATGCAGACGCTTATCCTCGCATTTTCCTTTTGTCGACACAAAATGCGAACCCCAATATTTTTGAAGTATTTAATGCGGGACCTTTTGCCCAATCCTGGATTTTTACCGTCAATACGGACAATAATACAGCTTCGGTCGCCAACAGTGATTTCGATAATTTTGGAGCCACTGGCGGTTGTTCTCAAGGGCGT
>JANQJS010000050.1 GCA_028281535.1 Sedimentisphaerales bacterium | reverse complement strand
TTTAATCAGGTAGCTTTTATTGGAGATGATATTAATGATCTCGACGTGATCGAAACAGTCGGGTTAACAGCATGTCCTGCTGATGCAGTTGGAGTAGTTCAGGATAAGTGTAATCATGTACTCAAAAAAGAAGGTGGAAAGGGTGCTGTAAGAGAGTTTATCAATAACTTCCTGGTTTAAACATCAGAAACCGGCCATCTGAATTTCAGGAGTTCCTATTTGCGATCATAGTTTATTTGATTTTGATGTAATTCATTTTAAAGTCGAATTCAATAAACAAATCATAATATATTATTACTAATATCCGACTAAAAACAAATTTGGTGAAAATAGTTGGTTTATGAACTGTCTAGGCTACTTTCTGTATTGTTTTGTAAAACACCCCCCTTTTTGTAATCGAATAATTGTAGTTGCACTATTTTCAGATTGCGCTCTTGAGGCCTTAGTCGTCCTGACTTCATGATCTTAACCAGCCCTACATATGAAGTCATATTGTTGGAAGCCACATTTACCAAAGTGACGAAAGCCTCAGCCTCTTTAATTTGGCGATGAATGACAGAAAAGATCAATTGAGCGATCAAAGCAATCCAAATTTGTGTTTTTATGCCTTCTGAGCTGTCCGAGAAAAAATAACATAATTCAAAATTCTGTTTCAATTGCTTGAAAAGTACCTCTATGTTCCATCGGTATTTATAGAGTTGGATAATAGTCATGGCTTCATAGTCGAACATATTGGATAGAAATTGGAGGGTTTTCCCGCTCGCATAGTCCTTGAAAATGACCAATCGAGCCTCCGGACCATCTTTGAGCAGGATTCGTTGGTCACTGATGATCCCACCATCAGCATATTGGCTAATGTGGTTTAGCTGTCCGGATAAAATTTCATAGCCTGCATTTTCATTGAGCCGGGTCACATAAAACACCCCTTGTTTGGTCCATTCGCCCCATACCTGATAATGGGCATACCCTTTATCAAAGATATAAACAGCCCCTTTTTCCACTTCCAGCTGTCCGAGAAACGCTTTGTCATTGCAAGCGGCAGCACTTAAGGTGACCAAGTCCGGCACAAAGCCTGTTAATGGCATTTTGGTATGGATCTTCAACCCTCCCTTCTTTTTTCCTGTCAACGTATTGCGACCTGCCCCCTTGAATACATCTACAAACAAGGTGATGGTGGAGGAATCAAAGCAGAAAACCTTATCCATATCAAGCGCATCTCTAAAATGGCATAAAGTTGGTTGAAGTTGGTCTTGGTAATATCTATAGAGCTTTTGATATATGGTGGCAAATACATCACTGTTCCGATTGATATTCGCATCACTTAGCGTACTTACAGCCGGAAGTTGGTCAATACCCAGATAAGTAAGCTTATCCTCCAATAATAACAGGTTCTTACACAGGTTGTTAAGCGATTTACACCGCATGACCACTCCATAAAACAGAAAGACCAATTGTTTGTAAGTGGTCATTGTTTTGTAATAACGATCACTTTGATGTTCGTGCACACTTTGGTCAATCAGATCTTTGGGAACAAAAGAAAGTAACTGACAAAGTATAGGTTGTCCACTTAGATATGTATTTTTAGCCATAGATGTGAGGTGTTTGCAACCCAAACATCGAAAACTTTAGCGAGGTAGCAATACCTCGCTATTGAATTATTCCAAGATGTTAGAAAATCAATCGAAATTTAACCGGATATCAGTAATATTTTATTTAGTGTCTCTAAGAAAACGCCACTTTATCATAGGAAACTAAGTTTATAGCTCATAAAGCGGGTTTTTATAAAAATTCAATACCTGAATAACCGGTAAATCCATTTAGAAGATCTTAACCCGAAAAATTCGGGGCGCCCGGCCAGGGGTGCCCGACTAGGGAGTTATTTATTGAGAATATGTAACACGTTGATTAACAGGTGATTGATTGAAAATGATGTCTGTAAATCAATCCTCAAATTTGGGGAATCAAAATTCCACCCATTGAATACATAAATATATGATAATCAATCACTTGTCTCAAATCGAACATGATCCCT
>JANQJS010000031.1 GCA_028281535.1 Sedimentisphaerales bacterium | reverse complement strand
GTGCATGGTGTGCTATGCCTTTTTGAAACAACGAAATGGAAGAGAAGATGGATATCACAATGAACAAACCAATGCTTGCTTGCTTGCTTGCTTGCTTGCTTGCATATCCGATGCCAGGTTGGGCGATGACGATTGAGCGTAATAATGAGCCACAAGGTATAGAAACTCCATCAACCGAACCCAATGTATCAAAAAATGAGATAAATACTGTATTTATTGGGAAGTATATGGGTGTAGGTCTTTCGGGGGTTGGGCCGTTATATTTCTCAGGCCTTAACTTCAAAGTATGTAAAAAGATCATGTCATACAACGACTTTAGTCCTCAAGTGATGTTAGTCCCAATAGGTCAGAAAAAGGACGCTAAGGATATAGAAGAACAACGTGCTAATTTACCGAAGCTTGAAGATGACAGCTATTATTTAGTGTTCGGGTTTCTAAAGCCATTCAAGAATTGGAAGGTAAATAAAATGTCTGTGTATGAGATTGATAGGCATTTTTTTAAGATTCAACCACGTGCGTTAAATTTGGATATGAGAAGGGACTGTCATGACAAACTGCAGGGAAAGATACACCCGCCAACAGATTCTAACAACAACCAGAAATCCATTCACGAACGAACTTTTATAGGAAAGTTCACGAAGCAGGCTCGTGTGAGTATCCCTCGCCCAGGTGACAACTTTGTAAAATTGTATTCAGAATTTGATCATTGTAAAACTTTGATCTCGGATCGCGCTCTTAGCGATAAAATAAAGATTTATGATTTGCCAAGTGAAGAGTTCAGTTCACTCAAAAAAGACGGGTTATATTTGATAACAGTCTTTGCGGGTGATCCCGACAAAACATCTGTCTTTAGTGCGAGTGAGGACCAATACTCGATTTTAGAATTATCAAACATATCTAATAAATTAGATCATGAGGAGGTATGTCATGACTAACCTTAACAATTTTGTTAATCCGGATGGTGGTGCTGGAGGTACAATTTCAATTTCTTATGATCCATCTGACAAATGGTGGACAGGAGATTTTGGAGGTCCTCAATGGGCTGACGTTAATATTATAGGTGCTCAATTGACCTCTTCTGAGTCTGCTGCCTATGACACCCTGATTGATAATTGGCTTGATCTGGTCAACATGTCTGGTGTTTCAGGCTCTACCAATGTCACCATCTATTATGGTTCAATTAAAGATGAAACGGTAATTGCTGAGGGTGGATACCCTGATGGTGATGTAGACGGCCTAGCCGTACCTCAAGACACACTGCCCGCAGATGGTATTTGGGAAGATGCAGACATCGTTCTCGATAAAGATGGCAACGGCATCAACGGCAGCATTCCCGATTACACCTCGGAAGAATGGAAGTTCAAAGCCACGCATGAATTCGGCCATGTGCTGGGGCTGGATGACGTATCAGGGCTCACGCAAAAACATACGGTGATGAGCGCCAGTTCGATCTCTGACGGTGGCCATACATGGTATGCCGTCACACCGATGGCCTATGACATCGAAGCACTTAGAGAATCGGTCTACACATCTTCTAATAGTATAAATAGCGGCAATAGCACTTATGTTATCAGTGGCTCGACGACAGATCGTGAAATGCGTACCATTGTAGATGATGGTGGCACGGATATTATCGATTTTTCTGCCGAGAATAACGGCGTAACAATTGATCTACGCGAGGCTATTGCTCTCGATACCGTAACAGGCAATTACACTGAATATGATTATAAAACAGAAATAGGAAATCAGTGGATTTATCTTGCCCGCGGGACGGAGATTGAAAATGCGACAGGTGGTTCCGGCCATGACGAGTTGATAGGTAATGCGTCTAACAATGTGCTGGATGGCGGTGCGGGTCAG
>JANQJS010000046.1 GCA_028281535.1 Sedimentisphaerales bacterium | reverse complement strand
ATTTCATGTATTACACCTTCACATCTAAATTGGTAAAACTCATTTCACGCCAATTGCTATCAGCGGATGAACTTGTCGCCATAGACTCGAGAGTTGAATCATCTAATTCAGATTCTGCCATGTCTTCAGGGTAAGCTATCTCTAAATCTTCATCATTTGTTTCTTGTGATTCAGATTGACCTTGATCTGATAATTCTTGTTGTTCTGTTTGATCACTCATAAATGATTGATCTGGACTTTGATCATTTTTCAAATCCATCCGTAATTGGATATCAACTTGAATTGTATTAAACCCATTAGTTTCAAGAACCGTTTTTAATTGATTAGCACCTTGCTCAAGCATTTGATGCGCTTTTGCTGTTGTTGCCTGTAATTGTATTTGCAAACCGGCATTGGATTGCTTGATATCGATTCTCAAGTGGCCAAGCTCTGGTGGATCTAAACGAATCTGCATCCTAGATGAACCTTGATTCTGTGCAACCCTTGCAGCTTTTACGATTGTTTGCACATTGGCTTTGTCAAGAACTTGATTATTTGTTTCCTGTCTTTGTACTTGTGAGCCAGTTTTAATATCAATGGCTCTATCAAGTGCAACAGGTTTTACATTCTCTAATTGGCTTGTTTCCACACTTGTTTTAATTTGTGATACATCTTCTTTGACAGATAACACATTCATTTTTACTTCTACGGGTTTTTCATCTAACTGCAATGATGACAGATCTGGCTGATTGTTAGATGAATGATTTTGTTGGTATTGTTGGTTTGAAGATTGTTGGTTTTGTTCAGATTGCAGAAGTATCTTTTCATTTTTTTGACCAACGATCGCTTGCTTTTGTCCATCCTTTTCACTCTTCAACAATTTATTATCAACTGGAACAGGTACATCGACATCCTGCTCTTTTAGGGCTTTTGCATCATCATTAGATTTTACTTTTAATCCAACCAATTCATTTAATGATTGCTGAGACTGTTTTTCGTTACCAGATTTTTGGTCGGTCGCCTGACTTTTATTTTCAACCAATCCTGAAGAACCATTAGATAATTGGTTATGAGTCATTTCAACCTGTGCTTTATTCGAACTATTTTCTTTTTGCGTCGCATTCGCCGCTGCAGCAATTTGGCTTTGCAATACTTGTGTTTCCTGATCGTTATTTAATTGTTGTAAGAGTGCGGCATTTTCATCTTCAGACTCTTGTGACTGATCATCATTTGATTCATTCGACTTCTTTGCGTCACTATCCGTTTCCAAATCCTGTGAAGATTCATTGTCTTTACTTTCATTGATTTGTTCACTCTTAGTATCACTGGTAGCAGGATCATCCGAATTATTTGAATTATCATCAATTTTCAACTCATTGCGATCACGGTCCGATTCAGATTTAACAATGGGCTCTTTGTTCTCACCAGGTTCTTTTGAATTAACGGCAGTATCTGAAAAATTATCTTGTTGGTCAGATTGCACATTGTTTTTCTGACTATTTTCTGCCCTTTGAAAATTATCGCTGAATATTTTATTAAACAGATCTGAATCTTGACGATTTCCACTATGAAATAAGCTGCTTATTTCATTAGAAGAATATTCAACTGGTATATTTTCTATTTTTGTCACATTAACCTCTTATTAGTTTTTCGCTGTTTGGATATTTTCATCTGGCTCTTTTTCCTGGAGCATTCTTAATACCCTTACACGCTTTGCTTGTTCATCATCCGTTTTAAATTGATTTAACACCTTCGTCACAACATCCTGTTTCATGACAGATAAATATCGAACGACCTCCTTGTCGTCCATGTTCATAAAATCATTTTTAACCATTTTAGGTTTCATACTGGAATAACTGGCAACTGTTTTTAAGAACCCTACATCTTGTGCTTGCTCATTATTCGTCTTTACGGTTTGTTGAAATGACTCTTGCTTTTGTTTTAACTCCAACAAGTCTGTATCTAATTTTTTACGAGCTAAATCGACCGTATATTTCATATTGTTCATTTGCTCGATTTGCCGTTGTATTTCACGTGTCAAAATCTCTTTCTGGATTTCATTTGTTGAAATTCGAGCAGTTGCATCACTTGGACTTTCAGCGGTTTCTTCTTCATTAACAACGGGAGGAGGTGGAACAAGCTTGTGCCCTTTCCAGGTAGCTAGATATTGTTGTATTTTTTCTTCAGAAAATCGGCCTGTCCCCAACCCATACAGCATCAATCCTATGAGTGCTAGCACATGTATAAGTAAAACTAATCCCAAAGATTTAAATATTAATTTAATCATAATAAATTAATGATCCACTGCCGTTGAAGATCGAAGGTATAATTGCTGAGCAACTTCATCCTGCTCTCTTGCCTGCTCTTTATTAAGTTCCTTTTTATATAATTTATGTTTTTTTTCTTTTAATTTTTCGATTATTTTTTTCTCGCGAGTTGCATGCATTAAATCCATTCTAGCATGCTGCAATTCATTTTGTATTTGGGTTACATTTTCAATACGATGATTAATGGCTTGGTGAATATGAGAAACGTAACGACGATATTGACTCATCCAATTAAGATCAATCTGTCCAAGTTCATGTTGAGATTTCAAATGTTGACCTTCTTGTTGTAATATACGACTCATTTCAATTGCCTGATTCTGTTGTTCATTAATTTTAGAAACCAATTCGCCAACGACTTTCTTTTTTTCATCTTCTTTTCTTTGACGTAATTGCAACACCGTTTCTAATCTAAATTTAAACTTCTTCATAACGAATTATATCCCTGCCATCATGCGATCCATTCCAATTGATGGCTGTTGGTTTTCGCTGGCCTGGTTTTCTTGTTGTTGGTTTTCTGTCATGTAATTTGCTGCATTCATATCACGAAGCTGCGACACTAATTGAAGCAAATCATTAATCGCTTGTTGCAAACCAATCCCTTCAAACATGGGTTGTTGTAAAAATTGATTAATATGTGGATTTGCAGTCACAGCAAGATCAAATTCAGGGTTACTCCCTGGGCTATAGGCCCCTAAATTAACTAAGTCTTCAATGTCACGATAAATAGCTATTAATCGACTGATATCTTTAGCACATTGAGCATGAGCCTCTTCTACAATATCTGGCATGACACGACTAATACTATCAAGGACATCAATTGCAGGATAATGTCCACGATTAGCCAATTCTCTTGATAACATTATATGCCCATCAAGTAATCCTCGCATTGTATCCGATACAGGCTCTGCCATATCATCGCCTTCAACAAGCACTGTAAAAAAGCCAGTAATACTTCCATGTTTATCTTTACCACAACGTTCAACGAGTTGCGGTAATAGAGAAAATACACTAGGCGTATATCCTTTTGTTGCAGGAGGTTCCCCCACAGCCAAACCAATCTGGCGTTGTGCCATAGCAACACGTGTAATTGAATCCATTAACAATAATACATCATTATTTTTCTGACGAAAATATTCTGCAATAGTCATGGCCAAAAAACTAGCCCGAATTCTTAATGGAGCAGGTTCATCAGAAGTACTAACTATAACGATAGAACGAGCTAATCCTTCTGGCCCTAGATCCTTCTCGATAAACTCACGTACTTCACGGCCACGCTCACCAATCATTGCTATGATTGAAATATCAGCTGATGTGTGACGTGCAATGGTTCCAAGCAATACACTTTTTCCAACTCCTGGCCCACTAAATATTCCCATTCTTTGGCCACGGCCACACGTTAGCAATGCATCAATGGATCTGACGCCCGTACCAATTGGACTATCTATTCTGGTTCTATCTAAAGGGGATATATGTTCTGTTTTCATTGATTGCTTGATTTGACATAATAATGGACCTTTTCCATCGATTGGTTCACCAGATCCATTTAGTACACGACCTAACAGATGTTGCCCAACAGGGATATTCGTTTGTATATCAATACAACTCACATGGTCACCGCAAGCAACACCTGAATTATTTGAGAGCAACATCATTATGGTAATTGATTCTCTAAAACCAATCACTTCAGCATGCACAGGCAAACCTATTGTTGTTCGAATTTGGCATTGTGCACCAACAGGCACTGAAAGACCAACAGCTTCGATGGTCAACCCATTGATGGCAACGACCCGACCTGTTATCTCGGCAGACAACGTCTGTCGTAATAATTCGAATCGTTTATTATAATTAGTCGCTACCATGATATTATTCTTTCGAAGTTTGCGTATCCATAATCATTGCATCTGCAATGCGTTCGATTTGAGTTTCTAATTGAGAATCAACTTGACAATCTGAGGTAACAAGAAGGCATCCTCCTCGACTAATAGCTTCATCACTGATAAATGAGATAGTGCCATAGTCGCCAAAATACTGCTCACGCTGGTTTGTTAACGTTTCAATATGACTTAGATCATCAGGATGTAATTTAATTTCAATATCTGTTTTTTTACCGACCAACTCAATAGCAGATTTTATATTTTCAAGTGCTATATCGACATGAAATTTATCTGAAATTTTAATCACTTTCTTAGCGATTTCAAGAGATAGTTTAACCATATCTTGTTCTGCATCCCAGAGGATTTGGTGCTTTTGATTTTCAATTGCCTCAAAAATATTTTTTAGTAATGAGATATTTTCTTCACTCATTTTTGCATACTGTTCTTGAGATTCTGTATGAGCTAGTTGATGCCCTTGTTTTTTACCTTCTTCAACCCCCTCCTTTTTCCCCTCATTAAATCCATCTTCTTTTGCCTGCTCATAAAGTTGTTTTGCTTTTTGCTGAGCATTATTAATTATCTCATCAGCTTGTTGTTTCGCTGATTTTAATAAAGCATCAGCTTCAGCGGCAATGTCATTAAAGTTGAATACTTCAGACGCAGCTTTATTTGATTCAAAATCTCTTGCTTTTTGTAATACCATAATCACTATCTACACTCTATGCTATACAACCAAGTCGGACTCGCCGCCACGACCTTGGATAATAATTTCGCCGGCTTCTTCTAAACGTCTTACAACATCAACAATTTTTTGTTGTGCATTTTCAACATCACTCAATCGCACGGGACCCATATATTCCATATCTTCACTAATAAGTTGAGCTGCACGCTCTGACATATTACCAAAGATTTTATCTTTCATTTCATCGCTACCTGTTTTCAACGCCAAGGCCAACTCATCATTATCGATTTCTTTTAATACAGATTGAATACCTTTATCATCAACCAAAAGAATATCCTCAAAAACAAACATGAGTCGTTTAATTTGTTCAACAAGATCAGGATCATCGGTTTCTAAGCTTTCAAGGATCCCTTTCTCGGTAGATCTATCTGAAAGGTTAAGAATCCCAGCAGCAGATTCAACTCCACCGGCTTTATCAAATGTTTGAGAAACAATATCACTAAGGCGATTTTCTAATCCAGATTCAACTTCACTGATCACTTCTGGATTCGTTTGTTCCATAGCAGCAATTCTTTTGACAACTTCGACTTGTTTTTGCTGACTTAATCCAACTAAAATTTCAGATGACTTTTCTGGAGGAAGATGAGCCAGTATCAATGCAATGGTTTGAGGGTGCTCATCTTGAATAAATGTCAAGATGTTTTCAGAATCTGTTTTCTGTAAAAACTGAAATGGCGTTTTTTGAATGGTTTGTGTCACCTGTCTGATAATATCAAACGCCATATTTGGATCTAAACTTTTTTCTAACAATGTCTGAGCATAAGATAATCCGCCCTGCTGGATGTATGTTGAAGCCATGGCGAGATTATAATACTCATTAAGAACAATGTCCTGCTCACCTGGTTTAATTGCACCTAGTTCTGCAATTACCTTTGAAATTTCTTCAATTTGCTCACGCTCTAAACGCCCCATGATATGGTGCGCGACTTCCTGTCCAATGGAAACCATTAATATAGCAGCTTTTTTAATACCAGGCATTTGTGATGAATCTTCAGCCATTTAATCTTCCTCGGTTATCCATTTTTGAATTAAGTTTGTCGCATTGTCAGGAGCTTCTTCTATCATTTCTCGTATTTGTTGCAATACTTGTTGGGAACGAATTGATTCTTCATCCAGTTCCATACCCGACAAGAGAGCGTCACCCTCTTCGCCATCATCTATATTACTATCTTCAAGCCCAAGAGCATCAAGTGGCTTATCTCCTGCCATCATAGCCAATGCTTCTTCTTCGCTAACCTCAACAGGCCCGACTGTTTTACGAACCATCATAAAGACCATTAATAAAGAAATACATGCTAAAGCAGTCACCGCAACAGGTTCACCATATTTTGCCATCATGGTACTTACCATACTGGGATCTTCTTGTGGAACAGTATCTGCTAATAACCCACCCGCCCAATGTGTTGTAATAAACACTTGATCAGCTTGGTTTTCTTGTAAGCCAATTGCTGTCATTACTGATTTTCGAATATCAGGTAATTCTTTAGCAATGAGGGCTTGAACAGTATTATTATCCGCTTCTTGTCCAGATTGCGTAGTAGCCTTTTCTTTAAAATATTCATCTGCAATACTAACAGATGCCGTAATCATATTAGTACCACCCATACCCGTTCTCTGAATGGTTTCTATACTACCTGGAAAAGCTGCTTTCTTGGCCATATCATCACTAGACGTACTTTTTTGCATACGACCACCAGAAGTATTCTGGTTACTTGCATTCGCCACAAGTCCAGGCTCCTGTTTAATATCCTGATTTTGATCATCGGTTTCTCTCGTTTGAACTTCAGTATCAGGATTCCAGCTGATCTCCCCCTTAAATTCTTTTTTGTGGATTTCGCTACGTGTGTTTTTCCATTTTACATCGACCTGGACAATCGCGTCCATACCAGGAAGAATATCTCGAATCTTTTTAGTAAAATATTCTTCATACTGAACTTTTTTAGCAATATAGTCGCTATCTATTTCATCATCCTGAGATACCACGGGAATGTTCTTACCATTAATATTAATGATCACATTTTCCCGTTTCATACGATTGTTTGCACCGCTGACAAAACTAGCCGCTGAGACAGCTAATTTTTTAGCAGAGATATTCCCGGTCGATTCAATAAATACTGAAGCAGATGCGACGGGTGTAATATTTCCCAATCGTCTCTTGTCACCAGGATTGATAAAAACACTGGCTTTATTAACCCCTGGCCACATTGATATCGCTCTTGCCAATTGACCTTGAAGGACGATATTTTTCTTGTCCTTACGGTGACTATCTGGAACCCAAATATCCTTATCGTTAAGCAACAAATCCCAACCACCAGAAGTATTTTCAGGTAACACTTCATCAAATCCCAACTGAGCAATAATTTTTGTCCAATCAGATTTTAGTACCCAAATTTGTGTGCCACGAACTTCAAACTCTTCCCCATAAACATTTAATTGATTTACTATTCTATTAAGTTCATCTTGACTGAATGATTTATTTAATAAAGCAACTTTTTCTTTCTCAGCCGCATAGCTAACCATAAAGAAAATGGAGGCAGCCATAAAGATCAAGAGTAAGGCAATCACCATTTTTTGACTTACAGTAAGACCACCTAGTTGTGTTTGAATTTGATTTAATATTCGACGTAGGAATTCCATTTCCATTTAGCCTTCTAATTATACACGCATTTGTTTGATTTCGTTATAAGCATCCATTAAATTATTTCGAATCTGCATTAAAGTCTGAAATGCAAGTTCAGCTTTTTTAACGGCAGTAAAAACTTCAGCAATATTATCTGTTTTCCCTGTCGCCAGATTCATCCTGGCTTCGTCAGCTTCAGTCTGCAAACGATTAACTTCGTTAATACTATCAACGAGCAAGCTTTTAAAATCTGCCCCGTTTGCATTTTCCGTATTTTGAGAACCTTTTGATTGAACATCGGGTTTTATTAATCCAGGAAAATTAATTGAATTTGACTGATCTACCATAATATACCTTTAATTAATAATCGCTAAAAACTTCTTCAGATGACGTCCGTCGGCTCCGCCAACGGACGTCTTTGCTATCCAAGTAATCTCAGCGTGTTAGTTGAAATTGTCTTACTCATTTCCATTGCGGCTAAGTTTGCCTCATACGCTCGACTAGCTTCCATGCCATTTACCATTTCAACTAATGGATTTATTCCAGGAAGTTTCACATAACCCTCTTCATTAGCATAAGGATGCTTAGGGTCATATTTCATCCGAAACGTCTCTTCTTTTTGAATCTCCGACACATGCACACCTTTGTCACTGCGATCCATTCCATTCATTCCAGACTCAAATATAACACTGCGGCGGCGATAAGGGCCACCTTCCGGGCTATCAACAGAATCAGCATTGGCAATATTCATTGCAACAGTATTCATACGTATTCTCTGTGCAACCAAGCCTGATGTTGAAATATCAAATGCACTTATCGCCATAGTTAACTCCTAAATTATACTCTTCCACGAATGGCTGTTCTTAATAAATCATATTTTTGACGAAGTAACTCAGTCACTCGAGTGTGTCGCGATGAGTTTTTTGCCATTTCGGTCATTTGTTTTTCAATGAAACGGTTATTTTTGTCGTGAAAAAGAATATTATTCCCTTCAATTTCACTTGGCCTAACCTTTAACTTTTTATCTGGCCCAACACTGAAATGACGAGTTGCTTGAAAATCTAAACTTGCTCCTGCCCCGCGACGATCACGCTTTTCAATGGCATCTGTCAAAGCTTTATTAAACTCCGCTACCGGCAAATCTTTCATTTTGTAACCAACGGTATCAAAATTAGCGACATTATTCGCTAACACAGAGTGTCGCTTTTCAGTAAAAGTCATCACATGCTGTAAAACAGATACGGAACCACGTTCAATTAAATTCTCAAACAACATTAAAACGCCTCATATTCATGTATATATTTCATCCAATAAATACAGAGCAATTATGATGCCATGTATGTCAAATTATTAGATTTTCCAAAAATAAATCTAAAACAAAACGCCAAAACCAGACTCCCATAAGCCTCATCACAAAAAACACTTACACGCCACACATCTTCACACATCATTCAAAACTACTCATTTTCAACAGGTATCATTTACCTACCTTGGCAAGCAAAAAAAACAGGCAGTTTCTGCCGAGCAGAACGCGCAATTTCTGCCGACTATAAAGCCGCCGCCTCTTCAGTCTTCCATTTTTTCAATTTCATCCCAAGAGTCCGAACTCCTATCCCTAATGACTCCGCAGTCTTTTGGCGATGCCCATCATACTTCTCTAAAGTACGCTCAATCAAACACCTTTCCATATCCGACAATTTCATAGTCGAGGAATCTACACTAAAATCTTCAAATCCAATTGATCCAGTTTCCAACCATTTTTCAATCGTTGCTGTATCTATTATTTCAGATTCATCCAAGATACATACTCGCTCAATAAGATTTTCTAATTCCCGGACATTACCAGGCCAGTTATACTTCTGCAAAAGCTGCAAAGCAGATGAACTTAACATTTTTAAAGGTAAACCATCTCTCTGAGAATTTCTCCTTAGAAAGTAATCGCATAACAGCTCAATATCTTCACCTGATCGCATTCGAAGCGGCGGCACCATAATAGGTACAACATTTAGTCGATAATATAAATCTTCACGAAATTTGCCTTCACGCACCCAATCTTCCAAGTCTCGATTTGTTGTTGCGATGACCTTAACATCTACTTTTCGTGAAACACTGCTACCCACTCGATCAAATTCACGTTCCTGTAAAACACGCAATAATTTAGCCTGTAGCGGCAAATCCATTTCGCTAATCTCATCCAATAACAACGTTCCGCCATCCGCTAACTCAAATCGGCCTTTGCGTATTTGATCAGCTCCCGTAAATGCTCCTTTCTCGTGCCCAAATAATTCACTCTCCAAAAGGGTGCTGGATAGCGCGGCACAATTTACACACAAAAAGGGCTTATTCACCCTGGAACTGTTGGCATGTATGGCTTTAGCAATGAGCTCTTTGCCTGTACCTGATTCTCCTTGAATAAAAACAGTTGCACCACTACGAGCAACCAATTTGATTTTATCCAAAACATTATGCATCGCAGGACTTGAACCAATCAGCTCACAGCTTCTTTGCCAATCTTTATGTGTTGTTTGAAATGCTTCATTTTCACGCGACAAACGACGGTGATCTAATACTCGCTCAAGCAGCAAGACAATTTCATCAGCATCAAATGGTTTTTGGATATAGTCATATGCCCCCTTCCGCATAGCTTCTACGGCAGTATGGACGGAAGCAAAAGCGGTCATCATAATAATATCTGCATCAGAACTTGTTTTACCTAGAGCATCAATAAATTCCAAGCCATCCATTTTTGGCATTTTAAGATCAGAAATAATAACATCAAATGACGTTTTTTTAACCATTGCCAAGCCGTGAATGGCAGATTCTGCAGAGGATACATTGTGCCCAATCACACTTAATGTTTCTTGCAGTGAATCCCGCATCATTTCTTTGTCATCTACTACTAAAATATTTGCCATTTAAAATCTCCTATATATTGGCCTAAGGCAATAGTAATGAAAACGTCGCACCGCCCGACTCGTTATCGACAGCACTAATGGCACCCTCATGGCATTCAACCAAACGATGCACAATTGCCAAACCTAGTCCAATACCTGTATCTTTTGTTGTATAAAATGGATTAAATATTTTATCCTTACTACTCGATTTGAGCCCTTCACCATTGTCTTTGATTGTAATTTTAGTTTGATACCCATCCGCGGTATAATTTGTTGCCCCCAAAGTTACAATCCCATCGTTCTCAACAGCATCAATTGCATTCATTAGTAGATTTAATAATACTTGACGAAGCATATTCACATCTGCTTGGACGACAAAATCATTATCAATTTCATCATAGCTAATTTTGATATCTGTAAGATTTAATTGCGGCTGAACATAGTCAAGCACCTCAACGATCAATCCCTTTAAATTAACATCCGCTTTAATGCAGGGCTGATCTTGAGTAAACACAAGTACGTCATTGACGATTTGATCCAGAGCATGTACACCTTTTGAGATCTTTTTGACCCACTCCAAAGGCTTCTCTTGCCCGACGAGATCATTTTGCAAAAGAGAGGCATAGAGTTGTACACCACCTAATGGATTTCGTATTTCGTGAGCTATACCAGCAGCCATTTCACCCAAAGCAGCTAAACGATTCTTACGTTGCAATTGTTCGTTTTTTTGCTCAAGCTCACGCCGCAACCGAATAACTTCCAACTGTAATTGCTCATGGGAACGATGCATTCTATCTGTTGTTTGATTATACATCTCAAACACAGAAGTAAGCTGCTCCATAACTTCTTCTGAGTTGTTATTTAACTGTTCTTTTCCAGGTGTAGACATACCAATTTCCATTACTAATCACTCACTGACCGTATCTATGATACTACTTTGAATCTCTTGGCCGGTTTGTACATATGCTTGATTCATTTTCTTACCACTCGAAGCAGATTTAATTTCCTGTGACACTTTCTGTTTTTGATCAAACAACGCTTTTGTGTCTTTTTCATCACGTGCTATTATTTCTCCTAAAATATCTTGCACGCTTGCAATTAATTCCTGTGCCTCTTGTCGCTGCTGCGGAGGCAATGACTGCGAAACTGCGTTCCAATCTGATCGAATGGGTTCTAATTCCTGATCAATAGCAGTTAGCTTATTGATCAACCTTTGCCTGGACGCCAATACCCTCAATAACATTTCCGGATCACTACCATCAACAAGTGAAGACTGCTTTGTTGCCAATTCTTTAAGTTGGCGATAGAGCATTCGCTGCTGTGACAGTAGATTAATCAAAGTATTACCAATATTCATTGCCTGTGTAGATGTCATTACCAATCCTCTCAGAGTGTTACCATAATCCAGTGGTTTCCAACCCCTGAAACCAGTTTTGCCATTGGGCTCGTGAAAACTGAACTTTTCCTTTTGCAAATGCGTCATCAGGCATTTTTCGCAACTGCCAAATTGCACGCTTTTGCGTAGACTTCGCTTCATCAGATTTACCTAACAATGTTTTACAGTTGATAATCTGAACAAATGACGCCAATGCGGTTGAAGTTAACTGGTATCTCAAAGCTGTTTCCTCATACGCTTCTGCAGCTTGGCGGTATAACCCTAAATCAAATAAACAATCAGCCCGATAGAGCCAAGAATATTCTAAATACATATCATCCAGTCCTGAACGACGTCTATCTGGTATTGCATCATAAAACTTGATTGCCCGAGTAAAATAACTTCTTGCATTTGCAATATATTGTTGTTTTCTCGCAGAAGCTTGTTCTTTAAGGACTGCCGCAATGGGATCCGCATCATCACCATTATTGTTCTCTAAAGCTAAGCCGCTTCGACGATATGAATCACCTACTAAAAAGAGTGCTTTGCCCAATAATGGGTCATTTGGATACCGATCAATCCCTTCAATGTAAACATTGATAGCATCTGGATATCTTTCAGCTGTATAGTATAGATGTCCCAACTCAAAAAGTGCATCTCGATATGCATTCGCTTTAGGAGTAACAGCCAAATTACTTAACACAGATTTCAATAATGTTTCTGCTGATTCCAGAAAATCTTGAGACTGGTCACCCGATGTCGCTTTCGCGATATAACATTTGGCTAAAGCAACCATCCCTTTAAATACTTCAGGAGAATTTGGATGTTTATCTTTTAGTAAAACATAATACTCAATAGCATCATCATACTGCCCAATCGCTTGATAGGATTGCGATAATCGATACAACGCTAGTGGCCATTGCGGCTTACCTTCTCGTTCACGAACAATTTTATGCCATACTTCTATTGATTTTTCAACATTACCTGCTTTGTCATAATAAATCGCAGCATCCCACAAACTCCTGCCATACAATTCATCTTGATCAACACCTAATTCTGAAACACGCATATACCCATCTGCAGCATGATTATAATGAGTTAAAATCAAATTATTTTGCTGCTGTAACCATAGTGCTTCATTTTCTGTTGGGTTAGTTGTCTTAAGATCTGCCTGTGAAGCAGCTAATGAATCGGCTAACTGCTGGGCTCGCAAGCGGTGCAATTGAGCATGGCGCTCAGCCGCCTCGATATCACCATCGAGTACCACTTGCATTTCGACATCCATAAACTGTAAAGCTCGACTATAATCTTTTTGCAAGCTTAAATGCCTTGAAATCATCACAAGACTATTTTGCACTTCTTTTTGATCAACAACACGATTATAAGGTGATTTTTTCAAGGCACCGGTAACTTGTTTAAATAAATCCAATGCCACATCATATCGTTTTTGCATCGCAGCACACTGAGCCAGGCCCAATTGCCCTCCCACATACCAATTTTTACCAAGCTGCGTATCCGTTACATTAGTGAAAAACTGACTGGCATCATAATCGCGAAATTGCTCGTAATTAATTTTGCCCAATTCTAAACAGACCTGGGCATAAATATCACCTCTGTCATTGGTCCGCTTGAGTAAATCACGCAATATAATATCTGCTAAATCTTGTTCTCCGGCATTACGCAATGCTCGAGCGCGCATTAACTCCATTTCATCACTGTAACTGGATTCACGATAATCGACACTCTTTTCATTAAGTAATTTTAAAGCTTGCGTTTCGTTGCCCTGAGTAATTAACACTTCCGACTTACGAACAAACGCCCAAGCCTTCTTCTCTGAATCCAACTCATCATTAGAGAGAATCTCTTCAAGAAGCCCCTTCGCTTTATCCAAATAACCTTCCGGCCTAGACTGCAGATACATTTTAACAAGATCACTTTTGATATTAAAATGATAGGACTCCCCCATCTCGAGAGCTTTTTCAAGCCGTTTTATCGCCTTGTCACTCTCATTCAAATTCCAATAGGATAAGCCAACATCGTGAAACACATTGGCCATCTCATCCGTTTCATCAGCGACCCATTCGCGTTTAACAGCTTCGGTATAGTCCTGGATAATCGTTTGATAATTTGATGGAAGTGATCGTTTTTCATAGGTATCGACCCCAAATTCTCGACGATGCCTCAACTCAGCAGCTCTTGCCTGAGCAACTAAACCATGAACCTGGCCTAGCTGCTTTTCAGTTTCAGTATCAAGGCGTAACTGTTCTGCGGTAGCATAAAATTCTGAATAGCGACCTGATTCAGAAAGTTGCTCCAACTGAGCATACCTTTCCTCAAATGGCTGCTTATAATCTCTAGGCCGAAGATAAACTAGCAAGCTAGCAAACATGGCCATTGAAATTACGAATACCGGTATTTGCCATTTACCGGCCATTGCCTGGCGGAGGGTCATCCTTGACTCCGGCGATCCGTCCATAAATCCTACCTAACTCAATTTTCGGCGACTGTGGGTATTTAAAACGACTATTTCTTAGACTTTTAGGACATGCTGACCAGGTTATCTTCCAGATCTTGGTCATTTTCATGTCGATCAAACATTAAACGTATTTCACGAAGTGTTTTTGTACTTTTGAGCATTTCAATTTTAGACAATCTGTTAAACACATCCTCACCATAAAGACGATGGCCACCTTCTGTCCAATTGCTCTCACGAATCAACCCCATAACTGTATAGTTATGAAGAGTTTGCCGCGATATTCCTGAATAATTTGCCACCTCACCAATTCGATATTGTTTCACAGGTGGTAACTTTTGCAAGCGTTCTGATAATTCTTCTAATTGTTCCAAATCAAATGCACCTCAATATTCTTACTGAAGACCGATAACTATATTTTACGTTTTGTAAAATATATATTAGATTTTGTACAAGTCAATGTAAATTCTTGAGAAAATAGATAATTTTTTTCCACACTTGCCTTTCATAACTGTCGATATAACAGAGAAGAATGGTTTTCGGGGAAAGAAAAACACAAAGCAAGCACTACATGTAGTAGAGACAGAGAAAACAACAACGATATGAGCGACATAACATTATTTTATATTGGCAATGACAGTAAATTCAAAGCTATGCTTGAAAAATGCGGACATTTGCATAAATTGTCTTTCCATGCTCATAACACCCCAAATTTACCTGAGAATTTATTCTCAAGTGAAAACACCCTGCTGGTTCTTGACGAACAAACATCCTTACCTCAAAAACTAATGGATGAATGCCAGGTTAACAACAATATCAAATTAATCATCTTGGCACTCGAGAGCAAAGGCGACAACAACCTCGACCTTCAGGATATCCCCTTAAACATTTATGATGACACAATCATTAAGACAGATAATCAAGATTTTTTGAATAAACGCATTATCTTATTCATAAACTTCATTCGTAGCCAAACTCTCAAAAGTAACGACATCGATTCGCATGAAGCAATTAAGAAAAATATTAATTTAACCAACCAGATCATGCATCTTCAAGGCCAGTTAAATCGATTTAACACCGATCTTCAGGCCCAGGAAGAAGTTTTAACTAAAATCACGCAGATCAGCCAGTTATCTCGCCAGATCAACTGCTTAAACTTGAAAAAAATCGCATTGGTCTGTATCGAAAAAATCCCAGAATTAATTTCAGCACGTTTTGCATCACTCTATTCATACGATGACAACAATAACACGTTACAGCTATTGCGTCACAATCACCCATACACCATTGACAAAAATGTCGATCTTTCACTATGCCCAGACTCTCCCATGGCTATTGCAATTCGACAAAACCAGATGCTTTTAATCAAAGATTTCAAACAATGGTCAAAATCTGAAGAAATTGATGTCAAACGACAATTTACACGCAATTACCAAACCAATAGTTGCATCATTGCACCTCTTCGTAGTGGTGGACACATTTCTGGTCTACTCAATTTAGCTGACAAAATCGACGGGCCAAGTTTTGATCATATGCGCGACATGCCACCAATCGAATTGTTATGCGAAATCATTGGCTCTGCCATGTCAAATATCAATCTTTATGACAAAGTTCGTATTCAGGCTCGAACAGATGGTATGACAGGCCTGGTTAACCATAACACTTTTTATAATGAACTAGACAAAGAGGTCAACCGCTCGAAACGCTATGGCGGCAACCTGTCACTAATCATGGTTGATTTAGATTGTCTTAAAACGATCAATGATGACCTGGGACACCGTGCAGGTGATGCAGCCCTGCTACATGTCGCCGAACAAATTCTCTTGTGTGTGCGTGAAACGGATATTGCAGCTCGCTATGGTGGCGATGAATTTGCGATTATCTTACCCAACACAAGTCTTTCTGACGCACTCATTGTTGCTCAGAGGCTACTTAAAATGGTTAACGAGAAAGTTGTGAACTACGACAAGCATGAAATAAAGGCCTCGATCAGTATTGGTTTATCGCAATATCAAGAACATTATTCCACGGAAGAATTTATGCGAGAAGCTGACACTGCCCTTCTAGACGCCAAAAATAAAGGCAAAAACAGGGTTCATATCTCTGAACCAGTTAAAAATTAATCCTTCCCCTTGAGATCTTTCTCAAATATCGTAAAATAGCTCCTAACGAAATGGAGCTAACATGACTGGTCAAAATGATCCACAACCAACCAATTTAACAGATATTCGTCAAGCACGTAATCATGCCGAGTTTCTTCGCGATCAACTCATGGCAGAATTAACTCGTATATGTGAAGATGAATCTAAAATGAGTGAAGATCAGCGAAAAACGCCACAACGAATTAAAGGTCGTCAAGCAATGCAAAAAGCTATCACTGCAGCTGAGCATGCTATATCAAGCATCGACCAGGCCTTGAGTGAAATCGAACGTGCCAACCAAGATGATACCCAAGGCTAGATTCCAAATTCTATATATAACAAACTTCATTTTGTATTCTTAATTATTATTTGCTATATATAAGCTAAAATGTGTCATAAATTTATAAGAAGGATCATCAAATGGCAGAAACGCCTACAGAACAATTGACCGAAAATAGTAGCCAAGTTGTGGACTTGATTAATCGTCTTCTCACTGAATGGGGCGTAAAAACGGAGATGATTCCGACTCTTAGTTTTCTCATTGCACTTTCACTTGTCATCATTTTAAGCTTTATATCAAATCTAATAACGAAAAAACTTATCTTAAATTTCATACATAAGTTTGCTGACAAAACCAAAACAAAATGGGATGACATTCTGATAAAAAATAAAGTCTTTACAAGAATGTCCCACCTTGTGCCAGCGATCATTATTTATGTTCTTGCACATATTGCATTTCCAGCAATGGATAACATGATTACCTTTGCAAGAAATTTTGCCATGATCTATATGATCATCATTTTCTTGTTGGTTGTCGATGCCTTTTTCAATTCAATCATAGAAATCTATGACCGAACAGCTAAATCGCGACGCTTACCCATCAAAAGTTTTATCCAAGCTATTAAAGTTATTATTTATTGTGTTGGTGGTATTTTTGTATTATCAACTATTATCGGTAAAGATGTCGGGGCCATCTTTGCAGGCTTGGGTGCTCTTACAGCTGTTTTAATATTAGTCTTTAAAGATACCCTCCTCGGCTTTGTCGCCGGCATCCAGCTCGCTGGTAACCGCATGGTTCAAAAAGGCGACTGGATTGAAATGCCCAAATATGGTGCAGATGGCGACGTCATCGATATTTCCCTCACGACGATAAAGGTGCAAAACTGGGACAAAACAATTTCAACAATTCCGACCTATTCTCTGGTAACAGATTCATTTAGAAACTGGCGTGGCATGTCAGAATCAGGCGGCCGTCGAATCAAACGCGCGATCAATATTGACATGAATTCCATTAAATTCTGCAGCCCAGAGAGTATCGAACGATTCAAAAAATTTCATTCTATTTCTGAGTATCTTGAAAGCCGCCTCAATGACATTCAAAAATATAATCAAGAACATCAAATCGATAACTCGCAACTGGTCAATGGAAGACGCTTAACGAACATTGGGACGTTTAGAGCCTATATCGTTGGCTATTTAAAAAATCACCCAAACATTCATAAAGATATGACGTTTCTTGTCAGACAACTCCCTCCAAACCCTAACGGTTTACCGATAGAAATATATGTATTCAGCAACGACCAGGTTTGGGCCAATTACGAAGCGATACAAGCGGATATCTTTGATCACCTACTAGCAGTGATCCCTGAATTTGAATTACGTGTTTTCCAAAACCCCACCGGTGCAGATTTTTCCAGTATCACAAAATAAACTCAGCCAGATAAATCAATTTCACATGTCACGCCAGGCACTAGAAAATAAATCTTTTTTGATATTGTTGTTTTACCTAAAATTAATTCTACTGCCTGGGCATAAAAATTAAGTTGTGTTTCATATTCTTTTGCCCTGTTTGAACATTGATCTTTTTTGATATTGTCTGTCTTGTAATCTACAATTACCATTCCTTCTTGCGTTTCATATAAACAATCAATGACACCTCTAACGAGCACTTTTTCTTGAACCGTCTCTTTTACTTGTTTTGAATAGACTTTATGAGCTGGAATTGCCAAAGTGAACTGCCATTCACGATTCAAGGTCGCTTGGTGATGAAGTATTTCCTGTCCTAATGAACTGGAAAACAATGTTTCAATTTTCTTCAAATCAATATGTGTTGCTTGATTTTCATTAAAAAGTCCACATTGGACCATGTGACTTAATTGTTTTTCAAGAGATACATCGTTTAATAATTCGGTCAAATCGATGTTTTGCAAAAAGGCATGCACCCACGAGCCTACATCGGACGCTTTTGGCTTTGAGTTATCTTTCATGAATGCAGGCTTTTCTTCAGCTTGAAACCGATTTTCCACCAACGAATGCATCGGAAATGGCTCTTCAATCTCCAACGCTACTGATTGACGTTTTAATTCTGTCACGGAACTACGTGCAGACAGTTGGCTCAATAAATTATGTGGGTATTGCCATTGTATTTGATTAATGGTTTTTTTCTGCTGGTTGGTTAGCGTGACTGAATTATCAGGTCTTAACCATTTTTCAACGTCAATGGTTTCATCATCATTTTCATCATTCATCTCATTAAGATGTTTGGTAAGTGATTCTTCATCATAAACATTCACCCGAAATAAACGGCCCTCAGTTTTGTCAGCCGAATTGACAAATGAAGTAAAATCAGGATGTGAGGCCAACGCAGATCCTATCCAATCAATTGGACTTTGGACATGTTGTAAAACAAAATCAGCTAAAGGTTGATTATCATTGAACTGCCAGGGTGATATTTTTTGGCAATACTTATTCACATCTAGACTAGCGGACAAAATTAAATGCTCACGGCTACGCGTCATCGCTACATATAACAATCTTAATTCTTCTGCTAACAAATCTCGCTTTTTATCCATTGCAAGAATGTGATGAATGGCACCGGGCCATTTTTCAAGCGTAACAGGATGAACAATTTTCATCCCTAACACCCCCTGGCTTTGTCGATCAAATAAAATAGGCTCATGTAAATCTGTCGTATTAAACTTTTTTGATAAATTCCCCAATATAACAACTGGAAACTCCAACCCCTTACTCATATGAATGCTCATCATGCGTACAACATTGTCTGATTGTGTCAAAGCCGATGGAGGCTTTAAATCCAAGTCAATATCATTCATATGTTCTAAATAGGTTAAAAATCGTGATAAACCTTGCCTGGAAAAATGATCATACTGAGTCGACAATCGGTGAAAATGTAATAAATTCTGGTAACGCTGAGAACCTAATTCACACCCTTTAACATAGGCTAACAAATTCGTTTGGCGATAAATACTCCAAATCAATATCGATAAGGATTCATGCCGTAATTGATAACGCCACCCTGATAATTGATTTAGAAAACAGATCAACTTATTTTTCAATTCGGAGTCATCACCCTGCGTAGCATAATTTAAAACAGCCTCATAGATTGACATATCAGGACTCTGACATCGAATTAGAGCCAATTGCGTATCATCTAAATCGACCACAGGACCTCGTAAACAAGAAACAAGTGCGATATCCTGCTGAGGGTTATCAATACATTTTAACAAAGAGATGATATCCTGAATTTCAACGGCATCCAAAAATCCGCCAGATATTTCAGCATATATTGGTATCTTCATTTTGGTAAAAATTTCGTTCCAAATTTCTGCCTGCCCTTTCATGCTGCGAAGCAAAATAGCAATATCACGATATTCCAATGCGCGCTGTTGACCCGACTCAGGATCAGAAATCATAAAATGTTCATCTATCATTGCACGAATTCGATTTGCCACGACCATGGCTTCACGACGCTGGACATCTATACTGGCAACACCATTTTCAATTTCTTGTGTGTCAGAAAACAAATCCATGGAAGATAGTTTTGTATCTAGATAATGCAGTTCAATAGCAGGAGAATCTGGCAATACCATTTCCTGGCCACCATACACCAATTGGGCATCTCGGGCATAATCCAGCCCAGAAAATGATGGCGTCATACACTTCGAAAAGATAGCATTAATTCCATCAATAACAGCAGGATTAGAACGAAAATTTTTCGATAAATGAATACTGCGACAATCGCAATTGTTTTCATCACGAAAAGAGTCATATTTATCCATGAAAATGGAAGGATCCGCCTGGCGAAACCCATATATACTTTGCTTTACATCCCCGACCATAAATAATGACGAAGATTTTGACGAATCCATAGAATCATTCGCATGGCTGATTTTAGAAATAATCGCTTCCTGAATGGGTGAAATATCCTGATATTCATCAACCAGTATATACTTATAACGCTCATGCAATACCCTGGAAACATTATCTGCCGAATCAGAGTCTATCGACAACAATTGTAAACAATAGCGTTCGAGATCATTAAAATCTAGCGCCTTACGTTTTTGTTTCATCAATTTATATTTGTCAAGACAACATTGATAAATCGAAAATAATTGCCGGTGATACGGCAAGATAAATTGACATTGCTCGCGAAATACTTCTTCATGTAGACAATAAATATCCCGAATTTTATTATATTGTTCCCTGGCCGACTTAATCATGTTCTGAACAGGCTCTACCTCTTCAGCTGAAATATCCTTGGTTCGTCGCGGCAATGTTGGAAAGGCCCATGACTCCACCAAATCTTGAGCTGGTTTGACTTGCCCTTCTTCTAAATGTTTTTCAATCTGCAATAAAGTCGGCACAACCGATTCAACAATAACGTCATAATACATTTGAGCTGCAGAAAAAAAAGTCATCATTTCTACAGAACTATTCAAACAAGCAATAACCGCTGTAATCTGGTCCTTAAATTGTCCAACATATCGCTTCCAAACAAACATTTCGTGAATCCGATGTGATTCAAGAAAATTAAATTGTGTCTCACATTGCTCAAGCCATTTATCTGGATCATCCAGAGCAGCTAAAAAATGATCAAAATCAATAATCAGGTCTGCAAGAAAATCATCAGCCCCTTTGCCATATGATGTAATAAAACGTCTCAATTCCAGAGACTCATCAGACGTCCCAAGTTTTTCATAAAGTGCTTCACAAACATCATGAATCGCTTGCATTTTCAACACATGGGCCTGTTGTCCATCAAGCATTTCAAATGATGGATCAATATCCAATAGGTAAAAATACTCTCGTATCAATGCGCTGCAGAAACTGTGCAAGGTTGAAATAGCCGCTTTATCCAACAATAAATGCTGTCGTTGTAATTTTAAATTTCCAGGATCCGCTTCTAATCGCGACCGTAATACCTGGCCAATTCGGTGACGCATTTCAGTTGCCGCGGCATCCGTAAACGTCACAACGAGTAATTCATCCACATGACAGGTTACAGGTGCATCTGTAAGTAAATAGCCACACCGATGTGCCAAGACGGCTGTTTTACCTGAACCAGCTCCTGCGGTCAGTAATATATCTTGATCTATTTCATGAATAGCATCTTTTTGCTCATCCGTCCATTGCACTTTAGCCATCCATCCCCTCCTCTGCGTGAGTCAATTTTTCAAGCAACTGCTCTTTGTCAATCACTGGAATAAATCGAAAAGAGTCGAGTCGCTCGTCAAATCGACAGAGAGAACGATAGTCACAATAGTCACAAGCTGTTTTTGTTTTATATTGATAAGGATTCACAGAAATCTCACCATCAAATAAATTTTGCATCAATCTCTGTAAATTCAATAAATTATGATTCAAAAACCGTGTTAACTGCTCAGGAGTCAAAGCACCCCGACTGCTCTTGCCATACGGACTTTCATCTTTATTCATATAAAATGGTAAATAGGCAGATCGAGATTTGGCTTTCACTGTTTTATCTAGTCGAGATGCCCATTGACCATTAATCACACCCTGGGCTTTGATCATATCAACATCGACCTGATCGTCAAAATGATAATCACCTGAACGATACTGATTATTTAATTTTGGAACATGACGAATCGGCATATAAAGCCCAGCAGCTGGCTGAGAATCCTGATGCACCGATTGCTGATAATAATTTAACATCACCTGCAAATAGCTCATCAACTGAAGAGATAATCCCTGATAAAACAAAGAAAGATCCAAGGGATGCTGGGACGACTTATAATCAACAACACTCACCGCGGCATAACCGGTATCATGAAAATCACAATCGACACGATCAATTTTTCCATGTAACTGCCATTGACGACCATCAGGCAAATTCAGAACTAAACCTGGAATCGGATGATTTAATCCAAATGCAACTTCTGAAAATACTTGGTCAAAACAACTATCGCAAAAAAATCTCCAAATCTGCTGAGACATTCGATGCAGTTGCTTTGATGCTTTAGAAAAAATATAATGATTACGATGCGATTGTTGTATAAGAGGATAAAAGTCTGAATCTTCCGAAGTGATTTTTTTAAGGACCTCATCCACCCACAAACGCAGTTCATCACTGGCTAAATCTGCCCATTTTATCTTCTTTTCCTGTAATCGTTGAAATAACTCATGCAATCCTTGATGATAGAAATTACCAATATCTTTTGCTTCATACTTTAATTGCTCCCGACTAGAAAGATTCAAAATATATTTTGCATAGTGTTGAAATTGGCAGGCGGCAAAACATTCTAACCTGGATATCGTACTGGACACACTCGTTTCCGGAAACAACTGTGGTAAAATTGACGAATCTAGATGTGCTGTTTTCCTGGCACATAACCCTTTCAGCGACATTTCCAAACTGCTTTGCCAATCCTTGACTGATAATGCATATTGACTCAAAGCACCCATGTCACTTTTATCATCTAGTGTAATGGAATCACTAGAAAAATATCCCGCCAAAAACTGGCCCAATTGCCAAACCTCTGTCATGTTTGAAAGATCATTTTCGTTAACCTGCTCACAATATAGGTAAGGACAATCAGTAACTGCATTGTAAATTTGCTCTATCAATAGAGAAGGATTCAAAGTTTTTCCTGAATCATCCACACGGCTATAACTGACCCATAAAAAATCCTGCCCACGTGTCAAAGCGATATAACCTAGATATCGCTCATCCAGTAATTGCTGTGTTTGCCCTGGGGAAAGTTCAAAACCACGCTGTGATAGAACTCCCCGCTGGTCTTCAGTTAAAAATCCTGGTTCTGTTTGCAATCGAGGAAATCGGCCTTCATTGACACCTAAAACAAACGCTGCACGGATGTGTGGATGTCGTGAACGTTCGATAGATCCAATTAATACCTGGTCCAATGCCGGAGGCACAACCCCTTTAGAGAGCTGAGATAAACCAGTCAACAGAAGATCTAGATATTCCTGCAGACTGAGCTTGTCATCCCCCATTACTACGACCATCTCGTCTAATAAATTCATCACATCGGTGTACACTTGATTATGAAGATCTCGTTGATCTAAAAGGCCTTGTTCTTGAGCCTCTTGAGACCAACTCTTGAGTTTTTTGCAAACATTAAGATCGTTTAAAAATTGATACAAAGCCTGGGAATATTGAAGTACCGTAGCTTGATAATCGCCAGACTCCTGATCATAAAGCTGTTGTTTAAACTCATAAAAAGGAGCAATTATTTTTTTACGACATTGGTTAATGGTTTCATTAGTGAAGCCAAAAGATCGATTCGTTTTCGAATCACGACCATTCGCATCCTCCAATTGCCAATCTCGAAACCAACCGGCTTTCTCAACCCCTAATGACAACACCACATTTTCTAACGGATCGACTAATTCCCGGTCAATCCCTGCCAAATCTGTTTTTAAATAATTTAACACATGATCACTAGAAAAATTTGAAATTAATATATGAAAAATATTTTGAATACACTCAATTAATGGATGATGATGGAGTGCCCGCCGTTGATCGATAAAAAATTGAATGCCATAATCCGTTAAAACCGATTCTAAAATGGTTTGATAATCATCAAAATCCCTGAGAATGATGGCAATTTCTCTATAACGATAGTCACAATCGCGACAGAGTCGTATTATCTGCTGAGCAACCAAGTTTATTTCTTCGCGTCGATCTGTGGCTGAGACAACCACAACTCCAGACTCTGGTACTTCTTCAAAAGTTTTAAGAGCTTGAAATTTTTTATCCCTCAAAGATGTTGAAGCATTTTTAAATAACCCTTGTTCTAAGTCAGACAACACCTGAGAATGCCGATAACGAGGCAAAGGTAAAGCTTCACCTAAACATAGCGGAGCAAGTATATCAATATCATGATCTCTAAAATGCTGAGTTAGCTTTTGAAACGTTAGAAGCGTCGGATAAAAAAAGTCATCTTTACACGCGCCATTAAACTCATGATGCTTTTGCAAAAAGCTAAATGTTTCACTAAAAGGATCGAGGCAAAAACTCATATCGACATGGTCGACGGTCTTTATTAAACAAGTTAACAAAGCTAACTGTTGAGGTGTAAAACTGGCAAAACCATCAATCCATAATTGAGCACCAGAAAAACGCTTAAAAAGATCTGCCCTCAGAATCGTTTTGTCCAGATATTCATCTGGATCTATGAATCGATCTTTAATAGCATTTTCATAAGCTTTGAATAATATAGACAAATCTGATAATTTTTCGGCTAATGGCTTCAACCTTATATCATCAGATGTTTTTAAATCTTTCGCTTGATCAATGAGCTGTTCAGGAGTTTTTTGATAAAAACGACATTCTCGCAACATGGCGTGCATCGTTTCAATAAAACCACTCGAAACGGCCCCTTGTGAAAAAAGTGACAGATGCTCTTTGTTTTGTTCATAAATTCGCCATAACAACATCTGTTTGGCAGTTGGACTCAGAACAGGCAATGACAAAGAGTCTGCTTGAAACATGAGCAACTGAGAAAGTCGATTAAAACTAACAATTGAGCAGCGATGATATCCTGTCAATTTTTCTGACGAAAGCACGGCCTGTTCCATTTGAAACGTTGCCTGATCCGGAACTAAAAAGAGAAGTTCAGGCCCTACGGGTGAGTCACTCAATGCATTCTGTATTGCATTAATGCAATGGGTTGTTTTACCGCTACCACTTCGACCTAATATAAACCGAACACTCACAGAATATCCTTTACCGCTAGAATACTTTTGTGAAATATCAAACCACGTTCCTTAATAGTTCTGGAAGTTCACGTATATGATCAATACTCGCTATTGAATTATCGACGTCTTTGCCTTGATTAACAAGACCTCGCTTATAGACCGGTGTCATGCCAACGCGTAATGCGCCTTTCACATCGGCCCCCTTACGATCTCCAACCATGACTGCCTGTCCTGGCTGAACCCCACATTCTTCTAACACCTTCTGAAATACACGCCGATCAGGCTTGCGATATACCGTTTCGGAAGTATAAAATCGATGATCAAAAAATGACAATATTCCAAACTGGTCTAAATGACGATCCAAAACAGATGCCGGTAAAAAGGTATTGGAAAGAATGGCTAACTTGAAAGACATCTCTTGCAGCTGTTTGAAGGTATCAGATAAATCTGGTTCAATTTGAGCACAACGACTTAATGGTTCATACCACAACCAACACAATTCGTGTAATAAAGTGGCCGAGGGTTGCAATCCTGACTTGACCAATTTCCTTTTTAGCAACTGCATACAATCAAATTCTTTGAGAGTGATATTTGATTTAAGTACATTCCAACGAATCGATAGGATATGATCGCGTCGATATGATGAAAGGCTGGGCAATTTTACTTGATTAGAATAATGCTCTTTAAGATATTGATAGGTCAACTCGGCTCCCTGAGTAAATAACTCACCGACATTAACCGAACCATAATTCAGTAACGTCTCACCGAGATCAAAAACAATTAATTTTATCTTGCTCATGGCAGACACATTAACAGATTTAATCAATGATTTCAACTAGCCAGAGACAATTGATATTAAGAAATAACGTTTAGATATGCTTTAAATAGCTTTTTCTTCCTGGATGGAATCAGTCGAGCCATCTGCCTGCCCATTGGTCGACTTTGATTGATGAGCTTGATGTAATGCCATACTGTCGACATCACCGACATATTCTGGAATAACACGTTTAATTACTGAAACAATCTCATCTAGATTATCTTTTTGATTGGAAATGTCACTCAACTCATCAATAGCTGACGACAAAACGGTATTATCTGTAGGGATATTCTTCCAAATACTTATTTTAGGATGACGAGTCGTTTGCATATCTTCACCCGTGATCGACAGCTCTTCAAATAATTTTTCACCTGGTCGCATACCAGAAAACTGTATTTCAATGTCCTCTCCAGGCGTAAATCCACTTAAAGTAATTAAATCACGAGCCAGGTCGACAATTTTCACAGGCTCACCCATATCTAGAACAAAAACTTCGCCCCCCTTACCCATCGTTGCAGCTTGTAATACCAACTGGGCCGCTTCAGGAATCGTCATAAAATAACGAATCATATCTGGATGGGTAACAGTGACAGGCCCTCCCTTGGCTATTTGCTGGCGAAATATCGGTATGACGCTACCATTACTTCCCAATACATTTCCAAATCGAACGGTGACAAAATCCGTTTTGCTATTTTCATTGAGGCTTTGAATTTCCATCTCAGCGATTCGTTTGCTGGAGCCCATAATACTTGTTGGATTGACAGCTTTATCGGTAGAAATCATCACAAAGTGACTTGCCTCATATTTGTCAGATGCACGAGCAATGGTTCGCGTACCAATCACATTATTTTTAATCGCCTCTCCTGGATTTTCTTCCATTAATGGCACGTGTTTATGAGCTGCGGCATGAATCACGACTTCAGGCTGATGGGTATTAAATATTTGATCCACTCGGTCAGCTTCGGTAATATCGCAAATAATTGGCCTGATATCCATCTCTGGAAAATCACGTGATAATTCCCGTTCGATAAAAAACAATGGATTTTCTGCCTGTTCGACGAGTAATAACGTTTTGGGCAAAAAGTGGCCGACTTGACGGCACATCTCAGAGCCAATCGATCCACCTGCACCGGAAATTAAGACAACTTTATCCTTGATAAATTCACTGATTGTTTCCATATCCAACGTTACTGGATCTCTGCCCAGCAAATCGTTAATGTCGACTTCACGCATTTGGGAAACATTCACTTTACCAGAGGCTATGTCTACGAGATCCGGAATAATACTAAAATGTAAATTGGCACCCTGACAATGCTCAATCACTCGTCGATGATCCTTATGAGAAGCCGACGGCATCGCAATGACCAATTCATCAATATTATGATTGATTGCAATATCTTTGATTTCAGCGGAATTGCCCAACACAGGAACGCCATGGATTCGAGCACCTTTTTTCACTGGGTCATCATCGATAAAGCCAACCACTTCATATCCCGAATCGGCCATACGATAAAATTCGCGTAATAAACTTTCGCCTGCATTTCCTGCCCCCATGATTAACATACGCTTCAAACGGCCAATTGAATCGGTGCGTGTTTCTTCGTAATACAATCGTATTGCTAATCGCACACCACAAATCACCATAATCGTTGCCAACCAATCAAGCAACATCACTGCTTGTGGAACCCGAATTAAGGGCCCCATTTTATCTTGAATCACAGGAATATTGTAACACGTGTACCAGCCTAGCACTAAAATTAGCGTACTAATATGCGAGCCAACCATGATACTAAAAATATCAGATACGCTTGCATATCGCCAAAGGCCATGGAACTGATGTAAGCAGGCAAAAACGACAAGCTTGACAATTAAGACAACAATCAGCCATGCGAAAAAAACCGATGGAAACCATCCACTAATCTGCATATTGCTATTTAGTAAAAAGGATAAAAATAAAGCAATCGCAAACAAAACGACATGCGCAAAAATCATCTTCACTGGACGCAGCCAGGTTCTCGGTTTATGGTCTCTATTTAAGATCTCTTCAGACATAGGGTTTTATTGATAAAAAATCAGGACTAAATTATGCAAGACAACTGCAATCTTCTATTTTACAGCATCTTAAACGAAACGTCAATCCCAACAAAACTTGATGAAGTCCTATAGAATTTATCGGTATATAATGGACGTAAGTTGGGATCAGATAAAGGAATTGTTACAATAAAATATAATGATATAGCTGAATTTTCGGCAAGACTGTCATAATCATTGAGTTACTAATTGTATACGCAAAAACTAATACGTACACATGGTAATTTATGCCTGATTTACGCACATTTTGGCTATTTCATTTAAAGAGCTAACAGCAAATGAGATATCCTCAATTGAATGATTAAAACTGGTACTAAACCGTGTTGTTCCAGAACGATCATATGTTCCGATAACTTGATGAGCATAAGGTGCACAATGGAGCCCTGATCGCGTGAGCAATCCAAATTTTTCTTCCAATAAATTGGATAATTCATTTGGAGAATATCCATCCAGAGTCACGCTAAAAACACCCATACGATTTCTAACATCTTTTGGGCCATAGACAGTCAATCCATCTATGCCGCTGGATAGATTTAAAAATTCACGACATAAATCTGTTTCATGCTCATGAATAGATTCGATCCCCTTGTCCAAAAGATATTTAATTGATGCATTTAGCCCGGCAATCCCAATCGCATTATGTGATCCTGACTCAAATCGATCTGGCATAAAATCAGGTTGGACCGCTAATTCACTTTTACTCCCAGTACCACCAACTCGTAGTGGCGACACTTTAAATTCCAATCCGGGCCGAATATAAAGTATACCTGTTCCTAAAGGGCCCATTAATCCTTTATGCCCAGGAAATGCAAGTAGATCAATATGAGATTTTTCTATATTGATTGGCATGTGCCCAATCGTTTGCGCAGCATCCACCAAAAACGGAATGCCATGTTCATGCGTAATCTGGCCAACGGCATCAATATCTTGCAAACTCCCTGAAACATTACTGGCATGAACAACCGCAACAAGTTTAGTATTAGTACGAATTGCTTGTCGAATATCATCAGGATCAATCAAGCCTTCTGGGCAGGCATCAACATATGTGACATCAATCCCCAATGTTTGCTCAAGTTCAGCTAATGGTCTTAGAACTGAGTTATGGTCCATTCGCGTGGTAATGACATGATCAGAACGATCTTTAATCAACCCCTTAATGGCAATCGACAATGCATCTGTACAATTGAATGTCATAACCACGTGATCTGGATTTTTACCACCAATTAAATCCGCAACCAATCGCCGCGTCTCACTGATCAATTCGCCTGATTCCATCGCTTCTTGATATGCACCCCGCCCTGAAGAAGCCCCTACACGCGTTGCATAATCGGTCATAGCATCATGAACACACTTCGGCTTTGGAAAACTGGTGGCTGCATTATCAAAATAAATTCTTTTTGACATTCATTTCTCCTATATCATCAGGCACAAAAAAACCGCTCTGATCAAGCGGTTCAAAAGCTAAATTTTGAATCACTTTCCTACGCAGCTGAATCCAAATGGAGTCACTGATCAGGTTCCAAGGGACTATCTCAGCCAAATTCATGGCACCCCTAGCGATATGGTCTGATTGTAAATCGCTGGGAATTCAGCGTCAATTTCTTTTCCTTTATCTAACCATAATTATTGGACCATAACCAATTTACCTAAGACAAATAAATAGAATTAAAAAAGGAGTGTTTTGTTAACCCCATAATCCCTTTTGGCTCTGATAGTTAAAAAGGCCGCGACCTCACAAATCACACAATCGAAAATATCCGTAGAATCTGAAAAACCCCATTCAGGCCCCCAGTTAGACTGACGATAGAAGCAAAAACCCTCAAATTAAACATAAATATAGGATTTACAATGAGTACTGATTTTTTGAATCCAAATGAATGGAATGACGCAGAGCATCACATCGAACAAGCCCACGAATTATTTGACCATGGCCACTGGGCCGATGCCCTGCGAGAACTCCAGGAAGCTATCAATATCAACCCCAGCAACTCCAATTGGTTTTTCAATAAAGGCCTCACATTGGATTCTTTGGGTAAATTCCAAGAAGCTATTGAAGCCTATGAACAGGCTCACGACCTAAATCCAAATGATACAGAAGTACTCAATTGCCTGGCTGTCGACTATACACGCATTGGACAATATGATAAAGCCGTAGAAACCTTTGAAACAATCGAAGATATTGATCCAGAATACGAACCGTCCTTTTGCAATCGCATCATTACCTACTCTGAAATGGGATTACACGACAAAGCTGAAGAAATGTTCTACGTGGCACGACAAATCAAAGAGCATTGCCCATTTTGCTATTATAATATTGGAAATTCGCTCTTTTCTCGACATGAGTATGATCGAGCCATTTGGTGCTGGCAACAAACCAAAATCCTGGCTCCAAATCATCCGCAAATTCATTATCGCATCGCCCAAGCTTATTGGGCCAAAGGCAATATGGAAAAAGCCAAGGAAAATTTTCTGGAAGAATTACGTAAAACCCCCGGCGACATTGACACGTTACTCGACACCGGAATCTTACTACTGGAAATGAACCAGCTCGAATCTGCTAAGGAAAAATTTAATCGAATTCTGGAAATGGATGAACGCCAAGCACAAGCACATCACTACCTGGGTGAATTGAATCAACATGATGGAAAAACATCCCAAGCAATAAAAAATTATCACAGAGCATTATCGTTAAACCCTAGACAAAGCGGATCTCATTATCGTTTAGGCGAATGCTATTTGAAAGTTGGTCAAACCGTCAATGCACGCGAACATCTTCTCGAAGAACTAAAGTATTCACAGGATCAACCTCAGGTTCTTCTTGATTTAGGTTGTTTATTACAAGATGTGGGAGAGACCACGAAAGCAATGATCTGCTTTGAGCAAGCGATCGAAATGATTCCTGACGACCCCTCGGGCTATCAAAATTTAAGTTTATGCTATTATCTCACAGGACATTTGGACGAAGGTATTGAACTTTCTACAAAAGTATTGGAGTTAGAACCAGACCACGTTTCCGCTCTTCACAATTTGGCGTATGCTCATTGCCAAAAGGGGCACTTTCAATTAGCTAAAAGTTATGTCAATCGCATCAAAGAAATAGCACCTGATGACCAACAAATTCGTAAATTAAGTCGCCAAGTAAAGGTCCTTTCACTTTGCAAGCATGTTTCAGGCCCCTGGCAAAAAACAAGCTCATGGCTCAAAAATTCATTCGCAAAAAAAACAAAAACGGACACAGCTGACATCATCGATTAGCCGATCTAAGCTATTGGTTTGATTAGAATTTAACGCTTCCTCTATTATAACATTTCCATATAATAGAGGACATGCCTGACATATTACCCATATTATTAATCATAACAACTGTTCTTCTGATCGCAGTATTAGCGATCCTTATTGTCATCCTCAAAAACCAGGGTAAGAAAAAAGAGACCGATCCGGGCCTTCAATTACTCCAGCAACAATTATCAAGCTCATTAAGCCAACAGGATTCACGCATTGGACAATTGAATGAACAAATTACCAAAGCGATGCAAAATCTCACTACGAATACCAGTTCACTTTTGACACAAAATCAAAATTTATCTCAGCAAACACAAAAATCGACTTCTGAACGATTAGATGTTGTCAGTAAAACCGTAGGCGATCTAAAAACACAACTAGGCCAACTTAACCAGGCAACTAATCAAATCGTGCAAGTAGGTGGCGAAGTCAAGAAATTACAAGACATCCTCCAAAGTCCCAAACTTCGAGGAAACCTGGGTGAATGGACCTTAGAAAATTTATTAGAAGACATATTACCTAATCACTACAAAACGCCTTACAAATTTAAAAACGGCACCTTAGTGGACGCCATCGTCGAGTTAGTTCAAGGCAAAGTCTGCATTGATGCCAAATTTCCACTCCCAAACTTTCAGCGCATGTTAGAAACTGAATCTGAAGAGACCTATCTTCAAGCGAGAAAAGCGTTTCTAAAAGATGTCAAAAAACATATTAAAGACATTAGCGATAAATATATCTTACCAGACGAAGGAACACTTGATTTCGCACTCATGTTTGTCCCTGCAGAAAATGTCTTTTATGAACTAATGCATGTTGGGGACGATGGCATGGACCTGGGAAGTTTCGCACGAAGCATGAAAGTGTTTCCCGTATCACCGAACATGTTATACGCATATCTCATGGTCATTGCCATGGGACTTCAAGGGTTAAAAATCGAGAAAAACGCTCAATCAATCCTTCAAAGATTGAACCAGTTACACAATGATTTGTCCTTATTACAGGATGATTTTGGCAAGCTGGGTACACACCTGAATAATGCCAAATCCAAATACGATGACACTGGAAAAAAACTTGACAGATTTGGGTTAAAGTTAGCGCAAATGGAATCCAAAGATCCTTCCAGTACGTAATAAATTTATTTCTCCCTTGCAGTTTGATCAATTAAAGGTATATTTGTTCTAACAAACGGTAATTTAACTATTAATGGCATTTTATTGCAGCTTGATTAGCTTGAAAGGACATGAACGTGGCAGACCACTTTGCAGACCGCTTAACCGAAGCTATTAAATCAAAAGGGACTCCGGCCATCGTCGGACTTGATCCCATTTACTCCAATCTTCCCAAACAAATCATTGAACGCAAAGATTTGAATGATGAAACAGATGTGGAAGTTGCAATCGACGCTATTATGGAATTCTGCACAAAAGTTTTAAAAACCGTTGCCCCGCTTGTACCGGCGGTAAAAATTAACAGCGCCTTCTTTGAAAAATATTACTGGGAAGGTGTTGAAGCTTATTACTCAGTCGTGCAAGAAGCAACCGCATTGGGCCTTGAAGTCATCGGCGATGTCAAGCGAGGCGATATTGGATCCACTGCACAGGCATATGCAAATGCTCATATCAAAAATCCTGACTTTTTAGACATGGATGGCATTGATGCACCAGACGCCATTACCATCAACGGTTTTGCTGGTACAGATGGTATCATACCTTTCGCAGAAACGGCCACTGAACAAGGCAAAGGACTTTTTGTTTGGGTTAAAGCGAGCAATCCTTCAGCAAATATTTTAGCAGAATTTGCCAATGAAGACGGACAACAATATTACGAATTTCTTGCAGAGCAAGTCGCAACACTTGCTTGTGAACCTAAATATTTAGGTAGCTGTGGCTACAGCAATATCGGCATGGTCATCGGCGGGGCTACAGCCGAGCAGGCCCAAACACTTCGCCAGCAATATCCTCACATGCTATTTTTAGTACCAGGTTTTGGTGCTCAAGGAGCTTTGGCTTCGGACTGTCTGGAATTTTGCAAAGATGACGGCAGCGGTGCTTTAATAAATGCGTCACGATCAATTATCTATGCATACGATAATCCACAATACCAAGGTCAATATGGCGATGATTGGGTGAAATGCATCGAACAAGCATGTGTTGATATGAAAGCACAATTATCATCCGCAAACGTTTAATTAATTAATGCAGTGATGGGCTTGATCACTCATGAAACCATCGAGCTTAGCCAATAAAAAAGTACTTGTCATGGGCCTGGGTCATTTTGGTGGCGGCGTTGGTGTCAGTCGATTTCTTGCTGAACATGGTGCCAAAGTAACCATCACAGACACCAGCGACTCACAAACACTCACATCCAGTATTAAGCACCTTGAAGATCTCGAAATCGAATACCATCTAGGTGAGCACACAAAAGAAGATTTTATTCATTCTGATCTCATCGTAGTCAATCCTGCGGTCCCCAAACACTCCCCCTGGCTTAAACTCGCTGAAAAAAATCATATTCCACAGACCACTGAGATGAACCTCTTTTTTGACTATTGCCCTGCCCCAATTATTGGTGTGACTGGCAGCAATGGCAAAAGCACTACAACTGCCATGATCTCGGAGATTCTTAGAGCGACTACCGACAAAACGATTTGGACAGGCGGCAATATTGGACAGACAAACTTACTTCAACAGATCGACAAAATTTCTGAAAAAGACTGGGCCGTTTTGGAGCTGAGTAGCTTTCAACTTTATGATCTGGGACTTAGTCAACATAGCCCTCAAATTGCCATACTCACAAATATTACTGAAAATCATATTGATTGGCATGGCGATATGGATGCTTACGTTGATGCCAAGAAAAATATTTTACGCTACCAACATGTCAACGATCATGCGATTTTCAATCACGATGATCCAGAATTCAACGACTGGCCTATATTAACGAATGCCCAAACACATTGGTATTCAATCAAGGATACCAAAGATATCCAACTTGCGATTCCAGGTAACCACAACAAATCTAATGCCGCCGCGGCATTGCAAGTAGCCAATATTCTCAAGCTAAGTAGATCGAAATCGATCAAAGCTCTGGAAAACTTTCATGGCTTGCCCCACCGGCTAGAACTCATCAGACATCTTGATGGCGTGACGTATTACAACGATTCAATCTCAACCACCCCTCAAAGCACAATTGCAGCCATAGAATCTTTCGACAAAAAGAAAGTGCTCATTCTGGGTGGCTACGATAAGCAAATCGATTTCTCCCCACTCATTGAATCCATAGCTCAGCCCAAAAACCAAGTTGAAACCGTCATACTTATCGGACAAGTCAAAGAGTCCTTACTCAAACAGTTGCAGGCAAGTATGATTACAAGCTCTGTCGCAATTCAAACCTCTGACACTTTGGAACAGGCCATTGAATTAGCCCAACAACATGCGACCGATAATAGCGTTGTTTTATTATCTCCAGCCTGTGCCAGCTACGATATGTTCAAGAATTTCCAAGATCGTGGCGATCAATTCCGGCATTTTGTCAACTTACTCACCTAGACGACCAATAGTGCCATAAAATTGTGTTTCCAACGAAGCGCCATACAATTTATCATCAAGACAAGAATGTTTTAAGTCGATTTATATAAAAGACTTAAAGTCGCCTCATCTCTTTTTTTATTAAAAAAATAGATTTTTACACTGAGTTTTCGCCAAACCATCAAAAGGTATATATGAAGAAACAAAGTAACCTCACAAATTAGGCAAACCAATATGAATCGTGACAATAATAACACCCATACTGGACAGAATGAACAATTCACCAGTTTATTGCTCAAACATCAGGATGAGCTATACAGTGTTATTTTCTCACTGATTCATAATTTCTCTGATGCAGATGATCTATACCAGGAAACTGTGATGGTAATGTGCCGTAAATTTGACGAATATGATACAACACAAAGCTTCATCGCATGGGGAATTGGCATAGCCAAAAACAAGATCCTCAATTTCAGATCAAAACAACAACGCGAACAACAAAAACTAAGCGACGTCACATTTCATAAGCTGGCTGATCATTTTACCAACCACACAGATCGCCATATCAGTGACAAAGCGGATGTACTCAAAAAATGTATTGGCAAATTAAATACCACCGATCAAAAACTAATGGCCATGCGATACCAGTCCAATATGGGCATCAAAGAAATTGCTGACATCGTTAAAAGAACAAATCAGGCTCTCCACCAGGCCTTTTATCGCATTATGAAGTCATTGCGACAATGCATAAAATCAGATTTTTCAAGTCAGGAGATGTCCTCATGAAATACACCTCATCTCCTGACATTGAAAAACTGATCATTGCATTCCTGGAAAATAACATTTCCAGTGATCATTTATCTATATTGGAAAAAGAATTACAAAGTAATGCAGAAGCGATCGACCTTTTTCGAGACTATAGTGAGATGTATTGCATACTCTATAAAAAATCAAACTTAGTGCTCGATAATAACCCATTAAATGAAAAACAGAATGACACCCTGGAGTGCTATAATATCACTCCAAAAGACAATGACTCTTCTAATAAAATCAAAATGGATGCAGATATCGAATTACATGAGTTTCTTCAAAAAAATCGATCCAAAAAAATAAAAGAACAATATAATGCATCACAGGATTCAAAACCTGGCTTCTTTCAGGGATCTTTTTTGAATACCGTTACAAAAGTTGCTGCATGCTTAATATTGGGAATCATTATTTGGGCCAGTTTACCACAGTCATCAAATAAACATATAGCAACAATTCATGCATCGTCACAAGCTCAATGGCAAAACAAATCGCTAAAAACAATTCCTGGCACACAACTCTCGGCACAATCTTACGAACTCGTTTCAGGATCCCTTGAGTTGATGTTTAACGATGGTGCCATAGTTGTGTTTAATGCGCCTGCCACTTTCAATTTAATGTCCTCAAACAGCACCTATCTTGAAAAAGGTCGGCTATTAGCAAATGTTCCATCACAAGCCATTGGTTTCACTGTAGAAACCCCAAACACAACGATTGTCGACCTGGGAACAAAATTCAGCGTCTATGTAGACGATAGCGGCCAAAGCGAATGTCATGTACAAGATGGTGTCATTGAATGTATTTCAAAACTCTCAAGTATCTCACAAAAACTATTGACGGGCCAATCTGTTCGTGTACTTGCCAGCGGTGAGATAGAAAATATCGCAACGACACAACTTAGTCAATCGCATGCTGTTTCGCCTCAACAACCAGTTAACAAAAATACCACCGCAACCAAACAGATCGAAGCCAGTCATGTTTCTAACCCAGACATTGAATTTAATTTTGAAACCTCATCATCAGAATATGGGTCTATCCTGAACGAAGCTACCTTGACCACTGATCTAAATAATAACTCGATATTACAGTGCAATGGACAGCAGCAATGTTTCAAAATCCAAGAATTTACCGATGAATTTGACTCAACAGATCTAACGATTTCCTTTTGGGCAACGTTAAAGAGTTTTTCACCTCAAAACATCATGATCATTGGTCAGCAAATGCCACAAGACGACATTGGTGGCCTTGAAATAACTCACCAATTATATTTAAATCGAAACCAGTCAGACAACTCTCTAGAAATGGTCTTTGGGTATTTTCCAAAAGAAAACAGCCATGAGGATGAATCCGAATTTGACGAAGATGATGATGAAATCAAATACAATGATAATGAATTGAACAAAGAATCTAACTCAGAGTTTGAATTAGCTAAAACAACCACTCCTTTTGACCAAAAATATTTAAATGGTTTTCATGTTGCCATAACAGATTCTGAACATCAACTTGATATATATATAAATGGACGACTCGCTACGACACAGACCAACCCAATATCCACTATTATTGATAAAGAGTTGACCATTTACTTCGGGGGATCAAACGCTGATATACATGAAGCTAAAACCTTACCCGCCTTTGCTGGAAGCATCGATGATGTGATGATTTATAATCGCATATTATCAAACGCTGACATATCTGCCCTATACCAATCGCTAAAAAAATAAGATTGGGCGCAGATGCACCTGGTATTAACAACAATTGAATAGAACGAAAGTAAAATGAAAGGGTAAAAAATGTCTATGGAAGTACGTATAAAAAAATGGACGACACGTTTTCTCTTAATCTTCATGGGGCTAACAACCTCATCGCTGCTAGCGGACTCTTGGACACCTCCTGTCGCTACCGGGGTCGAAGCAATTCACATGACGAGCTTACACACCAATCGTGTTTTTGTGTTCTCATTTAGAGACCAAGGAGATGGTGCGACACAATTCCCCTGGGCAACATTTAATCCAAATAATTTAGGGATTGCTAACGTACAACTCGCTCCTAAAAACTATTTCTGTGCAGGTCATTCAGTATTAGAAAATGGTGATTTCATCATGACGGATGGTCAAGCAGATGCCACGATCAGTCGATTTGACCCCGTAGCTGAACAAATGACGAATCTCGGCAGCTTAGCATCAGGTAGCGGACGTTGGTATCCATCGACCATTATTTTGGGAAATGGTCAATTATTTACATTAGGTGGTATTACCGCCAATGGTGATGGTGGTAATAACCTAACTGGAGAATTATTTGATCCAGCCACCAATACCAGAACCATACTGAGTGGTGGAAATCTTATGGCGACACAAGATCCAGATGCCTACCCACGCCTGTTTTTATTAGCAGAACAAAATGGTAATATTTTCAGAGTTTTTGAAGCAGGACCCAACTCTTCCCAATTTTATACCATTAACACAGATACGAATTCTGCAAGCCGATCTGCTGGTCCGACTGATCCAGGTTTAGGCGGTGGTGGTCGTTTGCAAGGAACCTATGCTCGTTTGTTTGACGGCCGTGTGATGGCAATGGGTGGGTTTCCTTTTGGTGCCGAAGATGGTTCGAATCCTACGGTAACAGTGATTAATCCAGATGCAGTGAGTCCAAGCTGGTCGACACTAGCTTCCATGCCAACAGGTGTTGGTGATCGTTCATATTTCTTAGCCACCTTATTACCTAACGAAGAAGTTGTTGTATATGGACCTGCTCAACAAGCCCAAATCTATACCCCTGCTACCAATTCCTGGAGAAACGGAACCTCAGGTAACCTTAATCGCGGCTATCATACCGGTGGTATTTTACTTCCAGATGGTCGTGTTTGTGTTTCTGGTGGTTCTAATCCTGGTGGCCAAGGGGGATTTGGCGAAACAAATCAGGTTCAAATTTACTTACCAGACTATATGACCGCTACTCGCCCAACGATTACCTCTTCACCTGGATCTGCTGGTTATGGCAGTAATATTACCGTTGGTTATACATCAACCGCTGGCCCCATTACTCAGGTTCATCTTCGACGTCCTGGATCATCAACACATAGTTTTACTTATAATATGATAGCGGTCCCTTGCAATTTTACAGATCAAGGTTCTACATTATCCGTAACGTTACCTTCTAATCCTAACATCGCACCTCCAGGATACTACTACTTAACGATTAGTCGTGGTGCTGCGGGTAGCCGCATTCCTTCTGAGAGTGCTTGGATTCAACTTTCAGGTAGCGCACCTCCAGCAGATACGACGCCACCTGCTCAACCATCTATTTCAAGTTTTTCAAATGTAAGCACAAACTCAATGCGTGTTAACTCAACAATTGTTACCGACCCAGATGGTGCAGGCGTTGAATATCAATTTGATGAAATTTTAAATGGGTCAACATTCGACAGTGGATGGCTGCCAACGGCATTCTACGATGTCACTGGATTACAGTCTGGTGTGCAATACTGCTTCGTCGTGCGTGCTCGGGACACCTCTGCCAACCAAAATACAACTGGTGACTCCCTTCAAAGTTGTCAACAAACAACAAGTTCAAATAATCCGCCAACCCCTAACCCTGCAACCTTTAGCTCTGCTCCAGCAGCAGTCAGCGATGCAGCAATTCAAATGAGTGCTACGGTTGCAACAGATGCCGAAGGAAATAATCCTGTCGAATATGAATTCGATGAAACATCAGGTAATCCTGGCGGCTCTGATAGCGGCTGGATCTCTGGCAATAACTACTTTGATACAGGCTTGAACCCAAGCACTCAATACTCATATCGCGTGCGTTATCGTGATAGCCTGGGTAACACTGGTAACTGGTCCGCGACGGCAAATGCAACCACCAATGCCGAAGATGGCTTCGTGGACATTGCCGTCGGCCCTGGATTTCAATTTGACCCTGCGAATGTTACTATCAATGTTGGCGATACGGTTCAATGGGAATTCCATGAAGCCGGCCACAATGTATGGGCTGGTCTATCGGGTAATCATAACTTTTTAATCAGCAATCCAAGCCAGGTGGTGTTTGCATCAACCAATGATCCTCTGGTAACAAATCCCGCTGGTGTGACATTTAATACGACCTTCAGCCAAGCTTTACTTGATGATTCTAACGGTGATATTGGTACAAACCAATACAACTACCATTGTCATGTTCATACCAGTAACAGTCCCGAATTTATGTTTGGTACAATTACCGTTGTGGAAAACAGTGGTGGCACGGGCGGACCTTGTACGGTCCCTGATGTCTGTGGTTTAACGCAAGCAGCTGCTCAAACCGCACTAACGAATGCAGGGTTTACTAATGTAACAGTACAAAATGCAGCAAGCGATACTGTTCTAGCAGGTAAAGTAGCTAGCGTAACACCTAATGCCGGAACAGGTGTCACTTGTAACAGCAATGTGGTCATTACTATTTCAACAGGACCCACTCAATCTTTTGCGGCAAATTGGATTTCGGGCTGGAGTGATCTTAATATTGTCTGTTGCTGGAATACCGTATTTTATTCTGACGATGGTAGTAGTTTTGGTGTTTGGAATCCCCCAGGATCTGGTGACCAAGCAAGTAATTTCTCAAATATCCTAATAAATGTACCTAATACGACTGCCAAAACACGAACAGCTGGAGATGGCTTGGCAGTGACCGGTGTGGGTGTCGGCGAAACGTATTGGCGTCTACCACAAAGTGCTAGTGATGCGACTGCAGAAGGAGCTCCATTCTTTAATATTTCTGCAGACGAATCCCTTTCATCACAATTTATTAATGGACAAGTCTCATTAAATATTACATCTGTGACTTCACCTTCAGGTTCCGGAACTTGTAGTGTTTATACGAATCCAAATACATTTGTGAATGCGTTTACACAAGGTGTTGGCCAAACGCTTAGCCCATTTTTCATTATGACACAAGATCCTCATACTGAAAATCATTTCAATTTTGCGTTCAGTGAACCTGGATTATGGACCATTAATTTAACGATTGGAAATCGTGTTGGTGGCGGAGCAAGTTCTGTTCTGCCATTTAATTTCCTTGTAGAAGCAAATAGCTGTGGTGGCGGTAGCACTCCTGGTGATAATCCCCCTAGCATTCCTACGAATGTAACCTCACCAGCGCAATCACCAACCACGATTGATATCAATTGGAATGCTTCCACAGATGACATCGGTCTTTCTGGTTATGATATCAGCGTGAACGGCGTTGTGAATAGTTCAGTGGGACCAACAACCACCTCAACGACCATTAATGGCTTATCTGCAAGTACGACTTATGCTATTGCGGTTCAAGCAAAAGATACGTCAAACAATGCTTCTGGCTATAGCCAACCGATCTTTGTCTCAACGGGAGCTGTACAAGGTGGTTTGCCTCCATCAGCGCCATCCATTGTTTCGGTGGTTGCTTCCACTGCTTCACAAGCAACGGTAACATCAACCGTTTCTATCGACCCTGAAGGAAGCAACGTTGAATATTTCTTCGACGAACTGACTGGCAATTCAGGTGGTGCAGATAGTACCTGGCAGCCATCAAATATCTATACCAACAATGGACTGGCAAGTTGCGGAAGTTATAGCTATGCCGTCAAAGCCCGTGACACAGCGGGAAATCAAACGGCTCTTTCGTTGGCAGTTAATATCACGATGCCAGGTGCAGATGCTGATTTTAATAATGACAATAATGTGGATGCCATTGACCTGAACCTGTTTGCTGATGGCTGGTTACTAACCAATTGTTCTATTGTAAATAATTTCTGCAATGAGACAAATCTATCCTGTGACGGCGCTGTCACACTCAATGATTTTGCCTTATTTGGTCAGGCTTGGCTCTCTTCGATAGATGGCAACTCACCAAGTGCACCATCTATTTTATCCGCGACAGCTGATGATAATACGCAAGTAACTGTCACTTCATCCGTCTCAACAGACGGTGAAGGCAATGGACCTGTTGAATATCAATTCAATGAATCCACTGGTGCCAGTGGAGCAACTGATAGTGGATGGCAAACATCTACAACCCATGTTGACAGTGGCTTAACAGCCTCGACACAATACTGTTATCAAGTGCGAAGCCGTGATAGCTGGGGAAATATGACAAGTTACTCATCCCCAGCATCTTGCGTAACAACGCAAGCAGCATGTGGAACAGGCCAACCATTTAGCACTTTCGTTGGCGCAGGCAACAGTACTGATGTTGTTGTTACCGCAAGCAGCACGGATACAGAGGGCGCATCAACAGCAAATACAGTCAATGGCTCAGGACTTTCAGGTAACGCTCACAGCACAGCTTTTGAAGCAGCCTGGACGTCTAATGGCGATGCTGGTAATCCTCCAGCACCAAATCCTAATCCTGCTCGTGGCAGTGGTAATTGGATTTCATATGATCTTGGTCATCTTTACACTTTAGGTCTCTTGCATGTCTGGAATGGAAATGAAGTCCCTGGCCGTGGCTTAAATAGTGTAACGATTGATTATTCCCAGGATGGTATTAATTGGACCGAATTAGGAAGTGGATTCAATTTCACCCAGGCAACAGGAACGGCCAGTTATACCGGAACGGATGAAGCGGATTTTGGAGGTGTTTGTACCCGCTATGTAGTTATTACCATCAACAGCAACCACGGCGACAGTTTCGCCAATGCTGTCTCCGAAGTTCGTTTTAATATAGTTCCATAATTATATTATTATGGAGCTGGGTAAGCAGGCAGAGTCTTATTTACTTAAGGCTCTGCCACTTTTATGTGCGAGAATTCAAACTGGCCAACCCACTTTCAAGACGACGAAGAAACTCATCTACATCGTAAAAACCACCAAAAGTAATTTGATTTGGTTGATCAGGCTTTAGAATTAAATAAGTCGGAATGGCGTTTGCACCAAATTGGTTTGCTAATTGGGGGTTTTTATCTGTATCGACATAAACAGGAATAAAATGCTCTTCTAAGTATTCCTTCACGCTTTGTTTAGAGAAAGTATACTTCTTCATCTGTTTACATGGTGGACACCAGCTAGCAGAAAAAACAATGAACAAAGGCTTGTTTGAATTTGTAGCTGCTGCGACTGCAGCATCATAATCATATTGCCATGCAACCTCAGCGGTCCCTGCTTGACGCGATTCACAACCACTAAAAATAATCACGAGACATAGCAATACACTATACAATGAAATGATTTTCTTCAAACGCATTATACACTCTTTTTGAGATTGAATTAAATGTTATGCGTTAACAGAATCGGCTTAATTCATGGTTGACGAAGAAACCTTTTTTGATTTCGACTTAAGCTCAACGGGCTGGCCTGTACGCACAATCCTGTCAACACTCTCTTGCTCAGCAACGGGATTGGCTGTAGTAAATTGCCCTAATCGTCGTAATTGCTGATATCGATTTTCCATTAAATCATCGATGTTGCATCGTTTTAAATCCTGAAGCGTTTTAACCAAATATTCTTTAAGGTTATGAGCAGCTTCATGAGGATTACGATGAGCACCGCCTAATGGTTCTTCGACAACATGATCAATAACATTTAATTTTTGAAGATCTTGACTTGTAAGCTTCAATGCTTCAGCGGCTTGAGAAGCTTTAGCACCATCTTTCCAAAGAATCGCGGCACATCCTTCAGGTGAAATAACTGAATACCAGGCAAATTGCAGCATGGCTAATTTATCACCTACACCTATACCTAATGCCCCACCTGATCCCCCTTCACCAATCACAACACTGACAATGGGGACACGTATTTGTGACATCTCCATCAGGTTGACGGCAATGGCTTGAGCTTGCCCCCGTTCTTCAGCGCCAATACCAGGATAAGCTCCTGGCGTATCGATTAAACAAACAATTGGCACATTAAATTTCTCGGCCAATTTCATTTTGAGTAAAGCCTTACGGTATCCCTCCGGCTGAGCACAACCAAAATTACAAGCGACCTTTTCTTTAGTTTGACGCCCTTTATTATGCCCAACAATCATCACTTTTTGACGACCAATTCGGCCAAAACCAGTCACAATCGCTTTATCATCACCGAAGTGACGATCGCCATGCAACTCTCGAAAATCCTGGACCATCATATCAAGATAATCAGGCAATAGAGGACGACGAGGGTGGCGAGAAACTTGAACCGTTTCCCAAGCAGTAAGATGGCTGTAAATTTTACCTGTGAGTTGAACTAAGTCTTTCCGAAATTGGCGAATTTCAGCGTTGTAATTCACCCCTTTTGCGGTTTGCAAAGCATGCAACTCAGCTATTTGACTTTCTAACTCAGCCAGTGGCTTTTCAAATTCCAAACAGCCGCTGCCATTTGGCCCACTTGCCACGGCCATCGAAAAACCACTTAATTCGGCTCGTTGATCCATCCGAACTTATATTCCCTATTTAATAACAATCCCCAGGCAACTCAAAAAATAAAAATTGTCCTGGGGTGTTTGGTTTGTACTCGTCAATGTATTCTTTTAAACATATAATTCTAACATTAAATGTTTGATCTATTAAGCATGCGCAGTCAAATTGCGATGCTTACATTAACTTAATATATTACAAATTAACAGGTTAAATAGCAAGAAAAAAATTGACAACCCTCCTGTCAGCAGTTAACTTTGAGTGCTTTAAACAGATAAGCACTCAAACACAAACTCATGCAATTTAAAGATTTAGAACACGTATCAATCATAGGCCTAGGTCTTTTAGGCGGCTCGCTTGGTTTGGCCCTTCCCGGCGCTTTTTCCTCTGTGAAAATCTGCGGTTTCACCCAAAGAAAAAGTACCGCTGCTAAAGCTCTGGATATGGGTATTGTGCATGAAATTCAATCTAATCTTGGAAAAGCAGTTGCGAATGCTCAATTGGTCATCCTTGCATCCCCTCTTAGCACGTTTGAAGAGTTATTCAAAAGCATGGCTGAACATTTACCCGAAGGATGTATCGTATCAGATGTCGGCAGTACAAAAGCATTGCCTAACAAGTATGCTCAAAAACACTTGCCCAAACATGTTGAATATATTGGCTCACACCCGATGGCAGGCTCAGAGCAAAGTGGCATTGATTTTTCAAGAGCTGATTTATTTGAAGGCGCAAACTGCATCGTAACACCAACGAAAAAGAATACAAAAAAAACAATCGATTTTATCAGTAAGTTCTGGGAAAATCTCAGCATGAGAGTGTCTCAAATGACACCAGAAAATCATGACAAAGCACTAGCCCGCATCAGTCATTTGCCGCACGTTATGGCCATGGCACTGGTCAACAGCAATGTCCTTGAAGAAATGATGCTTTGCGGTAAAGGATTTCTTGACACCTCCCGAGTAGCTTCTGGCAACCCAGAGCTCTGGCGAGATATTTTAATGAATAACGCCGCCAACACAGATAAAGCCATCGACAAAATGATCAACGAACTTACCCGTTTTCAAACGGCCTTAAAAAATAATAACGATAAAAAAGTACTTGAGCTGCTGGAAAAAGCTCAAAAGCAACGCGACCAGCTGGTCCAAAGCAAACTTAAACGGAAGGAACTGCCCTCATAATGCTTTCTCGAATTGAAACGTTTAACAAACAAGATTATCCAGATCCTCATGGCGAAGAAATCAAACACGATATCGAACAACTTGGTATTCGCGGCGTGGATGCCGTGCAATCGATTAATGTCTCATTCATTGAAGGCCAATTGCAAGAAGACCAACTCAAGCAAATTGCTGGTGAATTGCTTGCAGATCCAATTTGCGAAGAATACCTCATTGGCCATTCAGATCCTCCACCAGGATTAGCAAAAACCACCGTATTTGAAGTTCACTTGAAAGCAGGCGTGACCGATCCAGTTGCCGCGTCAACTATCATGGCTATCAACGACATGAACCTTGACGTCGATAGCGTCCGTACTGGCCGCAAGTATCTTGTGATGGGCAATTTGAACGACAAGCAAAAGCAGCTGATCGCTGAAAAAGTATTAGGTAACGATTGCATTGAAGAAGTCATTATCTCAGCGGATAAAGAACCTCCTCACCCGCACGTCAGTCCATACACATTAAACCTACAAAATATTGCCATCCGAAATCTTGATGAAGATTATCTGATGGAATTGAGCAGTAAGATGGATCTCTTCCTCAATTTGGAAGAAATGAAAACCATCCAAACGCACTACCAAAATCTTGACCGCGAACCAACAGACATTGAACTGGAAACACTCGCTCAAACCTGGAGCGAACATTGCGTTCATAAAACATTCCGCAGTACGATTGAATATACCGATTATACCGAAGATCGCGAAAATGGCAAAACGACTATTATTGAAAATCTACTTAAGTCGACCATTGCCAAAGCAACATTTGACTTAGATAAATCCTGGTGTATTTCAATTTTTGAAGATAATGCCGGGATCATTGAATTTGATGAGGATTTTGGTGTTAGCTTTAAAGTAGAAACCCACAATCACCCATCTGCGATTGAACCATATGGTGGCTCAGCGACAGGTATTGGTGGTTGTATTCGTGACACAATGGGAACAGGCCTTGCAGCAAAACCCATTGCCAATACCGATATATTCTGCTTTGCTCCACCGGACAAAGATATCAATACATTACCGACAGGTGTTTTGCACCCTCGCCGCGTGATGAAAGGTGTCGTCAGTGGCGTAAGAGATTATGGTAATCGAATGGGAATCCCCACGGTTAATGGTGCAATCCAATTTGATGACCGCTACTTAGGCAATCCTCTTGTCTTCTGCGGCAGCGTTGGAATCATTCCTCGCGACATGTGTTTTGGCGATGCTCAAGAAGGCAATCTTATCGTCGTTGTCGGTGGACGTACCGGCCGCGATGGTATTCATGGAGCAACGTTTAGCAGCGGTGAAATGACTCATGAACATGAAGATCTCTTTTCGCATGCGGTTCAAATCGGCAACCCAATTGTTGAAAAGAAAACGCTCGACACATTACTCCAAGCTCGTGATGAACGTCTTTATGTCGCCATCACCGATTGTGGAGCAGGCGGCTTGAGTAGTGCCGTCGGTGAAATGGGTGAAAAACTGGGCGCAGTGGTAGACCTTGAAAAAGTACCCTTAAAATATGATGGCCTCAATTATACCGAAATCTGGATCAGTGAAGCACAAGAACGTATGGTCATTTCCGTACCACCAGAAAACATTGATCGTTGTTTGGAAATATTTGCAAGCGAAGATGTCGAAGCATCTGTGATTGGCACCTTTGGTAACAAGGGCAACTTAGAATTGCGTTATCATGGCACTATCGTAGGTGAATTGGAAATGGAGTTCTTACATAATGGCCTGCCTAAATATGCACGTAAAGCAACCTGGCATTCACGCCAAACGGCAGAACCAACCTTCGAAGAAAAAACAGATTACACTGATGATCTTAAAGCAATATTGTCTCATTATAATGTAGCCAGCAAAGAATGGGTCATTCGTCAATATGATCATGAAGTGCAAGGTGGCTCAGTCATTAAACCTTTAGTTGGCGTAGAGAATGATGGTCCAGGAGATGCCTCGGTCATTCGCCCAAGATTAAATTCAGACAAAGGCGTTGCACTGAGTGTTGGCTTATGCCCTCAATTTGGCGACATCGATCCTTACTGGATGGCATTAGCAGCTATTGATGAAGCGGTACGTAACGTGGTATCTGTCGGTGGTCGTGCAGACAACATTGCCATCCTTGATAATTTCTGCTGGGGTAATTGCGACAAACCTGACCGTCTTGGTGGCTTAGTGAAAGCCGCTCAAGGTTGTTACGATGGCGCGATGGCTTATGGCACGCCTTTCATCTCAGGTAAAGATTCACTCAATAACGAATTTAAAACCGAAACAGGTGAAACCATTAACATCCCCGGCACCCTGCTCATTAGTGCAATGACACTGGTAGATAATGTCAAAACATGTATTACGATGGATCTAAAAGAAACCGACAACCTGGTCTTAATCGTTGGCGAAACCAAAAATGAACTAGGTGCTTCACATTATTATATGACAAAAAATGAATTGGGAGCAAACGTACCAAAAGTTGATCTAAAAGCAGGTCCACAAACGGCAGCAGTTATTGCCAAAGCAATTTCAGAAGGCTTAATAGAATCCTGCCACGACTGCAGCGAAGGTGGATTGTCTGTTGCATTAGCTGAAATGTGTTTTGCTGGCAATCTGGGGATGACGATTGATCTTAGTGCGGTCCCTACGAGCGATGACGTCACAAAATCTGAGCAAATCCTGTTCAGCGAATCAACCAGCCGCTACATCATCGAAATCAAACCTGATAATTTTGACAAGATTGCGAAATTATTTTCAGATATCCGTTTCGGTGAAATAGGAAAAGTCACAGACGCCCCTCAGTTGGAAATCAAGGATACCAACAAAAAAATCGCCATCAGCGCATCCTGTGATACGCTAAAAGAATCCTGGCAAAAACCATTAGCTTGGTAATGTATTAGCCGCTTGTCTTAGTTATTCATCCAATTCGATGATAAAATACTAAAATCAACGATATTAGCAATTCCATCATTGTTAAGATCATACTTTGGTCTGGTTGACAACCAGCCATCAGCGAAAAAGATTAAGTCCAACAAATCAATGCCGTCTGGACAACCAAAATCACCATTAATTGCTTTTTGCCATACAAGTTTTGGATAACTCTCGGTATCACAAATTTCCCATGCTTGCCCCTCTGAAGGCACTCGTCCTTGTTTAAATAACCAACCAGCATCCACAAAGGTGTCTTTCATTTGCATTTGCCCGGTCGTCTTAGCTTCTCCATTAGCACTTTCGGTTAGTTCAGATGATTCAAGATCCCAAAAACAATTTGTTGCATCGAGTTCACTTCCTGAGAATCCTCCTACAGACAATAGATCTTCCCCTTGAACACTTACGGCTCCAGTCGAATAGCAGTTGATCAATTGACTTCTTTCATCATCATAGCCTCCCTTACCAACAAATCCACCAATCCCCTGGAAGTAGCCTGTTGAATAATTAAGATCAATGATGGCTTTAGAGTAGCAATTATCGATTTGCCCCCAAGGCCCAGTCATACCACCTACAAACCCTCCAACACCTACGACATAAGCAGGTGAACCTGTAATAGACCCTCTAGAAAAACTTTCGCTAATTACACCATTACACCATCCAGTAAAACACCCAATATTTTCTTTGTAGGTATCTTCAGGTATAATAATATTAACATCAGCATAACAGCGATAAACCGTTGAGAATCTATTAACGCGAGCGACAAGCCCACCAACAAAGTCATCACCTAGTATCGTTCCTGTCACATAACAATTTGAAATCATCGCAGATTGTCCACCTTGTCCACACCAGGCAACAAGCCCGCCAACTACATACCCATCAGGGACATAAATATAAACATCCTTCAGTCCTAAGTTTTTTATCTCTGCATTATTATTTATAAAACCAAATAAAGCAACTCGGTCTCCATAATCCTCATAAATCATAGTCAAATTGGATATTGTTTTGTGATTTCCTTCAAACATGCCAGTAAAAGATTGCTCTGTATCGCCACCACCGATGGGCTGCATCGCAGGTCGATCCTCAAGACCATCAAATAATGCAAGATCGATATGCTCCATTAGAATAAATGACTTATCCCAGTCAGTTCTAATTTGAGATAAATTATACATCTGGTCAGAATTCCATATTTGATATGGATCATTCGGATCACCACTGCCACCACCATAATTATAATTAACAGCTATAGAAATAACTTCAGACCAATTATTCGTTTCATCTTCTTCTATAACATTATTGATGGAATCAATTTCGGCACGAAAATAATAAACACCAGGCTCTGCTGGTAGATTAATCGTATAGGTTTCAAATAATGTTCCGTAACCCTCTAGCCCTGTTACTTCAAAGCTATCAATGATTGTATTAGGATCTAAACTATTCCAATCTGTGACTACTTGATCAGCAAGATATAAATCAACAATAAATGTTTCTGAGGCATCAATTCTTTTATTATTTATTAGTCGGAAATCGAGAGTAATCGTGGACTCTGTTGTTGCATAAAACGAATCACCTGAATGCGAAATAACTAAATCTGAAGCACCAAAACTAACCCGTCTTACAAAACTCCAATTATTGGTTTCATCTTTTTCAAAGACGTCTTCATTCGAGTCAGCTAGAGCACGATAAAACAGGTTGCCAGGGGTTAAAGGGGCTGTTAAATTTATCGCCTGTGTATATGATTCACCTGGAGCTAATGGACCTACAGAAATCGATGAAACCAAAGCCGACCCATCTAATGCATCCCAATCTACATCTAAAACCTGAGAAACAAATAACTTTGCCGTAAATCCAGGTGATTCAATGATACCATTATTTGTGAGAGTGACATTGAGAGTATATTCATCTCCAACTTTTAGGAAATCCTGATGATCTATATAAGCCACCAAATCAGGGCCACCCGTCTCAACGGTAATGATATTACCCCAATTATTCGTTTCATTTTCCTCAAAAACATCATCACTTGCATCCGTTTTTATTCTGTAATAGGTTACACTACCAGGTATTGCAGCTCCAATGATATCAACCTGCTGAACATGCAACGCTCCACAAGCGAGTTCAGACAAACTAAATTCTGCAACTACCTCTGAATCATTCAAGGAATCCCAATCTACCAATGAATCAGTTGAGCGATATACTTTTGTTATAAAACCAGGATTACTTTCAGCAAGTCCATTGCCATTATTCGCAATTGGAATATGCAAAGTAAATTGTTCACTAGGAAGAACCTCCCTATCAAGCAAATCAAGAACTACCAAATCAGACTCTTCAATATGGCGTGGATAATCAAGCCCTTCAGCAATCGTCCAAATGTTTGTAAAATCCCAACCAACATCAGAAAAAGTGCTTTGCGTTTGCAGAAACCCTGTATTCAAGCCAGAACCAGTGATAGTACCAGAGATAATATTACCCGCAGTATCCGTTTGAACTGTTAGATCCATATCCCAGAAACATTGGGTGATATTTCCACTGTTGCGACCCACAAATCCTCCAACGTCAGTGCCAGTAGCAGTGATTAAATTGGCATTATAACAATAAGTGATCGAACCATTAACATCATTGTTACCCACAAATCCACCTACATGATCAACGCCATCCACCATACTCATCGTATAAGAATTTGAAATTAGACTATCGTTATATCCACAAAAACCGCCGGTTTGTGCGCTCTGAGCATAGACATTGCCAGTAGAAAAACAATTAGAAATCTGGCTGCCACTAATATTTCCTCCTGCAAATCCGCCAGATATTTCATTAATGGAACTTGTTTCTGTCACGTCTACATTTGCGATACAATCTACTATCTGGCTATTATTTGAATTAACCCCAACCAGCCCTCCAAGTTTAGAAATTCCAAACAGCTGGCCTTCAACTTTACATAAATTTATTTGTGTATTTGAACAGACCCCCACCAAACCACCTACTTCTTCTTGACCTTCAACCAGGACATTTGCGTGACAATAATTTATTTGCGAATTGCTAGATCGCCCAACTAATCCACCGACTGTATATGCATTAATATAAAAATCATTAAATGCATCACCGCTTCGAACAACACCATCAACGGAGCAATTTTGAATCACACTATTTGTCGCCTTCCCGACTAATGAGCCAACATATCTGAAACCATGAACATCAACATTGGTCAAAGTGACATTTTTTATTTCAGCATTGTATAGACTACTAAATATTCCGATGTTTTCTCCAGATTCTCCCCAGTTAAAATTATCAATTACATATCCATTACCGTTATACGAACCAGTAAATGAACTATGGGTAGAATATTTTGGAATTTTGTTAAATTTTGAGCCATCATATTCAGATAAATCCAAATCCGCCATTTGAATAAAATGTCTCGATAAGGAAAATGTGGGCTCAATCATATTTAACTGCAATGGTGTCCATATTTGATAGGGATCTTCAGGCGTGCCACTTCCACCACCAAAGGAGTAAGAAACTCCAATACGCAGAACCCCAACATTTGTCCAATTGTTATTCTCATCCAGCTCTTCGACTTCATCAAACACATCCGTTTTAGCACGATAATAATAAATTCCATCCTCCAGCGGTGCCGTTATTGGAATAACAAATGATTCAAAGTTGTTTTGATATAATTCCCCTGTTCCTGGTAAAGCACTATTATCATACTGCCCGATCATGGCATTAGGCTCTAATGAATCCCAGTCAGCATCAGGGCTATCAGCTAAAAATACTTGCGTACTAAATTCCGTTGCACTGGCAATAGCAAAATTTGTTACCCGTAATTGCAGATTAACGGTTTGGCCTGGCGTAGCACCATTATAACCTCTGGTAGAATGTTTTATTTGCAAATCAGGCATGTAAGGCGTTGCCTTAACGTATATACCATATTCATCAACGGTCTGATCATGACCATTTTCATTCGTTTTGACATAATACGTCCCTGCTTCTAACACAGCTTTTATATGTGCTTGATTATAGCCGCTGGCGAAAACACCATTCTTAAGAACAGTCTCAGCATCTGAAGCATATAATCTCATATAAAGATTAAATTGGCTATCATCATCAATCAATTCGATAACAATGGAAGACTTTTCATTAAGTGTAAATTTTACCCAATCTTCATCCCCCACAGGATCAAAGCTATGCAATTGAACCGTGCCATCGATATCAATTTCTGCAGCATCTAAGTAAGAATCATCAGGTTCATATTGATCGTGAATAAATGTCGTAATCGTAATAACATCCGACCAATTATTATCTTCATGGCTTTCCTCTATCACGTCGTCACCGTCGACTTTAATTCGATAATATGTTTCACCTGAAAATTCAGAAGTAGTTACCAAAAAGGTTTCAGGCAGTATTCGATCAAAATCTAAAGAAGTAAACTCTTTTTGATCTATAATATAATTAGGCTCCAAGGTATCCCAATCCGCAATATTTGTATTAGATTGGTAGAGGCTAACTAAAATCCCGTCTACATGATCCACGTTTACTTTTCCAGCGTTGTAAATATCAAAAGTAAACTCTGTTGGTTCACCTGCTTGAATGAGAAAATCTTCAATCTCATTTTGAATCACTAAATCAGGTAGACTTAGATGAGAAGGGTAAGTTACGCCATCATTATTCGTCCAGACAGTACTAAAATCCCACCCTTGATTAATATAGGTAGCAGCAATTTTCATGTTTGCTGTTGTTTCTGCTAAAATATTGACGCTCCCATTAATATTTTCACCAACTCCAACGATCTGCCCTGATGTCTCACTGTTATAAAAACAAGCAACGATCTCTCCTTCATCTATGGAACCAACAAAACCTCCCGTTGAAGATGGGGTATCTGATGTCACGAATCCTGTTGAATAACAATTATCTATCGTAACGGCTGTCGAGGCTCTTCCAATAAAACCACCGACTCTATTAATACTATTGACATTCCCGGCTGCATAACAATTCGCTATGCTTCCTCCATGTTTAGCTCCAACAAAACCACCAGCTGGATAATAGGCTCCGAATGAAACATTTATTCTTTCAGTAAGACTTGAACTGGAAGAATTTAAAATATGCCCATGCCATGATTGCCCGATTGCTCCTCCAAAATAATTAGAAGCGGAAACGGTGCCAGTAGATCGACAACATTCAATTCTGGAATTTGATTCGACACCAATCAAGCCACCCACGTTGGAAGACCCCGTCACTACGCCATCAAAAGAACAACGAATTAGCTTAGCAGATCTTTGGTCGCCAATAATACCTCCTACACTAGTAGATCCATTCACACTTCCAGAAACAGTGCAATTCTTTACAACTCCTCGATAATTATATCCCACCAAACCACCTACATACTGACTTGCAGTACTGGTAGAATCAACCAATACATTTCTAAGATGAATATCACGTAACAATGCGGGATAATCAATCGAACCAAATAAACCTAAAAAGTTTCTGAGCTCACCCGTATATTGAAAATGACTAATAATAAAACCATTACCATCAAAGGTTCCTTTAAATGGATGAATGGAACTTTCACCAATTCGATTGAAAATTGGATTCCCATCTTGACCATCATAGCCAGATAAGTCGATATCGCTCATCAAGATAAAATGCTTATCCCAATCAAGTGGATTCACACCAATATTATTGAGATGCGCAGCAGTATTGATGACATAAGGATCTTGCTCGGTCCCACTACCGCCGCCATATTGAGCCAGCAAAGAGTTGGGAGATAAAGATAAAAGAAAAAGAATTGTTAAGTACTGAAAAATACATAAATTAACTTTTGATAATTCGCTAAACCTGGAATTCATGAATCATTCCGACCTTTCATTTTCTATTGTACTAAGGAATGGGGCTGCCCCAAAAAGTAACCATCTCAAACTTAATATCATTATAAATGGATCGCAATTTTTATCCAGTTTAAAGTGGATTTTCATAAATATTAGTATTTTGAAAAAAATAAGGAAAATGGCCTTGTTTTTACAACCAAGTTGCATATAAATGGGTGTTTAGAGAGTATTTATGTCAACAGCAACCCTGCTGAAACTCTGTATCGCCCTATCAATCCTTCGGACCTGGGCTTAAAAAGGCAATTAGAAGAATTTAAAATGACACAACCAAATGTATTGATCTTAAGAACTGCTGGAACGAATTGTGATGAAGAGACCGCTTATGCCTTTGAGCAAGCGGGTGCTAAGACTGAAGCGATTCATGTGAATCGTTTGATCAAAGAGCCCAATTTGATGAAAAATTTCCAGATTCTGGCTCTGCCGGGTGGGTTTAGTTATGGTGATGATATTGCCGCGGGTAAAATTCTGGCCGGGCAACTGATCCATCATCTCAAAGAACAAATCCAAACCTTTGTGGATCAAGATAAATTAGTGCTGGGTATTTGTAATGGTTTTCAGATATTGATGAAAGCTGGATTGCTACCTGGCGTCGACAATGCCGCGACGGGTCTGAATGGTCAGCTGCAACAAGCAACAATAACGTATAATGATTCTGGAAAATTTGAAGATCGCTGGGTCTATCTTGAACCAGGCACTAACAAATGTGTTTTCATCAACCCTGGACAACGTATCTATCTACCCATTGCTCATGGCGAAGGGAAAGTTTGCTTTGCCAATGAAGGCTTGCAGCAAATGATTGTCGGTAATCAACAGATCGCGTTTCGCTATGTAGATGCTGACGGCAACCCAGGTGATTATCCAGTCAATCCAAACGGGTCGACGGATCATATTGCAGGTCTATGCGATGAGACTGGACGCATCTTAGGTTTGATGCCCCACCCAGAACGAAATATTCATCCAACGCATCATCCGCAATGGACACGAAACAAAATCGAAAAAGCTGACGGCTTAAGTTTATTTGAAAATGCCGTTAATTATTTTAATTAAATGCGTTTGGCAGGATCAACAAGATCGACTGGATTTAAATATTAATACCATCTTGTCCATCTTATAAATCCTGTCAAAACTAAATAAAATCTTTGGAATGGATTCCTTCATGGCAAAATTGAGAATTAAGAAAAACATTGCCAAGAGTGAGTGGGACGTCAAACCCTTTTGGCCAGAGCGTCAACAACTCGCTGAAAAATTATCCATTCCAGAAATTATTATCCAACTCCTATACAATCGTGGCATCACCGATCCCAAGGAAGTGCAGAAATTTTTACAGCCATCCCTCAGTGATCTGGTCGAACCAGCTCGCCTGATTGGCGTTGAAAAAGCCGTCAAGAGGATTCGCAAAGCGATCGCTGGCGATGAGCGAATTATGATCTATGGCGATTATGATGTCGATGGCATCACCGGCGTGAGTATTCTCTGGCACTGTTTGAAACTGGCCGGCAAAGAAGTCGAATACTATGTACCCCATCGCATCGATGAAGGCTATGGGCTCAACGAAGAGGCCATCAAACAACTTGCCTCAGAAGGCGTTGACGTAATGATTACTGTCGACTGTGGCATATCCGCAGTTCACGAAGCTCAAGTTGCCAAAGAGTGTGGTATCGATTTAATTATTACCGATCACCATCAAATGGCAGACCAACTACCTGAAGCTTTTGCCATCGTTCATCCCGGGCTTGAAGGCCAGGATTATCCTAACCAGAATTTATGTGGTGCGGCCGTTGCATTTAAATTGGCCTGGGCGATCGCTCAGGAATTTTCCGGACACCAAAAAGTCTCCCCTGAATTTCGCCAATTTCTGGTAAACGCTACAAGCCTGGTCGCGCTTGGCACAATTGCTGATGTCGTCCCCCTGATCGGTGAAAATCGTGTTCTTACCCGGTTTGGCCTATCAGGTTTAGCTCATAGTGAAAATGTCGGTGTAGCAGCATTGGTTCAAGCATGCGGCTTGGATGGCGAGAAAATCGATAGCACCGACATCGGATTTAAGCTGGCACCAAGATTAAATGCAGCGGGTAGAATGGGACATGCACGATTAGCGATTGATCTATTTACCAAAAGCAATCCACTCAAGGCACGCGAAATTGCGACTTACCTGGAAAGCCAAAATAAACTGAGACAAAAGGTCGAGAAAGATATTACAAATCAAGCGGTAGAACAATTTAAATCTCTTGGGATGGATAATGGTGAACATTACGGCCTTGTCCTAGCCGGAGAAAATTGGCACGGCGGTGTCATCGGGATTGTTGCCAGCCGTATCGTTGATAAATACCATTGCCCAACCTTTGTGATTTCGATTGAAGATGGCGTTGCGAAAGGTTCCGGCAGATCGATTCCTGGATTTAATTTATATCAAGCATTACAACATTGCAGCGAACACTTGATCGAATTTGGTGGCCATCACATGGCCGCTGGTATTAAAATTGATGTCTCTAAAATCGATGCTTTCCGGGCTACGTTCAATGAATATGTCAAAGATTCTATCTTAGAAGAAAAACTAGTTCGAACAATTCACATTGACGCTGAAGCAACCATCAGACAGCTCGACATTAAGATGGTGGAAATGATTGATCGACTAGCCCCATTTGGCCAGGGTAATCCTCACGTCTTGTTAGTTGCCAAAGATTTGAAGTTGGCAAGCCCACCCAAAACCATGGGCAAAAAAGGTGATCACTTACAAATGATGGTCGCGTCAAAAAGTGATGAAAATCCGCAACTCGGTCCTGGCCGCATGATCCGAGCCGTTGGGTTTGGCAAAGCGAAATGGGAAAAGAAACTGGTCGATGCTGAGAGCTTCGACCTCGTTTTTGAGCCAAAAATTAACCGTTTTAATGGAAATACCAGCGTTGAGATCATTGCAGAAGACATAATTTTCCATTGACCTAAATAGCTTATTTAGCGATAATGGGGTTTTAGTAAGGAATTAATATGATCTATAACAATCAACAAATGAATCGCGTCTGGTGGCGAGGTTGGCAAAAAACCTGGCCCAATTAAATATCGTACCATTTGATGATTGAATGAAAGATTTTAGCCGTGGCCTAAATAATGATATTTTGGCGACGGTTTTTTTTTAGGAATATTTCTATGACAGATACTTATACAACCCAAGGCGGCATCCAAGTAACCCGCACTAAAACAATGCTGGAGATGGCAACAGCACTGGATGCTATTTATGACCAAATAGATTCCACCCGTGGCGGTATTTTTGCCAGCGACTATGAATTTCCTGGTCGTTACAGCCGCTGGGATATCGGGTTTATTAATCCCCCGCTCGAAATGATCAGTCGCGGACGTGAATTTGTTTTCCATGCACTGAACGAACGCGGCAAAGCCTTACTTAAAATGATTACAACGGCGGTCATCAATCATCCACATATTGAAAGCAGTGATATCTTAGAAGATCGAATTATAGGCAGCGTGATCGAAATGCCATCTTCGTTTCCAGAAGAAGAGCGAAGCAAGCAGCCAAGTATATTTTCTATCTTGCGAGGTTTATGTGATCTCTTTAAATGCGAAGATGAATACCTCAGCATGTTTGGTGCATTTGGGTATGATCTCGTTTTCCAATTTGAGCCAGTCGATTTCAAATTTGATCGCACTGAAACAGGAGCTGATTGTCATTTATTTTTACCTGATCGCCTGCGTGCGATTGATCACCAAAAAGAAGTTGCATTCGAACTAAGTTATGAATTTGAATTCAAAGGTATCTCTACATCAGGACTTTCTGACTTAACGGAAAGTGCTCCATATGGCAATCACCCTAGTTCTACAGAGATAGTTTGCGACCATCAGCCCAACGAGTTTGCTGAAAAAGTTGAGAAGATTCGAAAAGGTTGTCATCAAGGGGATTTCTTTGAAGTCGTTCTTTCTCAAGAATTCACCGTGGAATGTGGCGATAAACCATCTGAGATTTTTCAACGTGTTCGTAAGCAAAACCCAAGCCCTTATGAATTTATCATCAACCTAGGCGATGAACAACTGGTGGGCGCTTCCCCGGAAATGTTTGTTCGTGTGGATGATAAGGAAATCGAAACCTGCCCCATCAGCGGAACAGTTCGCCGCGGCACAAATCCAATGGATGATGCCAAACAAATACTATGGTTATTGAATTCGAAAAAGGATGAATCAGAATTAACCATGTGTACGGATGTAGATCGTAATGATAAATCTCGCATATGTGTCCCTGGCAGCGTTCAGCTTGTCGCCAGACGATTAGTCGAAACCTATTCAAAATTATTCCACACCGTCGATCATGTCAAAGGTACGTTATTGGACGATTGCGATATGTTTGACGCCTTCTTATCACATATGTGGGCTTGTACGCTCACAGGTTCACCGAAACCGATTGCGATGCAGACTATTGAAAACCTGGAAAACAGTCCCAGACGTTGGTATGGTGGCTGCGTGGGCTTCTTTAATTTTATGGATCAACTTAATACGGGGATCACTATCCGAACCATTCATCTGCATGATGGCAAAGCATCTGTTCGCGCAGGTGCAACCTTACTGTTTGATTCAGACCCAGAAAGTGAAGAAAACGAAACACGCGTCAAAGCAGAAGCATTTATAAATGCGATTACAACAAAAACGGTTGACTCGCCTGAGACGATTAAACCTATAGCACAACAAAAAAAACACAAACTCCTTTTCGTCGATAACCAAGATAGCTTTGTACATACGATTGCTAATTATGTTCGACAAACGGGCCATGAGGTCATTACGCTTCGTGCAGGATTTGATGAATCTAGAATTGATGACATCAATCCAGATCTCATCTTTATTTCGCCTGGACCTGGAACCCCCGAGCAAATGGGCGTCCCCCAATTGGTTGGACAAGCCGTTCATCGCAAACTACCTATTTTTGGTGTCTGTCTGGGCCATCAGGGAATTGGACAACATTTCGGCGGTGAAATTTGCGTATTACCAACCCCTGTTCACGGTAAAGACTCCCCCATCCATCACGAAGGCAAAGGCATCTTTAAAGATATTCCCTCCCCCTTCATGGCAGGACGCTATCACAGCCTCTATATCAAAAAAGAAAATTTGCCTGATTGCTTTGAAATTACAGCCGAAACGGAAGATGGCATTATTATGGGATTGCAACACAAAGATCTTCCCATCGCCTCCGTACAGTTTCATCCAGAATCGATTTTAACACTACACGATCAAATTGGCTTGAAACTTATATTTAACGCAATGGATTTATTATTATAATTCAGATTTATTTAACCACGAAAGTTTACCATGAAATCTTATAGAAAAGAACTTTGGTTTGAAGCATCACAACGTCGTCAAATTATTCATATCACTCCTATCATAGAAGAATGTTTGCATGAAAGTGGTATTCAAGAAGGTATGGTTCTGGTGAATGCCATGCATATTACGGCATCCGTATTTATCAACGATAATGAATCTGGCTTACACAACGATTATGAACGCTGGTTGGAAAAACTGGCACCCGAAAAACCTTATGATCAATACCAGCACAATGGTTATGAAGACAACGCTGATGCGCACCTGAAGCGAACCATCATGGGACGTGAAGTGGTCGTTGCTATTACTGAAGGCAAACTTGATTTTGGGCCATGGGAACAAATCTTTTATTATGAACTTGATGGTAAACGTAAAAAACGCGCCCTGGTAAAGATTATTGGTGAATAGATTTTACTATTTCCGAACTATCATCCCAAGGCAACTTATTCCTCGTAGAAAATCCTATTTTGCTACCTAACTCCTTAGTACATTCTGTAATATTGTACTACCTTCTAGCATTATACCCACTAAGACCCTACACCCACATATCAACATATATAAATTATTTACAAACACTTATGATCATTTATTTTTTTGTTCATTTTTTGATTGCAAAAGTGCCGAGATTAGTACAAAGTGTACTAGTATTATTAATACACTTATCGAGTACTAAACTATGAACTTATGGATCAGTATTAACTCAGGAATTCCCAAACCGATCTACCAACAGATCGTCGATCAGATTTCTCAGGCTGTTGCCATAGGCGAATTATCGCCAGGAGACAAAATTCCATCCGTTCGCCGATTGGCATCTGATATTACTGTCAATCCAAATACGGTGGCCCGTGCCTACACAATCCTTGAGCAAAAAGGAATTATCTCAACGCGCAAAGGGTCAGGAACTTATATCAGCGGACTATCCATCGAGAATAGTGATATCACCGAAGTCAACCATCTTTCTGAACGTCTGGAAACATGGATACAACAAGCCAAAACAACTGGTCTATCAAACGATCAAATCGAGACACTTTTTAAAGCAAAATTACAACGGTCAAAACGAAACAAGGGAGATCAATAATGCCTGACTATGTTATTGAAACCAATGATTTAACTTATTTTCATGGCAATCAACTTGCCGTGGATCATTTAAATCTCAACATCGAACGGGGAAGAATTTATGGCTTTCTTGGACGCAATGGTGCTGGTAAAAGTACCACCATTAAACTACTGCTTGGATTATTAAGACCAACGGCCGGCTCGAGTCGCGTGTTAGGATGTGATTCACAATCACTAACACCTGAAATTAGAGGCAGGATAGGGTATGTCACAGAAGGTCACATGCTCTATCGCTGGATGCGAATTTCGCAACTAGAAACGTTTCAGAAAGCCTTCTTTCCTAAGCAGTGGGATCAAAAACTTTTTGACGATATGCTGGATTACTTTGAATTATCGAAGAAAAAGAAAATTAGACAACTCTCTAACGGGCAGCGTGCACAAGTTTCTCTAGCCTTAACGGTTGCTCCCAATCCTGAACTATTGATTATGGACGATCCGACATTGGGGCTTGATGTTGCAATACGTCGACAATTCCTCGAAGGCATGATCCAGCTCATCCAGGCACAAGGCCGAACAATTCTCTTTTCATCCCACATTCTCAGCGATATTGAACGTGTGGCTGATACTATTGGAGTTATGGACAAAAGCGTATTAAGAGCGGATTGCAGCCTTGTGGAGTTTCGTGAATCTATTAAAAAGTGTCGTTTCCACTATAAAGATAATTTGCCGCAGCATGTAGATATCGAAGGCCTTTTGCATATTCGACGTAATGAAACAGAATTAGAATGCACCTTGGTAAAAACCAGCGAAGAGAAAATCGTAGAATTCGCCAACCAAACCAATGCCCTCGAATATAAATTCCTTGACTTGAATATGGAGGATCAATTCATTGAATTTACTCAATCTGCCACAAAAGAACGATTATTTCACTGGGAGGTCAACTAATGCCATTTGCAATGCTTGTTAAAAAAGAATTACGTGAAGCCTTACCCTGGGCCACACTCGCATTCTTTGTGATTATCATTTTAGGCTTACTGCAGCATCTTGTTATGATCGACAGTGACTGGTATTGGGAATTACGATATCGGTATGAAAATAATATTAGAGACTCGGATTTGTTTAAATACAATCAATTTGCAACAACAACACTCATTATAGCCATAACGGCTATCCCGCTAGGGTTGATCTTAGGTTTTTGCCAATTCTGGCTTCCTTACATTAATGGCACCTGGGCTTTTACGCTTCATCGCTCAGTGCAACGTGAGGCTATTTTATGGTCAAAGATTATTTCTAGTTTAATTATATTTGCCATTAGTTGTTTATGTCCCTGGTTATTTCTATATTATTTATCGCTTAATATACCATTACCGCCTTTATTTCTAATATTTTTATCAGGTGTCGAATTTATTCTTCTAGGAATAATAGCTTACTTTTCAATAGCCATTTGCGTTACGAATAATTTTAAATGGTATACAACGAAATTTTTTGTCCTTCTTTTCAGCATAATTATTATTCTTACATGCTACAGCTATAATCTCCAACATGACACCTTTTTAGTTATTATTATTTCTTTGATCTTATTTCTAACGTTTAAACTTATGTATCAATTTAAAATTTGTGAATTTAAATAAGAGGATAACATGAAACAATTAAATAAACACATATCAATATTAAAATTCACATATTGTATCACAACCACTGTTTCCATAATGTTATTGCTAGCCTTATTGTCAACCTTTATCTATGAAATATCCAGAATCATAATACCATATGAATATCCAGAAATCGAATTAACCGAAGAACAAGAAAAAAAACGAGATGAAGATGTTCGTTTTCAAAGGATGACAGATTTAGTAAAAACGGATGGTTCAAAATATTATATGGAAAAGGTGAACACATCTCCTTATAAAGTTTATAATGAGAACAGAGAATTTGTTTATAATATTCCACACCAATATAACGGAGATTATATTATTAAATTGGCATACAGCCGCGATGATTCTTATACGAAACTAATCGATACTATTGACCCTGATAGACAATTGGAATTTAAAGTGAGTGTTGCAGATAATTGGGATGAAGTAAAAGAACGTTGGCGTTATCACCCTACAAAACAACTGTTCGAAGGCTTTGACCACGAAGGTCAAAGAATTGGGTATTTTGACAGACAAGGTTATCACAAAAACCTTCCTCAAGCCACAAAACCATTTGAAACCCCGCTCTACGTTAAACCTCAATGGGTTGGCTTAGGACCAAATATTGAGATTTTATATGCCTCAAAAAAGAACTTTCATCTTATAAATTTTTCAACACGATCAATTAACACCTTGGTAACAGTCTCAGAAAATGATAAAATTATTTCGTTAATAAAAGACCCGAAAGACCATGTCGTATTGAATCCTGATGAAATGTTCCAAACAACAAGAAATCCATTTGAAGATACGAACTACTTACCCGTTATAGGGGTAAAATCCATTCATTGCCATTATATTATCCTGAGAGATAATCTTAGAGTGATAAAAATTGAAGATCCATATCCTTTGAGCCTAACAGTAGGCCAATGCAATAAAGTTTTTTATGCACAACAATCCTACCTAAAGGATTTTCCATATGAAGACAAACAAGGAAACGTGGATATAGAGGTACTGACGCAATGGTACGAAGACTATAAAAACAAACCAACAATCACGATTACTAAATTATTTCAAGTATCTATGGATGGACAATTAACTTTAATTAGAGAAAGCGAAACGGTACGTCAGCCTAGATATCGAAATCCTTTTGTTTCCGATTGGACGAGAACTTATAGACACTTGGGACTGTTTTTTCCATATATTTTATATGATACAGGTAAACTATTTGTACTCTTTGAACAGAGAGTCCCCTGGATGGGTATTTCCCTCCATGAACCATCGATATTAGTGACATCACTACTTTTAACTCTTTGGACAGGATTGCTTATCCGCAAACGAAATCAAAGGTGGAAAAACTACGCGATATGGCTTCCTTTTGTATTTTTATTCAACTTGACGGGCCTATTAACATATCTTGCTTTAAATCATGAACAAACCATTCAGTGCCATGCATGTAATAAAAAACGCATACTCTCTCAGCCCAGTTGTAACCATTGCCAGGCCGCATTTGAAAAACCGAAAATACGAAAGACAGATCTTGTAATGTCGTCATGAAATACATTTGGATTGAACCTACAACAATGCAGTGTGAGGCAGAAAAGGTCTGATAATATAGTGTTGCAGAATATTTGCTATACCCGCCCCCTTCTAGTCTTAGTATGACAAGATGTTACATCGGCCAGTTTTTGGTTAAAATTCGTTACTTAAGCGCCTTGTTCTTCAGGTCGATATCCACCATGAATAGACAACCAACTAACATTACATGGAAAGGTTCGACAAGATGCAAACATCAGAAAACACAAAGACTACGATTGTTTCAACAATATTACTTTTAATCTTTTTCCTGGCAATGGGATCTTTTCTTGACACCCAAAGCAGCCATGCAATGTTCGAAAATGAACCTATATTAGAAGGCGATTTAAATAACGACAATACCGTTGATATTAAAGATGTGATGATCCTATCTGAATCATGGCTAGATGAAAACAGTGCCGCGGATATCTGTCCGACCCCAGGAGATGGTATTGTTAACTATCTCGATTTTTCCAAAATGCAATCAAATTGGCTAGTAACACTCGATGTTTAATTTTTGAATATCGCTAAGCCCAGATCATAATCAAAGATTTGGGCTTAGTTCTTTTTCGTATAACACCAAAGACTCGTCATGAACAACGGTTTGACCAACGTTCATAAACCCATTAGATTCATAATAGCTTCGAAGCTCTTTCAAGTGTACACCACAATCTAAACGTAATCGAGTTTTATCATTGTCCAAACACATTGTTTCAATCATTGTCCAAACACATTGTTTCAATCATTGCCAAAACGTCTTTGCCAATTCCATGACCGCTATACTCCCTATCGATCGTAAAAGAGTGAATATATCCCGAATCTGGTTGCTGTTTTCCCCAAAATAATTCATCATCCCATTGAAGCCTAAAACAGCCAATAATACGCTCCTCAAGAATAACAAAATAAAACTCATCCCTGAAAAAGCCGGCCTCTATCCAATCAACAAAATGCTGAGGCGGATTAATCCAATCCTGCCAGTAATCAATATCTTTAGTCTGAATCCAATAGGCTGCTTTTTTCAGTAATTCCAACACGATATCTATCTGATGATTACACGCTTTTTGTAAAGTAAGATGACCCATTAAACAACCATTCTTAAACAATTCTACACTTAAGCAATGTTAAGATGCTATTTCGCATTCAACATCACTTGAAGCTCTGAATCCAATTAAGATTAATTCCGCCTATATCTAACATCATACCAAACATCCCCACATATGTAAATTTTGAAACCTAATATGGCCATAGCCATTAATCGACACAAATTTCTTCTTTATCCCTAAATAAACAAACCCTACAAATAGTATGTATGCATACTATTTTTGTCTTGTACCAAACTGAATCTCTGTTACAATATTCTGACCATTGAAATTTAATTAGTGCAAATTACCAACCCCAGAACATACCCAAATCTAAGGCAAGAAAGGAATGCCAGATTATGTACCAAGTCCAACGACAATCCGTCAACCTGACCTTAATGTTATCTTTATTAATTACAATGTCTTATTGTAGTATTGCTGCTGCCAAATTACCTTTTTATGAGAAAAAAGATAGTTGGCAAGAAACCATGTATGCCTCAAGAGAAAAACTCAAAGCCCTCCAAGGAGACAAAAAACCATCAATACCTTTACCAAGATTTGATAGCGACAACTACTCCATAACTGCTTGGGTAAAAACAACCAGAGGCGGTACCATTTTATCAAAAGCTCCAGTCAATTCTGACTATGCACCTAACGCCAAGTGTTTTTTCATTTCAAGCGAACCAGAATCTAATGGCACACTTGCATTTGATATTGGATACGTTGGAACCACTGAAGCAGAAAACAGCTCTATTAATGATGATCAATGGCATCACGTTGCCATAGTATCCTCTCAAAATAATAGCAAATTAGTGTTTTACGTTGACGGAGAAGAAGTAGGTTCTGGCGGCCAGAATACATCATTTGACGTTGACACGCATGCCATCAAAATCGGATATACTACTAGTGATTTTCCCGAACAAAGTGAAAAAGGATTTGTTGGAAGTATCGATGATGTCAAACTGTTTAACCGCGCTTTAAGCAGTGATGAACTCAAAAAACTTTATCAACTCGAAGAGGTTAAAGAAGGGCTCACTGGACACTGGTCGCTTGACGGTCATTTCAAAGATATGTCTGGTAATGAAAATCATGCCTTGCTAGAAATTAAAACTGAAACCATTCCTGGAAAAATTGGACAAGCCAAGCAATTCAATGGTGAATCATTTATCGCGTTGCCTACAAATTCAGGTAACAGTGATCAATATTTTTTGTGGCAATCGATTGAACAAGATTTTAATAACAAAGATGAAATTGATCAAATTGCGACTGAAACAAAAGATAATATTTGGACAGACGATTGGAACACCCTATCTGACGTCGCTCTACGCTACGCCCAGGCAATGCCTGATATGGGACAACAAAATAGGGTCATTAACTACGCGAAAAGCATTAGTGATTATAATGCCTTACAAAGAATCCAGTCGATCTATTACATGACCAAGGCATTTGATAAAGCAAATACAAATATCAACTATATTGACAGTAATTTCGATGAACAAGATACACATTGGCAAGAATACAAAAACAAATTCAGCCAGTTAAATGATAAAGGACTGGGTATTATCGAGACTTTAGAGGACAAATCGGTCCCCATTCATACTCCGGCAGTAAATTTTGCAAAAGAATTGAATGAGTTTATTCAGTCCATGCCAAAACGCTTGCCCTCAGGCCCTAGAGGCAAAGGAACTTTTGGAGCAAAATATGCCCGCTTAAAATATGACTATGAGTGGGATAGCCTATGGCGTGTTGAAAATTTCCCCGATGTCATCGTACAATTTGATGATGCTGATCACCGGTTTGTCTTTTGGCGCGGCACGAGCTTTATCCCCTGCTGGGCCACCTATGATGGTGCATGGTATACAAACGAATTTTTTGAACGCCGCGGCTTTCTTGGTGGTGTCAAAAGTCAAACCATGTGTGAACCAATGTCAGACAAACAGTGCCGTTATTCTCATGTACGTATCATAGAATCCAATCCGGCGCGCGTCGTTGTTCACTGGCGATATACCCCCAATGATCTTGATTATGAAATACCTTACAAAGACCCTGTCACAGGCATTGGTGACTGGGTAGATGAAATTTATACTTTCTATCCAGATTCAATCGGTGTACGTAAAGCCAACCTACATTCAGGTTCGCCTGACAATCACTGGGTAGAATATCAAGAAAGTATCATCATCAACCAACCTGGCACCATCCCAGAAGACAACATCGAATTTGGAGCCCTCTCCTTTGCCAACTTAAAGGGTGAAAGTAAAACCTATATGTGGGGTGAAAATGGTAGCGACGGATTTCCTGACCCTCCAACCGACCCATCGATTCAAGTCGTTAACTTTAAACACAAAACACGCCCCTTCTCTGTGGTTGATCCATCAGAAGGTGTTGCGATTGGCCCTTATGGTGGCCATGCACCAGGCAGTCGATTCAATTGGTGGAACCACTGGCCGGTCGCACAAGAACGCTCAGATACAACGGTTGCTTCATCGGCAGACAAACCATCTCACACCTCTGTTTCACACATTCGATGGAAAATGTATGAGCAAGAAGGCATCAGACGTACCTGGCTCATGCTTAATGGTATGACTGACAAACCGGCTGGTGAATTAGGTGCCATTGGTAAATCCTGGCTATCTCCTGCAGAATTATCCATTGAAGACAGTGAAGGCTATGAATATGTCGGCTATGATCCAGCTCAAAGAGCCTACATCATCAAGGCTTCTTCAAAACGTGCCATGCCATTAGATATTACAATTGATGCCAGTGAAGGTCGTCCGGTACACAATCTTGCCATCGTCATAGAAGATATGCCACAAGGACGCTTTGGCATATCGATTGATGGTGAGCGAGTACGACGTGGCGGAAATCGTAATGCTCGCATAGGTTCCCATGACAAACTTGATGGTCGCAACATGATCATCTTTGTCAAAAAAGAGACTACCGAATCATTTGAAATTTCAATAGCCCCGCGACAAAGACGTCAATAAGAATTTATCTAAGCCGGAAATGCAGCCATTGCCTTTCCGGCTTAGCCTCTATACGAAAACGTGTGTGTAATAAAATTTTAGTTTTTGTGTTTTAAAATTTTATTTTGTGTAAAGGATATCAACATGAGTCACAATCGCCACAAAGCCACTACCTCTATCGTTTTTTTAATTATGCTCGTTTCTGTCACCAATGCAGACTGGCCACAATTCCAGGGCCCTAACCGAAATGGCATCAGCCCAGAAAAAATCAACCTCATTAAACATTTTCCAGAAACAGGCCCAAAGATTCTTTGGAAAACAGAAATTTCTCCTGGTTTCGGGGGTGCAAGCATTGAAGGAAATGAAGTCTATCTCATCGAACGCGAAGATGATGAAAAAGATGTCATTAAATGTTTTGATTTTACTACGGGTAAAGAATTGTGGCGATGTGAAAATAAGGTCTCTGGACGACTTGATTTTTCTGGCGGCAAATCGACTCCAACCCTCCATGGCGACTATGTATATGCCGTAGGCCCGTTTGGTCATGTCTACTTTTGTAATCGTAAAACTCAAAAAATTGAGCATGTCATTGATATAGAAAAGCAATTCAATGTCGGTGACGGTGGACCATCTTGGGGATACGCACAGTCGCCTCTGATTTATAAAGATAAACTCATCATTACACCAATGAGCTGGGAAACGGGCATGGTTGCTCTAAATTTAAAGGATGCATCTGTTGCCTGGAAAACAAGAACTTTTCTAAATGCCCCCCCAGGTGGTGGTGGCGACGAAGCTGAGGATGACGAAGAATCAGAGGGAAGTGAAGAAACCGAAAATGCCGAGGAAGATGAAGAAGAGCAAGAGGGCGAAGGAGAAGGCCCTGAATATGATGGCGAATATTCATCATCCATATTAACAACAATCGCTGAAACTGAAGGTATACTGTACATTGCAGTAGGTCATTTGGTCTTCGTAGACCCTCAATCTGGGGAAATCTTATGGGATTACACAAAATTCCCAACCGCCATTCCAATCCCCTTCCCAACCCGCATTGACAATAACCGCGTATTCGTAACAGCAGGATATGGTGGCGGTTCTACCATGCTACATGTATCCAAACAAAATGATGAATTTAAATTAAAAGAACTCTTCAGACTAAAAGATCTCGGGTCTCAATTACACCTAGCGCTTTATCACAATGATGCCCTGTTTGCCAACTTTAATACCAGAGAGATGGTTGAAAGAAATCGCCCCCCAGGCCTTGTTTGCCTCGATCTAAACGGTAATATGCTTTGGCAAACAAAGAAAAAACCCAATATCGATTTCGGTAACCTGATTATTGCAGATAACAAACTAATTTTCATCGATGGAAAAACAGGGACCTTATATCTCGCCGAAACCTCAACAAAAGAGTATAAGGAACTTGCAAAAGGAACGATTTTTGAAAGAAGACAAAAAAGAACCTGGGCCCCCATGGCGATCAGCAAAGGTAAATTGATCGTTCGAGGACCAGAAAAACTGGTATGTATCGATTTACGAGAGGAATAAAACAAATGACATTAACGCAACCGATGAGATTTGGTGTTGTACTATTATTTGCTTTAACAAGTTTAACCCCAACCCTCTTGGCAAAGCAAGAAGACGCAAGAGTTCAGAAAGGTAAAAAATATCGCCAAAGCAATAATAGTAAAATGCGTTTTGAATCGGGTGATTTTGATCCTAAAAAACCATCCATCTTTTATTTCGGTGGTGGCAATTGCATGCGCAGCCATGAAGGAACAGAAAAATTTAATGGCGGTAAAGCATGGACAAGTAAAGCGAACATCATCAGCTTCTATTATTACGAACCTGATGATTATTCAAATTGGTCAAAAGAAGATAAAGCCTTAGATCTGTTCGAAGAAATGGATAAAATCTGGGCACTTGACAAAACTTATTATTCCTGCGCTGTCATGATCCATGAATATCTCCTAAAACATGCCTCCAAATATGATCAAGCCATTCAAGTATGTGGCTTTAGCACAGGCGGTCAGCCGGCAATGGATACAGCCCTTTACTTTAATGAGCTGGAAGACAAACGCTATCATGTTAGCCACGTCACATTTTTTGACGCTCCTTGCCGTGATGAAAGTAAGAATATAAAAACATACCTAAAAGGTAATAAATTTAATAAGCCATGCTGGGTAGATAACTACTATAGTGACATGGCAGGGCCAATGCCACATTGCCTCAATGTAAAAATCCAAGGAGATCATGATGCCCCACCTGTCTGGTATGTAAATTCACTTACAAAAAAGGATATGAATAAATACAATGATGGTGCCATCGCAGGAGCCTGTTTTTCCGTTATTGGCGAAGGAAAAGATTTTGTTTTAGAAAAAAATGCAAAGATGAAATACCATCTAAAATGGAAGGGCAGCTTAATAAAAGGCAAAATGAGCTTCTTTGACAAAAGCAAACATCCAGGATCTTTGCCAAAACCTTAGAAAGGGTCATTAATACTTTAACACATGAAAACAAACTAATTACATAGATCGAAGTAAAAAAATAACAGGATTTCACCTAGATTTAATAAATAAATTTGTACTTTGTAAAAAATAAAGTATAATCTTGACTCGTAAATTGTAGATTTAGCAGCCTATCCAATTCATAAGCCGTTTTGATCTACCTGGCAACTGCCGCTTTCTTTAGGACCTGGAAAGTAAAGTATTAGGTCAACACCCCGTAATTGGAGACAAATCGTGGGTAAAAAGTTATATGTCGGAAATTTAAGTTATGGTACGGATCAAGGCGCTTTAGAATCTCTGTTTTCAGCTCATGGCACCGTTGAAAGTGTTAACATCATCATGGATCGCGAAACAGGCCGCAGCAAAGGCTTTGGCTTTGTTGAAATGAGCAGTGATGATGAAGCTCAATCAGCGATGGACGCCCTGAACGGACAAGATCATGACGGTAGAGCTCTTAACATTAATGAAGCTCGCCCTCAAACCAACCGTGGTGGCCGAGGTGGCGGCGGCGGTGGTGGTCGTGGCCGCTATTAAGTCTTCCCAAAATAACAAATAAAAAAGGCTATGGTGCTTACCATAGCCTTTTTTTGTGCCTGAATTATGATTTTAAGTCTTATTGAGCGTTTTGCATACCACGCAGGGGAGCAAAACTGATCAATTTCCTGCTTTCTTCATCCCATAAACGATAAGTCATCGTTTTAAAACTTGAAAACAAAGTAATAGGCTCAATCTCCTGAAATAATGGCGTATCATTATAGCATTTCTCTAAATAATAATTTGGAATTCGAGGACTGAGATGATGAATGTGGTGAAATCCAATATTACCGGTAAACCACTGCAATACTTTAGGCAATTTATAAAATGAACTGCCATCTAAAGCCGCAGCAACAAAATCCCACTCTTGATGATGTTCCCAGTAAACATCTTCAAATTGATGCTGAACATAGAACATCCAAACACCAACCGACGCAGCAATCATCGTCATAGGCAGTTGAATAAACAGATAGGCCTGCCAACCAATAAAATAACTAACAATACCTGCCACAGCCAACATACCAAGATTCGTTAAATAAACACTGTATCTTTCACGTCGATTCGCTTTGCCATAAACAAAACGATATTTGATCAGAAAAATAAATGACGGCCCAATCACAAATAAAACGATTGGATTTCTATAGAGTCGATACTTAAATCGTTCCCAAGTGGAAAGCTTAAAATATTCTTTTACTGTAAGCGTCCAGATATCGCCTACATCGCGACGTTCCAAATCACCTGCTCCGGCATGATGAACCGCATGATCATGGCGCCAGTAGTAATATGGCGTAAATGTGATGACTCCAAAGATCATACCGACCGCATCATTGAGTCGTCTTGATTTAAAAAAGGAGCCATGGCCACAGTCATGCAAGATAATAAACCCACGCACTAAAAACCCAGCAGCCGGGATCGCCAATAACAAACTGACCCACTTGTAAGACTCAAAGCATAGGTAACTAATTACCCACAAAGCAATTAAAGGAATTAGTGTATTGCAGATTTGCCATACACTACGCGGCGTGGAAGGTTTTTCATAAGCCGCAACGGCTTTTCGCCAGGCTGGTCGTCCAGTTTCAGGTTTCTTCTTCTCTGTTATGCCTTCTAAATGGCCTACAGGATTGTCCATCACAGCAGATTCTGATGCTTCTGGCACAAATATCTCCTTCTCAAAGCCGCGATCTAAAGGATATCTCCTCGAAGATGTCGCGGCTACATCGACGATTTAACGGAGAGATTGTCTATTTTTCGGCGATAGATCAATATTCACAATGTCGGCATCATTGTACGGATTACTTGCACATTGGCAAGTTTCTTGCTAACAAAGTTGAAAAAAATGTCAAAAAAACCATTTTATTGGGTTAATTGCCAATTTTGACCTAACAAAATGATGTTTGATCTCTAAATTACTTAACAGGTGAGCGTATGGTTCATTCAATTTTCAAAGATTGACTGAAAATATTCGAAAGCCCATTGAGAAGTTTCAACATTGGTATAAAAAACATGCCCTTTGCCTTCCAATAATTTTAACCTCGAAGAAGCACCTGACTTTTTATATTTTTCATGCATTTCTTCTGAACTTTGCGTAGGGAGAAATGGATCATTTGTGCCATGCAAGAAAAATGTAGGAGCGGAATGCTTGTTAATATTTAAATAAGGGGACACCAGCTGATTTGAAATCCCTTGTTTTTTTATATGATCTAAAAACACCCTAGAATATTTAGTCTCTGGCTTCATAGATTGTATCGCAAAACAAACAGCCGCTTGTATGGTCGAAGAAAATTCTTTATACCCACCATCTCCTTCTAATTCATTGACACCAGGAGTCGTCGCCAACATAGCGACAAGATTAGCACCGGCAGAGCCCCCCATTGCGCCAATTTTATTAGGATCAATATTATATTTTTTTGCATTCGCACGTATCCAACGCACTGATGTTTTGGCATCTTGAATACATGAAATTGGCGATGTGATTCCTGGAAACTTCCGGTAATCAATGCTAATTGCAGCATATCCATGATTTGCAAAATAGGCGGCAAACCCATGATACCATGCCCGTTTATTGACATAAAGCCCTCCTCCATGCACACAAATAATACACGGAACGGGTTCCCCTGAAGTCTTTTTAGGCAAAAACAAATCCAATTTTAAATTAATATTATCATATCTGGCATAAGTGATGTCACTTATCTTTATCGCCTTATTTAAAGATACATCAAATGCAGGACGACCAACAATCAATTCCATCCCCAAAAGATAAGCAGCCTGCTCAAATTCTTTCTTATCTCCTTTGTCAAACCAGAGGTCTTTTTCATGAATAAAATTCATAAATACTTCTAGTGGTTTTTTGGGGCTTTCTTCTAAGCGAGCCTCTTCGTAACGTAATGTATATAGATAACCATTACGAGCTTGCAAATATTTTTGTTTTTTATCTTTAATCGCCTTTTCTTCTGCGGCAAGAAAACGGCTATATGGCTCAACCTTTTCGACTAATGCAAGAACATCGTTCATTTGCTCAGTTTTGTCATCAGCCAATAAGTCAAATGTAAGTAAACATAACACGACAATAAGGGTTCGCACAAGAGATGAAAAACACATGACAAGCTCCCTGGCAAAAGTTCTTTGATTATTAAAAGAATATTACAATGATACTTCGAGGAAAAGATGAAGTCTATCAAAAAGCGGTGATGAGACAAATTGCAAAATTATAGAAATGGATGCAATAGGCAAAAATACCTAATTGACTGATGCGATTAATCCAAAAGACATCTAGTATTATTTTGCCAAAGCGGCATGCCTCTGGATCAACTGTTGCTGAAGCTCTAAAAGTAAACCTAGAGAATAACCAGACTTTAAACTAAATGGATCGAATAACCCTTTGGTTTTATATAATTCCATAAGTTCTTTATTAATATCATTTGCACACACATAGCCCATGGACCAATCAGCAAAGCAACGTTCGGCTATTTCTTCATATTCCAAAAGCGTTATTTTTTCATGGCGACGGTCAGAAAGAATAACACGATAAAGTAGATTCACTTTATCACGCGGCCCTTCTAAACATTGTAGAAAATTCTGATTACCATAAAATAATATCCCCGTAATACCCAACTCTTCATTACGACGAACTGCTTTTTCTAATAGTTCATAGATATCTGAAGCGCGAAATTTATCAGTGGCACGGCTGCAATAAATTAAACGAACATTCATGACTTAATCTTTCTTATCTTAGCATTCCTGGCTAACCCACATAATAATTGCTGTTAACCACAGATTTTAATTCAAGCAAAAATTCATTGGCTTTATTGTTAAACAAGCTAAATGGGTCAAAGATGTTTTCCTGCATATACTTTTCAAAAAGCGCTTCATTCACATCCGTCTGACTCACAAACCCCATGCGCCACTCTTCAAAAGAACGCTCTTGTATTTCAATCTTATCAAGCACAACAACATTCTCGTGCCTCAAATCAGTTGATATACGTTCATAAAGCGCTTCAACCGCCTCGGGCTGCCCTTCCAGGCATTGGATAAAATAACCATTACCAAAATATAAAATCCCGGTAATATCTAAATCACGGTTGGTCTCTTGCGCCACTTCAAGAATACTAGAAATATCTTTAGCTTGAAAAGATTCAGAAGCACGACTAGCATAAATTAATCTTATTAACCCCATTTGAATCATCCTTAAAGAATTGTATTATAAACGTCTGATAAACCCACATAGTAAAATATAATTTTACTATTATTCTAGTTTATCGACGCCTACAGCATAACACTGCACTTAAAAATATAAGATTAAAAATTATTATCACTCATTCCAAATCATGAATTAAAATTCCAAAAAGTAAGATTTTATCGGAATTAATTATCACGTTTTGACGTTGAATTATTATCCCATTTTAATTGGACATATGCTTTAAAATCTCGAATCAAACCAGAAGCCGAAGGATGCCATTTCAAATGAGGAAACCCAACACCTGTTGGCCTGGTCAAATAAAAGCTGTTATAGGCTTCGTGAAGCTTTCCATGACGCTCAATGATGTAAATGGGTAAACCTAAACGTTCATTATATTTTACAATTTCAAGAGCCCCTGGGGCATTTTGATTATTATCCTGAATGATTTCCAAGGCCTCGATAAAAGCTCTTAACTCATCCTTGAACCGTTGAGGTTTATAACTGTCGCCTAATTCATTGGCACGATCCACGGCATACCTGGAGGAAGGATCCAAAACAAGCATGTTAATATTTGCTCCTCGCTTGATGGCAGTTTCCAATTCATCCTGCCAGAGTTGATAGCCAGGACAGTACGTATCTAACCACCACAGGGTATCATTGGCATCTAACTTTTTAAACAACCCCTTGAAATCCATTTCAGCAACAAAGCCTGCAAATCCATGCAAACTGCTTTGACCCAACATATGATCGATTCGCTGATCCAACAACTCTTCTAATTCCTCTAAACGGGATTGATCTTCAGAAGGTTTTAAAAAATTGCGATGCAAAATATTAACAATCACGGAGATGGTTAAATAGGCACCTAATAACCCAAACAGAGTCTTCCATGGCTCTCCATCAACAGAAAAATACAATCGAGATAATAACAAAAATATGACCCCCAAAGCGAATGACAACAATAGAGTCAAAACAACATTTTCTTTTTTTGCTAACCAATTCAATGTAAAACTCCCTAAATACTAAGAGATCGTCGCCTGCGAATAATACATCTCATTTATCTAAAATAAAACCATTGGGCAATCATTGGGTAAATCTCGAAATTCTGGCGGCATTCCTAAATATTCATCGACAAAATCATCTAAATGATCTTTGGTTTTTTTACTTAACACTTCACCTAATTCCATCATGACAGATTCTGAAATCAGAAACGGATACATATTCACAATCAGTTGACGACCTTGGCAAAGTCCATAAAGTTGATAATTCTCTACCATAGCACGCTCTATTCCCGTCACAGCACATTTATTCAACCATGAATCAAGGTTATTTGAAGCCCATGTCCTTGCGGTGATTGCCCGCAACAACCATAGAGGTTTATCTTTAAAATAACAAACAATCGCTTCAAATGACTCCATCGAAAGTTCTTTACGCTGTTGTTCACAACAGGAAAGACACATGGCATATTCAAAAATAACCTCAGTACCTTTATACGCCTTCTCTATCATGTATAAAACATCATTATCCAAAAGATCACATTCGCATACCAAACATGTCTCAAAAGGCCTTGATTCCAAAAATGGAAAAAACAGCCGAGGTATCTCTATACGACGATCTTCAATATGCTTCCAATTAGTGTTCTCCATGAATTGAATTCTACTCCCTTTAACATCAAAAACAATTCAAAAGTCAGAATGTCTCCAAGCAAAAAAAAAAGGTGAAGTTGCTCTAAGAGCAATCTTCACCTGATAAATCCCAAGTATTCAAGGTTTAAAATTCACTTTAACCATTGCCGGAAAATAAATCACTATATTCGACAATTAGACCCTAAATCCCTTAATTTCTATTCTACATTGAACAAATAACTCTCTTAGCTATATTGGAATAATCTACCAACCCGGCGATTTAACAAATTTTACTATAATCGTCCATAACAGAAAGTATCAACTAAATTGATTAGCTTGACGAATTGTTTTAATATTATTTATTTGCGGATTGTTTTATTACTTTTCCCTTTAATTCCTTTAATTCTTTTTTACTTATCGCTAATTCATTTTGTTTATTTGTCAATTCAGTTCTTTTATCTTCTTTTTCTTTTAAGAGGCCCTCTACTTCATTATCAATCTTATTAATTTTATTTATAATTTCATCTTTTTTTGGATCGCCATCAGCAATATTTTTTAATTTATTTTCCTCAATACCTTGCTCGACTATTTTCTCTTCATAATTTATTTCTGCCTGCTTGAAATCCTTTTTCAAGACTTCCAATTCCCCCTCAAGTTTTTCCATAATTTGCTCTTTTTTAACTAAATCAGCCGCTGTTATTTTTGTAGCTGCAATTTTTGCCTCTAATTCATTAAGTGCATCTTCTGCCGCCTTTTTACTCCCTTGTGCGGCTTCGGACAACTGACTCAATGCATCAGGTAAACTACCAGCAAGCATGAAAGCAACAGCATCTGCCAAGCCTATGTCTAAACTATAAGCATTAACATCCTGACTCATACCAAGTACCAGTGGTCTTAATTTTTCTGCTCGATCTTCTTTCATAGAAGAAAGAAGAGCTGATGTTGTTTGCTCTAAAAACAATCTCGAATTGAAAGAAGCCTGTAATCCTTTTGTTCCGGTGGCAATCGCTGAAAGGATACTTTTTGTTTGTTCTACAGGTGCAACCGTAGCCCATGCTGTTGTTAACAATTGCCCAGCATCAAAAAGGATATCGGAAGTAGCTCTTCCTACATGCAACAAATGATCGTTTTCTTCATGTATCATTTTTCCTATACGAATCAATTTTCCAAGAACTTTATCGCGTTCAAATTTCAAAACTTCTAATTTTCGATCAATACAATTTGGATCTTTACTCTTTGAATCTTTACAGTCTATATATTCCTTATGCCTTTGATCATAACGAATTCTAAACTTAAATGTTTGTGTAAAGTCATTATCTGGTTTTTCTGGAACAGTAGTCTTTACATTTCCATTTTTATCCACATAGACAATTTCACTAAATTCCTTGATCAGCAACTCACGCCAATTGTGAATAGGCTTCGTATAGGGATCAAAAGGTTCATTTCGATAACTTGTACAACCTCCAAAACAGAGAAATAAAACACTAATGATTAATATGACACCAATCCTAGAGGCTAAATTTATAAGCCCCCTCCGACCTTGAACAGCCTCTTCTGCTGAACAAGCCAAATGATTCTTTTCGCCTGCCATGTAATTCACTTCTGATTTTTTCCCATTGAATTGCGACATAACTGAGTCCTCCACAACATATTAAACGTTAAATAAATACCGGTGTCGTTATTCTTTAAACGATAATAGTGCCGACCTGATCCCATAAATTGATAAGTCATTTTATGCTACACGTCCGTAAAGAACCTGTCAATGCTATTTAATCTGAAATTCAGTATTGTTTGACCATTTTAGACTAGCCAATTGAGTAATCTCCTCAGGTCGATAATTGCGATGGAAATAACACCTTATGATGTTGTGGCAATCGTTTATGCAATATTACCATCATCTAGACACCCACCTTAATTGCTATTCTCGCACAAACGGTTATCCTGATATTCACGAAATTCGATGCATAGCCCCCCTCCTTTGCGAGGAGGATAACACATCACCAACACAAACATTTATTGTATACCCACCTAGCATTTCGTGCACACACCTAAGCCAGAGACTAGGCTAGCATGATTTATCTTTAAGATATATAATAGGTTACAATCCACCGTAATTCCTGGCACACCATTTGCAAATTATATTACAGACGACAAGAGTTTTACTTCAAACAATGAGAAGATTTGAGTCAGGAGATAATAGTGGAAACGTTTATTGTACTAATCACATTAGCCATCTGTATTTCATTAATGTTTAAAGTGGCCACTCTAGATAAAAAACTGAAAGATCTAGGTTCAACTTTAACCCACATAATTAAATTACTCAATCGCCCTATTGATGAAGAAAAATCGTCAACAAAAGTAGATTCCATATCAACAAAGCAAATGATGAAAGAATATCAATCTCTCCCCAAGACACCCAAAGACCCAACCAAGCATTTACTGAATTTTAAGACAGAAAACCCAACGACACCAACACCCTCTTCGCAACCTCAGACCCACCCCAAAAAAATACCACATGCATCAACTGTAAAACCTACTAAAACCCCATCACAAACACCTACAATTTTCAAAGTAAATAAACAGACTGAAGCAAACGAATCCCTTGAACAACAAATCGGCTCTCGCTGGCTAATCGTTTTGGGAATCGTAACACTTTTATTTGGCGTTGGTTTCTTCTTAAAATATGTTTACGAGAACTCACTGATCAGCCCAACTGTCCGCATCATCATTGTATCAGCTTCAGCTTTTGGTTGCCTATTCACAGGCGAATGGACACGCCGCCGAGATTATGGTATCGCGGCACGAGGGTTAACCGCATTAGGTTTTGCACTACTGTATACCGCGACATTCTCTGCATACGGCTTCTACCACCTCATTGACATAAAAACAGCATTTGGCTTATCCATACTGGTTACGATCAGTGCTATGATATATGCTTTAAAGCTGGATGAAATTCTCATTGCATTCCTTGCGCTTTTCGGAGGGTTTTTAAGCCCGCTCATCCTTGCCCGAAATATCGACCAGCCCCATGCACTCTTTGGCTACCTAACCATCCTCAGCGTCGGTGCCATCTTTTGCGCATCGTCACGCCGATGGCGTACGGTGAACGCCCTCACGCTTTTTGGAAGCTTTATTCACTACGGAATATGGTACGATAAATTTTATCGTCCAGAATTAATCTTGAACAATGTTTCAACCTTGACCCCAACAGCATTGGGGTGGCTAACAGTTTTTTTCACAATTTTCATGGTACTCCCACTCACCTACGGCCTTTCAAAAAAAATCATCACACGCCGCGAAGAAGTGCTTATGCTAGTTTCAAATGCATCAATGACATTGTTGATGCTATTTTTGATTTTGCACGAACACTCACGAAATTTATTAAGTACTAGCTGCGTCATGCTATGCTTGATGCATATCTTCATGGCATTACTCGTTCACAAACGTTGCTCACAAGATGTAAAGTTAATACGCACTCTCTGGCTAATTGGACTCTTTTTTATGACACTTGCAATCCCGCTTTATTTTGAAGTTTACGCTGTATCTATGGCATGGGCCGTTCAAGCAGTCATATTATTGACCATTAGCTATAAATACAAAAGTGTGAATACAAGGGTTGTCGCATGGATCGTCATGAGTTTGTCTTGTATAAATATATTCAGTCATATTCCGCTACATCAGAATACATTTAAACTGTATATTAACAGTGAATTTATATCATGGATTTTTTCCGCCATCGGATTATTTCTATTTCATTTATTGATGCGAAAAAATGAACAGAAAGAATCTCTTACATATAATTTTCTTATGCCAGCATGTTATATTATTTCTCTAGGACTTCTCGAAACAGGTATCCTTCTTGAATGGCATTCACATATTAAACTGAACCTGGATGGTTTAAATACAATAGAAGAAAACGGACTATTCCTCAAAATGTTTATACCGGTGATTTCTATTTTTATAGCAGGTTTGGTCACACGTCCATTATGCCCTAAAAACAAAATATGTCCTCAATTAGCAGGTGTACTGGCATTGATAAGTTCACTTGTAATCTGCCATGGATATTTTGACTACATGCAGCGAGAAGTATTTACGTTTATTATAAATAATAATTTTGCTTTGGTGATGAGTCTTGTTTCAGTCATTTTTTATGCAGCCTGGAAAACATCTGGCAACCAGTTTTTTAACGAATACCAACAACAAACCCCGTGTTTCTTTTTGCTATTAGGCATCGTCTTCTTATGGGTTATTTTAACGCAAGAGTCGTATTTGTTCTGGAAATTTCAAACCGGCCAAAATACACGAAATGCATGGATGGGACAAATGTCTGTTTCTATTCTATGGGCAATTTATGCCAGTACACTCATGGCAATCGGCCTTCTTAAAAAAGTACCTCTGCTTCGATATCTTGCATTAATGCTCTTTGGCCTGGTGCTTTTTAAAGTATTCATGTTTGATTTAAGTCATCTAGAGAATATTTATCGAATCGGCGGTTTTATGGTACTTGGTATTCTATTGATAACCATGTCTTTTATGTATCAGCACGCTCGCAAAAAAGGATTATTCAGCTCGCATATGCAAAATACCACGGTGGTCTAATGGATTTGACATGACAAGCCTATTTTGTTACGATATTGATTAGATAAGGAGTATATATTTAGGGAAACGCAACATGGTTTACATGACTGCGTTTCTTTTTTTTGCCTATTTTCTCACTTTAATCGGCGTTTTCAGTGTTAAAATGAGGTTTTTCAAGGTTTTCGATTTTTTTTTGATTTTCTGTGTTGACAGAAATCCATAGTTTGATAGAATTCCTCGAATGTCAGGTTGGCAATGAAAGCGACCTGACATTATTTTTTCGCCACAGTTTTCTGAGGCAAAAAATCAACATAACTTATTTCGCAAGAAATAGTTATCGCTCTTTTACAAGTGAACAGTTGTGACGCAACGAGAATGTGGCTTGCCCGGTTGAACTGTTAATAGACCGGAACAAGATAACAAACATTGGCTTCTTCGACTAGCCAATGGTGTGAAATTTGCTCGATCTCCGGATCGGGTTTCTGCATTCTCGTTAACAGACGTGAGTGTAGAGCTAACGTAATCGAATGCAACAGCTTATCTTTGATAAGTTGCAAACGATAAATAATTGAAGAGTTTGATCCTGGCTCAGAACGAACGCTGACGGCGTGGCTAAGACATGCAAGTCGTACGAACGAGTTAATTGAGTAATCAAGAGACAAGTTAGTGGCGAAAGGGTGAGTAATGCATAGATAACGTACCCCGAACACTGGGATAGCTGCGGAACTTCGGTTCCTTTGCGAAAGTGCAGGTAATACCAGATAATATCATATTGTCGAATGACAGAATGATCAAAGGTTTCGGTCGGTTTGGGAGCGGTCTATGTCGTATCAGGTTGTTGGTGAGGTAAAGGCTCACCAAGCCTTCGACGCGTAGCGGGACTGAGAGGTTGATCCGCCACATCGGGACTGAGACACTGCCCGGACCTCCACGGAGGGCTGCAGTAACGAATATTGCGCAATGGACGAAAGTCTGACGCAGCAACGCCGTGTGTAGGACGAAGCCCCTCGGGGTGTAAACTACTGTCAGAGTGAAGAAAGATCTGATCGATCTCAAAGGAAGGCCCGGCTAACTTCGTGCCAGCAGCCGCGGTAATACGAAGGGGCCAAGCGTTGTTCGGAATCACTGGGCTTAAAGCGCACGTAGGCGGATTGCCAAGCATTTTGTGAAATCCCTCGGCTTAACCGAGGAACTGCTTGATGAACTGGCAATCTTGAGGCAAGTAGGAGTACACGGAACTCTTGGTGGAGCGGTGAAATGCGTAGATATCAAGAGGAACGCCAGCGGTGAAAACGGTGTACTGGGCTTGTTCTGACGCTGAGGTGCGAAAGCGTGGGTAGCGAACGGGATTAGATACCCCGGTAGTCCACGCCGTAAACGATGCATACTAGACTGTGGTAATTCTGACATTTTCGCAGTCGTAGCAAAAGTATTAAGTATGCCGCCTGGGGAGTACGGTCGCAAGGCTAAAACTCAAAGGAATTGACGGGGGCTCACACAAGCGGTGGAGCATGTGGCTTAATTCGAAGCAACGCGAAGAACCTTATCC
>JANQJS010000040.1 GCA_028281535.1 Sedimentisphaerales bacterium | reverse complement strand
ACCACCTGTGATGGTAAAACCAGACAACAGGGAACTCGTATTCGGGTCTGGATCAAAGTGATATTCAACAACAGTACCACTACCACCACCATCGATAATAGTATCAGCGGGATTGCCACTACTGCTGCGAATACTAACCTTCTTATTATTGATCTCGATCGTTTCATGATATGTTCCCGGGGCAACAACCACTTCATCAACACCGCTAACAGCGGCATCGATTCCGGCCTGAATCGTGGGTTGATCTGCCGGAACATTGATGGTCGCTCCAGATAGAAAAAGAGCATTCATAAATATGTAACATACAATAACAAGCATTTTCAATTGCATGACTATTCGCTTTCTAGCATCAAATAAATTCATTTGTTTTCTGCCTCTCATTTTACAATTTTCTTGATTTTGGATAACTTAGATACTCGTTATTACCTTAATACACAGCTTGTATTCAATGGTAGGATGGCAAGCAATACTTGTTGTCTGTTTCTCTGTTGCTATACACTGATCAATTAAGTACGCATTATTTCGCACTACATCAGCATAACATTGAACCCGAAGCAAAAATTACAACCCTCTGATAATTTATTGCCACATTTATTCTATTAATTTAAAAAGTTGTGTCGTGCTAACATTTAATCAGGTTTTAATTTAAATGTACCGCCTGATAAATATCCTGAATCTGCTCGGGGGTTAACGCCTGATCAAACAATGCAAATTCATCGATTTTAATACTATAGTTTGCATCGTTTGCTGGCTGGTCTAACATTTCAGCCCCTCTTCCCCAAAAAAACTGATTCCAATAAACAATCGTTTGCGATTGCGGAACATCAACTGATGCCAGTTCTTGTCCATTCACAAACAAACGAGCACGATTTTCCTGATCAATCGATATCGTAATATGATACCATGTCTCAGAGTGCCACGTCTGATTAGCAGCCAAAGCATACATTGTTTCTTCTTTATTGTTATTCAGTGCAATAAACTCGCAAGCTAATTCATTTTGTGTAACATACATCTGAACAACCTGTGTCATAGACCCATTTTCATTAAGTCCGACGCCCAAGAGTGTCGGATCAACCCAATTTTCGCGGAAGTATGCCTGATCTATCCAAAACCAAAACATGACTGTTTTTCCCCGAAACGACGACACCGGCAATGGAAACCCTTTTGTAATGGCAAAACTTTTTGATCCCTTTATTTCTAAAGCCTGGTTAGAATGACCATCCAATGCTAATTGAACCGTTGCGGTCTGTACCTGCCCTTGATAATCAATTCCATCTAGAGAATTAAATCTCTCATAATAAAACGGCTGATATTTTTGAACCAGTTGTTCATAATGATCTTCGGAGTGACTTTGAGATGTTTCTTGTGAAACCGGATCAGGTGGCAGTGATTCCATAAATACAGATGGATCTACTTTGATATCTACCACAGAAGCTCCATCAGTTGCAACACGTCTTGCTTGTCCACCATGAACTTTCAGATAATGATTGGGATTTGCCTTTGCAGCAATACCAACCGTCCCCTCAAAAACATGACATTCACTAATCCCATTTTCATCGACCGATACATCAAAAGCCGTTCCATAATCAATAATGGACAATGTGGGGGTTGTAACGGTAAATCCCTTGGCACTATCAGAAACGATGGCACTAAGTTTCCCATAATTTAAAGCCACCTCGTTAGAGGACTCCAATCGAATATCAGATGGCCCTTTGAGAATAATCTTTGCCCCATCATCAAGCTCAATTTCTGCTAATCCGCTGATTAAATAGTACTCTTTATTCTGCAGAATATTTTCTGTATGAACAGACCATTGAGCTTGATGTGAATCTATAATTTTTGCTACAGTTTGCAACGGTTTGGGTTGCATGAAAAACCAAACGCATAGCCCGATGACCATACAAGCAGCAAGTGCTTTTATATAAGTATTTAAATTTCTAACAGGTGATAGAATCGAGATGGATCGACGGTAATACTGCTTCGACTCAATGTTTTCGAGTTCCTTTTGCTGAGCCAGGAATTTTTCAAGTTGAAACTTTGCAGCAACTTCAAATTCTTCTTTACGCACCTGAGATTCGAGTTGTTCAAGCTCTTGCCTTTGTAATTCGTCTTTTTCAATTGCCTCCCTCAGCAAATTTACCTGAAATTCATCCGTATCTTCTACTAATACTGTTTGCTCGCATTTGATTTTTAGGAGTGCATGCAACGTGACAAATTCATAATATATTTCAGCCACATCATTTTCACTACAGATCAAATCATTCAATAAATTAATTTTTTGCGGTTCAACCGAGCCGTTTACCACCTCTGTAAGAATCTGACTAACAATTAATTCTATCCGCTTATTTTCCATGCGATTCTTCCAAGCTTAGCAGTGTATTTTTTATACAGGCTCTTAGCGTGTTATGAATCCGCGTAAAAGCATAATATAAATTCTTGACAGGCTTATCGATTCCCATAGCAATGTCACTAATTTTTTCAGAATGCCCATAACGCCTATTGATTAAATAAACATCCTCCTTAGCCAATTTTTTAATACAACCATCTAATGCTTTACTCCGATCATCAACCGTATCCATCCTCTCCACAGAAAGATTTGAAATGATTTCATAAGATTCATCATTCAATATCATTTTAGATTTACGTTGTTTTTTACGTAATTCCATAATTTTAAAAGAGGCGATTTTGATGGCCCAAGCGGAAAAATTGCTACCAGGCTGAAACTCACTGAATCGCTGGAACATCAACAGACTTGTCTCTTGAAAAATATCGTCAGCATCCGGTGTATGTGGCACCAGAGTCACGATATAGGCATAAATACGCCTGTAATTTTCTGTTAACAACAATTTGAATTGCTCATCCATACACGAAACTCAAATTTTCTTTTTTTATCAGAACCACGCAGTGAATACTCTAATCACTCCAATAGTACATGTACTTTTTTCCAAAAATTCTAAAAGAAAAATATAGTATTTGTGAATAAAATCTAAAAAAACACATTTCTTATGAATATTCATCAACTTATGATGCAAAAAAGCGGTCAAAAATCACAGAGTTCAACAGCAGACTAAACACCATAACCCCTTTGCAAAAAACAACTTAAAATCTACTTGTCCTGCAGGTGACTTTTCGATATAGTATTCCATTCGAATATTAGTTAAACTGATATCTCACGGTGGCTTAGCTCAGCTGGCTAGAGCGGCGGATTCATAGCCCGCAGGTCCCGGGTTCGAGTCCCGGAGCCACCATTCAGGCGTCCGCCTGCTTAAACACGCCGCGACCATTCTTAAGCAACCCGGCTCCGTTGTCGCCTGTATTATTGGCGAGATATGTATAATATTCCATGAACGCATGCCGCGATCATTCTTCCAATAACCCATTCCCGTTGGTCATTGCTTAGTTAGCGAGACATGTATGCAAGATCGACAAATTTTTGCTGACACGATGGCTTTCAGTACATAATCAAATCTAAGTCCTTGCTCTGATTTCATCTTATGTATAGAATGAATGCACAATTAAAATTTGTATAGCCCAGAGAGAGAGATGGCAGTATCTCTTTCGCTGGGCTTTTTTTATAAATTCATTTCAGAAAGGTAGGAACGAGATGCTAAAGGGTGGACAAAAATGGGTAGGGTACCTATTGATTGCAGTTTTTCAATTTAACACACAAGCTATGGCACAATCTTTTCAAGAATTGGGATTTTTATCACATCAACCTCAAATTCATAGTCAAGCATGGTCTATTTCTAAAGATGGAACAACAGTAGTAGGTATTAGTGGAGCCTTTGAAAACTCACATGGCAATCCATTTGAATCCTATTACTGGACATCACAAACTGGAATGGTTGGTCTGGGAGATATCCCCAATGGAATTGGTGCAAACGTTGCTATGACTGTATCTGAAAATGGCTCTGTCATCGGTGGTAAAGTTCATCATTTTGATGACTCCCCTGCTGATGGCGATACGGGATATTCTTATCGTTGGTCATCAGCAACCGGAATGGTCAGCCACGGACCAGCAGGTCCTAACGGAACGGATGAGCGAGCTTACGGACTTTCAAATGATGGTTCAGTCATGGTTGGCAAGGCACACAGAAAAGGATACTGGCCCGTTGCCTACAAATGGACTAACGCAGGAGGATTTGAATTATTTAACGGCTTACAGGCATCTGAAGCTCGCGCTATTTCAGGGGATGGTAGTATTATTGCTGGTTTTACAATGCCTGACTGGACAAATCCCAATGTAGATAATTTTCGCAGTGAGGCATTCACATGGACAGAATCAGGAGGCATCGTAGGGTTGGGAGATTTAACAGGCGGAGAAAACAGTAGCAGAGCCTTGGCGATATCAAACGATGGTTCATTCATTACAGGATGGGGAACTTCATCTAATGGCAAAGAAGCTGTCAGATGGAATGGCTCTGAGATCATTGGATTAGGTGATTTGCTAGGAGGGGACTTTCTTAGTGAAGCTATAGATATTTCTTCTGATGGTTCTACTATTGTTGGTTTTGGAACAACGAATAATGGTACCGAAGCATTTATCTGGGATCAATTTAATGGTATCCAAAATTTGAAAGAGGTTCTTATTAGTAATTATGGATTAGATTTAACCGGATGGACCTTAACGTCAGCGAATGGCATATCAGGAAATGGCCTTTCAATTGTCGGCTCTGGAATTAACCCAAATGGACAAATCGAAGCATGGGTTGCAAATATCCCTGAACCTGCTTCAATTAGCTTTTTACTATTTGGTTCTCTAGCTATTTTAAAGCAACGAAAATCATTAAAACAATCTCCATTCAGGTCCTTAAAATAAAGCAAGGCAGGAATCTTTTCCAGAGATGCCTGCCTCGGACAGTTAGGGAAGCAAAATGAGGGTTAGGTATTATGTAGGACAACACGTTATCTTCATAATGATTGAGATAATAGATCATTCATTCCATAGGCAATCTCCTAATTAGGTTTATTCTATCTATTACTCCAAAGACAACACAACAAACCGACTATGTGATTGATTTTTTATTAGAAACAAAGCTTTCCTACTTTTCTTAGAATCTTTAAGTGCTTTATTAAAATCCTTTACCGACTCAATATCTAATCGGTTCACACTGGTGATGGTATCGCCCGGACGTATGCTGGCTCGCTCTGCAGGACTCCCAGAATAGACCTTGCTCACGACAACACCTTCATCAGAATAAAATCCACGCTGCTCAGAGGCATTCTGCACTTCGATACCAAATTGCGATGCCAGCTCCTGGAGATTGGCTTTTGCAACGCCATCTGAAATCTTACCGAGCGTCACGTTATATATTTTCGACTCGCCATCGCGATAAATTTTTAATTCAACGCTTTTGCCTGGTCGTGTCATCGAAATCAGGTTACGAACCTGGCCAACATCTTTAGCCGTTTTGTCGTTAACGCTTTTAATGATATCTCCCGCTTTAAGACCTGCTTTTTGGGCAGCTGAATTGTCAAGCACTTCACTGATGACAACACCTTGTGCTTGATCTAAATCAAAATAGTCTGCAATATCACTATCCACATTTCCAATTAAAACGCCAAGCTGACCTCGGGTGACTTTACCAGATTCAATGAGCTGCTCTTTAATGTAGGTGACCATATTAATTGGAATGGCAAAACCAATTCCCATATAGCCACCGCTACGACTAAAGATGGCGGTATTTACACCAACGACTTCTCCTTCAAGATTGATCAGAGGGCCGCCGGAATTTCCAGGGTTAATGGCTGCATCGGTTTGGATAAAATCTTCATAATCGGCGATGCCAACTGTACTGCGACCCTTGGCACTGACGATACCTGATGTTAACGTTGCTGTTAATCCAAAAGGATTACCAATTGCAAGCACCCATTCGCCAATTTTAATTTCGTCTGAATCACCGACTTTCAGTGTTGGTAAATCATTGCCGTCAATTTTAATCACGGCAATATCAGATTTTTCGTCACTACCAACAATTTTGGCTTCATACTCACTGCCATCATGCAATTTGACCGTAATGACATCAGCATCGCCGATCACATGATGGTTTGTGAGAATATACCCATCTTCACTGACGATAAATCCGGAACCTTGACCCGATTGCCGATATTCTCTGGGCTGCTGAGGTGATCGATCTCTAAAGAATCGATTGTAAAACTCATCACCAAAAAATCCTTGCGGGTTATTAAATTGAAATGGCATACTGCGATTCGTTTGTACACTTTTTTCAACTTTTATAAAGACCACTGCAGGGATGGTTTTATCCGCAACCTGCGAAAAGGCCTTCGACGTTTGTTTTAATATGGAAAGACTATCTGCGGCTTTAAGCATTGAACTATTCAATGCAATAACACAAATGATCAATCCGGTTATCATGGTTGTTGTTCGTTTACGCATTTTAAAATCCTCCTATATGAGAGGTTCGGGTGAAACATTTATTACTAATTTATTCAGTTGAGCCATAGAGGTGTTCAAAAATTAAACATATGACAAAACCGATACTATACAATCCTATTAATGTGAAAAATATTAAAGCATCCATAACGTTCTCCTTATTCAAGATAATAATTACAAATGAATATCTTTTTCAAAAACGTTAAATACAATTTAATTCAAACGGGGTCTAAACGGAGGTTGTGCGTAAGAACAACTTCGTTAAAACTTTAAAAAATTATAAGACATTACCAAATTGATGATAGAACGCAAACATACGTCTATTTATATTTGGTAAACGGTTGGCTTGGGCCTGCTAGGCAGCAGGTGGCGGGATCCCTTTATAGCGAAAGCCATTTTCTTGAAATTTATTGATAGAAAAGTCAAAGATAGCAGGGACCGAAAACGTCTGACCGACGATACTGGATTCCCAGATTCTATCAACGACTTTTTGTATGGATATGTTAGATCGTTTTAATATTAAGTAATTGCTATTTACCGGCTCATTCGATCGATCATATTGACGATTCGGCTGCCAGGGATTGACTTTATTATCAATCAACAATGCATCGAAAGATAAAGCTAATCCAGTGCTACCACCTTGCGTATGACCCGCGTCGGCATAGCATACTTGCGTTAAAACAAGTGTCGCTACTATGATAGTTAATTTATGCTTCATCATTCTACCCTAACATCTATTTAGGCATTATTTTATTGTACATTCTTAACCATATAGATATCAAAGCGATGAAAATCTTACACAAATTTTCGATATTTTTTATCATTTTGAACCGACGTAAATATAGGAACTTTTTAATAATGTAGCCCATTGTCGGCTTCTAAACTCTCACATCTTCAGCATGGCAATACCAGTGATAAATGCCATGAACATCGTCGAGGCATCTATCACGGCACGTGCCAGTTAAAAATTAAGGTTGCTTTCTTCGGCTCGCTACAAATGCTCCCAAAGAGAGTAACATTAATGTCGCAGGTTCAGGAATATGTGCGATCCAGCCTTCCTGCTGTCCACTTGGGTTAATGCCTCGACCGACCATGGTTGTACCATCGGGCGTGATACCCACAACAGATGTTAATGTCCAACCCGTTAAATCCAACTGATAATCACTCACTAAAACATCATTTAAGTTTTGTATCCCATTGAGTTGATCCCAAATAAAGGCCACACCATCGCTGCTTCCAACAATGACCGAACCATCATGGCTGACATCATTTGCGTAACTATTGCCATCTCCTAAAGAGCCTAATGACTGTATGATGCTATTTTGCCAACGCACCGGCATGTTGACACCCAAACTATTATCAGCCCAGCCAACGACAACCTGCCCATCTTGGCTTAAGGCATAAGCACTACTTTCTGTGCCGCCGGCTAAAATACCTAGTGGCTGCATGACATCATTTTCCCAAATATAAGCTTCATTACGGTCATTGATTGCTCCGTTTTTAGCTGAACCAACGATTATCGCGCCATTACTTGACATATCAAAAGATAAACTTCTTGATCCATTATTTAGAACACCCATACCTTTCATGACGCCATTTTCCCAACGAAAAGCTTCAAGACGATCATTCTGGTTTCCATTGCGAGAATGTCCGCTAATCACACTACCATCATACGAGGCACTGGAAGCTACACTAAAAGTCCCGCCATTAAGCATACCTAATCCTTGAATCGTTCCGTTTTGCCAGACAAACGCTTCACCCATTAAATCATGAGAGGCGATTCCGACGACCACCGCACCATTACCAGAAATAGCCTGAGCATGACTCGACGTACTATTTGGGATATTTGATGGCAACTTTCCCAAACGCATTTCAGAATGTTGGTTCCACATATAAGCTTCGTGATACATCCAATTACCTTCATCGAAATTTTTGTATCCAACTATCGTTTGACCATTATCTGACAAAGCATTGGCTTGACCAGATAATCCTTGAAAGAAAGATGTTTGTGCCTGTAACCATTCAGGTAAACAAATACCAACCAACATCAATAGTAACAACATTCTTTTTCTCATAGCAAGCTCTCCATTTTACGTAGTGACCCCCAGGTAAGTTAGAAATTATAAACATTCTCTGAGCGCAGGTTCTCTCTTGACTCATAGGTTTTGAGTTTAATTATTTAAAGGCAGGGTTATTTGTTGCTTGTCAACTTATATATCTATTGCTACCTTGAGCCTTTTCTCAAGACGTCAGGGTAGTATCTTGTTAAACCATGTTAACGAGTTAATGTTTAATGAATCGATCATTATTATCTTCTATTTTTTAGAGAGAACACTGTCGTTTTGATCCAAGAGAGACACCAGCTTTTTCTTGAGTTCATCTCCTCGAAGATTTTTAGCAATAATTTTTCCATCTGGGCCAACGACAAAGACAGCAGGTATACCTCGAACGCCATAATCAGCAACGACCTTTGATTTGCCCATCTCACCAAGCAAAGCTTGTCGCCATGGATAATCTTTATCTTGCATAAATTTACTAAGTTTTTCCTTCTCTTTATCGAGATTCATACCGACCAAAACAAACGTTTCACTATCTTTATATAAATCATAAATTTCTTTTATTTTTGGCATTTCATGCAAACAAGGCCCACACCAGGTTGCCCAAAAATCGAGCAGTACATATTTACCTTTAAGGTCAGATAATGTAAGTGCATTACCATCCAAATCATTTAACGTAAAATCAGGAGCAGTATCTCCCACATTGACTCGCTTAAAAATAATTAATTCAAACTCGCCTAGGTCTAATACGTCATCACTTCTCCCCCCGGCCATTTCTGGAATATCAAATACATGAGTCACCGTACCAATCAATTCACCATACCCACATTGACTTTTTACCGGTGGTTCATGAATTGATACATTTAATTGATAAGATCCTGACGGAATATCATCAACTCGAAAATGTCCATTACCATCGATCTTGAAACTATATTGCCGACGTTGCTTTATGCGTTTTTCGTTAAAGGCTTTACCTTCATCAGACGTTCGCCACTGCTGATACCATTCTTTCTGCTGCTCAGAAGACATCTCTTCATAATTTTCAGGTTTTGGATAATTATTTTGATAGCTTGTCGAAATACTATAATACCCATAACCCCATTCAATGGATTTGTCATAACTTTCTGGTAATTTCAATGCGGCTTTGACAGGCCGCCCAGTTCCGCCGACAGTGACTTGTGTGGTTTTCCCGGCAATGATATCAATTGGCACACCATGGCTAAAACTACGTGATGATGCATTTATTTTGATCTCTTTACCAACCTTCATTTCCCCTGGTGGAACATTCTCAATGATAAAGTCACCTTTTGAATCCGCCATGACCCTTAAGTCATGAAATACCCTTGGCGCTTCCGCATCATAGATTGATGTTTCCCATGCCTTGATGTTAGCATAAGCTGCAGGTTCCTGCCCAACATAACAATTGCCCTCAATACGACCCCATGGCATTAATATAATCTCATTATTTGATTCAAAGTCTTCACCTGGCACTTCAGCATACCCCTGTTCATGCACACAAACCAATGTGTAACGATGGTCCTGCGGAGGAAAACAAAATTGCCCCTCAGCATCCGTTTCAACATAATTTGAATCCGAAGGTCTGGGATTCCTTCCATTACGTATATGAACAGTATTTGACCGCGTTGCCATATGGACTTGTACACCATCAACAGGCACCCCATCACTTAAAACAATCCGCCCCTTCAAATCATTTCCTTTTTCTAATTTAATTTCTATCGAGACTTGACCTTCATCCGATTTGATTCCTCGAGAAATACCAGGCAAATACCCTTCAGCTTCTATACGTAACAATCGTGATGGATAAGGAAAACTATAAGATACTTCAAATTCTCCATCTTTAAAAGATAATGGTTCACGTCGATTCCAATGAATCGCTCCACCTTTACCCCAATCAATCCCGTTTAGTATTTTAAAATCATTAATAGGTTCCCCCGTTTGTGCATCAACGACATGACCTGATATTTCCAACAATGGATTTAATGTAATTAGAACATCCTCTTGTCCTCCGGTCATAGAAAAATTCCGTACACTTGAATACCCCTTAACAACAACATCGTAAAATATTTCATCATGCGGCAAGCCTTCAAGATCAAATTTTCCATTTTTATCTGTTACCGCACGAATATCTTCAATGGATCGATGCCCACGCCAGGTATCAGCAACAACCATGACCTCTCCCACCGGCAATCCTTCTTGATCGACCACACGCCCTCGAACCGTTTGACTTTGACTTAACTGAAAGTTTATGGACTTAACAGGATTTGTGTCTGAGACATTTAATCGTTTAAGGTCAGGCGCATATCCTTCTTTAATCACTGTTAGAATCATTTCGCCAGGTAAGGCATTTTTAAACTCAAAATATCCTTTCTCATCTGTTATCGTATCAGGATATTCTGATCCCCATCTATCGGAACCTTGCAATACTCTAGCTTGATTAATTGGTTGATTATTCTGATCTAAGACATAACCTTGAACCAGCATACCTTTCTTCATAACCATCACGCCGGTCATATTTCGTAATTTATCAATGGAGGGCTTTGGTGTTGCGCCAAAGGTATTATCTTTTATATAATCAGGATGCGACAGACGAATCCAAACATCATCTAATTTTGTTGGAACATCATCGCAATACCAACGACCAAACGCATCGGTTCTTACATAATACCCATTGGGAAGTGCTTTATAAATTTTGTCCGTTGATGAACTTGGGATCAGCAACTCTACTTTAGCGTTTTCAACTGGTTCGCCTTGTTGATTTCGAATAACTCCACCAATAGAAGAACTTCGCTCCAGGGGTATCGTGAAATCGGTGGGCAAAGGATTTGTTTCATTTATGCCATGCCATCTTACATTGGCCATCACATAACCGTCATAATTGACACTGATGGAATAGGATGTTGCTTCTAGGGGTGGATTAAGAACGAATTGGCCATTTTCATCAGTGAATTCTTCTATTTTGAACATATCATGATACCAGGAAATTTTAGCATCTTGCAACGGTTTATTTGTTCTTTCGTCAACGACCGTAATACGAAGTGGTTGTTTTTCGAATGGATTTTCTTCAAAACGGACCTGGACATCTGTCAGCTCTCCAGGAACAAGCGATACATTTTCAAAAAAGTAAGAAGGCATCTTTCGAAATCGAAATATTAATTTTTCCATTTCATCGCGAACCACAGGATAGTCGAGCATCGTTGTAAAATGACCATCAACATAGCCCATTTCACTTTTTGTTGGGTATATTTCATGACCATCCTTATGAACGGCAACAATACATCCACCAAATCCTGGATCGTAAAATAAATGCGGAGAGGTTATCTTGATAATCGTATTATCAACATTTACTTCAATAACCTCATAATACAAATCACCATCCTGATATTTTTTATTGGTAACTGGATCATAGGTTAAATCAACGTTCACAAATGGTTCATAGACATTGTATGGGCCTCTTCCAACATGTCCTTTAATGGTTAGAGTATCAATCGCCTCTCTTTCAGGTGATAATTCAATTGCCCAGGTATGAGTCATATTATTTTCAAAATGAAGCGGGGAAATAACACCATCTGATTCATTTATTGAAAACGATACTTCCTCACCATCCATATGGATTGACTCTGTTATTACAAGGTAATATTGCAAGCCTTCCTCATCATCAAACGAAATATCTTGTAATATTTTTTCATCAAATAGGGCAGGTGGAGATGATAACCTTGTTCCATCGATTGCCCACCAGGAAGAAGCACCTTGGTAAGGGTAGGCTGTTATACCAAGAATCTCTAATCGAGCATTATGGTCAACACGGTAAATGTATGAACCTGAATCAGATTTTACCAATTGACCAATATCTGTTTCATTAATTTTTCCATGAACCATCGCGGCCATAGGCAACACACATGCAGCCATCACTAAAAACGTGGTCATAATCGAGGCCATTCGAAGCTTAGGATACTTCCAGGTTTTTTTCTCTAACCAATTCAAACGCACTAATAAACGATTGGAATCTTCAAATAAACCTAAAAGCCCTAATCCCGGATCGACAGGTTTTGTAATTAATGCTTTAGCTGCTTCAATCAAAGTATCGCGATACCCGCCGGTCTTTTCACGTAATAATCGCGCAACCGTTGCATCACAACAAAGTTCTCGTAAATGTTGCAAACGTTTAGAACTCCACCAGATAAGGGGATGAAACCAATATATGATCTGAAGGAGCATGTAGATCGCATGCAACCATAAGTCGCCTCGTTTAATATGTGCTAATTCATGTAATAGCACATGCCGACCATCTCTCCTGTTTAAATTCAAAATCTGATTAGCAGGCATCAACAACACCGGTCGAAATAATCCAAAAACCGCAGGACAATGCACATGCTCAGACAAAACAACTCGAGGTTTAGACTTCAACTTAAGTTCTTTTGCCGCTTGATCAAATAGTTCATCAAACCACTCTGGTAACTGGGCATCGGGACTTTGTATTAAATAATCCTTTTTTAAACCTTTAAATCGAAAAATCAACCAAGCCAAGCAAAATAAAACACCCAACAGCCACACAATAAATACGATACTCTGCCATTGTAATTGCGGACTAATTTCGGGAGGGCTATGTATCGGTATCTCACCAGTCATAATGGGCTTTTTCTTCTTACCATCATTTGAACCTAACATCAATGGCCCAGAATCAGGCAAAGAATGAATCGTCTCATATGCCTCAATAGGAACTGGCTCTAAAACGATTTCATTATCAATATCAAGAGTAGTATCAAGCCTCAATGACATAGGCGTCAATGCCTGCTCTACTATTTGACTTTCGACCATTGGTGATGTCACACTGGTTGGCGAAGATAAGGCCGGTGGTAAAATTAATTTTAAAAGCACTAACAGCCATAAGGTGTATCTGACCTGAGGCCAGGCCCATTTTCGTATTAGAATGTCAATGCCCCAGACCAATACGACAAGTAAACTAACCTGCCAGAACATTGGCCACATCCATTCCCACCAGGCAGACGCTATTTGATTTATAAACTCAACCATAATGTAATTCCCTCAAGTTTTATTTTGATTTTTTCGATTCGTCTTCTTTGAGCAAATTCATCAATTCCTGACGCTGTTTGCCATTCAGTGATTGTTGCTCAAACAAAAAATGCATCATGGGACCAAATGCACCATCAAACGCTTGATGCATTAAAGAACTAAAAGCATTTTTCCGTGCATGCTTCTGAGTTAAAAGAGGTTTATAGAGACTGGTATTGCCAACTTTTTCCTCACCAACCGCTTTTTTCTCAACCAAACGTGATAACATTGTTTTGATTGTTGTATATGCCCACTGAACATCTTCAGGTAATCGTTCCGCAATTTGACGTGCGGTTGCAGGATGCTCTGACCAAAGGGCATTCATAATGATCCATTCCGAATCAGATAATTTCATAACGACATCTCCTTCTACATTAGTAACAATAATACTACATAAGTAGAAGATGTCAACGTTAAAAATGCTTAATTGTTATCTTAATATGAATTCCCAGGAAAAAAACCCCACCTGAAATCTACATATCTAATTTAAAATAAGACACTTACACCCAACGGACAATCTATAAAATACCTAATTCAGCTAAGAGCCATTGGACCAACAAGTATTTTCCCCATCGCACCCTCTTTTAAATGGGCAAATGCTTCTTGGACCTGATCAAAGGAATAGACATGATCAATAAGAGGCTTTGCGTTTGTCTTATCTAAACATTGAACGATTTTTTTCCAAATCTCTTGAGTTTCCTGTGGCGAATAACTACCAACATGGATGCCATGAATTGAAATACGCTTAAAAATGAGTTGGGCGATCTCAATTTCGGAATGCAATCCTGCCAGTAAACCAACTATGGCAATGCGAGCTTTGTAGCCAGCTAACTTTATACATTTTTGCAAAAAAGGCCCGGCGATATTTTCAATAACAATATCGACCCGCCCACCGGCCAAATAGGCTTTAACATTCTTGAGTAAATCAGGATCGGTAGGGTCAAAAACACCATCGGCTCCTAATTCTTTTAATGTTTTCTGTTTTTCCGAACTGCGTGATAGCGCAACAACTTTTGCACCAAACGCTTTAGCCTGTTGCAACGCAGCAATACCTACCCCCCCAGAAGCCCCTGTAATCAATACGGTACTTTCTGAATTAATCTGCCCGACATCTACCAACCCTTGCCAAGCGGTCAAATGAACCAAGGCTGCGGCAGCAGCTTCTTGATCAGACCAATTGTCTGGAATCAAAGCAAGAGATTCTTCGGGCACCTTAACAAACTCCGCCAAGGTACCATCTCGCTTAACACCTAACTCACTACGCAAAACAACAACTCGATCTCCTTTTTTAAATTCACTATCTATTGCAGGCTCTTCAACAATACCACTTCCATCACGTCCCACAGAAAAAGGTAAAGTGCCAGCCCCTGGATACAATCCTTCAACCATATAACGATCAGCAGGATTAAGTGATGCATAAGAAATTTTGACAAGCGCATCCGTTTGATTTGATTTCGGTCGTTCTATATCCACTTGTTTTAAATTTGATATATCACCAAAGCTGTTGAATTGCCAAGATTTCATTTGATCGCCTCGTTTAAATATCTAATTGTTTTCTATTTTATATTTAGCCTATCACCGTTTGACATTTTATGTAGGGATAGAGCTTTTGCCCAGAAACATTTTAGATTCAATGCTTGAAACCCTAAGGGATTCAAACTATCCTATACCAACTTTTGGATATGTTTTAGGGAAAATGTTTAGATCGTAGGGATTATAAACGATGAGTTCGAAAGGGTTTAAGGATAGCAGTAGCTACAAACACCAGAATCATAGTTATCACCAGAACCGCCGTGAGGAATGGCTTTTAAATGCCCTCTCGGAAAAACTTGGGGCCACATTAGAGAAAAGACGATTTGACCTGGAAGATGGTTGGTTTGAGCTTGATGGGTTTAGCGAAGAACCAACGATACTTTGTGAAGTTTGGTCAAATGCAGGTCTGCCAAAAAGTGCTCAACGTGGCAAAATCATGACGGATGCTTCAAAATTATTATTCGCCAATAGCCTCTTAGAAAATAAAGGTAAATGCTTTCTTCTATTCACAGATGAAAAAGCCGCTGGGCCTTTTTTGCAAAAAACCTGGATGTCAGCCTATCTGCGAGCGAATGATATTACTGTGGAAATCATACCATTACCGGATGATCTCCAACCAAAACGATAATTATGAATGGTTGAATCTCCGGTATCTACCTAATTAAAAGTATCGCGAGAATAACTCAGCTATGTTTGATCTAAGGAATTGGATTAAGCACGCACCCGATGTTTTCGTATGCAAATTTCTGTCAAAAAAATATCATATGACACATAGTCCAATAATTTTCTATAGATTTTTATTTCCCAATAATCTAATCCTGAAATCTATTCTAAAAACCATATAATCCAAATATTATTATCAGACCCTCTCCTTCTATATATATTGACAAATTCCGACGGCTGTATGACCGAAATATTAAGTGTAATACCTTATGAGATTTTTTCTAAGGATTCATTAACAGGGAAACGCTTTCGGAATGAAACAAGCTTATCATCTACCAAAAATATTATTGGACCATATACTAATAGCGTCGTTGCTAATGGGATTCTTTATTACGCCCATGATGACTCTGGGACAAGAAGAAAAACCTAATCAACTATCGGATGACATTCTCGACATGTCCCTGGAAGATTTGATGGAAATTGAAGTCGATACGGTTGTCAGTGCATCAAAGTATGCACAAAAAGTGACTGAAGCCCCCTCATCTGTAACCGTCGTAACCGCCGAAGAAATCAAATTATTTGGCTATCGTAATCTGGCAGATATTTTAAACGCCACACGAGGCTTTTACACCTCTTACGATCGAAGTTTTCACTATTTAGGTGTCCGTGGATTTAGTCGTCCAGGTGATACCAATATGCGAGTCTTATTATTGATTGACGGAATTCGTATCAATGAAAATATTCGTTATTATGCTCCAATAGGTAATGATTTACCAATTGACATTGATTTAATTAAACAGGTAGAAATTATTCGAGGACCAGGATCAGCACTCTATGGTAGCAATGCCATCTTTGCTGTTATTAATGTAATCACTAAGGATGGATCTGATTATGATGGTGTGGAAATTCAAGGTGAAGGTGGTATCTTCCGTGAAAGCGAAATAGTGAAAGGAAATTTTGACCCACTAAGCTCTCGAATTACTATTGGTAAATCCTTCAGCGAAGACTTAGATATCTTATTCTCAACAACGATTTATCATTCGCCGGGCCAGGATATTTATGTACCCTTCTATGATGAAAGAAGGTTTATTGATGAAAATGAGACGCCACCTTTCCCACCTCCAGATGGCTTTACAAAAAATGATTTTGAAGAATATCATAATTTCTTTACCAAAATCAGATTTAAGGATTTCACCATCGAAAGTTCTTACAAATGGCGAGAAAAAGGAGTCCCAACCGCTCCGCTTGGCTTTGTTTTTGAAGATCAATTTCCATCACGAAATGTGGATGAATCACTCTTTGTGTCAATACGCCACAACACAGAACTTTCTGATGAAACATCTATAATGACACGTGTCACCTACAACCAGTTCGATCACGAGGAATTCTTATTTCCGATTGATGATGCGAGTGATATCGCCGGAAAACTTCTTACTACAAACTTTATTGATCGACGTATAGGACGTTGGTGGGATACAGAGCTTCAACTAGTTAACACATCCATTGACAACCACAAAATCACTTTGGGTTCTGAAGTGAATATCAATGTCAAGCAAGAGCAAAATGTCGTTAATCTCGTCCCCAGAATAAAGGAAATAAACATACTATTAGATGATAAACGACATAGTCAAAACTGGGGAATCTATCTACAGGATGAAATCACATTATCAGATGAGTTAACTTTCATTGGGGGAATTCGCCACGACCACTATGATACGTTTGGCGATACCACCAACCCACGACTTGCTCTTATATACACTCCGCAACCTGAATCGATCTGGAAATTTATGTATGGCCAGGCATTCAGAGCTCCTAGTTTTAATGAACTTTACTTTGATGATGGCGCACAAAGAGCCCTGCCTGACTCACTTGATGCCGAAGAAATCGAAACATATGAAATTGATTTCACACATTATTTCAATGAGAAAACAAAATTGAATATCACGGCATTTTATTATCGTATGGAAAAATTGATTGACCAAACAGGCAATTTCTTTGTTGATGATGGAGATATTGGTGGTGAAGAAGAAGAGGAAGAGGAAGAAGAGGAGGAAGAAGATGATGATGACGAAGAGGATGATGAAGGAGAAGAGTCCACTCTGGTCTATGGCAACATTGATCCTGTTCAAGCTCAAGGGATTGAAATTGAGCTTGAAAAAAAGTGGGATAATGGCGTAAAAACAAGAATTTCATATACATATACTGAAACGGAAAACATTTCATCTAAAGAAAGATTGGTCAATTCACCATTTCATCTGGCAAAGGCAAATATTATTGCACCGATCTACAAAGACAAAGTCCTGGCAGCGTTCGAATTACAATATAACAGCGAACGTGATTCATTGGTTGGCAACACCATCGATGATTTTATTGTAGGAAATTTAACGATTAGCCTTCTGGATATTAAACCAGGCTTAGACATATCGGCCAGCATTTATAATGTCTTTGATACCGACTACATGTCGCCGGTATTTGGTTCAAATGAATTTGATGCATTGAAACAAGACGGCCCCCTCTATTGGCTAAGGGCAAACTATCGTTTTTAATATTTACGACCCACTATGTTCTAAAAATCGATAGAGCGTCGCACGACCAACCCCTAATAGTTTAGCTGCTTGAAGTTTGTTCCCATTTGCCTCTTGAAGTGCTTGAGCAACTTCATCATCATTAAGCTTTCGACGACGTCCTACTTTAGTGCTGGGAGAATTATTTTGAACCGAAGTAATTTCCATAGGTAGATGTTGTGGTTCAAGTATTTTACCTTTACATTTAATTAAACTGTATTGCAGTGCATTTTGTAGTTCACGAATATTGCCAGGCCAAGAATAATCAAGAAATAAATGCATCGCATCCGCACTGACTCGCTGAACTTTAGAACCCGCCTGCTGGCTGAATCGTTGAATATAGTGGTTAACTAATTGGGGAATATCAGTGCGTCTTTCTCTTAATGGCGGCATCATAATCGGCACAACACATAATCGATAAAATAAATCTTCCCGAAAGGTCCCCTCTTTTATCATCTCTTTCAAGTTTTTATTGGTCGCACTAATAACACGAACATTAATTTTCACCTGATGATCTGCACCAACAGGATCGATAATCTGCTCTTGTAAAACACGCAATAATTTTACCTGCATGTTCATGGTCAATTCACCAATCTCATCTAGAAATATGGTTCCGCCATTCGCTAATTCAAACCGTCCCTTTTTGTCACGAACAGCCCCCGTAAAAGCCCCTTTGACATGTCCAAACAATTCACTTTCCAAAATCCCTTCTGGAAGTGCTGCGCAGTTAACCGTAACAAGAGGTTGCCCAAATCGTTTGCTCTCGCCATGAATCGCCGTAGCCACCAATTCCTTGCCTGTTCCACTTTCGCCTTGAATCAATACCGGACAATCGCTTGGAGCCATATCACGAATCATTTGATAAACCACTTGCATGTTTTCATCTTCACCAATAATGCCATGAAAACTTTGCACTGACTTTAGTTGGTATCGCAACTCAGTCACTTCAGTCACATCACGAAAACAGGCAAGAACCCCTTGGAATTGCTCATGCTCATCACGAAGCTGCACAACCGACATATCCATATAACGATCCTGACCATCATCTGAAGAAAGCTTAACAGGATAATTCATTTGCTCAACTGTCCGAGGAGCAACATGGCAACGCTCGCAATGCGCACCGCAGAATTTGTCGGGAAACATTTCAAGACAATCGCGACCAATAATCTGATGCCGATCCAACCCAATCACCTCTTCGGCTTTTTTATTGATCCAGGTAATTTTGCCATTTGCATCATGTGCCATGACCCCATCCTGAAATTGATCCATGATCAATTCATAATTTCGCTGGGTATTCATTACTGTGGCCAAATATCCATTATCAAAAAAGTCATCAATCAACTTTCTAAGTTGATCGCGTAACTCTCGAATCTTTTTAATCGTACCTTCTTCATCTGACTTGAAACTTCCAGGCAAGGCCCACTTAATCACGGAAGGCATTCCGGGCAAAATAAAACGATTAACAACAATACTTTCAGTTAATTCAATCACCAGATCGATTGGCTTAATGCCTAAGTCTTCAACGGTTAAACTAACATGATTCGATATGTTAAATCCTAATTCTTCCATCACCTCGACGGCTTGGGGAACGGGCGGATTCGATTCTTCGGCAAGATTGATAATTTCCACATCTTGAGGAGCACGCAATTGGGCTAGACTCTGGGCAATGTGCCCCCTGCAATTGCCACGGACTGAATAAAAAGCGATTCGAAACATTGGCCTGGATCTCGAATTTGTTGGGTAGGTATTACTGTTTTGTTTCCGTAGGGTGAATTGTATCACAAGATGCTGTCTCAGCCAATGTTTTTGTCTCATTTTTTATCGAGACACTTTTTCCAGGCTTAATCCAGACCTAATTGACTCGTAACCACATATCTAGCAGAATGATACATTTTTTTGAAACTATAGAGAATTTTGCCGTTTTTGGTTGGAAATTTAGGCAAAACTCCATTATTATGTTAGACTTTCTCAAATTAAGCGAAGAAAGTCGCTTAGAGAAAAGTAATATTCCGGTTAGGTAGCTCAGTTGGTAGAGCAACGGACTGAAAATCCGTGTGTCGGTGGTTCGATTCCACTCCTAACCATTCCTAATTCATTTCAAAAAACTGAATCTCACCAGATTAACCCCATTTAGTCTAGTACAAATCCGAGTATAATCCTGCAAAACTTATTGCAAACCCATTCTTATTAACATACAATACATTGTTAGGCAATGAATACAATCCACTACTGCCCTACTCATAAACCTACTTGTATATAAGTTTTCAAAAAGGAGCTATAAATGTCTTTTTACCATATATTTAGTCGAAAAAATTGGATTATTCTGGCCATGGTGATCACACTCTCACTCCCGCTATCGGCCACACTCGGGCAAACTGAGGATCCATTGTTGGTTTGTGTATCCACCCCTGATCTCAAAAGCTTGGCCAATGCCGTAGGAGGCAACCTCGTTAAGGTAACTGCATTTTGCAAGGGCCCTGAAGACCCCCATGTTGTTGAAGTTCGGACGAGTATGGTTACGGCCCTAAACCAAGCGGACCTTTTAATTGAAGTGGGGCTGGGATGTGAAGATGCCTGGCTCATACCGCTCATGAACCGCACCAAGAACCCGAATATCCTACCCAAACAAAAAGGACGCTTGAATTTAGCAAAATATATCAAACGATTAGAAGAGGGTGATGGCCCTGATGCCGTCGAGGATAGTACACATGAAGAAGGCAATCCTCATTACCTTCTCGACCCCGTCGAAGGCCTCAAAGCTGCAAAGGCAATCTGCGATAAGCTTATCGCATTACGCCCAGAACAGAAAACAGCCTTTGAAGAAAATCATTTGAAGTTTGTTAGCGATTGGGCCGAAATCTACTTCGGTAAAAAAGTTGCAAAAGCCATTAAATTAGAATCTTTGGAAGACTTTGCGTCAGAAGAAGAGCTGGCGAAAACACTACAGAGCATCATGGATAAACACCGAGAGCACTTAGATGGTATCTTAGGTATGATGCTGCCACACGCAAAAGCAAAAATCGTGGGCGATCATGATCTATGGCCATATTTTGCTCGTCGCTTCGACTTGGATGTGATTATTTATCTTGAAGAAAGACCGAGTATTCCCCCCACAACAAAGCACCTAAGCAAGGTGATCAAAGAGATGAAAAAAGACAACGTATCTGTCATACTAACCGCTCCATATTTTGCGATGCGCCACGCGGAATTCGTCGCTAAACAGACCGATGCCACCATTGTCAGGATGGCACACCAAACCGAAGCTCACCCCGAAGCAGATACTTATCTCAATATGTTGGCATTCAATGCAAGCCAACTAGCGAAAGCTCTAAAGGAGTAAAAAGTCATAGGTTCTAAGCACGAACATATTACTTCAGAGGAAAAAGCCTCTACCGCCAGCGGAACACCACTCCATGAACAACCTGTTATCGATGTGGATCAGGCGACATTGGGCTATGGTAGAACCGTTGTGTTAAAGGAGGTCACTCTAAGAATTAACCAAGGTGAGTTCTGGTGCTTTCTGGGTCCTAATGGTGAAGGTAAAACAACCCTTATCAAGGGATTGCTTGGAGCAATTCGACCGCGACAGGGACGAATTCAACTACGCAGAGATTTTGCCAAGGGAAAACGGGTTGGTTTCGTGCCACAAGAATGTGAACTCAATCCTTCTGCACCAACAACCGTTCGCGAATTTATTCTAAGTGGTCTTGTGGGGCTGCCTATACCATCGAACGTACGTCGTAAACGACTTGAACGACTATTAGAACTTATCAATCTAAAACATAAAATCAACAGTAACTTCTGGCAGTTGTCAGGCGGTCAGCGCCAACGCGCACTCGTTGCTAGAGCTCTAATCCGTGATCCGCTATTGCTGATTGTGGACGAACCAACGGCAGGTTTAGACCTAGGGGCTGCAAACAATGTTCTCAACATGATTCAGTCCCTTAGCCAGGAATTTAACATCACCATTGGGTTTGTGACACACGACCTGCAGATTGCTGCTCGCCATGCTTCACATGCCGCGTTGTTTCGTAACGGCACAATAACAAGCGGCCCTATGGAAACCGTTTTCATTGACGAGCATCTAACGCGAACCTTCGGTGTTCCCATCGAAGTAACTCGCACAGATTCTGGCAAAACGCATGTGACGATAAAAACGATTACAGAAAAGGCTGGCATGGACATTCTCTCCGCGCAGGATGAGACAAACGCTGACCCCAAAAACCAACCTCCAACAACTCACGATAACAACATTATCTCATCACTAACCGACAAAGGAGGCCCCCATTGATAGGCGAGTTTATAGAATCCTGGCCACTCTTTTGGCAAACCTATATTGCTTCTATCTTGATGGCATTAGTGATGTCTTGGTTGGGCGTCCTCGTGGTCACTCGAAACCAGGTTTTTATTGCTGCAGCCATAGCGCAGGCCTCACTCTTTGGTCTTGCTCTAAGTTTGTTTATGGGTTTTACTTATCCAATCCTATTGGTGCTTTTAATGTCAATCACCTCTTCAATACTCATCGGTTCAGGTAGCCATGTCGCAAATAACACCAGTGAAGAGAGAACAAGTTGGGTCTTTCTGCTTGCTTCGTGTGGATCGGTACTCCTGCTGGCTAACCAGCCAAATGGCCTGCGGCAACTTCAGTCCGCGATGGCATCAACGATCATAGGAGTCACAGATATAGATGTATGGCTATTTGCAGCCTTCTCAATCATTGCCTTGATCCTGGTATTGGCATTACATCGCCCCTTGGCACTATTAATCGCCGATCCCGTTATGGCAATTTCAGTTGGAATGCGTTTTGGCCTCTGGATCTTGATTATCAGTGTGAGCCTCGGAATTGTAACCGGCTTGGCAATTCGATCGTCAGGAATGCTATTTACGTTTGGTTGTTTGGTTCTACCTGCCCTGGCAGCAAGAAACTTCTGCAAAGAAATTCGCACGATGTTTTTAATCTCTCCCATCGTCGCTACGTCCTCTGTGATCCTTGGACTTCTCATTGCTCACAGCCGCGATTTACCACCTGGACAAACCATTGTTGTCATACAAGCCGTTGTGCTATTATGCTCCTGGATCTGGAAAGAAATAAGAACATCCCTAGCTCTTTCTTTATCAAATATCTCATAAGATAGCATATTTACTTGGATAACAAGGCACTTAAAAAGTGTTGACATGGACTTTTTTTTAGGATATTATAAATAGAAATATTTTCTATTTACAGGAGTCGTAACATGGAGCGTTACATTAGCAAACTCAGGAAAAAGGGGTTAAAAGTGACTCCAAGACGAATGGCTATTGTCGAAATATTTCTTACGAACACGAGCCATCTAACTCCCGAAGAGGTTTGGAGCCAGTTAAGTAAAGAGTTTGATAAATGTGGGTTACCAAGTGTATATCGTAATTTGGAAACCTTAGAACAATGCGGTATTTTGACAAAGATTCAGCAGTTTGACCGAAAAATGCATTATGCCCTTTGTCGGACAGAACATGACCATCACCACCATCACATTACATGTGTGGAATGTGGTCGCGTTGATGATATTGAAGATTGCACTTTTTCAGATCGTAAAACAATTAAAGGATTCAAAATTGTGAATCACTTTTTGCAGGTTAATGGTATATGCGAAGAGTGTCTACATAACTAAGTTTTTTTGGACATTAAACAGAAATTTCTTCTATTTGCCAGATGGGGTTTCAAATAAAAAGATATTGTTTATTAAACGTTTTCGATACGGGAAATTAGGAAGTTTGAGAAATGAAACAATTTGATGTTGTCATAGTTGGAGCCGGCCCGGCAGGAATAGGGGTCACCGCCATGCTCAAGGAGTTGGACGTAAAACGCATGATGGTTATTGAGAGAGAGGAAGTCGGCGCAACCTTCGATAAATGGCCGAAGGAAATGAAACTGATTACACCATCTTTTACAACAAACTTCTATGGTCATCTTGACCTTAATGCAGTTATATCCGGGACATCCCCAGCCTACTCGATCCGAAAGGAGCACCCGACCGGCAAAGAGTACGCTCAGTATTTAAGAGACATAACAGATTATTTTGAATTACCGGTACTTGAAAGTACAGATGTAAAAGAAATCATTTATTCTGACGGTTCATTTAAGATTCACGTTAGTAATGGAGGACCGATTGCGTCTCGCTACTTGATTTGGGCAGCCGGAGAATTTCAATACCCGAATACAAATTCCATTCCAGGTGCTGAATTGTGTTTGCATAACAGTCTGGTAAAAAGCTGGGAGCAGATTGAAGGGGATGATATTTATATTATCGGTGGTTATGAAAGTGGAATTGATGCAGCCGTCCATTTAAGTCGGTTGGGAAAAAAAGTGCACGTATTAGACCGCAAGGTTCGCTGGAAGGAATATACAACGGACCCCAGTGCCAATTTATCGCCTTATACCCTGGAAAGACTCAATCAAGAGATACCTCATGGTCGGATTGAACTGATTGGAAATGTAAAGATTAAAGCGATCACGAAACAAAATGATCAATATGTGATTGATATTAAGGAACGTTCAAATTCTTATACCAGCGCAACACAGCCGATCTTGGCCACGGGTTTTAAAAGCAGTCTTACGCTTGTTGACGATCTCTTTGATTGGGAAGAAAAAGAATCTTACGCACTACTCACTGATCAAGATGAATCAACAAAAACGCCCGGATTATTTCTTGTCGGACCGCAAGTTCGTCATGAGAATCTTATTTTTTGCTTCATTTATAAGTACCGCCAACGATTTGGTGTTGTCGCGAATGCAATTGGCGAAAGATTAGGATTGGATACAACAAAGCTTGAACCGTACCGTGACGAAGGGCTCTATTTGGATGATTTGAGCTGCTGCGGGGAAGAATGTGCCTGTTAGCGCAAAACTTCTTGTATATCAATTTTGTTAAATCAAAATTAAAAATAGAGAAACTCCAAAAAACCAAATATTTGGAATGCTTTAAGACAAACTAGCAAAGAGCGAAGATGTGGCATGGGTATGCTAAATCAGAAAACATATAAACAATTAATCCGAGGGCTGGAGCAGCAGCTGTGGTTTTTTGGACAGGACACATTAAACCGTGAAAATAACCTGCTTGAACGATATGGATTCGACCGACACCGCACTCCGGAGCACGATGGAAGCAGTCGGTATCAGATATCATTGGGTTTGAGAACCGTGGAACTTCACAGTTTTTGTGTAGGGATCTATGGTAATAATCAGGATGGTTTTCTTTACGTACGTGCGCATAACCGAGCCTATGTTTACCTTGGAGAGACACCTCCATTACCAGGCTCTTATCTGAAGGAGTTGCTAATCTTTCCTTTAGGTAGAGAGAGTAAACGACGTTTTTACGAATCTTCTTGTGACTTTCTGAAGTGGATGGAACTTTATGAAAACTGGATTGATGCAACTTATGGAAAAAGATACCGTCTGGATTGCTATGAACGATATCACCGCAAATGGCTAGAACCGGACCAGGCCCGCAAGTGGTTTCATACATATCGAGCGATTGAGAGCAATAAAAAAATATTACAGGAAGTATAGATGATGAAAGTGGTTAATACGGATTCAATTGTAACAGCAGAAATTGAACCGTACCATGAAGAAGGTTTTTATTTGGATAATTTGAACTGCTGTGGATAGGAATATTTTTGCTGATGAATGAAGAGCTTGTCCAGAATAAGGTTGATGCCAGAATTAATATAGGCTGGTTATTCCAACTAATAGCCAGTTTGGCTTGGGTTATGTCTGTGTTTGTTTACGGATCATATGAGCTAGGGGATTTTTTGCAATTGACAGCAGCATCCGCGTGGACCGTATCTAATATTGTGCAATATTTTACTGACAAAAAAATATTGTGATGTCGAGAAAGGACTAAAAATGAACAACTCTTTGAATATATTCGGCATCAGAGAATCTGTCGAACAAATTGAAGAAGGAAGAATTCTCGCGCCAAAATTTGATAAAGATGGACTCATTCCAGTTGTCACAACGGACTATAATACCGGTGAAGTCTTAATGCATGCCTACATGAACCATGAGGCTCTTGCTAAAACAATCGAAATTGGCGAAGCCGTCTATTACAGTCGTAGTCGCAAAGTCATTTGGCACAAAGGAGCAACCAGCGGACTTGTACAAAAAGTAAAAGAGTTGCGAATTGATGATGATCAGGATTGCCTTTGGATGCGTGTTGATGTTACAGGAGGGGCTAGTTGTCACGTCGGGTATCGCTCTTGTTTTTATCGAAGTATTAATTTCGCAGACAAGGCTAAAGGACAAGAGCCTGTAGAGTTAAATTTTGAAGAGGCAGAGAAAGTTTTTGACCCCAAAAAAGTTTATGGTGACGCACCCAACCCAACACAAATTTAATTGCTGAACCATCTGACCAGGGTGATGCAAAAGTGAAGGAAACCGCTGAAAGAGGGACAGCGGTTTCTCCTTCAACTCTATCAACTTTTAAGTCACAATCCGCCAAATCAGACCAACATACATTAGGGCACCAGAGAGTAAATGGATAGATCATAAAAAGTGAAAAAAGGATTCAAGATGAAAAATAAAATACCAGTTACAGTTTTAAGCGGTTATTTAGGAGCAGGAAAAACGACATTAATGAACCATATTCTGAATAACCGTGAAGGGAAAAAGGTTGCGGTGATTGTTAACGATATGAGCGAAGTCAATATTGATGCTGAGCTGATTAAAAAAGAAGCATCTCTCTCGCGCACAGAAGAAAAACTCGTCGAGATGACCAATGGTTGTATTTGCTGCACATTAAGAGAGGATCTTCTGAAAGAGGTGGATCGATTGGCTGATGAAGGTAAATTTGATTACATTTTGATAGAGTCAACTGGGATTAGCGAGCCTGTTCCAGTCGCACAAACATTCACTTATATTGATGAAGAAAATAATATCAATTTATCAGATAAAACACAGTTGGATTGCATGGTGACGGTTGTCGATGCGCTTAATTTCACGAAGGATTATATTTCGGCAGAAACATTAAATGACCGTGAGCAAGGTATGAGTGAAGAAGATGAACGCACGATTGTTGATCTTCTTGTCGATCAGGTTGAGTTTTGTGATGTACTGATTGTTAACAAATGCGATCTGGTTGGCGAGTATCAACTGAACGAATTGAAAGCGGTTCTCAAAAAGTTGCAGCCGACAGCAAAATTGATTGAAACAACAAAAGGACAAGTGGATTTGTCGGAAATTCTCAATACCGGACTTTTTGATTTTGATCAAGCCAGTCAGTCAGCAGGTTGGATGAAGGAATTAGACAATGAACATGTGCCGGAAACAGAAGAGTATGGTATTTCGTCTTTTGTTTTCCGAAGTGATCGACCTTTTCATCCTGAGCGACTTTATGATTGGATGAATAATAACTGGCCAGACAAAGTCATTCGTGCCAAAGGTCACATATGGCTGGCAACTAGAAATGACATGGGTATCAGTGTTTCTCAAGCAGGTCATTCCTTGCAAATAGGATTTGGAGGACAATGGATTGCAACGCTGGATGAAGAAACACAGCAAGAATTTATCCAGGAAGATCCTGCATTGAAGGACACACTGCAAAAAGAATGGGGTGACCGGGGAACTGAGCTAGTTTTTATCGGTATTAATTTGCAAAAAGAATTGATTTCAAACCAACTCATTCAATGTTTATTAACGGATGAAGAAATGAAACAAAATTGGTCACAACTCAAAGACCCATTTCCAGAGATAAAAGAAGAGGACCCCTTACAAGAACAGTCCTATTAATAACATTTGATAACACGTATCCAGACTTTAAAGTAGTCCAATATTTTTATGATACCAGTGTGCGTTTGGTTAACTTTAGCTATTGCAAAAATTTCGACTATTAAAAATACTTATGAAATTTTAAATCGAAATTTTAGGCAAAGGAATGAGACATGGTAAAAAATCAATCCAACAAACTTCCAGTCACAGTCTTATCTGGTTTCCTTGGAGCAGGTAAGACCACGCTGCTTAATCAGGTTTTAAACAACCGGGAAGGCCTGCGGGTCGCAGTCATTGTCAATGATATGTCGGAGGTCAACATCGACGCCTCACTTGTACGCGATGGCGGCGCATCGTTGTCACGTACAGAAGAAAAATTGGTCGAAATGACTAACGGCTGCATCTGTTGCACACTTCGAGAAGACCTGATGGTTGAAGTTCGCCAGCTTGCCGAAGAAGGACGCTTCGACCATCTGCTGATTGAATCCACAGGTATCGGCGAACCTATGCCCGTGGCGGCCACTTTTTCGTTCCGAGACGAGAACGACCAGAGCCTCGGTGATTTGGCCATAGTTGATACGATGGTCACGGTTGTGGACGCGGCCAATTTTCTGCGAGACTTCGACAGCTCACAAAGACTTAACGATCGAGACATGGGGGTCAGTGAAGAAGATGAACGCACCATCGTCGATCTGCTGACCGACCAGATTGAGTTCGCCAACGTGATCGTGATCAACAAGTGTGATTTGGTTGAACCTAGAGAAATTGATCGACTTCAGGGAATCCTCCATCATATGAATCCCGATGCCCGGATGGCCCGTACGTCGCAGGGCCGCATCGATTTGGACGCCATTGTTGGTACGGGTCTCTACGATGAAGAAGCAGCATCGATGATGCCTGGCTGGATCAAAGAACTCAATGGTGAACACACCCCTGAGACTGAAGAGTATGGGATCGCCAGCTTTGTCTATCGACGCCGCAAACCGTTTCACCCCAAACGGCTCTTGGATGCCCTTCAATCCGGCATGCCTGGGTTGATCCGTTCCAAAGGTTACCTCTGGGTCGCTTCCCGGCCTCACTTCTGTGGGGCGTGGTCTCAAGCCGGCTCATCGCTAAAGATTGACCGGGCCGGGTATTGGTTTGCAACGATCGACAGAGATAACCTGCCTCAAGACCCGGAGTCCCGCAAAAGAATCGAAGAGCTCTGGGACGATCAAGTCGGTGACTGCAGGCAGGAAATTGTGTTCATTGGCGTCGACATGGACCGAGTGCAGATTGAATCAAACCTGGATACGGCATTGGTTACAGATGAGGAGATGATGGCCGGCCCCGAGCACTGGCTCTGTTTCGAAGATCCTTTGCCCAGTTGGGAGCCAGTCACAGATGCCTGATGAGATCAGTGGATATGTCAGAAATTCTCAATACAGAACTATTTGATTTCGAAAAATCAGTCATTTAGCAGGTTCGATGAAGGAGTTAGGCAATGAATGAACATATCTCGGAAACAAAAAGGAACGAGAGTTCATCTTTTGTTTTCCGAAGCGAGAAGCCTTTTCATCCCGACCGACTTTATCATTGGATGAATGATAACTGGCCACACAAAATCCTTCGCTCCAAAGGTCATATGTGGATTGCGTCTAGAAATGATATCGCAATTAGTATTTCTCAAGCAGGCTATTCTTTACAAATAGGTTGTGGAGGAAAATGGATCGCTACTCTTAATGAAGAAATACAGCAAGAACTCATCCAGAAAGATCCTGTATTGAAGAACATGTTAAAGAAAAGATGAGGTGATCGGCAAACGGAGCTAGTATTTATAGGTATGAGATTGCAAAAAGAACTAATTTTAAGTCAACTCCTTCAATGCTTATTAACGAATGAAGAGATGAAACAAAATTGGTCACAATTCAAAGATCCATTTCCAGAAATAAAAAAAGAGGAAGAACTCTTCCATAAAAAGACTTGTCAATAAAATTTAATATATGGAATTCCTCTATTAGATAGATATCCCATTTCTTTTTTCTATTGTGCTATTGCCATTGGTTTGACAGTTACAGTGCTTTCTAAATTTATTTTCATCTGCATCGCTTGTGGCACTTCTGAATGACTCGGTACATTAATTTTACCGGAAATATTTAACTTTCCGTTACTCCTGACTAACCACCCGCTTGACTTATCTATATCTGAGCTTAGCTGATAAGAACCTGCCATTTTTATTTTACCTTGTATGGAGTCTGTAACGCCATAATCAATAGCGGGGTCTTTCATCTTCCTTTCAAAACCACCGCTTACAACGAACACATCATCTTTGACCTCTTTCAAGGTATAACCGCTTTCGATATCAACGGGCAACATCATCGCTTTGAGATCCACTTGATCAGTCCATGAATCTCCGGCCTGTACGGGACTATCAGGAAATGGTATCACCACACAAGCCAATATTCGCATAGCTTGCTCTTTTGAAACGGATGGGTTCTTCTCTAACATGTCTTTTATCGCCTTAATTCTTCCCTCTCGAGAGCCATACATTTTGTTCATACCATCAATTCGCCTCTTAGCTAATTGCTCCTGAGATTCATTATGATTTTCTGCTATGTTTTTGTCTATAGTGCACTGACCCGGCGGCATTTTACTGATCATCTCATCTTCAGTCACTACCATTTTTTCAGCCATCCGTGAAAACATCTCGTCAAAACCGGCCAATTCAGTAATCCTACCGTTACCAGCGATTTTCACCACAAAACTCTCATTCATCATAGCTGTATATGTTGGTGCCAGTGGATTCCCTGCGAACGTAATTGGATTTACGGAGTTATATTCAAATTCACCTGCAACACTTGATGTATTTTCTTTAAGTGTCCTATACGTAACTTTCACCGATGCGATTCCCTTTACGTCAATATTTTTAACTTCAAATTCAAGCCCTACTATTTTTGTATGAGCGATGTCCATTTGCTGACCTTCTATCGTTTGCGAGATTCCCTCCTCCATTGTTACCACTCTTTTATATTTTTGGCCCGGCTTAAGATTTAATTGAAGGGTTATCTTTTCTACAGCGAAAGTATTTTCGGCAAGCAGGCAAACCGCAAGAGAACTAGCGAATAAAAATAATCTAATTTTAGTTTTTGAAGTTTGATTTTTCATTTTCACCTTTCAACAAAAGTTCAGTATTAACCACTTAGCTACACAGCTAAACTGATATTTTTCTAAACAATTAAGACACTCTTTTAGTCGTCAACATTATATGTAGACGCGGTAAAACCCATAATGTCACAAAAAAACTATATTTTTCCTATTTGAAAAGTTGTATTAACAGATTATTTTAAAGAATCGAAAACATTTCAATAACCGCCACATATCCATAGAGTATTATGGTAAATCTACGCCCTATAATGCCAATAAAATTATAGAGCACTTAAAAATACTATTAATACATTATTATCGTCTTATAATACATTGAATAGCGTCACTATAATTGAATGCGGTGCAATGTGTATCACTCACCAACTTAAAGTCTTTATTTTCGCTAAACGCTTCTTAGCCAGGCAATTAATCTTTCCGATATCAATAAAGATCTGTCATTGTTTATTCACTATTATGTGAGCAATTACACAGGAATCATTGATGTCGTTATTACTTGAGAATCTGGAAATACGTCTTTTGCCAGCGGTCCCAATCGCTCCTTTTGATTTGGATCTCTTAGCCGGTGGCGATTCAGGTACAAGTAATTCCGATGACATAACCAATCTCAATAATGGCACACTGCAACTGATTGCTGAAAAAGGTAGCACCGTTAGCATTATTAACGCTGGTACATTAGGCACTGCAACAGGACAAGGTGATACATTATTCTTTGATGCTGGCGATATTGTTATTGAAATGGAAAATGCCACAGTTACCGGAGCCATGCAAGTCGATAACACTCAAGCAGGTTTTCAAGATACAGGTTATATCGAAGATACGGCAGCCACTGTTGCCAATCCTGCTTTAGGAGGCACCGCTACCTTAAGCTTTTATGTGGCAACCCCTGGAACCTATTATGCACATGCACGTGTTTATTATCCAAGTGGTAGCGAAAATTCCTTCTTTATCAATATCGATGATACCTGGACAGCTGGAGAAACGGGCCCTTCTCTTTGGAGCTCTACTTATGCAAGTTGGCACTTCAATACCGCAACCACTGTAGCCAATGGTGGTATCACACAAACATGGGCTCTTGCCGCAGGTTGGCATACAATGGAAGTGCATGGTCGTGAAAATGGCGCCATACTTGATCGCATCGTCTTAAGTACCAATGCAACTTTGCCAGTCGACCCAGGCCCAGCAGAAACCATTTTATATGAAACATACCAATATACTTTTGCGGCTGGAGATCTGATCGGATCGAATACAGGAACCATCAATAGTATTACAGCAACCGCTGAAAATCTTGATGGTACTGGCCCAGCCTCTTCTGCATTATCCATCACCTACGATTCAGCAACATCGACACCTGGAGCACCCGATTTAGATGCCGCCAGTGACACCGGAACTAGTGACACTGATAATTATACCAATGATACAACGGCAACATTTTCAGGCGGCATTAACAGTGTCGAAGGAAACTCAACGGTTTGGATTCGTGTCGGCGGTGTGGACCAACGAAGCACAACCGCAAATGCAGATGGTTCCTATTCTGTATCATTACAAGCAGGTGACCTCGCAGCAGGCGCCAACCTGGTAGATATTTATTATATAGATACCGCAGGTAACACATCTGCAGACTCCGCAGATCTAACAGTCACATTAGATACAACCGTTGCAGGCCCAGCAACACCTGATCTTGATAGCAGTTCAGATACAGGAACATCCAATTCCGATGATCTTACATCAGAATCAAGACCCCTGATTCAAGGAAGTGCAGGAGCGGTTGAAGCCAATAGCACTGTTCAGATTTGGCTGGACCCGCCTGGCGCTGCACCTGATTCCCAAATTGCGACATTAACTGCAGCAGGTGATGGTTCCTGGTCCTACTATTTCACCTCAGCGAATCCGCTTCAAGAAGGCACGAATGACATTCGTATCGTTGCGGTTGATACGGCTTCAAACACATCGGTAACATCTGCGGATCTATCCATTACATTAGATACAACAGCCAATGCACCTGCTAACGCACCAGACCTTGATTCGGGTAGCGACACAGGATCTTCCAATAGCGATAACATCACCAATGATACAACGGCAACATTTACAGGATTGGCCGGAGATGTTGAAGCGGGCTCAACGGTTTGGTTGCGAATCAATGGAGTTAATACAAGAAGTGCCACTGCCGCGGGTGATGGATCTTATTCGATTACACTGCTGAATGGTGATTTATCAGTGGGTGACAATACTGTTGATGTCATTTATATTGATACGGCAGGAAACATCTCGTCTGATTCTACGGACTTGACGGTCACACTCGACACAAGTTCAACAACACCAACGTCTGCTCCTGATTTAGATATCGCCAGTGATACCGGAAACAGTAACGTCGACGATTTAACCAATGACACAACAGCAACATTTACAGGACCTGCCAATAGCGTAGAAGCCAATGCAACGGTTTGGGTTCGAGTCGGTGGTGTGGATCAACGCAGCGCAACGGCAAATGCCGACGGTTCTTACTCTATTAGTTTACTTGTGGGCGACCTACTCGTTGGTGCAAATACTGTAGACATTTATGCAATTGACACGGCTGGTAATACCTCAGCAGATTCAGCGGATCTTACCGTCACACTTGACACATCAACTGCCACACCAACAACACCGGATTTAACCGATGGCTCAGATACAGGCAGTAGTAATTCAGATAATGTAACCGCTGAAACACAACCAACGATTCGTGGCCTAGCTGGTAGCGTCGAAAATAATGCATCGCTGCAAATCTGGCTTGACACGCCGAGTGCTGCTGATACTCAAATAGGAACAACTACCGCCCAAGCCGATGGTTCCTGGAGTTATACCTTCTCTTCATCAACACCACTAGAAGAAGGCGCCAACCAAATTCATGTCGTCAGTGTCGATCCGGCAGGAAACACATCAAGTAACTCTCCGGATTTGACAGTCACCATTGATTTTTCAAATGGTGCAGAGCAAGCTCCTGACTTGACAACAGTATCAGACACTGGTGCGCTGAACAATGACAACATAACATCAGATAGTACACCAACAATTACAGGGACCTCCCCAAATGGTGCTGAAATTAAAATTCGAACCAACGAAACAACAATTGCTAGTTTTATAGATAATGATGTAACTGATGGTGATCCTGTTGCTGGTCAATGGAGCTACACCTATCCTGGCGGTGTTGTTGTGTCAGGTGCCAATACCATTGATTACCTAACAGTTGATACCAGTAACATCGTGAGTGATTGGAGCTTAGATCTGGTCATCACGATGGACACCTCAATCGAACAACCGACAACTCCTGTTCTAAGTAGTTCTGATGATTCAGGCACCAGCAATGGTGATCAAATTACCAATGTAAATAATCCAACCATCAGCGGTACAGCAGAACCAGGTTCAACGGTAACGATTGATGTCAATGGCGGAACCAATACAGACACTGTCACCGCAGGCGCTGACAGTAATTGGTCTTACACCCTGACTGCAGGATGGCTCAACGAAGGTGCTAATACTATTTTCGCTCAGGCAACAGATATTGCGGGCAACACCTCCGCGGCCAGCTCAAACTTAAGCATCACACTGGATACAACCATCAACGCTCCATCACTTCCAGACTTGATCGCAGCAACGGATACCGGCAGTAGTACATCAGATGACATCACTAGCCATCCTAATCCAAGGTTAACAGGTACTGCCGATGCCAACACGACCATCACTTTACGATTGGATCCAACAGGAACCGCAACAGTGATCGACACAACCACCGCATCGGCAGGTGGTGTTTGGAGTTATACGTTTACAACGGGTGTACTCAGTGAAGGCGTCAATGTCATCGATGTGACTGCCACAGACAGTGCGGGCAATACCACAGACTCGGCCGACTTATCATTAACCATTGAAACTGCCATTAACACTCCCACGGGTCTTGATTTACTTGCCGCGTCAGATTTAGGAAATTCAAATACAGACAATTTAACTTCATTAGCGACAGCAACCATTACAGGCACTGCTGATGCAAGCAACACCGTCTCTGTTCGAGTTAATGGAACAACCGTTGGAACCACAACGAGTGACGGCCTGGGAAACTGGACCTATACATTTGATGGTGTGGATGATTTGATTGAAGGCATCAATATCATCGATGCATTCGCTCAAGACAGTGTTGGAAATACCAGTGGTTTTTCGACAGATCTGATTGTTACTTTGGATACCACGGTAGCGACACCATTGCCGCCAGATCTTCAAACGGCATCAGATACAGGCACTATTTCTACAGATGATTATACCAATCAATCCAATGCCACGATTAGCGGAACCAGCGAATCAGGCTCCACCATATTAATTAGCTTAAATGGGAATGATGGATTTGATACAACCGTAGATGCAGATCTTGATGGCGTCTGGACCTATACATTTGCAGGAGGTCTGCTAGGTTCTGCAACGGGAACAGCAAATACCATTCGAATCGGCCAGCAAGATCCTGCCGGAAACACCTCTGCTTTCAGCAGCACCATCACAGTGACACTTGATGATTCGGCCACTACGCCCACACAGCCTGACCTTCTTGCAATTAATGACACGGGCGATTCAAATAGTGATAATTTAACAAACCAATCAAACGTCACGATCAATGGAACCATTGAAACAGATAGTTCCTTGCAAATCTATATCGACCAAGGTAGCGGCCCTGTTCTGACGGACACGATCAGCGAAACACTTGTTTCTACGGGCAATTGGACCTACACGTTTTCCATGGGACAACTCGTTGAAGGTAGTAACCAAATAACAGTTGTCGCGACAGATAAAGCTGGAAATACGTCAGCCAGTTCACCAGCATTAGACATCGTACTTGATACTACTATTACACAGCCAGGAACACCGGACTTATCCAGCAGCTCAGATACAGGTGATGCTGACAACGACGATATCACATCTGATGACACACCAACATTTTCTGGAACAGCACCAGCAAATAGTCACGTAGATATTCGAGTCGATGGCGAAATCATCAATACCGTTAATGCTGATGGTAGTGGAGACTGGACATATACGTTTACGTTAGGTGAAATACAAACGGGTGTGCATCAAATTGATGTCATTGCAACCGACATCGCAGGAAATGTTTCCACCGCTTCAGACGATTTAACGATCTGGTTGAATGTCGTTCCGACACAACCCGCGGCACCCAACTTAACCTCCGAAAGCGATACAGGCTCTATCGACTCAGATGATTTGACCTTTGACACGACACCTACAATCAATGGCAAAGCGGATCCTTTAGGTCGAGCTTGTATTCATTTGAATGGCGTATTAATTGGTGATGCGACAGCAGATGTTAATGGTTTCTGGGAATACACCTTTGCCCCAGGAATTCTTCAAGAAGGCACACATCAAATCACGGTATTAACTGAAGATACATCAGGATTAAAAAGTGCACCATCAGCAGCATTGACATTAACTATCGACACAACCCACCCACAAGCCCTTCAACCAGATTTGCAAAGCGGTAGTGACACAGGTGTCAGTGACACGGATAATTTGACGTCTGATCAAACAGCAACGATCAGTGGAACAACCGAAGCATCAGCTATCATTGACGTCTATCACAACACCAACTTGCTTGATCAACTGGTTGCAACAAACACAGGCAATTGGTCCTATACCTTTGCACTAGGACAATTGCAAATAGGCGACAATGATGTTTATGTGATCATCACTGATGTCACTGGTAATGTATCCAACGCCTCTGAGAGTTTAACGATCATATTAGACATTCAACAAGACACGCCAGCAGCTCCGACATTAAACCCAAGTAACGACACTGGCTCATCAGCCAATGATGGGTTAACAAATAACAATGTGCCCAGTATCTCTGGAAGTGGGAAAGCAAATAGCAGTGTTGATATTTTAGTCTCAGGCAATAGTGTTGCCACCATCCAGGCTGATACACTCGGCGAATGGGAGTACCAATTTACTGATGGCCAATTAAGCCAAGGTGATAATCTCATCGAAACCATCAGCACAGATACCGTAGGCAACACCACACGTTCGGCGGCATTAACCATATCACTCGACACGGAAGGACCGATTATCTACAATCATTTTCCGAAAGAAACACATACATTAACATCAAATGTGATCGAGTTATTTGTCAGTGGCGATGATATCGATTTAGATACCGCGAGTAATCCGAATGGTTATACACTCATAGGCAGTGGTGGCGATGGTACCTTTGATGATGGTAATGAGTGGAACATCCCTATCAACAGCGTTAGTGCTGATGTCATTTCAGGACTCGTGGAACTACAAACGTTTATTCTATTAACAGATGATACCTACCAATTGACGGTGGATCCAGACATCGCCTTAAAAGATCAAGCAGGGAATTCTGTGGGTATTAATTTATTAACTTCTACAAGCACTCAACCTGTAGCAAATCAAAGTCAATCCATCCTCTTTACATTTGTTATAGATACCGAAGGACCAGATGCCCCAGATAATCTCGTTCTAGATGCTGATTCAGATAGTGGACTCGCTGGTGATTTAATTACAAATATCGAAAGTCCAAAAATTCAAGTCAATGCTATCCCAGATATCGCCGTTGAAATTATAAGCAATGGTCGATCCGTTGGATTTGCTTCTGAGATATCAGATGGCACCTATGAAATCTTTATTGACAATAGCTACATCAGAGAAGGTGATAATCTCATTTTTGCCAGGGCCTTTGATGGGTTAGGCAACAGCTCCGAGCTTTCAAGCTTAATGACATTTATCTATGATAGCCAGGCACCCGAAGTTGCCGATATAATCGTCGATCCATTATGGTTGAATTTTGGGCCAAAACAAATCAGTGTAGTCTTTAACGAAACCGATATTGATCCTAACACGGTGAATAATTTAGACCAATATGAACTCATTGCAGCAGGTGGTGATGGGAGTTTTGATGATGGTAACGAAACAACAATTGCCCTTACAAATATCGATTTTGAGCCACAAACGCATACGTTACTATTAACCTTACCGCAATCTGCAACTGAAACATCTGAGCTAACCCCAGATAAGTATAAGTTATCCATTCTTGGTAGTCAGACCATTACGGATATCAGTGGCAATATCATGGCCGAATCATATTCTGAGGAATTTCTCGTTGTTCCAGCAGTGACGATTAATGACAATGAACGCTATCGTTTTAAAACAGAAACAGGCGAAAATGTTACTGTGGAATTAAAAGGCAAAGGTGATGCTCAAATATTACTTGGTAAAGATATCAATTCGACAAATCTTATCGAAAAAATCACTTTAAGCAATTCTAACCAAAATACGAAACTAATAATCAAGGCGTCGAAAAATCTTCCAACAGCCTTTACTCTAGGTGAACTACTGATCGACAGCCCCATCGACAGGATCAATGCATCACGAGTCGATGTTACCCAAAAAATCTCTGTCGATGAAAACCTCAACACCTTATCCATCGGCCAGATCCTGGACAATACACAAATCAACCTAACCTCATCGGGTAGCTTAGATATTCTCGCAAAATCACTGGGAAGCAATGTCGATGTTAGTATCGATGGCCATTTAGACAAACTTCGAACTGATTCATTCGATGGTGGCACATTACAAGCCTCATCTGTCGACAAAATACAAATCAACGCTGGCGACTATAACGCCAATACCAATATCACAGATGGCAACCTGAATCAATTGATTGTCAAAAAAGGGAATTTAACAAGTGACATCACCGTCGCAAAACATCTCAATCAGGTGAAAATTCCCAAAGGCGATATCGAGTCCACTATTTCTGCCTTGGACATCTCGTTAATTCAGGCCCATGAGATATTGGATTCGACAATTTCTGCAAGTAATCAGCTGAACTCAGTCCAAGCCCAGGTTGGACATGATAGTAAATTCATGGCAGACAAAAATATCAACAGCTTAAAAATCAGACATTCCTTTAATCAAAATACCGTGGCCTCTGGCGAAAACATAGAAAAAATCGCCATCGGTGGAGATGCGATCGACAATCTATTTCTAGCCGGAGCCAGATTAGGTGATGATCACACCATTGATGGCAACAATGACAGTTTCTCAGATGGTAATATCATGCAACTGTCGATTAAAGGCAGTTACAAAGGTTCCATCGCGACAGCTGCCGTGACGCCTGGTGATGATTTGACCTTTTTCACCGCTGATGACAGCAGTGCATCTTTTGGCTCGATTTCCAATATTAAATTTGGTAAACAAAGTCTTGCTGACACTGACACATCGACTTATGGCATGCTTGCTAGCGGAGAAATCGCTAAATTCATAATTAACAAGAACTTATTTGAAGCTCCACTTATTTCCGATCCTTTTAGGCTCGTTATCTTAGATTAGCCGATTTTTCCTCTGGCAATACTGACAAACCCCACTAAAAATCCCATCTGTTTTATCAAAAAAATTCTCACAGATTAGAATCTGTAAACTATTAATATTATTAATCTTATGCCTAATAAATGTCGAACATATTTATAGTTGAGAATTAAGTCAACTATTTTGTTTCCAATTATTATTTTTTGTGTTATATTTTAGTAGCACCGCTCACAAGACCCTACTAAAAAAGTAAATATCAGGACAATCGTAACCAAATCTTAGAAAGATACTTACGATGATTAAACTGAATCAGATAGCACGCCAGAAATGGCAAATTCAAGGACAAGTTCAGGGTGTCGGTTTTCGCCCCTTTGTCTATCGCTTAGCACAAAAGCTTCATTTGTCCGGACACATATACAATAGTGGTAACGGAGTTAGTATTGAAGCTCAGGGCACCAAAGCCAATCTCAACGAATTTGGTCGCTCCTTGACAAACCACTGCCCTCGCCTAGCTCGAATTGACACGATTACTCAAGATCAACTTGATCCAGATGAATTTGATACAAATTTCGACATATTACCCAGCCGCCAGGATGCCAACCCTAACGCGATGGTAACTGAAGACTCAGCTGTCTGCCAGGATTGCTTGCGGGAACTATTTGAGACAACAGACCAAAGACATCATTACGGGTTAATCAATTGCACCAATTGCGGACCAAGATACTCTATCGCAACACGAGTCCCCTATGATCGCCCTAATACGACCATGGTCGATTTTGAAATGTGCCCAGAGTGCCATAAGCAATATAGCAATCCAGAAAATCGACGCTTCCACGCTCAACCTATTTCTTGTCCATCTTGTGGTCCACAAGTTGAAATCGTCGATTCAGATGGTAGAAAAATCGAGGGCGAGCCCATTAAGATAGCTCAACAATTATTATTAGATGGTAACATCGTTGCTATCAAAGGAATTGGTGGATTTCATCTGGCGGTTCGCGGGGATAATCAACAAGCTGTAGACCGTTTACGTCAAAAGAAACATCGCGATCAAAAACCATTCGCCCTGATGTGCTATGACATCAAACAAGCACAAGAACTGGTCTACTTGACAGATTCTTCCATATCATTACTGAAATCCTCTGCAGCACCCATTGTATTGGCACCTAAACAACTGAAAACTAATATAGCGAATTCGGTTGCACCCAATCAACCTCGACTGGGAATGATGCTACCCTACACTCCAATTCAACACTTACTATTTGATAAAGAAGATTTTCCCCCTTTGGTCATGACCAGTGCAAATTTGTCAGATGAACCACTGGTCAAAGACAACTCAGAAGCTTTAGAACGTTTAGGAAATGATCAATTATGTGATGCTATACTCTGGCATAATCGTGATATTCATCGATGCGTTGATGACTCAGTGATATTAGATATGAGTAATGGACAAGCTCTACCACTGCGTCGAGCTCGAGGTTATGCTCCCCAATCTTTAAAATTACCATTTAAAAATGCACCTTCAGGGATTTGCTTGGGTGGTGATCTAAAAAATAGTGTCGCGATAGTAAAAAACGATCAAGTGATTATGAGTCAACATCTGGGTGATCTTAGTCATCCAAAAGCTTTTCATAATTTCCAACAAACTATTGACGATTTATGTCGTTTGTTTGGTGTTCATCCAGAATGGATCGCCTGTGATATTCATCCTGGATATTTCAGTACTCAATTTGCCAAGGAATTAGAGAAAAAACACTCTATCGATATAGTATCTGTCCAGCATCATCATGCACATGCTGCATCAGTTATGGCTGAACATAACCTGAAGCAATCCGTCTTAGCACTTATCTGTGATGGGACCGGCTTTGGTCTTGATGGCACCATTTGGGGTGGTGAATTAATGATCGCAAACTACAACTATTTTAACAGGCTGGCATATTTAAAACCTATTTCTCTGATAGGTGGCGATGCGGCAGCTCATGACATTCGTCGCACGGGTTTATCATTAATGTATCAAGCTTATGGAAATTTATTTACACATCATACTAACATTCATGAAATCATCCCTGATCCCAAGGAACAATATTTCTTTGCTACGATGCTGAAAAATAATACGAATTGTGTTCCAAGTAGCGGTGCAGGTCGATTGTTCGATGGTATCGCCTCTTTGCTAGGGGTTTGTCAGGTAAACAGCTATGAAGCCCAGGCGGCTATGCAACTCGAAGCCCTTGCCTGGCAAGGTAAACATATCGAGCTCATTGGCGATAATTTTATCCCATTTAATGAGTTTACAAAACAACTCGATACCACATCTATGATACGCACACTACTAAGCTTAAAAAACCAGGGCTACCCAAATCAAGATCTAGCCAAATGGTTTCATGATCAATTTGTTGATGGGTGGCTCAGAGTGATTAAATATTATTCTGAAAAAATGGACATCCACACTTTGGCTTTGTCAGGTGGTGTCTTTTGTAATCAATATATCACAGAAAAATTAACGCAACAGGCCGAGCAATCTGGCCTCAAGGTATTGCGACATCATAAGGTTCCCGCTAATGATGGCGGTTTAGCATATGGACAAGCTGCGATTGCCGCGGCACATAGCAAAAACAAATTTATTCAAAAGAGAGGCAACTATGTGTTTAGCCGTACCCGCAAAGTTAATTGAACAGGAAGGGAAAAAAGGTCGAGCTGATCTTCATGGCAACCTCGTCCCTGTTAATATCCAATTGGTTCCTGAAGCCAAAGTAGGTGACTGGATATTGATGCATGCTGGGTTTGCCATCCAACGCTTAGACGCAAAAACTGCGGAAGAAACCTGGGCCGTTTTAGAAAATTTAGACAACCGCTTGGCAGGAGATGATCATGAAAACGCGAACCATTAATATTCAAGAAGCACTTGATCGTCTGCAAACAGCAGCCAAACAATTGGAACGACCTGTCACATTTATGGAAGTGTGTGGCACTCATACGATGAGCGCATTTCGTTGCGGACTGCATAGTTTGATGCCAGAAAATGTCACACTGTTAAGTGGCCCTGGATGTCCGGTCTGCGTCACATCACAAGGTGATATAGATTTACTCATCGAAGTCACGGTTAAAAATAATGTGACCCTCTGTACATATGGCGACATGATGCGCGTCCCTGGTCAACTGGGAAGTTTAGAGCAGGCCCGTAGCCACGGTGCTGATGTTCAAGTGATTTACTCCGCCATGGATGCTATGCAGCTGGCACAACAACATCCTGAAAAAGAGGTCGTTTTTGCTGCAATTGGATTTGAAACAACCACGCCCCCCACCGCTGTAGCTGTTACCGAAGCCAAAAAACTAGGATTAAAAAACTTTACCGTGCTTGTCAGTCATAAATTGGTGATTCCAGCAATGACGGCATTGCTGGAAGGCGTTGATGTGAATGTTGATGGGTTCTTATGCCCAGGTCATGTTTCGGTCATCATCGGTTCAGAGGTATATCGTCCTATTGTTGATAAATATAAAAAACGATGTGTCATTTCTGGATTTGAAGATGTCCATATGACCGCCGCGTTAGCGAGAATTACAGAGCAAGCTCGAGACAATCAAATTTTATTAGAAAATTTATATCCACAAGCCGTAACGCCTAAAGGTAATCAAGTGGCTCTCGATCTCATTTTCAAAATCTTTGAGCCAGCTGACATGAGCTGGCGAGGATTAACACAATTGCCTAAGAGTGGTTTAAAATTACGAAAAGAATATGAAGATTTCGATGCAGAGCTACGATTTGGTTTAGTCAGTCGAGAAACACCAGAACCAGCGGGCTGTCGCTGTGGCGATGTAATAACAGGTCGATGCCAACCCGATGAATGTAAATTATTTTCTAAAGTTTGCACACCTGTTCATCCTATTGGTCCTTGTATGGTTAGCTCTGAAGGAACTTGCCAAGCCTGGTTTAAATATCATCAACCACAATCACGATTACGAAAGAAGGTTGCGTTATGATCACAACAACACAAACAACTCCTTTAACGCCAGCTCAACAAAAAAGGAAAATTGTTTTGGCGCATGGTGGCGGTGGCCAATTAACCGACGAACTAATTGACTCAATTGTGTTACCTAGACTGGGAAACCAGGTTCTAACAGATCTACTCGACTCAGCGGTTTTAAATCAAAATGGTCGACAGTTCGCCATGACGACAGATAGCTTTGTCGTTCAACCCTTATTCTTTCCAGGCGCAGATATTGGACGACTTGCCGTATGCGGAACCATCAATGACCTGGCTGTCAGCGGTGCAAAGCCTATGGGATTATCCTTAGGAATGATTCTTGCGGAAGGGCTGGAAAAAAAAGTTTTGGAACAAGTGATTGATTCCATTGCTCAAGCAGCCAACGAAGCCGGCGTTCAAATCGTAACGGGTGATACCAAAGTGGTTGGAAGTCACCAGGCAGATGGTATTTATTTAACCACTACAGGTGTTGGTTTAATTGACAAACCCAACCAACTTCATCCAGAAAAGGTTCAACCAGGTGATGTGATTATCATCAATGGACCTATTGCAGATCATGGTTTGGCCGTGATGTTAGCACGTGAGATGCCTCAAGTTGAAAGTGTTCTGAAAAGTGATGCTGCCCCTTTGAATCATTTAATTGAGTCAGTCACCTCTCAAACTGATGGCGTTGTTTTTATGCGGGACCCAACCCGAAGCGGCGTCACCGGTGTGGTGGTTGAACTGGCTCAACGAAGCAATTACCACATTATATTAAATGAATCAAATTTACCTTTACGCCCAGAAACGCAACATGCCGCAGACATGTTGGGACTCGATCCACTTGAGGTTGCAAATGAAGGTAAAGTAATTATGGTCGTGCGCGGAAAAGAGGAAAAGAAAGTTTTAGACTTATTGAATCAACATCCGCTAGGCAAAGAGGCTTGTGTGATTGGCCATGTCGAATCGGATAAAGATGCCATTTGTGAATTACACACAATTATGGGTGGCCAAAGAATATTGCAAAAACCTTATGGTGAGCAACTTCCCAGAATTTGTTGATAGATAGATCAGCCAAATGAAAGGCATGACAGGAGATAATGATGACAAAAATAACAATCGATCACAACACAAAAGCAATTCTAGATAAGAAGGATTTTGCTAGACTTATCAAAATTCTCCAGGAGCAAGGCTATACAGTGATTGGCCCACATATTGTGGATGATGTCGTTAGCCTGCGTCCTATTGATTCCGTAAAAGACCTTCCCATCGGCTATGAAGATGAACAGGAGAAAGGAGAATATAGCGTTAAAAAAGTTGACTGCCAATCCTACTTTCAATATGTGGTTGGCCAGGATAATCCAAGACGCTACTTTATGCCTCCTAGCCAACGACTCATGTCGTTCCATGTGGATAAGAAGCAATTTGTGATCGACCAGGGACCGCCCCAAGCACCGAAGTTAGCCTTTTTGGGGTTACGTGCTTGCGATTTAGCTTCGATTCAAATTCAAGATCGCGTGGTCGGCTATGGTGTTGAGTCCACATTCCGCTGTGAGTCTGATACCTACTATGGTGAAACGCGACGTCAATCCATACTCATTGCTGTAAATTGTACTCGTCCAGGCAACACTTGTTTTTGCAGTTCCATGAATACAGGTCCAAAAGCAAAAGAAAATTTTGACATCGCTTTGACAGAACTTCGTCAGAGCTTTATCGTTGAAGTGGGCTCAGAAAAGGGTAAAAAACTTGCCCAAAAACTTCCACTCAAAGAAGCGTCTGAATCTGATCTTGAACTTGCAGAATTAAAACTTCAAAATGCCGCTAAGCATATGGGACGACAAATGGAAACCGAGCAAGTTCGCAAACTCTTAAACAATACGATTGAAGATTCACACTGGGATAAGGTTGCTGATAAATGTTTAAGTTGTGGCAACTGCACTATGGTTTGTCCAACCTGTTTCTGCTGTACGGTGACAGATTCAACCGACATCACTGGTACAAAGATCAGCCGAACGAAAGAATGGGAATCTTGCTTCACGCATCAATTCAGTTATGCCTCTGGAGGCCCACAACGAAATACCATCAAAGGTCGTTATCGTCAGTGGATGCGACATAAACTATGTACCTGGTGGGATCAATTTGGTTCCAGCGGATGTGTGGGCTGTGGCCGATGCATCACCTGGTGCCCAGTAGGTATTGATATTACCGAAGAAGTTGAAACACTTCGCCAATCTAATAAATCACTTTTAAATTCAAACAACTTGCAAGAGGTGACGACATGATCACAGAAGCAATCATCAGACCAGAACCTATCTGTGGCATGGAAACCTGGTTTCCTATTCCAGCTGAAATACTTGAAACTCGTAAAGAGAACATGAATACCTATACTTATAAAATCCGTTTGGTGGACGCAACACTTCGTAAACAATACCGTTGGGCTCCAGGGCAATTTAACATGCTCTATGTGCCAGGAATTGGCGAAGCAGCGATTTCTATTAGTAGTGATTCTGAAGACCCTGAAATTCTTGAACACACCATTCGCATTGTTGGATCGGTAACACGTGCCATTGAAAACATGGGACCAGGTAGTATCATTGGGCTTCGCGGACCTTTCGGACGTGGTTGGCCTCTGGATAAAATTGAAGGACGTGATGTCGTTTTAGTGGCTGGTGGTATTGGGCTGGCACCGCTTCGCCCAATGGTCTATTGGTTACTCAAACATCGTGAACGTTATGGACGCGTCATTCTACTGTTTGGTTGCAGGAGCCCTGATGATCAATTGTTTATCGATGAACTGGAACAGTGGACTCAAGAACGGAAAATTGATTGCCTGGTCACTGTGGACAACGCAACACCTGGCTGGGTTGGCCCTGTGGGTGTTGTCACAGATCTATTACAGCGCATTCGGCTAAACGCAGACAATTCAACCATTATGGTTTGCGGGCCTCGCATGTTAAATCGTGCGGCGGCCTGGAGTTTTCTCAAATTGCACATCCCTGAAGAGCAGGTCTATGTGAGCTTGGAACGTAATATGAATTGTGGCTTTGGTCGTTGTGGCCATTGTCAATATGGCTCGCAGTTCGTCTGTAAAGATGGACCGGTTTTTTGTTTTAATGAAATTGCTGATATCTTCGGTAAAGAGGAGATTTAATCATGGCTGAAGACAAAATTAAACTCGCAGTATATAAATTTTCCAGTTGCGATGGTTGCCAATTGTCGCTCCTGAATCTGGAAGATGAATTATTAGATTTAGTAGGTGCTGTTGAAATCGCATATTTTCTTGAAGCACGCCGACAAGTTCTGGATCCCCCTTATGATGTCGGGCTGGTCGAAGGTAGTGTATCAACTCCTGAGGAAGCAGAACGCATTATTCAAGTGCGTAAAGATTGCAAAACGCTGATTTCGATTGGTGCGTGCGCCACCTCTGGTGGTATTCAGGCACTTAGAAATTGGGCAGATGCTGAACTTTACAAACAAACGGTATATGCTCATCCTGAATATATTGATTCTTTGGACACAGCGACACCGATTGGTGCTCATGTGTTTGTGGATTATGAATTACGTGGTTGCCCTGTCAATCAATATCAACTTCTTGAACTCATTAGCGCTCTATTAACAGGACGCAGACCTAACATCCCAACCCACAGTTTATGTGTTGATTGTAAACGCCGTGGTTACGCATGCGTTGCAGTCTCTAAAAAACAACCTTGCCTCGGCCCGATTACACAAGCAGGTTGTAATGCACTATGCCCTAAATTTTCCAGAGCATGCTATGGTTGCTTTGGCCCTATGGAGCAACCCAACATTCATTCACTTGGAAAGATGTTTGCAGAAAAACAAGATTGCAAACCACATCAAATGAAACATTTATTAAGATCTTATAACGGATACCTTGAACCCTTTAAGCAGGCGAGTGAATATTATGAACAAATCGAACAAGAATAATGAAAGACTGATCAATGTCGGTGCGCTGGCACGTGTTGAAGGTGAAGGTGCGTTGCATATTAAAATGAAAGATAATAAAGTTGAACGAGTTCGGCTAGAAATCTATGAACCCCCTCGTTTTTACGAAGCCTTCCTGCAAGGCAGAGATTTTATGGAAGTACCAGATATCACCGCACGCATTTGCGGTATCTGCCCGGTGGCCTATCAGATGGGCTGTTGCCATGCGTTAGAAAAAGCGATGGGCGTGTTTGATGATCTGGATCCTGAAATTCGTCAATTACGAGATTTACTTTATTGCGGCGAATGGATTGAAAGCCATATTCTGCACATGTTCATGTTACACCTTCCTGACTTTTTAGGTTATGAAAGTTCCATCACCATGGCAGCTGATCATGGCCCGACGGTTAAAAAAGCTTTACGACTTAAAAAACTGGGCAATGAAATCGTTGCTATTCTCGGTGGCCGATCGGTTCACCCTGTCGGTGCTTGCGTCGGTGGTTTCTGGAAAGCACCCGATCCTGTCGAAGTAGCCGAACTGATCCCTGAGGTCAAAGCTTGTCTGGACGAAATGTGTGAACTTACTATGTTCCTTGCAGAAAATGTCGACTTTCCGGATTTTGAGCGGGATTACGAATTTGTTTCACTTAAACCTGAAACAGGGTACCCTATGAACTTAGGTCCCATTGTGTCTAATAAAGGTTTACATGTCGAACAAGAAGAATTTAATCAAGCGATTGAAGAAATTCACATTGAACATTCCACTGCCCTTCATTCGATCATCAAAGGAAAAGGTGCTTATATGGTTGGACCATTAGCTCGCTTAAATCTTTGCCATGATCAATTACTACCTAGAGCAGCTGAAATTTCACCTAAAGTCTGCAAAGCCGTTAAAAAACAGCTTCCCTGGAAAAATAATTTCTTCTCATTGGTTGCTCGCGGCATCGAAACGATTCATGCCTTGGAGTTAACCTTAAATGTCTTTGAAAATTATAAAGTGCCTAAACGTAGTCGCGTTCCTATCACACCACGTGCTGGAAAAGGTGGCCATGGTACTGAAGCGCCTCGTGGCATTTGCTGGCATGAATATGAAACCAATGCAGATGGTTCCATCAAACATGCACAAATCATCCCACCAACCAGCCAAAATCAAATGACGATCGAAGAAGATCTTCGAGAACTCGTTGCACAACTGGCAGACCTGGATGATGAAAAATTATGCTTACGTAGCGAACATTTAATTCGTAATTATGATCCATGCATTAGTTGTTCGGTTCACTTTTTGAATCTGAAACGCGAATGGATACATTCTTAAAGATATGAGATAAAAATGAAACAAGCTCCTAATCCAATCCTGCTTATTAGCTGTGGTAATACCATGGCGGGTGATGACGCATTAGGTCCTCTTACGACGAAACGTCTTCGCGATCACACTTTACCCCAAGTGGATATCATCGATTTGGATATGAATCCGGCGGGGCTGTTAAATTTATTACCTCGGCAACAGGCACTTTGTATTATCGATGCCGCATATGTACAAGGCGCCTGTGCCGGGCAAATTATCGACATCGATTGGTTTGATATCAATCGCCCTGACCTGGCACATGATGATGTCTTAAGTTCTCATGGGCTGGGAATATCCAATCAAATAGATCTAGCCAGCACACTGGATCTATTGCCACCGATCGTCTGGCTAGTAGCGATGACGATCGATCCATCGCAGGTGGGTGACAAACAAACTAAATTCCTGAAAAATCAATTGGACATTGTTATTGACACTACACTCCAACGTCTTGATATCATTAAGCAAACAGAGAAAGAGGAAAGTCATGCATGAATTTTCAATTGTAGACTCTCTTATTAAACTCATTGATCGACAACCCTTTGACAGCCATGAAATAAAATCGGTTGTTGTCAGTGCAGGCCCAATGCGAGGCATAGACGAAAACTGTTTGCAATGGGCATGGAAAGAAACCATCCATGATACCATGCTGGAAAAAGCAACGCTTATTTTTAAACCGTTGCCATGGGTACTACATTGCAAACAATGTGATAAAAAATTTGAAACAGAAGATTTTGGCGCCCCGTGCCAGTGCGGCAATCCAAACCCAACACTGTCTGGTGGTGATGAATTAACACTGGAATCACTCGAAATATTTGAAGATCAATATGACAACTCAATCCTAAATAAGACCGACTAGAAAGGCAGGTGATGTCATGAAAATTGCTGTAGTAGAAAATGTTTTAAAACTAAATGATGAATTAGCACAGCAAAACAGACAACTATTAAAAGATGCGGGGGTTTTTTCCATCGACTTGATGGGATCACCAGGATGCGGTAAAACATCTTTGATTGAACGAACTTTGCAACATCTCCGACGCCATATGAAAATCGGTATCCTAGTCGGTGACCTGACGACACAAAGAGATGCACAACGTATGGCAGAGTACACAGATCAAATTGTACAGATTAATACAGGCAAAGGATGTCACCTCGACGCCAATCAAGTTCGTCAAGGCCTGGATCAATTGGATCTTAAAAATATCGACTGTTTGATTATCGAAAATGTTGGCAATTTGATTTGTCCCGTAGGATTTGACCTGGGGCAGGATGTCAAAGTTGGTATGTTTAGCATTGCCGAAGGTGATGATAAAGCCGCTAAACATCCATACATTGTCCATGAATCCTCTCTTCTGTTATTAAACAAAATGGATCTGCTCCCCTACGTTAATTTTAGCATCCCAAACTTTCTTGAAGATATAAACCAACTAAACAGTAATGTCGAGTTAATTGACATTTCAGTAAGTAATCGTTATCAGATGCATCGCTGGTTTGAGTGGATTTGCAAACAAACATTCGGTCGTTCCGAACAAAATAATGAATCACCCGTCATGAACTGGTGCGGATAGGAAAAAATAATGAAAACGGAATCAATAAAAACCATGGATGGCAATGAAGCTGTTGCTTCGGTTGCCTATCGACTCAATGAAGTTATTGCGATATATCCCATCACCCCCTCTTCACCCATCGGTGAATTTTGTGATGAATGGGCCGTACATGGCCGCAAGAACCTCTGGGCAACAAGACCTGAAGTGATTGAAATGCAATCGGAAGGCGGCGCAGCCGGTGCTGTCCATGGCAGCCTACAAGGTGGTGCATTAACAACCACATTTACGGCATCGCAAGGTTTACTTTTAATGATTCCGAACATGTATAAAATTGCTGGCGAGCTGAACAGCTTCTGTATGCATGTTGCAGCACGATCCTTGGCGACACACGCCCTCTCCATTTTTGGTGATCACTCCGATGTCATGGCATGCCGCCAAACAGGATTTGCCATGCTTTGCAGTGGCTCTGTACAGGAAGCACAAGACTTTGCCTGCATTGCACAATGTGCGAGTTTACAATCCCGAGTCCCATTCATGCACTTTTTTGATGGCTTTCGAACCTCTCATGAACTGGCAAAAATAACCATCCTTAGTGATGACGATTTAAAGGCATTGATTGATGAAGATGCCATCAAAGCACATCGCCAACGAGCCTTAACACCTGACCGCCCTGTGATACGTGGAACAGCACAAAACCCAGACACTTATTTCCAGGCAAGAGAAGCTGGAAATCCATTTTATCAAGTGTGTCCTGAAATCGTTCAAAAGGAAATGGATCGATTTGCAAAAGTAACTGGCAGACAGTACAAACTTTTTGAATATGAAGGTCATCCTGAAGCTGAACATGTCATCGTCTTAATGGGATCCGGATCTACTGTTGCCGAGCAGG
>JANQJS010000065.1 GCA_028281535.1 Sedimentisphaerales bacterium | reverse complement strand
AGAATGGCCGTACGGTCTAAAATGTTTGAATTTAAGGCTCCATAATGACTTCGGTTGGGCATGATGGAAGTGCCTTTAGAAAGAAGTGGCCGTAACGTTTTGTTTTGATTCTGGGATCAAGAATGACAATAATACCTTCGTCGGTTTTACTTCGGATCAGACGGCCAAAGCCTTGTTTGAATTTTATAACCGCTTCGGGGAGTTGGTAGTCAAAAAAAGCGCTGCCGCCTTGTTGTTCAATTTTTTCCAGGCGTGCCTGGAGAAGTGGCTCATCAGGCACAGCAAAGGGGAGTTTGACAATAATCACATTGGATAGGCTTTCGCCGGGGACATCAATGCCTTGCCAGAAACTATCTGTTCCTAAGAGAATACTGTTGGAGTTTTGTTTGAATTCATCCAGGAGTCGTATGCGATTCTCACTTTTGCCCTGAACCAGCATTTTAATATCATGCATCATGCAAAAGTCGCTCAGTTCATCGGCTGTTTTAAAAAGTTGGTCGAAACTGGTGAAAAGAAGAAGTGCTTTTCCATGCGTTTGCTGAATGTATTTTTTAATAGCGTCAACGGATTGAACGAGAAACTCTTTTTTATTATTAGGTTCTGGTAGATAAGATTCCACATACATTTTTACTTGTTGCGTGTAATCAAAGGGTGAACCTAATTGTAAAGAGAGAAAGTTTTCCAGTCCAAGTCGATTTGAAAAGAAGGAAAAGCCGTTGGATAAACTTAGGTTTTCTGTTTTTTCTTTTTTGCCATCAGTGCTTAATGTCGCACTTGTCAATATCACCGAATCCATAGAATCAAATAATGATTTTTTTAAAACAGGTCCTACATGAATGGGGCTTGCGCAAAGTGCTGTAAATGGGAATGTACGTCTGCGTCGATGTTCGATCCAATAAACACTGTCGTCCAGCTCTTGGTTGATAAACGCATCGATGGCATCTGCAAATGCGTAGGCGCGTTGTGCGAGTCCACTGATTTCTAATTTTTCCTGTGGATCATTTTCGTTTTCAGCGATGAGTGCAATATGGTCACTCAGCTTTTTTAATGGGTAAGATAAGCTGTTGTGAAAACTATGCGGTTCAAGTACCCGGCCATTCGTATTTTTTTCTTGTTCACGATTGGCATAAAATTGTAATTGTTCAAAAAAGTTATTACTGGATTGATGAATCTCGCCAATTAGCTTGAGAAGAATATCATCTTTTTTTCCAGCTAAGATTCCTTTTTGTGTTTTTGGATTGTAAATTCGGTTGAGCATGAAATCCACTTGGCTATTCGATAGCCTTAAGCCAAAATGTTTACTGGCAACGGTTTCCATGTTATGTGCTTCATCGAAGATGACATGTTTATAGGGCGGTAGTATTGATCCGCCTTGTGCTCTAATCGCTAAATCAGAAAAGAGTAGGGCATGATTAACGATGATGAGGTCAGCATTATATAATTTTCGCCGGGAACGTTGGTAAAAACAATCACTTTGTCGATTACAAACTTTTCCCTGGCAAGAACTGTCGTCGCTGCACACCATTTCCCAAACCTGGTGAGGAGGGGACATCGGCAGATCACTCAGAGACCCATCCTGTGTCTGCAAACCCCAGTGAAAAAGATCTTCGAGCATATTTAGGTGGTCAGGTGTATCAAACAGCGAGAGTTGTTTTTTTTGAGCTTGTTGCAAGCGTTTCATGCAAAGATAGTTTGAACGACCTTTCGCTAGTATCGCCGTGAAATCTTGATCTAAAACTTCTTTAATGAAGGGAATATCTTTACGTAAGAGTTGTTCTTGAAGTGCAATGGTATAGGTGCTGATGACGACTTTTTCTTTACGCTGAAGTGCATGAGCAATGGCTGGCAAAAGATAGGCAAAACTTTTTCCTACACCCGTACCCGCTTCGACCATTAAGTGGTTGGAACTACTCAGAGCGTCGGTGATAGCGTTTGCCATCTCGACTTGTTGAGGGCGATGTTCAAAGTCATCAAATGATTGTGCAATTGGGCCATCGGGTCCAAGAAACCATCCAGGGGCAATCCCATCAAGATCCTGCATGAGAGGTTATGGTTCCTTCCCAGGGTGATGATGCCGTAGCATACAGTTTTTTCGGAATCCGTCCCGAACGGTAAGCCAGATACCCAGCTTCTATGGCATGTTTCATGGCCGTTGCCATACGGACGGGGTCCTGAGCACAGGCAATGCCCGTGTTAAGAAGTACACCTTCTGCGCCTAATTCCATCGCTACAGTGACATCGCTGGCGGTGCCGACACCTGCATCAACTATGATAGGGACATTGGCTCTTTCAAGAATGATTCGAATATTATTTGGATTTAATACACCCTGGCCGGAGCCGATTGGAGCTGCGGCAGGCATGACGCTCGTGGCGCCTGCTTCTTCAAGATGTTTAGCCATAACAGGATCGTCGTTGGTATAGACAAGTACAGTGAAGCCTTCTTTCACTAATGTTTCAGTTGCTTCCAAGGTTCCTTTGGGGTCTGGAAGCAGGGTTTGTTTATCGGCGAGTACTTCAAGTTTTACCCACTCGACCTCAAGAAGTTCACGACCTAAACGTGCACATCGAATGGCGTCTTCTGCATTGAAGCATCCTGCTGTATTTGGAAGCAGTGTGTAGCGGTCACGATCAATGAAATCAAGAATGTTTCTTTCCTGGTCATCGTATAGGCGTTCACGCCGAACGGCTACAGTGACAACTTCTGCGCCACTTGCTTCGAGTGCTTGTTGCATTAGTTCAAAAGTTTCATATTTTCCGGTACCGACGAATAGTCGACTGGAAAATTCATAAGGGCCAAGTTTAAACGTGTTTTGTTCTGCAATCATACTTATGTCCATTTGATATTGTTAGCCGCCGCCCACAATCGTTACGATTTCTAATGTGTCGCCTGGCTTAATTTGTGTTTCATGATGGCTGGCTTTTGGGCAGATCATTTTATTGATTTCGACCGCAAGAGGGCCTTTAAGATTTAATTGCTCAATTAATTCAGTTACGGTGATTGGTTCGGTAAGTTCTTTAGATTGTCCGTTTAGGTTTATGATCATGTTTTCTCCATTATAAAGCCTGCAAGGCTTCATTATAGCTCTAGCGAGTGGTAGCGTCAAATGATTGATTCTTAATCTAAGGTAGGATGTCTAAGTCGAGGTATGGTGTAAACTGTTGAAAATTCAGTATATAAGTTTATCCAATATCGCGATGGCGAAATAATGATATTGCTAGGAGTAATACTGCCATGATGTAGTAGAAAGAGTAAACACCGACTTGGGAGATATATGTGGAAGGTACCACTGTGTCGGAATAAATGGCGTTGGATGCTACAAAAAAGTTCATGCTGGGGATAATGGCTAGTATCGCCCATGAAAGATATTTGACAATTCCTGTACTTTCATGAACATAGGGGCCAATCCAATATTGAACCATGACGCCTAATACAAAAAGGGTTAGGCAAGTGCCTAAAGTGACTAAAAGTCCAAAGCGTGTGGCGATCGCAATCGCTAAAGCAGTTAGTATTAAGACTGCCATGACTGTTAGGCTCATGTGTCCTAGAAGATCCAGTGCCAAGTTATTACCTTCAGGGTTGTATCGCCAGTTATGATCAATAAAAAATAAGATGGTCATAAGTAGAGTTGCTAGAATGGTTCCAAGCGTAATAAATACCGTGCTGAATCGCCATCGATAAAAGTAGTTTCCAAAGACACCAATAGTAAGGGTAATGGCTAAGAACGTTGTTCCCAGAATATAAACAACAGGGTCGTTTTCATCAGAAGCTGTTTGAGGAGCGCCATTTCGAACGATCATAAGTAAAACTAAGCCTAGAAAATATTGCGCTAATATCACTGCTGCTGCAATTCCAGCAAATTTTCCGATAATAAATATTGTTCTCGAGACTGTTTTAGAAAGAACGGTTAGTACTGTTCTGTGGTCGATTTCATCCGTAATGACAGTCGCGGCAGAAAAGACTGCCATGAATAAGCCAGAAACCAGCAATGTGGACAGTCCAACATCTTTGAGTAGTTGGTTGTCATCATCCATTGTGAACATGGATAAGAATGGTAGAAATATCATAAATATCAGGCCTACACCAATAATAACGGTGTAAATGGGTTGTCTCAACGTTTCTGTAAAGGTATTTGAGGCAACAGCTAAGAGACTTCTAAACATTCATTATCCTTATGCTAAATTGATTTTGATGAATTCACCAATTGGCGGTCGATATAATTATATCGCAAATCTTTCTGCAAATGCTAGAGGAAAAACCACTTATGTCCGATAATAGGGAAAAATTTTTATTGAACATAGGCTCTCATTTTTATACAATGGTAAATTCAACATTGTTTTAGGTTTAAGTATCTAGGACGACAGTAAGGCATCAAATTAATAATTATCACAATATTAGCTGTTTACGAATGAACTTAAGGCGAGGTTCAGTCGTAAGGATTTATGGATAGTATCGAAGGCGTCTTGTCTACATACCTACTATAACGTCACAAATTCCATTAACCATTTTTTATATGCTATAACGGGACATGCCCAGGAGCTGTAAATATTTATGAAGTTATCACCACGTCGTGCTGAAGTTGTTTCTATTGCGGCCTTTATTATCCATATAGTCTTTTTTGTGGTCGCAATGTTGATTTCTCGTAAAACCTTTTCTTATGCGGTTTTTGTCGAGGCTTGGCATATTTTGGGTGGGGCGATTGTTTGGTTGATTCTTTTAATCCAATTTCGACAGATTCGCTTGACCATGGAAGAAGAGCAGGATGCTTATGATTACCAGCGAATGCGTCAAGAAGGCAAGGATACCTCCGTCTTCGATTCTGCAGAAATTGAAAGTACCATGTTTCTTGCCAAGCGTCGTTTGCAATGGATCGAGAAATATTTAATACCTGCATTTAGCATTGTTTTAAGTCTTTATTTAATTGTGATTGGTAGTTGGACTTGGGCTAAGCTAAGAATGATGGGTACCTACGACATGACCAAAGGCGGAGCCTTGTTAGGGATGTCAGCCTTTCTTATTGGTTTTGCCTTGGTGACCTTTTTGTTTTCGCGGTATATCATTGGATTAAGTCAACAGAAAGAATGGAGAGCGCTGCGGTCGGGTGGTAGTTATATGCTGGGCAATGCCTTGGCAAATTTTGCTATCGCGATTACCTTGCTCTTTGCAAATAAAGGCTATGTTTTAGGAGAGTTTGTCACAAGTTATGTCCTTGTGATTCTGATTACTGTTATTGGTATTGAAATTATTGCCAGTTTGATCTTGGATTTTTATCGCCCGCGCATTAAGGATCAATATCATCGAGCAGCCTATGAATCTCGCATATTGGGCTTGTTTAGTGAGCCTGGTGGGGTGTTTCGTAATGCGGCACATGCATTAGATTATCAGTTTGGCTTTAAAGTCTCAGAAACATGGTTTTACCGTTTATTAGAGCGAACAGTAATATTAATTATCCTGGTTCAAGTCTTAATTCTCTGGTTAATGAGTTCCATTACGATAGTTAAGCCAGGCAATATCGGTGTTATTGAGCGAACTGGTAAGCCTATCAATCTTGATAAGCCATTACAGAGCGGTATACATTTAAAAATGCCTTGGCCATTTGATGTCGTTAAATCATTTCCGGTTGACAAAATTCAAGTTTTGGAAGTGGGGTTCAAAGGTGGGCACGGCGAGGAAGTTTATCGCGAGTCTAAAGCTTTGTTTTGGACTGTTCAGCATTGGCTAGAAGAGCACCCATTTTTGGTCGCGGTCAAAAATGATTTAGATCAGGATGTTTCTACGGCGTCGAGTGATATTAGTCAGGGACAACGTAGTGACTGCGGCTTATTGGTGATAGGTCTTTATGTACACTATCGAATATCTGATGTTTCTAAATATGGGTATGGCGAGAATAGCAGTTATACCGACCCAAAAGAATTCATACATGCACTATGCTATCAGGAGATGGTTCGTTTTGCGGCTCAGTCACATATGGATGTTTTAATGGGACCTGGTCGTCAGGCCGCTGCAGATCGTTTACATGGAAGAGTTCAAGAGATAGTTGATAGGCATGATTTGGGTGTAGATATTATCTTTCTGGGATTTGAAGCGGTTCATCCTCCCGTTGAAGTGGCGCCTGATTTTGAAAAAGTGATCTCCGCCTTCCAGACCAAGCAGCAAGAGATCATCGGTGCTGAAGGTCAGAAAAAAGAAATTATGTCAAACGCGATTGCCCAAAAGAATGTTTATATTGCCAGGGCAGAAGCCACAAAATTCGAACGTGAAGAAATTGCCGAAGCGAATGCTCAGCGATTTAAAGATCAAATAACAGCCTACGAAAAAGGCCAGAATGTTTATTTGTTACGTGAATATATGTCGGTATTGGAAGAATATCTTCCTGCCATGCGAAAATATTATTATGGCCCGGAGAATGTTAATGACTGGGTGTATGAACTTGATTTAAATGAAAAGCTTAAAGGTATATTAGAAGAATCATTTAATTTTGATCCAACGGATCAGGAGAACTAAGTCGTGAGTAAAAGAGTTTTATTTATACTCGTCGGATTTGCATGTGTGGTCATTTTGGTCATGAACCCTATTGCTTTTACTGTAAGGTATCAGGAAAAAGCCTTGGTTGTGACTTTTGGTAAAATTGATCGTGAGATATCCGAAGCTGGGTTGTATTGGAAAATGCCTTGGCAGGATGTGATGCCTTTTGATGCTCGTATCCGAACCGATTTTGCAGCAACTGCACGTGAAATCAATACACGTGATAAGCAGAACATCATTGTTAATGTTTTTGTGAATTGGCGAATTAGTGATGTATCAACCTATTACAACACGTTTCATACGGGCAATGACAGCAATAAAGAAGTCGATATGCGTGCCAAGATACGATTGGAAGGTTTGGTTGCTGATGCGGCGAATATTTTTTCCGAATATAATTTCAACCAGTTAGTAACGCTGGATAAGTCGAATTTTAAATTGCCGGAAGTTGAGCGTGGAGCTGATGATCAGGGAGGAATGCTCAAGCGCTTGAAAGATAAAGTTAAGCGTGAAAATATTGGAGTTGAAATTCTGGATATTGGCATCAATCGCATGGGTGTGCCCGATATGGTCACCGAAGCGGTTTTTGAACGAATGAGAGAAGATCGCCGTGCAGAAATAAGAATTCTTGAAGCAGAAGGTAAAAAACAGGCAAGCAGCATTCTGGCACGTGCTAGAAGTGAAGCTAAGCAGATTGTTGCCGAAGCTCAGGCTCAGGCCCGTAAAATAGAAGGGCAGGGGGATGCAGCGGCAGCGGAATATTATACCGAATTCCAAAAGAATCCTGAGTTGGCCGCTTTCTTGCGAAAGCTTGAAACATTACGTAAAACCCTTAATAGTCGCACTACGATCATTTTGGACAACCAATCTACCCCTTATGAGTTACTGAATAAAGGGCCTGAGATTTTAAATCAAACGGATAAATAGTTCATTCTAGATGAATCCCTGGAGTTTTTTATATGTCGGATAACGATCACAACCATCAACACCATCATGGGCATCAGCATGATCCTCGCCCGGATTTACATGACGAGCCTTTGGATCCAGGTAGTCAGGCGTTAGCAGATGCTTTGAAAGTTAGCTTTCGTGTATTGAAATTTATTATGATCGCTGTGGTGGTTGTATTTTTATTAAGTGGTTTTTACGAAGTAAAACAAAATCAAAGAGCTTTAGTTTTAAGGTTTGGTAACATTCCTGATGAGACGCAGCCATTAAAGGCTGAAGGATTGCATTGGAAATGGCCTGCGCCAATCGATGAAGTTGTCATGCTTCCTGCTCCAACCCAACAGAAGCAATTTACCTCTACTGGAACTTGGTATCGTGAAGATGCCGCTGAGAGAGTCGATGTCAAAAAAGCGTTTCGCAGAGGGCCACTTAAATACTTAGAAGATCATTACACGTTAACCGCATCGGATAGTCAAACAAAAATGAACCTGGAAGACCAGGAAAGGTTTACTGACTATGGTATTGTGCATACACAATGGTTAGTGACCTACAGCATTGAAGATCCTCTTCGTTTCTTCACCACGTTTTGGCAAGGGAACATTGATTTGTATGGTGAAGTGTATGTTCGCGAAGAAAATGCTTGGTCAAGAGTACGGGCCTTTTTAGAAATTCTTATTTCGCAGGCGGTTGCTATGGAAAGTGCTCAACGAGGTATTGGTTGGATTGTGTTTGATAAACCTCAGGAGTTCAGTCTTCTGGTTGAAGACAGACTACGCAAACGTCTGAAAGTATTAGATATCGGTTTGAAAGTGTCACTTAATCTTGTGGATAAGACACCTCCATTACAGGTGCGAGAATTGTTTGAGTTAGCATCTACCGCGCAATCAACGAAGCAGACACTGATTAAAAAAGCTCAAGGTGATGAACGAGAAATTACCAGCCGAGCCAGTAGCCAAATGCAAGAAATCATTTCCGAAGCTGAAGCCTACAGGACCAAAGTGACGCAGTCTGCCATTGCTGATGCGGAATACTTACAAAAGGTTTTGGCTGGGATTGAAGATTCCGTTATCAGGCAGGTACCTGATGGTACACTTAACTTGACCGCAAAGCGCAATGCTTTGCGATCTGACTTGATACGTGTAACGGCAGATCAGTTGTATCAGGAAACCATTCGGGAAGTAATGACAAATGCGTATGAAACATTTGTTTTGAATACCCAAAGGAATGCTAATGTTCAAATTCGAACAAAGATCAGTCGTGATAACCAATTGAAAAATAATGATGTGGAACAAACCAGCGAGAATCCGCAGTAATCAGCATGAGGAAATAATAAATTATGGGCGCACATGACCATTTGCATTTAAAAGAAATGGCTGGCAAGCAAGGCGAAACACTAAGTTCTCAAACATTGAGTGTTAGTTTGCAGTTGCTGGGTACGTTAATTGGCGGTGCATTGTTATTGAATAGTTATGTGGCTGACTGGCTTTTTGATAGTGCTGGTGGGCATGCAAAGATTATGGCGATGGCCGGAGCCATTCTTTTAGGTTTTCCGGTTATCTGGCATGCATTTCATAGTCTTATAACCGGGCATTCGCATATGAACGAATTAGTGGCGTTGGCGATTATAGCAGCGTTTGCTAATCAGCAATATTTAGAAGCAGGGGCGGTAGCCTTTTTTATGTTAATTGCTGAACTGATTGAACATCGTACCGCTTTAGGAGCTCGTCAATCGATTGAGTCTTTGGTAAGAATTACACCAACGCGTGCGAATGTGATTGATAGTAATGGCAAAGAAACTGAGACCGAAGCAAAACTGTTGACAGAAGGTCAAGTGATACGTGTGCGTCCAGGTGATAATATTGCCGCGGATGGTAAAATTATATCAGGTGAATCGACGGTGAACCAGGCAACCATTACGGGGGAATCGTTTCCCGCAGATAAAGCCGTGGGTGATCAAGTTTTTGCAGGAACCACTAACCTGACCGGGGCCATGGATGTGGAAGTGACCAAGGCGGGCAGTGATACCACATTAGGACGAGTTCAGACATTAATCTCTGAAGCGGAAAGCACTCGAATTCCACTTATGCGTATTATTGATCAATATATCGGTTGGTATATTCCTACTATTTTAATGATTGCTGCGATCGGCTTTTATTTTAATGGCATCGGGTCTGCAATTTTCATTCTTGTGATTTCTTGTCCTTGTGCGTTAATTTTAGCAACACCAACAGCCATGGTTGCATCTTTGAGTAGTGCCGCACGCTTGGGGATCTTGATTAAAAATGTCAAAGATCTT
>JANQJS010000063.1 GCA_028281535.1 Sedimentisphaerales bacterium | reverse complement strand
GAAATATTATTGGCCTCGTTAAAGTTTTCCTCAATGTCTTGACGACAATTTCATAGCAACGAGCGATAAAAAGAGTTTTACATGACACCCGGGAAAGTAAAACAAAAGATATCGCAAGTGTCTTTAGACTCAAGGACGAGTCGCCGGTGAAAAGATGACTTGGGCAAGTCAATAAAATATCTTGGATCCGGGAGAGACGGATTTTGCAGCGGAGTTGCAACCCTATCTCAATCTTCTGTTCAATGAGAACAGAACGACCAAATGGACGCTACCGTCAGGTGGAACCTACCAGCATCCAACTCTAAAGTATTAGTTGTCTGATTCATTCAGACAGAACTTAGGTTTTTGCATTTTGTAAAAAAAGTTTGTCCTGTAACAGGACGTTGGAATCGAAGAGATTTCAAGTTACAGAACTAAAAAATTATCACGAAACAAACTAAACGTGAGAAGCAAAATAACAGACCTTTGTCAGGACGTATTAGGTTAAGGTTTTTTTTAAAGGTTGTAAGTGAGTTTAGAATGACTCGCTTGTCTTGTCACGGAGGATAAGCCATGTCAAGGATCAACACAAATGTATCATCGATGAATGCGATGCATACGTTGATCGGCAATAATTCCGATCTAAATACCCGGTTGCAGCGATTATCAACGGGTTTACGGATTAATTCAGGCAAAGATGATCCCGCTGGATTGATTGCCTCAGAAAGTCTTCGCTCGGAGATACGAGGTATTGAGAAGGGGATAAGTAACTCTATCCGAGCTTCCAGCGTGATCGCGACAGCAGAAGGTGCACTGAATGAAATCTCGTCACTGTTGGTAGACATCAAAGGTCTCCTGGTCGAAACGGCCAACAAAGGAGCACTCTCTTCAGAAGAGATTGATGCGAATCAGTTGCAAGTGGATTCGGCAATTAACAGTATTGAACGTATCACAAACGCCACAGAATTCAACGGTGTCAAACTATTAAATGGTACCTTGGATTACACCACAACCAGTGGTACCAGCGCTGCTGGATTTGCAGAAGTTCAAGTGAACTCTGCGAAACTGATTGATGGCGCTGCGATGGCTGTCAATATTGAAGTGACTAGCGGTGCTTCTGCTGGTCATGCGTTTTTAAGTGGATCAAACTTGTCGGATGCGATGACGATTCAAATTGGATCGAATCGTGGAACGACAGAGTTAACCTTTGCTGCATCAAGTACAGATACATCAGCGATTGCCAGTGCTATTAATGCTGTCAAAGAAATTACGGGTGTATCAGCGACAGAAATCAGTGCCAGTGCCAGTACATTTTCATTAGAGAGTGTCGATTTCGGCTCTGATGCTTTTGTCAGTATCACGGTTACATCCGGTCAAGCGAACAACATCGGTGCGATGGAGTTCAAACAAACGACTGGTGGTGCTAACGTTGGTGATAACTCAGAATATAAAGATCTGGGTCATGATGTAGAAGCAACGGTTAATGGTGCATCAGCAACGGGTAGTGGTAAGAAATTGACCATCCGTACAGCGATGCTAGATGCAGAAATTGATCTAACCAATTCTGCTGCTGAAAACTCTGGTAATGTTGCTTTCACCATTACTGGCGGTGGATCAGATTATGCGATTGGATCCCGAGTCGATGCCATTGGCCTTCAGCCGATTGGTATTAAGAGTGTTGCCCCAAGTAAATTGGGTAATGCGACTGATGGATTCTTAAATACGCTAAAAAGCGGTGCATCTCAACAATTGAGTGGCAATAATCTTGTAACAGCACAAAAGATTGTTGATTCAGCTATTAAAGATATTTCGACACTTCGAGGACGACTGGGTGCCTTCCAGAAAAATACCCTCGAGACGAATATCAATAGCTTGCGAGTCGCGATGGAAAATGTGACTGCAGCAGAATCAGCCATTCGAGATTCCGACTTCGCAACGGAAACCGCGGCATTAACACGATCTCAAATATTAGTACAGGCCAATACATCGGTATTGTCCTTAGCTAACTCGACACCACAGAGCGTCCTGGCGCTGCTTGGCTAAACGGACTCTTTTGAGAATTTTCTCAAGAGCTGAATCCTTGAAGCTCAGTAGAACCAGGTATCGTTTGGCTCTTTGAACGAGAAGATTCTCGGAGAGGCCGTTCGGGCCTGGCGGCGAACCTTAACCTGGGAACGAGAGTTCCCGGCCGAGGCAGCCAGGTGGTTCGAAAAAACGGCCTGTGCTAACTCGGTAATAACGGTTAAGTTTTGGCCTAAAGCCGAGACTTAAACGAGGCCCGGGCCTCCGGTAGGAAATTTGAAAACCCAGCAAGGTGACAAACTTCATCCTATCGCGAGGCCCTGGTCATTTTTATGCGCATAAACTGTCTCTATGACAGAATTCACTTCTTTTCTTTTTTTTAGATGCATTTTCTCACGTTATAATTTCTTGTTACATCTTCGTTTCTTTTCTATACTAAGATGTCAAAGGTCGAATTTCACAATATGAGGAAGTAAAAGATATGGCTAGATTTGGGTGTTCCACAATCGTTTTTGTTGTTACATTTGTCATAAGTTTTTCATTCTTTCTAATTGAAAAACTATTTTCAAATGGCAATGGGAAATTAATTGATGGATTTGGGATATCAATTTTCCTAAGTGCTACTGCTGCATTTATCATATTTATTTTGACTCTTAAAGATCGAGTTCAGAATAATCATCTACTTAAAAAAATTAGAAAGAGTTTAAAACAGTTAGAGCCACAATCTCAAGAGGATTTTTTGGCACCTTTTTCTCAGGAAGATCGTGCTTTAGCTATAAAGATTAGAAAGTCACTGGCTGATTTTTTTGAGATTGCTCCAGAGTCTATTCATCTCTCTCAATCCATCAAATTATTCCATTCGAGTATGTTCGAATGTGCCATTTCTGAACTTGTTCTTGTATGTAGTCTTGAAGGGATGGCGGTTCCGGAAAATACCATGGTCGCGGGGGTAGATTACAATCAAGTCGATAATATTAAAGATCTCATAACGCAAGGTATTCACATTCGGAAAAGTTGGAAAGAGAAATTACAACAAGATGAAGACAATGTGTAACAAGTGGTTTTGAGTCCTGGTAAAAAGTCGTTTTCAGGGGGATTAGGATTGCAGATTCGGTGGCATTGCAGAATATCTAAACCATTTGTTGTTTAAGGATTTACCGAATTTTCCACGATTTCTAGCTAAAGTGTCAAATCTTAATGGCCGATAATCTTAATAAGCGATGGTATGTTTATGCCATGATTTTATGTGACGAAGTTTGTAACCATATAAATTGGAGAAACTTATGGGTACAATTAGTAGTGGAACCGGCCTGATTTCCGGTTTTGACATTGAAGGTGTCGTCAATCAATTAATGGATATTGAGCGACGACCTCGTGAGCAGTTGGTCACCCGAGTTGAGGATTTGACCACTGAACAGACGGCCTTGGTCAATTTGCAGGCACAGGTTTTAGGCATTCGGATTGCTGCTGTGAACTTTAACCAAGAATCTGTTTTTCAGCAGAAAACGGGTACCAGTTCGAATGAAGATGCATTAGGTATTACCACAACGCGTTTCTCAGCTGTTGGTGAGTATAATTATAGTGTCAAGCGGTTGGCAACCAATCATCAGCTCGTTAGTAATGGTTTTTCCAGTGCGACGGCTGGTATTGGTACGGGGATTCTCAGTTTTGAAATGGGCCAAGGGCAATTAAACCGGCCGACAGAACTCAATTTTATCAATGGACAACAGGGCATTAATCGAGGTGGTTTAATTATCACAGATCGATCAGGTGCTACTTCTGAAATTGATTTGTCAGAAGCGTTGACGATTGAAGATGTGATTGATGAAATTAATAGTGATCGAATCATTGATGTGACGGCCAAAGTTTCTGGCGACCATTTGGTCATTACGGATACATCTGGTGGGACGAATAATCTATTTATTGAAGGGGAATCAGCCAGTAGTTTGGGGATCAATACGGAAGCTTCAGGCCTTGCTGGGAATTTTCTGGTAGGTAGCGATTTATTGTCGGTTACGCCTGATACACGACTTAGTTATCTTAACGATGGTAATGGTGTTCAAGTCGGGACTTCATCTGATTTGAATTTCACGTTGCAAGATGGCTCAACGATTGATGTGGATTTAAAGTCTGAAATGGAATTTCTTGGGACTCCAGAGAATAGTACCCGAATTTCAGCATTGAATAGTGGCGGTGGAGTGCGATTAGGAAAGATTCGAATTACCGATCAAAATGGTCTGAAGGTGGATATTGACTTATCGACCTTGAGTCCGACTGCCACCATGGAAGAATTAAAAAACTATGTTGAAACAGAAGCTTTGGCCGGTGGGGTGGATGTGACTCTGAATTATTTATCGCGAGATCATATCTCTATCCGAGATAATTCTGAAGTTCGTCGTGATAGCGATGGGAATATTGATCGTCGAAGTGATTTTATCATTGAAGATCTTGAAGGCGGTTTTGCCGCAGCCGATTTAGGGATTGATTCCAGCAGTGGTGCTGACAGTATCGTTGGTACGCAAATATATCGTATGGAAACTCTGGGAGATGTTGTGAATGCCATCAACAATCATTTTGATAATGATGGGAAAGTTCAGGTTTCGATCAATGCCGCAGGGACAGGGTTACAAGTCTCTGATTTTACAGGTGGGGCGGGATCATTAACTGTTTCCAGTGTGAATGGGACTGCCGATGATCTTGGGATTATTACTACGAATAATAGCATTGGCGAAGTGACTGGCCGGCGTCTGATCGCTGGTTTAAATACATCGATGCTGAGAAGTCTTAATGGTGGCAATGCTGCTGATCCAGGTAAACGTATAACAGAAGGCAGTACTATCCAGCTGATTGATCGTGATGGTAATGATAATACCTTAGATTTAACCAATGCCTTTTCCGTTCAGGATGTCTTGGATGCCATTAATTCTTCGGGAACCAATATTACCGCTTCATTGAATGATGTGGGCAATGGTATCGTATTAAAAGATAGTTCCACCGGTATCGGTAACATGACGGTGTCGGGTGACCTGGCAGATAAATTAGGTATTTCTGTTGATGCTCAAACCAGTGAAGTGGGCAGCGGTAATTTACAATTACAATATATTTCAGAAGCGAGCCTGCTTACCGATTTACGTCAAGGGTTGGGTGTGACAGATGGTTCGTTTACTATCAATAATCGTAAAGGTGAAACGATCAATGTGAATCTTAGTAATGATAGAACATTGGGTGATGTGATTGATACGATTAATGTGACAGGGGGTTCACGTGGTATTGAGGCAAAAATCAATTCAGATGGTGATGGACTTATCATCATCGACAACTCTGATGGAACCGGTGCCATGACCATTGCTGATGTTGATGGCGGAACCACGGCTCAAGATTTAGGTCTTGTAGGAACGACCAAGCCTGGCGAAAATTTTATTGATGGTTCTTATGAATTTAAATTGGATGTTGGGGGTGGTGATAATCTTGAAGATATCGCCGCTCGAATTAATGAAGCGGGCAGGGGCGTGAGCGCTTCGATTATTAGTGATGGTGATACATTTCGATTGAATTTAAATAGTGAGTTGAGTGGTGCCAAAGGACGCATTTATCTGGATGGTTCAACGACCAATTTATCGACAACGGTCTTGAGTGAAGGTCAGGATGCCTTGTTGTTAAATAATTCACTTTTAATTCGATCAGATTCAAACAGTGTTCAAAATGTCATCAAAGGGGCGACGCTAGAAATTAAATCTGTGACGGATGGTCCTGTTAATATTCAAGTCAATCAAGATGTCGAATCGATTATTGCATCGGTTCAGGCTTTTGTGGATGCTTATAATGACACGATGGATTTAATAGATGAACAAACAAGTTTTAATCCTGACACCTTGGAGCGAGGCGTATTGTTTGCCGATTCAACGGTTAGTTTGGTTAAGCGAAACTTACAATCGATTACCCAGACCGTTGTTCCTGGTGTTCAAGGCGGTTTCAACCAGCTGGTACAGTTAGGGGTTAAATTTGCACCTCCAGTGACAGAAACAGGTCCAGATGGTCGTCCTATCACGATTGCCCGAACGCCACGGTTGGCATTTGATGAGTCAGATTTTAGAACAGCACTGGAAGAAAATCCAGATGGTGTCGCAGAATTTTTTACGAAAGATGATGTTGGTTTGGGGGATTTTGTAGGTGATTTATTGGAGCAAATCGCCGGTCAGTCAAATGGAACGATGAAGAATCGAGTGGATGGAATTCGTCAGCGTCAGGAATTATTTAACGATCGAATTGCACGATTGGATGACCTTTTAGAGCGTAAAGAGCGACGATTGTTTAATCAGTTTTTTGCAATGGAACAAGCCATTGCTGGTTTACAATCTCAGCAAAGTGCTCTGGCCAGCTTAGGTGGCTTAGCCGCCCAAGCTCGTGGTTAACATTCTGCAGTTGTAGTATGGTGGATTTATGACACAACAGAAACCCAGTTCAAATGCATACCTCGAAACCAAAGTGATGACCGCATCACCAGAGCAGTTACAATTAATGCTTTATGATGGCGCCATAAAATTTTGTGAACAGGCCAGTGAAGCCATTAAAACGAAGAATATCGAAGAGAGTTTTAATCTCATTACCAAAGCAGAGAATATCATTATGGAATTGAATAATTCCATGAAAGATGAATATGCCCCCGAGGCATGTGCAAATATGCGTCGTTTGTATCTGTTTTGTTATGATCGTTTAGTGACGGCGAATTTGAAGAAAGATCTTAAAGCACTTTCGGAAGCGATTGAAGTGTTACGTCAATTACGCGAAACCTGGCTGATGCTCATTGAGAAACTTAAAGAAGAGCGTAGTGAAGAAGCCTCTGGGCAAGAGCCCGAATTGCAGATGTCTACTCCGTCTGGACCACGTGAAGAAATCGGTGCAACGATTAACTTTGAAGGTTAATTTGCTTGTATAATCTATAACCTGGACATCTACTATTGCCTATTAGCGTTCAAATATTATTGGTTGGTTTGGGAGGATTTCTGGGAGCCATAGCACGGTTTGGACTGTCCACGCTGGTGCATAAACATTTCCATCATTTATTCCCTTTAGGGACTTTGATTGTTAATATCTTGGGGTGTTTTGCCATAGGATTATTGGTCGGATTGATCGAAACTCGGGAACATTTGAAGTTATTTTTATTAACCGGTCTGTTGGGGGCATTTACGACCTTTTCAACGTTTGGCAACGAAACCTTCTCCTTATTGCGTGATAATCGCCTTTTGTTGGCAATAGCTAACGTTGCATTAAGTGTCATTCTTGGGTTATCGGCCCTTTGGCTTGGGCGAGTATTGATAAAGTAATTTTTCTCTACGGATAGTCCTTAGGAATGTCGATATTACAATAGAGACAAATCGCGTTTAATTGATATTTCAATTAAAAAGGTGTTTTCCGCTTTTTTTCTTGCATTGCAAGAGTCAAATTTTGTATACTTTTAACGTATAAGGGAAATACCTATTAGTTACTTATTTATAAGTAATTGGGTGTTGGATCTATGAAACGATGTCATAATCAAATGAATTATGGTGTTGGGAAGGGTTACCATGAGTGCTACTCTGGAAAATGTTTCACTCGTCCTCTGTGGTGGGGATTAATCCTTAATTGTAATAGCAATCAAGCCGATAATATTGTATATTTGTCAAGTACAAGTATTGGTTTGGGAGGTCCGATCTCCCTCTGTAATCACTAAATAATTTGGTTGCAGGAACTTAAATTTGATATACTCCACTTCCGCCCCGAGCGAGCCATTGTGCTTACCCGCTTGCTCGGGGAATTTTTTTATCTATACGTACAAATTCCCCTAAGACTTACAAATATCCTTCATTAGGGTTTGAATTTATGCAGTTTGATTTGCCATGTTGAGATTATCGTGGGGGCGGAGCAGCTTATAATGGTCTGAGCCAAGCAAGGCTTCTAATTTGCGGCAGAATTCTGTATCAGGTGTTACTTTGCCATCAATTTGAATGGTAACTCGCATATTATTGGACGTTGTAAGATTGATATAAACTGGGCAAGTTCCTCTATGGGTTTTACAGAGGTGGTTGAATTTTTCGAGGCTGGTTTCTTCGATGCCTAAATTATCTAAATCCACATTGACGGCATGGGTTAGTTCTTCAGCGGCTCGGGTCATATCATAAATAGTATTTACACGTATGGATGGATCTTCACGTCGGAAATCTAATTGTCCTTTGATAAAAACCATTTTTTCATCTTCAACCAGGTGATCATATTGTGCCAGTGAGTCAGGGAATATGACCGCATCAACGGTGCCATGGAGATCTTCCAGGGTGATCATTGCCATGCGTGATCCTGCGCCGCGGCCATTTTTCGTGACCATGAATCTAGGCCGTGTAATGATACCGCCGACGATGACTTCGCTGTTAGGTTGGCAGTCTCTGAGTTTTTTTGTACTGGCTGAGCTGTAGTAGTGAATATGTTCAGCGTATTCAGCAAGTGGGTGTGAGGTGACATACATGCCTAGCACTTCTTTTTCCAGTTGTAGCATTTTGGGTTCGGGCCAAGGGGCGACATCTGGAAGTTTTTCGCTATCCTGTTTTATTTCTTCATCTTCTTCAAAGGTTTCAAAAAAGCTCATTTGGCCATTGCGTTTATCTTTTTGCATTGAGTTGGCATTAGTAATAGCTTGTTCCACGGCAGCGATCGTTTGTGCTCTGTGGCCACCTAAAGAATCGAACGCGCCTGCTTTGATGAGTGCTTCAAGGGCTCCTTTATTTACTTGTCGAAGATCGACATTCTGACAAAAATGAAAGAGACTTTCAAATTTACCTATCTCTTCTCTGGCACGGATGATTTCATCGACCGCTTTTGTTCCCACACCTTTAACAGCGGCAAGGCCAAAACGAATGGAAGATTTGCTTTCGCTATCATCTTTCCCTTTTTTATCGTAGATGACGGTAAAGTCAGAGAAGCATTCGTTTATATCTGGTGGCAAGACCGGGATATTCATCTGTTTACATTCATCGATATATTCAGCGACTTTTTCAGATGAGACCATCTCAAAGGTGAGCAGGGCTGCCATGAATTCGGTCGGATAATAGTGTTTAAAGTATGCCGTTTGGAACGCCAAGATGGCATATTGTGTTGAGTGACTTTTGTTAAAGCCATATCCACCGAAGCGTTCGATCAGTTCGAATATTTCTTCGACCTTTTTCTTTTCAATTCCTTTTGCAACAGCCCCATCGATGAATGAGCCTCGTTCGGCTTTAATGATATCGTGTTTCTTTTTACTAATCGCTTTAATGAGTCGGTACGCTCGTGCCAGTGGGATATCACCGAGTTGATTTAAAATCTGCATGACCTGTTCCTGGTAGACCATGATGCCATAGGTCTCATTCAGGATTTTTTCCATGATCGGGTGGGGCAGGTGCCACTCTTGGCCATGCTTTCTGGCGTTATAATCATCAATGAGGGTCATGGGGCCCGGACGATAAAGTGCGTTGGCTGCGATGAGGTCTTCGACTCGGTCAGGTCTCATCTTTTGCAATAGGTCACGCATGCCGGGTGATTCAAACTGGAACACGCCTTTGGTTTTACCCGCGGCAAAAAGATCCAATGTTTCTTTGTCCGTTAGATCTAGTTTTCTAGGATCGAGATCTTTGCCGTGACTTAGTTTGACTAATTGTCGTGCACGTTCGATGATGGTTAGTGTTCTTAGTCCCAAAAAGTCCATTTTTAATAGGCCAACTTTTTCAACCGTTGGGCCATCAAATTGCGTAATCAAATCATCGGAGTCAGGCGCTTTGTAAAGGGGTAAAAAGTTATCAAGTGGTTGATCAGCCACCACCACGCCAGCGGCGTGTACGGATGCATGACGTGATAATCCTTCTAATCTTTTACTAATATCAATGGCTTGTTGAATTTTGGGATCTTTGTCGCACCATTCGGAGATTTTGGGTTCCTGCTCAAGAGCATCATCGAGTGTGATACCCAGTGTGTCTGGAATGAGTTTGGCTAATTTATCAGCATCGCCTAAGGGGATATTTAGAACGCGCGAGACGTCTCGAATAGCCGCGCGGGCTTTCATGGTACCGAACGTGATAATTTGGGCTACGTGACCATATTTTTCACGTACATAATCGATCACTTCTGAGCGACCGTTTTGGCAAATGTCCACATCGATATCGGGCATTTCACTTCGTTCTGGATCCATGAATCGTTCGAATAGAAGACCATAAGCAAGTGGGTCAACATTTGAAATGTCCAGGGCGTAACATACGATGGTTCCAACACCGCTACCACGCGTTCCACAGGGGATGCCTTGTCGACGCGCGTAATTCATAAATTCCCAGACGATCAAGAAATAACTGGAGAAGCCTTTGCCTCGAATGACATCTAGTTCGCGATAGAGTCGCTCTTTGATTTCATCGGTCATTTCACCATATTTTTCTTTGATACCTTCCAGGCATAGTTCTTCGAGGTATTCTTCAGCAGTTTTCTTTTGGGGCGGTATAAACACTGGTGCGTGCTGCTGGGTGAAATCTAATTCTAAATCACACATATCAGCAATACGCATGGTATTATCGCAAGCCTCTTCGATATGTGAAAATTGAGAACGCATTTCCTCAGGACTTTTTAGATAAAGTTCTGTTGGGTATTTCATGCGTGATTCATCATCGATAAGTTTGCCTGTGCTGATGCAGCAAAGCACTTCGTGAGCTCGGTAATCACCAGGTGTCAAGAAATGAACATCATTTGTTGCAACTAACGGGGCCCCAACTTTATTAGCTAAATCAATTAATGGTTGATTGAGCGCATTTTGCTCGGCGCAGTGTTGTTGGATTTCAATATAAAAACGTTCACCAAAAACGCGTTGATATTTTTCTGCCAGCTCGACAGCTTTTGCCATGTTATCTTTTTGCATGGCAGAAGATATTTCGCCACTCATGCATGCGCTGGTGATGATAAGGCCTTCATTGAATTCTTCTAAAACTTCATGGTCGATACGTGGTTTGTAATAAAAGCCCTCTGTGTAGCCAATACTGGAGAGTTTTAATAGGTTGTGATAGCCTTTTAAATTTTTAGCCAGCATTAATAGGTGGTGGCTAGAACCTTTTATCCCTGAGGATTCTTTGGTTTTTCTACAGTCAGGAGCAATGTAGGCTTCAATACCAATGATGGGTTTAATGCCGGCGGCTGTGGCTTTTGAATAAAAGTCTATGGCGCCGAACATATTGCCATGATCCGTTAAGGCGATGGATTCCATGCCAAGTTCTTTAGCACGGGTAATAAGTTTTTTTGTACTCGCTCCGCCGTCGAGTAGGCTGTATTCACTATGAACATGCAGGTGTGTAAAATTCTTCTGAGTCATATTTTAAAATTATCATTTAATTGATAGGTTAACTTCTTGGTTTGTCAAACGTAGTGGACCTATCTTATCAGTAGACGATTATAGACTCAATTGAAAATAAGATTGATGAGAGAAAATGAAGGGGAAATTTATCCGAAGATAAATTACTAACATGTTAAATTATCCAGCGGTCATGTAGAATTGGTTTGTAACTACATGTATGGGTTGACTTGCGCCATTCAGGTATGCTTCGATTGTGAGCATGGGTTGTGGTTGGTCGGTTTTAAAATACACATCGATGTCCACTGTTGTTCCGTTAATATTTAGCTTTTGAATGGAACAATATCCGCTGTTGTATAACGCTTGCTGAATCATCGGTGCATAATCTTTGATGATCGGGTCGTAGTGAATGGGGCCAAGCTCTTTGGAGAGGTTGACAAACAATTCAGCCATGCCGAGGTTAAGATCCTCTTCTTTGATATCAATTCTGCCATAAACCTCCGGTGACATCACGATTTTTCGCTGGTTGGTAATGTTAACCATTCTGCCAGGTTTTTGTGAGCAGCCCATGATAGTCATTGAACTGAGTAATGCTATTAGGGTAAGTTTGATCGTTGTAATGTTATTTGACATGCTATTCTTATCGGCGAAACTCGTTGTGGACTTTTAGTGATTTCATGATTATTCGGATATTTCTATTTGTGATAATTGTAACGTTTATTATGTAAGTGTATGTAATTTAATGTTTTGGGTGGTTTTTTAAGGTTTTGTTGTCTGTCGTGAATAGTTATCCACAATCACATTGTGGAAACTCGCTATAGGGAAATTAATTTAAATGGTCTTACCAAAAAAGAAAATAATAGCAATTTTTAAAGTTTTCTGGATATCTTGATTTTAGGTAGGTTTTTACTGCCTGTTAGGTAAGGGATTAGGTGGATTGGTGACGCATACGCGGTATGCACGTTTTGTTAACAGTAATCTCACAGAAAATCTTATATTTGTTCAGGTGGCCTTTGTGATGACTTATCCACAATCTACTCACACGGATAGGCCAATGAAGTAGTCGATAAAAATGCTGATTTTAGCTAAAAAACAAATATGTCGAGTTTTAGAAAATCAAAGAAGTGTTACGGAGGACCATTCTATTTTATTAGGAAAATAAGTCAATCAGTAATACTCCAGATTCTTAAAAATTATGGGCAATAATTGCGTTTAGCCGGATGCTTTGCCAAAAACGTCGAGATAAGCTTGACAATTTGGTCTAGATCTTTGGTCGATACGACTTCAACGGGGGTATGCATGTATCGGTTTGGAATACTGACCAGTGCTGTTGCAACGCCTCCACGGCTTAATTGCATGGCATTGGCATCGGTACCAGTTCCTCGAGGGTTAGCTGAGACCTGGTAAGGAATTTTATTTGTTTTGGCGGTTCGTACCAGGTGGTCATGTAGAATAGGATTGATATTTGGTCCGCGGTGAAGGTTTGGTCCGCCGCCCAGTTTGATTTCGCCAAGTTTTTTTGGATCTGTTTCGGGATGATCACTGGCGAAGTTCACATCGAATGCTATTCCAGCATCAGGGTTGACGCTGTAGGATGAAGTGATTGCGCCGCGAAGGCCGACTTCTTCCTGGACAGTGGCTACGCCTACGACACAAATATTTAACTTTTTACGAGCGATGGTTCGCATGACTTCTGCGACAAGAAACGCACCGACTTTATTGTCTGTGGCTCGTGAAATGATTTTATCGCCACGGAGAGGTTTGCATTCGACATCAACAACCATAGGGTCGCCGATGGCGACGAGTTTTTCTGCTTCCTTTTTATCTTTGGCGCCGATGTCGACCCAGATGTTTTCCATTTTTACCGCTTTGTTCCTTTCGTCAGGCGTCATGTTGTGAATGGCTTTGCGCCCGATGACACCAAGGATTGGACCGTTAGCGGTTTGGATTTGAACTCTTTGTCCTACAAGTAGGGCGGGGTCCATGCCACCGATCTGTGCTGTGTAGATAAAGCCTTTATCATCAATATAGGTGGTGATCAGGCCAATCTCATCAATATGGCCAGCGAGCATGAATTTAAAAGGTGCCTTGGGATTCAGGACGGCGATGGTGTTGCCATGGACATCAGGTTTCAGTTGATCGACGACACCTTTGAGACGTTGTCGGAAAATTTTTGAAGCGGGTTGTTCAAAGCCTGATGGACTGGGAGTATTTAATAGTTTGGTAAGAAACTTTTCTGAATCTGCTTTCATCGCTTGTCCTTTGAAATTGAATTTATGTCATACATGGTGTAAGTTTACACAACGCATCTAAAAAGAAAAGGTCAAAATTTCTTTTACTGTTTTACTAATTAGGCGCCGGATTCTACCAAGGTTGGGTCATTTTGATCGACAGGGGCTTTCTTTGCTTCTTCAGTAACTTTTAGGGCTAATTCGATTACTAAGCGTCCTGCACTGGTATCGCACGGTACCGCAATGATAGGTACGCCCGTTGGATAAACCAGCTTGTGTTTACCGAGCACGACGCTGGGGACAGAAATTGAATTGTGTTCGCCTGGAAAGTCTTTTTTTGCTCCACCAGTGATCATGTTTGCTATTTCACCAACGGCATCTGTACAGTCTTCATCAAGTTCGGTGACCTCTTCGCCGATGAGTGCTGACGATAATTGCAAGGCAATGTTCTTTGAAAGATTTATCACAACCATACCTTTGACTATACCTGAAAGACCGATGAGCCCACTGACTTCATAGAGGGGTGTTTTATCTTCCTTGATATAAGGTTTTCCTAACTTGAAGGGCACGTTGAGCATGGTATCAAAGACATTTTGAACAGAGGTAATAAATGGGTTGAGGTACTTAATATCCATATTAGTCGATCTTTCAGTTGTTTAATTTATTTCAATCCAAACCGTTATATATTTTCATCGAACAAAAATGGTGTGGATATAACTAAAAAACAGTTTGCTTATAGATGTTTTTTGGGAATTCAAGGCCCGATAATAGTGTGTGTTATAGCTTTTAATAGCAACTTGTCATTTGGTAATTGTTCCCCACAAAAATATTTACTTTTGTAAATTGTTTATTCAAGTATTTCTCTAAGAAGGTCCGATATGAAGGGTGCTATTTGAAAGTGAGATTAATGAGATACCATTGGCGAAAGGTTTGGGTAATATGATTCGGTCTTTGATTGTCGTATTATTCTGTTTATCAATTTCTATATTGGGCGATACTCTGTATGGTGAGACGGAGCATGTGTCAAGCTATCCATTGATGATCGACATTAGTTACTTAGATGTCGTTCAAATTGACTCATCGCTGATTTATTCTGGCTCCATCGTTTCCGCTCCTTCTTTTAATGACGCAATACAACTTACCGCACCTACAGTCATTCCAGAACCATCAACCATTGCAATATTATTGGTTGGTTCGACGTTTTTGCTGAGTCGGCAATTTGTAAGAAGTTCGCGTAGGTCATAGCGCGTCATCTTATCAATTTTTGGCGAAGTTTTTTTTCTCCGTAATGCCATAATAGCCAATAAACATTTCTTCAAACGATTGTTCTCCAAATTTGACGGTTTGTGATGGGTCAGGATTGAGTGGGTTTCTGATAGAGTTATCGTAGGCACCTGTACAGATAATTCGTGTTCCTCTGGGCAGTGAAATAGGTTGTTTGAAGACGTAAGGTGCTTGCCAATCAAACACATAGTTGTTGATGGATAATAACGTTTCTCGTTTTTTGTTGGGGTAGATCGCTTCGTATTTAAACCATTTTCCCCGGAAGTGCATATGGGGGCTTAAGAACCAGAGTGAACTATCGCTTTCTAAGATTTTTGATTCTCTAATGACCCACTCATTATTGTATGGTGGAATTTCAATTTCGGGTGTTGCTACGCCTTTGATTTGCATTTGGTATTTTGGTTTATTATCATAGAAATACAACCCCATCTGCGTTTGATCTTTAACTTTTCGACCAATGGTTGTGTAATGCATTTGGAAAATAAATGACGAACCTGCTGGTACAAAAAGTCCGGTCTCTTCAGGAAGAAGATTAGGAGGTGAGCCTGGTAGATAGGATGCAAAATACCCATTCAGTCCACCCTGGCTATCAGGTTGAAGTTCTTCTAAATGTTCTGGGTAGCGAATGAATACCAAGCAATGGTGAACCACTTTACGGTTACCAGGAACGACATCCACCCCTTTTATCCAGGTGTCTTTTTTAATCGGAAAACGCGCTCTGCTATATTGATAATCAACAAGACCTTCGGCTGGAACCATATGGCTACGAGCTTTTAGGATTAGATCTGGTTTTCCTAAGGCCCATTTCGTTTGATGTAGCATTTGATTTTTATAATGTTCTGCGATGGGGTCATTGTCTGTCGGTGAAATCTTTGAGCCGTTATTGATCCAGCTATAAATCGTTCGGATCTGGTCATTGGTGAGTGAACGATCGTTTGAAAATTCCCCCGACTTGGAATCGGCATGCCATGGGGGCATGCGTTTTGTTAATATCACTTCATTGATCATCTCTGCCCAGCCAGAAACACTTTTATGGCTTTTGAATGAAAATGGTGCAATATTTCCTTTTGTGTGGCAATTCATACATTTATCACGAATGAGTGGGGCAATGTCTTTTTCGTATGAAACATCTTTCGGTAGAGGTTGATAAGTGATTATGCACCCTTTGATTTTTGTTTGAGTGACTTTAGGTATTTGCTGATTAGCGCAGGCGATGATTGCCTCTCTAAGCCAGTGGTGTTTGATCGTTGGTTTTTTGGCTCCATAATCAAGTCCATCATGAATGGCACCTCTGTAGAGAATTTTCCAGGTCTTGGGTTCAATGACAAGTGCGGTCGCAGTTCTGGTTAGATGAAATTGTTGTGCTATCAATTGTGTTTCATCTACCAAAATCGAAAGTTTGTTGCCATACGTTTTAGATTCTTCGTATATTGCTTGTCGATCATCTTGCATATTTGCATTGAGTAAAAGGAATTCTACGCCTTGATTTTGGAATTCTTTATGAAGACGATTCAGGTAAGGTAGCGATAAACGAACGATAGGGCAACCGTTGCCGACAGTAACCAAAACGATTGCATTGGCATCATGAAGGCGATAGAGTTCGTGTGATTTTCCAAGATGGTCTGTCAGGCGAAAATTCATGGCTGTGACTGGTGTTAAACTTGTGAGTGATTTTGGTGATGCCTGAGATATGTTTGGCATGAAGAGTATCGCTATTATAGCGAGGATGGAACGTATTAAATGTGTAGACATAGTATATCCTTCGTTGTGGAAATCTTGGGTAGTGAGGGTTATTGCAAAGCTTAATTAATATTGTGTTGGCTTGATTGAAATAATTCGATGACATCTTTTTGACTTAATGGATAATCAAAGATAGCGAATTCATCGATTTGTCCATCAAGCGATTTGAGCGTGATGGTTTCTCCGTCAGGTTCTCGGTATGTGATTGGGGCTCCGATGTAAATGTCACTGTCCTGGTTGAATAAGGTAACAGTGGCATCATCACTATCGATTTTGCCTAATAATGTTCCATTTAGAAAAAATTGCCCAGTGATTTTTTGCTGCTGAACTTTAATGGCTAACGTAATATGCATCCATTGGTTGAATACCACGGGGCGATTGGATTCTATTGGGTATAGAAAGGGAGATTCGTTTTTAAGTTGTATTTTATGATAAAACGAAAAAATGTTTTTTTCATGATTAATGCCAGCGAGTTTTATGACATCATGGTATTTAGCCTCGATTGGATTAGGCGTATTGACAACTATTGAGCGATGAGCGTTTTGGGGTGGTTTGGCATACAACCAAAATGAAAAAGTATATCCATTTTTTTCCCAATGCGGCTTGAGTTTTTTGCATTTAATAAAGCTATTGTTGCCATCGAGCTTTAAGGTATGATTTGTTTGGTTATTCAGAGAGAGTGACGACTCAATAATGGCGGTATTGCCAAAGGTTTGGTAATCTGTTGCTTGTGATGGCTCAAAGGTGTAATAGATCAATGGATTTTTGCTTTTTACCATTTGAGCATACGAGGTTTTTGAGGTGGTATTCGTTGGTTTTGGAAGTGAGCCTGGCATGGCTCGAACGAATTTTTCATTTTCAATGGAAATGGTGTTTACAGTCAAGCCATCGGCGGAGACTTCTTTGGCATCCCCTTTATTCATGAGGACAAACTCCGAGTTATCCGACTTTGATTGCGATGTCGGTTTTAGTCCTACCTGTCCATCAAAAACATGGACTTGACTAATGCCGCTGCTATCGACGGAAACGCTGAATTCTGTACCGAAGTCAACAATGAGTGCACTGGGGGTATTGACTGAAAAATCTTTCTTACCTGTGTCAAGTTTTACGCTGAGTTGCCCCTGATCCAGATCAATGCCATAGCTTCCATCTAATCCAAATTGACAAGGTGCTTGAAGAATGACCTTGGCACCTTCCAGGAATTGGATTTCGACTAAGCCTTTTGTAAGTTGGTAATCACCTTGTGTGATATCAGGCGTCAAGGTTGTACGTGTTGACGCTGCTACCCATTCTGCGTTCTCGGTGCTTAAAACATTTGCAATGATGGGCTGTGGTTTTGGTTGTATGTATAACCAAATGGCAGCGGCTACCAGTAGACACGCTGCCAGAGTTTTTAATACTTTAACGGATCTTTGAAGAGAAAATGTCGATTCGCTTTGTTTATAGTTGATATGCGTTACAGGTTTATCTTCATCAGGCAATTGCTGCTTACTGAGAAAATCTTGTAATTGCAGCTGAGCTTGCTGTTTGATTATTTGTGTTTGTTTTTTCTGAGATTCTTTAATATCTTTTTCAATGGCTTCATTAAGTAGGTTGGCAGAGAGTGATTTATCATTCGATAGTGTACTGGTAACCTCTTCGGTTAGTAACGAGTTTAGGATGAGAGTTTTTACGTAATGTTGGACGGCTTTAGGATCTTGAAGCTGTTGTTGAAGCTGTTCAAACTCTTCTGGTTGGATAGTATCATTCAGCTGTTTCAAAATAAGTTCATCAATGTGGTTAAACTCACTCATTCTGACACCTTCTTTCTGGCAATGGCAGTGTCAATGCAATTCATCAATGCTTGCTGGATCCGTGAGAAGTTTTTATAGATTGCCTGCAAAGTACGTCCACTTTTTTCAGCGATTTGTTGAATCGAAATATTTTCATCAAATCGCCATTTTAAAAGGGTCTGATCTCGTTCATTAAGTTTGTTGCGACATTGTCGCAATGCCAGTAGGCGATCATCAATTTGGCCAATTTGATTTGAGGTTTCCTTGGAAATGGCTTCCATGATGTCCGAATTAAAGCAAAGTTTAGATCGGCTCCGTGTTTTTAGGTGGCGGAGGATTTGGAATTTTGCAATCGTCAGTCCCCAGGCGACAAAATCAGTGTCTGGATCAAATTCAGAAAACTTACGCCAGAGGATCGTGGTGGTTTCCTGCATGACATCCTGGGCATCATTATAATTCTGGAGCGAGGCTAAAATATAGGCGTGAAACTTTTTCTGGTGTGCCATGAGCAGTTGGAAAAACTGGGCATCCAGAGGTATTTCTGTTTTTGAAGATTGATTCGTCAATTCACACCTTATCTATGACAGTCACTTGTTTTCTATTACCTTTTCGTCATATATATATAGCCATAATTGGATAATTTTGACATTTATTGCATACACAAATTATTGGACTACCGAAGGTGAATATTAACCTTCTAATAGGCATTCCTTGCAATATGGTTATCCGATTAATTTGTTATTGCGGCGGTACCATATCTTCTGGTGCGACATCCTTAATGTGGGTGGCAAAAGACCAGTGGTGGCCTTCCGGATCGGCAACGGTGTACATACGATCGCCCCAAAACATGTCCATAGGTTCAGTGATATTGGGAGCACCAGCCTCTTTAGCATATTGATAATGTTTGTCGACATCATCCACATACATAAAGATACTTTGGTTGATTCCGGTTAAATCCGTTGGGCTGAGATGTTTAATTTCTGGATTGGCTGTGCCAATCATGATGATGCTATCTTTGTACTTCAATTCTGCGTGATAGACGCCTTCGCCCATGAGGCCTGGTTCCATTTGGCTATCGAATTGGAAGGTTTTTTTGAGCCAATCGAATAGAGAGGGAACATCATTGTAAAAGAGATAGGGCATCAGTCTTGGCATACCTTCTGGTGGATTTTTAACCATGGTTTTTCCTTTCAATATTTTTGTTTTGGCATACTGGGTAGGCTATCGGACGTTACAGAGAGTATAACCGTTATGATCTGGCTGAACAAGTCATCGAATGGATAATTCGCTGTGGTCTGAAGCCTATTTTTTTGTTAATCGATTAGGTATATTATATTGTTTATATGGAGTTATCATCTGGATTTTTCCCTATGAAACTAAATTAGTATAGAAAGTTAAGTATGTTAAGTGTGTATAAAATAGTGTTGAGATTTTTGATGACGTTTTTCGCTGAAATGAGACGACGTTTTATCAAAGTTATGTTAAGACATAGAGCACAAAAAACTATAGAGCATTATGATACGTATACTCAAAGACATATTTATGACCTTGGTGATGATTGCCGCTTCGGCATTCGTGATGTATGGTTTCATGTCTTTTCTGAGTATTATCTAGTAAAGACCATTTGTGTTAGACACAATTAAATAAGTGTGATTGGATTAAAATATTATGAAACGACTGGCTGAGTTACTAAAAATCTTAAAGAAGAAAGTCTTCCGTCGATTGAGTCGCGAGCCAGTTGTGATTAGAAATAAATCTGTTAATCCCTGTCGCCGATAAGGCCAGGCGTTTACAAAATTACATATATAAATCTTGGGGTTTCAGTAGGGCTCTGATCTTTCACTCTTTTGAATGGAAATTTAGAAGGGGGGAGGATTAGAGCCTGCTTTTATTTTAGGCCTGCCCTTATTTTTCTCCTGCTTGCCATTCCTCTGTTTACAAAATCGTCGGCTTGTGTACAATTTAAGTTTCGTATGGCCGGTTAGGCAGTAGCACTATTTAATAACTTAAGGGACGAAAGGATGAAAGTGATTACCACTACAACATTTATAGTACTTTTAGCATTAGGTTTTTCTGTTTTACTCATGGCAGAAACGGATGCAACCGCGGGGGTGCCAGCGGGATCTATTGAAAAGGAAGATTTTGGTAGTTTGCAAGATGGCACCAAAGTTCGAATTTATACCCTGGTGAATAAAAATGGTGTGACCGCGCGTTTAATGAATTATGGCGCAAACCTCATTTCTGTTTATGTGCCTGATAAAGATGGCAAAATGGAAGATGTGACCTTGGGCTATGATAGCTTGAAAGAATATTTAACAGACATTGGTTACTATGGTGCGATTGTTGGTCGTATTGGTAATCGGACTGCTAAAGGTAAATTCACATTGGATGGTGTTGAGTATAGCTTGGCCGTCAATGATGGCGAAAACCATTTGCATGGCGGCTTAAAAGGGTTCGATAAAGTGGTTTGGAAAGCTCAAGATATGCAAACTGATGATGGGCCTGCCGTTAAATTTACCTATTTGAGTAAAGATGGTGAAGAAGGCTATCCAGGTAATATGAACGTAACGGTTATTTATACCTTGACCCATAATGATGAAGTTCGAATTGATTATGAAGCTGAAACAGATAAGGCAACGCCTTACAATTTAACGCATCATAGTTATTTCAACTTATCTGGTAATACCAAAGAAAATGTCTTAGGGCATGAACTAGCTATCAATGCGGATCATTATACACCGGTTGGTCCTGGTTTGATTCCTACGGGTGAAATTGCTCCGGTAGCTAATTCACCAATGGATTTCACCACAGCGAAAACGATTGGTCGCGATATTGATCAAGTTAAAGATGGGTATGATCATAATTATGTGATTAATGGCAAGATGGGTGAGTTGAATCTTGCCGCGACGCTGTATCATGAAAAATCAGGTCGCGTCATGGAAATCTGGACAACCGAACCTGGTGTGCAATTTTATTCAGGTAACTTTCAGGATGGTAAAACCATCGGTAAAGGCAAAGTCGCTTACGAGCAATATTTTGGGCTATGTCTGGAAACACAGCATTTTCCAAATTCAGCAAATCAGCCAAACTTCCCAAGCAATATCTTGCGTCCAGGTGAAAAATACACCCAAACCACCACTCATAAATTTTACGTGAAGAAGTAAGGTATGATCGCATGGGAGTATCCTTGGTATTGCTTTGTTTGCCAAAATGAGTTTGAGGCAGGTAAGGATGGTGCTAGTTGTTCGCGATGTCACAAGCCAATGTGTTTATCGCACTTAAGTATGCAGTATTCAGGATCAGACAGCGAGATGGTTTGTCAGACTTGTTGTGACGCAAATGAAGCATTTGACCCTGTTTCATCTATTCAGCTGGCCAAATGGTATTTTAAGCAGATATAAAAAAATCCAGGATTCTCGTTATGAGTGATCCTGGATTTTTTGTTTTATGGGGAAAATCTTAATAGAATTATATTAAGATAATTTCTTTCTTTTTCTTAGTAGGATCATTGATCCTAATCCCAATAGCGACATGGTTGCTGGTTCTGGAATGAATACGATATTGTCAACAGCACCAGAGCCATCAATGTCAATCGTCATTTGAATGACATTGGTTGGATCGAAACTACCTATTGTTGTTACTGATGAGGAAGGCGTGCCTGGACCTACACCCACTTGCGGAGTCGTTGCAGTTAAATCCAATGTTTCATATCCTTGAAAACCTGCAGTGACATCGCCTGTCCAGTTGACCGGCAGAAAGTATTCACGGCTATTGCCTCCCAGATCGAATAGTGTAATCAGCATATTCATGTTTCCGTTGACATCAATGGCATCAATGGAAAGCAAGGTAACCGGACTGGTAAAATCCAAAGTGAAAACGGCATTGTTGCCAGCAAAATCATTTGGGCGGTCAAATATACCTGGTGTGGTTTGTGTTGGGAAATCGTTGTTTTGGGCGATTAGGGCATTGCCTGAATTGACCAAAAGATCATGATCCCATAAAGGGTTATTATCATTCGCTGGGCCTGTATCGTTAACGCCGCCATCGGTTGTATCAAATGCAGCTCCGCCTAAGTGAGGGCGACTGGCAGCATTTGACGTTAATGTCGCAACACCGGCGAACGTTGTACCGTCAAGAGTTTGGCCGTTGACAATATTTGTACCTGGGGTTTCAGCGCTACCATTTGTTTCAAAATCTATGGTGACTGCTGCTTGTGTACTCGACGACACTGCAAGGCCAAATAAAATTCCTAAAATCCAATTTTTAGAAGACATAATAACCACTCCTGAATCTTTTCTCAAAATCCCGTTTTGTTTTATCGTTTTCTCCAAAATAAAAATAAAAAAAGAGAGCTAAAGATTCGCCGCCTATCATTTATAGGCGCATAATCTCCGCTCTCTCTCTATTTCAATTTATTTGTCGCATTGATTGGCTATCTCTATGCAGTTCCTATAATATGACAAATGTGCAGAAATGTCAATGGTTTTTACTTTGAGGAAAAACCCTATATTTATGTAAATGGTTGTAATTAAAGATTTAAGATGGGTTTTTTTCTGTATTTAGATCTTGTTAGTGGTTTCTATCATATAATGAATTCTTTGTGCCAATTGCATGAATTGCTTATGCCAAAACGAGTTATCGTCGATTATAATGGAGAATCAATTTTTTTAAAAAACTCGCAATAATGGATAAAATGAGTCAAAAAAATAAGTATTTTGAGAGAATAAGCCTTCTTCTCTTGGTTGTCGTGACGGTGGCTGTCTATTATCAGGTGCATGATTTTGAGTTTATCACGCGTGATGACTACGCCTATGTCTATGGCAACAAGAATATCGTTGATGGATTCAGTTGGGAAGGGGTGAAGTATGCCTTTACGAGTGGCTATACCGCTAACTGGCATCCGTTGACCTGGCTATCGTTAATGCTGGATTGTGAATTTGAAAATAAAGCAATGGTGTGCCATGTAACCAATGTGATTTATCATCTCCTTAATACGCTATTACTTTATGTTTTATTCAGGCGAATGACAGGTTATATACCCGTGAGTTTATTCATAGCAGGGGTTTTTGCTCTTCATCCTATGCACGTTGAATCTGTTGCGTGGGTTTCAGAACGCAAAGATGTGTTAAGTACATTTTTCTGGCTACTGACAATGCATGCATATTTATCTTATGTCGCAAAACCGCATTGGGGGCGGTATGCTCTTATGACATTGTTATTATGTTTAGGGCTTATGGCTAAGTCAATGCTGGTTACCTTGCCATTTGTTTTGTTGCTTATGGACGTATGGCCTTTAAGGCGTTTTGGAAAATGGCAAGATGACTCTATTGGGAGCTTGAAAAAAACAACACCAATAAAATCTCAGCCATTTCTGTCATGTTGTGTTGAAAAAATTCCTCTGTTTATTGTCGTGTTTATTTTTTCTGTCATTGCTTTTGTAACACAGCAAACAACAGGGACCGTGAAATCGTTAAGTGTACTGGGTTTTGATCAACGATTAAAAAATGTGATAGAGTGTTACTATATCTATTTGGAGAAACTTTTCTGGCCACATGACATGGCGGCTTATTATCCATTTAGGCCATTTGAGTCACCCGTAAGACCATTTGAGATGCCGGATTTGTTGTACATCTGGATACTGTTTGTCGGATTATTTTTTATTACTGTCGCACTGTTATTTTTAATGAAAAGATTTCCAGCGTTAATCATTGGTTGGTTATGGTTCTTGGGAACATTTGTGCCAGTCATTGGATTTGTTCATTTGAGTACTCAGAGATATGCAGATCGATATACATATGTTCCATCTATTGGATTGTCATTTGCTGTTGCATGGATTTTTATCTATCTATGCAAGAAATGGCCTAAATTAAAACTTCCAAGTTTTCTTGGAGGAGTGATCGTATTGGCTTTATATGCTCAACTCTGTTACCAACAAGTGGGAACCTGGCGAAATGAAAGGACCTTGTACCAGCATGCCGCCAGTGTAACAGAGTATAACGATTTAGCTCATGATCATCTCGGAGCTTTTGCTTCTCAAGATGGTGATTTTGCGAAGGCTGTTTATCATTGGGAATTGGCCGTCGAGTATAATAATACCAAAAAGGAAGTGATGAAAAAATTAGGGTATGTCTTGGTCAAACAGAAACAGTCCGCAAAAGCTTTGGATTACTTTAAACGCTATTTAGATTTCAATAGTGAAGATGTTGCGGTATTGGATCAAGTTGCAAAGTTATATTTTGATCAACAAGACTACCTCAAGGCAGCCAAGTATTTCCAGGCTTCATTAAAGCTCAAACCTGATAATGGGCGAAATTTTTCAAACTTGGGAGCTTGTTATTATTCATTAAAACGTTATCAGGAAGCTCAGGCTGCTTATCAAAAGGCTTTGGAGATGAATCCCAGCTTGGTGGAAGCGCATGATAACTACATTCGTTTATTATTGGAAACCAAGCAAATTGATAAAGCGATGAAACAGTATGAATTGGCGTTATTGCATCATCCAAACAATCAAAAGTTCTTAATCGATTATAGTTCAGAATTGATTAATCGTAAGGAATATGCCAGGGCCATTCAAAAGCTCAAAACAGTGATCAAGTTACGTCCTCAAAATGCGGATGTCCATAATGCACTGGCTGTTGCTTATGTGAATACAAACCAGACTCAACTTGCTGAACAATATTTCAAATCCTCATTAGCGATAAAACCCAACGCGGATGTTTACTGTAATTATGCTATGTATTTAGTCCAGCTCTCTCGAATTACCGATGCGATCACTCAGTATAAAAAAGCGTTAGTTATTGCCCCTAAGCATTCGCGTGCCAAGCAGGAATTGCGTCATCTCAAATCGCTCGATAAGTAGAATCTGCAAACAAATCACTGAATAGGACATATTTATTTTGATCTGATATGCCCTGAGGCTATAATAATCGACTTAAAATGAATTATTAGCTGAGCTGGAGCACTGAGAAAAAATGCAACTTACTGAAATTCTTGATCTTAGCTGTGTGGTGGTTCCTATGAAAGCCCAGGAAAAGGGCGAGGCGATCTCCGAGTTAATTGATACACTTGATCAGCAGGGAAAATTGACCAATCCTGAAATCGCCAAGCGAGCAGTTATGGAGCGTGAAGCAATTCGCAGCACCGGTATTGGGCAGGGGTTTGCCATTCCGCATGGTAAGTGTAGTGCCGTCAAAAAGTTAGTCATGGCTGTTGGCCGGTTGGAAAATGAGATCGATTTTAATAGCATCGATAAGCAACCTGTAAAAATTGTCGTGCTACTGGTTTCGCCTATCGATCAGACAGGGCCGCACATACAGGCCCTTGCCAGGATCAGTCGAATCATGACCAATCCAGAGATTCGGGAAAAGTTGTGGGGGTGTCCAGATGCGAAGGAGTTTTTCGAGAGCATCACGGTCGAGCAAGGTTAAATCATATCTCATTATCCTATAACAAGATATAGGATAATTACTCCTTTAGTACTTGCTGGGGAGATTCAGGTGCCTATTTTCACTAGACCTCATGATTGTCATTTTCTGGGGCTATTTTCCCATTTTATCATTCCTTCCAGCTATTTCCATTGGGTTGTCATTGACTTACAGGTTGTCAAAATCTTAGAATAAAATTGAAGCGTTACTTCTCCTTTCGCGGCGCTTCGGCCGGCTGCCGTAAGTCCTTACGACCGTCGGCCAATTTTTCCCCTTATTAAATACAGACTGGTTGGTATGTATTTATCTATTTTATCTGAACTTATATTCTTGAGATTGATTCTGGTTATCGGAATTGTTCTTGCTTGACTTGTTTTTCTATTTTGCAAAAATTAATTAAATACAAAGCATGAATTGCTGCCCAAACGCAAGGCAGCGATTGGTATTAGAATAATCGTAACTTATTAATCAAAATGAGGTTAATGACGATATTGTTTATATGATTGATTTTGAAAACAATTAATATCTTATTTTCGAATTTTTCAACTCCAATTTCAATGCTGGTGGGTCTTTGATAGTGTAAGAATAAATATTCTCAGTGGAGTCATAGATATTTGAATCATCAACCCAAACAATTTGATCATTCCGAATCAGTATCCGTGAATGAGCAGTTTTTGACACTTTTTGTTGCAAATCAGAAACGGATTTTTGCATATATATTGACACTCGTGCCTAATCGTGCAGATGCAGAAGATATTATGCAACAGACCATCACGGCGATGTGGCGCATGTTTGATCGATTTGAGGCTGGAACCAATTTTTTAGCCTGGGGTATGCAGATCGCTCGTTTTCGTGTCTTGAAATTTCGTCAGCAACAGAAAAAAGCTGCCATACGATTTGAAGATGCTGTTTTTGAGAAATTAGCTGATCTTCCGGTTGACCAGCATTCCACGCAGCAGGACAAAATTGATGCGGTGCAGGGATGCCTCAAAAAGTTAAGCGCGAATGACAAAGAATTGATTCAGATGCGATATGATCAATCGATTGCAATAAAAGAAATCGCCATTCGATTGAATCGATCGGTTCAGGGGATGTACAAAGTTATGGCTCGCATTCATACTCAATTGCAAGAGTGCATTGCAAAAAAATTAGTGGTAGAAGAGCGGTAGGTTACTATGTCATTGGATAAAAAGAAACTTGAATTAAATGAATTATTGCTTTTAGCTTATGATGGTGTCATTACTCAAGAGCAGTTAATTCGTCTTAATCAGTTGATGGCAGATGAACCTGAGAGCCTTTTGGAGTATCAGCGTTTTGTTGATTTGGCAGCTGAGCTTTCACCTTATGGTCAAGTATCGCTAAGTGAAGATTCGACTGAAGCCATTGAAAAGGTCTTCCGTGATCACATTGCTTTGAATGAACAGCTGGAAGCTTTGGAAGAAGAAAAGCTTCTTGATAAAAAACGTCAAGAGATCGAAAAGACGGCATTGTCTCAACTGAAAAATTATTTGGATAATGAAGATCGTTCTATTGCAGAGCCTCCTGCTTCTAAAGAGCGGACAAAGGAGAGTTCCTTTAATTTATCCAACTACAAGATAAAAATGGTTGCGTTAGCGGCTTGTTTATTCGTTGGTATCAGTCTTTGGGTCTTTACTGACCAGCTTACTAGACTGTCTGTAGTATCGATTATCAATTCTTCTGATGCTAAATGGGAATTTGAACCAGATCATATTGTGGAAGGGCAGGAATATCAACTGCTGAGTGGGTTGATAGAAATTGAATTTAAACAAATGGCGAAAATGGTTGTTCAGGGACCTTCTACATTTGTTATTGAATCGCCTACAAATACTTTTTTACAGGAAGGTGAGATCAGTGCTCATGTTTATGGCGACGATGACGAGACGGGATTTATGGTGAATACGCCTAGCTCATCGATTATTGATTATGGAACAGGATTTTGTGTGAGTGTCGATGGCAACGGAGATAGTGAAGTTCATGTCTTTGAAGGAGAAGTCGGTGTGATGCCTATCCATGCTATCGATGGGAGATACACGACGGTCAAAGCGGGGGCTGCTATGGCTATCGATAAAGATGGTTTAGAAATGAAACATCTTGTTATGGATGTTAAACGTTTTCGAAATACATTCTCATCAGATTTCTTCCAGGTCTCAAACTCAGCTCCAGGCCAATATGAACAATATATTCATCAAACAGATCCCATCAAATATTATTCATTTAATCAGCCCTTATCTGAAACCTTTGATGGTGAAATTGTTGGTGTTGCATCAACTGAATCGGTGGAGTCATCGGTTTATGCCAAAAATCTCAAAAATTCAATGAGGCTTCGTGACAACAAAAGTTATTTGGTTTCACAGAAAATTGAGAAGCCACTTGGGAATGTTTATAGTTTTTCTTTTTGGATGAAGTATGACTCAGATAATGTTGGAGACAGTCTACCTATATTATCGACAAGGCTACATGACCAGATTAATAGTATGTCATCAGCAGAATTATTTGTTGATACGACGGGTTATTTGATCTTTTTGGTGTATGATAAATATTCAGTTAAAAAATTTCCTTTGAAAAGAAACCTTGAGTTTTCGATTACTAGTCAACAGCGATTAAATCCAGACCAATGGTATTTTGTTGTTGTGACTGTTGATGCGAAGGGCGATTTAGTTATGTATATAGATAGTGAAGAAAGTCGGCGTAAATCCTTTAGGCTAATGGGTGATTTATTGGCTTGGGATATCATGTATGTGGGGCAACATTATGTGGATCTAATTGAAACTCGCTCTGTTGACAGGAAGGATTCCTTTAGTGGTAACTTAGATGAAATTGCATTTTATGATCGACTTTTAAGCGAAAAAGAAATAAAGGAGATGCATTCTCTTGCTAGAGAGTAAATTGCTAGTGTGTATATAGCTGTATGAGATAGATTGAAAAGTGAGCCAACGGGATTTCTTGGCAGAAGACGTTGACTCACGTAGATGAACCAAGCATTAGCGCTTAGGCTCAATATCATTTCATTATATCTCAATGTGTTCATTATGACAATGTCTTATTTATTCCCTCTGTTTGCGCAGTTTAAGAAAGGAGTGTTTGGCTGCTGCATTAAAAGTGTGTGTGACATATGGTTTTTGTATCAATAAGTGGATGTATAGAAAAAGGAATTGTGAGTATGAAAAACAAAGTAAATCGAAGTATAAGTTCGGGGGTAATAGCACTAATGATGGTTTTGTGTATGTCGACGGCACAATCGCATGCACAAGTCGGATCCTGGACTGCACCGATAGGATCGGGTGGAATCGAAGCGATTCATATGACGATGTTGCATACTGGTAGGATATTTGTTTATTCTTTCCGACAAGGTGCTGCGCCATATCCTTATCGTGCCTTTGACCCTGCCAATCCTACGCTAGGGACCACGGGCAATACACCGAGTAACTTTTTTTGCAGCGGTCATACCGTCTTAGCGGACGGAAGCGTTCTCATGGTAGATGGTGAGGCTGGTGGTGACTTGGGGCGATTTGATCCTGTTCAGGAAACATTTCCTATAGTCGGTAATACCCTTACATCTAACCTGAGATGGTATCCATCAACCATTATCATGGGTAATGGTAAAGCGATTACATTTGGTGGTGTTGGTATTGGTGGTGTTACACCTAATGTATTATCCGCTGAAGTATATGATCCTTCAGATCATAGTTTATCTTATCTCAATAGTGGCGGAAATGTATTGCAATACCAAGATGTTGGTAATGCTTACCCTCGTTTAATTTTGACATCGGTTCAAAATACGAATCCCAATGTCTTTAGAGTTTTTCATTGTGGTGTTGCTGCTCAATCATGGTTTTATGAAATCAATACTGATACCAATACCAGTACAGTAATCAATGGGCCTACAGATTCTCAAACACCACCTGCCAGTGGTGGCGAACCTGCCGGACGTTTGCAAGCAATTTACGTACGTTTACATGATGGGCGTGTGATTGCTGCGGGTGGTATGTCAATTGATGAAGAGGAAAGCAATATAACAAATTCTGCTTCTATTGTGGATCCTCAGGCAGCGAGCCCTAGTTGGTCCGCTGTTGCTAATATGACTTATCCACGTATGTACTTTTTAGCGACGTTGCTTGCTGATGGAAAAGTTATGGTTTATGGTCCGGATGAGGATGGTGAAATCTATGATCCTGTTGCCAATTCTTGGACACTTATTAACAATATGACCATTTTTCGTGGCTATCATACCTCTGGTATATTAATGCCTGATGGTAAAGTCATCGTCTCAGGTGGTCAGAATAATGGTGGTTCCGGTGGTTTTGGTGAAACCGATCAAATTCAGATTTTTACACCACCTTATCTTTCTGCTGGTGCACGTCCAGCGATTACATCGGCACCAACGTCTGCCAGTTATGGTCAGAATATTTCGATTAATTACACGTCGAGTAGTCCGATCACGGAAGTTGTTTTGCGTCGACCAGGCTCAGCAACTCACAGCTTTACCTATAACATGATTGGCCATCCCATTTGGACCGGAAGTGATAATGATGGTACGGTGGATGTTACGATTCCCTCTAACCCTAACTTAATACCTCCTGGCTATTATATGTTATATATCTATCGCAATGGTGGTGGTGAAAAAATCCCTGCGGTTGCTTCTTGGATTAAAATTGATGGCAGTGGCCCTCCAGCAGATACCAACCCGCCTAGTCAGCCAAGTATTTCTTCTATTGTTGCTGATAGCGACACACAATTAACCGTGAACTCAACCATTTCAACGGATGCCGAAGGTAGCAATCCGGTTGAATACCAGTTTAATGAAACCACTGGTAATAGTGGTGCAACGGATAGTGGCTGGCAAACAGGCGTTTCTTATATTGATGGCGGTTTAACAGCTAGTACTCAATATTGTTATCAAGTGCGTAGCCGTGATTCACAAGGTAATACAAATAATTATTCCAGCACTTCTTGTCAGACGACTCAAGCCGGTCCGGATTCTGATCCACCGAGCCCGATTGGTTTTGCTTCAATACCGGCAGCGATAGGTGATGCCGTTATTACGATGACCGCATCGACCGCATCTGATCAGACACCTCCGGTCGAATATCAATTTGATGAAACGTCCGGAAATAGTGGTGGCACCGATAGTGGCTGGTCGCAAAATACCTTGTATGTCGATGTGGAATTATCAGCAGGTACCCAGTATTGCTACCGTGTACGTGCACGTGATTCTATGGGAACACCTAATGTGAGTTCTTATTCTGCGACATCCTGTACAACGACTGCAGCGGAAGATGGTTTTATTGATATTACCGCAGGTCCTGGTACCGATTTCTTCCCAGCCAATGTGACCATCAATGTGGGTGACACCGTTCAGTGGACCTTTATTGAAGAAGGTCACAATGTTTGGGCTGGTTTGTCAGGTAATCATAATTATCTTCTTGGGCAAGCTCAAATAGATGCCAATACGATTTTTAAATCAACGGTAGACAAAAATGCAACGAATCCTACAGGAGTCACTTTTAATGTTACCTTTGATCAGAATTTCTTAGATATTGCAGCTGGTGATGGTGGCGGGTCAAATGTCTATAACTATCACTGTCATGTACATGGTAGTGGCTCTCCAGAATTTATGTTTGGGGCCATTACCGTCAATGGTGGTACTGATACCGCTGCACCGATTCCAAATCCTATGACGTTTGCCACGGTACCAAATGCCATCAGTTCCACAGAGATTGCGATGGTGGCTACCACGGCTCTGGATGCACAAAGTGCACCCGTGCAATATTTCTTTGATGAACAAACTGGTAATGCGGGCGGCTCAGACAGCGTATGGCAATCTTCCACTAGCTATACAGATTCAGGACTGAGTCCATTAACATCTTACAGTTATATGGTATCATCTCGTGATGCGTTGGGTAATACCACTGCAGCTTCTGCAGCGGAAAATGCGACAACACCAGATGCACCTAGCAGTAATATATTACTAGAAACCGGTGTGGTTAGCGGCGTTGGTACTAGTTGGACCACTGTTAATTTGGGTAGCAGTTACAGCTCTATGGTCGTCGTTGCCACTCCCGGTTATAGTAATAGTTCTGCTCCCGCGCATGTACGTATTCAGAACGCAACCGGCAATAGCTTCCAAGTTCGTGTGGATGGTTCTCCAAATGCTCCGGCATCTATGGATGTTTATTACATGGTTGTCGAAGAAGGTGTTTATATGGTCGCAACTGATGGTGTAAAAATGGAAGCCGTGAAATACAATTCAACGGTTACTTCTAACAATAACAGTTGGGTTGGCGAAGCACGCAGCTATAGCAATAGCTACACAAGCCCAGTGGTTCTCGGGCAGGTGATGACTTACAACGATGCTGGTCACGTGACTTTCTGGTCTCGCGGCAGTTCTCGTCAGAACCCACCAAGTAGTTCTGTTCTTCAAGTCGGTAAAACCGTCAACGAAGATCCTGATAATTCTCATGCGAATGAAACCATTGGTTACATTGTACTTGAATCAGGCAATGGTGCCATTGATGGTGTGAACTATGCTGCAGGTGTTACGAGTGATGGTGTTGCTGGAATCACTAATTCACCACCATATGGCAGAACCGTGAGTGGTTTATCCAGTGCTGCTTCCATCGGTATTGCAACTCTTACAGCCATGGATGGTGGCAACGGTGGTTGGGCACTTTTCTATGGTGCGAATCCAATTTCCAATACCAATATCAACTTGGCGATTGATGAAGATCAATTGAATGATACTGAACGTGCTCATACGGGTGAACAGGTTGCATACGTTGTCTTTGAAGATTCTGTTAGTGGTGATACGACACCTCCGACGCCGAATCCTGCAACCTTTGCTTCAGCCCCAGCAGCAACGAGCAGCAGTGCGATTGCTATGACTGCGACAACGGCAAGTGATCCATCTGGTCCTGTTGAATACAATTTCGATAATACCAGTGGTGGTGCCGGTGGCAGTGATAGTGAGTGGCAAACCTCAACGAGTTATACTGATAATGGATTGAGTGCAAGTACTCAATACTGTTATACAGTTCAGTCTCGTGATAGTGTTGGTAATTCAGGTGTAGCATCTTCTGCCGCATGTGCTACAACGCAGGCTGGTGCTGATACCACGCCTCCGACTCCGAATCCTGCAACCTTTGCATCTGCTCCTGCGGCGACAAGCTCTACGGCGATCGCAATGACCGCAACGACTGGTAGTGATCCGTCAGGACCTGTAGAATACTTCTTTACAGAAACTTCTGGTAATCCTGGTGGTAGCAATAGTTCATGGCAAACGTCAACATCGTATACCGATACGTCACTGACGCCAAGTACGCAATATTGCTATACCGTTACTTCTCGTGATAGTCTTGGTAACACGGGAGCTTCTTCTAGCGGGTCTTGTGCGACGACACAAGCACCACCAGATACGACGCCTCCAACACCAAATCCTGCGACCTTTGCATCAGCCCCAAGTGCTGATAGCGATACGGCTATTAGCATGACGGCAACAACAGCCAGTGATCCTTCTGGTCCGGTTGAATATAACTTTGACCATGTTAGTGGAACGCCTGGTGGTACAGATAGTGGTTGGCAAACTTCAACCAGTTATACCGATAGCGGTTTGACGGCCTCAACTCAGTATTGTTACACCGTTCAGTCACGTGACAGTGTTGGTAACACTGGTACGGCTTCTACGCAAGCTTGTGCGACGACACAAGCTGGTAGTGGTTGTGGTTTTAGCTGGGCTGCTCAGGTGAATAATACCGATTCTGGTATCAGTTATTCTGGTATGACAAATGTGTCAGCTCCAGGTGGTTTCCAAAATGATGCTCATTTTTCAGCAGGTAGTGCTACGGCGAGTTTCAACATTGATGGCAATGGTCTTCGTATTTATGTCTGGCGAGAAGAGTATGCTCAATCATTTTCGATTTCTATTGATGGTGGTTCTGCTCAAACGGTCAATGTCACAAGTGGATCTCAAGATAGCTTCATGGCATTTGAAGATACCACGTTGAGTTGTGGAACGCACAGCGTTGTCCTGAACTGGGCCAGTGGTGAATTGCACTTTGATGCCTATCAGGTTCGTAATTAAATGGATATATATTTCTACACGACGGCAGGGCTCTGTTCATTCAGAGTTCTGCCATATAATTGGTTCACACTTCGTATCTATGAATTTAGATACATTACTTACTAGGATGTGATATGGACGTCATGTCACATCCTTTAAAAGGTGTTCATGTTTGATATGAATAAGGAATAACTAGTTTGCATAGAGTTTTAGTGCTCTGTCGGGCAACACACTAATTTTGCCTGGCAGAGCATGCTTTAGATAAATCGGAGACTTGGAGAAATATTCTTAAGCCTATTAAAAACTAGTGTGTATAGGTCGGAATTTTCCAAAGAGTAGAGTTCGTAAGGTAAATGACGAAACAAGACTAATGTGTGTGTGTTGTTTATGTTTTTTGGTACGTCTTGACACTTTAAATGGTGTGTTAAGATTCTCTGTCTGGTTGGTTCCTGTAACAATCAGGAGAGCGGAGAAAATTTTATTTACAGGTCATGGAGAAATTACTATGAAAAAGATATGGTCGTTGCTGCTGGCATCATTATTAACTGTCAGCACAGCAAATCTCGCATTAGCAGAGGATGTTATTGAACCTGCTTTTTTGTCAACAGGTCGTTCTTATCGAGTGATTTGGAATTATGATACCCAGGCTGCCATTGATACATTAGAGGCTGATGTTGTCACATTGTCTCAAACGTTGATTGATGAAGAAGCTGAAGTTCTCACGGGCTACGGTATTATTGGCCCTGGTGATACTGCTGTAACGGCTGATAGTCGCAGCGGTGTTGGCGTCACCAATGGTGCTGCAGTATTCCTGTCTTCGAACCTGGCCAAAGAAGGCGAACGTGCTTCTGTTGTTTTTCAAATCACATGGAATGCCCAATATCTTAATGAAGATGTTTTTGCCGTTTTTATGGAAGCGACAAATTCTAATACGATTGAAGAAGAATTTTGTGCCTTAGGTATTATTGAAGGAGCTGGAACTGGGAATGTTTCTTTGTTAGCTGAGGATTCGATCGAGCTTCTAGATGAAGTTGATCATGGCGATGGGTTTTTTACAACGGCGGTTCATTTGATAACAACTTCCGAAGCGGCTATCTCTGAATGTGCCAATATTTTGATCGGACTTGAAGGTGTTGTTGACGATATAATGATTGATCAAGTCATTGTCGATGTTATTTATTTTGAAGGTGAATTTCCTCCACCACTTGAAAAACCTCCTGTTGTTGTTGATGCTGGCGATGGTGTCTCTGTTTCAGAAGCAACGCCACTTGTGACAGATACATTTACGGTTCAGATGAATACCGATCCTAATGAAAATCTCGGATCACTTAATGGCGCCATTGCGACAATAACGATTTCCCCAGATCCTAATGATACTGCTGATTTTAAAATGAACAGTGGCGGGTTTGGTGAATCAATCACATTGACGTTTGATGATAGCAACTGGAATACACCTAAAGTGGTTACCGTTGAAGTGAATGATGATGTCGAAATTGAACCTAACGTTAATTGTGTTGAACTGTTTTCAATTAACTTCTCTGTTAGTTTAAGTGATCCAAACGCAAATGTAGATTTGAATGGAGCTACACAGAATGAAGCTGATTTGGTAACAGTGATTGATGACGAAGTTGGCTGTGTTTTTGTGATTTCTGATGAAGGATTAGAAATAAACGAATTGGATCCAAATGGAACAATCGCGAGTGTAGCCTATGTTTTAAATCGTCCACCAATTGGTAGCGATAATGTTATTACATTAACCGATGAAAATGCTGTTTCAGAACTAGATCCTGAAACCTTAACCTTTAATTCAGGCAACTGGAGTGTGCCACAAACGGTGTCCATTAAAGCGATTCCAGATGAAGAATTCTTAGAATTTGTGGATCCATTTATTACTGGCGCATCTTCAGGCGATGTTGATCCGAATGCTTACAACCCTGTTCCTGAAGTTGAAGTGAGTATGATTGAAGATGAATGTGGTGAATTTCCATTCATTACCAACGACCTTAACTTCGATTGTTATGTGAATCTGTTAGATTTCTCACTTTTCGCAGGTGAATGGGCTGATTGTACTGAACCCGATGTCGCGAATTGTCTATAAACATAATGAGTTCAGATTAAAACGTATTTAAAGGTTAATAATGTTACATTCTCATTTGAATTTGATAGCTCAATTCAATGAGTGGAGAAAAACGATAATTGGAGATAAATAACATGAAAAAAATGACAATATTATTGGGTGTGGCATGTCTCTTTTATGCCTTGCCCGCATATGCTGATGATGTATATATTCCAACATGGCGCGGTTCTACCGGTAGCGTGACTGCGACATATGATTTTAATGATTCTGGAACGTTTAATGATGGCGTGACGTCTGGACCTGATTCTGGATCTGTGACCGCCGGTACGCTTGAAGAATTTGGCGAAGATGCATGCACTTCTGGTTCACGCAGCGGCGTTGTTGCCGGAGAACTTGTTCGTTTCGCATTGACTAATCTTGCGACAGGTAAAGAAGGTGTGATTATTCGTTTTCAAATTACTTCAACCATGGCAGAATTACCTTTTACTGGTATTGAAGTGGCCACTGAAACTTTCGAGAGTCCAAGTTTTGTCTTTTGTGGTGGTAGCGAAGGTGACGACTTAACTTCCGTAGGTATAACAGATCATGGAGATGGATTTTTCACTATTTCAGTTGAAACGTTTGTTGAAGCTGGAGCTGGTTGTGATACCGTTCAAGTTTTTATGGAAGAATTACCTGAAAGTACCTGTATTGATGAAGTTATCATTGACGTACAGCACAGTGGAAACCCTGGATTGAATGTTGTTGCAACGGCCACGCCTGATTCGATCACTGAAACCGAAGGTGGCACAGCAACGAATTTAGTTATTGCTCTTGATTCCGGTGTTGGTACTGTTTCAGCCTTAGGCTCTGTCACAGTGACTTTGGACCCAAATACCACTCAGATTTCTTTTGATGGTGCGACTGTCGCAAAAGTGTTAACGTTTACTGATACGAATTGGGAAACGCCTCAGACAGTTGCTGTTGATGCCTTTGACGATACGAATTTTGAAGCCTGTTCTGAATCATTTACATTTCAAGCGGTTGTCGCATCAACGTCTGATGCGCACTTCAATGGTGTGGCTCAATGTCCATTAACGGTTGAAGTCATTGATGATGAAACAGGATGTGTGTTTGTTGAAGCCGTCGATACTGAATTGAACGAATTGGATACAGAAGTAGAACACAAAGGAACATTGGTTTATTCATTGAATTCTCAGCCATCTTTAGGGGCGGTGATTACCGTTACAATTGATGATGGATTCGAAGATCCAAATGCTCCATTCTTTACAGCTGATCCAAATGTTCTGACTTTTGGTAATTCAGGTTGGGATATACCTCAAACCGTTACCTTAACCGCGGTTCAAGATGATGAGTTTCGTGGTGATGAACCTGGTTCAGGCGCTCCTACACCAACCACTGCAGTAACTGGATTGTCACAAGTTGGTGATGTTGATTTTACGGCGGCTCCAGATCCTGTAGATGTTTCGATCACAGAAGACGAATGCGGAGCTTTAGAATATAACGTCCTTGACTATAATACGAATTGTCTTGTCGATGTTGCTGATTTTGCTATCTTTGCAGGTGATTGGTTAGGTTGCAGCGAACCTGGCTGTTAATTTTAATCATTGTCTTGATTTACGAGGCCTGGCAACAAAATATTGCCGGGCCTTTTTTTTATACTAAAATTATCTATTGACAAACTTTTATTATTGGATATGATAAGATTTCGAGTGAAGTTACGAGAGAAACGTCGAAAGGAATTTATGATCCATTTAAGTCAACAACATATGAATAAGTTTTGCTGCATGATTTGCAATGCTTGTTTGCTTCAACCATCACACCAGATTGGTATGATGATGGAAGGAGTTGCTTAGAGACGTTTTTATGATAGACTTGAGATCATAAAGCCTTTCGGGTAACAGACTTCCCGGAAGGCTTTTTTTATTGTCGGGTGAAACGTAAAAACTCAAACAAATTTATGGTTATGAGCCCGGAGGCGCTACGTCTACATGTTGTGAAGGGATAGGTAATAACAAGGAATAGGAACTCTTGGGATCGGGTCGGTCGAGATAGCTTTTATTCGCCGCGGTTGTATTGGAAACGAATCGCTTCCTTTGGAACCGGATTTGTAATGTCGTGATGGATGAAAGAACTTCCTACCTCCTGGCAGCGACCTCAACTTGTCGCAAGGACATTGAGGTTTGCTGTCGGAGTTCTTAGGTCGAATAAAATGATGGTTGGGGAAGGGCAGTCGTGATAGATCCAATGGTTTATTACAGGATGTCCTGTGGCGATTGTCTTTCGCAAGGCGATCGCCCCCTTTTATGTAAATACCAATATTAACAATTTTAGTTTTTACAGATCGTATCCAAATGAATTCTGATGATTAAAAGTTTAAAAATTATTTAAATATATTTACTTTGATAAATTCTATATCTATCCTAATGGAGGTGTTTTGAATTTTAAATTCTAATTGGATTTGATTCTGGAGAACGATCATGCAGTATGATTATATCGCTATTGCCGAAAAACAAATACCGCAGGCAGTAGATAGCCAATACCAATATCTTATAGACACCTATGTCAGTGAAGCAAATAAAGTGGTTTCTATTTGGCGAACAGTGCCAAATTCCCTCTTGGGATTTAAGCCGCATGAAAAGTCTAATGACATACAAACCATCATGAAGCATCAATTATTAAGCGAAAGACGTTTCTTTGCTCAATTTGTAGGTACCCAAGAAATGGACGTAGAGACGTTATTGCCGCAAGTTGAGAAACCTGAAGTAAAAAACTATATTGAAAAATATTTAGAACAAATACATCATCGATTACCTCAGCTTGCGAATGCTAATCATGCGTGGTGGCATGAAGAACAACCTTTTTTCGGTTTAGAGCGAGAGCGTATTTGGATTTTCTGGCGACGCGTTTTACATACCGCGCATCACAGAACGCAAATGCAATTGTATTTGCGATTAAGTGATTCGCATGTTCCGGCGATTTATGGGCCAAGTGGAGATGTCAATTGGGATGGAGCAGATCCAACGTATTCTGTTGATGCTGCAAAACGAAAATAAATCGCCTTTAGAAGAACGTTCAAAACAATACCGTTTAGTAGTGATAGTGTATAAACAACTCCATTTATGTAGGATGAAAATTTACTCATCTTATCACCTGAATTTTTTTTAACTAATAATTAACTTCTTAAACTATTGGCCGTTATACATAAATCAAAAATCGCGGATTTGGTCTGTCCAAAATTATTTTCTTTTGGCACTTCATTTGCAACGAGCTAGTTAGATTATTAGTTAAATACCTACCATTAAAATTATATCTTGGAGGATAAACATGTCTGACTGTCACGATAAAGAAGTTAAAAAAGATTTTGAATCGCATCAATCCAGTGACTTTAAAGGACTGGAATTTTCGCATGACCATAGCAAATGTACAAAAGATCATGTGCATAATGAAAGTTGTGAGCATGAAAGTGTTGCTGAAAAAGCGTCTTCTCAATCGGGTCCCAATACAGAAGAGATTATGGATCAGGTTGTTGAAAATGCAGTGATGAATGCCATTTTTCCTAATCCGATTCATCGTCGTAAATTTATCAGTACGGTAGGTAAAGGTGCTGCCGCAGCCATGATTGCTAGTTTCTTTCCGATGGACATGGCTAAGAGTTTGGCAGCAGATCCGGTTAAAAATATTGAGAAGAAGGACTTATCAATTGGGTTTATACCTATTACTTGTGCCACGCCGATTATCATGGCTGAGCCCATGGGCTTTTACAAAAAGCATGGCTTAAATGCCAAAGTGCGGCGTGCGTCTGGTTGGGCGATGGTCAGAGACTGGGCCATTAACAAAGATGTGGATGCCGCACATATGCTTAGTCCGATGCCACTATCGATTTCATTGGGGGCTGGCTCTAAGAAGGTTCCTTTCTTTATGCCTGCGGTTGAAAATATTAATGGTCAAGCAATCACGCTTCACAAAAAACACAAAGGCGTTAAAGGTCCAAAGGATATGAAGGGGTTTCGTTTTTGTGTTCCCTTTAGGTATTCCATGCATAATTACCTGCTGCGTTATTATCTGGCAGAAGGCGGCGTGCATCCTGATAAAGATGTTCAAATTCGTGTTGTGCCTCCACCAGAGATGGTTGCTAACCTGAAAGCAGAAAATGTGGATGGTTATTTGGCACCCGATCCATTTAACCAGCGTGCGATATATGAAAATGTTGGATTTATCTATAAGTTAACAAAAGAAATATGGGATGGTCATCCATGTTGTGCATTTGCGATCTCGGAAGAGTTTACGAAAACATATCCAAATACTTTCCTGGCCTTGTTCAAATCCATTGTCGATGCGACTCATTATTCTTCAGATCCAAAGAATCGAAAAGCGATTGCAAAGGCGATTGCTCCTAAGAATTATTTGAATCAACCGGAGATTGTCTTGCAGCAAGTTCTGACAGGTAAATTTGCGGATGGTTTGGGTGGCATTCAGAATGTACCTGATCGTATTGATTTTGATCCATTCCCATGGCACTCCATGGCGGTTTGGATTCTGACCCAGATGAAACGTTGGAAACATGTTGAAGGTGAATTTGATTATCACAAAGTGGCTGAAAAAGTCTATCTTGCTAGCGAGTGTGATGAACTTATCGAAGAACTTGGTTACAGTAAGAATGGAAAAACCTATCGTAAACATGTGATTATGGGTAAAGAGTTCGATCCGAAAAAACCTGAAGAATATATGAATAGTTTCCCAATTAATAATTTAAATTAATGATCGAGGGGTTGTAATGTCACTAGTTGATAAGATTAAAAGTTTCGATTATGGGCCTGTGTTTATGTCGCTGGGATTTTTCCTGGTGTTTATATTGGTTTGGCATGGGTTGACCCAGCAGCCGGACTTTGATTCGACAGGATTATCCGAGAATGAACTCATGACCATGGAATTTAATGGTGACATCATACAGGATGACGCTGGCAATTATATTTATAATCCTGATAAACCGATTGGCATTCCTGGACCTGCTAAAGTTTTCGATAAAACAAAATCGGAACTAAAAGAGATCTTTCACAAAAAGGGTACCAACGATCATGGTATTGGTCATTTGGTATGGTATACCGTAAAGCGTTTTGCGATTGGTTTTCTAGCCGCATCTATTTTTGCTGTGGTATTAGGTGTCATCATTGGATTGAATAAAAAATTATTCCTGGCGTTGAACCCATTTATACAAACACTGAAACCCATTTCGCCATTGGCTTGGATGCCGCTACTTTTGTATAGCGTTCAGGATCCAACGTGGACAGCCATATTAGTTGTCTTTATGGCGTCATTGTGGCCGACCGTTGCAAACACAGCGTTCGGTGTCAGCACGATGCGAAAAGATTATTTGCGCGTGGCCAGTCTTTTGGAGATGGGATATTTTCGTCGGCTTTTTAAAGTTGTTTTGCCTGCTGCTGCTCCTGCGATTGTTGCTGGGCTGCGTATTTCGTTTGGCAGTGCCCTGGTGGCCGTGGTTCCAGCAGAAATGTTGTTGGGTGAACTGGGGATTGGTTATTTAAGTTGGATTGAATGGAATAACCTTGATATTAGCGGGGTTATTTTTGCGATTATTGTTGTTGGGGTTGTAGGTGTGGTACTCGATTATGCGTTCAGCCGAGTGGCCAAATTGGTGACCTACCCAGAAATGTAAGAATTAATTAGAAATAGTAAGGAGAAATCAATGTCATCAGAAACACTTTCTTGTATCACACATGAAAAAGCTACAGAGTTGATTTTACAAGCCAAAAAAGAAAAAGGCGTGACCTTTGCTGAGATTGCCGAAGCGGTGGGTGGTCATGAAGTTTGGGTTACATCCGTCATTTTTGGTCAAAATAGTATGTTAGAAGATAATGCGAAAGCGTTAGTTGAATTTCTTGGTTTAGGGGATGAAGTTGCTGAGATTTTGCAAATCTGTCCGCTTAAAGGAAGCCTGGATGATGCCGTGGTTGCCGATCCATTGATTTATCGTTTTCATGAAATCACCCAGGTCTATGGCACAACCATGAAGGCTGTGATTCATGAAAAATTTGGCGATGGCATCATGAGTGCCATTGATTTTGAAATTGATATTAGTAAAAAAGAAGACCCCAAAGGCGATCGTGTTGTGATTACCTACGATGGAAAATTCCTGCCATACCGTAAATGGTAATCCAAGACTTATAGTTAGGAGAGTATAGGGTGTCATTTTTAAAAGTTGATCATGTGTCCAAAACGTTTCCTGTTTTGGATGGTCCCGATAAAGGGCAAACCTTTACGGTTTTTAAAGAAGTAAACTTTGAGATTCAACAAGGTGAATTTTTAACCATGATTGGTCATTCCGGTTGTGGTAAGAGTACCTTATTAAATATCATGGCTGGGTTTGATGAGCCCAGCAATGGTGGTGTCATACTGGATGGCAATCTTATTACTAAACCTGGGCTTGATCGTATGGTGGTCTTCCAGAGTTTTGCGTTGATGCCCTGGCTCAGTACTTTTGAAAATGTCAGGGTGGCGGTAAAATCCGCTCATCCTGATTGGAGTCCTGATCGTATTAAAGATTGGACTCAAAAATATATCGATATGATGAGCCTGGGTGGTGCCGAATCTAAAAAGCCCGCTTTTCTTTCTGGCGGTATGCGACAGCGTGTCGGCTTGGCACGTGCTTTTGCCGTTGAACCCAAAATTCTATTACTGGATGAACCGTTTGCCCAGATTGACGCCTTGACTCGCGGGGCCATTCAAGAAGAATTGGTGCGTATGTGGAATGCGACCAAAAGTACGGTTTTTATGGTGACCCATGATGTGGATGAAGCGATCTTACTATCGGATCGAATTGCACTCATGACCAATGGCCCTGATGCGGAGCTGGCTGAGATTGTTGAAGTGAATATTCCTCGTCCACGCTCACGTGAAGAGCTCATCGATTCGAAAGAATATGTTGAATTGCGTAGCCACATTCTTCACTTTCTGGTGCGTGGTGCCAAGCGTCAGGATTCTCCACCGTCTGAAATGCATTTTTCGAAAAAGGATATGGAAGTGAAGGGCGATAATTCAAGTTCAGAGGAAAAACGCCAACCCGCTTAGTTTTTCACTCATCGCATTCAGATTGCACCCTATCGATTGCTTGACTATAATATATGAATGCGAAGTGAAGCAAAGACAGTTCAGAACTATCTTAAAGAGCTTCCTGATGGGCGTTGTGAGGCCATTGAGGTGGTTCGTCAGGTCATTCTAAAAAATCTTCCCAAAGGATATAAAGAGGGGATGCAGTATGGAATGATTGGTTATTATGTGCCTCATTCAATTTACCCTGATGGGTATCATTGCGACCAAAAACAACCGCTTCCTTTTGTTCATCTTGCCAGCCAGAAAAATTACATGTCCCTGTATCTTTTTTGTATCTATACCGATGAGTCTTTGATGGATTGGTTTATGGGTGAACTTAAGAAAAGCGGTAAAAAACTTGATATGGGCAAGTCCTGCATACGCTTTAAAAAACTGGAAAATTTACCGCTCGAGTTAATCGGAAAAACCATCAAGAAAATAACAGTCAAAAAATTTATTGAAAATTATGAAGGAATTATTAAATCTAATACTAGGGCAAAAAAATGAAGGGCGGACGTATCCGCCCATCGTATCAAACTAGTTAACGGTAAAGGTAGCGTTTGATAATCCAGTTTGTTGTGTTGTTTTCATCATGTCCATCAGCGATTTCTGATAGAAGTTAATGTATTGTTCAAAAGCAAGATTGTAATCGCGGGTCAAAGCATATTCCCGGGCATAGTGTCCCATTTCCAGACGTCGTTGTGGATTGTCCAGTAAGGTGACGATCGCTTCGATTATGGCTGCTTCATCGTTGCCTCGAACGATTAATCCCGTTTCGTCAGGGATAATATTTTCCTGCGGGCCGCCTTGGTCGGTGACGATAATCGGAAGACCGCAGGCTTGAGCTTCCAGAACCACATTACCAAAGGTATCTGTTGTGCTAGGAAAGACAAATAAATCACAAGAGGCATAGGCTGCCGCGACATCACCACCTTCCATGTAACCAGTAAACTTACAAGGTAAACCTGCAAGATTCTTTTTCATTTGATTCAAATAAGGGCCATCTCCAACGACCACCAAAGAGAGATCCGGGTAAGACTTCATCAGCTTTTTAAAGGCATTTTCTAATATCGGCATGTTTTTTTCCTTGGATACGCGGCCAACATAAATCATCTTGACGCCTTTTTTGAAGTTCACTTTGTCTGAAACGGCATGTGGATTAAAGCGGTCAATTTCAACGCCCCGAGGTACGAGTCGTAATTTTTCAGCAGCAATACCTTTTAAAATCAGTTCGTCTGAAAAAGCCTCCGATGGTGAAAAAACAATGTCCGCTTGATTGTAAAACCAGATCATAAATTGCCACATCAAATCTTCCACGATTTTATCACCTGTTAAATAGCCAGCATATTGCGGCATTGCGGTGTGATAGGTGGTATAGAAAGGTAATTTCATGATGCGTGCAATTGCCAAACCGCACAGTCCCATCGGACCGGGAGTAACACCATGGATATGAGTGAAATTCTTTTTGTAGCAATAGTTCATCAATTCCAGAATCGGCGGCATGTATAATTTCACTTCCGGGTATTCCGGTAATTCATACTCGCTGATAGAATTAAAATATTTTACGCCCTGTGCATCCAGTTGACCTGTTTCATTCTCTTTTTTACAGGTCAAGATTTCTAATTTTTTCCCCATTTGATTAGCTAATGAAGCGTATTTTTGCAATGTTAATGCCACACCATTAATTTCTTCAAAGGTATCCGTAAAAAAACCAATATTGGGTTGAGGTTGCATGGGACGCTCGGAAAAATGCATTTTAGTGGCATTGGCAAATTGGCGAGTTTTGCCATAGATTTTGTAGGCGGCAAAAAATGGAGCTATCAAAGAGTAGAGAGAGCCGGCAGACCCTATCGCATGGAATAGATCAAAAGGATTTGCTTTCTGTAAGTTACCTAAAATGCGTGTTCCTAGCAGGCTTAATGTCTCATTGCCAATATTGTTGACAAAGCGATACCAGTATTCATCTCGCTCAATATCACCCACATGAGTATTGGCAACAAAGGCTGCTAATTTTTTGTCTTGGGCGATAAATTTTTGTGCTTCTTCCTGTAATACTTCCTTGATGCCATGTTGCTGATTATTTTTTGCCTTTTTGCTGGGACGCTGATTCCATTTCATATAGAGACGTTTAAGTAGTGACGGATTGGCATAAGGTTGTGTTTGTAACATGCGATCCAGAAAAGCGACCAGAATATTATACTCACGGTATTTTGAAATATTCACACGATTATTATAATATTGATAGGCAACACTATAGGTGTGCAGTGCCATCGACATGGGGGTGGATGGACGATTGAAACGAACGACGCCATTTTGATGTTTAATCTCATCAAAAAATTCCGGTAGCGTATTGCAATTTACACATTCAGTAAATGTGCGAGCAATATGCAAAGAGCTATGATCATCAGAACCGCCTAAGAATCCTTTGATCCAAGGCTGTGGCTGATCTGGATAAATGTTATGGCGATCCACTAGGCGAGCAATTTGTGTTTCATTGAGTTGCGATAAAATTTTCTGGAGTGTGATATTGACATATTCATCATTGTCGCCATTGAGTTCAAAGATTTCAAAGAGCAATACGCATTTTTCAAAGTGGTCAATCGTTAAGCGATTATTCACCGAATAAAAAGGGTGTGCCAGGGCGTGGTTGATGCCTTCCTTCTTTAAATAGTCGACCATATCATAAACATTTTTTCGCAGGTAATTCACCTGTTTGAATTGTTCTTCTGTTACATCATGTACCAGGATATGCAATTTGCATCCATCTTCAGGGAAATAAGTAGTCACTTCACTGCTGATAAATGTGTTAGGGCGATGAGCAATTTCTAAACAGCCATCAATTGTGTTATGGTCAGTGATTGTGACCATGTCCATTCCTTTTTTCATGGCGATATCATAGAGTAGATGTGGGTCTGTGTAGCTTTCCGCGCAACCTATTTTTTTAAATAACCAGTTCGCTGGTCGCTTTGAAAATGCGGAATGTACATGTAGATCAATTTTCATCGTTTGCTCCTACGAATAATGTTCAAAAATCACTCTGTATGTTTTTTGATAGGTATCGTTACCTTTACTTGTGAGCTAGCTATAGGATAGCTCCATGTCTGGTTGTTCGTGTGGGTCCCGATGTCCCACGCATTGGGAGGTGTTATGGTTTCTGCGTGTGGTGCGTTTCATTTTTTGATAATCAGGCGCTTTTCGTCCTGAGAAAAAGCTGCAAGCGTTGTAATAACGTAAATCTTCACGCCAGAATTTTATGAATTCTTTTTCACGGAAAAGGCGTTTGAGAAGGCTCATCGGTTTTGTTCGTAATTCCAGGATGGGGCCAAGCATTTCCGATGGATCCCGAAAGCATTCCCAGTCACATTTTCTACAACTTGCTTCTTTTTCAATTTTCGTGCGATCCATATCGGTAAATGGTCCCAGGCTTTCAGCGCGAAAGCCACATGGATAGGCATTGGTGCTGGTTGAATCGACAAAGAAATAATCTTTACCACCGCGACAAGGATAGCCCATTTCAGTGCCATTATCATAATGTTCACTTAAGCTATAAAGGCTGCAGCGAGGTGTAAAAATTCTTATTTGATCTCGAAAACTAGGAATTGTATCGATGAGTGCTCGGAACATCGCGACTTTTTCTTCAGCTCGGAAACGAACCATAATATCTGAACTGGACGCTTGATAAACCAATTCCAACTCTTCCGGTCGAGTTGTTTGTACACTCATAGGATAGCAAGTATTTGTAATGGTAAAACCCAGATCCACCACTTTACGATAAAACGTATTAAAGGCATTTCTGCAGGTATGGTAAAATACATCGCTGTTAAATGTTTGAGGTGAGCGGTAAGGCATTTCAAATTCACTACCACCGGTATAGCGATTGATACCGAGATTGGCCGCTGGATAAATACTATATTCATGAAATAGGGGGACTGCTTTTTCAATACCCTTTATGACACCTTTTAAGCCGCGAATGTCTTCGTGTCGCTTTGTTTCAGCGGAATCGATACTAATCCAGAACGTATACAAGTTTGTCGAGGCCAACTCTTCAAGTAGACCTCTAACCCTTGCTTCCCAACCGGCCGATTCAGTATTTCTAAACATAAAGCCATTCGTACCTGTGCGTATATAAGGAATTCCAGCCGCACCCGCATGGCGAATCAATTCGATTAATTCTTTTTTCATTAATAAGGGTTCACCGCCCGTAAAAGATAATGCTTGGATACCTTGCTGGGCCGCTTCGTCAATCATGGCTTTGACTTGATCGGTCGTCAATCGAGATCGTGGAATCTCAGCACTGCGACGCATTTCACATTGAGGGCAAGCGGCATTACAGGAAGTGGTTAATTGTATAATTAATTGGCCTGGTGTTTTCCCTTTGATTAAAGGTTTAACCAGATTTTTCCACATCGAAGTATTAGGCGTATAGCTCAATGAGTAACCTCTCTGTTAATTATTTCTGAATCGTGACATAACCATTATCGGACATTTAGTATAGCGAAGAGCGTTATGTTTTTGCGAATGTTTGGCTAGTCGAGGATTAGAAGATTGCTCAGGAACTGTTCTGGTTTTGCTAGGATTGTGTCAAATCACAATTTGAGTGTTGTTAACATTGAGATAATAAGAGCAGAAAGTTAGGCATGAATTATTAATATCGGATTTTGTCCCAGCTGAGGTCGAATTTATGCAGATATTTTTTTAGCCTGTCTGAATCGTTCGATTGACTTTTTTTCAGGCGTGATGCTGCAAAGAGTTCCCGTCCCGCTTGGGAAAGGTTGTTGGATTTTTGGCAAACTTTGATCGTAGCAGCTAATTGAACCTGATCAAAATAATCCATTTTATTAATTGTATTGGTATCAAAATAATTAAGCAGAATGTCAATATTGCCGCTGCTTGTTTTTCTTTGCCATGTGTAGTTCAGGCGTTTGATTTCATTGCTAACGTCTTGGGTAGTAATACGACCCGAAATGGCCAGGGTTGCCATGCGTTTAATAGAGCCGTTCAGGTCCCTGAAATTGGCATCCCAGGTTGCTTTTGGGGATTTGGCAAATTGAAGATATTTTTGCCGAGCTTCTTTATTGAAAACCACTTTCTTGCCATAGCTCTGGGTAAACCGTTCCAGTTCATATAATAAGTTAGGTTCAATATCTTCTCGGCGTTCATTCAGGCTTGGTAATTGGAATGACCATAAATTAATTCGAGCGAGTAGGTCCTCTCGAAAATTTCCTTTGATAATCTGCTGGTTTAAATCGCGATTTGTCCCACAGATGAGCTGGAAATTACTTTGAACTTCTTTATCTGCCCCTAAGGGTAAAAATTGCTTTTCTTCAATGGCACGTAAAATCATGGCTTGTTCATCCAGACCTAGTTCTCCAATTTCATCGAGAAACAAGATCCCGCCATTAGCTTTGAGTAGTTGGCCGGTTCGGTCTTTGGTCGCTCCTGTAAAAGCTCCGGCCTTATGTCCAAAAAGTGAACTCATGGCATGGTCTCCACGGAGGGTTGCACAATTAATTTCCACAAAAGACCCATTGCATTGGCTTCGCTGGTTCTTGAGTTCAAAGATGCGTTTAGCCAGTTGGGATTTGCCTGCTCCGGTGGGGCCCATCAGAAGCATGGGTTCCATAGAATGAATCGCTACTTTTTCGATTTGTTCTATTAAGTGATTGAACTTTTTATTTTTTGTTTCGATACCAGATTTTAAAAAGGAAATATCATCTTGCGATTCTTGGTGAAATCGCGTGGCAATGCGATCGTATTTTGATAGATCTAAATCAATAATATTATATTGGGCGGGATTCTCCGGTTCATTGATCGGAGGGGGACTGGATTGGATTAGTTTTGCTGGAAAAAAATTTGATTCTGCTAGCAAGAACTCGCAGATTTGAGCGACATGAGTTCCTGTTGTTATGTGTAGATAGTATTGCTCTTGGTCTAGATTGAATGGGTAGCTTTTGGCAAAGTCGTGAAGTGTGCCAAAGACATCTTCGAAATCCCAAGCATCACGAAACATCACTTGGTGTTGATGAACTTTTGTTTCGGGAGAGATCGATTGGATATCTTTTTCGACAGTATTAGCTAGTCTTTGCCATTTTTTTTCATAGAGCATGTCAAAGCGATCAAACAATAAGTCTTCGTGACTAAATAACGAAACCGTCGGTCGCCAATGTTCCCAGCGGGTAGCTTTGTCGCCTCGATCAAGTTTGACTCCTAATAATCCAATAAGCACCTGTTTCATGATGTGTTAATTATAGTATATAAAATTATAAAATAATATAAAATATTATAATTTAATAAATATTTCCTGAGCTCTGATTTTGGAGGTGCTTGTGTGGATTTTAGTGTAACTTGTTTTATAACAGGATAATATGGTTATTCTCTTTTTTGTTTCAGTTTTTGGCACAGGGATTGTTAATAGTAAATTGTATGTGATAAATGATTCAAAGGGTGTTCTGAATCAAAACTAAGTAAAGGAAGAATCATGGAATTACAAATGCAGGAATTAACATCGGAAAAGGTTAAGTTGATTTTCATTGATGCAATCGGTGGAAAATGGGTACAAGCCAATTGGCAAGGCATGGGGCTTAAGGATTTATTTATAGAGCCCAAAAAAGTCAAAGTACAAAACCGTATTATGTATCGAGGCAAAGCGGAATATACCCACTTTGATGCTTGGCTGGTGATGCAGGAGCATCCACTGAATAAAAATGGATACAAAATAATTTATGAACCTTACACAGGTGAATTTGGATTAGTGGTTACTGAGTCATTAGAAAATGAGATGTATATTCTTCTAGATTCAGGTGATTTTTGGAGCGTTTTTAAACAAATGTAATTGGAAGTAAAACGTTGGGGAATAACGTTGAAAGAGAAGGGCGGTCGTCGAATTGGCGGCGACTGCCTGGATCGAAAAAGTACATCTTTTTTCTCCAAGTCCTTTCGACTGGAGTCCGTGGTGAGTGGATGGAATGGAGAAATCTAAAACCATTGGAATAAATAAGTATACGTAACGTTCAATCAAAATAATTAAAAAAGTAAACAAATTATAAATTTTAGGTGTTGACAAAAATGAACTATGCCGATAAAAGGTTTTATCAAAATTGGTCGTATAACTCCCAACCAAAGGAAACCAATGAAAGAGACGACTCAGACAATTTATTTTCTCTCAGGCATAAACGCAGGCAGTGTGTTTGTCGGTTTTGCTTCCAGTATAACTTGTCTGGAAAGTTTCAATCCAATTGGGTGTGATCTTTCAGATGAATTGGGAGGCGATGATTAGAAGGTTTATAATCATAGATAGATCTATAAAAGCCTTCTGGTCGTCCTGAGCGTCAGAAGGCTTTTTTTATAACATCATTTTGGTCTTGATTTTAAAGAAGACAACAAATGAACATGGAGATGGTGCGCGCTGGCCGCGTGAGTTTTGGATTTTGGTTCTATAAGCAGCTACAACAAACGCAACTATTGCGGGGTAGTAGCTCAGTTGGTTAGAGCAGGAGACTTTTAATCTCAAGGTCGTAGGTTCGAATCCTACCTGCCCCAGTACAAAAGTGAATATGACGGTTGATTTCCGTTAAAACGAATCAATGGCACGAAGGTGCCCATGACAGCCGCTGTTACGGTCGAGCAGGGTGTCATAAAGGGGGACAGATACATGGTGTTTGTCCCTACTTTTAAAAATAACGCACACATGTGTGCGAGTAAATAAATCAAAAGTGAATAATGATTTCTACCTGGCCAGCGGCATATTGCACTGAGCTTATGTGATAAGTGCGATCTGTTCCGTGAGTGGGTTATGACGATGGTGGAAGAATTGGTTGATTAGCTCAGATGGATAGAGCGTCAGATTAAAGATCTGAAGTCGCAGGTTCGATTCCTGCATCTACCTCACAGTTAGCTCAGTTGGTAGAGCAATAGGCTGATAACCTATTTGGCATGGGTTCGACTCCCATACTGTACACCAGAACCGAAGGGACCCGGTATATGGAATCCCATGCAAGCCCAGCGAAGGTCAGTTTTGGATTAGCCAGCCAGCTTGTTTTCAATGGCAAGTTGGCAGCATGTGAGATCGCCTTGTAGAAAATGGATTCCGCTGAGAATCGCTCTGCGAGAAACGCCTGGCAACGGATAGCGACGTGAAGAATGAGGGGGCATTTGGAACTTAGCTTGACAGCGTCTTGCGAGAATTATAGAGCCATTGTCAACTTAAGTTTTCTCCGCAGTTCGAGCGTGTGGTTATGACAATCTGATCTTCTATGGGGTTATAAAAAAGATAAAACAGAAAAAAATATAGAAAGATATGCAACAAGCGAAAGCGGTTTTCGCTGACATGATTTAAAAAAAGGAGACAGTCATGCTAGGTCTAAAAACTTACAAAATTAAAAGCTATGAAATTGGACTAAAATTTGTGGATGGTGAATTTGTGAAATTACTGGGAAAAGGTAAATATCACTATTACCCATTTAGCAAAACTCGCGTTGAAATTTTCGATATGCGTGAGTTTTGGTTCAACCACGCTGACCTGGACTTGATTGTTAAACATGCAAAGTTCAAAGGTGTCGCAACCGTGGCTGAACTAACCGACTACGAACAAGGATTTGTTTGGGTTGATGGTCAACTTGAAAAAGTGATTAACGATGGGCTTTATGTTCTATGGAACACGCAGCGTAAAGTGGAGATTGATTTTTCTGATCAACGCCAGCCTTGGTTGGATGTGGATAACTTGGATCTGATTGTTAAGTCTGGAATGCTGGAAGACAAAATTCAGGTTCTAGATCTCCAGGATTACCAACGTGCCTTGGTTTGGGTAGATGGTCGTTTTGATAAAATGGTCTCTAGTGGTCAGTATGCCCTGTGGAACACACATCGTGATATCAAGGTAGAAATTGTGGATGCACGTGATGTTCGATTCAATCACAAAGATATCAATGTGATCATGAAATCAGCTGGTGCTTCTGTATTACTAGAAGAAATCATCGTGGCTGAAGATCACGTGGGTGTTTACTTTCTGGATGGTCAATATGTTGAAACCCTACCAGCGGGACGTTACGCTTTCTGGAAAGGCGTTCAACGTGTAAAAGTCTTCCAGGTGAACCTGGCGGAGCTGACACTGGATATCACCGGTCAGGAAATCATGACCTCAGATAAAGTAACGCTTCGACTAAATGCCGTGGTTGCTTACAAAGTAGCTAATGCAGAAAAGTCAGTGCGTGCTGCCGACGATGTGCGTCAATCACTTTACCGTGAAGTGCAACTTGCCCTGCGTGGTGTAGTGGGCGCTCGTGATCTGGAGTCATTGCTAGCCGACAAAGATGGCCTTATAGCTGAATTGCTTGCGCTGGTGAATGACCAGGCTCTGAAATTAGGTTTGCAGATTGTATCACTAGGTATTCGAGATATTATCCTACCTGGTGATATGAAAAATCTGTTGAATAAAGTGACCGAGGCGAAAAAAGCCGCGGAAGCGAACCTGATTTCTCGTCGCGAAGAAACCGCTGCGATGCGTTCTCAGGCCAACACCGCAAAGCTGCTGGAAAACAACCCAGCTTTGATGCGACTGCGTGAACTGGAAGTTCTGGAAAAAATCTCTCAGAACTCAAAGATGAGCGTGGTCCTGGGTGAAAAAGGTCTGGCTGATCGAGTAGTAAACCTTTTGTAGAAGGTTGATTCCGCACGATGGGAAGGTGCCACCCTTACCTTCCCATCATATAATTTTTTAACAATACGCGACCAGGAAGGGATGTCGGGTGGTCGCAAATGTTTAGAGAGATAATGATACCTCACATGGCTGCCGTGAGGTGCGTGAAAGGTTACCCACGTTAACTCGCGGCAGTATTTTTAATCATTTTGGCTCTGTAGCCCGATTGGCAAGAGGCGCCGGTTTTAGAAACCGATGGTTGTAGGTTCGAATCCTATCAGGGCTATTCGTTGTATTGTGGATAATTGTGTGACAGCTTTGTCTGTCAAAGGCCAAAATGGAATAGAAAACTAGGAACAAAGTAGCGAACAACGGGAGCGGGTTACTGAATAAAAGGTCGCGTCGTTAAAAAGTGCCTTTGGCACCTTCTGTTCACTTTAAATATAAGGAAAATTAATTTAAAATAGAAAAAGAGAATATCATGGAAGATTTAAAACATAAACAATTTATTATCGTTGATCTTGAAGCAACTTGCTGGCAAGATAAAGATACTTATACCAGCGAGATTATCGAGATCGGTGCGGTGCGTTACCGTCATGGGCAGATTTTGTCTGATGAGTTTCAAACGTTTATAAAACCGAAGTTGAATCCAGAGCTTTCAGATTTTTGTAAACAATTGACAACGATCACACAATCCCAGGTGGATAAAGCTCCTGGCTTTATTGAGAGCTTTAATGCATTTATGAATTGGGCATATCAAGATGGCCCATTTATGTTAGCTTCTTGGGGTGGTTATGATTTGCGTCAATTAAAACGTGATTGCAAACTGCATGGTATTGAGCCTTATCAAGGTGAACATTTGAACATCAAACAATTATTTTCTGATGTCATGAGAGTCACGCGATTAGGTATGGGCCAGGCATTGAAACTTTTAAAAATGAACCTGGAAGGTACGCACCATCGAGGGATCGATGATGCACGAAATATCACCAGGATATTTAATCAATTAATCGAGATGAAACAATGATACAAATAGATGGATCTTTTGGTGAAGGCGGCGGACAGATATTACGTAGTTCGCTGGCGTTATCTTTGATAACTCAGCAGCCTTTTGAGATTATCAACATTCGTTCCGGTCGGCCTAAGCCCGGTTTAATGCGACAACATTTGACGGCAGTGAATGCCGCAGTTGATGTGGGGTGTGCAAAGGTTGAAGGTAATGCGATTGGCTCGCAGCGTTTGCTGTTTAAACCAAGCGGTTTATATGCCGGCAAATTCCACTTTGCGATTGGTACGGCGGGTAGTACAACATTGGTATTGCAAACGGTTTTACCTGCACTGCTTTTGGCAGAAGGTGAATCGACGATTTCGTTAGAAGGTGGTACGCATAATCCATATGCGCCACCTTATGAATTTCTAGAGAAAGCCTATATTCCTTTGATCAATCAAATGGGCTCAACAATCGAAACTAAATTGCTTGCACCTGGTTTTGCACCAGCAGGTGGTGGACAACTACTAGTAAATGTCAAGCCCGTAAAGAAGCTTTCAGGCCTTGAGCTATTGGATCGTGGTAAAATCACAGCAAAGCTGGCAACTGCAAGCGTTGCACAATTACCCGTTGAAATTGCCGAAAAGGAACTAAAAAAAGTACGTGATAAACTTGGGTGGTTTGGTCAGGAGCTACAGGTACATGAATTTGATAATTCGCCAGGTCCGGGTAATGTCATTACCTTCGAGATCGCTAGCGAATTACTGACAGAAATATTTACTGCTTTCGGTCAGAAAAATGTTTCGATACCGAAAGTGCTTTATCCTGTGATCGATGAAATAAAAGAGTATTTAGATCAAAGTGTTCCGGTAGGGCCATACTTATCTGATCAATTATTGCTGCCGTTAGCATTAGCTGGCGAAGGCGTCTTTCGAACCGTTGCATTAACACAACATAGTCTAACAAATATTGAGGTGATTAAAAAGTTTCTTGATGTAACTATCGATGTGAAACACATAAGTAAAAACATATTTGAGGTGAAATTCTCAAAATAAAGAAAGGTCGGCCGTTTGACAACCTTGCGAAGAGCCTGCACTGAGCATCGCCGAACGCACAGGAATCCATGCATTTAGTATTTTTAAAAGGTCAGAATTAGTATAGAATAGGAAATCAAATGAAAACACGTGAATTATTAAATTTAGGCATTCCTAAAGGTAACGTTATGGTTGTAGCACGCGAGGTTGTCGCGGCTGCAGGTAAGGAGCGATTGCCAAAAGCTCAGGTTCGCCATACCATTCGTAGCTTAGCAGAAAATCCTGAGCAATATAAAAATGATAAGATCTTTGCACCGTTAGCAAACGTTTTACTTGCTTCAGTTGAGGCTCGTGCGCGTTATGAACATCGCACAGAGCCAGCACCCTACCAGCAGTGGGGCGGCGATTTTGAACCGCAATCCATCGAACAGATGGAAAATGCATGCAAATTACCTGTCTCTGTTGCTGGTGCATTGATGCCTGATGCGCATGTGGGTTATGGTTTACCGATTGGAGGGGTATTGGGAACCGACAATGCGGTGATTCCATTTGCCGTTGGTGTTGATATTGCCTGCCGCATGAAAATGACGGTCTTGGATATGCCGCTGTCTGCTTTGGAAGGCCAAACCGGTAAACTGGAAAACGCTATCGAAACCGAGACACGTTTTGGCATCGGTGCCAGTTTCAAAAAACGTCGCCAGCATGATGTCATGGATGACGATTGGACGTTTACCGATTTAACGCGCAACCTCAAAGACAAAGCCTGGAGTCAATTAGGCACCAGTGGCAGTGGTAATCACTTTGTTGAGTATGGCGAATTGACTTTAGAGAAGGATGACCTTGGCCTTGAAGCAGGAACCTACCTGGCACTGTTAAGCCATAGCGGCAGCCGTGGAACCGGCGCGGCTATTGCCGATCATTATAGTAAATTGGCGATCCAAAAACATCCAGAGCTACCCAAAGATTTGATGCATTTGGCATGGTTAGATTTGGATTCTGCTGATGGTCAGGAATATTGGCAGGCTATGGAGCTAATGGGCCAGTATGCCGCGGCAAACCATGCATTGATCCATAAACATATCGCCAAAAATTTAGGCGTCGATGTGTTACTGGATATCGAAAACCATCACAACTTCGCCTGGAAAGAAATCCATGATGGCAAAGAACTGATCGTGCATCGTAAAGGTGCTACACCTGCCGGCGATGGCGTGTTGGGTATTATCCCAGGGTCAATGGGCACAAGCGGCTACATTGTACGAGGCAAGGGGAATGAAGCCTCATTGAATTCCGCATCACATGGTGCAGGACGAAAAATGAGCCGTAAAAAAGCCAAAGAAAACTTTACTTGGCACGAAGCCAAAAAATTCTTGGATGAACGAAATGTCAAATTAATGTCCGCCGGATTAGACGAAGTACCCATGGCCTACAAAGATATCGACATGGTCATGAAATCCCAATCCGATCTGGTAGACCCTATCGCACGCTTCGATCCAAGGATCGTAAAAATGGCCCCTGCTGGCGAACGTCCCGAAGATTGAGTAAGCGGGGCTATGTTCCTGCTTACTTTTATTTACATCCCGATAATGGCAATTTTATATTTGTCTGCTAACTTTATCGTCTCTTCCATATCCACAATCAGCGTTTTACCTGCTTCGATCACCAAACATTTTGCATGATTCTTTTTCAAATTTTCAATCGTACCCGGTCCAACTGTCGGTACATCAAACCGCATGTCTTGATTAGGTTTGGCTGTTTTAATTAAGGTCCAACCACCCGCTTTACAAAGACTGCCCGCACGTTGGATCATCTCGTCAGTACCTTCAATCGCTTCGACCGCGATGACTTCACGTTCTTTCACGGCGATCGCCTGGCCAATATCCAGATCACCCATGCGTTTGACAATCTCCCAGCCGAACTCGATATCTTTATGTTCGAAATCGCTCGGTTGCCGTTGAGTCATCACACCTTCTTTGGCCAGGTGTTCCTGACAATATTTTGTTGAATCGTCCAAAATGATTCCTCCGCTGGCCAGTTCGTCGGCCAAAGCGCATAGTAAACTATCGTTGCGTTTATCTTTAACACGAAGCCTGCCATACCACAAGCGTAAAGCACGCCAGTCTGGCAAATAGCGAATGATCCGCATGGGCGTATACATTTGTCGCTTGGAAACACGTCCGACCATAATCGTTTCAGTCACACCCTCGCGGCGGAGTTTTCGCATCCACTGCCCAAGCTTCACTAGCCCGACCCAGTGAAACACATCTACATGCTTAGCAAGTTCTGGATCCGCCTGGTCCGCTAGCCCAACGCAAACAACACGCTTTCCTGCCGCACGTGCGCCATCAGCAACCATAAAAGGCAAACGGCCCTGGCCAGCAATCAGTCCAACTATATGACTATCTGAATTCATGACACTATTATAATCGTTATTTCTAAGAGTGATACTAAAAACCTTCGTTGGTTATTGTGTAATTATTTACCTAAAAATAACTTATAAAATAGCTGCTTATAAATTGTATTCCAGAGCCTACGACCATGGCATTATTGGGATTAGGCAGTTTGGCGTGTTTTCGAAGACGTTGTTGGGGAGAATAAGTCTAAGCGGATTATTCTCCCTTAAGGATTTTACGGATGGTGCGTTCCATATCTCGAAGTTTGTTTCGGAATTCAGGAAGGTTTTTCATTAGCAAGACACTTTTCTTAGCTTGGTTCAGTGGAATGGCAGGTGAGCCAACAATCGATTCGCCGCTTTTGACGTCATTAACCACGCCAGCTTGCGCTCCCACTGTGACTTGATCGCCAATTTCGATATGGCCAACCACGCCAGCTTGTCCGGCAAAAACGCAATGGTGGCCGATTGTCGTTGAGCCGGCAATAGCGACTTGTGCAACCAGTAAACAATGTTCGCCCAAAACCGTGTTGTGGCCAATGACAATTCCGTTGCTGAATTTGGTACCTTTGCCGATGATCGTTGATCCTAATGTGCCCCGATCAATAGAGCAGTTCGCACCGATCTCAACGTCATCTTCAATAATGACATTACCGATTTGCGGAATCTTATGGTGGACCCCTTCGTGTGTGGCATAACCAAATCCATCTTGACCAACCACGCTCCCGGCATGAATAGTTACACGGTCGCCAATCTCGCAACCATCATAAATAGTAACGTTCGGAAATATGATACAATCTTTTCCAATTTTGGTACCAGGACCAATGGTGCAGCTTGGATAAATTTTAGTTCCATCTCCAATTTCTGCTTCAGCTGAAATGCACACGAAATCATGAATATCAACATTCTCACCGATCGTGGCATTTTCTGCGATGCTCGCATTTTGACTGATACCAATCGGTTTATGTTCACGGTAGCCATGCAGCAGAACGACAATTTGTGTAAAGGAATAATAAGGATCTTTGCAGCGAATAATGGTTTTGCCTTGCGCGTCAATTTTTTCGCCTACGACCACGACAGAGGCTTTAGTCGTTTTAAGATCCCGGATATATTTCTGATTAGCGACAAAGCTGACCTGTCCTTCAGTTGCTTCGCCAAGTGTATTGGCGCCACTAATTTCAATGGTCTCGTCGCCCTCTACCACGCCACCCACATGCTCGGCGAGTGCCTTTACGGTCTTAGTCAAAACATAATCCTTTATTATTTATGTGATTATGCTAATGTAGCATAATGATTTCTGCAAAAATGATTTCAAGAATTATAGTCTGTTTAGCCGTTAAGTCAACATATCCTTAAATTTGTGACATCAACTAATTCATCTAATTAGCTTATTCGTCCATGTTATTTTCTACATGCGAAATCGATTTTACAATCATTGTTACACTTTAAAGTGGTGAATGAACAAGCCAGGAGTGAAAGGTTTTGCGTAAACACAGTTTCTTGATATGATAAACTCAATTGATTCGAACAAAAAATTTATGGGTGATATAAATGGGCCATCAACATCATTGGATTATCTTTGATAGTCATTGTCAGTTTTGCCAAAACATGGTCAGGCGTCTTAGAGGATGGTTAAAAAACAAACCCTTCCGTTTTGTTCCCTATGAAACTGAATGGGTCAAAGCCCGATTGAAATTACCTGATGATCAGTTTAACGAAATGATTGTATTAACGCAAGATGACCAAACCATTGGGGCAGGAGCAGCAGTTGTTTTTATTGCTAAACATATCTGGTGGGTGCGTCCATTGTATTGGATCGCAAAGTTACCTGGGATGATGAACGCTATTGAAAAAATCTATCGTTGGATTGCAAGAAACCGTTATTGCATCAGTGGGCAGTGTCAAATAGATTTCAATAGTGATAAAACTCACTAAGAACTTCTAGCCCAAGGGGCTGATTATATTTCGACATCTAAACAAGATGTGAATCTTTTGCTTAGTGTTTTATGTTTTATACACTTTGTGACTGGGGCGTCCACTAAGGATTTGTTCTTTTCCCCAATCAGTTACAGCACGAAAGTCGTCACTGCGAATAAAGCTGGCAAAGGCTTTTTCATCATCCCATTCACTTATGATTAAATAACTTAAAGGGTCGTTGACATCTTTAAATAGGCAAGACTTTTCATGCCCATCTGCACTATTTAACGCTCCAATAACGGCAGCGAATTTTTCTTCAAACAGAATATCTTTACCTTCAATTACATGATAGTTCATACCAACAGTGATCATAGGTGGTCTCCTTAAAATTTAAATAACATCATACTTATAGCTTGGGGAGAAATCAATACAAAATACAAAGGCGTAGTGGTTTACAAACGATGGTGAGATGAGACTAAAACTTGTTTTTTTCGTCAAGATCAGTTGTATTGTTTTTTATAATTTAAATTGTTACATCACTAAGTTTGGTTTAAACTTTTTTTGTAAATTGGCTAAGTTAAATAGACTATATATCTTAATTGAAGTTTGGTATCATTTCAGCTATAATACATCTTACAAGGATTTAAAGTATTTTACCCGTTAGAGAGAGAATTTTACCTAGCGGGTTTTTTTATGCGCTCATACATAATGTGAATGGGTGTGATTAACCATTTAAATGAGGAGGTTTGAAAATGATGTGTTTAGGACTAAATAGAAAAAAATGTGTTTTAGGTGTGGTTGCAATGATGACATTGACCATGATGATTTCTCATGTTCAGGCTGGTGCCATTTCTACATTTACTTGGTATTCAGGTGTTGCTTCTGTTGCAGGGACGAGTTGGGCACCGCCTGTTGCACCTAATAACGATAATGTGGTTGGAGCGTCGCCCAATGCTATTTTTGTGACACAGAAAGATTACGTAGGTATCGGACCTGTTGATTTGGTGTTTGATGTTATTAACACTGGCGGGGTTACCGAGTATGTGGTGACTGAAGGTGTGCAAAATAATACAGGCCTGGATTGGAGCAGCTATCATATCGAATTGGGATTTGGCCAAGGCGCTGGCTTTGTTAAATCGACACCAGGTGATGGATTGGATTTTGATGCACCTCATCATGATTCACCTGTTAATTTTAATCCCTCACCAGGATTTTTCCCAACAGTGACTTATCCAACAGAAGATGATATCCTTGCGACAGGTGGACTTATGCCCGACTTTACTTTTGCAGGCTATTTTGTTTTTAACATTGATGTGCCTGATGGTATTTCATCCTTTACCATTCGTCAATCACCCATAGCCGTACCTGAACCAGCGACCATGTCGATGCTTGTTTTAGGCAGTGTGGCTTTATTGAAGCGTAGAAGAACACATTAATTGTGTTTATTTTTTATAATTACAACAACCTGTTTTTAAGTAATTAAGAGCAGGTTGTTTTTTATTTTGTAATAATAACCGTTTGGTTTTGTAATGGAGCCGTGGGGGATTTGATTAATAGTAAGATAGAGCTAATAGAAAATTATGATGCGAGGTTAAGCAGAAATGTTTATCAGTTGGCCAAGGTCAACAGGCGAAAAATTGGGATTTGAAATGTCGTTATTGTTTTCTGAAATCGGTAAACTTGAATCAAATGGTTTATTGGGATCAAGTTGATCTTCATTTTCCCCTTTGGATTTTTCTCGCATCATTTCAGCCTGGGCTTGTGCGGCAATTTGTCCCGCTTGTGCTGCTACACTGCGATCGGCAGATGAAGGTTCTTTGGGGGCCATCGCGGCACGTCGAATGGTTTGCATTTTCTTGATTGTTTCTTCTGGGGTTTTTTCCGAAGACATATCAACAGGGACTTCGCCACCAACAGCATAGCGACGTCCGTCAGGACCTGTGGTATAACTATAGGAAATGCCACCCGCGGCATATTGACCTAACGCATTTTTATGAGCCTGCTCATGCGCTTTAACTTCTGCGTCTCTTTCTTTTAGTTTCTCAACTTCCTTTTCTTCCTGCTCTTCAACTTTTTTCTCTTCTTCTTTTTCAGCTTTCTTTTCTTCGGTTTGCCCCATTATCTTTTCTGATGAATTTGATTTCTTGGTTTCTGGGGCGTTCAGCTTTCCTTTGGAATTATAGATACCAGCGGTTGAATTCTTTGAAGAGTTTGTAGAACGCTCAAAGCTATCTTCATTAATTGAACCGTTCGTTGGCAAGCCTTCATTTTTCGGTAGGCCCACTGATGGCGATTCAGCACCGAAAACAGCGGCATTCCTGTCGCCATGTTGCAGCGGTGTGTAAGCAAAACCTGTTGATGTATTTATCGGACTCGTCATCGTCGTTTTATCTTTCAAAAACTATGAAAATACATTCTCTACGGACTCAAAGAAAATCGACCTTTTAAATGAATTCCTTAACTGTTTATTTAAAATTTTATTGAGATAAATAAGAATGGGAGCGATGGCTGTGTTGTCTTTTAAATGGTATGAAACAAGATCATATAAATCCTGTTTATCCTGTCAAAATAATGAATAGAATTTATTTAATAAATCGCATGTCACCAAAATTTGGAATACAAGCCAGTGGAGAATTCATCGAAGGTAAGTACCCTGCCGGCCAATAAACAAAAAAGGCTTTACCGATCAAATAATCCCTGGGCACCGTTCCCATACGATAGTGGTTATCGTTACCAGTGATTTTTCCCATTTGGTGCCAGAAGCGAGAGTCCGCACTGGCAGGGCTATTGTCGCCCAATACAAAAAATTCATCTGGTCCCAATTCAAACGGTTGTTTGTGCGTGGCGCGACCTTCCTCGGTGCTCATAGCCGAGTTCTTAGTATAGTAGATATCACGGTGCAGTTGAATTTTTTGGATTTGAAATTCTTCTCCAGCTCCCGACAGTTTAAGTGTAGCAATCGCTGGGTTGGGATTAGGGTAAACGGAATAGAGGTTGGGGTTATATCCCCAATCCATGAAATCATTAGGGCCCTGGTGAATCATTTCGTTGTCGCCAACGGTAACGATAAACTGATGGTCTAAAATCGCGAAAGAAACCGGTGTAACCTTTCCTAGAGCCAGCGGATTAAACATGCCTTCGAATAGCGACTCATTCGTTTGTAAATCGATTATGCTATATTGGCCGGATAGTGTAAATTCGCAACGATATTCTCTTTGGTATTTTCCTAGAGTGATACCAAGCAGTGATTGTTCTGATTTAGGGAGTATTCCCACGGAAAATTTTAAATCACTTGCAACGGGTAGGCGATCATAGTTAGGCCCATTGTAGTCAATGGTAGCTTTGGTTATCATTTTCATGCGAGCTTGATTGAAATATAATTCGTCAAAATCGCTTAAGCTGTTGCTGCCCTTGAATTGATAGGTTCGTTTTTTCTGGTCAATCTCCCAGAAAGTTTGGGTTCGATCGTTGGGCTCAAACGGATGTCGCCAAACTTTCCTATCGTCGTTATTGACACGTTTTTCATTGTTGGCTGGCTGAAAATCACTGTCATAAATTTTTAGCCAAAGCAGATCTTGAACATGCTTGGGTTTGGTTTGTATTACTCCATCTATGTAAATGTCACCATCAATGATTTTTATTTCGTCACCGGGACATCCGATCAGTCGTTTTATATAATTTTGCTTAGGGTTCGTAGGGTTTTTGAAAACAACCACATCCCAGGTTTGGGGTTCTATAAATTGATAGAGGTATTTAAGTACCAGGATCCTGTCGCCATTACTGACGCGACGTTTTCTTCGCTTGTCTGGTTCTTCGCCGCACAATTGACATCGTGGAGCCGTACCTTTTGGGACTCTTTTAGGAGGGACCACCTCGATTGAGTTAGAGGGAATACCCCCTTCTGGCAAGTGCCATAAATCGGGACTAAAGCCGTAATTGTAATTATGGCTACAATTCGCACAGGTGATTCGATAGTGGGCTCCTCTCAGTCCGTCTGCCATGGAGCCAGTTGGAATCACAAAGGCTTCTACTACAAAAGCCCGAAAGACAAATGCTAAGATAAATGCAATCGCCAGCGATTCGATGGTCTCTTTGATGGTCAGGGCAACTGATTTTTCGGTCATTTCGTCTTGCTTAGGCATAAAGGTTTGTCAGTCTTTCGTAAGAGGTTCAGTAAGGATCCCTGACTGGTTAAATCTGGAAAATAGTCTTTTATTCTCCGTTGGTCATGTTTGTCACAAAAATAATCTGATTTGCACGCTACGTCAAGTAGGGCTTTTAGGCATAATATAGTAATCTAATAAAATATCGAATAACATGACTAATTTACATAAATGTCTTATTTTATAATGTGGATTAATTGATTAAAAAGTGAAGCTATTCGCTTTTTTTAAGGAAAAAAGAGTTTTTCCCTTGACACTTTGGCCGCTTTGAAAAATATTATAGGCTGCTGTGCATTTAAAATTATTGAAAAGTTAAGGGCTGTAGCGCTATTGCTATGTAATAAGCTCACAGGAAACGTTTGTTTTTTTGTGACAGCAAACGTTTCAATGTGTAGATGGTCTGTTCGTGTAGCAAGATGCTTACAGGTCGCTATTTTCATATGAAATTTTATTATTATCAATTTTCGAAAGGATGTTTTTGATGGCAGACGACACTAAAACCAAAAAGGAAGCCAAAGTAACCGAGCAACCGGCTGCGGATCAGCCTCAAGTTAAAATCACTTTGGATGACGATGGCGTATTAGCCAGTTATTCAAATTTTTGCCGTGTGACTGGTACCCCTGAAGAGGTCATTATTGATTTTTCCCTTAATCCAAACCCTTATAGCCAACAAGATCAGAAGGTAAAAGTTGATAATCGTCTGGTATTAAATCATTTTACTGCCAAAAGATTATTTGCTGCTCTGCAACAGACCATTATGCGTCATGAGCAAAACTTCGGTGTGATCGAGTTGAACGTGCAACGTCGACTCAGTGCACAGCCTGAAGCAAAAAAATAAAATAGTTGCTTAAGTAATTTACTCCCTGGTGCTGATTTACATCGGTCAGTCTCAGGGAGTTTTTTTTGCCTGTTATTTTTTATCATTTTTTTTTACTCATTTCTCTGGCATTTCACCTCTACGCTTGTCATTCAATGCATAATAAACTATGCTCTCTCTTACCTTTACAAAAATGAGTTTTGTTACTTTTTTTTAAAAAAAGTGTAAGTTTCTATTGACACAAATACTTGCTGAAGATAATAACAACAAAATAAGAATTGTTTTTTTGCGAAACAATCAATGGTCGATTGGTTTGCAGAATAGCGCCGAACCTGAATTTGCCTGGCATTTCTAATCTTTAATGCAAGGCAATCAGGAATGATTTATAAAACGATGGATTGTTAGAGCTTTGTTAAACAATGGAATGTAGCGATACAAAATCAGGAGCTATATCTAGAACGGGAGAATCACATCAGCGGAACGAATGCGCCTTTACAGTATTGATATCTAAGATCTGTATGGCTAGCCTGCTGAACATAAGTGAAGATGCTTTAGTCCCATCAGTTGTCAACAGCACATCTGTTATTTGATAACTTATTGAGGGGCAAAGTAGTAAGAAATAAGGAATTGTAAAAAAAAATCTTAAAAAATTAATAGATTCGTAAGGATATTACAGACATATATGACAGCGAAAAAGTGTATAAGTCCAGATAATGTATGGAGGTTCACTTATGAATAAGAAATAAACAGCTTGAATTCAGTGTTGAATTCAGGTTGTTGTTCAAAAATAAAAGCACAGCAAACTTTTGTTTTAAAAATACAACGATTAATAAAATAGAGACTAGATGGCCCCGTATACGAGTTAAAAAGGGATTTGGGTCATAATAGGACGCGAAAGGAGATTTCATCATGGCCAATGGGCTTCGCAAATTATTTAGAAACGCGAGCAGGTATTCCAAATCTGCCCTGCTTGCCAATCGCATTCAGCAGTATCAGCAGCGTCTGAAAGTTGAAGAACTGGAAGAACGTATTGCTCCTGCTGCAGTGGTGTTGAATCCCGGTGATTATACTGCATACGATGTCACCGGCGACAATACCTTTAATGCTACTGACGGTTTTATCGCTCTGGGTGCAACCAGTACGGGTATCGACAGTGTTACGGTCGCTGACTTAAGCGATGGTGGTGCGACGGATACATTTACGCTGAATATTACCGTTCAGGATACTGGCGGTGCTGGTGCGGCGACCATTTTCCTTGTAACTAACTTAAATATTGCAAACATCGACCTGAGTGGTTTGGATGCCGGTACAACTGAGCTTGATCTGATCATTGGTACTGGTATTACGACAACGGAAGATGCTGCTGGTGATGATGATCAAGACTTTACCGTTGACGGTCTTTCTGATACGGCGACTGTCTTCACCTCAGCTGGTGCCAATATTTCAGCCGCTCCTGCCAATACAGGTGAGACGTACACCGGTTCAGCCAACCAGGCCATTGGTAACATTACCTTTGGTGCTACTAACTTTACTGGCCTGACGGTAGAAACTCACATCGTCACAAATGGTACAGGTGCAATTGGTACCGTGACGTCAACCGACGGTGATGTTGACCTGATTGGTGGTACTTCAACCGATTCGTTAATTGACGCTGGTCAAATTGGTGCGATCGATTGGCATGGTGATATTTTACCTGGTGCCAACGGTATCACTTGGACTTTTGACAATGATGCAGGTTCAGGTATTGCTTCACTTGATATGGAAGGTGTCATCACGACCGCTGCTGGTAACTTCACAGTCACGACCGAAGGTGTCGGTGGTGCATGGGATGTTGCTGGTTTAACGACCGTTGGTGGTGCTGGTAATATCTCAATTGATGTTGATACCGGCGCAACCGATGATGGTGTGACGGGTGCCCTTGGATTCGGTGGTCTTACATTAAGTAGCACTGGTAACTTCACCTTCAATGGTGGTGATTCTGGTTTCGGCAGCACGGTTGGAACAGGTAACATCATTCAGAGTGGTGGTGGTGATATTAGTATTACAACATCTACAAATGGTAGCATGGGTAATTTAACGGTTGGTACTGTGACCAATAGTGCAACCGTTGATGCTGACTTGACCATTGCAACGGCTGGTACGGGTGCCATGGGGACTTTTACGGCTGGCTTAATTCAAAATACTGCAGTTAACGCTCCTGGTACCATGACATTTGGTAACAGCGGTGCTGCTTTAGGTAACGTTTCTCTTGCTGGTATTACAATCAATGGTACCAACGCAACAGGTGACGTTATCATTCAAGGTACCACGATTGGTACGATTGATTCAACCGCAGCATTACAAACCGCAGCAAGTTCCGCTGGTGGAATTACCATTGATGCAACAACCTCAATCGGTGTGATTGGTGGCGGTAACGTCCCAGCCATTACCTCTGCGGGGTCTGGTGATATCTTGATTGATGGTGGTACAACGGGTTATACCGGTGCTGTGACACTGGGTGCCATTACCACAAGCGGTTCTGGTTCTGGTAACATTACAGTGGGTACAACCACCAATGGTGGATTCGCTGGTGCTGTTGTTATTGCTGACATCGATATGGATTCATCAGGTGATGCAGATATTACTATTGCTCCAACAGGTACTGGTGATTTCTCAAGTACCGTGACGATTACAACTGACATTGATCAAGAAGCTGACGTAGTTGGTTCAGTCACCATTGGTACAACCACTGGTGATATGGGTAACTTCAGCTTAGGTGATTCTATCTTGATGCTGGCAACCTCAGCCAATGCTGATGTGACCATTCAAGGTAATGTCATCGGTAATGTTGACTTAGGTGATAGCACCGCAAACACCATGTCTGGTGGCGGTGATTTCAGCCTGACTTCTACAACAACCATTGGCACTTTAGATCTTGATGGTTTATTAACCATTTCAAGTACAGGTGCATTTAGCGTGACTGCCGGAACCAGTATTGGTGTTGTCGGTGGCACAGCTTTCACAGGTATCACAGCCAGTGGAACAGGTGGAGCTACCATTAATGGTGGTACAACAGGTTTCACCGGTGCTGTTAGCTTGGGTGCTTTGACCGCAAGTGGTACTGGTGGTGGTGACATCCTGGTAACCACCGGAACCAACGGTAGTATCGCAGGTACAACCACAACCGGTGCTATTACCAATAGTGGTACCAATGATAGTGACATTAGCATCGGTATCGGAACGGGTACTGGTGATATGGCTGCTTTCACAGCAACAGGCTTAATCAGCAACACAGGTGTTGCTGTTAACGGTGCGATTACCATTGGTTCAACCAACGGTGCACTGGGTGCCCTAACTTTAGCTGGTATTACCGTCGCTTCAACCGATGATGGTGGTGATGTGATCTTCCAAGGTGAAAGCATTGGAAACTCAACTTCTTCAGCTACCATTCAAACGGACGGTACATCAGTCGCTGGTGACATCTTATTTGACGCACAAGGAAGTGCGGCTCTTGGTTCTATCGGAACCTTAGGTGTAACCGGTAGCATCACCTCTGATGCAACTGGTGGTACAGTGACCATTCAAGGTAATGATGATGTGGGCAACATTACAGCAAGCACCGGAATCGGTGGTGTTGGTGGTGTTGTGATTACTGCTAATAATGGTGGTACCGCAGATACGGGTGACGTTGGTAACGTAACCGCAACCACAGGTAACTTAGGTGACACAACTGGTACACTGGTTGTCACTGGTGCTTCCATTGGTAACATTGGTGCATCTGCCGGTGGTATTCTTTCTGGTGCATCATTTACTGCAAATAAAGGAACAGGTAACGGTACAATCGGTACCGTGACTGCAGCAACAACCACCATCGATGGTTCTGTCGTATCTGACGGTAACATTGGTGCTGTGTCTGCTGCAACTGATATTACAGGTACCATCCAATCAACGGGTGGTGCGATTGCTTCAATTACATCTACCAACGGTGATATCACTTCTGCTGCAACCATTAGTGCTGACAGTATTACAGGTGCCATTACGGTGGATGCTGATGAATCTGGAACCAGTAAAGGTAACATCGCCGCAGCGATTTCAACCAATACCGGTAACATTGGTTCAATCGATGCAGGTGGTAACATCACCGCAGCGATTACCAGTGCAGGTTCTATCGGTGCTATCACAGCTGATGGTAACCTGGCCGCAGCCATTACTGCCGCAACAGGTTTCACCGGTGCCATTCAAATTGATGATGGTATCTTAGCTGCTGGTAGCTTGGTTGCTACAACGGGCAACTTTGCTAGCACTATCGATATTGATACGGTTGGTTTAGCTGGTACTGTTCAAGCAATAACAGGTAACTTCACAGGTCTATTTACCATTGATGCTGGTGGTGTGGCTGCAACCGGTGTCTTCAAAGCAGATGCTGGTGACATCGATGGCGGTCTAACCGTTACAGCTGGTGGCATCGCTTCTGGTGCAACCATTTCAGCTGGTACAGACATTGATGGAGCTATTACCGCAACCGCAGGTGACATTGCTGCTAACATTACCGCTGGTACAAACATTGATGGTAACATTGTCGCAACAGCTGGTTTAATTTCTGGTACGGTGACAGCAACCTCTGGTAACTTGACCGCAAATGTGACCGCTGGAACAGGTGACATTACTTCAGTTGTTGTTGGTGGTAACATTACCGCTGGTACCATCTCAGCTGAAGATGATGTTCTCAGTGTTGCAGTAACCGGTAGCATCACTGGTGGTGCGATTACTGCTGATAGCGATTCAGACAGCTCTGGTAATGTGACCAGTGTTGTTGCTGGTGGTGGAATTAACTCAACCATTACCGGTCAAAACATTGATTTGGTTCGCAGTGGTGGTGCAGTTGGTGATGACATCAACGGTACAATCACAGCTGATGCTGATATTGATTTAATTGATGCAGGTGCTGCAAGTGTTGACGCTGCAGTAACTGCGTCTGCCGCAACTTCAAGCTCACCGCTAGCAACCTTCATTCATGATGGTGTCAGCTACGCTGTCTGGGCTTTTGAAACTGGGTCAACCACAACGGTTGATACAGGTGTGACGGCAAACGTTGTCTTTGATGGTAATGCCAATGGTGGTAGTCCTCAAATTGATATCACCTCTCTGGCTGATTCAACCACAGGTACGACACCTGACATTTACATTACTTCAAAACAGGAAACAGGTGCTGCACAACAATTCAACGACACTGATGTTGATGTGAACGCAGCTCCAATCTTAGTGAATACATTTACAGCGACCTCCTCTGTAACTGTCGGATCCATTATCTTTGAAGGTAGTGGTGCACTTGGTAGCTTTACCAACGTGACATTCTCCGCAGTAACTGTTGAAGGTGGCGTATCGGGTACCGTAGCTCCTGCTGTTGGCGAAACACTTGAATTCGGTTCAACCAGTGGTGCACTGACCATTAACGTCACAGGTGGCGGATTGATGGGTGACCTGATTCTTCGTGGTAACCTGGGTGGCAACTTAACCATTAATGGTTCTGCTGGTGACATCCTGATCGGTAGTTCAGGTTTGGGTGCTGGTGGTAACATTAATGATGGTGCTGATATTACTGCAACAGGTACGATCGCAGACATTATCGTTAATGGTAATGCTAACGGTAGTATCACAGCAACGAGCATTGGCAACGTTAACATTGCTGGTAACCTCGGTAATGCCATGACAGCCAACGAAGCAATTACTGCTTCAACCGGTGACATCACCAGCGTCTTTGTTGGTGGCTCAATCGGTGCTGATGCTGCTCAATCAACCACGATTACTTCAACCAATGGTAGCGTTGGTTCTGTGACAGCCGTTGGTAACATCGGTGCTGGTAATGGTACAACAAGCATTACAGCAAATACCAACATTACCAGTGTGACCTCATTGAATGGTACATTGGGTGATGGTGCTACAGATTTAACTGTGACCGCAACAACCGGAACCATCGGAACTGTTGCTGGTGTTGCTGTTGATGCCGATGTTACTGCTGAAGGAAACATTACCGCCGTTAATGCAACGGGTGATGCAACGGGTGCTGGTATCGGTGCTGGTGGTAGCACAACCATCACATCTTCCAGTGGTAACATTGGAACGGTTAGCTCAATTGATACACCAATTGCTGGTACAATTACCGCAACAATTGGTAATATCGATACCGTAACCGTTACAGATGGTGCTGATGCCAATACAACACTAACGGGTGCTAACTCAGCAACCATTACGGCTGGTGGTGATGTTGATAATGTGGCTGGTGCAACCATTACTGGTAACACAACCGCTACATTAGGAACCACAAGTTCTCCTGTGACAACCTGGGCTGTTAACGGTGCAACGTACTTATTCGATGCAACCGCTGGTCCAATTTATAACTATGTCTTCAATGGTGCTGGTAAAACCATCGCCATTACAATCGATAACTGGGATAATGCTGGCTCAGCTGCTTTAGCTGCTTCAGCTGACATTAGCTTAACAACAACCGATACCGATGCTGATGGCACAACCACCATTCTTGATGGTGCTGGTTTCGGATTAACCAACCTAGACTTTGATGCTGACTCAGTCACAAACGATACCAACGATCTTGGCACTGTCCTTGTTGAAGGTAACGTCACTGGTTCTGGTATCAACCTTGGTCCTGACGGAACGTTGGTTAGCTTGATTGTTGAAGGTGATGTGACTGTTCCAGTCATTACAACAAACGTAAGCTTGTTCTCAGCAGGTAGCGTACTGGGTATTGATAACCCAACTGCCGCTAATATGACTTCTGCCTTCTTGCATCCAAATGCAGGAACGGTCACGATTGGTGTTCCTGCTGATGGTGATTACATTGTTCCTGTCGGTCCTGCAAGTACCGGTGGTGACATCAGTGTCACGCATGGCGATGGTGCTGGTGCTTTCATCACTCCAATTGAACTTGAAGCTGGTGGTGGTGTCAACGCGTTCGAACTTGAAGTTACTGGTGGTGTTATCACTGAAATCTCACAAGAAGATAACGCGATTGTAACAGGTGCAGTGACCATTAATGGTGACCTGACTTATGTCATTGAAGGTCACGATATTGCTGCTTTCACCGTGACAGGTGCTATTACTTCAACAGGTGGTTTGAACGCTTATGATATTGATAGTATCACCGTTGGTACCGATGGAACTTTCACGGGAACCGGTAACGATATGGCTGGTACCATTCAAATCTTCAACGACGCTGGTGTAGCTGGTTCAACCGGTTCAACGGGTGCTGTTGATATTGCTGGTAGCCTAACGGGTTCAATCATCGCTGCAACCAATATTGGTGCTGTGACCATTGGTAACTCTGTCACCAATGTAGATGGAACCGTGACTCAAATCGGTAGCTTTACTGGTTTACTGAGTGCTGGCGGTAACATTGGTACTGTTACAGCTCAAGTCAATGTTGGCGGTTCTGGTTTGATCCAGGCTGGTGGCACTTTAGGTGCTATCACAGCAACAACAGGTGATGTGACTGCTGATATCTTAACCGGTGGCACAGTTGGTGCGATTACTGGTAACGATTTCAGTGGTGACTGGCTCTTTGGTGTTGCTGCTGGTGCAACTGGTGTAACGATTAATGATCGTTCAGACTCACTTGACACCACACCTCGTGTTTACACAGTAACACCTGGTGCTGTAGCAGTCATCGACATTGATGCTGATACCGGCTTGGATGCAAACGGCTTGACCGTCGATCAATTGATTATCTTTGCTGATAGTGATACTGTTTCTGCGACAGCAAGTGATGGTGCACCTGTTAGTGTTGATGAAATCCTTCTTCTTCAAGAAGATGGTGATGGTTTCGGTGTTACTGTTTCAGGTACACTGGGCAACATCGTTGCTGCAGACAATGCAACCGCATTAGATTCTAACACATTGGCTGCGAACTTCCTTGCAGCATCAAATGCTGATGAAGGAACTGCCTTCACTGCTGATGTGATTGATGATACAGCACCAACTGCACTTGATGCAGAAATTGGTGATGATCAAAATACAGATCTGACTGTAAGTATTAATGCTGATACCGCTGGTAACATCATTGCCTCTGGTAATGTAAGCGTTACTGCTGATATCGACAGCCTTGGTTATGTTGTATCTCTGAATGGTTCAGTTTCTGGTACCGTTCATACAGCAACCTCATTCGGTTCAATTGCTTCTAGCTTGGACTGGTCTGGTACCTGGGAATCTGAAGGAACGGGTGCTGTTGGTGGTGACATCGACAACGCTACGATCTCAGCTGCTTATGGTGCTGCTGTTGCTGCTGGTATTCCATCATGGTTTACTGGTGGTGTGCTGGTCGAAGCGGGTGACGTTTCAAGTACACTTGACTTCCGCACTGTTGCACCAACGGTTGTGATTGATGGCTTAGGTACTCCAGAACCAACCGGAACAGCGACTGGAACGATTTATGTTCTTGCTGGTGATATTGCTGGTGACTTCGATATCTTCGGTGACTTTGGTGGTCTTCAAGTTCCAATCGGATCTGAAAACATTGGCAACATGACTGTCGCTGGTTTCATTAGCCGTATGATCGTTCCAAACGCAGGTGGAGCAATCACTGGTCTGTCTGATGTTGATGTGAACATCGGCTTGAAAGCCATTGATGGTGAAACCATCGTTTCTGAAAATAACCCATTCAGCCAAGACTCGATTTCAGTTGAAGTCAGTGGTGGTGCTGCGGGTATTATTGATAACAATGATAGTACTGACTACATTATTGAACAGCTTGATATTGTTGGTCTAGATGACGCAGGTGCTGAAGTTGACATCGTTGGTGATGTGACTGAAATCAACATCTGGGGTGACTGGGCTGGTGACTTGTCAATTGAAGGTACAACTTCTTCTAATAACGATTCAGACCCACCAGTCTTGGGTGATGTTGATTTGATCAACGTTCGTGAGTTTGGAACAGACGATGGTGACATCGATGGTTCAACCGCAGACTTGACAGCAAACAACTTCGGTGACCTGTTCACAGATGGTGATATCAATGATCCTACTGATCGTATCACTGACAGTGGTACATTGAGCAAAACCAGCTCACTGCAAACTGTGGAATACAATGGTGCAACTACTCAGAGTCTATACCTCAAAGGTAGCAAAAATGTTTCAGCTGCCTGGAGTTCAATCTTCGGTAAAGTCACTGATATTGATGTCACCAGTACGACAGGAAAAGGTAGTGCTGCTTTGGCTGCTGCAGGTGGAACTGTTGATGAAGCAGGTTTCAAAACCATTATGAAAGCTTCTAAGAATGGTGTTGTCGGATCTAACGGTGCTAACGTTGGTCATGTTGATGTTCATGGCAAGCTGAAAGTCAAAAACTTGATTGTTGAAGGTAGCCTGGATTCAGTCGAAACGACTTCTGCACTTCGCGGTGTGGCCATCGCTGGTGATGCCGATTTAATCAAAGCGGAATCACTGCAAAAAGGTTTTGTCGGTGGTAACGTTGACTACTTGTCATCTGGTCGCATCCGTAACTTTGATGTTCTTGGCAATGTCATGAACTTCAATGCATCAAGCATTAGTAATGTCTTCGTACAAGGCACCACGAACTCACTATTCATCGCAGGTAATGCAACGAACAGTCAGTTCCTTGGTAGTGTCTCTGATGCAACGATCTTCGGACGATTCAGCTCATCTTCCATCAATGGTGAAGTTATCACTGATCGTACTGAAGTTATCTAATTTAAGAGGAACTCTTAAATTAGCGATTAAGTTCGTCAAAAGCCCGGTCTCATACGAGATCGGGCTTTTTTTATGCCTGTATTGCGATGATAACACAGATAGATTCGTTTTCGAATAGTATGGCCAGGATCAGGGCCAGAAACGATTTCTAGCCCTAAATATCTATAAGTCTGTATGTTTGAATTACTTATTTTCTCGAAATAAGTGAGGAAAATCATAAAGTGGATAAAAAAGGCTCTTGTGAGAAGCTAGGGTTTTGATATGATATTAGGACGTTTATAAAACCTGTAAGGAGAATGGGATGTCTACAGATGTCCAGGAAAAGGAGTTTCAGGATCATTTAGCTGTCCTAAATGTCCAAATCGATGAGCTAAGTCATACCATCGATTCGGATGAGGAATTCTTTAAGCGATTTTTAGAAGGTATTGTCACTGTACTTGGCGTCGGTGGGGGTGTCTGGACGGTCAAGGCGAATAATGCCATTGATACGCAACATCACATCAATCTTCAGCTTGCTGGCTTAGAAAAGAATGGCAGCCAATTTGATCTCCTGGGAAAAGCCTTTATTCGTATTTCGGAAACAAATCAACCAGTCATTTTGCCAGCCAGCGATGGCTCAAATTTGTACGATGGTGGTTTAGGTAAAGATGCCGTTAATCGAAGCCAACATACGATGGTATTTGTGCCAATCGTTGCTTCGGAGAAATTGGAAAAGATTCTTTTGGTCCTGACACCGCCTGATATTGACCCTCGTGCGATACGTGGTTTTACGGAATATTTAACTGGTTTGTGCCGCAAGGCCAGTTTGTTTTTACAACGCCTGCGTATGAGCGAAATGAACCAGCAATTATCACGGTCAGATCGTTTTCGCCAGTATGTCAGTTCCCTTCACAGCAGCTTGGATCCCAGACGAAGTTGTTATGCCCTGGCCAATTATGCTCAGGAAATGTTGGGTGTCTACCGCTGTCTGGCTGGTACATACAACAGTGCAGGAAAATTTCGCATGGAATCGGTTTCAGGATTGGAATCGGTTGCTGTGAAGAGTAATTTTATCAAAAGTATTTCCAAAGTGGCTCGCCAGGTCTGTCAAAATAATAAAGTGTTACTGGTAGATAATCCAAACGCTGCATTAAGCCGGACAGAAAAAAGCGATGACTTAATTCTGGAAGCCCGTTTATATATGCTGGAAGCAAAATCACAAACCATGGGTGTCTTTCCCATTGTTTTTGACAATATTGTAGTGGGTGCTTTGGTGATTGAAAAAGCCAAAGAGCAGCCTATAGAGCAGCATGAACGTGAGCAAATCGATAATTTGCTTGTCGAAGCAGGTAGTGCATTATCGAATGGTCTTGCTTATCGTACGATGCCCATGGCACCGATCTTACGACCTGCAGCAAAATTGCGTGATAAGGTCTATCGAATGCATGCTGGGCGGCGATGGGTTTGGTTGGTTTTCTGGGCGATTTTGTTTATCTTACCGATGGTTTTCAGTAAGCAGGTCAAGGTGAAAGGCACTGCGGAGCTGACGCCCATGGATGCCCGAGTGGCCTATGCCAACCAGGAAGGACTGATTGAAAGAATCGATGTGCCTGAAGATCGGCAAGTTCAAAAAGGCGATATCGTAGCTCGGTTGGATACAAAAATCATAGATGCAGAAATTGATCGTATCACGAACGTGATCAACGAAACGCGCATTAACCTGCATGAATCTAAAAGCCGCAATAATCAGCCGATGGTGGCGCGTTATCAAAGTCAACTTATCAGTTCAACGGCTCAGCTGAAAAAAGCTCAGTTGGATCTTGAGAAATATTTAATTCGTGCACCGCTGACGGGCCAATTGATCACACGTGAAAGTGAGTTACGTCAAATGCTCTCCAAGCCTGTCAATCGTGGCGATGCTATTATCGAAGTTGTTCCCAATAAATCGACCTGGGATTTGACGGTAAAGATTCCAGAGGCCAAATCAGGGCAGTTACTGAAAGCGTTTGATGCTTTGGATGAAGGCCAGACCCTCAAAGCGAATATTATCTTAAATGCGTATCCTGATACCAAGTTTGAATCTCATGTTATTTCGGTTTCACCGCGAGCTTATGTGGATTCAACGGGCGATCAAAAATATGAAAATGTCATAGAAATTCTAGTTGCTCAGCCAGAGAATCTCCGATCGATCGTTGATCCACGTGTTGGCCTGGAAGGCAAAGTCTCGGTAGAGTGTGGTGAGCGAAGTCTCTATTTTGCATATACGCACGAATTTATGGATTTTCTTCGAGTGGCCTTTTTCTAAAAATCAACTGGCCGGTAAATTTCAATCTGTAGGAAAGGAAAGGATTGAAGATGAATCTCAATCGAAAACAATGGATGGTTCTCATTTGTTTCTTTATATGTTGCTCAGGTGTGACAGGAATTTTACGAAGTCAGGATAGCAATTTTGATACCAGCAGTTTCAACATCGATGACAATGCGGGTTACGTCCCTTTGCAAGCCGATAAAGTCGTAATCTTAAGTTCCGAAGTGGTCGCTGTGATTAAAAAGATTCACCACAAAGCTCAGGATTTTGTCAAGAAAGGGGATGTCTTAATCGATTTTGATGCTGAGTTGATCGAACTTCAAGTTGAGCGGATCGAAGAGCAATTGCAGATGGGAACAAAATTTAAAAAGGCACTTGTCAACCAGGAATATCGAACGGATACCTATAATTTATTGAAAGGGTTGGCTGAAGAAAAAATTGGAAATACCAATATTGCTGCTGTTTCTCAAAAAGAATTAAGAGAAGCAAAGCAGGCCAAAGAAATCGCAGATCTGGATGTTCAGGAAGCCAAGCTCGAAAAAATATTGATGGAAAATGATCTAAAGACTCAGAAAGTGAACCTGAAAAAACATAAAGTCGTTTCTCCGATTGATGGAGTGGTGGTTTCGTTTAATACGATTCCATCTATGCGTGAGAGAAGCTTAAAAAAACCAGAGGTAGGTGAAGCCGTCAGAACCGGCCAGGAAGTCATGGTGGTTATGAAAGTGGATCGTTTCAAATTAAGCCATCAAGTGCCAGCTTCTCAGGTTAACTCTGTAAAATTAGGCCAGGAAGCGATTGTTTACGTTCGAGATTATGAAGATACCCCGGTACTGGCTAAAGTGGTTTACATTAGTCCAACCGTGGTTATTAACGAGTTTGAAATTCAAGTTGAACTTAAAAATCCACCTAAGAAAGATGCGGCTAAAGGCGAATATCCTTACCTGTTTCGTGAAGGAATGGAAGCTCGTGTCGAATTAGATAATATTCCTGACAATTAATGTTGGTTAATAATAAATATCAAATCATTGAATGAAGATTGATGGCACAAAATATTGACGCAAATAATTTTACCCTGGATGATCATGACTTGCCGGTCTTGCGCCAGGAACTGGAAGTGACCGAGCAGATTTATGATGGCCAGCGATATTTTGTTATCAAAGATCCACTTTCCTTAAAGTATTATCGTTTCAATCGCGAAGAATATTTTGTATTGGATTTATTGCGACAGCCTTCAACGGTTGAATCGGTCAAGCAGGCTTATCTAAACGAATTTAATAGTGATGATTTGGATAATCAGGAAATCGGATTGTTTGTCAGTGATCTATTAAAGAAAAATCTAGTGATGGCACATCAACCTCATCGTGACCAACTGTTGTATGATGCCCGTCAGAATGCATGGAAGTCAAAGTTTAAAAAACAGATTTTTAACTTCATGTTTTTCAGAATACCGCTTTTTGATCCTGATAAAATATTAGATAAAATGCATGCTCGAATGAGTTGGCTCTGGTCAAAGCCATTTATCCTATTTTACATTTTACTTATTATTGTTGCAATTGGTTTGGTGGCCGACAAAGCGAGTGAATTTTCCGTGATGTTCAAATCGAATTTTTTCACCATTTATAATATCCCAATATTGTTTGCAGTGATTTGGATTATTAAGGGGTTTCATGAATTTGGTCATGGATTGATGTGTAAACATTATGGAGGGGAAGTACATGAAATGGGGTATCTATGCCTGGTGTTTATGCCTTTTTTCTATTGTAACGTGACAGATTCCTGGACCTTTACCAATAAGCGACATCGTTTTTTGGTCACGGCAGGCGGTATCATGACCGAGGTCTTTTTTGCGGCCGTAGCAGCGATTGTCTGGTACTTTACATCTGCTCCTTCGTTTATACATACGATTGCATTTAATGTGATGGTCGCTTGCTCCATATCCACTATCTTATTTAATGCCAATCCACTATTGCGATATGATGGCTATTACATGTTGATGGATTTGATTGAAGTTCCCAATTTGCGTCAACGAGCTAGCCGATATATGACAGGTATTTTTGTCAGGTATGTTATGGGTGGTTATGCCGAAGAGATGCGAGAAGAACATCGCTACCGTTTTATGTTTCCTATATTTTCGGTTGCTGCAGTAGCGTACCGTTGGTTTATTATGATAATGATTTTATATTTACTCTACAATTATTTAAGCCAGGTTCGTTTGGAGTGGGTGGGAACTCTTTTAGTGGTTTTTTGTGCTTTAACGATGTTATTAATTCCTACCTATAAAATGGGAGATATGATTATCAAGAAACGTCAGGTCTATGGAATCACCAATGTTCGATTAATGGTATTGCTTGCTGGTATTGTAACACTTCTAGGTGTTGTGATGTTCTGGCCTATGAAACAGCATGTCGTATTAAACTTTGTTCTTGAGCCGCATCAGAAAAGCTATATTCGTAGCGAGGTTGGTGGTGTGTTAAACTGGAAAGATGATATTTCGGAAGGGCATTGGGTTGATCCGGAAACGAATGATGGCCTTGCCGTGGAGCTATCTAATGGGCGATTGGCATATGAGAAAGTGCGTTTGACCGAAAGTGTTAAACAGGCCATGATTGATAAGCGTGTGATGCGTCAATCGGGTGTTAGCAGTAATGTCATGAAAATCGATGACTATTTAGAAAAATTACAACGAGACCAGCAGCGATTGGATGAGATGATGGCGGCTTTAAAAATCAAAGTGCCGTTTAAGGCTCAGGTCTTTACTGATGAATTACAATTGCGACAGATGGAAAAACAGTTTCAACCACAAGGGGCACCTCTTTTGTTTTTAGCAGATCCCACTCGTCTGGAGGCAAAAGTATGGGTTCCAGAAAAAACCTACACGCGAATCTTTAAACAGTCTGATCAATTAGGCCAGAATGCAGAGTTAATGTTATATGCATTTCCTGCTGATCGATTTAGTGGTCAAGTTGTTGAGGTCAGTCCTCACCAGCAGGAAGATATGGGTGAGTTTGGTGAAAAAATGGCCCTAAGTAATAAGGTTGGTGGCGAAGTTTTAACAGAATATGATCCGATCACTCAACAGGAAAAACCCGTTGAAACAGCCTATGAAGTGACGATTCAATTAGATCCAGAGACCCTGGTATCTTCAGCACGAAGCTATATGTCAGGTCGCGTTAGAATTGATTGCGGCAAAAGCACTTTATTTCAATGGGGACGTGATTCTCTGTTGCGTTTCATTTCTGCTGATGTGCGATTGTAATCAAGATGTCTTGATGAATTAAGTAGCTGGTCTATGAAATATTCCATTCTAGTTATTTTTTGGGTCACAATACTATTTTTGAGTTTTCTTTTTGTTGATTCCCAAGATTCAAAAAACAATGCGACATCCATTTTATTTCTAACCGCATCCAGCACGGTAGATGCCTGTCAGGAAATTGCGGATTTATATTATCAAAGGTCTGGCCAGCGCGTTGTCATTTCATCCGGAGCGTCTAATGCCCTGGCTCAGCAGATTCTTGCTGGTGTGCCGGCGGATCTTTTTTTTAGTGCTAATCCTAAATGGACTCAACTTCTCTACGAAAAAGAGCTATCGTTTTCACCTGAGCCTTTATTAAGCAATCAACTGGTCGTGATTTCCAATACCAAAGAGATACTGGAAATGGATATAGCTGATTATCTGTTACAGCCTTCCATTCAACGGATTGCTTTGGCTGGCCAGAATGTACCCGCTGGACAATACGCTCAGCAAGCGCTTCAAGGTATCGAATGTTATCAAAAGCTGATTGAGTCGGGTAAAATCGTACGGGGCCAAAGTGTCCGTATGGCATTAAATTTTATTCAAACCGGTGAAGCTCAGGTTGGGATTGTGTATGCTAGTGATGCTCATGCCAGTCAGGATGTTTACATAGTCCATGAATTTTCATCGAGCGATCATGATCCCATTATTTATCCCATAGTGATGTTGCAAAATTCAGATCGACTCAAAGAGGTTGAAGACTTTCATGAGTTTCTCCTTAGTCCGCCTGCATTAAAGGTTTTTGAAAAACATGGGTTTTTGCGGTATGATCAACTCAAATGATTTATATGATTTCAGAAAGTTTTGCTGGATTTTCGATCGCTGAGTGGCAAGCCATTAAATTAAGCCTATTTGTGGCGATCATGGCCGTGGCCTTGAGTTTGCCATTTGGGATTGGATTGGGTTGGGTTTTGGCTCGTAGACAGTTTCGGGGAAAATTTATTCTGGAAACGTTGATCAATCTTCCTCTAGTCATGCCACCTGTCGTAACGGGATATCTCTTGTTAGTCACATTTGGTAATAACGGTTGGTTGGGTCGCTATTTTTACGCCTGGTTTGGTATCGAGATCATTTTTACATGGAAAGCCGCCGCTCTTGCTAGTGGTGTAATTGCTTTTCCGTTGATGGTGAGAACCATACGTGTGGCATTTACGACGGTTGATCATCGTCTGGAAGGGGCTGCACGAAGCTTAGGGGCAAGGCCATTGGACTGTTTTTTTTCCATTAGTTTGCCTTTAGCTCGACATGGGATTATTGCTGGCTGCGTATTGGCTTTTGCCAGGAGCATGGGAGAGTTTGGCGCAACGATTATGATTGCCGGAAGTATACCAGGGCAAACACAAACGATTCCGCTGTACATTTTTAATCAACTGGAAACACCGGGTGGTATTGAATCTGCTGCTCCGATTGTGGTGATGTCGATACTGATTTCTTTGGCGGCGTTGGCAGCCTCCGAATGGTTTTTACGCCGCGAGCAGCGATTGTTGGGGAGGGAATTAATATGAGTTTGTCGGTCCACTGTCAATTTCAGTATCCAGGTATGTTTTATTTAGATGTGAACGTTAAGTGTCATGATGGTATTACGGCATTATGTGGACCGTCTGGTAGTGGAAAAACAACTCTTGTTAATTTAATAGGTGGCTTAATTCGTCCGAAATCGGGGCATATCAAGTTTCACGAAAAGGTATTTGTAGATATTTCCGCAAAGGAATTTTTAGCACCTGAAGCCAGGCGACTTGGTATTGTATTTCAAAAAAGTCTTTTGTTTCCACATTTAACCGTTAAAGAAAATCTTAACTTTGGCTTTATACGAAACAAGTCTTCGAAATTTTCTTTAGAGAAGGTCGTTGATTTACTGGAAATAGGAGACTTATTACAGAGGCGTACGCAATCGTTAAGTGGAGGCCAAGCTAGAAGAGTAGCATTGGGGCGTGCGTTGTTGAGTTGTCCTGAGATGTTGCTTTTGGATGAGCCATTTACGGGTTTAGATCATGCGTTGAAAGTTAGAATTGTTGAGCATCTGAAACATGTTGCAGAGGAAAAACAATTACCGATTTTATTGGTGAGTCATGATCAAGAGGTTGTTCAAGCGATTACGAATGATATCGTATATATTAA
>JANQJS010000047.1 GCA_028281535.1 Sedimentisphaerales bacterium | reverse complement strand
ATGACTAATTTAACCGCTAAATCCAACTCAAACAATCCTATATAAATCCCTCCGGGAATAAAAGCTAAAGATGCAAATGGCAAATAGTAAAGAATGCTCTGTGCGAATGGTGAAAATAACGACAATGGAATTAGTTCTCCAGACAATAAACTACTGGTCATTTTGTAAAATCGTTCGATGGAACTGATTTCATAGATCCAAAAACTTAAGATACCAATCCCTTGATAAAATGCATATTGTATCAATATCGTAAAAAAGACTGATATTGTAAAAAGAACAGCCATCCATCCTGATGGCGTAACAGCACCAAATACTTTAGCTAATAGCGTTACTAATAATAAGCCTATAATCCCTGAGACAAGCGGGATCGGTAAGTTTCTAAAAAATAACCATACGAGATAATGCACTGGGCGCACTAATCGCATCGTAATATCACCCGTACATATTTCATTATTCATTTCAGTAATAGATCCACCGCCGGGTGAAAAGGCCGCTATAAAACGAATCGTTATCAGGTAAATGACAAAAGATTCTTTCGTAAATCCGCCAATAGGTTGCCCATCATTAATACGAAACAAAACCAACCACAAAGAACCAATGGCAAACGTCATTATGACTGGTCGTATTAACTTCAGCAATATATTTGTTTTATATTCCAGCAGATTTTTCACCTTGGTGAAAAAGACAATTAGGTATTTAGCCGCCATGGCTCTCATATCTTCTAAGTCCTTTCATCCAAAGTTTATTAAAACAAACCAACTGTATCACAATGATTACAACTAATAATAACAGCAAGAGCATGGACCACCCAAAAGTAATCTTCTCTGTCAAAATTAATGCTGGTATTGTACCAGAAAATATCAACGGGATAATAAGCGTGAATACAAATATAAATGCACTTGGAAATTCCGTTAATGGGTAATTCTGAAAGACAAACAATTCTACAAATAGATCTCGTAAAAATTCAGCACGTCCAATCCAAAATGCCGTTAGCCCTATCATGGCCAGGGGCAAAAAGACTGCTAGGAAACTTAAGATACTCATCAAGCAAGCTAAAATTACGGACATAATAGAATAAGAAATATCAAATGATACCATGCCATAGATGATTATAATGACGCCAAATAACATTCTTGGAAAGGATCTTAAGTTCAACCATTTACAAAGCATATGTAAAAAGGGATGTATTGGCTTAATTAAGTGTGCATTCAGTGACCCAGTTAATATTTCGCCAGGCACTCTCCAAATATATATAAATGTCAACCACAGACCAGCATTAATTGCCACAAACCCCGTCAAAATAACAACAAGCTGATAATCCCACTTGCCAAAATCACCGATTTTGCTGATCAAAACCTTCCAGAAAATCAGCCATAAGGAAATGGATATCATCTGGTTTATGATAAAAGTATAGAATCCGATTTTATATTCAGCCTGGCGACGTACAGCCAGGTTAATATATTGCGGCAAAATTCGAAGATGCTTGAGAAAGACTGAACCCAATATTCACCATTTCCAATCGATATATTTATCAGATAAAACTCTATATTAAATGGGCTTACAATTAATCACACCCAGGAATCATGAGTATAGGCAGATTGTTTCACTGCGTCAATCTTGCCGGTGAAATATAACTATAAAATGTGGTATTTATTAAATATTTATGGTAAAATAGACAATTTCACCTTTTATTCATAGTAGTGTTTAAATGCTCAAGGAGAGAAATCATTCATAAAGCAACTTTAAGCTTACATTGCAAAGATGTGAAAGGGATCGTTTTCCACGTATCTCAGTTCATTTATGAATTGGGTGGCAACATCATTACTTCCAGCCAGCATTACGAACAGCTTGACGAGCAATTTTTTATGCGGGTCCATTTTGACATTTCTGACTTGAAAGTAACTCGACAGGAGATGAAAAGCTCTCTAAATACTCTTTCCGATAAATATCAAATGACAACCAACCTGACTTTTTCAGATCAACGCAAGAAAATGGCGATCATGGTCTCGAAATATGATCATTGCCTTTATGACTTGCTACTTCGGCATCAATATGGCGAACTTAATTGTGATATTGCCATGATCGTTAGCAACCATCTTGATCTGGAAAAAGTCGCCGTAAATTTTAATATCCCCTATTTCTATGTCCCAGTCGATCCGGTACAGAAAGAAAAAGCCGAAGAAAAAGCCTTGGAATTATTTAGCCAACACCAAGTCGATGTTATAGTTCTTGCTCGTTATATGCAAATATTAACACCGCAGCTACTCAAGCCTTATCCGAATAAAATTATCAATATTCATCATGGATTTTTACCTGCATTCAGAGGGGCAAAACCATACCACCAAGCCTATGAAGGGGGCGTAAAAATTATTGGTGCAACAAGCCACTACGCAACTGCAGACTTAGATATGGGCCCTATCATCGAACAGGCAACCATTCCAGTGAATCATTCACATAGCGTCGAAGACATGCTTGCATTAGGACGAGATATTGAAACAAAGGTATTGGCAAATGCTGTAAAAGCCCACCTGGAAGACCGCATTCTCGTATGTAAAAACCGAACGATTGTATTTGACTAATTAATTCCCATCGTCTTGCGGGTAGATGATAATACGATCATGTACAACAACCACTAAATCATCCAGACCATCTCCAGTAACATCGCCAATGGTGATCGCTCTAGGTTCTACAGATTGTTGCGAACCAGAATTACCCTGTCCTGATTGCGGCTGCTCAAATAGTTTGAATTTATAAGCGAATACGATCTGGCCAGATTCATCGAATGTTAGAATTTCAATATAGTTTCTTTGATAATCACCTAGAACAATATCTGCTAACTTGTCATTATTGATATCACCAACATCATAAGCAGCAAACTTTGCTTTAGAATCCAATGTTTCATAGGAAACAATTTTATTGAGAGTTAGCCCATCTTTTTTATGTGGAATCATAATGAGTTTGTTTCGACCACAAATCAAGAGGTCTTTATTCTTTTTTGAATTGAAATGACCATTTACAATTTTCTTTGTAGTAATATTTCCTACATCTATGTCATAGTCAGGTGCATACGTCTGGTCATCCTGCAAAGATAATACTGATAATTTAGACTGTGCAGAATCGTAAGTAAATATTTGCAGATCTTTCCCCTGCGAAAATTGCCCTGTCGTCGCAACTTTGAGTTGACTATTTGGCTTGCTTGCCTGATATTGATCAACGACCATCCATCCTTTAACATCATCATAACGCAACGATCTGGCAAAATTCTTTTGTGTCAGCAATAAAGCCTCTTCGCCTTTTGGGAGCAATGGCTCAACGGTCATTGAATCTTCGTAAATTCCAGACACGAGCCCTGAGTTATTGTTCTTGCGATCTTCAACCTCAAGCGTGTTATCATCGGATTGTTTAATTAACATCAAAGGGCCATACGCCTTATGTATTAAAATATCCTTATTTCCATCCTGGTTGATATCTGCGATAATCATTTCTTTAGGTTGCTCTTCAATATCACTAAGAACCATTGAGACGGTTCGCTTTTCTTTTTTTGTAGCTAATTGATGAATTATATGTAGCGAATATTCAGTAGTATCCTTTTCATTCATTTTGCTGATATAAATAAGATCTAGGTTTGAATCTTTATCAATATCGTCAAGCACGAAAGATTGTGGATCACCTTTAATATCAATAATTTCCGGATAACTTAACCGGTCTTTGTCTAGATAAGTAAGACCAATTAATTTTTCAGTTACGCTTAATGCGATAATTGCAGGCCTCTTTTTCTTTCCTATGGCCCCCCCAGACAATTTATTCATCATTTTAAAACCTGGATAACGCTGAGGTATACCAAGCCCCGTTTCCACATTGCTCCGATACAAGATGAATTCTGCCCGACCTGGATCCGTCGCAACAACATCTAATAAATCATCATTATCCAAATCAATGGCAATGATGTCTCTGTTACTTGCAGAACTGGTCGGTGCAAATGGATATACATACACTGGATACTCGGCTTGTTCTTCTCCACTTGATATCTCAGAAATGGTCACCCGACCTGTTTGCCTCGCTAGTGATACAAACATATTTTTATTAGCAGGTTCAAACGTTTTAATAAACACGCTACGTTCAAAAGGAAGCTTAAATCGTTCAATAGGTCCTAATTTATTGAATTTATTTTGAAACTGAACCAAAACAGGATACTCTTTGTCCTTGGTCATATATACCATATCATTTAATTGATCATTATTGACATCACGAATGTAAATAGCTCGATTAGTAGATTGTTGCGTTATATGCTTGACCGGCTTATCATATGATTTCTTCTTGTTTTGATACAATATTTCAACACCATCTGTTACCAGCAAAGCAATATCGATTTTTTTATCGTGATTTAAATCCCCTAATGCGATCGCATTTTGAAATCGCAATCCATCGGAAATATCTATCTTGATCTTATTTTGCCAAGCAGGAAACTTGATTTGGCCAGTATTGTTTTGTGATTTATCCTGGTATTGAAGAAACAATCCCTCAGGCGTATAGTAAACAAGGTCATTTTTTCCATCGCGATCAAGATCATCTATTTGCAAACTACTAACTGAAAAATCTAATGGAACTTCAACACGCTTAAATCGCCAATGATTTTCTTTTCCAAAAAGATCATTAACATCATCATCCATCGGTTCAAAGACGATATTATTTTTATCAAAATCTTTTTTCTGTAACAAAATATCAATTCTTGCTTTGCGATTATTAACCAAAATTAGATCATTAAGTCCATCTTGATTCATGTCTGCAATTAACGGTTTACTTACCCCCCAATACATTTTCAGTGTTTCCATCTCTTCAAAACCATAATAATTTGACAAGGAAGAATTACTCCCTTTAAGATTATTGTTCAAACAAATGGCTAAAATGATCATCCCCAAGCAAAAACACAAGCGGTTTCGCTTTATTGTGCTGAAATAAAGCAGATCAATATTCATTTATGAAAAGCCCTCGACTGTATGTAAACACAAGTAATATAATACATAATGCAATATACTATCCGCTTGCAAAATAATATGCAAACAATTATAATTTTGCCAGGGACGAAAATGACAGCTATAATTTATTAATGACTTATTTTATAAGGAATCAACCATGATGTCGGGAAAAGGAAATTTAACCGCTCTAGCCTGCTTACTTTTTGTTTGCTCGTCTCTGTTTGGAGATAAAATCCTACTAAATAATGGTTACGAACTATTCGTAGACATCATCAAATCAGATGACCAACGCGTTGTCGTTGATATGGGATTTGACATTGTTGTCATTCCAAAAGAAGAAATTCTTGAAATATCACAACCATCCCAAAATGCATCAAATGACAATGATGATATTCAGGATCAAAAATCCTGGGAAATATACCGGTCTAAAACAATGTCCCCTACCAGCATTCAAGAAAATGTGAGCAAATTCAGTGAGGCCGTTGTCATGGTGACAAGCCCAGGAGGACAAGGTTCAGGATTTGTAATATCGGACGATGGCTATTTGATCACTAATTACCATGTCATAGCCCGTGAAACAAATTTGAAAATTGTGATATTCCGAAAAAATAATACAGGATATGAACAAAAAACATTCAAAAATGTTAAAATCATCGCTATCAATCCTTATCTGGATTTGGCATTATTAAAAATAGACGCTCCAGAAGAATCGTTTAAAATATCTTATCTTGGTAATATGAACGATCTTGAAGTTGGACAAAGGGTATTTGCGATTGGCAACCCACTTGGATTAACACGATCTGTCAGCCAGGGCATCGTATCTACCAATAATCGGAATTTCGAGGGGCAGCTCTATATCCAAACAACCGCAGATATTAATCCTGGAAATTCTGGTGGACCATTATTTAATTTAAATGGCCAAGTTGTTGGTGTTACCTCGATGGGCTATATATACTTGGGTGGCTTAAATTTTGCGATCCCAATCGATGTCGTCAAGCGGTTTATCGATAATCGAGATGCTTTTGCTTATGATGAAGAAAACCCTAATTCAGGTTTTAGGTATCTCCAACCCAGCCATCGCAAATCGAGTGAGTCCGCCCCAAAAGGAAAGCTACCTTTTTAATTATCATATGAATGCATAATCTATTTCATCTCGGAAGGAGAATCATGCAACCCAAAAAATATTCATACCATGCGATGACTCTTTATATAGCTATAATTACATTAAACCTCTTATCCAATGGTGTGTTATTATCTTCAACACCCTCACCAGCGAAATTTTTACCAAAAGATACAATTGGCTATGTCTCCTTTGAAAATTTTAACCAAATCCAAGAAAAATTCAAAAATACATCAATTGGTTTATTCATTGACTCACCAGAAATGAAGCCAATGATGGACAACATTAATACATTTCTTAAGCCCAAAATCGATGAAATGTTTGATGAAATCAGCAAAGAAACCAATATAGAAATGACTGCCAGCACAATGCCTTTTCCTCAGGGACAAGCCACTTTAGCTTTTTTTGTCAAACCTCGTCAATTTGAATTGCCCGATTATTCATCTTTAGCAGATCAGAATCTTACCAACGAACAATGGCAAAAAATTGATCCCGCCTCTTTGCCCAAGATTGAAGAAACTCTTGATGACTACCAAGTGTTAGGTTGGTTTGAATTTGGCGACCAAATAGATACTTTTAAAAAGATTCTGAATAAAGCCGAAAAATCAGAAAATATGCAAGCGTTACATAAGACAAAGAAAAACATACGCAATACACCATTTAAAATATTTAAATCAGATCCAGGACAGGATGAAAAATATGACACATTGTGCTATGGCTTCAAAGATGACATGTTCATTATTAGTTCCAGCACACATTACATACGAGAAGTCCTATCAAGAATGGATGGCAACGGGGCAGATTCACTAGCCAGCGATAATCATTATCGTAAACTTGAAAAGATCATCAGTACAAAAGATTTCACTGTGTGTGCTGACATCAAAAAAACAATAAGAGCTATTGCTCAATTTTCAGGTGGCGGTTTAAAGTTAACCAATGAAAAAATTGACCGGACTTTAACCCTCTTAGGGTTAAACAATACGACCTGGCTTGGTTGGAATTATCAGATTAAACCGAATAAACAGATCGATTTCCAAACAAAAATGTTATTAGGCATCGATGGGGAGAGAAAAGGAATATTAGATATCATTACCCCAATATCAAGCACATATAAAATCAGCCCAACTATGACAAAGAATGTGTCAAACATTCTAGTCGCCCATTATGATTTAAGTGCGATTTATCCCAAGATCCTCGACCTTGTAACAAAGGTTAGCGGGCAAAATATCGAACCCTTCATTCAAAGTTCTTTGGCCATGACCGCTGACCCCGCAACGGGACGTCCAGCGGTTGACTTGCAAAAAGATATTATTGGGCAATTTACATCTCCATTAACCATGACTGTCGAGATTGCAAAGCCATTTAACATATTAGATATGCAGCGAATCTTAGTGACGATCCAACTCAAAGATGGTGAAGTATTTGATCAGACATTAAATCGTTTACACGCGCAGTTCATCGCTATGGGAAATAAAGAATTAAAAAATGAATTGCTGGGAACGAACATTTATATAATACCCGGCTTAGACATAAACCTTTCTGAAGATCCTGGCTCCCCAGATAAAGTACAATTCGGTTTTGCTGTTATAGACAATTTATTTATTTATGGACACACAAACAATATTGAACAAATTTTAAGAAATCAAAGACGCAATAACACACCGATGATTACGTCCGACCCATTATACCAACATGTATTTAAAAGTGTTCCGGATAGAGCAGGAATCTTTTTCTATGACAACTCCGATAAATATATGGAATACACATGGTGGATGATTTCTGAAACTCAAAAAGCACAAAACAATTCTTCAGAATCGGTCGAGGCAAATCCTCTAATTAATTTATCCTCCGACGCGGTTTTTAAAATGATCGCAGACGCCATAGGTAAGGATATAAATTTTACAAATTTACCGCCATATGATAGTATCAAAAAATACTTTGGAGCCGCTGCCGGCTATGGAAAGGTTATCCCTGAAGGGCTTTACTTTGAAGGACATTATTCACCATTACCCTAAATTTAATAATGAAATATATTTATTTAGCCATTTTCTTTATCTCCAGCCAGATAAATCTCGCATTCGCTAACACGAACTTGAGTGATTCTGTGGTCATGATTCGAAGTGTCAATCAGGGTTACAATCACACAACACCCTGGAAACAAGAAATCATGAGTCAAGGTGTGGGTACTGGTTTTATAATCTCTGGTAATAAAATCCTTACGAATGCTCATAATATTGGTAATACCAAATATGTTGAAGTTACTCTGCAAAGGTATGCAAAGCGATATCCAGCCAAAGTTGTATTCGCCGGTCATGACTGTGACCTGGCTATCGTAGAACCAATCGACAAGACATTTTTCAATGAGACATCCCCATTAGAAATTGGCCAGATTCCTGAAATCAATTCTAAAGTATCTACTTATGGCTTCCCAGTAGGTGGCAAACTCATTTCAGTAACAGAAGGGGTCGTTTCTAGAATCCAAATGGACACCTATAGCCACCCTGGTGCAGATTCGCATTTGGTTATTCAAACGGATGCTGCCATTAATCCAGGCAATAGTGGTGGCCCAGTCATTCAGAATAATAAAGTCGTTGGAGTGGCATTCCAAGGTCTCAGGCAAGCTGACAACATCGGATATTTAATCCCAACAACAGTCATAAATCATTTTCTTGATGATATCAAAGATAATACGTATGACGGTTTTGGTTCTCTAGGATTTTCGTATTATCCTGGGTTGCATAGCCCGAGCTACAAATCATTCTTGAAAGTCCCAAATGAACAACAAGGTGTTGTTGTTTTAAACACACAGATAAACACGCCTGCGTACAATCTATTGCAACCTGGTGACGTTTTGACACAATTTGATGATTATGACATTGACAATGATGGCATGATACAGATCTATGGTTTGCGAATTGGCATGTCGCAGGTCATCGAAGAGAAACAAATTGGTGAGAACTTAAATATTACATTTTATCGTAACGGAAAAAAACATCAAGAGAATGCCAAAATATTATTGAATCGCCCTGTCATTGAATATTCACGTCAATATGATTCACAACCTGAATATGTTGTTTTTGCAGGACTAACTTTTATCAAATTATCGCGTGATTACTTAGAAACCTGGGGCAGAAACTGGAGCTCAACAATGCCTCATATTTTGAAATATTTATTTCAAAATGCCAGCTCGATAAACGATGAATCTGACCGAAAATGCTATGCCGTTTTATCAGAAATTTTACCAGACCAGGTAAACACCTACGCAAAGCCATTCCATAACATGCCTTTAGAATCAATAAATAACATTGAAATACTTGATTTAAATAATATCCCTGAGGCATTAGAACACCCCATTGATGGCAATCATATTTTTAAATTTATTGGGCATACAATTCCTTTAGTGATCAATGCAAAAATTGCAACAGAACGCCATCCTATTATTAATAACAATTACCAGATCAAAAACGATTCTTATTTAAAATGAAAAATAAACACCAATTTCATATATTAATATCACTTTGGACGATGCTCTTTCCGATAATAGTGATCGCTAATACTGAACAACTCCTTTCAGATGAAATTCCTTTTGAGGACTCTCTCGTTTATATCGAATCTGCTGTTCAAAAACAATCTGTTTACCAACCATGGAAAACAGAAGAGTTAAAGTCAAAATCATTCTACGGCTGTGCTGTTTCTGAATATACCATTCTGACAACAGCACAAGGTGTCGTTGATGCAAATTTTATTAAGATCAAATGCAAGCAATCAACACAATTTATTCCTGTGTCAATCACATTTATCGATATCAATAACAATCTATGCTTGTTGTCATGTGAACCATCTTCACTGCCTGCCCCCTTCAAGCCGATTTCATTTTCATCAGATTTCAATGTTGGGCAACCTGTCGAATTTTACTGGTTTAATCGAGACGCAAAATCTTTTAAAGGTAGAGCCATTGCTGATGATGTTATGATTAAGCCCTCTGCTTTATCATTTAACAATCAAATAAACTATGTCGTAAGCAATTCGTCTAGACAAGCAGGTAAATCTCAATTGTTTTGCCAAAAAAATAAGCCTATCGGTCTCGCAACCTGGACAAATGAAAACAATGAATGCGGACTTATACCTGCTCCTGTCATAAATCTTTTCCTGGAAGATTGTCTTGACGGAGTATTTAATGGGAGTGCCAGCCTAGGCTTTGCTTCCAAGTCTCTCATTGACCCTGCCCACAGATCCCATCTACAGCTTCCAAAATCGACCACCCATGGCGTATATATTTCTGAAATATATTCAGCTGGAACAGGCTCAAAGGATTTGAAACCTGAAGATGTTTTGCTTGAAATCAATAATATTAAAATAGATGCTTATGGCAGATACATTGATTCACAATATGGCGAAATCGGTTTCGAATACCTAATAACAAACAATCCAATCAATATCTCTATCCCAATAAAAGTATGGAGGAATAACAATATCATTGAACTTCACATCATGACAGAGACTCTTAATCAAACTGACATGGCTATACCATTTCATCAATATAATCAACGCCCCGAATATATGATTCTGGGTGGACTTATGTTCCAAACTCTAACACGACCCTATATCAATGTTTGGGGCGAAGATGAAAGTAGCCGAGTTTCGCCGTATCTTTATCAATACTATAAAAAAATGGCATTCAATCCAACTAAGGATCGTAAGGAAATTGTAATATTAAGTTATGTGATCCCTGCTCAAATTAATTTGGGATATCATAAACTTAGGCAGGTAGTGTTAAAATCGATTAATGGAATGAGTATTCGTTCACTCGACGATTTGCCAAAAGCGATCTCGCTCAACAAAGAGTCGGATTTCATCACGTTTGAATTTGAAAATGACAATCCCGTTATCGTTTTACCAAGAGAGCAATTGTCTCAAGCCGATAATGAAATATCGCAAAGGTATGGCATAAATCAACTATCCTATTTCCGCCCATAGCATCATCTCTCTGTTTTTTTGCATATTTTTTTAGAAAAGGGGTTGAATTGCACATCTACATTATGGTAGCTTATCAATAAGTGCAATACGATACCGTAACTTATTGACCTCCCTACCAAATGGTAAGAATAGGACAAGACATGCCAAGAACGAAAGCCCCCCAGGTTAAACGTGAAATTAAAGAACTTTCATTACTTTTTGACATCAGCCGTTTATTAGACCAAAGCATAGATCTACGCGATGTTGTAGGCTCGGTTTTAAAATCACTCGCTGATAATATGGGGATGACTCATGGCACCTTAACCCTGCTGAACAGAGAAACAGGCGAAATTTCGATCGAAGCAGCTCATGGCTTATCAAAAAGCCAACAAGAGAAAGGCATATACCAACAAGGTGAAGGTGTCACAGGGAAGGTGATTCAGTCGGGTCGTCCCATGGTGGTACCCCGGATATCAGAAGAACCAGAATTCCTAAACAAAACGGGTGCTCGTAAAAAATTACGCAAAAAAGATATTTCATTTTTATGCGTACCAATCAAGCTGGGCAACGAGGTTATCGGCGCATTGAGTGTCGATAATTTATTTTCTGTTCGTATTTCATTTGAAGAGGACATTCGCCTATTGTCAATTATTGCATCAATGATATCCCAGGCGGTGAGTTTACGACAAACAGCCAATGAAGCGCAAAAGAAACTGCTTGAAGAAAACACACGACTTCAGGAACAATTAAAAGATCGATTTCAACCAACAAATATAATTGGTAAATCTAAGCCCATGCAGTCAGTCTATGACATGATTGCTCAGGTAGCTAAAAGCAACGCAAGCGTCTTGATACGCGGCGCAAGCGGAACCGGCAAAGAACTCGTAGCCAGTGCTATTCATTACAACAGCTTAAGATCAAACAATCAATTCGTCAAAGTTAACTGTGCCGCCCTGCCAGACACGATCATAGAAAGCGAGCTGTTTGGCCACGAGAAAGGTGCCTTTACAGGTGCATTAAACATGCGTAAAGGCCGATTTGAAATGGCAAACGGCGGCACCATTTTCCTGGACGAAGTGGGTGATTTCTCAGCTTCAACCCAAGTTAAACTGCTTCGCGTACTTCAGGAAAAAGAATTTGAACGTGTAGGTGGCACCGAAACCATAAAATCAGATGTTCGAATCATCGCTGCAACAAATCGTGATCTTGAAGTGATGATTAGCGATGGAAGTTTTAGGGAAGATTTGTACTATCGATTAAACGTCTTTCCCATCCACATGCCTGACTTAAAAGAACGCAAAAATGACATCCTGCTGCTGTCTAATCATTTTATTGAAAAATATAGCAAATCAAACAGCAAGAAAGTAGTACGTATTTCTACCCCTGCGATTGATATGCTTATGAGCTATCACTGGCCAGGCAATGTTCGTGAATTAGAAAACTGTATTGAACGTGCCGTACTTCTCTCAGAGGATGAAGTGCTCCATGGACATCATTTACCCCCCACATTGCAAACAGCAGAAGCAAGCGGCACAAAGCATTCAGGTACGCTCCAGTCAACCCTTGATAATATGGAACGCGAATTAATTTTGGATGCTTTAAAGTCCGCCAGAGGCAACCAGGCAAAGGCTGCCAAATCACTCGGCCTAACTGAACGACTCATGGGACTCAGGGTCAAAAAGCACGGAATTGACCCCAAACGCTTTAAAGACTCCTACATTTCCGTAACTCAGCCCTAGATGCCCTACAATTATGTAGGATATTGCCAAGTGGACATATTGGCAACAAAGAAAATATATTCATTATCCTCTTAATAATCAATCACTTACAACAAGTCCTATAATTTACTTCTCGTTTTGGCACATCATATGCTAATAAAACTATGACTATTATAAACACCGGTGTAGATAAATAGTCATTTTAGCTAGTAGGGAACGTACCCTGCAGAATAACCCGTTAGAGTAAGGTAATTATTGTAAATTGTAAGAGATAAGGAGTACCAAAAGTGTTTAAGTCATGTCGTAAACATGTGAAAAGAGCAGGTATTATTGTAACAACCTTGTTAATAACGTTAACAGCAGCTAGTCAAAACTGCCAAGCCCAGGTCGCCATCGACAATACCTACTCCAGTAAGTATGTTTGGCGTGGTTATGACATTTTCGGTGAAAATAGCGCATATATGCCAAGCGTAGATTTCACCTTAGGTGCTGGATTTAGTTTAAATGTGTGGGCAGCCGTTCCCTTAGGAAGCGGTAGTGAAGCATTATCAGAATTAGATTACACCGTAGCGTATGGCACAACCGTGATGGAAGGCGAAACGTTACATACTGATGTTAGCTTTAATTACATTTACTATGATTTTTATAAAGTTGGTAGCGCGACCACACCAGATACTGAAGAAGTTGGTGTCGGCTTAAGCATGCCTAACATCTTAGGTGGATCTATTTCCCCGAGCATTTATTATGGCAAATTGTACACGAATGAAAGTGTTGGCTTTGACGTCGACGGTGATTATATTTCAGTTGGTCTTTCTGGTGATGTGAGCGTATCTGATACTATCGGTCTAAGTTTAGCTGCTGACATCAACTACAATGGTGGACTATTTGGAGCGGATCACGACTGGAGCCACATGACCTTTACGGCATCAACCAGCATGGAAGTCGGATCTGTCAGCCTGTCACCATTTGCCACATATCAAGTATCAATGGACAGCAGCGTTAACACAGAAGATGAATTCTGGGGTGGCGTTAGCACTTCTTTTAGTTTCTAGAAACTCCCCAAGAGTAATGGGTAACGATTTAATTTTACGGAAGGATTTTTTACTATGAAAAAAGTATTAAAAAAAATACTTATCCCAACACTGTTGATCAGCGGAACAGCCAATTCGCTATTCGCAGAAGATGAAATCGCAGCAGCAGCCGAAGCGGTTGAAGCTGCAGCAGAGGCTTTTAGCCCAGCGTTATTTACAGCTAATAACATTTGGATGATGGTCTCTACGTTTTTAGTATTTGCTATGCACTTAGGGTTTGCAACACTCGAAAGTGGTTTAACCCGTGCTAAAAATACAGTTAATATTTTAGCAAAAAATACCGCTATTATTTCAATTGGTATTTTAACCTATTGGATTTGTGGTTTTAATTTAATGTACCCGGGTGATTTTAATGGCTGGGTTGGCTTTGCTGGATTTGGATTACCTCTACCAGAAAATGGTTTAACCCCGGATTATGCGAGCGGTGGCTACACCTACTGGACAGACTTCCTATTCCAAGCCATGTTTGCTGCCACGGCGGCTACAATTGTCTCTGGTGCTGTTGCTGAACGCATCAAGCTAGGAAGCTTCATTGTTTTCTCAGCGATATATGTTGCCATTGTTTATCCTATCGGTGGTAGCTGGCAATGGGGTGGCGGATGGTTATCTGCTGCAGGATTCCATGATTTTGCGGGTTCATCCATTGTTCACTCTTGTGGTGGATGGGCAGCCCTTATGGGTGCGATCATTTTAGGTCCACGATTGGGCAAATATACCAACGGTAAAATTAACGCAATTCCTGGTCATAACTTGCCATTAGCAACAATTGGTGTATTCTTACTATGGTTAGGCTGGTTTGGTTTCAACGGCGGATCAGTATTAAGTGGTGACCCTGCTGGAACATCATTTGTATTAGTAACAACCTGTTTAGCTGCTGCCGGCGGTATTGCTGGTGCAATGGTAACTTCTTGGGTTGTCCAGAAAAAACCTGACCTGACGATGATGTTAAATGGCTCACTAGCCGGGCTTGTAGGTATTACTGCAGGTGCAGACGTTGTCAGCGTACCTGAATCTGTCATCATTGGTGTTATTGCAGGTATCATTGTTGTCTTTTCTGTTCTTATGATCGATAAGGCAAAAATCGATGATCCCGTCGGTGCAATTTCTGTCCACTTAACCTGTGGTATCTGGGGCACATTAGCTGTAGGTATCTTTGGTACAGACAAAGATATTGTCGCTCAAATTAAAGGTATTATCGGATATGGTGTATTGTGTGTTGTTTCTTCTGCGATTATATTCCTAGTCATCAAAGCTGTCATGGGACTTCGTGTCAGTGAAAAAGAAGAAAAACAAGGTTTGGATATTGGCGAACATGGAATGGAAGCTTATGGTGGTTTCCAGATTTTCTCAAACCAATAATTTTAACCTTTACATGATTAGGAGAACATAAAATGAAACTTATTATTGCATATATACAACCTGAGAAATTGAGTGAAGTTAAGCAGGCACTATTTGCCGCAGAAATTCGTAAGATGTCAGTAACAACCGCACTAGGGTGCGGACAGCAAATGGGTTACCATGAATCATATCGTGGTGCTGACATTGAAGTTAATCTACTAAAGAAAACACGAATCGAAATCGCTGTGAGTGATGAATTTGTCAAACCTACGATCGATGCGATCATCACCGGTGCTAAAACGGGTGAAATCGGTGACGGCAAGATTCTTGTTTTAGATCTTCAGGATGCCATTCGTATTCGTACCGGTGAAACCGGCCAGGATGCTATTGGTTAATCCAATTTGTTAGATAAATAGGCATTCTGCAGGACGCCATTTGGCAGCTTGCAGAATGCTTTTATTTTTTTCCTCGACTATCCTTTTAATTCTATTCCATAAAAATGGTAGTCATTCTCGTGTCAAGACGACACACCCCCAAAGCTCTTTGAAAACTTAATATTAATCATAACCAACGTTGGACCGACCAACAAGCAATCCATAGCTGCAATCTACGCTTTTGTATTTTATATTATTATTTCCTACTATTTTGTAGGATTAGATCTTGCTTATAATTTACCCTTCAATTACTTAAATTTATATCTTGTTGTCTAACAATTGGATATGTAATCTCTATTTTTCTGTCTTGCCCGGCACATGACTTGCTGCATCGATAAGCAGCCAAATAAAGCGTATTTACATCTGGCAAAGATATCACCAGGTGTTTTTTAATTATTTGTTCTAGTTTTGAGTAAGGGTAAACAGATGAAAAAGAGTAAGCGGGTATGGATTGGATTGTGCGCATTTCTTTTTATGTCGTATGGCATAAGCTCCCCACTGCTAGCTGCAGATGAACCAGCTGGCATCGACACAGGTCACACGGCTTGGATGCTCATGGCATCAGCATTGGTACTATTAATGACACCAGGGTTGGCGTTTTTCTACGGTGGTTTAGTTCGCCGCAAAAATGTCCTGTCAGTACTCATGCAATGTTTTATGTGCATGTGCTTAATGACATTACTTTGGGTTGTTGTTGGCTATTCGCTAGCCTTTGGCGATAATGTTGCTGGCGGATTTATCGGCGACCTTAAGTATTTGTTTTTAAGAGGTGTTGAAGGACACCGTGTCGGCGGTATGGTAGAAGGTATTCCTGATCAACTATTCATGGTTTTTCAAGGTATGTTTGCAATTATCACACCTGCACTTATATTGGGAGCATTTGCTGAAAGAATGAAATTTGCAGGTTTCTGTGTATTCTCAGCCATATGGTTACTATTAGTATACTGCCCTGTATGCCATTGGGTATGGGGTGGAGCTGAAGGCTTTTTTGGCCTGGGAAATGATGGTGCATTAGATTTTGCCGGTGGTACAGTCGTCCATATTAATGCGGGTATCGCTGCTCTTATGGCTGCTTTCGTATTAGGCAAACGACAAGGTTATCCTGAAAAAATCTCTCCGCCACACAATCTGCCTTTTGCTGTTCTCGGGGCTGGCTTGCTCTGGTTTGGCTGGTTTGGATTTAATGCAGGTAGTGCAGTCGCAGCAAATGAATCTGCAGTAAACGCTTTTGTCGTGACTCATGTCGCAACGGCGGCCGCAGGTTTTACCTGGGCTATCATCGAATGGTTTAGAGGTAAACCGACTGTTTTAGGTATTATCACAGGAGCTGTCGCAGGCCTTGTAGCTATCACGCCTGCTGCTGGATCTGTTGACGCAATGGGTGCAATCGGCGTTGGCATAGGTGCAAGTATATTTGCATATATTGCTGTTGCTTTCTTTAAAGAAAAACTTGGTTATGATGATTCATTAGACGTGTTTGGTGTACATGGTGTTGCAGGTATCTGGGGAGCCATTGCGGCAGGTATATTTGCCACCGCAACAGTTCCCGGTAATGATGCCAACGGATTACTTTTCAGAACAGAAAATGATCCCAATCAGCTAATCATTCAATTAAAAGCTGTAATTTATACTTTAATTTATTCTGGTATCGTCTCGTTTGTCTTACTCAAAATAGTTGATGCAACCATCGGCTTAAAAGCATCTGAACAAGATGAACGCGTTGGACTAGATTTAACTGAACATGCGGAAACCGCATACACCATTATGGATTAAAGGAGACCTCTCCCATGAAATATATCGTAGCTGTTATACAACCAGATCGTCTTAATGAAGTTATGGATGCCTTAGAAGAAAAAGGTATTCATATGGTAACTGTCACCCAAGTTATGGGACATGGCCGACAAAAAGGGCAAGCCGAAGTTTATCGGGGCCACAAAGAAGTCGGACGGTTACTGAAAAAAGTAAAATTAGATATCGCTTTGAATGAAGAATTCGTAGAGCCTGCGATTGAAGCAATTTGCGGCTCCGCAAAAACAGACCATATTGGTGACGGCAAAATTTTTGTCATGAATATGGATGAATGCATTCGAATTCGAACAGGAGAAAAAGGCTCAGTCGCTATCGGCTAAAGCCAACAAAATAAGAGTAATTTATATAATCAGGTGGGTTTCGTCAGTGTTAACTGGCGAAATTCACCACTATTTCAATAGACATTCAAAATTTTGCCAGATCCACTGGAATTTTCTGGACACAGACCAGTGATCCTGCAAAATAGGTTTTTCACAGTATTTGTGCAAGGATGCCACCCAAACGAGCCCCCCTTTTACAATTTTGTCGGGACGCAAGTTTGATCTCATATGAAAAGTAAGGGTATCGATATAGTACCCAGTAGTAATATAAACATCCTATAAACTTTTTTAATTTTAAGGAGCATGGTTATTATGACCCCTAAAGAGTTTTTTGATTTTGCGAAAAAAAATGGCGCAAAAATGGTAGACCTGAAATTTTGTGATTTGCTGGGTACCTGGCAACACTGTTCCTACCCTATCGATACCTGGAGCGAAGGAACATTTGAAAATGGCGTCGGTTTTGACGGCTCATCTATTCGTGGCTGGAAAGGCATTCAAGCATCAGACATGCTGGCAATCCCTGATCCATCAACCGCAAAGATTGATCCTGTTTTTGCAAAACCAACCGTCAGTGTTTTAGCGGACGTTGTTGACCCTATCACTCGCGAAAACTATGATCGCGATCCACGTAACATCGCTCGCAAAAGTGTAAAATACATGAAAGATTCTGGTATTGCAGATACCTGCTATATTGGTCCTGAACCAGAATTCTTTATCTTTGACGAAGTTCGTTACGAACAAAACCAACACAGAGGTTTCTACGAAATCGATTCTGTTGAAGGTGCCTGGAACAGCGGCCGTTTCGAAGAACCAAACTTAGGTCATAAACCAGGTTTCAAAGGTGGTTACTTCCCTGTCAGCCCAACTGATACCTATGGCGATCTTCGTGCTGAAATGGTAGAAGCATTACAAGGCGTTGGTATCGTTATCGAAGCTCACCACCATGAAGTTGCAACTGGTGGTCAAGCGGAAATCGATATGGAATTTGCTGACTTGATGAAAATGGCTGACCAATACATGTGGTTCAAATACATCATCAAAAACGTAGCCATGCAAAACGGTAAAACTGTAACTTTCATGCCAAAACCAATCTTTGATGACAATGGTAGTGGTATGCACACTCACCTTTCTTTATGGAAAGGCGACACCCCACTTTTTGCTGGTGACAAATATGCTGGCGTCAGCGAAATGTGCTTACATGCGATTGGTGGATTGTTGAAGCACGCAAATGCTGTTTTAGCTTTTGCTGCTCCTACAGCAAACTCATACCACCGTCTGGTTCCTGGTTTCGAAGCTCCAGTGAACTTGGTTATGTCTGCTCGTAACCGTTCAGCTGCTGTTCGTATTCCAATGTACTCAGACAATCCTAAAGCAAAACGGTTTGAATTCCGTTGCCCTGATCCTTCAGCAAACGGTTACGTTGCATGGGCGGCAATGCTCATGGCTGTGATGGATGGTATCCAAAACAAAATTGATCCAGGCGAAGCTCTTGAAAAAGATATTTATGACTTGAGCCCTGAGGAATTAGCAAAATACAACCATACCCCAGGTAACCTACCAGAAGCTATTGATGCTCTTGAAGCAGACAATGACTTCCTAAAAGCGGGTAACGTATTCTCAGATGACATGATCAATGCATGGATCGAATGGAAACGCGAAGAAGAAATCAAACCTCTTTCTTTACGTCCGCACCCACATGAATTCCACATGTACTACGATTGCTAATCATTTTAGTTAGCAACTTAAGTCGACATGCTCGATTTAAATTAAACATAAAAGAGCGTGAGCTTGGCAGTGATGCCAGCTCCGCTCTTTTTTTATTTTCAAATAAAGATTTAACAATGATTCGATTTTTCGTATTACCTATCATTTTGATGATATTCACTATTTGCTTATCTTATTTCATGGTGAATAAAGGTTGGTATGTTTACGCCTATCTTATCTGTGTTAATTTTATTGCATTCGTTTACTATGGTTGGGATAAATACAAAGCGACTAGTAATAGCCAACATCGAATCCCTGAAAAAAAATTGCTTGCCTTCGCAATAGCTGGTGGTATACCAGGGAGCCTTCTTGGCCAATATATTTATCGACATAAAACTCAAAAACAGCCTTTTCGAGCCATTTTTTGGTTTATCACAATGGCCTATACCATAGGCTTTCTTGCAATTGTTTTATTTAGTTGAACCAAATATTTCACCTTAAAACACCTTGGATTTAGCCAGCATCTCGTGTTAAGATAGGTTGCTTATTGCGATCTTCCCACCAGGGATTAGCCCCTTGACATCGATACATAAATCCATTATATTTATGTGTTTGTGAATATATTGAACGGTAAAATAAAGACTTACGACGCTTTATTTATGTTTACTTAACCCCGTATTAATGAATTGAATAGCATGATACATTGGCAAAACAAGCAAGATGACAAACAGCCCCCCATGGCAGGATTTCCATCCCCAAGCGGGTTGTATGACCCTTTATACGAGAAGGATAGCTGCGGTGTGGGCTTTGTTGCCCATATCAAAGGCAAAACCTCACACCAGATCGTCCTGGACGCAGACATCATTCTGAAACGCATGACCCACCGTGGCGCTTGCGGCTGTGAACCGAATACTGGTGATGGCGCTGGCATGATGACCGCGATTCCGCACGAGTTTTTCAGCAAGGCCATGAAAGACGAGCACAAGATAGACCTTCCAGAAAAAGGCTCATATGGCGTCGGAATGATCTTTTTGCCTTCTGATCCTCAACAACAAAAAATTTGCATCGAAGAAACTAACAAATGCATTGAAGAGGTTGGCCTCAAATTAATTGGATGGCGTAAAGTCCCTACCGATTCAAAAAAAGCTGATATTGGCCCTACCGCATTGGCTGCGGAGCCATCTGTCCATCAAGTTTTTATTGGAGCGGGATCAGACCTAGACCAAGATGCGCTTGACCGTAAATTATATATCACACACAAGCAAGCAGCCAACAGGCTTCGCTCTAAAGATATGTCGCAAGCTAAAATGTTTTATGTTTGCAGCATGTCGACCAAAGTCATTATTTACAAAGGACAATTAACCGCTGAACAGGTATTGCCTTATTATTCAGATTTACGTGATAAAGACTATGTCAGCCATTTAGCTATGGTCCACTCTCGTTTTTCCACCAACACATTCCCAAGCTGGGATCGCGCCCAACCTTGCCGTTTCATGAGTCATAATGGTGAAATCAACACACTTCGCGGCAACATGAACTGGATGCATGCTCGCCAAGGTGTTTTAGAATCAGATCTTTTTGGTGATGATCTTGACAAAGTATTCCCTGTCGTTGCAGAAGATTGCAGTGACTCCGGAACATTTGATAACGTTCTGGAATTTTTACTTATGACAGGTCGCACACTGCAAGAAGCTGTCATGATGATGGTCCCTGAGGCCTGGCAAAACCATGAACAGATGTCGCAGGAAAAAAGGGATTTTTACAAATATCAATCATGCTTGATGGAACCATGGGATGGCCCGGCCTCCATTGCATTTACTGATGGACACTATATTGGTGCATTATTAGATCGAAATGGTTTACGCCCAAGTCGCTATTACATCACTCACGATGACCGTGTTATCATGGCCAGTGAAGTGGGCGTCTTGGATGTTGAGCCTGATCAAGTAAAAACCAAAGGTCGTCTTCAACCTGGCAAAATGTTCCTGGTTGATTTCGAAGAAGGTCGCATCATTGATGACGAGGAATTGAAACATACTTTCTCGACCAAACAACCATATGGTAAATGGTTAGCCGACCAAAGTATTCTTCTTGAAGAATTAGAACCTGGTAAAGAACCTCATGGGTTTTACCCGGAAACGCTCGTTGAACGATTGCGTGCTTTTGGCTATACCACGGAAACGATTCAATTTATGTTGATCCCTATGATCCAGGTCAAGAAAGACCCTATCGGCTCTATGGGTAACGACGCCGCACTTGCGTGCTTATCAGATCAACCTCGATTGATTTATGATTACTTCAAACAGTTATTCGCCCAGGTGACAAACCCGGCTATTGACTCAATTCGCGAAGAAATCATCATGTCGCTGGAAGCCTATATTGGCCCAGAAGGCAACCTCTTGGTTCCTGATGAAAAACATGCTCATCGCTTATTGGTGCAGCACCCCATACTAAGTAATGAAGAACTTGCCGCGATCAAGCATATGGATACTCGCGGCTGGAAATCCAAAACAATCGACATTACCTGGGACATCAACGAAGGCTCTGAAGGCATGGTAACAGCGATTAAACGTGTATGCAAGGAAGCCGAAAAAGCCATCGATGATGGCTATAGCATCGTCGTACTATCGGATCGGAATATTGGACCAGATCGAGTGCCTATCCCATCACTTCTAGTGAGCGGTGGTGTTCACCATCATTTAATTCGACAAGTCAAACGAACACGAATTGGAATCGTTCTCGAAACAGGCGAAGCAAGAGAAGTACATCAACATTGCATGCTAGTCGGCTATGGTGTGGATGCGATTAACCCATACGCAGCCTTTGAATGCCTCTGGCAATGCTTAGCGGATGGATCGCTAGATGATTCCTGGACAGATGAAAAAATCGTTAAGTCCTACAAAACCGCCGTGGCTAAAGGCATGCTCAAAGTTATGGCAAAAATGGGTATATCGACTTTACAAAGTTACAAAGGTGCTCAAATATTTGAAGCGATTGGTCTTGCCGACGAAGTCATTGATCTTTGTTTTGTAAATACAGCAAGCCGAATCCAAGGCGTCAATTTCGACATACTGGCCAAGGAAGCTATTCGCCGCCATGAGCTGGGATACCCAAAACGAACAGAAACAGAAAAAGTACAACAATTACCCAACTCAGGACAATTTCACTGGCGTGCCAAAGGTGAACGCCACGCATGGCACCCTGAAAGTATTGCTGCACTGCAAGCTTCCGCTCGCATGAATAGTGTCGAAGCTTACAATCAATATAAAGATTTGGTTAACGAAGAATCTCGTGAATCTTTAACTCTTCGTGGCCTAATGGAATTCAAACCAATCGCCAGTGGCCCTGTACCTCTGGATGAAGTGGAATCTGCCAAAGAAATTGTTAAGCGATTTTGCACAGGTGCCATGAGCTACGGTTCTATTTCCGCAGAAGCACACGAAACACTTGCTATAGCGATGAATCGACTAGGTGGCAAAAGTAATACCGGCGAAGGTGGCGAAGATCCAACCCGCTTCAATCCAATGCCCAATGGTGATACAAAACGATCTGCTATCAAGCAGATTGCCTCAGGCCGTTTCGGCGTAACAAGCTGGTATTTAACCAACGCAGATGAATTGCAAATTAAAATTTCACAAGGTGCAAAACCTGGCGAAGGTGGCGAATTACCTGGCCATAAAGTAAATGAAATAATTGCAAAAACCAGATATTCAACCCCTGGTGTCGGACTCATTAGCCCTCCACCTCACCATGATATTTATTCCATTGAAGATCTGGCGCAATTAATCTTTGATTTAAAAAATTCAAATCCTTCAGCCCGCGTCAGTGTCAAACTGGTATCAGAAGTTGGTGTAGGCACCATTGCTTCTGGTGTAGCTAAAGGACACGCTGATCACATATTGATTTCCGGACATGATGGTGGAACGGGAGCTTCTCCATTAACTTCCATTAAGCATGCGGGACTTCCTTGGGAATTAGGTATCGCAGAAACCCATCAAACATTGGTCTTAAATGATCTACGAAGCCGTGTTGTCTTGCAAACAGATGGCCAAATGAAAACAGGCCGTGATGTTGCCATCGGTTTCTTACTAGGCGCAGAAGAAATTGGTTTTTCAACGGCTCCTCTGATTACGATGGGTTGCATAATGATGCGTAAATGCCATCTAAACACATGCCCTGTCGGCATCGCAACCCAAGACCCAGAACTGCGTGAAAAATTCTCTGGCGCCCCTGAACATGTCGTGAATTTCTTTTTCATGGTAGCTGAAGAATGCCGTCAAATCATGGCAGAACTTGGTTTCAGAACGGTCAATGAAATGGTAGGTCGCAGCGATGCACTCGATGTCAATAAAGCTATCAAACACTTCAAATCTGATGGCTTAGACTTATCGATGATTTTAACGCCCGCTAAAAAGCCTCATGAGAATGTGGATGTTTATTGCACAACAACGCAGGATCATGGCTTAGATGTTGTGATCGATAATAAACTCATTGAAAAATGTCAGCCTGCAATACAAGCTGCTGAAAAAGTTAAACTTGATATGCCTATTGTCAATACAGACCGAGCAACAGGCACAACGCTTAGTCATGAAGTCTCCAAAAAATGGGGAGAACATGGTTTACCGAATGATGACACGATTTATGTCAAATTCAATGGTTCTGCGGGACAAAGCTTAGGTGCCTGGATGGTATCTGGTATCACATTCGAATTAGAAGGTGATGCAAATGACTATGTTGGCAAAGGATTGTCTGGTGGCAGAATCATTATTTATCCACCGAAAAATGCAACTTATTCACCTGAAGAAAACATTCTCATTGGTAACGTCGCTTTATATGGTGCGACAGGAGGCCAAGCCTTTTTCCGCGGCATAGCGGCAGAGCGTTTTTGTGTAAGAAATTCAGGTGCCAACACGGTTGTTGAAGGCGTTGGCGATCATGGTTGCGAATACATGACAGGTGGCCGAACAGTTATTCTCGGGCCAACGGGTCGCAATTTCGCAGCTGGAATGTCTGGCGGGATCGCATATATCTACGATCCCAAAAACGAATTTAAACCAAAATGCAACACGGCAACGGTTGAATTAGAAGAACTCGAAGATGCAATGGATATTGAGGAGCTTCGCAATTTAATTGAACAACATTTACAGTTTACTGGCTCAACGGTTGCCCAAACGATCTTGTCAAGTTGGGATACTGAGCTGAAACATTTTATCAAAGTCATGCCAATCGATTACAAACGAGTCCTGGCAGAACGAATGGATCATTCGGAAGAAGATGATACCCCCGTACATGATGGCCAGGAGGTGAGTAATGGGTAATCCAACAGGTTTTAAACTACACAAAAGAGAACTTCCTAAAGATCGTAGCGCGAAAGATCGTATTAAAGACTGGAACGAATTTCACGGTCATACCGATGAAGCTCTTTTAAAAGACCAAGGCGCTCGCTGTATGGATTGCGGGATCCCATTTTGCCATACAGGAAAAATGGTTGCCGGAATGGCAACGGGCTGCCCCATCAATAATCTAATTCCTGAATGGAATGATTTAGTTTATCGAGGCCAATGGAAAGAAGCCCTTGATCGACTTCACAAAACTAATAATTTCCCTGAATTTACCGGCCGCGTTTGCCCTGCACCTTGTGAAGGGTCTTGCGTACTGGGAATTAATGAGCCAGCAGTCACAATCAAAAACATCGAAGTATCAATTATTGATCACGGATTTGCTGAAGGTTGGGTAACGGCGCAACCTCCAATTAAACGCACCGGCAAAAAGGTGGCAATTGTTGGATCTGGTCCTGCCGGCCTAGCTGCAGCGGCTCAGCTCAACAAGGCTGGCCACAATGTCACAGTTTTCGAGCGTGATGATCGTATTGGCGGCCTACTGATGTATGGCATTCCCAATATGAAACTCGATAAAACGATTGTTCAACGCCGCGTAGATCTTCTGACTGAAGAAGGAATCGAATTTAAAACAAATACCGAAATCGGCAAAGACATTACTGCAAAACAACTGACAAATGATTTTGATGCTGTTATTCTGGCAACCGGCGCTACCGTACCTAGAGATCTTCCAGCCAAAGGAAGAGAATTGAATGGGATTCATTTCGCTATGGAATTTCTTTTGAAAAATACCAAAAGTTTGATGGATTCAAATCTTGAAGATGGTAATTACATCAGCGCTAAGGACAAAGAAGTTATTGTTATTGGTGGTGGCGACACAGGCACTGACTGCGTTGGTACATCTATGCGTCATGGATGCAAAAATGTGACTCAGTTTGAAATCATGCCACAACCTCCCCAAGAGCGAGCTGACGATAACCCATGGCCACAATGGCCCAAAGTCTACATGATGGATTATGGCCAGGAAGAAGCCGCCGAATACTTTGGCCAAGATCCTCGACGATACTGCATGATGACCAAAGAATTTGTCGATGATGGAAAAGGAAATATCAAAGAATTACACACCGTCAAAATTGAATGGGTTAAAGATGAAAATGGCCGATTCAGTCCTAAAGAGATTCCTGGCACGGATAAAATTTATAAAGCGGACCTGGTTCTATTAGCTATGGGTTTCTTAGGCCCTGAAGCAATGATCGCTAAAGATCTCAACCTGGAACTAGATGATCGCTCTAACTTTAAAGCGGAATACCATAAATACACGACAGGTATTGATGGCGTTTTTGCTGCTGGCGATTGCCGAAGAGGTCAGTCACTCATCGTTTGGGCCATCAATGAAGGACGAGAGGCTGCCAGAGAATGCGATCGCTACCTCATGGGATCATCATTATTGCCTTAATCCCTTAACTTCTTAACATCAAGCTGATTGAACATGAGAATAATATTTCTGGGCAGTGGTGCATTTGGCTGTGAAACTCTTGAGAGCCTCGTTAAATCGGGACATGAGATCCCACTGGTTGTAACTCAACCGGCACGACCTGCTGGCCGTGGCAGAAAAATTATTCAAACCCCTATTGCCAAGCTTTCGAATAATTTAGGATTGAATTGCCAGGAAACAGATAATATAAACACGCCCGATTACATTAATATGATTCACAATTTTAAGCCTGAGATTATTCTCGTAATCGCTTTTGGGCAAAAAATTGGTCCAGAAATCCTATCCACCCCAAACTGCAAAACGATCAATTTACATTCATCATTATTACCCAAATACCGAGGAGCTGCTCCAATCAACTGGGCGATTCTAAATGGTGACAAAGTAACAGGTATTACCGTTATCGAATTAAATGAGATATGGGACGCTGGCGCCATTTGGGGAAAATATGAATCAGAAATTTTACCAAATGAAACCGCACATGAATTACATGATCGCCTTTCCAGTTTTGGCCCAGAACTTATAAAAAAAGTACTCCAGCGAATACAATCAGGTGATCTGCCAGAAAAGCAAAATGACGAACAAGCAACACGGGCACCTAAACTTAAAAAATCTGATGGTGCGATCAATTGGTCTCTACCAGCAGAAGAAGTTCATCGCCATATTTTAGGCATGTGGTCCTGGCCTGGTGCTTACTGTTACATCATGCACGGTAACAAGAAAAAGCGCCTTATGATCTCCAGGGCCGAAATCGTTGATATGTCGGAAATCATTTCAGATCAAACCCCCATCCAACCAGGATCATTTTATCCAAATATGAGCGTAGCCTGTAAAGATGGTGCGATCAAACTTCTTGAAGTTAAACCCGATAACGGTAAATTAATGAATTTTGAAGATTTGATGAATGGTTGGCACCTCACACAAGATAATTCATTTTTGGATGGTTAGATCTTTATGTCAATGAAAGGAAACGATCTTGACAATAGCAATGCCAGAAATATTGCGGTCAATTGTCTCATCACCAACCAAAAAACAGGGAATTATATACAAGATATCCTCTCTGAGCTTTTAAACCGATCAACGATCATTTCAAAAGATAAAGGGCTGGCTACAGAACTAGCGTATGGCACCTGCAGGCAGATTATTACTTTAGATCATTTGATTTCTCAGAAATGCAATCGCCCACTTCGTAAAATCAATCAAAACATATTGAATATACTCAGGGTCGGCTTATATCAAATGCTATTCCTCGAATCTATTCCAGATTTTGCAGCAATAGATGAAGCCGTCAACCAAGCAAAATGCGTAAAACTCAAAGGAACAGATGGTTTTGTTAACGCAATATTGAGAGCAATCCAACGAAACATAGAACAAGTTGTTACGCAAGCGGAATCACCGATGAGTCGAAATAGCCTCTATACAAATAATAATAAATGTATTATTTTTAAAGAAGCTGTTTTTGCTGATCCCAAAAAACAACTCGCTAAATACATCCATCTGTCCTATTCTCATCCGATTTGGCTCATTGAACGATGGCTAAAGTCGTTTTCCCCAGAAAACGTTATTAATTTATGTAAAGCTAATAACGCTAGGCCACCATTAACCTGTCGTGTTAATACCCTAAAATGCACTCCAGAAAAATTGTCCCTATTGTTTGATGAAATCAATATTGATTACAAATGCTTTAATCAAACGATTCAAATATATAGTTCGATCTCGCCTGAATCATTACCAGGGTTTAATGAAGGTTATTTCACCATTCAAGATATAGCGGCTCAAGCAGTCGCCCCAATTTTAAATGCCCAAAGAGGTTTACGGGTATTAGATTTATGTGCTGCACCTGGCGGAAAAACGACACATCTGGCAGAATTAATGAATAATCAAGGTGAAATTATAGCCTGTGATATAAATCACAAACGGCTAAATCGAATTAATGATAATTGCCATCGATTAGGGATTGAAATTGTTAAGACATGCCATCTAGATCAATTAAGCGATTATTATGATTCAAGCAATCTGTTTGATAGGATATTGATCGATGCTCCATGCAGTAATACTGGCGTCCTATCCAAACGAGTAGAATTGAGGCATCGACTAAAACCAAATCACATTAAAGAAGTCACGAGAACACAACGTGAATTATTAGAAAATTCGTTGCACCTTCTCAAGCCTGAAGGGAAAATCTTGTATAGTACTTGTAGTATTGAATCGATAGAAAATTCGAAAATGATTGAAACATTCCTTGAGAATCACTCTGATTTAACATTAGAACAACAACATCAAATCATGCCCAATATCATATTACCGGACACTGAAACTCAGACCAAGACAGGCATAGGTCCTTATAACTTTTGCTCTGACGGCGGTTATACGGCCTTACTTTCTTATAAATAAAACCCAGGTCCGCATAAAGTGAGATTTAATAGAAATTTATTTCCCCTATCATCCATTTCCGATAGACAAATATCAGAATACAACACCCTGCTTATTTTAAAGGAAAATGAAAATGGAAATGTTTATTATTATTGTTTCATTCATGGCAGCGTTCGCCGGGGGATTAATTTTACTGTCATCTCTTGCTTCAAAACGAACTCAACTCATTAAAGCGTTTAACGTCCAACAGGAAATGGAAACCCGTGATGAACCGAATGAACTTGCTAGCACTGAAGCGACACCATCTCCTCAGGCTTAATCCTTACAAGAAAATCAGCTAAGATTATAGCTCATCAATCGTTTGAGCATTAATCAAATGGCTAATTTCTACACTAGGTAGGTTTAAAGCACCATAAGCTTCAGCTGCATGATTTCTTAATGACACATCTTGATCTTGCGAAGTCACAATAACAATCAAACTATTGATTTGCTCTGAAAGTAATAGATTGCCATGAGCTTTGGCAGATGTCGCTAGACTTTTTAAAGCATCAATCCTTGTTAGTAAATCCAAATCTGTATCTAAAGATAATTTTGCTAACATACGCTGCGAATCTAGCGAGTCGAGACGGGATAAGATTTGAATTGTATGATCTTGAATTTTCTTACGACTATCATAAGCAGACACCAAAACCGAAGGCTCAATCTGGCTTGGCGATAGTACCCTATTTCCAGACAACGCTAATAATTGAATTGAATCAATAGCTAATTCCGCATATGAATCCGCCATGCTTTGATCAAACAAAACAGCGTTATTTTTTGCTAATATTTCTGTTTCAACCGCACTTATCTTTTGAGCTGACATACCAGGTACGCCAATATAAGCGAATGGATTGTTAGAAACAATTTTATTCAATTCTGAAAGGCGGCCTGGTTCAGCGACTAAAATCAATGGGCAAAATGCCAGTCGATAATCATCTTTAATAATATCAACATCTGTTCCAATTAAATCCGGACGCTTAGGGTTCTCCTTATACAGAATCAGGTCAACTCTAGTCAAATTTCTTGATTTTTGATTCGCTATTGAGAAAGTGTCAGCTGACACAATTTCTCCGTAAGAACCAGTGTCTGACAATTTAGCAATTAAATCATTTCTGCTTTGCGAATTAGAGTCAACAATAATGACATTTCTTTTACCATTTTGTGTGAGTGTTTCCGCCAAAAGCGGCATGACTAATTCACTATGCTCGAAATTCTTTTTTGGAAGGGATCTTGCTAATGCAATAGCCGCACTGTAACGAACTTCCCTATCAGGGTAACGTAACGCTTCAATCAAAGGTTGATATGCACCTAAAACATACAATAGCGACTGCTGACCAGAATTTCTTTGTAATACTTTTATAGCTGCGAGAGCAACATCTCGTTTGTATTTATCATTTACATCTGAAACATCCAACGCCCTAGCTAGAACTCGATGTAAATGTTCAGGGCCAGCTGTCAATGCATAAGTTTCTGCATTTGCATGATTATCTATAAAATAGTCTGGTTGACTGAAACCTTGAGCTTCCAATCGGAAAAACGCAGAAAGCCAAAGTGAAACGATATCACCCATATTGGGATTTAATTTTACAGCATACTCGCAATATCTCATGGTCATGAGCTCGTCATAAGCTCCACGCGGCACACGTTCATATTTTAATCCTTCTTCATCATTCCAAAACCAAATCGTTCCAAGATTTTCATTTTCAGGCAAATCAAGTGATGATTTCCCATTAAAATAATCTTCTGCTAGTATTCCGTGCAAAAACGCAGCTGATACCATGGGAACTTCTTGAAATTCATAAATTTGCTCAAGGGCTTTCATGCCAGCATTACGTAATACAGGATTAGTTTCTTGATTTTCAATAATTTCCTGAATGGTTGGTTCTGCTGATCGGTACCCAATTTTACCTAATGCTTCCATGGCGATAAGTTGAATATTCAACTCTGTACAATGCCTCACAACAATTAGAAGTGGATTAACCGCTGGCTTTCCAATCTTGGGTAATGCCCAACGAATATTTGAAATGACATCATTACTCCCATCCTCTTGTTGGCTTCTAAGAGTTTCAATCATCACTGGAATCGCCCATTCACCAGAATCTTTTAAACGGTCAATTGCGAGCATTCGCCCGCGGGTGGTTGTTGATAAGCGATCCACTTCATCCTGAATTCTATCGATATCAGTTCTTTCAATAAAACGCCCCTTTTCGATCAGTGCCAAAATATCGTTAGCCACAACGGCCATTTCATCTTTTGCTTTTAACGTATTTAGGGTTTTATAGCTATTTGCATACCTAGGACTCTGAGCTAAATTTAATACTTGGATTGGGTCAGGATCAAGAGCAACCAATGTCTGGCCAAATCCTAGAGCCAGATCCCACTGACCAATCAAAGTATAATGCATGAATTCATCCCAGTTTATCTTAGTCGCTTTTCTGACATCATCTGAAGTTTGGCCAAAACTTTGGGTCGGCGCGATTACTGTCAGAGACAAGCAAATAATCAAAATTAGTATCATACATCTATTGAGCATCATGATTCTCCATAATTGCTATTCTCAATGAGCCATTTTGCAAATGGAACTGGAACGACCAGGATTGCATTAAAGAAGTTATTAGGCGGGCTCGCTATAAACTATTCTATTAAATAAATTTACCGTTGCAGATAATTAGAATATTTTATCTAAATATGCTGATTCTGTCAATAAAATTTGAATCGCTTTCTAGCGGTAGAACAAATTACCTATTTTACCGTCTACTTTAGCTAGTATTGACTCTCTCTTCCAGAATATCCAATTTATCTCGAACTTCCTGGGCCATCCGGCTATTTGGGAATTCATTTACAATGGTTCTTCCGGTTTTCAGGGCTTTCATCCATTGCTTCTCAGAGACTGCCATAGAGAATTGTACACCTAAATTGTGTAATTTAGCACGAAATACACCCCTGGCAGACTCTTCCAGTGCTGCAGCTTCTGTGGAGGTCAGATAATTATCAAGTAATTCAAGTAATTTAACACTTTCATCTATTTGGTTGTTCTTGACCGACTCATCCCACCGTGAAAGCAGATCCTTCTTATGTTGCTCTAGCTTTGCTTGTGTTTCTCCACGCAAGCCCTTGATACTTTCATTGGCTGGATAAGCACTGATCAATAAATCGATTTGCTTTTGAGCTTCGGCAAAATCATGAATCGACCATAAAGATTCAACTCGCTTGATGGCAGAATTTATTTTTTCTTGAATGGTGGCATTTCGAAATTTTTGCAATTCAGCTCTTAAATGCTGGGCTTCTTGTCGGCAACCAAAACGTCGATCTAAATGATTAATTAAAAATTCGGCTGATTGCCATTTACCCAACTGGATATCTTGTCGTATAGCATCTTCAAGTACTGTACGATCTTTTTCACGGAATGCAATAGATTTGACAGCATCACTCAATAGTAAATTTTCATTTACCTGGGTTAAAACGGCTTCTGAGTGTGTTTGATTAGACAGCATGGACCGAGAATTCTGAACCATGTCTTGCATATTTCCTGCCATGGTTTGAATTGAACCATATAGTAGTATCACACTAAAACCAACTGAAAACACCAAAAGAAAAATAAAAGTAAACCAGACTAATTTGCCACCAAGAAGTACCTGATCATTTATTGCTAAATAGCCTGCACTCGATAGAATTTCTATCCCACTATGTGCAAGTAAAGTAATAAAAGTCAGTGTCCAAACAATAGCAATTGGCCACACAGTTTTTTGGGTTTGTTGTTTTTTTTCAGATGCCAATTGTGCCTCCAAAGATATGGTTCTATTAAATCATAACACATTTTGACGAAATATCAAAATTATTCGCCAAGAATTGTACCTGACCCAATATTTCTCAGTAGGATATCAATTGAATTTGTAAAGCCTACGAATTGCGCTTGTCGATCAAAATTTCTGTCACCAAACACATGGTTACCCTGGATTTCTTGCTCGATAGTAAATGTGCCACCTGAAGCCATAATATTAATTTCACTAGGAGCATCAACGGATGTCCCATGTTCTAATCCGAGAATATGTCCTAATTCATGGGCACCGATAAGCGATAATGCATTCACGACCTGGTCAAATCGTGTACTTTCATTTTCACTCATAACCGCCCGCCAATCATTAGCAACGTCATCGGTTGTTACAATAGCACTGTCTGATCGATTTGAATTATCACGATCGACCTCCTCAGCGATACCATAGAAACCACCACCACCATCATTACCACCAAAGCTAACTGTTGAATAGATGGTACCTGCGGCTGGTTGGACTAATGTAAATTCTATTTCATCTTCCGTCAGCCCTACTTCACGATAACTCTGTTCGATTCTGGCCGCAACAGCATTAATAATACCAGACCTGAATCCTGCTAGATCAAAAACAGAAGCATCAAAAGCAGGCCTCACTCGTGAGGCAGGATTGAAACCAAGGTCGTCTACAAGAAAATCAGCTTCGTATCCTTCGAAAGATAACCATACTAGTTGTGAAGCTGGTGTTTCAATTGGTTCTGCTTCAGTTGTTTCAACAATGAGCTGGTAATCAGTTTGACTAAACACAGAGCTTGAAGTCCCAGATGAAACGACTATATAGTAGGTACCTACGCCATTAACATCAGGATCGATAACCACACCTGGGTGATTTGGCATATCAAAGCGAGCCTGTGCTTCAATAAATGCATCTGCTTGCTGAGCATTCGATAAATTTCCATCTGGATCAGTAAGTGTTGTTGTTATAGTTTCTAAATCACCATTATATATGCCAACAATCGCTGAAAATGGGGTGATATTTCCTGAGAGTGTATTAGACTCTAGATCAACTGTAATTCGCTGACCTTCGTTAAGCTCAAATTTATAAATATCTACGTCGCTTGAAATACCAAGGGTAGAATCAATGATTAAACGGCCATTTTGCCCTACTTCAAGTAAACTCCCTGCAACATCACTTCGAACGATTAACGTGTCAATGGTTGAAGGAGTCACACTAAACAAATTGGCATCATCAACATCCTGGACTAAATCAGTACTGCCAGTATTTAAATCGATCGCAGCATTACTTGGGAAAATCTGATCATACACGAGCCCGCTCGTTGTTTGAGCAATGCCAAAGTCGCTGTTATTATCATCATAAAGTAGAGCGGTTAAATCATAACTCGAAGATGCAGCTCCGAAAAATTGAGATGAAAAGATCTCAACAAGATAATCACCATCAGCAGGTATACGACTTCCTAACTCTGCGACACCGCCAACCCCGCTAGTACCACTAATACCCGTCAACTCAGATAGTGCAATAACGTCCACCAATTCGGCTGAAGCACCAAAGTATAGTTTAAATGATTCTTGGGCATTACCTGTACCAGTATCTATTAAAATGGTAATTGAGTCTTCGCTAGTCCCTACTACTTGAACATCCGCGTCATCAACAAATACAGAATCGACACTACCACGCGACACCCCGGTATCATCCCAGTCAATATCATCAATTGTTAGGAGTAATTCACCGTTATTTCCCTGATAAGAGACATCAAACTGATAGAAACCCCCTTCAGAAGTAACAGTAGCACTATCATTATTTGCTGTAGAAGTTATAGAAAAATTAGCTGCCGTAAACGGAGTGGTCGCTGCACCAAATAAATGCATGTCATTTTCAGTTGTAATAGTAGTTACATTACCGACAGTAATCTCATTAACAAGCGTTAAATTAAATGTTTCTCCCACAGGCGTATCAGTAATTGACCTTGCAGCTAATGATAAGTTATTTTCTAAATCAAATGCAAATGCCCTATAGTCACTATTTGAAAGCCGTTCGACGAGTTGCATACGTGTACTGCCTTCAGCGATAACAGCAGAAGTGTCAAATTCGACATAATAATTTGAGTTATTATCAATACCGAATAAACGCCCGGAATTATCAATAGATAAACCAGTCACGTCGAAACCTATATTATTATTTGTTCCAATATTACCAAGATTATCCACCTGGTTACCAACAGCCGTGGCTTTGCCAAAGTCATTGTTGATTGTTAGCTCGCCATCGATGCCAAATATAAACTCTCTTGAATCGATTGTTACTAAAGTATTTGTTGCAGCATCCAAACCATACATTTTATCTGAAACATCCAGGTTACCTGCAGCAAATGCAGCTTGCTGGTCAACAAACCCATAGGCCAATTCTCGTATATCAGTAAAGAAGTCCGATCCTACGCCATCTAATTCAAGATTATGGCTAGCAACATTAATACCCGCAGCCGGATTAGTAATATCTGTAATTTTAACAAGAGAATCGCGTGAAAATGAAAGCGAGCCTGATTGTGTGGTCACCTGCGCTATCATCCAAAGCTCATTGTTTCGCCCAAGTTCAAACCCCCTGAAATCACTTAACGTCACATTGGTATTTCCCAATGTTTCCGAATAGATATCAGATAACACTTGTGAGGTTAAGATGGTCTGTGAATTTGCATTAAACGGATCCGTTACAGTGATCAAACTTGTTGACAGATCTTGTGAATTGAGCAAAGCAAATAATTGCTGATCTGCATCATAAACAACACCGTCATGATCATCCACATCAAGATCGACATTATCAACGATGGTTAATTCATCTACTTGATCTAACAATAAATCTCTAAGAGGACTTAAATCGGTCCGTGCATTGGTTCCAATAATTTCATCCAGGAACACATTATCTACGGGAGTTAAGTTTTCAAGATCCGCTGTTGCAGCAAAATAAACAATAACGGAACCATCACCACTATCGGTATTAATGGTTAAAGATATTTGATTTGAATCTGGCGTATCATTATCAAAGAAAAATGAGGATGTTGTTTGTACGAAATTGGGGTCATCGTCAAAAACATCGATCGCAAATTCCCTTGATATGCTGTCAAGCCATTCGACATCTGTAACATCAACGGTTACCAATCCATTGTTTGGTATATAATCAATCTGAAAAGCGAAGTAAAAACCATTATTCGCATAACTGATAGAAGCATCATTCATACTAAGAGTAGCAGGGTCAGACGTTATGAAAACACCATTGTTTAAATTCTGACTACCTGTACTGCCAAACACGTGATCCAAGGAAGTTTGATTATTAACAGATACTTTAAATGTATCTGTTAAAGGATTTCCAGGCACAGGCAGTCCAATGAGAAGACTACCACCAGGTTCAGCCGCTATACCTTGTCGCATTGTTTTTTCGGAAAATTCACTTCTGAATGTCGCTAACCCTGTTGTTGTATCGACAAAATATAATGCGTCATCCAACAAACTGTTGGTATTCTCTTCAGGTAAATCATGCAAAGCAATCAATTGACGATTTGATGGATCAATGGATAACCCTTTTAAATTCAGTTCACTGTTACCAAGATTTCCTATCTCATTATCAACCTCACCAAACGTTGAACCAACGGCATTTGGGTCAGCTGTAATATCAAGGGTTATTAATGCATTAGAATTCGCATCAAGGCCATATAAAGTACCATCTAATTCTTCTAAGCCAACTATATTATATGCATTGCCAATATCGTTGCTTGAAACAACAACGGACGCTCGATTATTGGGATTCGAATTACTTACATCTAAAAATAAATTATTTATCTGCAATAAACTCGTTCTTGGGTCGTCATTATTCAATGGCTGAATATCTGCAATGGCCCAGAAGGAATCCTGGCCACGACCTGTTAGCGCTTTGATGTCAACGATTGATTCTGTCGTTAACAAACTACTCAAGTCAGGCAAGGTATTTTCAAGCAAAGTTATTGCCTGTGTTGATCGATCTATGGCATAAAATTGCTTTCCACTTTCCTCGTAGCCATAAAAGCTATTGCCAGCAAAAGCAAGCTCAGAAATTTCTGGGATAACAATAGATCTCGCAGGACTCAAATCTGTTCTGGCACCGCTTTCAATTAATGTTTGCGGTATGAATAGATTTTGATTGTCATTAAATTTCCATAGATTTATTCCATATTGCGTGTTATTAAAAGTACTATTAATGTCCTTCAGTCGCAAATTAAGTATTTGACCTTCGCTCAAATCATTGAGTCGAATAAAATCAGTGTCAAACTGAGGCGACGAAGGAAACTGTTGATTATCGCCTATCTGACCAGAATATTGCCATATTTGATTTTCTGGAAAATTTGACTGAAAAGGAGCAAATGCGCTAACAACCGAATCGCCTAGATCAGCTACCGCAAAAGTAAATTCAAAATCTCCACCTGGATTACCATCTCCACTAGGAAGCTGGCCGGCATACTCACCATCAAGCTGTATACTGTTTCGGTTTGACACGCTATCGGCTTTCACCGTGATATGATAATAATTTGTTCCAAGCTGATCTTCAATAAAACCGTCGGTTTTATGGAATGATGCGGTGTTGGTGTTTTCATCAAATGTGATAAATACTGAGGCTTGCGTTAAAGCATTATTGTCACCAAAAACAATAATATCATCGTTCGTAAAAAATTCGTTATCAAATCCATCCGCTCGAATTTCGATTGCTGCGGATTGTGCTGTGGCGAGATCGTCGATATTGTCGTTTATAATGCTTGATGCATTGATTTTTTTCGCATCAACTTCAATTCGATTAATATTATCAACACCATTAAAGGCCTGATTTCTAGCAAAAACCGATTTAACATCACCGGCAGCAGAAATCGCAAATGATTCACCTGAAGAATTTGAGCCGATCGCAAATCCTTTAATAGTTACATTATTGACATCTGAAGCAATCCCTTGTATTGGAGCATCGAACGTGATATCTATGGTGGATAAATCAGGAAATGAAACATCAACGATAGATGGCGCATCTTGTTGTTCAGCTGATTTTGTTTGAAGCTGATCATCATTCGTACCAAATAGTAAGTCATCCCCTGCATTCATACCAGCGATAACATTTGATTCAATAAAATCACCACCAATGGAAATTTTATTAATATCACCGCGAAGCGGCACGTCTAGGTTATTACCCTGAGCATTGACATTACTCAATACGCCATCGCTGCCAATATCTAAGCCGGAAGCAAACGTACTAAACGAAACACTATTACGAACCTTAACCTGGTCTAAATTACCGCCAGCAGCAATAACAGATCGAACAACTGTATCTGCAGAAAATCTACCAATATCGCCAAGTGCCCTGACACCTTGAACAGGTCGCACACCTTCAGCACCCAATGTGCCTTTGATGTTTACTCTATCGATATTTCCTTCAGAGCTAATTATACCAGGCAAGTTGCCGGTGATTTTTACGGTTTTTAGTAGTTGATCACTAACACTCAAAACTCCCGACATTGACCCTTTGGTTTGAAATGTATCAATATTTTCAGCTGAAATGGACACATGACTGGACACATCACGTGTTGACATGCGGTTGACTTTGCCAAGAATATCAATTTCGGTAGGCGAAGCAGAACTACCAGATAAAATACCTAAATCTGCCCTGCTAACATCACCACCAATATCCACTGTCGCACCAGCACTGATACCGTCTAATTGTAATTTAGTGACTTGACCCCCAATGGACAATTCAGATGTTATCAGACCATCAATAGAGATTTGCTTCAATCCCTCATCATCACCTGTAATAAGTCTATCAACATTAATCGTTTGACCTCCATTAGCAACCACTCTTAAGCGGGATTGACTTGTGGTTCCAGACAATGTGATCAAATCAATATGGTCAGCATCCTTGTCATAAGTAACATGGCCAGTTCCTTCCCCAACTAACGTCACAGTGAATTGTATCGCATTGTCCGCTAGAGGCCTAAAAGGAATACCATTTTCGAAGAGCGTGATGCCACTATCGCTGGGAGGATCGGTGATAATCCATGAACGGAAACCATTTGGGTTGGAAATTTGCGTTGAATCATTAAAGGTGTTTCCACTTATGGTAATTCTGTTAATCGCAGTATCTGCAAAAACACCAAAAGGATTATTGTTGGTACCTGGCGAAGTTAATCCAATCTCAATATCGCCAATGATGCTAGTGCCTGCTCCCGCACGATCACTACCATCCAAATCGCCAAATATTCTGTTGGTTCCAGAGCTAACCCCTGCTGCAATAACAGAATTATCCAGAACGCCTATATTTGCTTTAGTAATATCGCCAGTCAACGCTTGCTCTAAAACATCTTGACTTGATCCATCGACTCGTAATTCTGTCGGATTAAACAAACCATCTTGTGCGTCAACAAACCCTGGATCATATCCAGCGAGTACATAACTATCTTGAATCGCACCTGGAACATCTAATTGCCCTATAGAACCTGAAACAGTCACAAGACCATCAGTAATTAAACCAGGATCAAGAGGATCTTCAGTCCCGATAATGTTTGCCGCCTTAATCGTTCCAACATTGCCAGTCACATGTATTAGCCCTTCGATATTTCCAGTGATCTCAATGAGATTAATATCACCATCCACTACGAGTACAGAGCCTTTAGCAATATCACCGCCTAAGACAAAACGATTCATGTCACCTTGTGAGATATAAGTCCCTGTCAACGACCCAGAATTATTAACATCCGAACCAGATCCAACAATCACAACACCGGTTAAATCACCTTCGAGATTTTGAGTAACACTCTCTTCGTGATACTCCATCGAATTCAAACCTGCTCCAACAGGTGCTTCAGAAGTTTTTATGCTTGTTTTTGGGGATTTTCCTTCAACATTAATATTAGCTTGAATACTACCTTCTTTAATGCTGATTTTATTAAAATCTCCACCAACATTAATTTCCTCAGTGATATTAGCATTGCGCTCGGCAGTACCGATTAATGATAGTGATTTAAAATCATCGGTAACATTAATAGAGCCATTGGTACTGCCGTAAACTTTAAGGCTTCCCAATGATTCATCAATGGTCACATTACTTTCAATATCAGAAGGAAGTTTTTTACTTCCAACAGTTATACTTTTCACGCTGCCATGAACAGCAAATTCTTCACCGGCAAAGCCAAATTCGCTTCCGCTTTTTATACTACCGATGTCACCACCAATATCACCTAAACCACGAATACGGTTACCAGCTTTTAATGTTTTAAGCTCAATGCCATCATGGTCATTAATTTGTCGTGGACCTAATGGATTTTGTGGACTAAGAGGGGTTGGATCCCAGTTTAAGAGTAAATTTGCATTAAAATCCCTACCTGCCGTAATGCTACCCACGACACCATCCACAATAATGGTTCCGCCGGTTGGTGTACCAATATCACGGCCTGCAGATAATTTTTTCAAATTACTGAAAGGACCTGACGCTTGTATGGTACTATTAATATCTATTTTGGCTGAGATTTGTCCGATAGGTCCAGCCACATTAATTTCTGACCCTAAAATACTTTCACCTGATGTCAAGCGACCTAATTCACCCGCTTCGATAACCAGATCAAAAATACCATCTCTTGATGTTACGCGCGTCAATTTATTAAAAGCATCAATATCTGTTTTTGTGATCTCATCAGCAATAATTTGGTTAATATTAAACTGACCACGAATTTCACTATCAGTAATTTTACCACCAGGAAGAACATTTAGCTTCGACAATAATCTATCGGCAGCGATGATAGTGTTTGAAATTCCTTCACCGCCAACATTTATTTGATTGATAACTCCCTGGGTTGCGCCAGCGGTGCCAAGACCTGCTATGCGGGAATCAAATATACCATTTGCTCCATTGGAAACAGTAATGTTATTAATTACGGTTGCCACAATTCGTGAGTTTCTAATTTCAGAATCACTACCTTTGACTGAAACTTGATTTAATGTACCGCTGTGCGAAACAAAATTCTGCTCGATAAAATAGGAATCAAAAGATGTCAGCACTGCAATCGTAGGCTTAACAAATACGGCTCCACGAACACGTTCACCTGTACCTCCCCATGAAGTGTAACCGAGAATTTTAGCTCCATTATCAACCTTAACCTGATTGATTCCACCTGAAGCAAAAATTGGGCCATTAATATCATGCCCATTGCCAGTTACTTCCACAGTAGATAATAACCCAGAGACAAAAAGTCCAGACTGAGCATGATAACCAGTACCTGGGTCTGGCAATCCATCACCGAGCTCTATTTTCGTTAAGTTGCCTGTGATAATAATTGGTCCAATTGCACCATCGAATTGACCTGGCTCCTGACTTTTGTCAGAGTTGATCACGATATTAGTAACATTTCCAGTGACATCAACATCACTTAAAGCTCCTGCAACATTAATGTTTGTAATAGAGGTACCTGAAACCAAACCTGATCGCTGTGTCCCTCCAGGATCAGCAGTATTTGTTCCCAGATTTGCTCGAATAACATTTGATTCTATGACCTGACCAGTGGTATTATTCGTTTTGCCTAAGTGACCATCCACTTTGATTTGACTGACCAATCCACCACCTGTTGATCCAGAGACACCCACTTGAAGTGATACAATATCACCGCCAGTTGTATTTGTAACCTGGGTAATTCCCGTTTCACCTGATCCAGCAGTAGCGCCAGTTGGTGCTGCAACAGCTAGATGCAAAATCGAGATTTTATCTTTACCTCTAAATACGGCATTTTGATTTATCCCGCCATGAACGGTCACTAAACCAATATCAACGGGACCGCCATCCGTCGTAACAACTAATCCATCTGTACTATCAATATTCGCTATTGCAAATCCAATTTCATTTCGGTCGACAACGCCACTGAATTCTGCAAAAGTTTTATCACTGATAGGTAATAGTTTTAACGTCAAAATACCACCAGGGCTTGTTGGAATAACCGTTCCTGGTGGAGGCGTCGCACCAAACAAGAAATCATCCACAGAAGAAGGGCCTTTAAATCCAGGTGATATATTGACCAATACACCTGAGTCATCCGTCACAGTCACTGATTGTCCGGCATTAAACCCAAAAGGACCGAAAGTAGAAATAAATCCACCCGCTAAATGCGAAATGGATCCACCAATATCAACAAATCGTACATTACCAGATCGGTTTCCAACACTGACAATGGAATCAAAATTCCCGCCAACAAGCAAGCTATCAATGATACCAGGTTCACCAATCCCGTCAGCATTAACAAAAAGAGCTGAAGGTATTTCATCATCACCCACAGTAGTATTTGTCAAATCTTCTGGGCCAAAACTTCCTTGAACTGAAAATTCTCCAATACTACCATTGACCACGACCGTGGCTGTTAAGTTATTAATAATTTCTTCATCACCTGGCCCTGTTCCTCCATCGCCATCACCAGATAAAGCAGCCAGGCCAGTATTCACAACCGTGGAGCCAATTTTTAATGATTGCAAATTATTACCAACAGAAATATCAAAATTACTTGATAATGGTGAACTAATCCGACCCATATCACCTGATATATTTATTTTAGCAATATCGATAACAAAGACACCATCCTGGTCGGAAAGTTCTAAATCAAATCCTTGCGTTGGCGTTAATCCTGTATTGGGTGGTGTTTGATCGAATGCACGTGCTGCAAAATCCGTCGTAAGAGGTAATGCATTCGCACCTGCTCTAAGAGCTGCCATGCTACCGTTACTAACGATAATATCTGCAGATCGATATGATCCACCAGAACTAATCGCTCCAATATTCCCATCGGTTACTTGAATTAAGGGTGTGGCAAAACGAATTTCATCAACAACGTTTCCGCCCCCTAAAGTCGTGGAACTTAAACCATTAATATCTAGTCTATAAGTAAAACCACTTCGTTTTGTAAATTCATTTACGCCGCTTACATAAACACCATTAACCGCTACGGTGTAAATGCCAGCTTTTTCAGCGGTAATTTCTAACGGTACGGGTAAACCAGTGACATGGTCCAGCTCTCCAAGATTTCCGATCCAATTCAATTCTGGATCGAAGACGTCAATCAAACCACCTGGCAAAGCATATTGTATCTGCGAAGTAGGATTTGCAGGATGGCCTGTCGCCCCATTGGTCAAACCGAAAGTATTGTACAGGCTTATTTCAAAAGTTTGTCCAGCTAACACACCAAAGCTATAGTAATCTTCAGCATCAACAACTTCTCCATCAGCAATATTATCATCGCCTTCGAGTTGTCCAAAAATACTAACGTTCCCATCAATTGAGCCCACATACTGGGCAAGGTAAGGACTGTCATTTGAAATAATGGGGGCTCCACTACTATCGTAAGCACCTTGAGGAAAGAAAACTGTTTCTCCTTCAGTGTCAATTTTACGTTCAAACTCTAAAACCCCTGGCACATATATCTGCGTATCCGCGTCAGAGCTAAAGACGTCTAATACCCCAGGAAATGATGGTGCATTGCTTCTTGCATGAACACGTATTGGCATGCCCCAATCATTGTTGCTATAAAAGCTACCTAATTCACCGTTGATATTAACAACGGCCCCTGCAATAGGGGTCCAGGCACCATCAGCTTCGCGAATACCACCTGCCTGAGTACCAACAACTAAATTTTGAACATCCCCCTCGACTTCAAATGTATTAGTACCAAGATAACCGGCATAGAACGTTCCAACACTTCCACTAATCTGGACATCACCAAAGACACCCCCGCCGACTTGAATTTTACCAATATCTTGCGGCAAAGATGTACCAGCCTCTGGCGCCACAGTAATCCCAGGTCGATAAAAACCTCCAGGATAAACCCCAATAGGACCAGGATCTTGTGTAGATAAATGATTCGGATTGTTAAATGTTACCGGAGAATAAACAACAGAATCCGCAGCACCACCGCCATCATCAGGTGGTATAACTGCTATGGTTCCCAGCATGACTCCACCAGCATTGTCAGGTGTAAAAACAGCAGTTTCATCTTCGTCGACATATAAGAAAGCCGGAGCTCCACCTGTTGGTTGGTATGATTTTACGCCATCAGTTATTGTATAATAAGTCATAACGATCTGAACATCTGGTGTACTTGATGCGATGTACATTTGATAGATATCAGATATTCCGCCCTGAACAACCAAACCGGTCGATGCGTCTTCAGGATTAGGAATTAAATTTGCTGTTACAATATTATAAAGCGAACCAGAGACAGGGTCTGTTGCAAACCCCACTTGTGTAACAGGATTATACGACATTCCCGTTAAGGTTGCAGGAAAGTCTGCACCAGGAAAAGTTGATGCAGGAAAAGCGAAAAAGTTTACGACGACCGCAGCAGGATCAGGATTTGCCAAATTAATTTCAGCCAATTGGCTCTCACCATTATTCAGTCCAAATAACCGATTCGCTCCATTAAAATCCTCACTATACATTAATCCTTCGATCACAATAGTCGGACTCGTCATTGCTACAATACTATCTGTGGTAACATCAACAAAAGGAGAACCGTCAACGCCATTAACAGACAATCTCACAAATTGATCGACCAACGCATCATCATAAGCAATAAAAACCGGGCTGATACCTAGATTGGAAGTATTATCACCAGCTTCCTGACTGTAAACAATTGATGTAATTTCAGTCGCATTGATTTGACTCAATTGATAATTTGCTAACCCATTAATATCACGACCAACAGGCTCTGCTTCTCCGGTGTTGGTATCAATCGTTATCATAACCTGGCCGGTAACACTCGGCAGCCCTAATGCATTAAATGCAATCGGGCCTTCAACAACAGCATACAAGGTGTCACTGACAGGATCAAATTCCGCGGCCTGCACATTACTGTAAGTGATATTCACAAAGCTTGAAGCATTCGGATGATCAGAATCGCTGACAACATTGATCACCTGCGCTTCAGCTGTTGCTGTATTTACGGAATAAAGCACACCATCAGATGATATGCCAAATGTTTGACCAATGGAGTTTGTTGCCAGGGCATTGATTTGAAATGAATCCATGGGACCGACTTGACTAATTACGCCAACACCACCTGGCCCACCTCCTACTGGAACACCGTTGATATTACCTGGAATGTCACCCCCAAATGGATTTAGTAATTCTACAGAAACATCCTTTGAAACTGGTTGGCCTGAAATAGTCGAAATGCGTATTTCGTTAAAGTTGCTAACTGTAGTAATTGCTCCACCACCCGTGCCCGTACCTTCCGGATCAGCATAATCGAAGATAAGTTCCGTTTGACCTTGCGATAATGTCAACGTGGTTAATAGTACACGACTCTCTAAGCATTCAGCTACCAAACCAGGCTTGCGAATATTGCCATTTTTTGAAGGTCGATGGAAGTAATTTTGAATTTTCTTGCTTGCTTCTTGGCGGGCTCTTCGTAATAACCGTCTCAAGTCGATCTCCTTAGTGGTATGAATCTATCTTATTGCAGGTAAAGTATGGTAAGCTGCCAGCAGACCTCTCTGTTGACATATTAGGAAAGCTATATATGTTTAATTCTTGTAAATCGTTTTAAATGCGGAGTGCCATGGGTATTGTAAATATCTGCCACTACACTACTTAATATTACAAGAGCATATATACGTTTCTAAACAGATTATACTCTCAAAACTCTATTTTCGCCAAAATACCACTAGATGTCAATAAAAAAACGACTTACATCACATCGTGAACCATTTTAACTCTACGACGCAAAATATTCTATCTCATGAAGCTGCAGGGACTTATCTAACTTACTGGTTAAACCACACTCAATGACTACTCCTGACACACTGTGGCAGGAAAATTAACGACAGAAAAAGCGACTAATCAGCAATGATTATGTTTTTATACCAAGCTAAAAGTACGTTACAATTGACAACTTCGTGCTCAGAGATTGCGTCAATGCCAAAAACAGCAATTGCCATAAAGCTTTCTGCTTAAATGAGTAGCAACAATAGTCCTATAACATAAAATATTGTAAAAATGTGTAGATTCACTGAAAAGCCCTTGCCTAATTTAACCGAGTCCAGCTATAATGATTTCAGCAGAATAATTCAGATAATCAATATCTAACACCTAAGTTATTATCAGGAAAAGACATGGATTCTCAACACCATTTAGACCAAACTGTCGGCGAACTGAATTTCCATTTGTTCAATCGTTCTGTCCACCCAGAACTTTTTAATATCTATGAATCCCGCCATTTCCTTCAGGGTGATTACGAAGTTATGATCTGGTCTACCGGCTGTTCACACGTCATTAGCGTGCATTTTGCTTCACATACCATTACGGAGCTGATTTGCAGCGACGAACAACTGCTACCTTCAAATGGCTTGATTGAAACATTTAAGTTTTCAGGCAAAAAAAACTATCAATGCAAATGGTCTCTAGGATTTGGCTACATGATGAACTCAGGCGTTGAACCCATGAGCCACAATCTTTACAAGCACACCCACAGAGACCTCAAAAAGATGGGCAAAAAAAGGGGCATATTGGTTGAATTCCCCGAACTAAACAAAAGCGATTTTATGCCCTTTAGCTACATTGATTATGAAGCCAAATGTGATGAACTTCACATTTATACCTATCACGCACTGCCAGAAAGCCAAACAGTATTAAAAACACAATCACTGTTTGACTTTCGCAACAAATAGCTTTCCTTGTGAACGAATAAATTGCCTAAAGCTTTTCTTTAAGCCCTAAAATTTTTCGATATTTATTATCCAGATCGATATAACGCTGAAAATCATTTGCATCAACTTTCTTGCTACCTATCTCGACATTCCCATCTTTTCTGTTCATAAAAACCATATTACACATATCGCCTTGATGGTTATCAAGTGATTCATAAATCAATATCATCTGGAAATCATCTGAATCACTACCAATATCATCTTTGCATATCGTTAAATCATTTCCCCGGTAAATATAGGCCTCTTTCTGATTATCAGCTGAAGGGCACTCAAGAATTTCTGTTCCTAAATCAGAATCAATCACTAGCTCATTAAGCGATGCGGGCATCTTTCCATCATTATTTGCACAATAAACTAGAATCGATTGAGCTAAATGCCTTAAGTGGCTTGCGCATTTTACACGCTTTGCCATTTCTCTTGCTCTTGCTAAAGCTGGCATCAAGACACTTACCCCCATGGCTGCACCACTCACACTTACTAAAGAGCTGCCCAATGAAACACCAAGAGAATTTTCTTGATATAAATGAACACCATCTTTTGAATAATACATATGTGTAAAAGAAGGCTCTATTTTCTCAAGATGCTTAGAGAAATCTGGCAACAAAGCAGGTAATTCTACTCCTTTTCCTGCAACCGTAGATGCAATCATTGGCCATAACTGCTGCAAAGAAACTAACGCTTGCCTGACTTGCATTTTTGAATTTAAATGCTCAAATAACCTAGTTTCATCAGTTATCGTTTTAGAAATTATTTTATATTCATCGTGGCTTGTGAGAACATCACCTGTTTTATCAAATGATTGTACCACCTGGTCCATCGCCATTAAGTTAGACGAAAATACCAAGTATTTATCTTTAACAACAGCCCAACATGGCGTTATTTGAGCCATAGACAAATATGCTGATATCGCGACTGTTGCCTCATACCCCTGCCGTTGTTGCGTGTAAATATTTACAAATTGAGGGGGTACCATTTGCTTTATGAGTTGTTCCAGTTTAGCCACGGTCTTTTTGGCCTCGTCAGCATTAGATAATTTCATGACATAATTAACATTGCCAACCCCCATTGGCATAGGCATATCTGGCATTTTCACGCTAATTATTGATTTATTTGAAAACAGCGATAATAACTCATTTCGCACACTTATTTGAAATTGATTTTCAACACGCTGTAAGACATTCAGTATTTTATCATACTCTTCACTCGGTGCTATATTTTCAATCACTTTGATAATCGTATCGTACAAAGTGACATAGTTAGGCTTAAAGGATAATGTTATTAATGGCGAACCTGAGATCAGATCAAACAATTCGCCATCAACAGGCTCTAAACTTTTTAGGAGACCTTTATTGGGATTCGGTACTGCAAGAAAAGATTCAAAGACATAATTTTTATCCTTTATCCCCGCTCTTACCAGCAGCGATGAAATGTCCGTAACCCCCAATCCCTCTATCGCTTTGATATTTTTATCCAACTCCAATTGGAGATCTGCGGGTAATGATTTTTTGATAATTGCTGCAATTTTCTTAAAATCAGCATACAAAAACATTAAATCGCCTCGGGATTTTACATGTTTCATATTTTCTTTAATCGTTGAATCGATATCTGCTTTCTTATTAGCACTAGCAATATAATGCTGTAGAAATTTGTGTTCATAATCGGAAAACACCAATACATAATAATCCTGCAATTGCGTCGCATAAATATACGTCAATTCTTTTTCATAAATAAATATAGTCGGCCCAGACGTTTTTTCTATTGTTACATTATCTTTAGGGAATATAGATTTAAAAAACGTATACATTTCTTGCATTCTTTTGTCATCCCGAGACGCTTTTATAATGATGTATGAATAAAAAGGAGCTATCGAATCTGGCTCAGCATTCATTACAAGACCTGCCAGTACGGGATATTGAAATAAATTTTTAAAGGTTTTGTACCAATTCTGTGCTCTAGACATTTCTTTTGCAGAAGGAACTTCCTTCTCAATCAACGCATTAATAATAGTATCAATATTGCTTAAATATTTTGCAATCTCAGGATCATTTAACATCTCACCAAGTGTTGTTTTGTCAATATCACTTTTTAATCGATCAATCCCACTCGTTCCAAAGCAGGCCATCACATTTTTGGGGGACATAATTAACAGTTCGTCAACCGCTGATTGCTGAGAGAACAAGGAATTGACAAGAAACAACATAATAAAAATAGATTTATATGTAGTTTTTATATTTAACATACAGCCTCCGTTACTATTCATTCTGGCATTTTTTGAAATTTAAACCCCGGCACGTTTAACATTATTCTTATATGATTAATTCGCTACTGTCAACGCAAAAAGGCCCAACGTGTAATTATCATTTAATTCTAACCTTTTATCTAACTATTACTTGTAACCTGAAATTGTATCCATTAGACTACCACCTAACAAAAGATAAATCACATATTACATTCTAAGGAGCAATCGATATCGCATGATCATGGATGATATTCTTTCAAAATTAACAAGCCCACAACAAGAAGCAGCGAGCCATATTGATGGACCTATGCTCGTACTCGCAGGTCCTGGTAGTGGCAAAACGCGTGTTATCACACACCGTGTAGCTTATATGATTCAACAGGGAATTGCCCCGTGGAATATTTTGGCAATCACATTTACGAATAAAGCAGCGCAGGAAATGCGGGAACGGCTGACCAACATGCAAATTAACAGCCGCGGCTGTACGATGTCAACCTTTCACGCTTTAGCAGTCAGACTCTTGAGGGAATTTCCTGAAAAAGCAGGTTTAACACCACAGTTTACGATTTATGATGTCCCTGATCAAAAAGCGGCGATTCGAGAGGCAATCAAATTAAGTGATTTGGATACTCAAAGGTTTGCCCCTGCCAAAATGCTCAACCGCATTAGTGTCTTAAAAAACGATTTAGTCACACCTGATGAATATAAAAGTCAGCAAGACCATGATTATCTTGGTAAGTCATTGGCACGAATCTATAGCGAATACCAAAATATTCTTACCAAAAACAATGCCGTTGATTTTGATGACCTTTTGATGAAACTAAGCTTTCTACTTAAAGAACATCCAGATTGTCGTGAACAGCTGAACCAACGTTATAAATATATTTTGGTTGATGAATACCAAGACACGAATCAGTGCCAATATCAAATTGCTAGAGGATTGTCTTTAAATCATAACAATTTATTTGTAACGGGTGACCCAGACCAGTCCATATATGCCTGGCGAGGGGCTGATATCAGTAATATCCTGGCATTTGAAGAAGATTATCCCAATGCGAAAGTCGTTCGTCTTGAGGAAAATTTTCGCAGTACGCCCGAAGTTTTAACCTTGGCTGATAGTTTGATTTCACAAAATACACAACGAAAAGAAAAAGCTCTCTTCACATCGAATGCGTCGGGTGTAAAACCTGTCTTAAAACAATATGCCGATGAATATGAAGAGGCAGATGGTGTTGCTGAATGGCTAAAATCACAAAAAAATGATGGAATTGCCTATAAAGATATGGCTGTATTTTATCGCGTTAATGCGATGAGTCGTGTTTTAGAACAATCCATGCGCAAACATCAAATTCCCTATCAAATTGTTCGCGGGGTAGAGTTTTTCCAACGCAAAGAAATCAAAGATATGCTTGCGTATTTGAAATATGTCATTAATCCATCTGATCAGATTTCATTCAAGCGCATTATCAATGTCCCCGCCAGGGGTATCGGAGCAACATCTGTCAATCGTCTTCTAGACTATGCAAATGAACACCGAATGGATATGCATGACGTTTTAATGCATGTCGACTCAGTTGAAACACTCGGTGCGGCGGCAAAAGCTAAAATCAAGAAATTCTATGATATGCTTAGCCGCTGGAAAATGCTCCTGGACCAACCTATTGAAAATATCATTAAAACCATTTATATCGATAGCGGCCTAAAAGTAGCACTAGAATCGGACAAAGAGTCTGATCATGCTGAAAACGTTGACGAATTAATCAATTCAGGTTCTCAATATGATATGGAAAATCTAGAAAACGATGAATCTTCACTAGAAGATTATTTGCAACAGATCGCATTGGTTAGCGACATTGATAGCTTTGATGAAACCAGTGGTGCTATCTCGTTAATGACATTACACTCTGCGAAGGGACTCGAATTCCCCGCAGTAGCTATTATAGGTCTCGAAGAAGGAATCTTACCCCACTCGCGCAGTCTTGACAAACCGTCTGATATTGAAGAAGAACGTCGTTTGCTATTTGTAGGTATTACGCGAAGTGAAAACGTTTTAACATTAAGCTATGCACGCAACCGGACAGTTCACGGAAGCTCTTTAGCAACCATTAAATCGGAGTTCCTTCGCAATCTTACCGGATTAGACAATCAGGATACGTCATTCGAACGTGAAATAACCTACGAAGCCGAACCTCAATATGATTATGAAGAAGATCAAACCCAACAGTTTTATAATGGCCAACTCGTACGTCATCCAAAATTAGGGATGGGAAGAATTCAGGAATTAATTCCATCACGTGAGAACGCTAAAGTGATTGTTCAGTTTAATACGGGATCTCGAAAAACATTGATACTAAAATATGCGAACCTTGAGACGTTGGATTAAATCCAGCGTCTTAACTGATTACTCAGGGCGATATTTTTCAGCTTGATGCCTGACAATTTCCCCTTTAACCATATAAATGACATCTTCAGCGATATTCGTTGTATGGTCTGCAATTCGTTCAAGATGACGTGAAATAGAAAGTAGATGCAAAAGAACTTCAATTTGCTCTGGATGACTCAGAACACCTTTTTTTACCTGGCCATACATTTCGCGATTGATTTGATCAACATCGTCATCCATCTGACATACTTGATATGCCATATCAGGATCAACGTTCACTAATGCATCAAGACTTTTGCGAAGCATTGTTTGCGTAAGCTCTGCCATGGCTTCAAAATCAAATGAAATATCAGATGCTTGGTGGGTAGACAAAAATTCACTGCGCTCAGCAATATTAACTGCCAGATCACCAATACGCTCCAGGTCATTGGTAATTTTAAGCACCGTTATGATAAAACGCAGATCAATCGCTACCGGTTGATGTAAGGCAAGAATTTTTAAACATTCCTCTTCTACTTCAACTTCAAGCTGATCGATATTGATATCATCAGAGATGATTTTTTTGGCTAACTCTGTATCTCGTGTCTTGATCGACTTAACAGATTTCCATAGATTCTCTTCCACCACAGAACATAAAGAAAGAAGCTTGTTCTTTAGTCCCTCAATTTCGCGATTCATATGTGATGCCATTTTATTCACCCAAATATCTTAACATTATCCTAACATTATTTCAACACAATAAATGACTAGCCAAAGCGACCAGTGATATAATCTTCAGTTTGTTTTTTATCTGGATTTGTAAAGATTTTTTCTGTGGCTCCCGTTTCCACCAAGTCACCTTCGAAAAAGAATGCGGTGATATCAGACACACGTCCTGCCTGCTGCATATTATGCGTCACAATGACAATGGTATAATCTCGTTTCAATTCACCGATCAAATCTTCTATCCTTGCGGTCGAACGCGGATCTAACGCTGAACATGGCTCATCCATTAAAATGATTTCTGGATTAACCGCAATGGCCCGACCAATACATAAACGCTGATGCTGGCCACCTGATAAGCCTAAGGCAGACTCATCGAGCCTGTCTTTAACCTCATCCCAAAGCGCAACACGCTTCAGTGTTTTTTCAACCGTTTCATCAAGTTCATTTCGATCGGTAATACCTGCAATACGTAATCCGTAAACGATATTTTCATATATCGATTTTGGGAAGGGTGTTGGTTTTTGAAATACCATTCCAACTTTTCGCCTTAATTCTATAATATCAATCGTAGGATCATAAATTTCATGTCCATCCAGCAAAATGTCACCTTCGTGACGAGCAATATCAACCAGATCATTCATGCGATTCAGACAACGCAAAAAGGTGGACTTACCGCACCCAGATGGGCCAATGATTGCGGTGACTTGTTGGCGAGCAATATCTATATTGACATCCTGAATGACGCGATTGTCGCCATAATAAAAAGAAAAGTCTCTTACTTTAATGATCGGATTATTTGTATTTGTTGTTGTATTGTCCATTTGCTTTCACATTAAATTGCAGACGTTTTATATTTTTTTAACATTTTATTTCTAAAAAGAATCGCAACACTACACATAGTTACAACCACCGTTAACAACAGTAATGTTGTAACATAAACCATGGGCTTAGCTGCTTCAACATTGGGAGACTGAAAACCAACATCGTAGATATGAAATCCAAGATGCATAAATTTCCTATCCAAATGAATAAATGGAAACTCACCATCAATCGGCAATGATGGGGCTAACTTTACAACCCCTGTAATCATTAATGGTGCCACTTCCCCTGCAGCTCTTGCCATGGATAAAATAAATCCAGTCATTATACCAGGCGAGGCCATCGGTAATAATACCTTTATCAATGTTTGAAACTTTGTAGCGCCTAACGCTAATGAGTTTTCCCTCAGCGCCTGCGGGATGGCTCCCAGAGCTTCTTCCGTTGAAACAATTACAACCGGAACCGTTAACAAACCAAGTGTTAAACTGGCCCATAAGACACCACCAGTCCCAAAGGTCGGCTCCGGTAAGCGTTCTGAGAAAAAGAGCCCATCTATACTACTCCCCATGCCATAGACGAAAAACCCAAGCCCAAAGATACCATATACGATCGATGGTATACCTGCCAGATTGTTAACAGCAATTCGAACTAATCGAACCATGATGCCATCCTTGGCATACTCTCGCAAGTAAATCGCTGCGATGACGCCAAAAGGAAACGAGGTAATACTCATTAGAAATATAACACATATGGTTCCAAATATAGCAGGAAATAGGCCACCTTCAGTATTAGATTCCCTGGGATTATCAAACAATAATTCATAAATCTTAGATACATATAGTTTTGATTTATCAAGAACACTCATTTTATTGGGCTGATAAAAACGAACAATATGTATCAATGAAATCTCATGTTGTCTTCCATTAGCGTCTTCCATGACCGCAATATTTTCCAAGAGTTTATTCTCTATCTGGATCCGCTTATCTTGGGATTGGTTAAATTGATCTTTCAGTTCTTGCTGTTTCGCTAATAATGGTTCGATTGTCTCGGGTGTTGCTTTGCCCTTGTAATCCAACTCTTTCATCTTGAGGACAATTTTGCGATCCTTATTGCTTAAATCTCCGATAAGCTCATCAAGCGATTCAACCTCTTTATAAGCTTTTTTACTTTGCTTATATAAAGTATGAAACTGATCTTCAATACTTCCACTTACTAATGTAAATTGGCTAGAATGTTTGAGCTGCTTAAAAAAGCCATAAAAGTTCCCATGTTCTTTTCGTTCAAAAACAACAGCATTCTCCGGGAAGCTTTTCGTTTTGATTGCTTCTTCATCAAACCAACGAAAATCCTGACCATATAAATCTCTATTACCGATTTTTAATTGATATCTTTTTGATTTCGTAACAGGCGACACATCATCTTTTGTTACTTCCCCTACCGCTTTTTGCCCGTTGTCCAGCTCATAAAGAACGATTTCATTTGCCCAAAAGGTCCTTGCAGCATTATCTACGACAACGCCAAGAAGTAACGTAATCAATAGCAAGATGAATATCAATGCACCACAAGTACACCATATCCATCCTTCGCCTTTCGGCAGCTTAGGTAATGCTTTAAAATCGGCCATATTTCTTTCTCAATGATTGTCGAATAAGCTCTGCTCCCGTGTTCAATACAAATGTTAATAAAAAGAGCAGAACAGCACATAAAAATAATATTCGGTATAATGTTCCCCCCACAGGTGCTTCTGGAATTTCAACTGCAATATTTGCAGATAGAGTTCTCATTCCATTAAATGGACTCCAACTCATAAGCGGCGTATTTCCTGTTGCCATTAATACGATCATCGTCTCACCCACTGCACGAGCAAACCCTAGTATAACACTTGCAAATATCCCGGGACTAGCTGATAGTAAAACGATATTTCGAACTGTTTGCCAGCGACTGGCTCCAAGTGCCAGTGAAGCAGCCGTCAATGTTTTTGGAACGCTCGAAAGGGCATCTTCTGCGATTGAAAATATCACAGGTATAACGGCAATTCCTAAACCAAATGCAATAATAATGGCATTACGTTGGTCATACCTCAGGTCCACCGTTTCATAAATCCACTTTTCAAAATCACCATTAAATAAAATATTTTCCGCCCATATCCCCAAAGGAGCTGATAAATAGATCCCCAAAATCATCAAAGGGATCATGATTAATCCTTCACGACCTTTCCAAAAGCGTCGTATCACAGGTTTCCGCTCGACAACCGACCAGATAGTAATAAATAACACCAGTATAATAATCCCAACAAAGAACATAACAAAAAAGCTGACAATCCATTCTTTCAATAGCGGGGCAAGCCATAACGCGATTAAAAATCCAACAACCACAGACGGAACCGCTGCCATGATTTCCATAATGGGCTTGATCCAACTCTTCAACGCATTACCAGCAAATTGGCTGACATAAATAGCACTAAAAATAGCTAACGGGACAGAAAAGATCATGGCGTAAAATGTGCCCTTAAATGTCCCCAAGATAAGAGGCACTACACTGAATTTTGCTTCATAATCATCGCTGCCAGAGGAACTCTGCCAAACATACTCAGGCTGAGCATGCCCTTCATACCAGACTTTACCAAATAAAACATCCCAACTAATTTCAGGATGATTCATTTTTAATTTCCAGACATCTAATTGGCTATTCTCATTGATCGTCACCAATCCGTCACCGCGATTCGAACATCCAAAAATTGAAATGGCGCCCTCAGTCAAAGACAACAAATGCCTTTCGCTTGTCATATGATCGATATGGAGCTGGCCATTTTTATTCAAAGATAGCAGGGATTTATTCCGACGAAAAGGAACAATCTTAGAGATATCAGTCGCATGTCTTTCCAAGATATGTGCCTTAACAAATTTTTCTCCCTGATCACCTCTTGCAAAAAACCATGTGGATAATTGCCCAGTCGCATCCCCCACAGCTACGGAAACACTTCCTAAAACCATTGCTAGCGAAGTAATCGGCTTATTTTCAGCATTGACCTGCTCGGTTGTTTTTAATGTTAGAATTGCCTCTTCATCTTCTATTTCAATGCGATAAACAATGATTTTTCCATCATCTGAGCCCAAATAAAGATGTGTTGTTGTATCATCGATACAAAATGCCGTGATTACCGAATCTAGAGACTCATCGCTTAATTGCGACGAATAAGTTTCAACCGTTTCATCACCAAAGAGGTTTTCTGTTTTAACCTGTTTTAAAACATGGATTTTATTGTCCGCATCTAATAAAGCGGCACCAATGGATTGATATTCATCCATTTTAATATCAATCTCTTTAGCAATAACCGTTGAATCAAATTCTAATTCGTCAAATGCAACATTATGAACGATCGATCGTTTACCATCGTTGTCAAATTCTGTAGAGAACTTGATCGACGCAATCCCCATTTTATTTGCCTCAGTTATGATGCTATATTGATGGTTGGTGATTGGCTGCAAATACTTGATATTATTTACTTGTGGGAATTGAAGCGATTTTAACAATGCTCCACTATTTAAATGGTAAAAATGAACCAATCCAGAAGAATAGACTACATACCCTGTTTCGATATAGTCATCCAGGCCCGAAGCGATGATATTCCCCTGCGAGCGATCCATATCGATTGAATTAACAATATTTATTTCAGGGGATTCAAATAACGGAAGGGCTGTTGACGCAATTAGAATCAAAATGGTCAACATACAAACGATTGTAAACATTCCGCCAGCAGTGATGCCCCAATGCGCCAGTTTATCATTTCGCTTGATCTTGGTTAAAAGTTTTTTGTCCATGAAATTTTTCTGGCGTACTGCCGCGACCAAGTTAAATGGTCATTGTTACATCTTGAAGATTACAATGTAACAATGACCATTAAGTTTCCTTATATCAATCCTTTAGAATCACTTCCTATGCGATTCTCTATCGGGTCGCGATTATAAACAATTCGCAGTATTAATCAAGCATCTTTAGCTGCTTTTGTACATAAGATGCAGGCAATGGCAAATAACCATCTTTTACTACAATTTCCTGGCCTGCTTTTGACAAAACAAACTTCAGAAACTCTTTTGTTAATTTAGGTAATTCTTTATTTGGCTCTTTTGCGACATAAACAAATAGGGTTCTTGATAATGGGTATTTTCCATTTAAAACATTTTCATACGTTGGAGGATAAGCCTTTTGGCCATCTTTTTTAGATAAAGACAGAGCTTTCACCCCAGAGGTCTTATAACCAATACCTGAATAGCCAATACCTGAAATATCTTCTGTAACGCCCATCACAACTGAAGCCGATCCTGGCTGCTCTTTAACGGTATCTTTATAATCACCTTTGAATAAGGCTTTCTTTTTGAAATAACCATAAGTTCCAGAGGCTGCATTACGACCATAAATACTAATTGGGTGCGAAGACCAAGTCGTGTCAATTTTTAAGTCATTCCAAGTTGCGATGTCTGTTGGAAACCCCCCTTTGCGATTCTTTGAAAAAATTGCATCCACATGCTGCAATGACATTTCTTCAATAGGATTATCTTTATGCACATATACAGCAAGAGAGTCTAAAGCAACCCCAATCGCAGTAGGCTTATAGCCAAACTTTTTCTCAAAAGCATCAATTTCTTTGTCCTTCATTTTTCTGGACATTGGACCCAATTGTGATGTACCAGAAATCAATGCAGGAGGTGCGGTACTGGAACCTTTGCCTTCAATTTGAATTCTTACATTAGGGTATTCCTTACGGAAACTCTCTGCCCAATAGGTCATCAGGTTATTTAGAGTGTCAGAACCAATACTATTAAGATTACCTGCAACACCATCTACTTTTTTGTAAACACCAATTTTTGGATCAACTTCAATATTTCCTGCGACTACAGAGCTAACCATAAATAACAAAAGAACAATTACTCTTGAAAACTTCATTACTGTCTCCTTTTCTGATTAAATAAATTATACTTTCTTGCTGCTGGTATTTTCCAAATTTGAATTAGAGATTAACTAGGTCTATGTTAGCGTTTTGTTAGAAATTGGAATTTATTTCGTGCAACGAAATAACAAACCCCTAAAGCCCCGCCCAAAAAGCAATTACTGCCCTAACACAACGCAAACATTTCATTGGCTGTATAATTTTTATACTCTATTAACAATTTTTTGGGAGTATTATTGAAAAACAACTTCCAGAGCCAAATTGACTCTCTACGCGGACCCTCCCTTTATGGGATTGAGCAATATGCTTTACAATAGCCAATCCCAATCCGGTACCACCTTGTTTTCGACTACGTGCTTTGTCAACACGGTAAAAACGCTCAAACAATCTAGCTAAATGCTCTTTTTCAATTCCACACCCTTGATCGATAACATCTATTTTAACTTCATAAGAATTTGTGGTGACTACAACATTAATAACATCATTCGATCCACTATACTTGACTGCATTATCGACAAGATTCATGACAGCCTGCTCTATCATTGAGGCATTCATTTTAATACGCAATTCAGGATCACAATTGAGTTGAATCTCGATAAGTTTATCTGTTTGCTTTGACTTACATAATGTTATGGCAGATTCAAGCACCTGGATCAACCTGGCATCTTTCATTTCCACCTGTGCTTTTTCATTCTGTTGCTCGATCTTCGATAAAATTAATAAATCATCAATAATCGAATTAAGTCGATTTGATTGTTTTGAAATTATTTCAAGAAAACGTGATGTATCTTCTTTACTTTCGATTGCCCCATCCTGTAATGTCTCGACAAAACCAACAATCGAAGTGATCGGTGTTTTAAGCTCGTGGGATACATTTGCGACAAAATCTTTCCTCACGTTTTCTAGATGACATATTTTTGTAATATCATTTAAAACAACCAATGCTCCGATACGTTTGTGTTGAGCATCTTTTAAAGCTGTTCCGTGCAACTTGAGAACAAGAAGTTTTTCTCGCCAATAGAACTCAATTTGATCTTCAGTCGACTCACTGCTTTTCAAAGTTAACTCGACAAATTTTTTTAATGCTGTATTCCGAACAATTTCCTGGAGTTTACGCCCTTTAACGGTTTCGATTTTTTCATCGATCAGATTAACTGCCGCTAGATTTATGTTGATAATCCGCTGGTCAAGATCTACAGCAATCAAGCCTTCATGCATACTTGTTAAAATAGCTTCTTTTTCATTGTCTTGAGCGATAATAGTATTAATTCGTTCACTAAGTTGCTCAGCCATCGTATTGAAAGAATCCGCAAGCAAACCAGTTTCACGTGAATCTGATATGTATAAACGATGCGATAAATCCCCTCGGGCAAATCGATCAGACGTCTCCTTGATTTTAACAAGAGGACGACTTAGCTTGTAAGCCATAAAATAACTTACGGCCGTAATTATTGCCAAAATAATATAAATATTAATATTAAATAGTGTTAGCTCTGATTTTTGTCCGGCAATAAAAAAAGCGATAGCAGCGATAAGAAAATAGGAAGGAAATAATTGCCATAAAAGGCGTTTGCGCATTAGGTTTGATCCTCAAATTTATATCCTACCCCCCTGACTGTTTTAATTATTTTTCCAGCCTTACCCAGTTTTTTTCTGAGCCCAACAATTTGAACATCAACAGATCGATCCGTCACCGGATAATCACTGCCGTGGATAGCATCAACAATTTGATAACGTGTAAACACACGGCCAGGACGATTTGCTAAATGGTATAAGGTTCTAAATTCTGTAACAGTCAAATCAACCGGCTTTTCATCAACCATCACAAGGTGGCGGCTAGGGTCGATCACTAGAACATCATTTTTTATCACGCCATCTGATTTACTTGTCTCTCCAGCTCCTCTTCGCAAAACAGCTTTAACTCGAGCGAGTAAGACTCTTGGGCTAAAAGGTTTTGTAACATAATCGTCAGCGCCCAGCTCTAACCCTGTTACAACATCACTTTCTTCCCCTTTTGCCGTCATCATAATAACTGGAATACTTTCTGTGATATTATTTTTTTTGAGCCATTTACAAACATCTAGCCCATCCATACCAGGTAGCATGATATCCAAGACAATTAAATTCGGAAGATATGATTCGACTTTAGAGATTGCTTCTTCACCTGACTTAGCCGTTTCAACCGTATAACCATTTTTACAAAGATTATACCTTACTAACTCAAGTACATCTTCCTCATCTTCGACTACAAGAACTTTTCTGTCGGACATTATTATTTCCTAATTCATAGTGACAAATTTCAACAGCGGCTAAACTAAGTAAAATGTCTACAAAATGTTAATATACTTATAAACCATTGAAGTCAATAAATTAGCATATATTTTCCGCAATCAGCATTAGGATATGATTAGATTTTTGTTTATTTTTATACTTGGCACCCAGGCAGAGTATTCATAACCAAGAATAATTTTTAACTACTTAGCTAATCATTGTTTACATGTGAATTGTAGTTTATTAGAAATGAGAAGTCTAGACTAGAATAGAAAATTGTAATAATAGGCGATATTTATAGCATTCCCCATACATATTCTATCTTAAATGATTGAATATTCTAAACACTAAGATTGTTGCATTTATACATTCATTTCCTCAGTTGTTTCCAAATTCTGAATATCTTTCTTAGATACCTTTATAATATCTTCGTATCTGGCTTCAAACGCTTCGACAATAACAGGATCAAAATGTTTGCCGCTTTCTTCAATGATCATCTTTTTCACGATTTCAGGCATAAATGCTGGCTTATAGACTCGTTTAGACATAAGCGCGTCATAAACATCTGCTAATGCGAGAATTCTAGCTGACAATGGTATTTGAGTTCCCTTTAAACCTTCAGGATAGCCCGAGCCATCGAATCTTTCATGATGGTAATGTGAAATTTCTGCCGCCATGACCAAAAAGCTCCCAGCATTTGTTACGCTCGCAGCATGCGCCAATGATTCAGCACCTATGACTGTATGTTGCTCCATAATTTTAAATTCAGATTCTGTCAGATTGCCAGGTTTGAGTAAAATAGCATCTGGAATACCAACCTTGCCGATATCATGCAATGGGCTAGATCTGAATAAATCTTCTTTGAACTTTTCATTTATCTGATCGGTGTACGGACCTTCCTTGCCTAATTGATCTGCCAAAATTTGGGAATATTGTTGAATATGTTCTAGATGCTCACCAATTTCAGGGTCTCTTGATTCTGCTAATTTTGCAAGTGAAAAGACAGTAATATCACGCGTTTCAGTTATTTGACGTGTTTTATCTTTTAACAATTTATCAAATTCAGTCAATAGATGCCATTTTTCACAAAGTGAACATGCCATCTGCCTTACTTCGATATTTTCAAAGGGCTTTTTAACAATTAACAAACGATCCGTTTGTCCCAGTTTGTCTATCATATCCTTCCAGGAATAATCTGAGTGAGCAGTACAAATAATAACCTGCAAGCTTGGGAATTCTTTCCAGATACGCTGAATGGTTTCGATTCCATCCCAACCAGGGGGCATACGAATATCAACAAATGCCATAGAATAGGGTCGCCCTTCCTGAACGGCTCTGCGCACCATCTCTAGCCCTTCCTGTCCTTGGAAAGCTGAATCTAATTCAAACGGCACCATTTCAGCTAGCGCCTGCTCGGATTCACCAAATAATATACTTTCATCATCATCCAGATCAAGGTCCGTATCTGGTTTACCTCCCAGGATTGCTTTAAAATCCTCATGGATGGCTTCATTGTCATCGATGATGAGTATCCTTCGATTTTTGTCATTACTTTTCATTGCTCATCTCCACTGGTTTAAATGGAAGATTTAATTTTACAGACGCCCCTTTACCAATTCCATCACTCAGAATTGTCAGTCGTCCCTTCATTTCTTTTGCAGCTAAAGCACTGCTATGTAATCCAAAGCCATGGCCTTCTGGTTTCGTAGTAAACCCATGGCGAAATACTTTATCAAGATTTCCTGCCTCTATTCCGATACCATTATCCGCTACTTCAAGCGATACCATATCATCATGTTCTTTACAGACAGTAATTGTAATCTGCTTATCAGTCTGATCACTTTCCGCTAATGCATCCTTAGCATTATTAATTAAATTTACTAATATTTGCAGAACTTTTTGCTTGTCAATATACAACTTAGGTAAATCTTCAAAATTGTATTCAACATTAATATGATGCCGTTTCAAACTGGACATATTAATTTGCATCGCATCGTCAATCAGCTCTTGAATTGACATTTCTAATTCAATACCAGACACTTTTGCATAGGATTGTTGCATACGAACAATCTCCTTAATATGCTCCACATTCTTAGACAATGTTTGCAGTTGATGCAAAGTGTTCGTTTGCTCATTAGTTAGAATGCTACTTACTTTGTTTAAGTAGGATGGTATCCGTTGACCTTTAGGGTCATGCGCTAAGAAGTTAGAAATATCATCCAGACGTTCATTCATCATGTCCGTCACTTCTTTTAATTTTAATACCTTGGAATCTTGTATATTTTCCGTGATCAGATTAACGGATACATTCACACTATTTAAAACATTTCCCACGTTGTGCAACACATCGGTTGCGACTTCAGCCATGCCTGCTTGCCATGAAACAGTGACTAATTTTTCATGGGTTTCTTTTAATTCTGCCGTACGCTCTTTAACTCGCTGCTCTAACTCTTCGTTAAATGAGCGAATTTTTTCTTCACTTTCCCTCAGAGCCATTTCACGCTCCTGAATCTGATGAACCATTTCATTGAAGGATTCAATCAAAACACCAATTTCATCACCACTATGATTAGCGGTACATTCTGCATATTCATGATTTCTTGAAATATCCTGAGCGGTATTGGCCAGCTTAAGAATCGGTTCTGAAATAATTTTTTGTAATTTGATACATAATATATAAGCAATGAATGATGCGACAATAATTAGAACTATGGTAATTTCAATATTCTGGATCATCACCTGATAAAGCTCATCCAAATTAGTCTTAATAAATACGGTACCTACTTGACCATCTTCTCCTTCTATCTGTTGGAATAAATTAAAGGATCCATTTTCAAAATTGTGACAATTCGTCTTACAAGATGGTGGTGATACCACCCCAACAGCATCATTTGAATAATATTCAGCAAAGACTTTACCATCCGGAGTATAAATGCAGGCATAGGTAATTGATGGCACAGCTTGTAATGTCGCCAGTGTTGCTCCTGCGTCTTCGGAATCATCAAAGATCAGCGCGGCTTCACAATTATCACCAATCATCTTGGCAATACAGTAGATGTTGTCGACGAGCTCATTTCGAAGCGTTTTTTGCTCATAGGCAATATATGCAACGGATGTCATCAACAATACAGCTACACTGATGATCATAACGATCGCCGTTAGTTTATACCTTATTGTCAAATTTTTTAACCCAGCCATAATAGTTCTCACTTATTTAGTATTTCACTACCATCATTGATTTTCTATTTTCAACTTAATGTTGTCCTTTTTTTGAATCTTCAGCTTTATCCACTTTCTTAACCCGTTTTGCTAAACGCAATACTTTTGATCGAATTTTAATATTAGCTTTTCCTGCCGCCTCTAGGTTTACTTCAAAACGAATTTTTTTGTTTTCGAGCACAAAATTAAAAATACCGCCTTTATCCAGGAAATCCTCCTGTTCACCAATGGTTAATATGGCACTATTTTCGATTTTACTAATGATTGCTTTTGGATCCCTACCTTCTCTCGTGCTGAATAATATGATATGGCAAGAATCAAGATATTTTTGATCTTTTAAATGATCATCATTAATTGGTATGACCTTAATTGAGTGATCATTGATCTTTTTGTTTTCAAGTACTTTTTTAACTGTCGAAAATGCATCATTCCCACAAACCCCGAAAACCAGCGGATTAGATTTTTCGCCAATCTTTTTCTCTGGCCACTCAACATATTTCAGGAAGTTATAAATAAATGCCGCTTTAACTTCATATTCTTTATAAGAACCGGAATCAGATTTTGCGGATAAAAATTGCGGAGCTGGAGAAACAAACAATATCGAAATAAACAGACATAGCAGAATCTTGCAATGAATCATCCATTGCCAAATCGACTGTTTATTCTGATTGTTATTTGCTTGTTTTAAGTTCATCGTATCGTTTTATTCAGCGCAATTTATAATCACTTTTTTTCAAACCATGTCACCAAGGTCTTATAATAATTCAATGATTTTAGATGAATAATCAGATTCCAGCTTCTGTGTCGGTTCGAATTCGACCCGTTGAGAGGACCAGACTATTAAATCCCTGTTTATGCGTGTTTTTAACGCCATGTAATCCCTTGTATACATTGAATATAGTATATTTTCCACACATGGCTCCCGTCCGATAAATGCCAGCCTGTAGCGGTGGTTTCATCAGTTAGAAACTATAGAAGTGATATCGACTTTATAGGAGGGTAAATTAACGAAGGTAATGGAAAAATAAATACTTAGGAATATTCTTATTTTTTCCAGTTAGCATAATTGAGCTAATATCAAAAGTATCAACGTCCGCATATCTATTTCACAAGTTAGGTATTCTTATCAACGATCAGATTCCCTGCCAAATCATATTGTAATGAGTCTGTAACAATCGATCCTAAAATCGGATCCGTCGTAATTTGAGTATATTGATTAAAATCATTGGTCGTATAGGTTTCCGAATGGGTATATCCTAAACCAATGTCTCGCACATAATCCTGGCGATTACCTAAATCATCATAGTTAAATGTTTCAATCGTTGGATAAGGCGTTTGAGGGCCGGATTGAGATTGCTGCTCACCAGAGGCTTCATATGAGAACATCGACATCACAGGCTCTGCTAACGGCTTACCTTTACGATTATACTCCATTAATAAAAGGCAAAAGCGCCCTAAAAATTATTTTTCTATTTTTGTTTTTAACTCTGGATGATATTTATAAAATAATTCGATGATCGCCCTGTTTTCTTTTAAATAAGCATAATCTAACGCTGTCTCACCAAATTTGTTTTTTATAGTAACATCTGCCCCTTTTGATAAAAGTAAATCTACAATATCAATTTTATTATGCCGAACTGCTTGATACATTACTGATTCTCCAAAAGAATCAGTCGCATCAAGATTGGCATCACCACATGCTTTTAAATATATTCTTACAACACCTGCATTTGACTGCATTAATTGTGGTAAAAATGAATATTTTTCACCCAGGCCATTATGCTCTGTTACTGCACCATGATTATATAATAATTCCAACATTTCCATATCATAATTCCCAACAGTCAATGCCCACTCAAATGGTGTCATTTCTTCATTTTTACATTTCAAGTTCACATCACCACCAAATAATAACAAGAGAAACGTGATGTCTTTATTTTTTGATAACACAGCATAATGGAGGGATGAAAATTTACTAAGTGGATCAATGGTATTCACATTAATATTATTTTTGATAAGAAAGTTAAGACCATTAGGATAATTATCTAACACAGCCTGGCATATTGGAATTCGTTGACATTGATCAATTATTGAATTCAAATCAACCTTATTTGCTAAAGCATCATTTATTATCGCTATAAATGCTTTTTCCGAAGCAGCATCTAATTTGCTATAATTTTCAAATCCTAAACCAAACTTCGCACCATTTGAAACATAAAGTAAATATTGCTTTTTTAAATGCTCACCAAGAGAAGTGTCATGGGCTTCCTTAAGCTTACTAAATACCATATCTAATGGTAGCAAACCATTCTCATCTTTTATATTGGCATTAGCGTTATTTCTCAACAATACTTGAGCTATGTTATAATCAGCATAATGCAATGCCGTTTTTCCAGAATCATCTTTAACATTCAGGTCAAATCCACGATCTATCAGCGTTTTTAGTTTTTCAACTTGTCCTTTTTTTACAATTTCAAAGAAATTAGCATTATTTTTATTTTGTCCTGAAAACAGATTACAGGCACCAAAAGTCATAACTGCAAGAATGGTAATAATTCTTAATAAATACATAGTACATAACTCCTTAATTCACAGAGGCTCCCACTGCAAACTTTTTATTGTATTCTAAACACTCCTAAGCGTTCTAATATTTTAGCTAAATAATCCGTTTGATAGCTAAACTGATTATACCCCAAGGGCATTAAATATTGGTTTATATAATAAGGTGTATAATCACCTCCATTCCAGTTAATATAGTCCAAGTACATCTGTCTTGCTCTTCTTTCCAGTATATTATAATTCTTATTTATATCTTCTGTATCTATTTTCCAAGTTTTTGAGCGACAATCACAATCAAATGATTTCCAATGTAGATCTGTATACATATTTAATATTTCAGTCCTTACATCTCCTAAATTATTAGTAAAACCTTGGTGGAGTTTCCCAAGCTTATTTCTATGCAAATATTCAATTTTATATCGCCAATTTTTACACACAGTTCTTATGCTATCTACAAGGAAATATTTCTTTGGATTACAGGGTTTTCCTTCTAAATCAGCTTCACAAAATTTTAAAATATTTCCTTTATCCCTTAAATTCCATTGAAAATATATATCAAGATTATGCCAGTAAGGTGCCACACTTATAGTAGGAGCTGCTATTGGAGTATCATCAGAAATCTTTGTTATAGATAGAGAATACGGGTTGAATTCACTTGCCATTCCAGACACAGTAAAACTTGCACCAACTAGCTTACTTAATGCGTTCAAAACAGGTTTTGCCACTTTGCCATCAGGATCAACATGCCCTGTTGGATTACTCATAACATATTGATACTTGTTTAAGCCATCAACATATCCTGCGGGGTCTGGATTCAACCACCTCCCAAGGTCATTATGGTAATATCGATTGCGGTTATATTGCAATTCAAATTGACCTTGATCGAGAATATCAAGTCGTCTTCCTGTGAAGCGATAAGGGTTACCTATGTGGGTCTGATCATTGGATTTGCCATAGACATCGTATAGATAGAATTCGCTTTCGGCTCTTGAGTGGCTACCAACTACGCCCATCACACTGCCAAGGCCATCTTTCAGATAATACCATCGTTGCTCTGGTCCGGCGGACTGATAGGTCCAACCAGTACGCAGTGAGGTAAAATCAGGCAAAGTGATTTTATTGTCTGTATTAGTATCAAATGTACCATTATACCCTGAATCCGTAGACGTCTTCAGCCAGGTAGCTGCAAATTGCCCCAGTGTGGTTAAATCACTGGTACTACCACTTTCTGGCGACCCAGGACAAAACATACCCAACACTTCATCGATGCCGTTGCCATAGATAAAGCTGCGAGCCAGCTTGGGGGGTTCAGTTGCCGACAACGACGTGGCATGCTCATATTCGCTTGTCACACGCCAGTCCATATCATAATAATAGTAGCTCGTTACATTCGTCGCGGCATCTTCCATACGAATTCGACGCCCAAAGGCATCATACTCATAGTCAACGACTGGATTATTATTAATATCATCAACACCAATGAGTCGATTTTCTTCATCATAGAAATATTGATACCCCTGCTTATCGACGATCAGATTCCCTGCCAAATCATATTGTAATGACTCTGAAACAATCGACCCAACAAGTGGATCCGTCGTAATTTGGGTGTATTGATTAAAATCATTGGTCGTATAGGTTTCTGAATGGGTATATCCTAAACCAATGTCTCGCACATAATCCTGGCGATTACCTAAATCATCATAATTAAAGGTTTCAAGCATAGGCTCAGGGGCTTGAGGGCCCGATTGAGATTGCTGCTCACCAGAGGCTTCATATGAGAACATCGACATCACAGGCTCTGCTAACGGCTTACCTTTACGATTATACTCCGTAGCAGTCTGCGTTTGTACGCGCTCCACTAAATTATAGGAAAGATCAATATCCACATAACCCCTGTTATTTCTTTATTCAACTATTCCCAAAAATGTCATTAACTTACTTGTGTGATTAATTCTCGAGCAACATCCTTAAACGCTTCGTCTTGAAGAATCTCGATCAAATCTAAAGGGGAGTTCTCATATTCATTCTTTTTATTGACATCAGCCCCAGATGAAACCACAAGTTTTAACATATCTTTATCGCATGTCAAAAGGGCACGATGTACAATCGTATTGCCTTTATAATCAGTGGTATTTACATCAGCCCCCTTGGTAATTAAATATTCCGCTATATTTTTATGGTTTTCACTCACCGCTCGCATGAGTGGGGTATCCCCATATTCTTCCCATGGCAACTCAATAAATTCGGGATTGACATTTAAAATTTCTATAATCTTTTCTAGATTCCCTGTATTAGCATAGTAATGGATTAAATAAGGGCTTTGCCCACCATGTTTAATTAATACTTCAACCGAGGTATATGCTGACTCTCGAATAGCATAATCTAATGGTGTTTTCCCTTCTGCTGATTTCGAATTCACTTTAGCCCCGTTATCAAGCAATAATTTTACAATATCTGAATACCCACTTGCTGCAGCCACATGCAAAGGTGTATATTTATATTTACCCCATTTGTGATTTACAAAAAAAGGATAGTTTGAAATAACAGATTTAATTTTTGGAGAATCGCCAGCACAGACAGCATTGTAAAAGTAAAATGACATCTCCTTAAACTTAACGGTAATCACAATTCCAGCAATAAAGACAAACAAAAATACTGTTATTTTCAATAATTTTTTCTTCATATAAAATCTTTACTTATCTTTCATTTCCCATATTTTCTGGATAATACTACAGTTATTTTCGCTTTGTTATTAAACTATTTCTTTCTTTTTTAAGCTCTAGTTGTCCATCTGGAAGAGGAATTGTGTATGTATTCGTTTGCAAAAATTCAACGGGAGTCAAATGAATGTCCATGTCGGGTGAACACCAATGTAAAACACCTGTGTATTCAAATTTTGTTAAATATTTATAGTCATTGAGTAAATGTCGCGATTGCAACCCCCATCTTTCCTTAACTGGCCCCATTATTTGAAAAATAGATCTCTCCTTTATATCGCCGTAATCATATTCTTCAAAAATCAGAACTAGAGGATTAACTGAAATAATATATATTTTATAAGGTGCTAATCTTTGCGAAATCCCATTGACAGTTCCTAGCCCAGATGCCCACTCATCTATCATTTTTTTTTCATTAAAAAATTCATCTATTTTTTCTACGATTTCTTTTGGGAACTCAGATTCGCCCCAAGAATATTTCCATCGGTAAAGTCGTATTGGCCCAGTAGGGCCAATACTCGGCTTAAGCCTTGATTGCAAGACAGCTTGTTTGTTTGGAGCAAACCAAGGCATTTCATTATTTGCACTCTTTTCATCTTTCCACGAAAAATAGATGAATAGAAAAATGAAAAACGAAATAAACATAATAATTATTGTTGAGAACACAATCTTTTTCATTAATACACCTATGCGATATTTTTATGATTAAGTTTTACTCTATTGGTTTGCGGTAATGTATAACACGATTATCTTTCATTGCTTCAACAAGATCTTCATAATTATCAAATATTGGATGATCTCTAAAGAGCCAAAACCATGCATTGGACTGATGAATACCAAGCCCAATTCGTTGTTGTTGTATGTGGCTTAAGTCTAGTTCGCCGAATGGAACTCCTGCTTTAACCCCTTCATCACGCATCCAAACAAGAGGTCTTTTTGTAAGATAATTATCTTTATAACCACCTCCGATATCTGCATGAGCACCAATAAAAGGTTTCTCAATAAGACGTGAGGTTGGATCTAAATATCCATAACTCGGCATAATGGAATCTAACGGAAAACCACTTCTTCGCTCATGCATAGCAACTGCGTGTCTTGCAATAATTACATTAGGAGGAAGGTTTAAAACCTTCCCATAATTTGTCTTATTACCAGGAATCCCAAAAGACGAAACGGTATCAAATAGTCCCAAGAATCTAATTTTTGGCGGTATGCCAACGCAAGCATTTTTTACTCCATCAGATTCATAAGCCCAGTCTAGTGGGTTTTTCCGATTATAAATCATATTAGAAAATTCTCGGGCCAAAGCTGCTCCTCGACTAAAACCAATAATATCAATATCCTTATCACCTTTTCTAAAGTTTCTAATCAAATCCTTATAAGCTTTATCAAGAATGGCACGACCTCCTGCACCTGTACCGCTACCTAAGGTACTATCAAAATACCTATCCTCATATGTACCAACTCCTTTATAATACTTAGAATTATTCTTTTTAAGATATGTTTCATACAAAATTGCGACATTAGTTTGAACAAGTGTGTCATCATACTTATTATTATTCGTTCCATCAAATGCATACAAAGCTAAACCAACTGGATCAATAAAATTAACCGGATTATTTTTGACATAATTATATAAATTTAATCCATCTTTATACCCAATAGGATCTTTTGTTAAGAATTTACCCATATCAGAATTATAATATCGAAAACGTAAGTACTGCAATTCAAATTGCCCATTATCCAGAACATCTAACCGGCGTCCTGTAAAACGATAGGGATTACCAATTTGACTTTGTTCATTGGATTTGCCATAGACATCATAGAGATAGAATTCGCTTTCGGCTCCTGAGTGGCTTCCTACTACACCCATGACGCTACCTAACCCATCTTTCATGTAATACCATCGCTGCTCAGGCCCGGCGGGCTTGTAAGTCCAGCCATTTCGCAGTGATGTATAATCAGGCAGAGTGATTTTATTATCTGCGTCAGTATCAAATGTCCCGTTATACCCTGAATCCGTTGAAGTTTTCAGCCAGGTAACCGCAAATTGCCCGAGTGTGGTTAAATCACTGGTACTACCGCTTTCTGGCGTTCCTGGACAGAACATACCTAACACTTCATCGATCCCGTTGCCATAGATAAAGCTACGAGCCAGTTTTGGCGGCTCACTCCCTGCTGTTACCATTTCATATTCACTGCTCACACGCCAGTCCATATCATAATAATAGTGCGTCGTCTTATTCGTCGCGGCATCTTCCATCCGAATTCGACGACCAAAGGCATCATATTCATAATCGACAACCGAGTTATTATTAATATCATCCACGCCTATAAGACGATTTTCTTCATCATAGAAATATTGATACCCCTGTTTATCAACGATCAAATTCCCTGCCAAATCATATTGTAATGACGCTGTAACAATCGACCCTAGAACCGGATCCGTCGTAATCTGAGTATATTGATTAAAGTCATTGGTCGTATAAGTCTCTGAATGGGTATATCCTGTTTCAATATCACGCACATAACTCTGACGATTACCTAAATCATCATAGTTAAAGGTTTCGATCGTTGGATAAGGCGTTTGAGGGCCGGATTCAGATTGCTGCTCGCCAGAGGTTTCATATGAGAACATTGACATCACAGGCTCTGCTAACGGCTTACCTTTACGATTATACTCCGTAGCAGTCTGCGTTTGCACGCGACCTTCTAAATCATAGGAAAGATCAATATCCACATAACCGCCTTGTGGCTTATACATACGCAGCAAACTTAAATAGCCTCCAACATTCAATTTCAAATCCGCCACGGGTTTATATTTGCCTGAGCGACGTTTCTCAATGTTATATTCCAATACATGATTATTTTGTGTTGTAATATGGGTACGAATTTTACCCTCTTCATAAGTTTCAGTTTGAAGTGTATCATCGACTACCATCATCGTTACCATCGGGAATTGTGATTCAAAAAGTAATGACAACAATTCTGAACGGGTGTCACGATCAAAATAATATCCCAATAGCTCACCTAGCTTATCCCTGTTAATTTGTGACAATGAATAACTAAGATTCGTCTCTTCTGGCAAACACCACAAT
>JANQJS010000033.1 GCA_028281535.1 Sedimentisphaerales bacterium | reverse complement strand
CGCCGCACAAACCGTGGCCCGGGAGCCAAAATCTCAATTTAATCCCTTATTCATTCATGGCGGTTGTGGTTTGGGAAAAACCCACCTTCTGCAAGGGATTTATAATGAAATGATTATTAATCGTCCTGAAATGACTGTGAATTATGTTTCAGGCGAAGAATTTACCAATCAATTTGTATTATCATTAAAAACAGGAAAATTGGATACCTTCCGTCAGCGTTTTCGCCATACGGATCTACTGATCATTGATGATGTGCATTTCCTGGCCAGCAAGAAAGCAACCCAGGAAGAATTTTTGCATACGTTCAATGCGATTGATACTGCTTCCAAGCAAGTGGTCCTTGCATCGGATGCGCATCCAAAAATGATTGGCCAGTTATCTGAAAGTCTTGTGAGCCGTTTTGTTTCTGGTATGGTCGTCAAAGTTGACCCACCTGAATTCAAAACACGTTGCGAAATACTTCGTCGGCGTGCGGCTGAGATGAACAAGGACGTTCCGGAGCCTGTGATCGAATACATTGCTGACAATTTGCTCGCCAATGTTCGCGAGCTGGAAGGGGCATTGCTAAAAGTGATAGCGTATGCCTCACTCAGTCGCACGCCGATCTCATTAGTCATGGCAAGGGAAGCTTTGGAGGATCATATTTCTCGTACCGATCCTATTGTGCATTTATCTGACATTGAAGCGGCAGTAGCGACCTTTTTTGGAATTACGCCTGCTGATATTCATTCGTCGAAAAAGAATCGTACAACGAGCCTGGCGCGTTCTGTTGCGATGTACCTGGCTCGGAAACATACGACCATGTCGTTTCCAGAAATTGGCCGCTTTATGGGCAATAAAAATCATGCCACAGTTATTTTGGCATGCCGTAAAATTGAAAATTATATTTCAGATAATAGCAAACCGATTCGGTGGGATACCTCATCTGGCCGAACTGAAATGGAAATCAATTCTCTGCTGAACCAGTTGGAGTCAGTTATCAGCAGATAGGTGTTTGGCAGTATCATGTTAACAATGATGTGAGCATGAATACTGGAGCATGTCCCTGTAGGCTTGGGCATGGCACCTGCGGATCGTTAAATTGGGTGGTGTCCTTGGAGTATATCCGGGATGAGTGTAAAGGAGTCCCATGGACAATAGGATGTTGTCCATGCCACCCGTATTAAAAACTTAGTCAATTGCATCGCCCGGCGAACATAGATTTTTCTTTCTTCGCCGGGTATTTTTATGTATAAACCGGGTGAAAATTACCCACCTATTCTGGGGTGTGGCGGCCTCATTTCCGTCGGATTTGGGGAGTATTTCAGGAAAATGTCTTACGAAAATAATTTATAACTATATGAAAACACAACTAATTATTGGGATTAGCGGCATACGGGGAATTATCGGTGAAAATTTCGGTCCCAAAGAGGCCTGTGAATTTGGCATGGCCTATGGCACGTTTCTGCAAAAGCATTTTGCCGATGTGGATAGTCCAAAGATTGCTATTGGTCGGGATTCTCGTCCATCAGGTCCGATGCTAGCGGCTGCAGTCAGCAGTGGTTTATTAGCAACCGGATGTGAGACGATTGATCTGGGTATTGTTACGACGCCTGGTACGGCACTGATGGCTTCTCATTTAGGATGCCAGGGGGGCATAGTCATTACGGCTTCGCATAATCCAGTGCAGTGGAACGGGATTAAATTTTTGCGTGATGACGGTATTGCTTACCCGGCTGATCAAGCTAAAGAAATTCATCGAATCTATCATGAAAAAGTATTTAACCTTTGTGATTCACTTAACGTTGCTAAAGGTTCATCGAATGATGGCAGCCATGCATTACACATTGAAACCGTTTTGAAATTATGTGACAAAGATCTGATTGCATCTAAAAAGTTCAAAGTTGTTTTAGATAGCGTCAATGGTGCAGGTTGTGTGGCAACGGCAGAGTTACTAAGGCAGTTAGGTTGCGAGACGATTCATTTGAATAGTGAACCCACAGGAATTTTCGCTCATGTGCCAGAGCCGATTGAAGAAAATCTATCTGAACTTGGCCCTGAGATTACTAAAAACAATGCGGTTGTTGGTTTTGCCCAGGACCCAGATGCGGATCGTTTAGTATTGATTGATGAAAAAGGAACCTTCATCGGTGAAGAATATACATTGGCATTGGTCGCCAAGTATATTTTTAGTAAAAATAAAGGCAAAGCAGCCGTGAATCTTTCGACATCGCGCATGATTGATGATATTGCCGCCCAGGCAGGTTGCGAGGTTTTACGTACACCAGTAGGTGAAGCGCATGTTGCCAAAGCGATGCGTGAAAATGATTGTATTATTGGTGGCGAAGGTAATGGTGGCGTGATTGATCTTCGTGTTGGTCCGGTACGAAATAGTTTAGCAGGGATTGTTCTAATTTTGCAGCTTCTGGCAGAAACGGGTAAAAACTTGAGCGAGCTGGTTGCCGAAATTCCCAGTTACCAAATGATCAAAACAAAATTTGAGTGCCCGCAAGATAAAGCTCAAGATGTACTCGCTCAGGTTAAAGATCATTTTTCTAAAGAAGCCGGTGAGACTGCCAAAATCGATGTGAGTGATGGCATTCGTGTGGATTTGCCAGAAGGTTGGGTGCAATTGCGAGCCAGTAATACTGAGCCGATTATGCGTATCATGGCCGAGTCCACCGATCCTCAAGTATCTGAGAAATTAATTGCGAATGTGCAATCATTGATAAGATTATAATTAAATAAAGTAATAATTGTGGTCAGAGATTATGTCTGAGAAAGACACCATACAAAAATCTAGCGATGGTCCAGTGACTATCCCAAGGTTGGTTGAAGATTTAAAGCAGTTGGGTATAAAGCCAGGTATGACACTTTTAGTTCACTCTTCATTGAGTGCTTTAGGTTGGGTCTGTGGTGGGTCGGTTGCTGTTATTCAAGCTTTACAAGATGTTTTGGGTGAAGAGGGAAGCTTGGTAATGCCCACCCATTCAGCGGGTTTAACGGATCCATCGCTTTGGGAAAATCCTCCTGTTGATGAATCCTGGTGGGAAGCGATTCGGGAAACGATGCCTGCTTATGATCCACGCCTAACGCCAACATGTCAGATGGGGGCCATCCCTGAATGCTTTCGAAACGCTGAAGGTGTTGTGCGTAGTTCGAACCCTGTCGTATCATTTGCCGCCTGGGGGAAACATGCGAAAGAGATCACTTCGGATCATGGACTTGATTATAACATGGGATATGATTCGCCTTTAGGTCGAATCTATGACCTGTATGGTTATAGTTTGCTTTTAGGTGTAGGGTATAATAAATGTACGATTATGCACTTAGCAGAATCGATGGCAACATTTGAAAATAAAAAAACCTACCAACAATCTTCACCCATAATGGAATCTGGTGAGCGGATTTGGAAAAGTTTTATTGATTGGGATTATAATGTTGAGGATTTGGCTGCAATCGGTCGAGATTATGAAAATAAAGTAGGAGATTTACAAAAGGCCAGCGTTGGTTATGCCGAATCCATTCTAATGCCTGTAAAACCACTTGTCGATTTTGGTAAGGAATGGTTTGAGGTTCATTCAAAGTGATTTTACAACATACATCGTCCTATGGAAGAGGTACGTCTTTATGTCTAAAATTTCAAAATCGATCTTAATTATTTTTGTTTTATGTTGCGTGGGATGTATAAAGCCTTTGATAGACTATTGTGATAATGGTCATAAGCGAGTAAAGGGAAATTCGACGCTTTGGGCATACAATGAATTGGCCAGGGCACAATACCTAAAATTGAATTATGATGGTTATATTATTGGTATTGAAAAGCATCGTCGAAAACATATTGGGTTAAAAAAGGGACAACTGGATGAAAAGAGATTTTCTAAGTTGTCTGAAACCACAGGGTTTATCCAAAAGCAACATCGTGTGCAAAATGAATTGTTTTTAAAACACCGCCATGATAATAAAGCGATGTTGGTCACGCATATCATTGGCTTTTTTGATGGCACAGAAAATTTATGCAATATTTATGAAAATCATAAAGAGTTTAAGGCGAATTATAGCAATGCCTATGAGATCGGATTTGGTTCCTTTTTGAATGGGGCGTTTCGACAGGATTTGACCCAAAAAATCAAAGCTGCCCAGCAAGCTGGCGATCCCTATACGCACCTGTTTGTCATGTCGATGGGGTGGAGTAATGATCAGCATGAGTCGATCTGGAGGTATAATCGAATTATTGAAAGTGTTGAGACTACAGCAAGAAATGACAAAGATTTTGATGGAGAATTTAAGCCTTTAGTTATTGGTTTGACCTGGCCTTCGGTTTGGTTATCTAAGTTAGGGGAATTAGGTCGCAAAATAGGGCATTTTTCCAGTTTGATGAACAAAGCTAATGATGCGGATGAAATTGGTTATACCGTAGGGAATATGTTGATTAACTTTACCATTCCTTCAGTCCTGTCTGAGGTTGATCCTGACCGTGAGATGGCGGTTATTGCCGTTGGTCATAGTTTTGGTGCAAGAGTAATTTCAAGAGCGATATTTAGTCGGAATCATTTGGCAGAGGCCTACCGTCGCAATGAGCCGGTTGTGGATTTGTTTATAGGATTACAATCGGCATTTAGTCTCAATCGATTTTTAGATAAAGGGACAGAAGGAGCTCCCTATCTTTTGCATGGAGAAATGCCCATGGCATTTGTTATGACAACATCGCAGCATGATGGGGCTAATGGTTTTGCCAATCTATTCAATGTGCCTTTTGCAGGAGGTGTTTCTGCCAAAACTTATTCCGATAATTATCCTGAAAAAATAGTCTCTTGCCAGTGGCAAAAAGGAGCAGAGCAAAAGTTACCTGAGTTGGGAGCTGATAATAATATATTGATTGTCAATGCTTCTTCGATCATCAATGATTATCAAAATGGCGGTAATTGTGATCGTTTAAGTGGCCATAACGATGTTCTGGACGATGATATAGGTAGGTTGTTATGGTTATCAATTTTAGCATATGTAAATAAATGAAAAAAATAAATTTTTTTGTTTTATTTTTATTAAAAAATAGTAACATTTGTCCTTCAAGGTCCCACTACCCAAGTACAACATCGATATATTTGAACTTTTAAACATAAGGAAATTACTGAGCTAGTTGCCTTGTGTTAGTATGCTATGATATACTAATACGATTTTATAACAACTTGTGAAGCATTCTTTAGAGCCAGTCGTATAATTTAGTAATAGATAAGGATTGTTAAGAGGTAAGCACAACTTACTTAACAAAATCACGGCCACGTGCCCTTTAGTGTAAGAACTATTATATTAGGGGCGGAAGTGGAGTTCTGGTTTTTTTTGAAATGGCGATAGTTGACTGTCAAATTATCGAAATATCAATAGAAACGGTGTGGTTGTGATGGTTGTTTCGTATTAGCCAAGCGAAGGTTTGTTATCCCGTGATGGGGTTCATATCACCATCGTTTGCATCATGCCTCATCGATAATAAGAGGAATACAAAGACAGAGTAGGGTTGAGTCGGCTGTCTTCCTTTTATTGTCCTAATTGAAGCATCTCTTACCCGGCTTCAGTATTTATTTTCCAGGATGGCGTTTTGTGCGCGTAGAAATAGGTGTATTCTGATGAAGAATAAGAAACTGTCTCTGTAGTATGATTTGATGAAGTTAATGTCAATTATTGTGAATCAATATAGAATACTCTTTCGCAGTGTGTCTGTACTGATGTTGGCTGTTTGCGTACTCTTTTTAGCCTGTTTTTCGTCATGCAAAAAGGCGACATCTGCTGAGAAAGTTAAAGATATTTCCACGAAAAAAATTGTGTCAGGTGCCTGGGGTGATCTTGAAATCAGTTATATTCAAATTTCACCTCCGATCGAATTTGTGCCAGAGCTGCGGGTTTTTTATGATACCTCCTCTTGGGATTTTCCGGGTTGGGATAAAGAAACGACGAAGCGTTTTATCGAGTCATCGCCTTTGCCAAAAGAGTCTCAGCATGATCTAATAAGTCGGATGACAGGCAATCTCAAGCATAAGGGGGTAACAATTACACCCACCGAAGAAGATATCTTAGGATTAACTGCAGACTCTCGAAGCTATATTTATAATCATTTGGCGGGCTTTAAAGTCAATCGTTCTTATGATATGGTTCATCGTTATGCATATGTCAGATATGCAGCAATATTATGCATCGAGTAATCCTCTCAAAGTGATTTGTATGCGTTCAAAGCAGTTTATAGCTCATTAATTATCATTCTCTAAGTTGTTTCGGGAGGGGGGAATTGTGTAGACGGTTTCTAAGGCTTTCGCTATAATGCCATCTGTTTCGAGATGGTAATTTTCCACAATGTATAAATCTTTAGGAGTGATAAGATATGTCTCATGTCAAAAAACTTGTGCTTGTTTTGTGTTTAATGCTACTGCCTGGATGTATGAATTCCTATGTCGATCCAGGGTTTGCTAAAATTTCGGTAGATAAATTGAAGCAGCCATCAGGTGGCACGGTAGATGTTCAGGTCAAGGCAAAATATTTATTAAATGGAGAACATAAACCAGGCGCTGATAAATACATCATTGCTCCTGTTGAGCGTGTGTTATTGCAGTCAGGAGTGTTTAAGCCTTATCGTACGGATCAATCAATTGTCATTGATGTTGTTTTAGATAACAAAGCCAATTTAGAAGATGCCGCAGCAAAGGGGTTTGCAACAGGATTCACGTTTGGTTTAGTGGGGTCTGGTGTTACAGATTTTTATGAGTTTAAAGTTGTTTGTCAAGTGAATGGGCAATCGGTCACTCGATCATACAAGCATGCCTTGCATACAACTATCGGGGCTAAAGAACCCCCTTTTCCTAATGCGGTATCCTACCAACCTCAAGAAGGTTTTGAAGTCATTGTTGGCGAGGTGATGAATCGGTATATCAAAGATATGCAAGATGCAGGGTATTTCCTGTAATACTCCCGTGCATGTCATAATGCATTTGTGAGAGGACCAAAATCGAACAAACTGTCATGGTTTGTTCGATTTTGGTCCAAGAATTTCCATGCCTTAATTAGGGCTCTGCCTCTATAAAAATTGATTGATCTTTATAGGGTTTTCGTTTAAAAAGGATGGTTTCAAAAGAACCCATTTTTTATAACAGGAGATAACATAATGATTTCGATCGATTCGAGCGTAACCCCTATTGATCCAAAAGAGGTTACCCAGCTTAAATTGTTGGATGGCACCAATATGCCACAAGCTGCCATGGGAACCTTCCACTCAGATAATCCAGACCTTATCGAGGCGATGGTGGACATTATCGTGGAGTCCATTCGTTTGGGATATCGGCATATGGATTGTGCGACAGCTTACCAAAATGAAGAAATTGTCGGCCAGGCAATGAATAAGGCTATCGAGTTGGGCTATGTTCAGCGTGACGATCTTTTTGTCCTGTCAAAGCTTTGGAACAAGCACATGAAACCTGATCAGGTGATTTCTGCCTGTGAAGCAACCATTAAAGATTTGGATTGTGATTATTTGGATATGTATGTTGTTCACTGGCCCTGGCCTAATGATCACCCTCCCGGTTGTGATGGCAATGCATTGAATCCGGATGCCGTTCCTTACATTCATGAGCAGTTCATGGAAGTTTGGGATAAAATGACCGAGCTGAAAAAAAGCGGTAAAGTCAAAAATATCGGTACCTCAAATCAAACGCAAAAAACCATGGAGCTTTTGCTACGTGATACCAATGATGACAATCGTCCATTGTATAACCAAATGGAACTTCATCCATTGTTCCAGCAGCAAGATTTGGTCCGTTACTTTATTGACAATGGTGTCGTTCCTTCTGGCTATATGTCACTGGGTTCACCTCGTCGTCCAGGTCGCGATAAGTTTGCAGAACATCAAGCGGACATGCAGCACGCTGTGATTCAGCAGGTCGCAAAAGAATTAGGTGTCGTTCCTCCAAGTGTTTGCTTAGCGTGGGCGCATCAGCGTGAAAACAATAAAGTTGGTTACGTATCTATGGCAGAGCGTAGCGAGTGGATCAAAGGTAATCTCGAAGCGGCGACTAAAAATGTATTGAGCACCGAACAGATGCAGGCGATCGAAGGCGATGGTTCTGATGAGAATCCTGGTATTGATGCCAACAACCGTCTGATTTGGGGACAGGTCTTCTTCTGGCCTGAAGCTCAAGTTTTAGGTCATCAGCGTGATGTACTTTGGAACGATACGCAAGTATTTGAAACCAAAGCGGACTACAAAAAATTCGCAGCGGGTGTTGCAGATTTCTTCAAAATCTGGAAAGAAACAGCAGTGGATCTTCCATTGAAATATTTATAAAAAATAAGCTCGTCCGATTTGGATTGAGTTTTACGTAGTATATAGAAAGGGCTGCAATCGTCATTGCAGCCCTTTCTTTTGGCTCTATCTGGCCTTTTTAAATTTTAAAGTTATTTATGCTGTTAATGGTTCTCCTAGCATCTCTTTGAGATCGCGATCCACAGCACCGATGGGTTTTATATTAAATTTTTCTACAAGAACATTCAAGATCGTTGGTGTGACAAATGCAGGTAATGCTGGCCCTAGACGAATGTCTGTTATACCTAGGTGGAGAAGGGTTAGTAGTATACAAACGGCTTTTTGTTCAAACCAGGACAAGACGAGTGAAAGCGGTAGTGAATTCACATCGGTGTCAAAAGCTTCTGCTAATGCAACTGCCACTTTAATGGCGGAGTAAGCATCATTGCATTGTCCCATATCAAGAAGGCGTGGAATACCACCGATATCGCCAAAGGGGAGTTTGTTGAACCGATATTTACCGCAGCCCAATGTTAAAATTGCACAATCATCGGGTACTTGTTCCGCAAGGTCCGTGAAATAGTTTCGAACACTTTCAGCACCGTCGCAACCGCCAATTAAAAAGAAGTGTTTCAGGTGTCCTTCTTTGACAGCATCAATGACTTTATCGGCAACGCCTAACACGGTTTGATGTGCAAAGCCAATAGTAATGGTGCTATCAGGACCATCTTCTAGGAATCCTTCTTGTTCTAATGCGCATTCAATGGCAAGGCTGTAATCTTGGCCGTTTAAATGTTTGACGCCAGGCCATGCGACAAATCCGCGTGTAAAGATACGCTTGATGTAGGTTTCTCGCGGTTGTTGGATGCAATTGGTAGTCATGATGATTGCACCTGGAAAATGACGGAATTCACGTCGTTGATCCATCCAGGCGCCACCATAGTTTCCGACCAAATGTTTATATTTTTTAAAGGCTGGATAAGCCAGTGCCGGCATCATTTCACCATGGGTGTAAACATTAATGCCTTTGCCTTCAGTTTGTTTGAGTATTTCTTCCAGGTCCTTCATATCATGACCAGAGACAAGGATGGCCTTTCCTTTGACTGGATGAATGCGAATTTGAGTGGGTTCTGGCGTGCCAAATGTTTCGGTATTGGCTTGGTCCAAAAGTGCCAATACGGTTAAATTAACTTCACCTGTTTTCAGTGCCATGGCTAATAGATCTTCAATAGCTGTATCATCCTGATTCAAGAAATTGAGAGCATTATGGATAAATGCGAAAACGGAATCATCCTCAAAGCCTAACACAGAAGCATGGTGAGCGTATGCGGCTAACCCTTTGACGCCATAGAGGATCAACTCTTGCAAACCAACAATGTCTTCGCCTAATTGTTCTTTGCGTTGTCGAATTGAAACGTCAACACCTTGGTCAACAAGGTCTACTAGTTTTTTGGCAGGTACCCAATTTGCTGGCCCGTCGAGTTCTACTGGTTTTTTGCCCGCGTTATCGCATGCAGCGAGATACTTGGCTTTGATATTTTCCATTGCATGAGATTGTCGACTCAGGAGTTCCTGTAGACGCAATGGGTCGAAGTCGACATTGGTCACCGTTGCGAACATGGCTTCTAGTGTAAGTTTGTCAATATGGTCGTCAGTTATACCCCGTTGGCGACAAAGATGTGCATAGGAGGAAATGCCTTTTGCAACATAAACCACCAGGTCTTGCAGTGCAGCGGTGTCTGGGTCTTTGCCGCAAATACCAAAATTTGTGCAACCTGTGCCATGGGCTGTTTGTTCACATTGATAGCAGAACATACTCATAATATTATCCTTTCCTGAACGTTTGGCTTAGACCGCCTGTTCATATTGTGACATCTGAACTCGCTCAACGAGTTGGTGCAAGGTCGTGTTTGATAATTCCTGATAAATTTTTCGATTTGCTTCTTCGATAAATCCGCCGAGCATGCAATCGCACCCTTGGCAATGAGGAACTTTCAGTAGGCAACATTTAAATTCAAAGGGGCCTTCAATGGATTCATAAATTTCCAGTAAGGTGATGGCATCAGGGCCTTTCGCGAGCGTTGTGCCGCCTTTAGGGCCGCGAATATTTCGAATGAAGCCTGCTTTAGCGAGTCGCTGTAAGACTTTCGATAAATGATTGGACGAGGCGCCAAATTTTTCGGCTAAAAACTGTGTGGAAGTTGGCCCGTCGGTTTTGGCAGCAATAATGGCTATCGAATGCAATGCTAAGCTGCATGCTTGTGATAGTTTGACGATATTGGCCATGAGCTAACCTCCAATCTAGTAAAGAAGTACCACAATAATACAATAGACTACTGTGAAGTCAACAATTAAGTTGGTTGAAAATAAATAAAACGACTTGTAGGGCATGAATTGGGAATTATCCTGATTATGAGCCATAAACCGCATTCTGGCTATACGTAAGCGTATTATTTTGCTATACTCTAAATTTAGAAAAGTTGTGTTTAAATTTTCATTCCTCATTAAATGGAGGTTCTTTCATGAAGAAACAAAAATTAGTGTTTATTCTTGTGGTAGTGGTCTGCCTGTTCATTTCATCCTTGTCCAGTTCGATCCAGGCTTCTGATGTGAAGAAGAAAGCGAAAAAGCATTTTGAACCGACCTGGGATTCGCTCAGGCAAAAAAGTGCTACCGAGCAATGGTATGAAGATGCGGTGTTGGGATTTTATTTTCACTGGGGTCCTTACACAGTGCCGGGTTTTGGTTGTGCTGGCTATTGGACGATGTATATGCCTGATAGCGGAACATACCGGCTGGTCGAACGTAAATATGGCAAACCAGGCGTTGAGTTTGGTTACAAAGATTTTGTCCCGATGTGGAAAGCGGAAAATTATAACCCGAAAGAATGGGCCAAGCTGTTTAAACATGCCGGGGCAGATTATGCAGGGCCGGGGGCAGAACATCATGATGGTTTTGCTTTATGGGATACGGAATTTGATGATTGGAATTCGGTCGACATGGGACCGAAGGTGGATATTGTTGGCACTTTGGTCGAGGCGTGTCGTAATGAAGGATTAAAAACATGCGTTGCGGTTCACAATTGGCGTACTTATATTACATATGATGCAGGACGTCGGTTATGTCCTCCAGGTGTCGATGTAAATGATCCGAAATATGCCGGGCTATATGGTCCTCCTAAAAAGTCAACGCATAGAAGGCCTATTGATAATGATTATCCAGGCGCTGATTGGCCCAAAGAGCATTGGGATGAACGTTGGAATAAATGGAAAGAATTAGTCGACAAATATAAAATCGATTTGATCTGGTGTGAACATATGGATTCAGGTGAACCACCAGATGAATTGAAACGCAAAATGTTGGCTTATTATTTTAATTCTGCCGAAGAGTGGGACAAAGATGTGGTGGTTACTTCTAAAAAACTGCGACCTACACATCGCCAGGATATGCCAGGTTTTTGTACGGTGTTAAATATGGAAATTGAAACGCCGCCACATCCAAAACCTGCGAAATGGCAGTGTGATTATCCTTTGGGTGAGAGCTGGGCCTGGACGCCTCATGTAGGGTGCAGACCGACCAATGAGATGGTCGATTTTATTGTTGATAACACCAGTAAAAATGGTTTGACGATGTTTAGTGTTGCTCCTAAAGCAGATGGCACATTGCCCAAAGCTCAAATCAAAGGTTTGACTGAGTTGGGTGACTGGATGAAGATTAATAAAGAAGCACTCCATGGCACAACGCCAGCCCCTTTTGTGGTGGGTGGTACTCATGACTGGAAACAGGGTTCGATTCGATTTACACGAAAAGCGGAATATCTTTATGCAATTGATTTGGAAAAACCCAAAGTACCCCTTAGGATCCGAAATGTTACGGCATTGGAAGGATCTGAAATTAAAATGTTGGGTAGTGACAAACCTTTGAAGTGGCGCCAAGAAATTGATGAAGAAGATGATGATGAACCTGGTATTGTTGTGATTGAAGAATTGCCAGACCCATTGCCCTGCGATCATGCTTGGGCCTTTAAGATTCGAGTGCTTGATGAAGCCTGGTAAATGAGTTGATCGACGATAACGATTTTTAGTCGATGATATTTTAAGTGTTTATTTGAGTGGCAGCCTCAGCTTGCTTTAGCGAGATGGGGATGGCGAATTGAAGAGTCGTAAGATTTATACCATTTGCCATTCCCATTTCGCCTGCGACGAACTGAGGCTGCCACTCTTCTTTTTGCGAGATGGTCAGACATGAATTCTTTGAATTATGATATTGTCTTTTTTGATGCCGATGAAACGCTGTTTGATTATCAAAGAGCTGAAGAGGTGTCGTTTAAATCTACCATGTCTGAATTTTATGATTTCGATGATACGTTAACGCATCAGGCTTATTTAAAATACAATCAGATCAACCGAGCTTTATGGCAAGAATATCATCAAGGACTTGTGACGAAAGATAACTTACGGAGCAAGCGTTTTGAATTATTATTTGATGAGATGGATTTGGGTAGATCTGTTGATCAATTCAGTTCATTTTATATTGATGTTATGTCATCATGTCAGTTTCTTCTGCCGCATGCAAAAGAGGTCGTGGAAACGTTATCTGACCATTGTGATATAGGGATTATTACCAATGGGATTGTCGATGTGCAAAAAAGTCGATTTTTAAATTCTGCGCTCAATCCGTTTATTAAAATTATTGTTGTTTCTGGCGAGATTCAGGGTGACGCTGAATTTAAAAAGCCGCATCCCAAAATTTTTGATTATGCACACCAGCAGCTAAATCCATCCGTTCCGAAAGACAGAATTTTAATGATTGGCGATAGCCTGGAAAGTGATATAGATGGTGCCAATCAGGCAGGTCTTCATTCATGCTGGTTTAATCCTGAAAATCATGTCAATGAAACAGATATTTGCCCAACTTATTCAATTAATAAATTGATTGATATTATGAAGATTGTTGGTGTATAAATATTAAATATGAATCACGAATTAGATAATCAAAAAGACTATTGGAATCGGGTCGCCGATACTAAAACATTTACGCATCCGCTGGATATTGTTTTGTTTGATCAATATGTTAATAAAACATCACAGATTCTGGATTATGGTTGTGGTTATGGCCGGCTTGTTAAGCGTCTGAAAGAGTCTGGTTATCAAAATGTGATAGGCTACGACAGCTCGGAAAAAATGATAGAGCGAGGTCAGGCAGGTGAAGAATTACCGCTCTACCCTATTGATCAGCCTTTTGATTTGATGGTGGATGATCTAACGGTAGATTGTATTCTATTATTTGCCGTTCTAACTTGTATTCCAACCAATCAAGGGCAAACGCGATTAATTGAGTTATTAAAAAATAAATTGCGATCGAATGGATTACTTTATGTGAGCGATTATTATTTGCAAATTAACGCCATTGAAATGGAGCAATACGAAACATTCAATGATGATATGGATAATCATGGCGTCTTCGCTTTGCCTGAAGGCGTCACGTTTCGTCATCATACTCGCCAATGGATTTTAACTTTGTTCAAAGAATTCAAAATCGAATCCGAACAAGAAATAGAGGTGCAAACTATGAATGGTGGTGAGGCTAAAGCATTCCAATTAATGCTCCGAAAAAAATAGTTTCAAAAATATTTTTTAGTGATATAATTAGCCTATGAAAATGTTGTCGAGACACATGCCGAAATATCAATGTTCAAATGAGCCTATGGGGATAATTGAATGGTGTATCTGTTTGGTATTATTAGGATTTTTACTTGCCCTGATTATTTCATTGGCGATCAGCGATCCATGGGCTCTGCCTTGCATTCTAGGCTTTATTTTCTTCATTTTGTTGATAAGTAAATGGTTAACTCAAAAAACCATCAAATCATTTGCTTTGCTGGCAGAACGTCGTAAAAATGATTCTATCTGTTCATTTGCTCGTCACTTCGATTGCCGCAAGGTTGATCCTTGGGTGATTCGAGCGGTTTATGAACAATTGCAAGAAAGAACGGATGAGTATTATCCAGGTTTTCCTATTCACCCTTTAGATAGCGTCTTCGAAGATTTAGAATTAGACGATGAAGATTTTGAAGAAGATGTTGTTGGAGAAATCGCGCATCGCACGGGACGTTCTTTAGAGAACGCAGAAGAAAATCCTTATTTCGGCAAAGCAAATATTGTCGAAAATCTTGTCTATTTCTTTAACCTTCAGCCGAAAACGAAAGTAAACATCTGATCAAAACAGCTGTTATAATGAGCTGATCGTGTACGTCACCGGGGTGGTTGATGTTTGATTTACCCAGAGGATCAGATTGGTTTGATTCAAATTCTTTTCATGGCCTATTCGGTAATCGCTCTTTTCCTGGAGTTGTTTTCCATCACGCGTTAAAGTGATATTGTTTGCCCCAAAGTTTTCTAAGACGAAGGCTGGGTTAACAAGAGGATTCTTCTTGTCAGCGCTGAGCTTGAATTGTATTTTGCTACCCGGTTTTTCGCATTGCAATTCATACGCACGTTGAAATTTGTTATAGCCTTTACTTTTTGCATTGCCATCCAGAACGCTTAGTTTTGCGGAGTGGTTCCATGATCGAGCTAAGGGTACCAATTTTTCAATCGGTTGTTCTGTAAGCCCGTAGAGCATGGCTGAACTGTGTTTATTGCCATTTTTGTGTACCACCGGTACGCCATTCGAAAAAGAAGTATGGCTGGGACGATCATTTGAGGGACCAAAACGACCGTCACTGGGCAATTGGGCGACCGGCCAATGGTTCCAAAAACTATGATCTTCACCAACCCAAGGTTCGATTTTACTGCCCGGTTCAAAAATGATAAACGGCTTATATTTCGATTTTAAATTGGTTAACTGAATCGTAGCATTTTTCACAACGTCATGATTTAGAATCTCCTCTTCCTCAAATTCAAGGTCTTTGCCCCAGATGCATTTAAACGTTTCTCCTTCCATCGTCGCAACGGTCATGGCATTGACAGGATCGATATTATCTCTGGGCCAGGTTCCGGGTTGATTGAATAGGATCGTTTCCTGAAATTGGTGTTTGTGAACATCTTCCATTTCATTCCAGAATGAATAGGGAGCTTCATGCTCTTTACTCCATAGGTTCTGTTGACGTACAACCACTGCATCCGGATAAATCACAAAGTACTCATCTGCCCAGTCTCCCCATTTTGTTAAGGGATCTGTATTGACAATCTGATAAAGTATGTCGGCCAACGCGTACCGCCAATGCACGATGATGCGAGCCGGATTGTTTTCGATGATTCGTACATGGGAATAGCGACATTGTTTGTCAGACATATGTTCGTTACAACCCCAGGCGCTGTAGCCTTCCAGGCTCTGATCACCCATCCAGAGGTTGTTTTCAGTCACATAGCTCGCGGCGTAATTGATGCCACGCCAGAACACGACACGAACTGGTTTTTCAAATGTGACTACCACATCAGAAAATTCACCCATACGCCAGTGACTGTCCCAGGCTTCGTCGTAGATTAACTTGGTATAGGATGCACCGAATTCTCTAGTGTTTGAGCCTTCGGTTGGAAACTGTCGCCATTGGAGCGGTTGCGGATTATCTGGTTGAACAAATTCGTAAGTTGCACGAATCTCTTTTTCTGTCATGGCTTCGTCGTGAATTTTGATTTCATCAATCAACCCATCAAACACCATCCAGGAAAGTTGTTTACGACTGGGCTCACGCTCAGTGCCTTGGGGATACATTTTTGTTTGGCTCATACCGATCAGAAGGTCTGATTCTTCGGCGGGGCGGATGGAACCAAGGCTTTCCCATCCAAGGTCTTGAGCGGTAACTTCGCCACTTTTCTTGCCATTAATATAAACCGCCATGCTGCTATCGTTGATGGTCGCAGCAATATGCGACCACTTTAGTGGTTCGATGCGATCTTTGGAAATGCACGTATGCCATTGACCATCGCGCGTCAAGGCGGCGCCTAATCCAATGTTGCCATCTGCACTAATACCAAAAAAGAAACCCTCTTTATGATTTTTTTCCTGGTTAACAATGGCTGTCCAATTCCAGGGATAGGCTTGCGGTGCTACCCAGGCCTCGATCGTGAATTCATTGAGTTGAGGTGCTTTTGTTGCCGCACGTATAATACGAGTCGTATGGCCATCAAATTTCAGACCGTTTCCTTTAACGCCTTTCTTGTACCAGTGGTTTCCAAGGATGTTATCATTGGTTTTTTTCGCAATGTCTACAGCGATGTTTTTTTCTTCATCATCAAAATTCCACCAGGCAACGGGTTCTGCAAAAGTGGCAGTGGAAAATAGTAAAACGAAATGAATCATAGCAATTCGAGTAATCATGATAGGGTAGCCTCCGATTTGTAACACATTAATTTTGATAGTAAACAAAAGCGAGATGCAGGATTATATGGATGTCCTTGGGTTGCTATTTGGGTGATCCGTATATCATACTCTGCTTTTGCGTGGGTAATAGTCTTACCAAATAGAGTATCAGATTTGTCTTCAAAACACAAGGTTTTCAATTTATTTGGCATGCCAACTTGTTATAATATCATTCGGTCAAAATTAACCAAGAGTCAAAACGCGAGAGTTTTCAATGCAATCCAATGTCCTGGATAATATATGTCAAAAATTCGGTCTCACAAATGAGCAAGTTCATCCATTGGAGGGATTTGAAAATATCATCTATGAGTTTAATCGTGATGGACAATCGTTTATTTTGCGTATCGCACATAGTTCGCGACGTACGATGAGTCAAATTCAAGCCGAAATAGATTGGATCAACTATTTGCATGATCAAGGCGTAGGTGTCTCTAGAGCGGTTGAATCCAAACATCAAAGCCTCGTCGAACAGATTGATGATGGCGAGGGGGGACATCACTTAGCGACCATTTTTTATAAAGCACCTGGGCAATTACCTGGCAAAACCGCATGGCCGCCAGAGTTTTTTAAAGCTTATGGCCAAACACTCGGAAAAATGCATCGACTTACTCAAGCCTATAAACCAAGTCGTCCTCAATGGAAGCGGCATTGCTGGGACGATGCGCAGATGCGACAATGCTACCTTCCGTTTATGTCGGATAAAATTCTTTCGATCTATCATGAACTAGAAAAACATTTTAAACAATTACCAAAAGATAAGAAATCTTATGGTTTAATTCATCGTGATGCCCATCGCGGTAATTTTTTTATCGATGATCAAATGCAAATAACCTTATTTGATTTTGACGATTCGGCCTATAGCTGGTTTGTTGAAGATATCGCAATTATTTTATATTATATGGTTCGCTGGAATGCCGATAACGCCTGCTTTACTAAGGCCGTTGACTTTCTAAAGCATTTTTTTGAAGGCTATCATAAAGAACATGAATTGCCTCCACATTGGCTCAAGCAGATTCCTTATTTTCTTAAAAACCGCGAAATCGAACTCTATGCTGTAATTCGCTGGCGAGTAGGCGAAGACTACAGCGATGATGCAGCCGCTGGCCGCTTCATGGATGGCCGAAAAGAATTGATTGAATCTGGCCAACAGCATTTTGATTTGGATTTTACCCAAAGTCTATCGTAAACAGACGGAACTTTAATTAAGGATTTTAATGGAAACCACGATCGCATTCTATATAGAGAAGCAAATTGATTTGGATTCAAAATTGTTTCTTCAACTTTTAGATTATTTTAATTGTAACAAGGCATATTATGCGAGTATTGATAGACATGGATCTAATGAATGGAAGGCGTATCAAGACGAGCAGCAAGAATTGGAAAATCATGAACAGTCGGTCAAAAAACATTCCATGAGGTTTAAAGCTAAGTCATTCTTTTACAATTTGAAATGTCGAATAACAGGGAAAAGCCCGTATGTTTTTCCGATTGAAGATAACTCTGTTTCGATTGAAGATTGCACGATTGAAAACTTGGTAAATTATTTGCCAAAAGATCAAGAATGTCTATGGATGAATATTCCTGCACTGCAGAGTGATATGTTGGCAAATAAGTTAAAAGAAGAGGTTCCTGAATCCGTTCGAGGAGATTGCATTCCTTGTGATTTTTATATTAACTTGGGGTGGCATGATTTGTTCGGGAATATAAATTCAGATAAGGTCGAATATATTTCCCGGGCTCATTGTTCGATCCAACTTTGTTCAAATGAATATCCTGATGATATTGAAGAGTACAATAAACGACTATTTACCATACCAGTTCTCAAGATGTTTCAGTCTGAATTAGAGGAAATTCTAGGGCCGTTAAAAAAGAGTATCTTTTACTCATGGTAGTTTTGATTTATATAATGTAGGTCTGCCAGCCCCTGGCAGGCAATAGGAGGTCTTGCAAAGTCTAAAAAAGTGTGTTACAATAATTTCATGAAGAAACATCGGCCGAGTAAAATTTTAGGGATATTTTCAGTTGTTTTAGGGCTTTGGTGGCTTTTTGAGGTGTTTTCGCCATTACTCGCCAGCCTTCTGTTTGTTCCAGATTTTAAATGGGATTCAATGTACTTGTTTTTGTTTATTTGGATGTCGATTTGGGGAGTTTTCTTATTAGTTTGTGGCATAAAAGTTTTAAAAGAATCATCCAAAGATAGTATCAAAGCGACTGTAGGTAGTATTTGTTTATTTGCTTTTATTTATACATCAGCTAGGTTGGGGAGCTACTTGGAGAATGGCATAGATGGGTTTCCTCCCGACGCTATCAGGATTATAGAGGCTGTGTTGAATTTTATTCTTGTTCTCACTGCAATATATCTTTATGTCCTTCTCAGCAAATATGTCATCAGTAAGGAAGGGGATATGCCTGTCAAAGGTGAATTTATAGGTAAGAAAATCGTTTTCGTTATTTCTCTTAGTCTGGCAAATATCTTATATGAAATTCATCACGTCTACTATTTTGATTGGGATGTGGAATATCGATTATTGCCTGGCATTTTAATGTTATTAAGCCCATTTATATTTTATGGACTAGGGTGTAGGATATTGTATATTCAAAAGCATGGATTGGCCAAAGCACTCCGTTAGCAAAGTAGCCTGCGAACCTCTGGCAGGCGTTTGAAAATTATGAGTATGATATCAATTCAACAAACCTCCAAATCAGATTTAGACCAAATCCTACATGTAGAAAAACAAGCCTTTGATTTAGATGAGATTGTAGATCTAACACGAGATTTACTTGTCGATCCGACAAGCCAGCCAACGATTTCTTTATTAGCCTTCGAAGATGACTTGCCCGTTGGCCACATTCTTTTTTCAAAAGCAACGCTTGAGCCGTCGATAGATCTTTCCATGTCCATTCTAGGTCCTTTGGCAGTCATTCCAGAAAAACAAAAACAAGGCATCGGCGGCAAGCTCATCGAACAAGGCATCGAACTCTCCATCGAGCAGGGCTTCGATCTGGTCTTTGTCTTGGGTCACCCTGAGTATTACCCACGATTCAATTTTAAACCAGCGATCCCTTTGGGCTTTCATCCAACTTATGAGGTTCCGAAGCATCAATCAGATGCCTGGATGGTCCGCCAGTTGAGTGATAAGAGAATTGAAGGAATCCAAGGCCGAGTCATCTGTGCCAAAACATTCGATGATCCAAAACATTGGCGAGAATAGTGTTTTTGGGGGAGGCATTTAGGAAATTGCCGGACAGTGGCTGTCCGACCGTCTAGTCTATCATGTTCACACATGTACCAAAGCACTTTGGATTAAATAGAATTGACATTTAGAGAGATCTCTGTATAATAATTGCGTTGAGAGAGGTCGTTTCGGGTGATAAATTTATCCGATTTTAAGTGTTGGAAAATGTATAAATTTCTGGAGGAGAAATGACTAAAATCAACGCCCATTCTATTTGTCTTATCTTATTCCTTATTCTCAACTTACCAACTATTATTCAGCAAGCACATGGTCAGCATGCAGGGGATTTTGTTGTTGGGCAATCATCAGGAGCCCTGGCCATTGATGGCGATTTCGATGAAATCTTTCATCTAGACCCGACAGGGGGTAATCCTTTTTTTTCAGGATTTATTGGTTCAGAACCTGGATTTGATCATCTTAGAGTCGATAACCCGGCTGAAAATTTCTTTGTACTTCCGGGCGGTGCCAACATTCATTTGGAACTGGTTTCGATCGATTATGGTTTGATTATTTTTTCCCTGGCCCAAGGAATATTTATTGATGAACCAGGTGAGTCAATGCCATTGGGGTCTGCGAATTTACATATACACCCTACGTACAACATTAGCACTGATCTTCTTCCAAATTATAATAACGAAGTTCTTTCGGCGACATTCAAATTAGTCGATACGGGCAGTGGCTTAAATGATTCAGAAGAATATACAATGCGATTTGTACCAGAGCCGGCGACACTTTCATTGCTAGGCCTTGGCGGTTTAACATTGCTGCGTTGTAAAAGAAAACAATTTTAATTTAGTCTTGTGAGTTGGCCTGGCAGGGTAGGCCTGCCAGACGCTGATAGGTATTTGGAGGGAAATTACCGGATAGAGGCTGTCCGGCCTACTTGGCAGATTCTGTCAAATTGACTGCCTGGTTGGCATAATCCTGGGGGATTGGCAAAATTTGATTAATTTATATCTTTCTGTTAATAAGTGGGTTATGGTTTTTTATGTGTTTTTGGCACGGGGTTTGCAATATGTTAACTGGAAAATTTATGTAAATTCAACAGGAGTGCAAACAAATGTCAAAAATAATTGGAATTGATTTAGGAACAACCAACTCAGTGGTCGCCATTATGGAAGGTACCACGCCGAAGGTGTTGATTAATAAGCAGGGTGCTCGCACGACCCCGTCTGTGGTCGGTTTTACCGATAAAGGCGAACGGCTTGTCGGCCAGGTGGCTCGCCATCAGCAGGTGACCAACCCTGAAAATACCATTTTCTCGATTAAGCGATTCATGGGTCGCCGTCATAAGGAAGTCTCTTCAGAAGAAAAGATTGTCCCTTACAAAATCGTGGGTGGTGCAGATGAGCTGGTCAAAGTAGAAATTCGTGACAAGCAATATACTCCGCCAGAAGTATCTGCGATGGTCCTTGGTGAACTCAAGCAAATCGCCGAAGATCACCTGGGTGAAAAAGTTGAGCGTGCAGTCATTACCGTGCCAGCTTACTTTAACGATGCGCAACGCCAAGCAACCAAGGATGCTGGCCAGATCGCAGGTCTAACCGTTGAACGTATTATCAACGAACCGACTGCTGCGGCATTGGCTTATGGCATGGAAAACAAAAAGAACGAAAAGATCGCTGTCTTCGATTTTGGTGGCGGTACGTTTGATATTTCCGTTTTAGATATTGGTGACAATGTCTTTGAAGTATTAAGTACGCATGGCGATACCCATTTGGGTGGTGACGATCTGGATGAAGTCCTGATCGATTATTTGGCCGATGAATTCAAGAAGACTGAAGGCATCGATCTTCGTAATGATCCTATGGCACTGCAGCGTCTCAAGGAAGCGGCAGAAAAAACCAAATGTGAATTAAGTTCTTCTTTGGAATCCACCGTGAATCTGCCATTTATTACCGCAGACCAAACCGGACCAAAGCACTTACAGATTAATATTTCGCGTTCAACTTTCGAACAGTTGATTACACCACAACTTGAGAAATTGCGTGTACCTTGCGAAAAAGCACTGCAGGACGCCAAATTGAGTCCTTCAGATATTTCTGAAGTATTGCTGGTGGGTGGTTCTTCACGTATTCCTAAAGTTCAGGAGCTCGTCAAAAGTATTTTTGGTAAAGAGCCAAACAAAAGCATGAACCCTGATGAAGTTGTTGGCGTAGGTGCCGCGATCCAAGGCGGTGTGCTCGCTGGTGATGTCAAAGACATCTTGCTGCTAGATGTGACGCCGCTTTCATTGGGTGTGGAAACCTTAGGTGGCGTGATGACCAAGCTCATCGAACGCAACACTACGATTCCGACTTCCAAAAAAGAAGTTTTCAGTACCGCAGCTGACAATCAGCCTTCGGTGGATATTCATATTCTTCAAGGTGAACGTGAATTTGCCAAAGATAACCGTACCCTCGGTCGTTTCCAATTGGCAGATATTCCGCCATCACCTCGTGGCGTACCTCAGATCGAAGTCTCATTCGACATTGATGCCAATGGTATTTTGAATGTTTCTGCCAAAGATCTGGCGACCAGCAAAGAGCAGTCGATCGAAATTACCGGCAGTTCGGGTTTGAGTGAAGAAGAAATTAACAAGATGCAGCAGGATGCGGAAGCCAATGCTGAAGAAGATAAAAAACGTCGTGAAATGATCGATGTGAAGAACCAAGCCGATCAGCTCGTCTACCAGACAGAAAACACGATGAAAGAGCATGGCGACAAAATCCCTGCCGAAGAACGTGGTGCGATCGAATCTGCTTTGAATTCGCTGAAAGAAGCGATCAAAAACGAAGATGGCGAAGCCATCCAACGTGGTATGGAAACCTTGTCAACGGCCAGCCAGGCATTGGGCAAAATTATGTATGAACAGGCCGCTCAACAAGCAGGCGGTGCCGGGGCTGCGGGAGCCGCTCCAGGTGCTGATGCTCCTGCCCCTGAGCCAGAAAAGAAAGATGACGATGTCATTGACGCCGAATATGAGGTGAAAGAGTAATTTTAGCTCTATAAATAATTTAAAAAAGTTTCGCAGGGCGGATTGCAAGATCTGCCCTGTTTTTTTATAATGGCCGCTCACCGAAACTTTTAGAAATGATAACATCTAGCGAAATCGACCCCTCGAATCGCTTTTCAGTGATAGTAAGGAAGACCATTGGATTCAGAAAATCAGCCAGCCGTAAATACTCCCAGCGATGAGAAAACACGAAATCTTGCCATCGAAGTTACTCGATTGGCGTCCGATCGGCACTGCACAGATTTGGTGATCCTGGATCTTCAGGAGTCCAGCCCAATTGCCAGATATTTTGTCATCGGTACCGGTACCAGTGACCAACAAATCAAATCCGTGGCCAGCGAAATTGAAACAGTTGGCAAACACCAAGGCTCACCTGCCTATAGCAAAGCGGGTATGCAAAATGGTCGCTGGGTGATCGTTGATTTTGTCGATATTGTGGTGCACTTGTTTGATAAAGAATATCGCCAATTTTACGACCTCGAATTACTCTGGGGCGATGCACCTCGAGTAGATTGGGTGCGTGAATGAAATCAATTAGCACCATTCTCGAAGATCGTATCAGCAGTGTCATGCAATCCATCGCCGGCGACCAGGCAGAGAATCCACCTGCTATTGTCAAGCCAACTCAGGATCCTAAGTTTGGTGACTACCAAGCCAATGGTGTGATGGGCCTTGCCAAAAAACTCAAAACCAAACCACGTGACCTGGCAGAAAAGATTGTCGAAAAACTTGATCTTTCTGATATGTGTCAGGAGGTCGAAATTGCTGGTCCTGGATTTATCAATTTACATTTAAAAACAGAATGGCTTGCCAGTCGGTTGGCAGAAGCAATTACAGATGATAAAAGATTAGGCATAGATCCTGTATTGAATCCTCCGACGGTGGTTGTAGATTTTTCCGGCCCTAATATTGCCAAGCAAATGCATGTTGGCCACCTGCGAAGTACCATTATTGGTGATGTGATTTCACGCGTGTTGGAGTTTTTATATAACGATCCGACAAAAGTGGTGCGGCAAAATCATATTGGTGATTGGGGCCTTCAGATGGGGATGGTTGTCTATGCATTAAATAATCTTGTCTTTAAAGATTATGTGGATGAGCATGGCCAGCAAGCTCTGGATGAGATGCGAAAGAAGCATCCCGCCAAATTGGATCAGATGGTATTGGACGCAGGGACCAACCTTGATTTACTGGAACAATATTACAAAAAGATTTCAAAAATTGTCAAAGAAGATGACAACGTTGCCCAAATGGTGCGAGATTCCACTTATGTATTACAAGGTGGCAACCCGCACTTAATTCTTTTATGGCAAATGGCCCGAACCATTACATTGCGAGCATGTGTTGATGTCTATGGGCAGTTGGATGTTAAGCTGAGTATGCTGGATATTTGTGGCGAAAGCAACTATGCAGATCAGCTACCCAAAGTGATTCAAGATTTGTCTAGCAAGAACATGCTGCAAGTTTCAGATGGTGCTCAGAGCGTCTTTATGGATGGTTTTAAGAACCGGGATGGTGAACCGCTTCCTTTGATTGTTCAGAAAACGGATGGGGCTTATTTGTATGCAACCACTGATTTGGCAGCGATACGGTATCGAAGCGAAATTCTTAAAGCGAATCGGGTTATCTATGTAACGGATGCTCGTCAAAATCTGCACTTTGAAATGGTTTTTGCTTGTGCTCGTCAGGCAGGCTGGGTCGATGATGCTGTGAGTTTAGAGCATGTTCCATTTGGTACCGTTCTGGGTGAAAATGGTAAACCGTTTAAAACCAAAGAAGGGGAAAGTCCAAGGCTGAAAGATTTGCTGGATGAAGCAGAAAAGCGAGCCTTGGAAATCGTTAAAGAAAAGAATCCAAATTTAGACGACAGTCAAAAAGTCAATATTTCAAAAGCCGTCGGTATTGGAGCAGTCAAGTATGCAGATCTATCCAGTAATCTGGTCTCTGATTATGTATTTAGTTGGGACAAGATGCTTTCGTTTGAAGGTAATACGGCTCCATATATTCAATACTCATTCACTCGGGTGCAAAGTATTTTTCGAAAGGGCAAGGTTGATGTTGATGCCTTGACCAGCCAGGCAGGTGACTTAACCTTTACCGATCCTTTCGAGCTGGCTCTAGGAAAAATGCTACTTAGGTATGGCGAAGCTATTGAAATGGTCGCGCGTGATTTACGTCCGCACCTTTTGACCAATTATTTGTTTGAGCTCGCACAAACCTTTCATGCCTTTTTTGCTCATTGTCCTGTGTTAACTTCAGAAGAACCTGTACGCACGAGTCGATTGTTGTTATGTTATTTAACCTCAAAGACGATTGAGCATGGTTTGTCTTTATTGGGCATTGAGACCATGGATCAAATGTAAATTAGTTGTGGAAGCGACTTAAGTTGCGGATGTGGCGGAATTGGCAGACGCGCAGGCTTCAGGTGCCTGTGGGGGCAACCCCGTGGAGGTTCGAATCCTCTCATCCGCATTTTTTTGATTTTTTTTATGAATCTTGAAATATCAGGGCCACCCTGATATAATTATGAACGTTTTAGAGTTGACACTCTAAATGGGGATTTATAAGATAATAATATAGTAAATAACAGCGAAACGCTGATATCGATCCACGGCGAGGAAGCGTGGAACGCCGGTTTCCCCCCCGACTGGCCCCACCGCCTCGCCACTTTTTTGCGCAGAATTCCCATCTTAACACATGTTAATTTTATTCTCGTTTTTATAGCGATCTCAAAAAGTTTGCAATCGCAAAAACTTGTTGTCCACGCTTATAGAAAGATTGATTTGTGCGATTTTAAGATTGTGTATGAATTTGCAAATGGAAATTTCGAGTGCGTGGTCCATCAAATTCACAGAAATAGACGCCTTGCCAAGTACCCAAAACCAGCCTGCCATCTTGAAATAAAATATGATCAGAAAATCCAAAACAGCTGGCCTTCACATGCGAATCTGAATTTCCCTCTGCATGGCGGTAACCTCTACGGCGATGGGGGACTAATTCTTCCAGAGTCAAAAGCATGTCGTGAACGACATCTGGATCGGCGTTTTCGTTGATAGTGACCCCTGCAGTGGTATGGGGAACATAGACGATGACAAATCCATCCTGGCCAGAATAGTCTTCCAGGGCCTCATTAATAATGTGGGTGATTTCCAGCATTTGGTTTCGCTCTTGGGTTTTTATCGAAAAAGTTTGCATATGAAAACTCCTTTTGATTTCGCTTGCTTAGAAGCCCTGAATTTCTAAAATAGTTAGATGGTTATTATAAAAAGATTTACAGGCATTAACAAGTAGGGCTGATTAAGTTTCATGGGTTCGCATCGACTACAAAAATTATCGTTATCTGATATTAAAATCGAAGGTTATAGTGTTGCTGGTGAAGAAACAGCAATTGGTTTGCCTGAACTGAATGTCTGCTTTGATGTGGGTAAGGCTCCGGATAGTCTTTTGGCAGTAGATAATTTATTTATTAGTCATACGCACATGGATCATGTGGCCAATCTTGCCTATTACTGTTCGCAACGTGATTTTCGCGAGATGGCGCCCGGGACAGTATTATTGCATGAGAGTAAATGCGGGATGGTCGAAGAGTTATTAGACTTTTGGGGGCGATTTGATGGCTCACGTCCGCCGGCTAATATTATTGGGTTGACGGCTGGACGAGAATATGAAATCCGCCGTAACCTGATTGCTTTTGCATTTGATACCAATCATACGCCGGATTCTTTGGGATATACCATCATTGATCGTCGTCAGAAGTTAAAAGAAGAATATCTTGAACTAGAAGGTCAGGAAATCGCGAAACTTCGCAAAGAAGGAAAAGATATTACCTACACACTAAACGTCCCGCTAGTAACCTATTTGGGCGATACCATGTCAGGTGATTTTCAACTTCTGCCTTGTGTAAAGCAAAGTAAAATATTAATTACCGAGTGTACTTTTTTCGAAGAAGATCATCACGATCGTGCCAATGCCGGAAAACATTTTCATATCGATCACTTAGTCAAGTGGCTGCCTGAATTAGAATGCGAACATATCTTACTAACACATTTAAGTCGACGAACCCACATTGGCGAAGCAAAAAAAATAATCAATCAACGCCTCGCTCCCGAAGTTGCCAGCAAAGTTGTATTCATGATGGATCGCTTTAATGGGCATGCAAAAAATGAATAGCTTGATCGAAAAAATTAGGTTGGGGGGATATGGTTGCTACAGAGGGTGATGATCATAATTTGTCTTATGTAAAATTCCTCTAAAAATAAACATAGAAGATTTAGAGGTGTTTTTAGAATAAAACAAAGGGGTGTGAGCTTATTTTCTAGTGGGGGTTGGCTGCCACCCACAGAAGGCCAATATCTTTCTCAACCCATATGGTTAGTTTATTGGTGGATTGGTTGGGCGACTGCGCGTCCAGGGCGATATTGGTAAGTAAGAAAAGCCACACAAAAATTTTTATTAGCACATCGCCGCATAGCTGGCAATGGTGAGTACTAAGATTTTCACTTTACGCGACATAAACGCTGAGAATGTCAAATACATGATATTCATAACAACAATTCCTTGATCAGTTGTTTATTCTACATAAGGAATATATTGCAACCAGCGTGCCAAAAACGGAATATGCCTGTTCTGGACTGATGCTAACGTAACTTCTTGCTAAATTTGAAGTTGAGGCAGGGTGTTTTTTTTGATGACTTGGGCAGCTATAAGCGGTTTTTGATGGGATGTTGAATCAGAGCAACATTTTTTATAGGACTACGAGGGGGTGTTGTTATAACTATTTAATATATAGACAGTTATTCTTATTTTGTGTGTGGTGAGTATTAAGAACGTCGAGAATACCACACATCAATATTATCGGACGCATAAGGTTGAATAGTTTAAGAAATTTTTAATATGCATTTGGTTGCTGGTTTTACTAAATACATTTACAATGCATCTGATGAATCAACCTTCAAAAAATCCCGAGCAAATCATTTTATCCCGTCAGCAAGTACGTCAGTGTGATGTTGTAGCGATGGAGAAATTTTCTGTTTCTGGTTTGGTCTTAATGGAAAATGCAGGGCGGGGTGCAACGGACTCTATACTTGAGTTTCTCGATGATCCAATAAACATGAAGATTTATATTCTTGCTGGTATTGGTAATAATGGCGGCGATGGTTTTGTTATTGCTCGTCATTTGTTTAATCGGGGTATTTCTGTTGAAGTGATTCTTTGTGGTCCGCGTGATCGTATTCAAGGGGATGCGTTGAGCAATTTGGTCATTATAGAAAAAATGGGTTTAGCGATTTCTTCTATTGATGTTGATTCCTTGGATAATGATATTAAACAGCTTAATAAAAAATTATTAGAATCTCAAGTAAGTGTTATCGTTGATGCCATGTTGGGGACAGGTGCGAAGGGATCGCCGCGGGATCCTTATTGTCGTGTGATCAAGTTGATCAATCAAGTTCATTCATCGAGTGGTAAGAAAGTTGTTGCATTGGATATTCCATCAGGATTGGATTGCGATAGTGGTTTGGTTGAAGATATTGCGATTGAGGCGGATTTGACAGTAACCTTTGCCGCAATGAAAAAGGGATTTTTAGTTGAGCAGGCAAAGCCATATCTCGGGGATATCAAAGTCGTGTCGATTGGAATTGATACAAGTTTACTTTGTAAACCTTAATTCTTTTAATTATGGTGCCATGCTCACGCTTGCATGGACATGCGGGGACAGATCAATCATCAGTACTCACGACCGTGTTGAAACTTAAGAAAAATAATTACCAACTCTGTTTATCCTTAAACAAGTTTAAGTGTTCCATCCGGTCATTTTTTTGGATTTCAATTCCGTTATTAGGTTTAGGAGTTATTAATAGAATATTCACTCTATCGTAGGATGCTTCTTGCTACCAACTCTAATATACATGTTCACGCTAGTATGGACATGGCACTGATGAGCCAAAATCGTAAAAAAATCTTATTTCTGACCTTTGTAACTTGTTTTGAAATAAGTAGTATTGACAGGTAAATCTCTGTGAAAGCTTTGTTTACCCCTAATTTCTTGACTTATCGGGCGTTTTGGGGTATCTTTTACATGGTGTTAGTGGGATTCATGGATGAACCAACCTGTCAAATTGAAGAGAGAAATTTGCAGCCAATCTAAATTTTCGCATCATCGTCATCTAGCATTTTACTCATTTTCTACTAATGGTGTTTTGGCATACTACGGGTTCGTGGTTAGGAAGGGATTCAAGCCAAAACTGTGTTGAAATACGTTTGAGGTTTGCAAATGAAGAGCGAATTGAGTGAGCCGGTATTTGAATGGCTACTAGCCAGCTGGGTGGGGTATCAGGATCGACCTGATGCCATATTTCCTGATCTGAAAAATGTGAGTCTTCGTCAGCTGGATGAGGAATTACATCGTGCTATTCAAAATGCCAGTCAGCCAGACAAGGCTGAAAATGTATGGCATAAATCGTTGGCCTAAGTTTTTACTTGTGCCTTCAATAAATGCTGGGGGTATGGGGGCTGAATCCCTTTTTAGAAAGACAAGGTTGCTAGAGGTGTTAATCCATCTTATGTGTCTGAAACCAGGTCGACATAATGTAGGCTAGTATTAGATCCATTTCATGTCGACAGGTTATATTAAGCGAATTGCATAAATCAGCCGCAACGTTAAATGGGTCAAAACTATCTTCAATCCACATCAAGCAATCTTCAAAGGTAACCGTCTGGGGGGAAAATAAACTTAAATAACGTTGAAGTTTTTTGTGCAGCAAGTTTAGGTCTTCAAGCAAATCTATTTGTGTCAGAGATCGCCCGAAGAGGTTTTCCATTTCGATCCCATCCAGTGTTGGCAATATATCGACAGGGACTAGCTTTTCTTCTTTGATAAAAAGTTTAATGTCGGTGGCAGCCTGTCGGCTCATGAGTGTTGCCATCCCTGAAAGTGTGTACTGCTTTGCTTTGGGGAATAACCGGGAAAGAAGTAATTGACCAGGTTGTAATTCGCTACTGATAATGGTTTCTTCTACGCAAAATCGTTTGTTTTTACGAAGAAGATCTATCGCGATGAAGTGATCGTTGGGATGTACTTCTCCGATCTCAAAAACACCCAGAACAAATTGCAGGGCACTTTTTGCGGTTTGTTTTTCCTGTGGAGAAAGCAGGATGTGGTTTTTCTCAAACCAGATTTCAGCGGGCGATTTTTCAATCTCAGGTATCTGGTAATCAAAGACAAACCATTCAAGACAGCGGCCAATGGCTTCGAGTTGGGAGTCGTATCCTGCAAATTCTTTGGGATCAAATCCGCAGAAAAAGGTAAACTGAGCTCGGGCTCGATAGGGTTCCACTTTTGGATCATGAATCGCTTCGGTCATCATGCGTTCGATAAGCGGATCTCTTTTAGGTAAGGATGCCAAGCGTAAGGCGGGTTGTTGTGGCGACGATTCATTGTCAGGTTGTGGATTTTGGTTGTTTTCGGACATGCTCTATTGTGCCTGGCTACGTTCTTTTGTCCCAATAAATTTCAAATATCAAACCAGTAAATAAGGGATAAGTCAAGAGGTTTATACTATTTGCTGGCTTGGATAACCGACGAGCTGAAAAATGTTAAAATAGGCTGTTGACGATTGTTACAGGCGTTCGAGTCAGCTTGATGGTCATTCTTTGAATATAGTATTGACAAAAAATGCATCAAAGAAGATAATACAATTTTGATGTGAAATTCACAGCTAGAAACGATAAAAGCTTATGAACATTCAGAACATTATTATTAGCATTATTATTAACATAGGTGGTGACTGACCCCAGCTATTACGAAGATCGTACATAATAGCCTTGGGTCAGACGGCCCAAGGCTTTTTTTATATCCAGTGAACATCATTCTGTCATAATGATGTGAACAAATGGTAACACAAACAGGAAAACTCATGAGTACAAAAAAGAAAACATCCAAAAGTCGTCATATCGAGATCTATGATACCACATTGCGCGATGGCACGCAGATGGAAGGGGTCGCTTTTTCTCTGCAAGACAAATTACTGATTGCGCAAAAATTAGATGAGCTAGGTGTGGATTATATTGAAGGAGGCTATCCCTTAAGTAACGCTAAGGATGTTGCATTTTTTAAAGAAGTGCGCAAGTTGAAATTAAAGCATAGTAAGATCTGCGCATTCGGGATGACCTGTAAGAAAGGCATCAAAGCAGAAGAAGATACTGGCATGATCGCTCTACATAAAAGTATGGCGCCCATTGTAACGCTAGTTGCCAAAGGTTGGGATTTTCAGGTAAAGAAAGTGATCAATGCGACCTTGGAAGAGAATCTTCGCATGGTGCGTGATTCCGTGAAGTTTCTGAGGAAAAAACGCCGCGAGGTGTTTGTGGATGTGGAACACTTCTTCGATGGCTATAAAGATAATCCCAAGTATGCCATCAGCGTTGTTCAGGCCGCTGCAGAAGCAGGTGCTACGCGTGTGATTCCTTGTGATACCAATGGTGGTACATTGGATACTGAGCTGGCAGAAATCTTTGCTGATGTGGCCAGCCAAGTAGATGTGAATTTAGGCATCCATACCCACGACGACAGCGGATTGGGTGTGGCGAATTCATTGGCGGCAGTTCGAAATGGTGCTGTACAAGTTCAGGGAACGATTAATGGCATCGGTGAACGTGTAGGTAATGCGAATCTTTGTACGATCATTCCCAATTTGATTTTAAAAATGGGTTACAAATGTTTGAAGAAAAACAGCCTGAAAAAACTGACTGAAATGTCTCGTTATGTTTACGAGCAGGCGAATTTAAACTTGCCATTGAGTCAACCTTACGTTGGCTTGAGTAGTTTTGCTCATAAAGGTGGTATGCACGTGCATGCAGTTAATAAACATACGCGTTGTTATGAACATATTCATCCCGAAGAGGTGGGTAATACGCGTCGTATTTTGATCAGTGAATTATCGGGTGCTTCCAATCTATTGGCCAAGAGTGAAAAGCTGGCAATGGTTGAAGATAAAGCGTTGGTAAGAAAAATTCTTAAAGATGTGCAAGATCTGGAAAACGAAGGCTATCAATTTGAAACGGCCGAGGCCAGTTTTGATTTGCTAGTACGTAAGCATATGGGCCACTATAAAAAGTTTTTCGATTTGGAATATTACCGAACGGTGAATTTGAAAATGGATGATACCGATCCAAAAACTGAAGCGATTGTCAAATTGCTGGTTAAAGGCAAAGAAGAACATCATGTTGCACAAGGCGATGGTCCGGTCAATGCTCTGGATGGTGCGATGCGAAAAGCATTAGAAACGCATTACCCGATCCTCAAAGAGATGCAATTAATTGATTATCGCGTACGTGTGGTAAACTCTAAAGAAGGCACTGCGGCTAAAGTGCGTGTCGTGATCGAATCCAAAGACGACCATCAAGTCTGGGGTACTATCGGTGTTTCTGAAAACATCATCGACGCCTCCTGGAAAGCCTTGGTGGATAGTATTGAGTATAAATTATTGAGTAAGTAGTTATATAAATTATGTAAATCTCAAGGGTGTGTAGATTCTGATCTGCATGCCTTTTTTTATGCTCAAATATTCCGATAACAAGGGGATTGAGAAATATAGGAATTCGGTTATATTATAGGACCAAACGCATGAATGGAGCAAAAACGTTTTGGAAATGTCATCCAAATCAGAAAAGGGGCATAGCTTGTTGAAAAGGTCGCTTTATGGCCGATAGAGGACATTATGCAGGAAATTTTAATCGACAATTCTATAGATCAACGAGAATCGAAAACTTCTGTAAATAATTGGTCTTAAGAATGATAAGAAAAATGTCGACCCATAAACGGGTTGCTATCTTTGTAATTTAGCCCCTTGGATGAAAACTATATAGATTAATTGAAAACGAAAGGTGACCATCATGCAGACCGTACGAACATTTGTCGTCGTTCCTTCCCTTCCGGAAAGTTTGCAAGATCTTAAAAAAATAGCAAATAACATGTGGTGGTGCTGGGAGCGCGACGCTGTTGAGCTTTTCCAGCGTCTGGATCGTGACCTGTGGGAAAAATATTACCACAATCCGATCAAGCTGCTTGGCCATGTGTCCCAGGATCGGCTCAATGCCATGGCAGACGATGCCGGCTACCTGGCCCATCTGGACCGTGTCTGCAAGAAGATGGAAAGTTACATGAATGCTCCGAGTTGGTATGACTCGATTGATGCATCAGAAAAGCCTGGGCCGATTGCCTACTTCAGTGCGGAATTTGGTCTGCATGAATGTCTGCCGATATATTCCGGTGGTTTGGGTATTCTGGCGGGCGATCACCTCAAGAGTGCCAGTGACCTGGGCTTGCCTTTGGTTGGTGTGGGACTTCTCTATCGCCAAGGGTATTTTCAACAGTATTTAAACAATGATGGATGGCAGCAAGAGAGCTATCCTGAAAATGATTTTTATAATATGCCCATGACCTTGATGCTGGATGAGAATGATAAGCCATATCGTTTTCATGTGGATATTGCCGGTCATGATGTAGTGGTGCAAATCTGGAAAGTTCAGGTGGGACGCATTGAGTTATTCCTTTTGGATACGAATTTGCGTTGCAACCGTATTGAAGATCGCCAGATTACCGCGAACCTTTATGGCGGCGACAATGACATGCGTATTCGTCAAGAGATTCTGCTAGGGATCGGCGGCTTAACTGCCTTGCATGTCTTGGATCGAGTGCCACAAGTGTGCCATATGAATGAAGGGCATGCGGCTTTTATGAGTCTGGAACGTATTCGTCGTGTGATGCAGGATAAAGGGGTTACCTTTAATCAGGCCATGGAAGCAACACGAAGCGGTAATGTCTTTACGACGCATACGCCTGTTCCAGCTGGTCACGATACCTTTTCTCCTAGTGTGATGGAAAAATATTTTACCCGTTACAACCAACTGCTTGGTTTGGATTGGAATGATTTTATGGCGTTTGGCCGTGAACATCGTGACAATGATCAAGAGCCATTCAGTATGACGGCATTGGCTCTGCGTTTATCGAGCCATCGTAATGGCGTGAGTAAGCTTCATGGCGAAGTCTCTCGCGACATGTGCAAAGATGTTTGGCCAGGTCTTCCAGAAGAGGAAGTGCCCGTTGGTTCTGTGACTAATGGTATCCATGTGCGTAGTTGGATTTCGCGTGAAATGGGCGAAGTTTATGATCGCTACCTTGGTGTGGGTTGGAGTGACAATCCAAGTAACCGTGGTTTATTTGAACGCATCGAACAGATTCCAGATGAAGAAATCTGGCGCACACACCAACGTCGTCGCGAACGTTTGGTCGTATTTGCTCGAGATCATTTGCGTAAGCAGCTTCAAAAGCGTGGTGCTAGCCCTGCTGAAATTGCCGCGGCAGATGAAGTATTAAATCCAGAAGCCTTGACGATTGGGTTTGCCCGTCGTTTTGCTACCTATAAACGTGGTACGCTTCTGTTCCATGATCTTGAACGTCTAAAACGTATTTTGTCTGATACCGATCGTCCTGTTCAGATTCTCTTTGCCGGTAAAGCTCACCCACGTGATTCTGAAGGTAAAGAGTTGATTCGCCAGATCGTTCATTTGATTCGTCAGGAACCATTCTGTCGTCGCGTGGTCTTTTTAGAAAATTATGATATCAACGTAGCTCGCTTCTTAGTACAAGGTGTGGATGTTTGGTTAAATACACCTCGTCGTGGCATGGAAGCGTCTGGTACCAGTGGTATGAAAGTCTTGGCCAATGGTGGCTTAAATATGAGTATTCTCGATGGCTGGTGGTGCGAAGGTTATAACGCTGATGTTGGTTGGGCGATTGGCCAAGGCGAAAGCTATGAAGATTACCATTATGAAAATGAAGTAGAATCGCATGCGATTTATGATCTTCTTGAAAAAGAGGTGATCCCTGCGTTTTATAATCGTGGTTCAGATCGTTTGCCTCGTGAATGGATTGCAAAGATGAAAGGATCAATGCAGCAGCTGACGCCTGTCTTTTCGACCTCACGTATGGTCTCTGAATATGCTCAGAAATATTATTTGGCCAGTGCGGATCGTTGGTCTAGCTTCAATGCGAATGAGTTGGAAAAAGCCAAAGCTTTATCTGACTGGCGTGAAAGTATTCATGATCGCTGGCATGAAGTGGCGATTGAAAAAGTCGATCTGCTGAGTCGTGGCGAATTACTCGTTGGCGGCGAATTGAAAGTACGCTGTCAGGTGCGTTTGGGTAACATTGATCCAAGCGAAGTCTCGGTTGAAATTTATCAGGGGTTCATTGGTTCTGATGAAGTGATCCAGGGTGGCGAATCGGTTCCCATGAAATGGAAAAGCCAGTCATCGGATCAATCGCATACATTTACGGGTGCGATTCCTTGTCAGCATAGTGGCCAGTGCGGTTTCTCTGTTCGTGTGATTCCGACCAATCCTGATCTGGTAGATAAATATGATACCGGATTAATTTGTTGGGAAGGTTGGGTCAACGAGTCTGAAAAAGTGACGGCTGCGGTTGAGACGGAAAAGCAAGAAACTGATAAATAATTTTAAATAATAACGCTGAAACGCGGAAAAAAGACTGAAACCCTCAAGTGACGATCGCTTGAGGGTTTTTTTATGTCTATCTTAGATTAAAATTTAAGTCGATCTCAACTGGCTTTTAGATAATATTTTTAGGAATATTTAAGGTAAATGTTTTTCCTTCACGTTCTACTGTAATCTCACCATGTTTTATTGTATGGATGGAATAGTTTCCTATTTTTTGACCTTCATGATAAAGTCGTTTTTGTTTGCGACTTGTTTGAATCCAAGCTTGTTTATCAATATTACCTATCATAAATGTTGCTTGGAGGATGAAAGAGGGGGGCGGAATAATTTTTTCAATATTTGTCGGCGGTTCAGGTGGCTTTATAATTATTACTGGTTCGGAGGTGGGTGGTGACTTTATTATTTCTGGAATGGGTGGATTTACAATAGGTGAATTAGGTGGTGATATTGTTCTTGCTTCAAAGCGTTTAGAGAAATTTAGAGCCAGTTGAACCAAGTTTGATTTTTTAGTAGGGATGATGATGTTGTGTTTTTCGGCATAAGTTTGATGAGGTGAAAACCCATTGATTAATGAAGGCAATGCGAGAATCCCTATGAAAAATATGATAATTGAAAGAGAAAAAATAAAACCATTTAGTCGCCAAATATGTTTGATCATATTGATATCTCCTTTAATGTGTAGAGACGGATTGAGCTATATTAAGAATTTCGTGCTAGGCCGATTGAGATCAAAACAATTGTAATAATTAGACAGGTAGAAGTAGGGATGGTTCCAGAAAATTTAAATTTTCATTTCCATGAACATGGCTTTGCCCATGTCTTCTGAAAGTTCGTAACCGACAAAACCACATTTTTTGTAGAGGCTGATGGCGTGGTGATTGTTCTCTAAAACTTCGAGGGTAATTTTACAGCACCCTCGTTGCTGAGCTTCTTGTTGAATAGCTTCTATAAGAGCTTTTCCAATGCCTTTACAACGGAAATTAGACGTGACGATAAAATCATGAATATTGATCAAGGGTTTGCAGGCAAAGGTTGAAAAGCCTTCAAAGCAAATCGCCAAGCCCGCAGGTTGATCATCAGAAAACGCAATGAAGCTTAGGTGGTTCGGTGTTTTGCTGAGCTGGTCAATGAGATTGTCTTGGGTATACTTATTAAGCGGCTCTCCGCCGCCTGCAGGATCCATGGCATAGCTATTGAGTAGTTCAATGAGTACGTTAGCATGATTGTCGTTTGATAGATCGGCTTGAATGATATTTAATGACATAGGAGTTTTGGTAGGTCAGGCCATGCCTGACGGTAAATTTAATTGTCAGGCATGGCCTGACCTACGAGGTTATACAAATAAAAAGACGGCGAAAAAATGACAGGTACTTCCGGCAAGAACAAAGAGATGCCAGACAGCATGATTAAAAGGTACTTTATCAAGTAAGTAAAAGATCGCACCGATGGTATAAAGAATGCCGCCGACGATTAATAAAATAATCCCTCCTGTCGGAAGATTTGCGACAAGAGGTTTAAATGCAATCACCGATAGCCATCCCATGCCAATATAAAACAGGGTGGAGAGAACATCGAATCGATTGGTAAAGAGAACCTTAAAAACTATGCCTGCTAAGGCCAATCCCCAAACCACACCAAAGAGTGACCAGCCCCATGTGCCATTGAGCGTGACAAGTGTAAAAGGTGTATAGGTTCCAGCGATGAGTAAATAGATACAGCAGTGATCAATGATTTGGAGAATTCTTTTTGCTTTTAGATGTCGCGTAGAATGATAAACAAAAGAAGCGCTATAGAGCAGCACGAGCGTTGAACCAAAGATAGAATAACTCACAATATGCCATGTATTACCGTGCAAAGATGCAAAAACCACCAATAGGGTTAGTGCAGCAGCTGCGAGAAGGGCACCGATGCCATGAGTGATAGCATTGAGCCACTCTTCTACAATTGATTGGCCTGAAACTGGGCAAACGTCATTATTCATTGATCATTCCTTCTCCCGGCAGATTACCCTGTTTAACGTTATTTTCCAAATTAATTTTAATAATTTTTACTCGATATTTTTTAGATGCTCGCCTAGTAACTGTGTTTTGTAACTTAAGTTATAGCTTGGGATTTTGATGAAAATGGTAAAGAACATTTTTTAAAAGGAATTTATTGAGCTTACGGGTGGATTTCACCATTTTATGTGTCATACTATAATTAGAAAGGGTGTAATGTGGTGACCGTATGATTAATCACTACGATGTACCTATATCTGCCGTTTTACTCGATCTGGATGGAACGGTGTATGTCGAAGGGCATTTAATTGCCGGTGCTCAAGAGAGCATTGATTGGCTCATTTCTCATGATATTCAAATTCGATTTCTTACAAATACCACAGCTAAGAATAGAGAGCAGGTAAAAGAACGATTATCAAAGTTGGGAATGAGTATACCCGATAACTGGATCTTTACGCCTTGTGTTTCTGCATGCCAGTGGCTTAAAAATCAATCATTCAGAAAGGGTGTATTTACGCTCGTTCATTCAAATCTTCATTCTGACTTATCTTGTTTGCCATTAACCGATGATGAAAATGCTGATATTGTGCTAATGGGGGATATGGGGGATGAATGGAATATCGATCGGCTTAATCAAGCGTTGCGATGTTTGTTAAATGGTGCGACTTTAGTGGCACTTCAACGCAATCGGTATTGGAAAACACATCAGGGGCTTCAATTAGACGTGGGAGCATTCGTTTCAGCATTAGAGTACAGTAGTGGCCAACTATGCAATGTTGTGTTTGGCAAACCTAACAAACTATTTTTTGAAATGGCAGTCAATTCCATGGCGGTTAAGGCTCCTGGTGTTTTAATGGTTGGTGATGATTTGGAAAGCGACATTTTAGGGGCACAAAACTGTGGTGTACGGGGAATTTTAGTGCGAACAGGTAAATATCAACAAGCCGATTGGCTCGACCGAGTTGATCAGGCACATGCCATTATGGATAGTATCAGGGATTTACCGCGTTTAATTCGACATGCAATATTAGATAAATCGGATCGGCGGGGTTGTTAGTACCTGGGAGACCTTGAGAGAGAGTGCGTACAAAGATTGTTTGATAATGTCATAAAAGTCATTGGTTTAATGGGCTGGGGGTATCTATTTCTTATATTTCAATTCATTTGATAACAATTTATGTGATTCTAAACAATTTTCCATGTCAAATTTTAAAATCATCGTATAATCAATTGAATTAATTTTTTATTTATGTAGCGTTTTATATGTCGAGGTGTTCTCCGTCCAGTTTGCTTATGATTGAAGATCTGAATAAATTCCATTTGAGTATGATGACCCTAATCTCTAAAAGTTTGAGGCTTTACTTTCAATCATTCTGGAAGATCTTAACGGTTACTGTCATCATGTGTTCTCCTATGGCTGTATTTACAGCACTTTTTCCTTATCAGTGGATGATCGAGTTTGTCCAAAAATATGGTTATGAGGCGATGTTGTACACTTATGTTGGAATCGTTATCGGTGCCAGCATCTTTTTGAATTGGATGGTTATTTTGGCATTGTCACATTTGGTTGGGCAACGTTCATTGGGGAAATCAGCCTCGATTTGGTCGATGATTAAAATGACCTTGGTGAACTGCCTGCCTCTCGTGGTCACTGCAATTTATGGCATATTGTTTGTATTGTTACGCACATTAATTTTTATTATTCCAGGTATTAAGCGATTTTTTGATTATACATTTTCCCCTTACATTCTCATGTTTAGGCAGATTGAGGGCTCAGCGGCTTTAAAGGAAAGTCAAGAGGTGATTTCCGAGCAATGGTGGCGAGTTTGCACCATACTGTTTGCGGTCCTTTGTGTAAAAATCATTATTTGGTTTCCTATTTTATTGTTAAATGTCTTCTTTCTGTTTGAGGATGCGTTTATTGTTAAAGTGATTATCTATTTTCTTTATTTTCTTTTGACGGCACCTGTTGAAATCATATTTATTCTCTTCTTTCTGAATCTCTACTTTTGTAAAAATAATGAGCAACTTGCTTCTGATGGTAAAATAGTTGATTCAAAATCACTTCATGGGATAAAAAATCGTTGGTTTCCGCCGTTTTGCTTTATAGGCGTTACCACTATAGTGTGTCTGGTCACTATTGGAAGTATCTATGGTTGGTGTTGGTATATATTATCTGTCAAGCCTGTTATTCGTGTGGATTATGTGGAAAAATTAAATCAATTGGTGCGCCTCGATATTCCTGAAGAGCAAAATGGATGGCATGATTACCAGAAGGCATTTGCATTGTATAAAAAACCTCCTGGGGGATATATGGATAAGCTGAGAGAGATAGATTTAGAAGGGCCTTTTGGAATATATTTTCAAGAGATACTATTAGAAAAACAAAACGCAGTTCATGAGTTTGTTAATAAATTTCAGCTTTGTTGGGAGCAACTAGACGAAAAAGATAAGTCTGTTATTTATGAAAAAATTGAGAATGGTCTTGATCCTGTATATGAGTATAAAGAAGGGACTTTCTTTAATGGATTTAGTTTATTTAATAAAAAGAAAAAACGACCTGATTCTCCAAGAAACTCCAATCCTAAAAATGAACGCAAACTCTCATTTCTAATGGATGATTTATATATGGCCATCATTGATGGTGAACTACATCTGAAAAAGGGCTTAGATTCCATATATATACATTATCTAGATTGGGTTGAAGATAAAAAGAAACCCATGTCGTACTCTGTTGAAGATTTAGATGAATCTGAAAAACGTTTGCATGGGATAATTGTTGGTGTTTGTCAGGAGTGGATTAAATTTAAAAGAACTGAATTTGTGCTAGATCCTAACTCTTTAGCAATGATCGAAGATTTCAGTCGCATTAAGATGGACGCCTTCGAATATCTTAAAACAGGAGCTAATAAATACTTTTATCCAAAATATGCAACATCTGAGGAAATTGAAAATCTGAATGATCTTCGTATTGACTATCTATCGGGAATACAACATTTGTCGGAAAAAACATATTATCAGTCACTTCTGAATCTGTATCAAAATGATATGGATAAAGCGATAGAACTGGCGTCACTGGTTGTCAAAGTTTCTTGTCAAATGCAAAATGATAAATTAACGACCATTGAACAATTTTATGGGATGCGTTTTGGGCGATTAGGATATTCTTGTTTGTATGATATCATTCAATATAAAATTAATGATGTGACTGATTTAGATTTAATTGAATCACACCTAAAACTTTACCTTGAAAAAGATTATCCGAAATTTGGGTATTCGGCTGAGAGGCTCACTTTTGAAAGTGTTACGCAAGCTAGTTTTACTGAAGGGAAGTTATTTGGTGGAAGAGCAATACCAAGGTTACTTATGATTTTCGGGGAACATATGTCTGTGTTTGATTATGAAGATCGATTTGATGAGATGATACTAGATATTTTTGCCGGGTTGATGTTAAAGCGGGATAGGCATGAAAAAATGACTCAAGAGTATTTTGATTATCTTGATCGTATGGTAGGTTTAACTCCTTATCAACAATCAATCGAACCTGCTTTTTTTGAACAAACGCCTCTTCACCCATCAGATAAGTTTTTTGAATATCTAGTAGATGCTCCTTTACTTTCGGGAATTTATTCTAGTCTAAATAAAGTATATCATGATACATTAAAAGTATTAATTGAAGTTAAAAAATATCATTTACAAAAGAATGAATACCCTGATTCATTAGAAGAATTGCTACAGAAAAAAATCATTGATAAAATTCCTGATGATCCATTTTGTGATCAAGCATTGCAATATCAAGTTCTTGAAGACAGGGTCCTCTTGTATAGCTGTGGATGGGATTTAGATGATGATGGCGGCCAACGAAGTGGTGATTATTCTGATAAATATGGATATAACGAAGAGGGTGGCGATTGGATTGTTTGGCAGTTAATGAAATAAGTGATTAGGTCGGTACGGCGAGAAGAGGGCAGCTGGTTTGGCGGAGAACTTTTTCGGTGGTGCTGCCGTGGATGAGGTTTTTCAGGCGGTGTTTGGTTTGGGTGGCCATCGCGATCATATCGGTATTAAATCGGTCGCTGGCTGTAAGGATTTCTTCGGCAACTTGTCCTTCGTGTATTATTTCAGACCAGTAAACCATAGGCACTTCAGGTAAATTAACTGCTGGCATGTTGGGTTCTTTTCCTACATAGAGGAGTTGTACTTCAACTGCTTGCCCTGTGGCTTGAGCGACCATCCCTGCATGGGTTGCGACACGTTCCAGCATCAAATTGGGACTGGGAGTTTTGTCAATAGGGCACAAAATTCTTTGGAGCGAGACGCTGCCATCTTGCAGACTAACAAATCCCTGGCTGCCATGAGGAACAAACAAGGTCATGACCTTTGAGTGACGCGCTAACGATTCGGCAATAGAGCCATGCAACAGTCGAGGCACACCTTCACGGCCTTCGCTGGCAAGCACCATGAGCGAAGCAGGAGCTTCTTTAATGTAGTTAAGAATTCCCGCAGTGATATTACTTTTATGGATCGTATGTTTTTTGACCAAAACCCCTAATTTCTCAAAGACATCCTCACGGTGACTATTCTCTTGAAGATACCCCCATCGTTGAAGCGTACTACGAACGGCGGGGAAATCCATCCAATGATCATTCTTTTTATCTTTATCCACGTGCAGTAAAACGAGTTTTGCCTGACGCGCTACGGCATAAGCCAGTGCATGAGCAAATGCCAATTCACTCGCACGAGAAAAATCAGTCGGATGTAATACGGTACGTTGATTCATTTATTTAATTTAAATTCCTAATAATTTATGATCGTCTAGTGCCATGACCACGTTTGCCTGAGCATATGTATAAGCTTTGTAACATGATTCGCATGTCCACGCAAGCGTGGACATGGCACCAAAGAACAAATTAATACAAGTCGTAGCAAGCAGCGAGAGCGGGTTACTATCAAATGATCGCGGCGGTAAAACAGGCGAATGCCTGTCAGTTGCGTTTGCGTTTGCTGAGTAGGACGATGTCTCGAAGAGCGTCGTCGCTTTTGGCTTTCATCCAGCGGGTTTCAAAGTCGGGGTCCTGAACGATTTGTGCGATAGCCGCCAGAGCCGTCAAGTGGAACGAACGCTCATCCTTGGTACCCACTAGCATAAAGACGGTATGAACCTTGTCAGCATCTTCTGAGAAGATAAACCCTTCCTTATTGCGAGCGAGGAGCACATCAAAATGTTTTTCTCCCTCAACCACCACGTGGGGAATGGCCAGGAATGGATTGATGACGGTTGATCCTTCTTTTTCTCGTTCAAGAAATCGTTGTTTGAGTGTATTGGCATCAATTTCCAAATGGTTCGACATCGCTTCAGCGGCTTTCTTAAAGAAATCATCAATGGGGATATCTTCATGAAAATCTAGCACGGCACATTCTTCTACCAGATGATCAAATCGATCTTTGAGAATTTCATCACGTTCGTGGATGATTTCTTTCAATTCATTTTCCAGTGAATGAACGCTTTGTCCTGTTAATCCTCTGGACGTCACTCGTTCAATAAGATGCAAAAGAGCATATTCTTTCGAGTCTTTCTTTCGGCCATAAAACCAATAGAGCACAAATCCCATGAGCATGAGCAGGCAGGTCATTGCAAGAGCTTCTAATCCAATTTCATAGAGCAGCAATAAGAAGCCCATCGACCCAAAAACCTGAACCCAGGGATATAAGATCGATCGAAATTGCGGTTGATAATTTTGTACATGGCTTTCGCGTAGAATGATCACTGCTAGACAGGAAAAGATATAGGTTAATATCAACACACTAGATGCCGCTTTGACGAGTTTGTCAATAGGGACAAAGAAAGCAACAATAATAATCAATCCCGTGACAATGATTGCTGCATGGGGTGTTTTGAATCGCTTGTTAATATTTCCAAATACACTTGGAAGCATTTCGTCCCGAGCGAGTGCCAATGGATAACGTGACGCTGTCATAACGCCGGCATTGGCCGAAGTAAAAATAGCGAGTAAGGTCATAAAACCAAAAATCATTTTGCCATTGTCGCCTAGCGAATGGAATGCCGCGTCCGTTAATGGCGATTTTGAACCTCTGAGGACACTTGAATCCAGAACACCAATAATGACAAAAACAACGACTAAATAGACAAGGCTTACTACCAGGATCGATAGAATCATGCACTGCGGAATCACTTTGCCAGGATTTTTTACCTCTTCGGCTACACTGGCAACTTTTAATAAGCCGCCAAATGAAATGAAAACAAACCCAGCTGTTTTAAATATCGAATCAAAACCTCCGGGTGCAAATGGAAGAAATTGTTTTTCTTCAATGGATGGAAACGCACTGATACAAAAATAGGCAAGTGCGGCCAATATCGTAAAGACAAGGTAGACTTGAATCTTTCCCGCTTCTTTCACGCCGATGAGATTGACAAGCATAAAGACCGTGCATAATGAGACGGCCAATATTAATTGTTGTACCGGCGAAAACCATTGTATGTATACTCCCAATAGGGCAGCCATAAAGAATAGTTCATACGCACTTTTTAATGATAATGAAAACCAGGTGATGAGCCCATAAACGGTTCCAACCGCTGAGCCCATTGAGCGAGTAATGTAGAAATAGGTACCGCCCGCTTTTGGCATCGCGGACACAAGTTCCGCTTGGCTGAGTAGACCTGTTAATGCCAGTAAAGCAGCAAAAAGATAGGAAATTAATATTGCGGGTCCTGCCTGTTCATAGGCTAAGCCAGGTAGCAAAAACACGCCGGACAACATTGCTCCTGTGGAGATGCTAAAGACATCCAATTTGTTAAGGTTCTTACTCAGTTCCATAGGATCATGACTCCGATGTGCGTACAATCGACGCGCCTACAGCATTGAGTTTTTCTTCAATTTTCTCATAGCCGCGGTCAATATGATAGACTCTAAGAATTTGAGTTTCACCTCGTGCGACCATGCCTGCGAGTACAAGTGCCGCTGATGCTCGAAGATCCGAAGCCATGATTGGAGCTCCAATCAGTTCACGTACCCCTTGGACAACCACGGTAGGGCCTTCTTTTCTAAGGCGAGCGCCCATGCGATTCAGTTCAGCAATATGCATAAACCGATCTGGGAATATTTTTTCTGTAATGATGCTATTGCCATCCGCCAGGCAAAGCAATGCCATGAGTTGTGCTTGGAGATCGGTTGGAAAACCTGGATAAGGTTGTGTGGTTAAATCTGCTGGTGTGAGTCGGCGTGCACTACTGACAACGGTATTGTTACCATCGGGCTCAACGATGACGCCAATGTGTCGAAGACGATCTATTACGGCCATGAGATGGTTGCAAGGACATTTCTCAATGGTCAATTCGCCATTGGTAATTGCCGCGGCGACCATAAAGGTGCCTGCTTCAATGCGATCAGGGATGATCTCATAATCACACCCATGCAATTGGTCCACACCTTCAATTTCGATGCGAGGTGAACCATGGCCTGTAATTTTTGCTCCCATAGCGTTAAGAAAATTCCCTAGATCAACCACTTCTGGTTCGCATGCAGCAGATTCAATCGTGGTTTTTCCTTTAGCCAGAACGGCTGCTGACATAATATTAGCCGTTCCCAAAACGGTTGAACCAAAAGGCCCGCCAAGAAAAATTTCAGTGCCTTGAAGTCTGGGACATTCCGTTGAGACATATCCAGCTTCTAGATGTATTGAGGCGCCTAATGTTTTAAGACCATTTAGATGCAAATCAATGGGGCGGTCACCAATCGCACAACCACCAGGCATACTTACCTGAGCTTTTTGGCGACGCGCTAACATTGGCCCAAGCACACAAATGCTCGCTCGCATGCGACGCACCAATTCATATTCTGCCTGGCAATTGGATTCGTCCTCCACTTTAATATGTAGAGCATTTTCGTTATCGCGCCATACTTTAGCGCCTAAACTTTCAAGTAATTTACATTGATGACGAATGTCAGCTAGGTCGGGGACATTGCGAAGTATAATTTCTTCATCGGTCAGTAGGGCAGCAGACATAATCGGAAGTGAGGCATTTTTTGATCCGCTCAGAGGGATATTTCCCTTCAGGCGTGAACCTCCTTGTATCACAAACATGTCCATTAATCTCTAATCCTTTCTGGCCTGAACGATCCTTCGGTGTCCTTGGAAATCAAGCTGAGTTTCGATTTGACTTAAATAACCGCTTGATTCCATCAGTTGCGTGACTGTATCTGCTTGATTATAACCGATTTCCATCATCAATCCACCACCTTTTGCCAGGTAAGGTTCAGCTTGCGAGAGGATCATGCGGATAATATCCAGTCCATCTTCACCCGCAACGAGTGCTAACTTTGGTTCATAATCGCGTACATTACTATCCAATGTTTCATAGTCTGGTTCGCAAACATAGGGTGGGTTAGAAACGATTAAATCAAAGGGGGGAGAATCGGAGATGCTTTCAAAAAGATTGCTTTCAGTTAAGGTGATCCGATTGTTTAAATCCAACAATTCAATATTTTTTTGGGCGATCGCTATTGCACCTGGGCTGATATCTGCAGCGGTGATATTGCATTCTTGATTGTTTTTGGCAAGTGCGAGCGAAATACATCCGCTACCACTACATAAATCCAAAACACGAGAAGGTCGGTTTAACTCTTTAAGAAAATCTAATCCTGTAACCACTAACCCTTCGGTTTCAGGCCGAGGTATGAGAACATCTGGTGAAACGTGTAACTGGAAATTATAAAAGGACGCCTTGCCCGTTAAGTAAGCGACAGGTTCTTGTTTAATGCATCGTTGGATTAATTGTTTGTATTGTGCTTTTTGTTGGTCGGTTGGCAATTGATCAAACTTAACATATAGATCAATTCGCTGGCAGTCTAACACGTGTGCCAAGAGGATTTCAGCGCTCAATCTTGGCTCTTCGATTTCAGCATCATCAAGATATTGATCTGTCCAGTCGAGTAGTCGTTTGATCGACCATTCATTTGCTTGATCCGTTTGTGATGCCATCGCAGTACTTTCTTAGGGTGATTATAATTTTTTTAATCGCTGCATGGCTTCGTTGATATTGTCACGAAAACCAAAAGCACTCAAACGGAAATATCCTTCGCCTGAAGGGCCAAATCCTGCTCCAGGTGTTCCAACCACGTGAGCATTCTCCAGGCATTGATCAAAGAAATCCCAGCTTGACCTGCCATCAGGTGTTTTAAGCCAAACATATGGAGCATTTTCTCCGCCATAGATTTCAATACCTAGTTCTTGGAGATGGGTTCGGATGATCGACGCGTTTTCCATGTAGTAGGAGACGTTTTCGTCAATTTGTTTTTTGCCTTCATCGCTATAGACTGCTGCCGCCGCAACTTGAACAGGGTATGAGACGCCATTGAACTTTGTGCAGTGTCGACGATTCCAAATACGATTTACTTCAATCGCTTCACCTGATTCCGTGTAAGCTTTCACTTCTTTAGGAATAACGGTGAAACCACATCGTGTACCTGTAAAACCAGCTGTTTTTGAAAAACTGCGAAATTCGATGGCAACCTCTTTGGCTCCGGGAATTTCAAAGATCGAATGCGGAATCGACGGGTCGGTAATAAATCGTTCATAAGCGGCATCAAAAAGAATGATTGCTTTATTTTCTTTGGCATAGTTAACCCATTGTGCGAGTGTTTCTTTGCTGGCAACGGTTCCTGTTGGGTTATTTGGATAGCAAAGATAAATTAAATCGACCGGTTCGCTGGGCAGAGCAGGCGTAAAATTATTTTCAGCCGTGCAGGGCATATAGACCATGCCGGCATAACAACCTTGCTCATCACCTTCGCCGCTACGGCCTGCCATAACATTGGTATCGACATAAACAGGATAGACTGGGTCGGTAATCGCAATCACATTGTCCAGACCAAAGATTTCCTGGATGTTACCCGAGTCGCATTTGGAGCCATCGCTGACAAACACTTCGTCTGTTGATATATCAACGCTGCGAGATTTAAAATCATTTTCGATGATAGCATTAATCAGGAAATCATATCCTTGTTCTGGACCATATCCTTTAAAACTATCGGCTTGACTCATTTGGTCGACACCTGCATGAAAGGCTTCGACGATTGCCGGGGCTAGTGGCTTGACCACGTCACCAATGCCTAATCGAATTATATTGGCATCAGGATTGGCTTTTTGGAAACTTCCGACACGTCGGGAAATTTCAGGGAAAAGATAGCCAGCTTTTAATTTCAAAAAATGTTCATTAATCGTAATCATCGAAACCTGTTGTCTCCTGTAAAATGTTGATTTTCAACCAGATCGCAGCGTAGGATACCACGAACCGAGACAAAAGGCAAGGTGAAGTGGGGGCTATTTAAAAAAGCGAGATTTATTGAATTTGATCCAGCGGATGGCTTCTTTGATGCCATGTTCATTTGCTCGAAAATCTTGCCCCGTTAATAGATTTAAAGTGCGGATGGCTTCTGAGCGATAGGTGCCATTTTTGATCACTAGCTTTGCAATGGGTTCAAGGCCTTGCTTGTCACCCATACGAGATAGTGCACCTGCCGCGGCACAAACGACATAGGGGTCTTTATCTTGAAGTGCATCATATAATTTTGATTTACAATTATGAGCTCGCATGTCTCCCAAAGCACGGCAAGCTTCCACGCGAATTTTAATATCAGGATCACGCAAGCAACGTGCGATATGTGGAATAATTTCTTTTTGCCCATATTTAGCGAGGGTTTGTATTGCTTTTTCACGGGCTTGAGGATCGGCTGATTTTAACAGACGAATGACGCTGGCGGCATCATTGGTGCTCAGTTTTTTTCCGAGCGAGCCTGCCGCAGCAGCTGCCGTAAGAGATTGGCTGCGATAGCCAAACGTTTTGCGTGATGTTGGGTAATTTGGGTTCCTCATAGTTCTTTGTCCACCCCAAGTATAAGATATCTTCCTAAACTGTGTGGAGAGATATGCTTAAAAAGTATGATTTATTCAAGGAAATCACAATATTTTAAGTCTTGAGCTAGCTAGAAAATTCCCTAATCAAAACAAAGGGTATAATTTAACATGTGATGAGCGTAAGGGGTGTATCGTTTAGCGAATCAGCTTGCCATATCGACGTGAGCCGATAGCTGCCTTGTCGACGCCTTCTGGCCAAAAACTAATCGAAAACGAGATGTCATCTCGTGCGGCATCGTAATCAATGTTGACGGCTGTATACCAGCGAGACGACTTTCGAATCAGTACGAGTTGGTTATTGGACGTTTTTCCTCGCTCCAGATCAAAGCGATGAGCAATGGCCATAGTGTATTTGTTGTTGAGTCGGTAGGTGCTACCTGCAGTCAGAAAATTGCCATCAATAGGGGTGGTCAAATTGTTTGTCTCATTTACCTTCACATCGCCATTATGGACGAATTGCGATGTTACGTAAAAACTTGTATTTGCTGTTTTTTGTACCGCCAGCGTTGCTTGAGCTTGGCTAACATGTTCGTCATGTATGTTGTAATTAACATTGCCAATCACAGCGGTGGTATCAGAAATGAGCCATCGCAAATCCATAGTTGCATGATCGCTGAGTGTTTGGTTTATCATCTCCCGACGATTCAAGCCGTAAGCTACAAAGTCTGGATTGATGATATCGCCTTTGCCAAATTGTGGCTCCGGTGTTGAAAAATAAAACTGATTAGGGATCATCAATTCATCAACATCTTTGTTGACCAGTGTTACGCTGGTGTCGACGCGAAGAAAGTCAACACTATGTTTGTTGCCAGGCTTACCTCGCATGGTTTGCCAGCGTTGCCTCAATGAAAAGTTGAAGATGTCTTGCTCTTGAACGCCATCTTGATTCGATTCAACGATAAAGGCACTCGTCTCGGGAATAACAATATGACGCAAACGATCAAGATTCCAGACATCTGACTGAACGGAATTGTCTACTTTTGAAAATTGGGTGCTGGCTCGAACACCGAATGCCCCTTGGATGGCACTGTTGTCCACAGGTGTGTTAATGCCAGAATCGTCAAAGACCGTTGTTCCAATGACGGTTGGTACAATGTTGAGATTGCCTGCGTGTATAGGCAATGCTAATTCGTGACGACTGATACCAAGAGTGAAATGGTCCTGATGAACAGGACTTTCCAGTTCCTGCATGCGTGAAATCGTCGTATTTTGATAATAGGTAAATTTTTCAAACAGGTCTTGCCCAATGATATGAAAACCACCGCCGGGCAATTCTGTTTGGGTTGATTGATAATTATTTAATCGCCATTTACTGATAAAATCTACAGCCCAGTTGTCTTTTTGTTTTTTTAGGTAGATAAGTGTTTCTTGTTCCTTTTCTGTCTCAAAAATCTTTTCTTCCCAGCTTTCCAGGAAGGTGTCATCGCTGATATAGCTTAATTCTGTGGTGATTTGCCAGTCGTTTTCAAGGTAGTGTCTATGTTTCCAGCTTATCCATCCACGCTCTTTATGGTCAGGTTCGACGCGACGTCTGGCATTAATGCGTCCGAGTCGATCTTCACCTTCATCGTGAATATAGTACGATTTGAATTCACCAAAGAATTCTCCGTAGCGATAATCACTTTCCAATCCAGCTGCCGGTCCACGTTTGGTATATTCATCAAGTCGAAAAACATTCTTTAGATTTTTAGGTGCCTTAGGTAGATTTAAAAGTTTTTCCAGCGGCCATTCTGTTTCCACAATAAAGCCATGTTCTTTAGAGCGACCCATAGAGATCGCACCTAGGGGAGTATCAGGTTTAAGTGAATCCCCTTTAATATTAGGTAGCCAGAATAAAGGAAGTTTGCCGGCATTGAACGTAAAGTTTTCAAAGTCGTAATTTACTTTAAGTTCATTACTATTTGGGTCATCAGCTTTGGGCACATTTTGAGTTGTAATCGTTGCTCTTTTTACGCCAGCCCAGACTTGGGGTTGAAAAAATTCATCCGCACTGATTTGCATATTCTCAATGGAAAAATTATTTCGACTGGTCTGCTTGATTTTTTCTGCACGAATATAAATTGGAATATTGGTTTTAGGGTCAATGCCACTGATTTTCAAAACACCATCGATGATAAGAGCGCGTTCATTAATGAAATCATAATAGAGCTGTTCAGTGGTGATTTTATTTTCACCTACTTGAAAAATGACATCACCTTCGAGGTAAACACTTGATATTCCGCTACCCACGGCATTGGGATCATTGCGATTCATGACCTTTTCCATTGAGTAGAATACGACGGCATTATCTGCTTTTAATTCTAATAAGGTTTGGTTTTGCGGTAATTTGATATTATCCAGTTGCTGGTATATATAAATTCCTCCGCTATAGACAAGAATGTCACTGCCATCCGGTTGGCGTCTGGAAGACATGCTGGCCTGGGGTTGAGCCACCATATTAATAGGACCCGATGACGTAACGTTTGACTTTTTGGAAGATTGATTTTGTGCTAAAACAGACGGGGGATTTACAAGGAGGCTGCTGGCTAAATAAATTAAAAGAGCACACCTAAAAGAAACCATGCTAAACGATTTGAACATCATACCTCTTGCGAATTCCATTTCCGGCTATAAAGTTTGTAAAGGCTGGTATTATAAGTGATTCTACGGGTATTTCCAGATAAAAAACAAAGGTTCTAATGCCAAAAGATTGGTTTAATGAGGATAAAACCGAGATATTTTAAAACATCGTGACGTGAATGTTATTCTGAGATATTATCTTTTTTGTTAGATATTTGTAAGAAGCCCTTGGTGGCGATTAAAAATCCAGAAATTCCAAACACGACAAATAACATGATTAAAGCAAATCGAAATCTTATCGTGACTATGGATAAACCTACGACTGCATAAAGTAAGGCGAGTAGGTAACAAACTTTGACCGATTTCGTTAATCCCCACCCTCGGTCCATAAATTGGTCATAAATGTGACCTCGGTCTGAAACAAAGATGGGTTTTTTGTTTAAAAATCTTCGTATCATGGCAGTCGCTGTATCCAAAATCGGTAACCCAAAAATAACAATAGCAGTAATAGACCAACTGCCAAATTTTTCTGTAAATAGTAACATTAATGCACCAGCTAAATAGCCTAGTAGCATTGAACCAGCATCACCCATAAATATTTTGGCGGGATGCCGATTCATCGGGAGGAAACCCAGGACGCCACCTGCAAGTGCTAAGCTGATAATGAGACGAACTGGATCACCGACAGGGCTATATCCCCAGGTCGCAAGGTAGAAAGCAAGTAATAGATAGGCCAGTGTCATAATCGAAGTAACGCCGCCACACAAGCCATCCAGGCCATCTAGCAAATTCAGACTATTCGTTGCGCCTAAGATAAAGAATAAAATTAAAGGCACACCTAAAATAGGGTTCCAAATAGGATCAATGGTGACATTAAAATAATTAAATAAATTTGAAATGTTGGGATAAATCCCGACGATCCATAAAAAGGCCGCCGCCACAGCTTGTCCAATAAATTTTTGAATAGGCTTAAGATCAATTAAGTCATCAATCAAACCAACAAGACAGGCGATACCAGCACCCGTACCAATACAAAGCAGCATGAGCCAGTGTGGATATTTTCCTGTATACCCACTCATGATATCTTTATTAAAGCTTAAGTTTTCAACTGGGTGATTATACAGGATCCAGAAGCCAATCATAATACCGAACAAAACACCTGCAAGGATACCGATACCACCTAAATAGGCCGTTGGTTTCTTATGGGTTTTAACCGTGTTATCCGGCATGTCAACGATATTGAGCTTGACCGCAAGTTTTTGACAAAATGGCGTGGCTAAAAGCCCCATCGCCAGTGCCGCTGGAAAAATCGGCCAATAGTATTGGATGATTTGCCAGAGCGTGTATTTGTCACCAAATAGGTTAGCTAATATCATAGGCGTTTCTCTTTATAATTTATAACCAGACTTCCTGATCATATCTGAGCATGTATAAATTTTCTTTCCATCGATCCATATTGTTTGGTAAAGGTTTTTCTAGCCACTCTGTCAATATCCACAAAGGGAAATTCGCACCTGCCTTTATCGCTAAAGGAGCGCCACCACCAAAGCGAGGATTGATTTCGATTATTTTGACTTCATCCTGCATGGTTACCATACATTGAATCGTAATAATACCTGGGCCGGCGCCAAGTTTTTTTACCAGTTTTTGGCAAGCTTCAATGACTTGAGGATGACGAACTGTTTTTCCTTTGCTGACTTCACCGCTGCGCGTTTCAATTCGTAATCGTGGTACAACACATTGGACATTGCCATCAAAGTCAACGTAAACATCGCTGGTATATTCATGCCCTTGAATATGTTGTTGTACCAGACAATTGGGAATATGCTTGCAATAAAATTTTAATTCTTCAACTGAATTGACAATGGCATTACCTCGACTGGCATAACCATCCCACGGTTTGAGAAAATAGGGAAACGAATGTTTCTTGCGTTTTAGAGCTGCGGAACGACTAATGGTTTCAGGCGAATTAAACTGATGTTCTTTTAGAAATTTGGCGGTCAGTCGCTTGTCTTGACACATTTCCACGACCTGTGTTTTTGAAATTAAAGTACGGCATCCTAGTTTTTGCAAAGCACGTTTTTTATGTGCCCAATAAACCAGATCCAAATCAATCGTGGGGACGATTAAATCCACCTTATGTTCCTTAATAATTTTAAGGCTTTCCCGCATATAAGCTGGTTCTGAAATGGCCTGTACAATAAATTTCTTATCACAGCATTGCATCGCTGGTGAGAGCTCTGATTTGTCGGTGCCAATGATAGTGCATTTGAGCCCCAGGCGTTTAGCTGCCTGGCGAAATGCCTTAATCAGCGAGACCCGCCGGCCCACACAGGGGAAAAGAATCGTAATTGTTTTTCTCATAAATACTTATTTCGGAATTTTGTCATGCAAAAATAAGTGAAACCTAGGGAAAAAATGAAAGAATCCATCCTGAATTCCACAAATGCCCGATTTAATAGAAAGAGCCAGTCAAAACTACTTCAAGTTCAAGATTTTAGCACAAATTTCTCCCAATCACCAGATGAAGTTTTTGCTAGCAAGTCCCATAAAATCTCGATTATCGATGGAAAAAACTAGCGATTTTAGCCCAATTTCATATAATATAAAGTGTCTCGAGAGTGTAAAATTACAACCGGTCAGATGTAAACCAACATACATTTTGTACGAAGATTTGCTGTCTGAATCATTACAAAATAAAGATAAGGTCGATATCAAAATGATCAAAAACTATCCTAATAAGATCAATCATAATTATCTATTTTTTCTGACAATCGTTTCACTGACGTTAATATTCTGCTCAACCACCCAAGCCCAATACGGTGGCGGTACTGGTGATCCAAATGATCCCTACCAAATCTGGACCGCCGAACAAATGAATACCATTGGCTTAAATCAACAGGATTGGGATAAACATTTCATACTCATGGCAGACATTGACTTGAGTATTTATCCTGCCAATCTCTTCAATATCATTGGCTACTATAATGGGCTTGATAACCAAGCCTTCACAGGATGTTTTGATGGCAATGGATATGCTGTTATGAATTTTCATTATGATGATATCCTTGATACTCATATAGGAATTTTTGGATATGTGAATGGGCTGTCATCTGATCATAGATTGATCATCAAAAATGTCAACGTCATTAATCCCATCGTCCAAGGGTACAGTGTTGTGGGTGGTTTAGTTGCAAGGCTAGATAATGCCAGCATTTCAAACTGTAGCGTACAGGGGGGCAGCGTTACCGCGACTTATGAAGCGGCAGGTGGGTTGGTAGGGGAAAATTATGGTTTGATTGAAAATTGTTTCAGTACGACTAATGTGGGTAGCCATAATCGTGTTGGAGGACTCGTCGGGTATAATAGTAGATACATTTATAATAGCTATAGTACTGGCAATGTCTCTGGCAATATTGATGTAGGTGGGTTTGTCGGTCTTAATACGGGCAGCCGTGTCATAAATTCGTATAGTATTGGACAGGTAACCGGCAATGCCACTAGTGGGGGATTCATTGGTCGTATTCCGGGAAGTGGATGTGTATTTTCTTGTTTTTGGGACACCGTGTCTTCAGGTATGAATACCAGTGATGGCGGTGTGGGATTAACAACCAGTGAGATGTGGGATAAATCTACATTTTATAATTGGAATTGTGGCACTGCAAATTGGACCATCGATGATGGGTTAGATTATCCGCGTCTTTCCTGGGAAAACAGTCCGGGCGCCAGCATTGATGCATGTCCGTTTACCAGTGATGGTGGTACGGGTGACCCCAATACTCCCTACTTGATATCGACTGCAGAACAATGGAATGGTATTGCGCATGCACCACTTCTTTGGGATCAACATTTTTTATTAACAGCTGATATTGATATGGCCACCGCGAGTGATCCAAATTATCATGTGATTGGTGGTGTATGTTTGCCTTTTTCAGGTGGTTTTGATGGAAATGGTTTTTCTGTCATGAACTTGAATTATCATGACGTTAACGAGGAGAGAATCGGATTATTTGGTATTGCCAGAGGAGACCCAGAGAGAATCGTTGAAATAAAAAATGTGACGCTGATCAATCCCAATATTACAGCAAAGCGATATACTGGTGCTTTGGTTGGACGTATGGACAGAGACGTAGCGGTTGAAAATTGCAGCGTACAAGGTGGTCAAATATCAGGTGAATCATACATTGGAGGATTAATTGGTCATAGTTTCCAAAGCAAGATATCAAATTGTAACAGCCAGTGTACGGTCATTGCTAGTCATACATCGGTTGGAGGTTTGGTAGGGATTAATTCGGGTGTGATGGAGAATTGTTTTGCTATCGCTGATGTGACCGGTTTTGAAAGAGCGGGTGGTTTAGTTGGTGCTGGTAGTCATATTTATAATTGTTATAGTACAGGTGTTGTTGTTGGAGATATTAATGTTGGGGGATTATCTGGAAGTTCGTCGAGTATCAGTGGTTGCTATTCAACCTGTAATGTGACGGGTAATTTTCAAGTTGGCGGCTTGGTTGGTCTTTTTGCAAGTAATCATCTAAAGTCCAGTTACAGCTTAGGTAATGTAAACGGTAACGATCGTGTCGGCGGTTTGGTTGGCTTTAATGATGGTGGTTTAATTTCTTTATGTTATAGTGAAAGTCCGGTTTCAGGCGTGACCAATACCGGAGGATTAGTTGGAGAAGATACCCTGGAATTACCGACCTATTCTTCCTATTGGAATACGATGTCATCCGGTCAGGCAACCAGTGCCAGTGGCGAAGGTAAAACCACAGCAGAATTACAATTGGCTTCGACTTTTGTAGGGTGGGGTTGTTTAGATAACGATTGGACCATCGATGAAGGAAATGACGCACCTGCTTTATTCTGGCAAGGATTACCAGGGAATGTGATCACTAATTGTCCGTTTATTCCATTAAGCGGTAATGGAGAACCGAATGACCCATTTCTGATTAATTCTGCTGATCAACTCAATAGTATTGGGCATATACCTGGATTTTTGGATAAACATATTAAATTAACCTCAGATATCGATTTGTCAGGATTGACAGGAACAGATTTTAATATCATAGGTAAGTTTGAATCTCTACCATTTACCGGTCAATTTGACGGTGATGGATACACCATTTCGAATTTTACCTATAATGCGCCTGGACAAGATTCTGTCGGACTGTTTGGTTATGTATCTACCGGACTTCAGGAAAACGGTCTTGGGATTAAAGATGTTACACTTACGAATTCGAACGTAACCGGTAATAACAATGTAGGAGCTTTGGTTGGAAAACTGATTTACAGTTCGTCAATCGAAAATTGTTTTGTACAATCAGGTGCTGTAACAGGTCAGGACTATGTAGGTGGTGTAATAGGTCGTGGTAGTAGTGGGTTGATTGATAACTGTTATAATGCCGCAGACGTTTTCGGTAACTCCAGGGTGGGCGGAGTGGTTGGAAATTGGATTGGTCAGATCCAAAATTGTACATCGGTAGGTGATGTTACGGGGACATCAAATTATGTTGGTGGTGTGGTAGGTTATATAACCGGAGATCTTACTAATGATCGAAAAATGATTCATTGTTCTAGTGATGGGACGATTACTGGAAATATAGCGGTTGGTGGACTTGCTGGGCGTAGTTCAACGATTATTGATGAGGCTTATAGCGAAGCGCTTGTCAGAGGTGAATCCCAATTAGGTGGTTTGGTTGGAGATAACAATGGTCAAATTCAATCTTGTTTTAGTATTGCTTCAGTGACGGGAACCCTCACGTCAACTTATGTGGGGGGCGTTGTGGGATCTAACGGTGGAACGATTTCAGATTGTTACAATCTCGGCGGTATTGCCGGCTCTACAGTTGCTGGAGGGGTATGTGGAAGAAATGAATCAAGTGGTCTTATTTATAAATGCTACAACCTGGCAGGTGTGAATGGTTTTAGTTCATTAGGGGGTCTTGTTGGCCAGGAAGATAGTCCTCATGGTACTTTTTCCTCATTTTGGAATACCGAGACCTCGGGTATGTTAACTAGTGCCGCCGGTGAAGGTAAAACTACGGCTGAAATGCAAATGGCATCGACCTATGTGGGATGGGGTTGCGCTGATAAGCTATGGACATTAGACGAAGGTGTGAGTTATCCATGGCTTGCTTGGGAAAATCTTCCCGGTGATCCGATCGATAATTGCCCCTTCGTAGATCCAAATTCAACGGGCCAAGCCAATGATCCCATTTTAATTGAAACAGCTGAGCAAATGAATCAAGTTGGTGTTTTTCCATTTCTTTGGGATAAAAATTTCCAATTGATTGCCGACATTGATATGTCTGATCTAGGAGCAACCGACTATAATATCATTGGTATCGGTCAATTTAGACCTTTTAAGGGTTTTCTAGATGGTAATCATCATTCGATATCTAATTTGACCATTAATAAACCGTCCACATCGGAAGTGGGGCTTTTTGGACTGGTTTCAGCGAGAGATAATCATGTTTTTGTTCAGGACCTTACCTTAATTGATCCAAATGTTGTTGGGCAAAACTATACTGGCTCACTGGTCGGTAGAATGCGTGAGGTTATAATGGATAATTGTCACCTGCAAGGTGGGCAAATATCTGGTAACGACTATGTTGGAGGGTTAATTGGGCAGCTCGAGTCCGAGGGGGCTATCTACAATTGTGAATCGGATGCCACAGTGATCGGAAATGAGTATGTCGGAGGATTGATTGGATGGCTAAAAGATGCAACCTATACGAGATTTATGGAGATGGAAAATAGTTTTTCTCGAGGAATGGTTTCGGGTAATAGCTATGTCGGTGGATTGCTAGGTGCTAACAACGGTGTTATCCAGGATTGTTATAGCGAAGCGATGGTTTCTGGCATTTCCTATGTCGGTGGATTTAGCGGGAGAGAATATTTTGGTTATTTAACCAATTGTTATAGCACTGGATCGATAGAAGGTGTTGATTATGTTGGTGGTTTGACGGGACAAAATACATCTAGCATAGATTTATGTTATAGCAGTAGTCACGTGATGGCAACAGGACATGCGGCTGGTGGATTGGTTGGGGCTGCGAGTGTCAGGCCTGTTGAAAACAGTTATGCCAGCGGTATTGTCAATGGTAACGATGAGGTTGGCGGTCTTGTCGGTGCTCTCACAAATGTTAGTAGAATTCGACGTTGTTATAGTATCTCTGATGTAAGTGGCAATGAAAAAGTCGGTGGTTTCTTAGGCCATCTGGATGGAACAGATAGTGTAGAAAATAGTTACGCTACAGGATCAGTTAATGGCAATACCTATGTGGGCGGATTTGCCGGAAAAGTGGATGATACGGGAACCGTGCAAGACTGTTATAGCATAGGTGCCGTTTCAGGTAATTCGTTTGTGGGTGGTTTTATAGGTGATAGTTTTTATAATTCTGTCATCAATTCATATTGGGATAAAGACACTTCAGGCAAAACAAGTAGCGATGGTGGTTCGGGCCGAACGACTGAACAAATGTATGCGATGAGCAATTATACCGACTGGGATTTTGTGAATGACTGGGACATATGCGATGGATTCGATTATCCAAGTCTACAATGGCAGGCACCTGGAGCCCCCGAACTTTTTGTCGGTGTCGTTGGTGAACCTTATGCGAGTCTCGATCTGAATATCGGTAGCGTATCGCATCCTCTGACAGGGCAGGTGCTTTTGGATTGTGTCGTATCACCAGGAGCAGCATCCGTTGAGTGGGAACTCATGAATGGGCCAGCACCTGTGACCTTTAGTCCTGATCCATTTGCGGAAAATGTCATGGTATTATTTACCGATCTTGGACATTATCAGTTGAAGTTCACCGCCACCTATAATGGGCAAGTTAAATCACGACTATTTGATTTAGATGTTGTTGAGGCTTTCTCGGGAGGGACAGGAACGAAAAACGATCCATTCCAGATCACAACTGCCGAGCAGTTAAATCGTATTGGATTTGTGAATACTGATCTCAATAAAAGCTTTATTTTAATGAATGATATCGATCTGTCAGGTTTTACCAATAATAGCTTTAATAGGATTGGATCAAGTCAAGATCCATTTATTGGTTGTTTTAATGGTAATCATTTTTCTATTTCCGGCTTTAATTATAACCATGAAAGTGATGTTGGTATTTTTAGTTGTATTGATGAACCTAATACGCTGATCGAAAATGTAATAGTCATCAATCCCACAGCTTCATCACAGGGTGGTGAACATATTGGAAGTCTTATTGGAAAAATGAATAATGGGATTGTTCGAAATTGCCAGGTAATCCAGCCAAATATCTTTGGCGAATATGCCACGGGTGGATTAATTGGAGCAGCCCATGGCGGATTGGTTGAGAATTGTCGTTCCATTAATGGAAATGTTTCAGGCTATGGCGCCATTGGTGGTTTGATAGGATCAACTTCTGATTGTATTATTAAGGATTCTTATAATACCAGCATCTTGAGTGGTATGCTTTCCTATGCAGGTGGGATCATTGGTTATAGCTATGAATCGCAAATTTTATCATGTTTTAATAAGGCAGATATAACAGGAAATTCAGCACTTGGTGGAATTGTTGGTGCGAGTGATAATAGTCTGATTGCCAGGTGTTATAATATTGGGAATATTTCTGGTGATGAATATCTCGGTGGATGTATTGGTATTGGCTTTTTGACAGATGTTTCAAATAGTTATAATGTGGGGGATGTGACTGGTATGATGCTTATCGGTGGGTTCGTTGGCTACATGGATGAAGCAACTATTTCGAATTGTTATAATCTAGGAGATGTTTCGGGTGATAATGATGTCGGCGGGTTTCTCGGCGGAAATTCGGCTACCATTGTTAATGCATATTCTAGTGCGATTGTAACAGGAAACACCAATGTCGGCGGATTTTCAGGTCGGGATACAGGTGGCGAATTTAGCACAGATCCTGTATATAATAATTGTTTTTGGAATCAAACTGTCAATCCAGAATTGACAGGCATTGGAAATCAACTGGATCCTGTCGAGGTGATTGCAGTAATGAATCAACAAATGATACTACGTAAAACCTTCATTGATACCGGATGGGATTTTATTGGCGAATCCAACAATGGTACTGATGATATTTGGGATATTTGCGAGGCATTAAATACACCGCGATTAGCATGGCAGCCTTTTATAGAAGGTGATCTGAATTGTACAGATACCGTTGATTTAGTAGATCTTCAATTGTTTAACGAGTCATGGTTGAAAAAATCATTACAGCATGATAAAGCTCCCAGCGGCCGAGATGGTTTTATTAATATGGCCGACTGGGCGAAATTTTTGCAATATAATACCTCTAGTGATATCGATAGTTTTGTTGATGAGTGGATGCAAAGTGGTTCACCTTTTTCTGATTTAGCTCCAAATGGTGGCGATGGCTTTTTTAATATGATTGATTTTTCTGTATTGTCGGCGAATTGGTTGGAATAAATATCGATTATGTTTACCGATTGTGAGCTAAAAATGTGTGTATGATTTATTCTTTAGAACCGTCTGAATGATTGCGTGTTTCTTCTGTTTTTGAATAGCGTTTTTCGTAAATATCAGAAGGGCGGAATAATGTGAAGATGGTGAGAAAAAGAATTTTAGCGTCCTGCCAGAGACTTTGTGTAAGGGCGTATTTCACATCCAGTTCAATTTTTTCCTCAATGGTCAGGCTCCCACGGCCGCTGATCTGTGCCAGGCCGGTTATGCCCGGTTTGACGTTTAGGCGTTGGCGTTGATGCTCATTCCATTCCTGGGCTTGCGACATATAGAGGGGTCTTGGCCCAACCAGTGACATGTCTCCTTTGAGGACATTGAAAAATTGGGGCAATTCATCCAGTGACGTCCAGCGGAGAAAGCGTCCAATTTTTGTCAGTCGTGGATCGACGCCATCTTTGGGAGAAGGCCCGTAGGGGTCACAATTGAGCTTCATGGTGCGGAATTTATAGAGGATAAATGGCTTCATGTTTTTGCCGGCCCGTTCTTGTGAGAAAATGACTTTAGGGCCCGTAAAGCAAAAGGCTAGAATAAATATAACTATAAATATCACAATGAATAATGGAAATAAAAGTATGAGAACTAACAGGTCAAAGATTCTTTTAAATAATTGGTTTATTTGACTCATATTTTTATTTCTCTGGAACACTATTCTTAGCAATGAATTACAGTATTTTACACGTTTTGGTCATAAAAGATGATGATATTAATCGTGATTTCAGCCACATTGTCCTATAAAATATCGGCTTTTCATTTTTAACGTTTGAAATTGCCCTGAGTATTCTCTTATTGGGTGTTTTTAACATTTTTTATGACCGAAGAGTGATGAATGAATATTTCTTCCAAAAATGCCGATAACATTGCTATTAATGGATTTATCGTCATTTGGCAGGGACAAATGGACCGATTAGTCTCAATCGATGGTTTTTTGTGAGTTCATGGTAAAATTAGAAGATAACCCTCCGATATTATATCCTCTAACTGAAGATATTTCAGATATTTATGGTCAGTGGTGGGTGGCAAGAACTAAGTCTCGCCATGAGAAGGCCCTGGCGCGTACCTTCGAAAATTGGGATATCCCATACTTTTTGCCTTTGGTGGAGAAAGTATCCCGCCGCAAGGGAAGGAAATTAACGTCCTATTTACCATTATTTAGCGGATATATTTTCTTCAGCGGTAATGAGGAAGAGCAGTACAAGGCCATGACTACGGACCGTATTGCTCAGGTCATCAAAGTTGTGGATCAGGAGTCGTTTATCAATGATCTCACTCAGGTTCATCAGGCAATTAAGCTTGGGGCAGCTTTAGACCCTTATCCGAAATTAAAGGCCGGAACGCGCTGTCGAGTGATTTCAGGGCCATTTTTAGGTCTTGAGGGTATTTTGCTAAAACAAAAGAACCAGTCTCGCCTGTTTTTGAAAGTAGAAATGTTGGGCCAAGGTGCAACGGTTGAAATAGATTCCGACCAGCTTGAGCCAGTCGAATAATAGTAGAAACACCAGCTAGCTTTTTTCCTTTTTTGAAATAGAGTTGGCTGTAACTTTTTTATATATAGTGTTTTATATAAAAAGCGCGATGTCGCTGACGGGGACGGAGTGCGCATAATTCTATTCTTTCAAAATTTATCTATTAATTAATAGGAGTAATATACCTTGAAGATCAGTGTTGTAGGCGTTGGTTATGTCGGATTGGTTGCTGGTACTTGCCTGGCAGATGGTGGCAACCATGTAATTTGTATCGATAATGATCCGAGCAAGATCGAAAAATTGCATAAAGGTCAGGTGCCAATTTATGAACCGGGATTGTCTGAGATCATTGAGCGAAACGTAAAGGCCAATCGTTTGCAGTTTACCACCGATCTAGCTGAGGCTGTTGCTAATTCGCTGGTTATCTTTTTGGCGGTGGGGACACCTCCAAAAGAAGATGGTTCTGCAGATTTAACGGCACTATTGGCAGTGGCTAAAGAAGTTGCTCAGTTGATGGATGGTTATCGTATCATTGTGGTAAAAAGTACGGTGCCCGTAGGTACACATCAAAAAGTATCAGAGGTCATGGCCGCCGAAACCGCTCATCCGTTTGATTATGTGAGTAACCCAGAATTTCTTAAAGAGGGTGCTGCGATTGACGATTTCTTTAAGCCAGATCGTGTCGTAATTGGTTCTGAGAATCCTGCCGTTGTAGAAATCATGAAGCAGATTTATGCTCCATTCATGCGTAAGAGTGAACGGTTGATGGTGATGGATCCAGCGAGTGCTGAAGTTACTAAATATGCGTCAAATGCACTTCTGGCGACGAAAATTTCATTCATGAATGAAATCGCGAACCTATGTGAAAAAGTAGGTGCGGATGTAAATTCTGTTCGCAAAGGTGTGGGATCAGATTCCAGGATTGGTAATGCCTTTTTATTCCCTGGTGTAGGGTATGGTGGTTCCTGTTTTCCTAAGGATGTGAATGCCTTAATGAAAATGGGTGTAAATAATGATTCACCGATGACGATTGTTGAGGCTGTCGAAGATGCCAATCAACGTCAACGAGTTAAATTTGCCAATAAAGTCATTGAATATTTCGGTGAGAATTGCGATAAAACTACCTTGGCTGTTTGGGGATTGGCATTTAAAGCTAAAACCGATGATATTCGTGAGTCCCCAGCGATTGCTGGTATAAAGATATTATTAGACAAAGGGATTCAAATTCGCGCTCATGATCCTGTTGCTATGGAAAACTCGCGAGGTGAATTTGGAGATAATGTCCCGATGTTTGAAGATTCTTATGAAGCATTAGAAGGGGCAGACGCTCTGGTTATTTTTACAGATTGGCAGGAATTTAGAACGCCTGATTTTGAAAGGATACGTGAAAAGTTATCAAAACCGGTTATTTTTGATGGTCGGAATTTATATGATCCTTCTTTTGTTGCCAAACAGGGGATTGAATATTATTGTATAGGCCGGCCGGTTGTTGAGCCCGGTAATGTGACCGTATAAATTAGAGCGGAATCGTATCGAAAAGGAGTATTGTTTTGAAAGTATTGATCACTGGTGGTGCTGGGTTTATTGGAAGTCATTTGACTGAACGATTATTGAATGAAGGTCATTCCGTCATTATTATCGATAACTTTCATACCGGTAGCCGTGATAATATTCGCCACTTGTTGCATAATGATGATTTAGAAATCTTTCGTCATGACGTCACAGATCCTTACCGGATGGAAGTAGATTATATCTATAATTTAGCTTGTCCAGCATCTCCCATACATTACCAACGAAGTCCTGTTAAGACGGTTTTGACCTCAGTGATGGGAGTGATTAATGCGTTAAAGTTAGCGACAGAAGTTAAGGCTCGCGTATTTCAAGCGTCGACCTCTGAGGTGTATGGAGATCCCTTGGTCCATCCTCAAAAGGAAGATTACTCGGGTAATGTCAACCCAATTGGGCCACGAAGTTGTTATGATGAAGGTAAGCGGATTGCCGAGACATTGATGTTTGATTATCATCGTGAAAACGATGTCGATATTCGTATCGTTCGAATTTTTAATACCTTTGGTCCCAGGATGCGACCTGATGATGGGCGGGTGGTGAGTAATTTTATTTTGCAGGCTCTTCGTAATGAATCAATTACTATTTTTGGGGATGGTAGTCAAACGCGTAGCTTTTGTTATGTAGATGATATGGTCGAGGGTATGATTCGTCTGATGGATCAAGATGAACATACGGGTCCTATGAATTTAGGAAACCCAGATGAGCGTAGTATTAAAGAGATTGCGGAATTGATCATCGAGATGACTGGGTCTTCGTCTGAAATAATATATAAACCATTGCCGAAGGATGATCCTATTCGGCGTAAGCCAGATATTACTTTGGCTAAATCTCATTTAGGTTGGGAGCCTCAGGTTAAACTCGAGGATGGATTGCCTAAGGCGATTGAATATTTTCGGCCGCTTGCCAAGATGCATGCCGCGCCAGAAAAAGTTCCAAATTAATTTGATCGACTCATCGATTGAGAAACTCTTCTTTACATGAACATTTTAATTACGGGTGTTGCAGGTTTTATCGGTTCGCACTTATCAGAGCGATTACTGGAAAATCATCGTGTTGTTGGGTTAGATAATTTTGATCCATTTTACGACCAGGCGATAAAACAGAAGAATTTAGCAGGGAGTTTATTTAAAGATCGTTTTACATTTATTGAAGGTGATATCCGTGATATTTCATGCGTGGATGAAATATTTATCAAACACCCGATAGATTTAATCGTGCATCTGGCAGCCAAAGCAGGTGTGCGTCCTTCGATTGAAGACCCCGTTGGATATCAGGATGTCAATGTTAATGGCCTGGTTGTTTTGCTGGAAGCTGCGAAGAAGTTTAACATAAAGAAATTTATTTTTGCGTCAAGTTCCAGTGTTTATGGAAATAACGATAAAGTACCGTTTGCTGAAACAGATTTTGTGGATGAACCTATTTCGCCCTATGCAGCGACGAAAAAAGCAGGCGAATTACTTTGTCATACATACCATCATCTGTATCAGATAGATATGACCTGCTTGAGGTTTTTTACTGTTTATGGTCCAAGGCAGCGACCTGATTTAGCGATTCACAAATTTGCCAGGATGATTGAGTCTGGAAAGAAAATTCCTGTGTATGGTGATGGCTCGATGATGCGAGATTTCACCTACATTGATGATATTCTGCAAGGTATAGTCGCAAGTATTGACCGATGTTGTGGATATGAACTATACAATTTGGGTGAATCTATTCCTGTACGTTTAGATGAGCTCATTGGTCATTTGGAAATTGCCTTAGGGAAAAAGGCGATCATCGATCGTCAACCGTTACAACCTGGAGATGTTCGTCGTACATTTGCCGATATCAGTAAGGCAAAAGAAAAATTAGATTATCATCCCAAAACAGATATTAAATTTGGATTGAATGCCTTTGTTGACTGGATGCGTCAGGGAGGGTGAGTTCTATGACGTCGGTTGACAACACAGATCATCAACCTCTGATGTCTCATAGTTTTTGGGGCTGGTTGTGGGTGCTGTTAAGTGTATTTGTGTTATATGTATTTACCCTGGCACCGGATCTGGTCTGGCAGGATCAGGGAGACTACCAGGTTAAAGTTGCCCAGATGAATTTGAATCGACCCAATGATGTTGTTCGGGTTCATCCATTATATATCGTTCTTGCTCATGGCGTTGGACAATTAGGTTTTTTTAGTTATGCCTATGCTGCGAACTTAGTGAATGCTTTTTTTACCGCGGTGTGTCTTGCGAATGTCTTTTGGATTATATTTGCCTTAGTGGGACGACGGTGGCCAGCTATTCTGGCTGTCGGTTTGTTGGCGTTTTCTCACACCACCTGGTTCATCGGTGTGCAGGCTCAATCGTATGGCTTGTCCAATGCGACTATGACTGGTGGTTATGTTCTACTGATATTATATTTGATAAAAGGAAAGCCGCTATATCTTTATTGGATGGGGCTTGTGTTTGGCTTAGGACTAAGTGTCCATTTAATGAGTCAAATAGGATTCTTTATTATATTTGTTTGGCTTTTTATCCAATTTTTAAAAAAACGATGCCAACTTCAAACATTATTCTTTGTCCTTGTTTTCTGGGTAATTGGGGCAGGGATGTTATGGGTTGCGATGGTTATTGAATATCAACGAAGTGGCGATTTTTGGGGTACGATTTCTTCAGCCATTGTAGGCCGCTGGTCTGATGCCGTTTTTAACATTGAACGAATATTTGTTTTATTTAAGCGAAGTGTTCAGTTTTTAATTTTAAATTTTCCAACGCCATTACTTTTTTTGGCAATTCCTGGTTTTGTTTTTAGCCAAAGGGGTCTCCATAAAAGTGTTCATCATCTTTTATTGTGGAGTGTTATTTTATATAGCCTGTTTGCGGTACGATATGATGTCAATAATCAAAACCATTTTTTCTTACCGATGTATATTTTATTGACGATTTATATCGGGTTAGGGTTTCACAAAATACTACAAAGAGGTTTTAAGCTTTGGCTTAGTATTTCTGTGATTTTTGTTTTATTAATGATACCAACTTATCCTGCGTTAGCATCACTTGCTCAAGAAAAACAGTTAAGTTTAGGTACGAAACGATCGATTCCATATCGTAATGTGTATGAGTATTATTTGATACCTTGGCAATATGATCAAACTGGACCAAGGCGATTGGTGAATGACGTGTGTGACAAATTGCCAGAGAATTCTATATTATTGGCTGATTCGACAATTCTACCAGTATTTAAATATGCTTTAGGGATTGAAAAACAGCGTCAAGATATTCAACTTTTTAAAGTGACAGCAGAAAAAGAGTTGGTAAATCTAAATCAGCAGGCAGGTAAGCGGCTTTTTGTATTTTCAAATGTTTCAGGGTATTATCCTTCCTGGGTTTTGTCGCCAGAGCAGCTTGTACCTTTTCAGATTTCACCATCTGAAGTGATTTATGAAATTATGTTACCTACGTCAATTACTGACGAGAAAATTAAAGATTAATTACCTATTATTTTCGGAGAGAAGTCTTTTATGGCAAAGAAAACAACAAAATCGAAATCAGTTCCTTATATCGGGGTCGTCGGAATGGGATATGTCGGCTTGCCATTATCACGTGAATTTTGTCACGGTGGTGCCAAGGTCCTTGGGTTCGATGTGGATAAGCAACGTATAGAAAATTTGAACAAAGGCCGTAGTCCCATCAAACATATTGCGCATAAACAAATGCGAGAATTGGTGGATTCTAAAAAGTTTCGAGCAACTGATAAGATGTCTGAATTATCCAAGGTTGATGCCATTATTATTTGTGTTCCCACTCCATTGACAGAGAATCGTGAGCCAGATATGTATTATGTTGAAGCAACCTGCCAGACTATTTCCAAATATTTAAAAAAGGGACAGTTGGTTGTACTGGAAAGTACAACGTATCCCGGTACTACTCGTGAATTAATGTTACCTATACTTGAAAAATCTGGTTTAAAAGCTGGGCGTGATTTTTACCTTGCCTATTCTCCTGAGCGAGAAGATCCAGGTAACAAGCATTTTCGCACAGCAACGATTCCAAAAGTGATTGGCGGTTATAATAAAGCTAGTTTAGACAAAGCAATAGAGATCTACAATTGGGGTATTGAGGAATTGGTACCCGTGGACAGTTGTGATGTTGCTGAAGCGGCTAAAATTTTGGAGAATGTTTATCGCTGTGTCAATATTGCAATGGTCAATGAACTTAAGAAGTTATTTGATCGAATGGATATTGATGTTTGGGAAGTTATTCGGGCTGCAAGTACCAAACCTTTTGGTTTTCAGGCGTTTTATCCTGGTCCTGGATTAGGCGGTCACTGTATACCGATCGATCCATTTTATTTAACCTGGCGGGCGCGTCAATTTGGCATGCCAACTCGTTTTATCGAACTGGCGGGTGAGATTAATACCGACATGCCTCATTTTGTTGTTTCGAAAACGATGGATGCCTTGAATGATCATAAGAAAAGTTTAAAAGGGTCTAAGGTTCTTATATTGGGTTTGGCCTATAAAAAAGATATTGATGATCTGCGTGAGTCGCCTTCAATTGAGTTGATTGAGCTCTTTAAAGAGAAAGGTGCTAAGGTGGATTATAATGATCCTTATTTCCCTAAAACCCATAAGCAGCGTGAGCATGACTTAAAAATGCAAAGTAAAAAACTAACCGCGGCGACATTGAAATCTTATGATGCCGTTGTAATCGCAACTGATCATAGTGATTATGACTATGGCTGGATTGTTAAAAACGCTAAGTTGGTTGTTGATACTCGCAATGCAACCAGTGTTGTAAAAAGTGGCAAAAACAAAATTGTTAAAGCGTAACATGTTGCTGCTTGGTAATTTAAGGTTGTTTTGTTCTGGGGTTGGTGCAATAGTGTCTCTTTGGTATAATAGCTTGAATAGTAATAACTTTAAATCTTGTTGAAATTATGAAGTATTTAATACCTTTGATTATATGTTTTAGCTCGATAGGATTTCAGGAGCGACTAAACGGGCAATCAACCGGTGCGGTTGTGAATAATCGTACATCTTATGGCGTACGTTCTTTTCAAGCCGGAGCAGCAAAACCTTCTTCTTTATTAGATCGGTTTGTGCGAGGATCGAGAGGGTATACTGGAAATGTTCCTTCAAGAACTATACCGAACCCGATGAAATCCGCGGCGGTAAGTAATGGATTTAATCAATCTCAGTTATTATCACGTGATTTGAGAATATCTGGTCGAGTTAATAATCAAAGTTCCTTAGGGAATAATTTGATATTGACGCGAAATGGTATCGAGGGATTTCAAGGGCGTATTTTGTCAGGTTCATCTAGTCCATCTATATTATCAAAGCCTGTAACGGCTTCCGTTGGGAACTTGCCAAGTTCATTTTATGGATTAAGCCATTCTAGATATTCTAGGCCTTCGAATTACGGAAGAAACTTTTACCGCCAGCAGGCTGGTCAACGAAGAGGGATTTCGCTATCTCAGGTGTCGCGCTTTGGGTCTGGTGGAGCCTTGTCTAAATTGCGAGAATCTCATGGAAAAAATTTCCAGCGTTTTTCTTCAACAGTTAATCGCCGACCATTTAGCTCATTGAAACATAAGACTCTTTTGCAGAGAAGTAATGAATCATTACTTCGATCCAAAATGAAATAACGATAAATTATCTTTACATTAATGTAATAGTTGATATAAAGGGTGTGTAGGGATTAATAACATTTAAAGAAACGTTTAGGTGAGCCTTCTTATAGGTATCGCTGTTTAACCACTTTAGTGCGAATTTGGTCGGATTAGTGTTCGTACGGTTGATTTATATACGGTTAAATAGGCGAGATATTTTAGGAGGTACTCCATGGGACGATTCTGTACTTTTATGTTTACTTTTCTTTTGGGTTTGCAAAGTCTTCAGGCAGATTTAAGCAGTATTCCAATTACAACTCTTAACAATGATCAAGATAGTGTTGCCATTGATGGCAATGTGATTGTTTGGTCTGATACGCGAAATAGCGGTCATAATGATATCTATTGTGCTGTGTATCCTGATCCAAATTTGATCGAAATAACGACGGCTGCCAATGTTCAGGATAATCCCTCTGTGAGTGGGAATATTATTGTTTGGCAGGATAACCGCAACGGCAATTTAGATATTTATGGTTTTGATCTCAGTGATCCCAATGCTGGCGATTTTGTGATTACAAATCACAGTGCTTCTCAGCAGGATCCGGCGATAAGTGGTTCTGTGGTTGTTTGGCGTGATAATCGACATGGCAATTTAGATATTTATGGGTTTGATTTATCTAATCCCGGATTAGGTGACTTTCCCATTGTGACTCAATCTTCTACCCAGGTTCAGCCAGATATTGATGGAGATATTGTTATCTGGTTGGATACTCGAAATGGTAATCCAGATATCTATGGTTATGATTTAAGTACGCTAACAGAATTTCCCATTGTTACCACGACGACGGGTCAGTTTAATCCTAGAATTAGTGGGGCGATGGTTGTCTGGACTGAAGAACCTGGTGGTGGAGAAGATTCAGACATTTATGGCATCGATCTGAATGATTTGGGCAGTGGCCCTTTTGTTATATGCAACGATCAAGCGGATCAATCTTTCCCGGCAGTAGATGGTTCGTTTGTGGTTTGGGTGGATGATCGAAATGAGCAAACCCACGATAAAGATATTTATGGTTATGATCTTAATGCCCAAGTAGAATTTGCTGTTTGTCTTGCAAATAGCCAACAGACGTTGCCAGATGTTAGTGGTACAACGTTTGTATGGCAGTCATATCATTCGGATATAGATATTATTTTGGGGGAAGTTGTTGAACCAGTAGATATTGAAATAATTACTCCGAATGGTAGCGAAATGTTTTTGGCTGCCAGCGAAATTATGATACAATGGCAACAGAACAGCGGTGAAGCTGTTGAAAAAATAAAAATAGAATTTTCAGACGATTTTGGACTTTCTTATTCTTTAATTGCTGACAATTTGGATAACAACGGAAGTTTTCTTTGGGATCCAATTGCAGATATTGAATCTCAGCAATGTATGATACGTGTGAGTGATCGAACAGAACCGCTTAATTCTGACTTAACGGATTCAGCCTTTACGATTTTTCGTTGTCAGGAAGAATTAACCGCTGACTTTAATGGCGATTGCGGTGTCGATATAATAGATTTTTCAATATTTTCACAACAATGGTTTGATTGTGGTAATCCATTTGATCCCCATTGGTGTGGTTTTTAGTTCAGAAGATTATGCAAATACCCCTACTTGATTTAAAGTCTCAGTATCAACCTTTAAAAGATAAAATGATTTCAGAGATTTCTGAAGTGCTTGACAGCCAGATTTGTATTGGTGGTCCCAAGCTTGCAACCCTGGAAGAGCAGGTTGCGGCGTTGAGTGACTGTCAATTTGGTGTCGGAGTTTCTAGTGGAACTGATGCGCTGCTCAATAGTATGATGAGTTTGGGGATTGGGCAGGGCGATGAAGTTATTACGACGCCCTTTACTTTTTTTGGTACGGTTGGCTGTATAGTACGTTTGGGGGCGATACCTGTTTTTGCGGATATTGACCCTAAAACATATAATATCGATCCTACTAAAATCGAAGCGGTCATTACAGATAAAACGAAGGCCATTGTTCCTGTTCATTTATTTGGTCAATTGGCTGATATGGATGCGATCATGGCGATCGCAAAGAAACATCAATTGTTTGTTATTGAGGATGCCGCACAGGCGATTGGTAGTAGCTATAAAGGGAAAAAAGCTGGGTCTTTTGGTGATACTGGTTGCTTCAGTTTTTATCCGACGAAGAATTTAGGTGCGGTGGGGGATGCAGGTCTTATCGTGACAAATGATGAAGCTTTGCACTATCGATTAACCATCATGCGTGGTCATGGGATGGATCCACGTTATTATCATAAATTTGTTGGTGCCAATTTCAGATTGGATGCTATACAGGCGGCTGCACTTTTGGTGAAATTGCCTCATTTAGAAAGTTGGTCCAAACAGCGACAAGAAAATGCCGCTTTTTACGATCAGGCATTTGACCCTGAGTTGGTGGTGACACCCTATATTTCTGATGATTGTGTTTCGACATATCATCAATATTGTATACGAGTTTCCCGCCGCGATGAGTTGGTGGCATATCTTAAGGAAAAACAAATCGGGTGTGATATTTATTATCCGATGCCACTGCATCTGCAGGAGTGCTTCGGGGATTATGGGTGGAAAAAAGGGGATTATCCGGAGTCTGAGAAAGCTTCCGAGGACATTCTTGCGATTCCGATCTATCCTGAATTGACGACTGATATGCAGCAAGTGGTCGTCGATACCATACATTCATTTTACAAGTAAAATTTCAAACGGTCATAGATAACATTTCAATTTATTTTTTCGTTATTAATAACGAGCGAGGATGATTAGATGAAAGTTCTTATCACAGGTGGTGCCGGTTTCATCGGTTCGCACTTAGCTGAAACATTGCTAAAACAAGGTCATGAGGTTGTTGCGATAGATGATTTAAGTACGGGAAGTCTAGATAATCTTAGTCCGGTTATGCAGAATCCCCAATTTCGATTTGTCATGGATAATGTTCGAAATTCAGAAATTATGCATGTGCTTATTGAGCAATGTGACATGATCTTCCATTTGGCGGCTGCAGTGGGTGTGCAATTGATTGTAGACGAACCGGTGCATACCATTGAAACAAATATTCATGGCAGCGAAGTTGTGTTAAATATCGCTAATAAGTTCCGTAAGAAAATATTGATCGCTTCGACGAGTGAAGTTTATGGTAAAAGTGACGCTGTGCCATTTCGTGAAGATGACGATACGGTATTGGGAAGTACGAAATATTCTCGATGGGCGTATGCATGTAGCAAAGCGATTGATGAATTTTTAGGCATAGCTTATTACGAACAATTTCAGTTGCCTGTTGTTGTCACACGATTTTTTAATACTGTTGGGCCTCGTCAAACCGGGCAGTATGGCATGGTGATACCACGGTTTGTTGAAAAAGCATTAAAAAATGAAACGATTCAGATTTATGGCACAGGTCAGCAGTCTCGCTGTTTTGGTTATGTGGGTGATGTGGTTGATGCCATCATTAAGTTGATGATCAGCGATGAAGCTCCTGGGCGTGTGTATAATGTTGGTGCGACCGAAGAAGTCACGATGTCTGAATTGGCAGATAAAATTATTGACATGACAGGTAGTCAAAGTCAGAAGGAATTTATTTCATATGAAGAGGCTTATGGCAAGCCTTTCGATGATATGATGCGTCGTATTCCCTGCCTGGATCGAATTCGAGACATGATTGGCTATGAGCCATCCACGAGTTTAGATGAGATTCTAGCAGCTGTAATAGAAGATGTGCGAACACGCATCAGTTAGGGAAGAAAACAATGATCAAGATAATTTGTGTATGTGGGGCTCGGCCCAATTTTATGAAAATCGCTCCGATTATGCGTGCGTTTAATGATAGTGGGCAATTTGAAACACTGTTAGTGCATACCGGTCAGCATTATGATAAAAAAATGAGTCATCTCTTTTTTGAAGAATTGAAAATTCCCCAGCCAGATATCAATCTGGAGGTGGGGTCTGGCTCTCATGCTGTTCAAACGGCTGAAGTGATGAAGCGATTTGAACCTGTCGTGCAAGATTTTCAGCCAGATTATGTCCTGGTTGTGGGTGACGTAAACAGCACGATTGCTTGCGGGTTAGTCGCGGTGAAATTAGGCGTACAGCTAATTCATGTTGAAGCAGGTTTACGTAGTTTTGATAAAGATATGCCAGAGGAAATTAATCGTATATTGACCGATCGGATTAGTGATTTGTTGTTTGTAACAGAGCAATCGGGTATTGATAATCTGTCAAATGAGGGTGTTGAAAATGATCGAATTCATTTTGTTGGTAATGTGATGATTGATACCTTGTTATCCAATAAAAAGAAAGCCGATGAGTCGACCATCTTAGCTGATATGGGATTGGATAAAAAAGGTTATGCGGTGATTACGTTGCATCGACCTAGTAATGTTGACAATATGGACAATTTGGAAAAAATCATTTCTGCATTTGAAGTCATTGAAAAAGATTTAAAATTGATATTTCCGATTCATCCGCGGACACGTAAAAATATTGAAAACTCTTCTTTAAATCAGCGTTTTTCTGCAATGAAAAATTTGGTTTTACTAGAACCAGTCGGTTATCTTGATTTTCTTAACTTAACGGGTAATGCTGCTTTGGTGATGACTGATTCAGGCGGGATTCAAGAAGAAACGACTATATTGGGTGTGCCTTGTATGACATTACGAGAAAATACTGAACGTCCTGTAACATTGACTGATGGTACAAATCGATTGGTACATATTGATACCGATGATATACTTAAACATTTTTCTGAGATAAAAACCTCTGGTTATCAAGGGCAAGGGGGTGTACCAAGGTTTTGGGATGGCAATGCCGCCCAGCGCATTGTAGATGTGCTACTTTCGGTTAAAGGAAATAATTAGGTATTTAGATGGGTGATCAGGTCCGTTTTAAGTGGCTTAAAAGAGATCTTGGTTATGTTTTTTGGATGTTTGTTGAACAGGCATCCAATTTAGCGATACCAAGATTGATCTTATTTCCTTTAGTTGCATATACCATTGGGAAAGAAGAGTTTGGTCTCTACATGACGGCGTTGAGTATTACGCTTATACTGGGCACTCAACCGCAGAATGGTTTAGCAACGGGGGTTTTGAGATTCGTATCAGACTATTCATCGGAACAGCAAGGAAAAATTTACGTCACAGCCATTAAGTTGTTACACACCGCTTTGCTTGTTGTGATTTTGTTTGGGATCTTATCGATAGGTGTTATATGGATGGGTAATATTGCACCTTTTAAGTTATTGATATGTATTTTACCGTTATTATTATCACTTTACCCAGAAAATCAAATTATTCTGTTTCTAACTGAAGCAAGATATTTGCGTCAGTTTAAGGTTCGCACTCAATGGTTATTGATGCGATCACTTTGTATTGTGTTATTTGGCTATCTTGGCGCAGTGTTTTGGGATGCGATCGGGCTTGCAATTGGCACACTCATTGGCAATATGATCGTTTTTTTGATGCTTGTTTCCAAACGACGTGAGTGGTTGAAAACGGTTTATGATAAGGACATGGCCGGGCAATTAAAGCAAGTCTGGTTCCAAATAACTTTTGCTGGTATTATAGCAATATCTGGCCCATATTTATGTCGCATTTTTCTAAGCTATTTTGATTCTTTTTCATCAGTAGGCGATTTGTCTGCTGCGACGAGTATTGTTTTATTGTTTTTAGTTCCTGTGACAACAAGTGGTGGTTTGATTTTAAGCATGATATCTCCATATGCGCATATTAGAGATTTGTCAGGTAGTGCTATAAAAAGGTGTTTAGCTGTATTGATCCTCTCTTTAGTCTTCCTTCCGTTGGCATTTTATTGGATTGGTCCATTGTTGTGTGATTTTTTGTATCCAAAATTTGGCCAGGAGATGATCCAGTTAACCTATATCTTAATTTGGATGATACCTGCTAATTGTTTGATTTGTCTTTGTCGACCCTTTGTTATAAAGTTCGGCCATATAGTATTGGTGCCATGGGTAAATATTATAAGTGCACTGGTATTGCTTATAACCGCTTTGATATTAATCCCTTCAGGAGGTGCAAGTGGAGCTGCTTGGTCGCTTGTTGTGGGGCAAGTAACAATGGGGGGACTTTGGTTTATTATTTTTCTATTATTATTAATGAATATAAAAAAATTACATCATTGATGGTGTTTTCATATGTATAATGAAATATATATTTTAATTGCTATTTTTCTCTATTTTGTCGTATTTGCAATTACGATAAAGTGGCCCATATTTGGGTTGATGTCTTTTATGAGTATTACCATGGTAAAGTCTACTTCAAGGTATATTTTGCCGCTGGAAGGATTTGTTGGATATAGCTTTGATCTTGGTATGGTGCTTCTGGCATTGGTTGGCGTTATTTCTCTCATTTATAAAACCCCTGAATTCAAACGGAAATATGTTCCGGTTATTGTGTGGTTTTGCATTGGATTTCTAATTTTTTGGACATGGATCAAACTTCCAACGAGTAAAGATGTCAGCTATGGACTTATTAAAGCATTGATTTTTACAATATTTGATATGGCTGTTATCCTTCTAGGCATTTTATATATGCGATCGTTTAATGAATTTAAATCGGTATCTAAATCATTAATTATTTTAGGTATTTTTGCGATCTGTGGTATTTTGTTATTTGGGCGTGGTCATCAAGAGTGGGAGGGTGCTCGTGTCACTATTGGACTTGCAAATCCATTGGCACCCGCTGATTTTGCGTCTTACATCTTGATATTTTTTATATGTCGATGGGTATCACAACGGACATTACTTAATTTGTCGTTGTTATTAACGACAGCTATATTTTCACTAATAACGATCTTTTTAACAGGTACTCGGGGTCCATTACTCATTTTGCCTATCGTTTTTATAATGATATCTTATGCCTACCGGAGGACGATCAACTTTAAGCTGGTCGTAGGGTTAATGTTGTTAGCTGGAGCCATTTATTTTGCTGGAAATCAAATTCGTAGTGCAACTGTGGTTGAAAAGCAGTTCAGTACTATAGATATAAAAGAATCTTTCAATGATCGAGTCTTTTTGTCACGAGCTGCTTTTATGGAATGGCTTGAATCACCCATCTTAGGGACAGGAACAGGTAGTAGTATTTACGATATACGCTCAACAGGGGGATTGAAATATCCACATAACATGTTATTAGAAGTTCTCAATGAATTTGGCTTGATTGGTTTTTTGCCATTTGTCATTTTATTGTATTGTGCTTTTATTGGTTGGCGCTATTGTATAAAAACTGAATTTGAAAACACCTCGATTAAAGCAGAATATGTTTTAGTCTTTTCTTGTTTTATATATCATTTTATTTTGAGTTTTAAGACGGGTTCTTATGCTGGAAGCCAAATGTTTTATTTCTTTCTTGGTGCTTCAATTTCCATGTCAGAATATTTGAAAAATTCCTATCTGTCATTATTTTCTGACCAAACTGCTATCTATGCCGAAGATGAACTATTGGATTCCAATTATGTTTATTCTGAAGCTCACAATTATTAATTATTCTTTTAAAATAGTAGCTATTTGTAGTATTAGAAATGTTTAAGATACGATTTATATTAATTGCAATACTATTTTTAAATAGTGTATTTTGTGGTGAATTTTTATTTTCTGATTCAAGATTATCTGTCAAATCCCTCTCAGCACTAAAGCCATTACCAAAAATACATTATTCATTTCCATTGCCAAAAGAGGTTCTGTCAAATAAAGATGATCCTCGTTTATATGAGCTAGCTAGAATCACTCATGCCATTAGTCTTTCTGGAGAGTGGGCAACGCAGTCTCAAGTTGATGTCGCTGTATTTACCTGTCAAAAGGTCATCGAAAAGGGGGCTAAAACGAATTGCCGTATAGGCATTAATTATAGTCCATGGCACAGATATTTTGGTAAAGATTTACCGCCAACGGATCGAGGTGAAAGTTATAAAAAAGAGTTGGAAATGTTTGCTTATCGTCTTAATAAAATTAAAAATTGGATTCAAATAGCAAATAGAAAATATAAGTCTCAAGTCTCTGTTGGTGCTATTTTGCTAGATAGTGAGAGGTTTTTTATACGTAAAGACGATAAAAAGTGGAATACAGCCATTAAAGAAAATTTAGATAGTGTTCATGATATCTGTGTAAAAATATTTCCAGAAGCTCGAATAGAATGGTATGGTCGCGGGATGCGTCCAGAGTCAAGTGGTGATGGTTGGGGGAAAACTCCCTTGTTTACTGGTTTAGAAAAAATGGCGAGTCTTTCATGCTCATTGTATTCCATTCCAGAGATACATCGTATGCAAGAATTATTTCGTCGAACAGCTACTTTGGCAGATCAGTATGAAGTGAAAGACGTTACCCCTTGGGTTGCATTAGCATCTGGTTATCGACGAGGAAGTAAAAAGCCATTTTATTGGGATATGAACTGGGATTATGATACTGTTTATTCATGGAGTATAGGTGCTCAATTAAATATCAATTGGTATGGGGATAGACCCGAACGGTTTTCACCATTTCGTCGAGCTAAAATTGTTATATTTTATCCCTGCCCGTATGACAAGCGTGTGCCATCATGGGAAAAACATTTTGTTGCCTATGTTAAAGGAGCAACAGGTGTAAAATTGGAAGAGGGTGATGGAAAATAATTTGTCGTAAAATGCCATGAATGGATTAAGTGAAAAACAAAAAAGAGTTAGTATTGGATTGTTTCAATGGTGTATACCTCATTACCGAAAAGGTATTTTTAAAAAGTTACAATCTAGGAATAACGTTGAAATTACAGTATGTGCTTCTGAAAACCTTAAAGCCTCACACTTGAAAACCAATCACATTGACTATGAGTTTCCGTTTAAGAATATCTCTACATGGCAAATTAAAATACCTATTATTAAAAAAACTCTTACATTACAACCATATGCTATTTTTTGTGGCTTAACAAAAAAACATGACGTTGTTATTATGCCAAATGACTTTTTTGACGTAGGTGTTTGGTTTAATTTAATTGTAGGGCGATTGTTCGGTATAAAAGTTTGTTTGTGGGGGCATGGTACGATTACAAGATATTCCTTGTTCACAAAAATATTACGAGGGGGCATTATGAAACTCGCACATGCTGTTATTTTTTATACTGATGGTCCTAAAGATAAATGGTTAGCGCATGGGGTGCCAAAGGAAAAAATGTTTGTTGCATATAATGCATTAGATACAGATTTGTCCCAAACGCTACAGGAAGATAATACACCTGAAATACTAAAATCGTTTAAATCTGAGCTAGGATTAGAGGGGCGTCAAATAGTTATATTTTGTGGTAGATTGATGGCTCGTAAACAAGTTGATGTATTGATACATGCTATTAATCAAGCGAAAGCGTCGATGCCAAATATACATGCATTAATTATTGGTGATGGTCCTGAGAAGAGCGAATTACAGGCTTTGGTTGCATCAGAAAAACTTGATGAATATATAACCTTTGTTGGCCCTATTCATGATGAAAGATTACTAGCGAAGTATATGTTGATTTCTAAGCTTTCAGTCATTCCTGGAAATGCTGGGTTAGCTGTACAACATGCTTTTAGCTATAAGCTTCCTATTATAACTAATGATAATTTCTCCAAGCAAACACCAGAGATTGAACTCGTTAGTAATAATGTTAATGGTATTTTGTGCAATGAAGGTGATTCGGAAGAGTTTGCTTCTAAAATAGTTGAAGTTCTTAGTGATGATGTTTTTCAACAGGAATTGTCTAGGAATGCTTATTCGGCCATAATAAATAAGTATAATATTGATAATATGGCAAAAGGTTTCTTTGATGCAATTTCTTATTGTTATGAAAAAAAAACAAATAATTAAAAATAGTCAAATGTTAGCTATGAATAAATTAAGGTGAAAATTGAATGCGAATTACACTTTTGTCACATAATTTACGAGTAGCTGGAGGGTTGTCTGTTGGGAAAAACATTACAAGTTTACTTCCAAAACTCGCCCCAGAATTTAAATACCAAGTTTTTATTCCAGAAGGTGCAGGGTATCAAAAACTAGATAAAACTTATGATATTGAATATCATGAGGTACCCTTGGGAATGTTGAAAAGAACGGTGTATGAATCAAAAGAATTATATTCGAAAGTATCTCAGTTTAAACCTGATGTGATTTGGGCATTGGGAAACTATGGTTTTGTTAATCCACCTTGCTCTCAGATTATTTTATTTCATAAGCCTCAACTTATTTATCCTTCAAAACATTGGGCCGCCGAGAAGAAAATAGCGAAATTTAAGAATGCCCTTTTAAAACGAAAGCTACAAAAATGCCTCAAGAATACTCAGTTGGTTTTTTGCCAAACACCTGTTGCTCAAAAGCGTTTTGCAAAGGAATTTGATTATTCTGAAGATCAAATTGCATTATTACCTAATGCTGTTTCTGAGCAAGTTAGAAGCTCCAGTCAAGCTAAGAAACTAAATGAGTGTTGGGGAAATACTGAGTGGTACAATTTGTTTTTTTTGACAAAATATTATGCTCATAAAAATATTGAGTCTTTGATAAAAATATTTAAGGATAAGCCTAAGGAATTAAAAGACGTTCGTTGCTTACTTACAGTAGACGAGACTCAGCATTTGAATGCTAAGAATTTTTTCAAAGCAAGAGAACATTTAGGATTAGAAGATCATATTAAGATTGTAGGTGCTTTGGGTCAAGATGAGTTAGCGGAATATTTTACGTATGCGGATGCATTATATTTTCCGACGTTTTTGGAGAGTTTTAGCGGGACCTATTTAGAGGCAATGTACTTTGGATTACCGATTCTCACAAGTGATGTCGATTTTGCGCGATACATTTGTGGAGATGCAGCGTTGTATTTTGATCCATGGGATAAGGATAGTATTATCGAGAGAATTGTCGAACTTAAAAATAATCATCATTTAAAAAATAAACTTATTGATCTTGGCAAAGAACGTATGAATATGTTTTTTAAGCCATGGGAAGACATATTAAAGGATGCACTTGTTAATATTAAGTGTTTAATCAACTAGAGTACTATGAAACAATTACTTCAAAATTTAAAAACAGGTGAATTGGAGATAAGTGAAGTTCCAGTGCCTGCACTACGATCAGGGCAATTATTAATTCAATCGCGAGTGACGTTAATTTCTGCTGGTACAGAAAAAATGTTGGTCTCGTTTGCAAAAAGTGGATTTATTGGCAAAGCGCGTCAGCAACCTGAAAAAGTAAAGCAGGTGATTGATAAAATTCAAGCGGATGGATTGTTGCCAACGCTGCATAGTGTCTTTTCCAGATTGGATGAACCACTGCCCTTAGGGTATTGTAATTGCGGTACGGTTTTAGAAGTGGGGGCAGGCGTTACAGAATTCAAACCGGGTGACCGCGTGGTCAATAATGGTCCTCATGCTGATGTTGTTTGTGTTCCAAAAAATTTGTGTGCGAAAGTTCCTGATGGTGTTAGTGATGAACAAGCAGCCTTTACAGTTCTGGGGTCTATCGGTTTACAAGGAATTCGGTTATTAAATCCGACATTAGGTGAAACAATTGTTGTTTTTGGATTGGGGTTAATTGGCTTAATGACTGTTCAGCTTCTCAAAGCGAATGGTTGTAATGTTATAGGTATTGACCTTGATGATTCAAAGGTTGAGTTAGCTCGAAAATTTGGTGCTCATGCAATTAACCCTCGAACAGGTGTTGATCCGGTTGAAGCGGTCAAGGCATTAACCAATGGGCAGGGAGCGGATGGTGTATTGATTACCGCTTCGGCAAAGCAAGATAGTATTACCAAGCAATCAGCCCAAATGTCCCGTAAAAAGGGGCGTATTATTTTGGTAGGTGTCGTCGATCTAAATTTGGATCGTAGTGATTTTTATGAAAAGGAGATTTCGTTCCAGGTTTCATGCTCCTATGGACCAGGGCGATATGATGATACGTATGAGAAAAAAGGGCAAGATTATCCATTGGGATTTGTACGATGGACGGAACAGCGAAATTTTGAAGCCATTTTGGATTGCTTAGCGAACCAGTCATTATGTCTGGATGAGCTTATTGCAGATCGTATTCCGATTGAGCAGGCCAAACGTGCTTATGATATGCTGACAGATGATCCCAGCAAACTTGCTATGATATTAACGTATCCCAACGAGCAACCCAAACTTGAATCTTCCATGAAGACACCAGCCCATTTGGTTTCTAGCCCGGAAATGAAAGATGTCGTTCTCGGTGTCGTAGGAGCGGGTAATTTTTCTAAATTAACATTACTCCCTGCCATAAAACCATTGCAAGCTCGATTACGAACCGTTGTTGATCCAAAAGGAGCCGCAGGTGGCTATGTTGCTGGTAAATTTGGATTTGAAACTTCCAGCAATCAATATCAAGATATTCTGGACGACCCTGAAATCAATACAGTAATCATTACCACACGTCATGATAGCCATGCATCTATGGTAATTGATGCCTTAAAAGCAAATAAGCATGTTGCGGTTGAAAAACCACTGTGTTTGAATCAGGAGGAATTGGATTCTGTTATTCAAGCTTATAAGGATGCTGGAGATCGCCATTTGTTTGTTGGTTTTAATCGCCGATTTTCTCCGCATGCTGAAAAAATGCAAACTTTGCTTTCCTCTAGATCGCAACCAATGAGTATGCAGGTGATGGTTAATGCAGGGCATATTCCAGCTAATGTTTGGGTGCAAAACGATCATGTAGGGGGTGGACGAATTATTGGTGAAGGGTGTCATTGGTTAGATCTCATGGTTTATTTAACCGGCCATCCTATTACATCTGTTGTTGCTACTCGGATAGGTGAATCTCCTGCCGTCGAAATACGCGATGATAAAATGACCATCACTTGTACGTTTGCCGATGGTTCTATAGGCACATTGCACTATTTTGCGAATGGCGATAAATTGTATCCAAAAGAGTCGATGGATGTTTTTTGTGGTGGTAAAATTTTACAATTAAATAATTTCAGGAAATTAAAAGGCTATGGTTGGCCTAATTTTAAAAAAATGAATTTATTCAGCCAAGATAAAGGTCACCGTAATGAATTTAAACAGTTCTTTTCGCGGATTAGTGAAGGTGGAGAGCCAGTCATTCCATTCGATCAGATTATTAATGTGACCCAGGCAAGTTTTGCTGCCGTCGAATCGGCTCATCAATCTAAATTGATCACACTTTAAACGATGCCAATTTCAAAAATAAAAAAAGCCGTCGATATTGTTAATCAATACGGGCTTGGATTTTGCCTGTACCGAGCGAAGTATTCACTTGTAAAAAAAACAGGATTGTTAAAGAAAAAATTTCCGGATCAGCCGTGGTCTGAAATTAAATTAGATGACTGGCTACAATCATCATTTAAAGGAGACCTAGAAAAGTTTCTTAAAAGCCAACAAAACAATCAAAGAAACTTTTTTATTAACCAAACGAATATTTCCAATATTAATATCGCCTATCAAGACCTTATAAAAGAGCAAGCTGATAAAATTCTTGATCATCAGTTTTGCTTTTTTTTTAATACATATCATACTCTAGGGAACCCTCCTGATTGGTTTTTAAATCCAGTAACTCAGCGTCGAGCGAATGATCAACAACATTGGTGTGACACAGATTTTTTTGATCCTGCCTTGGGGGATATTAAATTCATTTGGGAGCCATCACGATTTGCCTGGACCTATTCTTTGATTAGAGCTTATGCTGCAACTGGTGATGAGAAGTATCTCGAACGTTTTTGGGAACTTTTTGAACATTGGTTACAGGAAAATCAGCCCAATATCGGGCCAAATTATTCATGTGGCCAAGAATGTTCTATTCGTCTTATGGCGATGTGCTTTGCCTATTTTCATTTAAAAAATCATTCGCTTACAACTGATGAGCGACTTAAAAAATTATTACTGGCTATTGTAGTGCATACTGATCGTATTTATCACAATATTGATTTTGCGATTTCAACCCGCACCAACCATTCAATCATCGAGGCTGCTGGAATTTACATGGTTGGTTTATGTTTTCCTGAGTTTCAAAAATCGGAGCTATGGCACAAGCAAGGGAAAACAATTTTAAAACAGGAAATTTTAAAACAATTATATCCTGATGGTAGTTACATTCAGCATTCAATGAATTATCATCGATTAATGCTGCAAGGCATATTGTGGTCATTGATTTTATCTGAGATTAATGAAGATGCTTTTGGTCAAGAAGTCCATCAGCGTGTTGAAAGTTCTCTCGAATTTCTATATGAAATGGTTGATCCCAATCAAGGCTATGTACCTATTTATGGAGCGAATGATGGCGCTTTAATCATACCGCTTAATACGTGTGATTATCGCGATTATCGTCCCGTGATTCAGCTAGGATATACTTTTTTTAAAGAGAAGTCAGCTTATGATAAGGGACTTTGGGATGAAGATATCCTATGGTTATTAGGTCCAAAAGAGCAGCCAGGTATCATCCCAACTCAACGTGGTAACAAGCAATATTCTCATGGCGGCTACTATACACTTGGGAGTTCGGATAGCTGGGCCATGATTCGGTGCCATAGTTTTAAAGATCGACCTTCACATGCGGATATGTTGCATTTTGATCTATGGTGGAAAGGCCTCAATATTCTGCGAGATGCCGGAACCTATATGTACAATTGCGACCAGCCATGGCAGAATTATTTTGGTTCGACCAAAGCTCATAATACTGTGGTTGTAGATGAACAGAGCCAAATGCGAAAATCAGGCCATTTTATGTGGTTTGATTGGGTAAAAAGTGAGTTGGAGCAATATCATGTTTTTCCCGAAAGTCGCGCTGTCTATTTTCAGGGATGCCATCATGGATATGCTGCAAAAGGGATTATCCATCGAAGAAGCGTAGCTCATTTCGACCAGAAGACTTGGATTGTGGTAGATGATTTATTAGGTGTCGGAGAGCACCATGTTGAATTAAATTGGCATCTGCTTGACATGAAATCTCAACATTCTGACCATAAACTGGACATCGAAACACCGCATGGGCCTATTCAAATGATCACATTGTCGTCTGCCGATGACTTGCAACATCATTTTATATCAGGTGATGAGAAAAAACCTTTTGGGTGGTGTTCAACTTATTATGGCGATAGAATAGCCATGCCTGTATTTTCATCTGAAACTAATGCAACACTTCCGTTAAGGTGCATTACAATACTTAGCTTAGGAGAAGCTGGTATGACTGCAGAGTTTAATCATGAATTACTATCTGTCTTTGACCAAGGCGATATTCGTCGTTTTGAGTGTCATTTGGGTGAATTAACGAATAGTCCTTCGATGGTTATCAATAAAATTATCACAAATTCAAATGAAATAGATTTTAAAAAATAAAGCATCAAATATGAATATATTAATTGTCCATCAGTTTTTTCTTGGCAAACAGGATGCCGGCGGTTCCCGCTGGAATCAGTTTTCAAAATATTGGCAGCAAGCTGGCCATAATATCACGATTTTGTCAGGGACTGTGCACTATGCCACCGGTAAAAAAATTCCAGAATACAAAGGTAAATTCATTATTCATGAAAAGGAAAGTGAAAATATTGATCTGTATCGCTGTTATGTTAGTGAAGGATATAACAAAAGTTTTCTGGGGCGTTTCTGGGCTTATCTTTCTTTTGCATTTAGTTCAATCGTTGCAGGATTAGCTTATGTTAATAAAGCTGATGTGATAATTTGTACATCACCACCTTTAACCGTTGGATTAACCGGTTGGATTTTAAGTAAATTGATGCGAATTCCAATGGTGTTTGAGGTCCGAGATCTTTGGCCGGAATCTGCGATTGATACAGGTGTTTTAACCAATAAGCAAATGATCAAAATGTCCTACTGGCTTGAAAAGAAAAGTTATGAATCAGCCAGTTGGATTAACGTCTTAACACCAGCTTTTGAAGACGCCCTGATAGGGAAAAAACGCGTAAAAAAAGATCGTATCAGTATGATTCCTAATGGTGCTGATCTAGATATCTTTAAGCCGGGCGAAAAGGAGAATTGGGTTCGTGAAAAGCATGATCTACAAGGGAAATATGTGGTAACTTATGTTGGTGCCCATGGTGTCGCCAATCACTTGATACAACTTTTAGAGGCAGCTAAATTATTATTAGATGACCCAGATATTGTTATTTTGCTGGTTGGGGCAGGAATGCAGAAAGAGATGTTGAAAGAGACCGCGCAAGAGTGGGGCTTAAATAATGTTTGTTTTGTGGATGCGGTTCCAAAAAATGAAATTGTCGATTATGTAGCAGCGAGTGATGTCTGTACAGCTGTTCTCAAGAAAGTGGATACTTTTAAAACGGTTTATCCGAATAAAGTCTTTGATTATATGTCGGCAAAGAGACCTATTGTGATAGGAATCGATGGCGTTGCTCGAAAATTAGTCGAAGAATCTGGTGCAGGAATTTATGTTGAACCTGAAAATTCACAAGACTTTGTAAATGCTGTTCGGAAATTAAAAAACGATCCGGATTTATGTAAGAAATTTGGTGATCAAGGGTTTGAGTATGTCTCAAAACATTTTTCACGTGAGGTCTTGGCTGAAAAATATGTCGAAATCATCGAATCTGAAGTGGTATATAAAGTGAATCAAAGTGCTGTTTGGCCTAAAGATTCTTGAGATTGTCCTATGTCTGATCAATGGGTAATTGAAGAAATGAATGAAACGCATGCCCCTCAAGTCGCGGTGTTGCATTGCCAGGGCATACCCACAGGGTTTATCAGTTCGTTAGGGAACGATTTTGTTACATCGTTATATCAAGCCATCGCGTCGGATGAAAACAGTTTTGGATTGGTGGCAATTGAACAGGAACAGGTGATAGGTTTTGCTACCTTTACGAAAAATCTCAACCGTCTTTACAAGCATATTCTTCTAAAAAAACCTTCAAAGTTCTTTTTACATTTATGCAAAATGCTTTTTTCACTTCAGCGAATAAAAAGAATCTTTGAGAATATTTTTTATCCCGGAAAAACACGTAAGCTTGATCTTCCGGATGCTGAACTCATGTCGATTGTAATCGCACCTCAAGGTCGAGGCAAGGGAGTTGCCCAATCTCTGATTGAACAGGGGGGAGGGCTTTGTCGTAAAAATGGCATTAATCAAATTAAATTACTTGTGGCTAAAAACAACACCCCTGCAAACAAGCTTTATCTTAAATGTGGCTTCGAATTAGTACAGGAATTTGATAGCCATGGCGTTTTAAGTTACATCTATGTAAAAACGCTCTAGGTCGATTAGGGAATTACTTTCATAAGGGGATAAGTAAAAATACCAGTCGCCCCTATCTTTTTCAATTTTGGCACTAAATCTCGTGCCAATTTTTCCTCAATAACCACTTCAATCGCGACAAATTTATCATCAGCCAAGTGATTGACCGTTGGTGATTTTTCTGATGGTAATAGAGAAATGGCCTGGTCTAGTTTGTCTTTTTCCAGATTCATTTTTAATCCCACCTTCTCACGACCAGCTATAGCACCTTGTAGTAACAGTGCAATGGCTTCAATTTTTTCACGCTTAAAACTATCTTCCCAGGCTTTTTTGTTTGCGATTAATCGTGTCGTACTTGACATTAAATGGTCGATGATACGTAGATTGTTTGCCCGAAGACTAGAGCCTGTTTCAGTAATTTCCACAATCCCATCGAGTAGTCGGGCTTTGACTTCAGTTGCTCCCCAAGAAAATTCGATCTTAACGTTTACTCCGCGATTTTTAAAATATTCCTTTGTGACATTGACTAGCTCAGTAGCGATAATTCCACCTTCAAGGTCTTCTGCCTTTTCAACCTTACTTTCATTGGGGACAGCCAAAACCCAATAAGCTGGTTTGGCTGTTGCTTTCGAGTAAACCAGTTCACATACTTCCACGACGTCTGAATTGTTTTCGCAAATCCAGTCATGTCCAGTCAAACCTACGTCTATGACCCCATCTTCAACATAACGACTCATTTCCTGTGCGCGAAATAAGACCGCTTCAATCTCTTCATCATCGATGGATGGAAAATAGCTGCGTGATGAGATCTGGATATGGAATCCAGCTCGTTTAAATAAATCAACCGTTGAATCTTGTAAGCTTCCTTTAGGTAAACCGATTTTTAATTTCTCAGCCAATGGATTGTCCTTCTCGTCTATATGAATTAAGATTTCTTCTTAGTGGTTTTCTTTTTTGTCGTTTTCTTCTTGGTCGTTTTCTTTGCCGCGGTTTTCTTTTTAGTTGCTTTTTTGGTAGCCGTTTTCTTTTTTGTAGTTGTTTTCTTCTTTGCTGCGGTTTCTTTTTTTGCCGCACTCATCTTGTACTGATCAGTGAACTGTCTTAGCTGTATATAAGTTTTTTGAAGAGTTTTTGATGGGATTTGACGTTCTAGAAATCCTTGTACATCACTCATGCTGGCGTCAGGAGAAACAATCTCTTCTTTTTGAAGAACCGTTAGCATTTTTTCGTGGACAGGAAATGCATGGCCGCCAATACTTTTTAACATAACGCGAGCAACGGTGTATGCTGGTAAAGCACTCATGCTTTCAAGAAACGCTTTGACTTCTCGTTTGCCGGTACTGGGTAAATGACTTAAGTCCAGAGCATCTTCTTTGTCAAAAATAGCCTGAAGAATTTGTATAATTAATTTTGCGGCATCTTTGGCTTGCGGAAAGCTACTTCCCAATACTTTAGCCACTTCAATGTCGCGACTGACGCGCAATTCATTGAAATCTACAAAGTGTGCATTCAATTTATTGAGTCCACTTTGAGCTTTTGATTCTGTTGTAAATGCAGACAAGCAACTCAATACGATTTCTGTCGTTGGGTCAGTGAGTTCTGGTTCCTCGGGTGACCCTAATTCTTTTTGGACTCGTTTGCATAATTTCTTCAATTGCGTAGCATATTCACTGCTATTTTTCATTCTTTGATCTCCGACTCAATCTGATTGTTCGGGTTAGGGGGTAACGTATCATTGTTTTTTTCATCTTCCAGGTGTAATTCCCGTGATACTTCATCGATAATTTGTAATGTGGCTATTTCATTTTGCAAATTTTCATCAATGTGAAATTGTAATGCCGGGCAGGTTTTCATGGATAACTGTTGAGATAGTCGGGTGCGAATAAACCCATTCGCATGATTGATTGCCATTAGGCATAATTTTTTTTGATTATCAGTAACGCCCAGAATACTTAAAAAAACGCGGGCACTCTTAAGGTCTGGAGCCGGATCAACGCGTGTAACACTGATGAGGCCCTGAACACGTGGGTCTGAGATCTCGTTTTGTATAATTGTACTCACCGAGCTCATGATGACTTTTGAAACTTTTTCCTGTCGTCGAGAAACCATTCTTATACCATTTCAATATGATAATCAATCAAACTTAACTGCGGTATTTTTCTAACATGATCTATGATTTTGCATAAAACCTGATCTAAATATTTACTATCATTTCCCACTATCGATACACCCATTAAAGCGGTTCGAATTTGGTCATTGTAGCCAACCTCTGCGATCGAAACATTGAACTTATGGCTGATTCGATCTTTTAGGCTTTTTATGACGCGACGCTTGTCCTTAAGTGTCATTGCATCAAACACACTGACTTGAAATTCCATGACGCCGATGATCATTCTCACACCAGGGGTCTGAAAGGAGGGGAGTGTTGCATCCAGTTACATTTATTGAACCGATTCCAGAGTCCGGCTAATTTCAATATGATCATAAACTTCTAACTGATCGCCTTCTTTAATATCATCGCAATCAACGAGTTTAATACCAAACTCCAAGCCACTTCGAATTTCATTCACATCATCCTTGACGCGTTTCAGTGAATCAATCGATAAGTTATCCCTTAAGATAATATTATCACGAATTAAGCGTATTTTTGCTGAACGTTTAATCAGCCCTTCAGTTGCGTAGCAACCAGCAATATTTCCAAGACGCGAAACTTTGAATACCTGACGAACTTCCGCGCGGCCAAGTTCTTTTTCTTCCACACGTGGTTTGAGCATGCCTTCCAGTGCTTTTTTGATATCTTCAGATATTTGATAGATAACACGGTAGAGGCGAATTTCAACGCTATTTTTATCTGCATACGTTCTAGCATATTCATCTGCAATGACCTGGAAACCGATAATAATGGCATTGGACGCTTGTGCCAAAACCACATCGCTTTCAGAGATGCCACCAACCGCGGCATGCAGAACACGAACAGCAACTTCTGATGTGTTCATTTCCAATATCGATTTAGAAAGTACATCTACACTACCTTGTACGTCCGCTTTCAAAATAATATTTAATTCACGAATTTCACCAGCTTCGATTTCACTAAATAGATTCTCTAATGTCACCATGCTGCGTTGTGCAAGTGTTTTTTCGCGTTCTTGAGATCGTTGTTCGTCCGCCACTTCTTTCGCTTTGGAGATATTGTCCAGTACAAAGAAGCGGTCACCGGCCGTTGGAACACCTTCCAGACCTGAAATCTCACATGGGGTTGCTGGCCCAGCTTCTTTTAATGATTTATTGGATGAATCTAAAATGGTACGTACACGACCATAAGATGAACCACTAACGATAACATCGCCAGCTTTAAGCGTTCCTTGCTTAACCAGTATTCGTGCTATGACACCCTGGCCGCTACTCATTTCAGATTCGACAATCCAGCCTGTTGCTGCACCATCTTTTTTCGCTTTTAAGTTATTAAGTTCGGCAATGTAATCCAGGTATTCAACAAGGTCAGTAATACCATTGCCAGTATGTGCACTTGTTTTTACTACTTCAACATCGCCACCCCATTCTGTGGGCACCAATCCTTTTTCAGCTAGTTGTCCTAAGACGCGATTCTCATCTGCCGCCGGCAGATCCATCTTGTTCATCGCAACCACAATTGGAACATTTGCTGCTTTGATGTGGTTGATCGCTTCTTCTGTTTGTGGCATCACGCCATCATCTGCAGCAACAACCAAGACCGCAATATCTGTCATGTTTGCTCCACGAGCACGCATCGCAGTAAATGCCTTGTGCCCAGGTGTGTCAAGGAAAGTAACGCGGCGTTTACCATCATCATACAGATAGGACCCGATATGTTGGGTAATCCCACCAGCTTCACCCGAGGCTACGCTTTCTTTTCGAATGCAATCCAAGAGAGATGTTTTTCCATGATCCACGTGCCCAAGGAATGTAACAACAGGGGGGCGTGGGGATTTATCATCATCCGGTGTTTCTTTGTCGAATTCCTCAAGTAATTGATCGATTAATTGTACATGTGCTTCAACACTAAGTTCCACGCCAAATTCTAGCGAGATCGTTTCAGCAGCATCTGTTTCAATGACCTGGTTGATATTTGCCATCACGCCCATTCCCATCAGCTTGGCGATAATCTCGGTAGATCGTACACCGATTGCTGAGGAAAGTTCTTTAACTGTGATTGGTTCTTTTACCGTGGCTTTATCAATTTGTGTTTTTTTATATATTTGCTTGCCGCCAGATCCATCTATTTCATTTTGAGCCAGACGTCGTTCTCGACGGTGTAATTTCATGCCGGATGCTTGGGCTAAACGTTCTTCTCGTTCCTGCCAGTCACGTTCTCGCCATCGTTTGGATGCGCCAGCGTCTGCATCAGAATTGCTACGCGACCGAGAGCGGCCTTTGCCTTTTCCGCGTTTATTTTGTTGTTCATCTTCGTCAGATTCCAGAACACGTCTGCGTGACCCTTTTTTGCCGGTCTCTGGTATGCCACCCATTTCGACAGGAGATTTTTTGCCATCCTGAGTTTTGTCTGCATTAATAGATAATGAGTTGGAAATAGGTTCAGACAATGGCTTTCTCTTTGGTGGGCGACTCGGTGGAACTGGCACGTGGTCTGCATGCTCCATGCGAACCACATTGGGGCCTTGGAGTTTCGCAGGCGTTGGGATAAATGGTTCTGAAACCACCGGTTTTATCACCGGGGCGTTTTTGATTTCTTCAGGTTTTTCTGGTTCACTACTTGCGGCAGGCTTTATTGTTTCAGTTGTTTGCTCTGATCCTGCTTCAGCCTGTTGTTCCGTTTCAAGATCTTTCGGGCTTTTCCGTTTGGGGCGGGTAGCCTTTTTCTTGGTGACGACGCTTTTGGTTTCGTCTACATCTGTGGTTTCTTTTGGCTCTTCAGCAACAGCTGTTTCAGTAGATTTGTTGTCTTCGGTTTTTTTGGCAGCAGTGGTTTTTTTCTTGCGTTTAGTTTTTGTTTTTACTTTTTCTAGATCGACCCTGGCTGTTTCTTCAATGGTCGTATCATGCGCACCTTCGCTAAACCATTCACGAATTGTTTCAGCGAGCCCAACCGAAAGGGTGCTCATGTGATTCTTGATCTCAAGGCCTTCTGCCTGGCACTTTGAGACGATGGCAGCGCTTTTAACATTTAATTCTTTTGCTAGTTGATGTACACGAATTGCCAATCAAAAAACTCCAATGTGTTTTGTGTTGAATTAATATCCTATAGGGTTACTAAACATCCTTAGATGTATTTTCTTCCTCGGGTTCGTTTTCTTCAGTGACCACTGTTTCCGGTGCAGCTTCTTCATTGCTATCTGTTTCTGCTTCGACGGCAACTTCAACAGTTTCTTCTGTCGCTGTCTCTTGAGGTTCTTCAGAGGATTCAGCAGCTTCGGATTGTTCTTCCGTTCCTAACACAGCTTGTGTTGCTTTACTTTGGGTTTGGTTGGCTGCGATGATACGAGCTTGTTCTGTTGCATTGTTCACGATCTTCTCTGCTAATCCTGGATCAAGCCCAATAGCTTCGACCAATGGCTCGGTGCCAACTTCTTCAATATCCAACACGGAAACCAAACCTAATGCAACAATCTTATCAATCACAGTATCATCAATGCCTTCGATGTCTCTGAGCATGCCAATCATGGTCTCCATGCCCAGTGAATATTCCTGAGGAGTGAGGACATCGATATCCCAGCTAGTCAAGCGTGCAGCAAGTCGAACGTTTTGTCCTCGTTTGCCAATGGCAAGCGATAACTGATCTTCACCAACAACGACTGTCGCTCGATTTAATTCAAAGCAAAGTGCGATTTCACGTATTTCAGCAGGTCGCAGTGCATTGATAATTAAAATTTGAGAAGATTCATTCCAGCGGACAATGTCAATTTTTTCTCCGCCCAGTTCGTCGACAATATTTTTGATGCGACTGCCACGAACACCTACGCAAGCACCAACGGCGTCGACTTTGCTGTCGATACTGCTAACGGCAACTTTGCTGCGATAGCCTGCTTCGCGTGACAATGCTTTAATTTCAATAATGCGTTCAGCAACTTCGGGCACTTCCTGCTCGAAAAGTCTACGAATAAAATCAGGATGAGTACGTGTTAAAATGACTTTTACCTGATTCGTGGATTCTTTGACTTCGTAAATTAAAGCACGCACCCGTTCGTTATTATGGTGCGATTCACCTGGGATTTGTTCGCTGCGTGGCAGTAGTGCTTCGGTACGGCTTAGGTTAACAATTGTCGTGCCGCCTTCAAATCGGGCAACGGTTCCTGAAACCATTTCGCCAACACGTTCTTGATATTCAGCAAAAATACTACCGCGTTCATCTTCGCGTAGTTTTTGAATCATGACCTGCTTTGCTGTTTGAGCAGGAATACGCCCTAGTTTACGGATATCAATCGCTTCATCGTTAATGTATGCATTGATAACGCCTGTTTCGCGGTCAATTTTTACCATAATTTGTTCGGTCGCACCGAATTGTTTTCTGGCCGCCGATGCCATAGCGTCTTCGAGGTCACCAAAGATACTCTCTCTAGTGATATTTTTATCACGCGATATGTTTTCGACGATTCGTAGTAAATCTGCATTCATAACTTTTCAGCCCTGTTTAGAATCTTCAGTTTAAAAAAAAAGTGGGACCGCAAACAGTTACCCACTTTGAAAAAATCACCAAATAAAAATATTATGTGACTTTTCAAATCATCACATCACCCCAAAGTGTTTTTGAAAAAGAGCTATCATCTTTTTGCAAACCATCACCTGAGTGACACGTTAGGTTCAAACGGTCTCGCTTACATTCATAAGCGAACGCCTGGTCCATCATTAAGGGACCCAGCGCCAACACTAGTAAGCCAATCCTTTATTGAGCATGCTTCACCTGATAAAAATAAATGTTTCCGATCCTGAGATATCGGTGAAACGGTTAACATATTCCAAAAATTTTATAGCCTTCGAGTTTCAATCTTCGGCTAAAAATTCACTAAGTATTTTAATCAGAGGATTATACGTTCTTTTGGTCGATTGTCAATTAGAATCCAATGATTAATCAAATTTGCAAAATGTTCGAATTAATCCCACTCTGATTATTTAGGCGAATAATTAGGATTACCTCCTTGGTTACTGGTAATTATTGTGACTGTAATAAGACATATAAACAGTTAAATACTTATATATTATTGTTTTATGTATATTAGACAGTTATATGGGGGGTATTCCTGCTGGTGAGTTATAATACATATAAGTTTAATTAAATAAATGGTTTACATTCTTTTCTGTATTTGTGGTTGTTGTAGTTGTTCATTTAAAGCAGTAGTTTACATTGTGTGTATGCACTTATTAGTGTTTAAATAACAAGTGTTTATGGTAAATTATGTCTGGTGAAAGTATGTGTGAATAGGTTCAGGGGGAAAGAGATTAAACTTTAAGCAATTTTAAATAAGGTATTTAGCTGCATTTTTGAATTGATCGGAAAAGAAATATGGGCTGGACTTTGTTTTTCAAGATGATCATAATGCACGATAACCGATGTAATTCGGAGTTAAAATTTAAATCAGAAAGAGAGGGTGGAACGAAAGAAAAATTGTGTGTTCCTTTAATCGAGGTTAAGAAATAATGTCTCATACGATATTAATTGCAGATGACCATCAAGTTTTGCGAAGTGGTTTGCGTGTGTTGTTTGAAAAGCAGGATGATATGAAAGTCGTGGCTGAAGCCAGCAATGGCAGAGAAGCGATTGAGCTGGCCAATCAATGGGTGCCCGATGTGGCATTAATCGATATCTCAATGCCTGATCTAAATGGCGTTGAAGCCTCCAAACGCATGTTGCATGATAACCCGGATATTAAAATTATTGCACTATCGATGCATAAGGGTGCTGAGTTTGTAGAAAAAATGTTTTTGGCTGGTGCTTGTGGATATCTGGTCAAGCATGGCGATTTTGATGAGGTGATTAAAGCTGTGCGTGATGTGCTTGATGGAGATTATTATTTAAGTGAGCAGATCGAAAATGTGAGTATCAGCAATATATTTGAGCAGAATCGTGGTCAGAAAAAATCAGGGCGTTCCATTCTTACGCCTCGTGAACGAGAAATTCTTCAGCTCATTGCAGAAAGTAAAAATACCAAGCAAATTTCTCAGATTTGTAATATCAGTGTTAAAACGGTCGAAACACATCGTATGCACATCATGAAAAAGCTAGGAATTGATAATTTGCCTGGCCTGACGAAATATGCTATTCGGGAAGGGATTACAACATTAGAGGATTAAAAAAAGATAGAGACATGAATGGTGCCTCTATCTATCTTTATAAACTTCTGATCAATTAAAAAGATTCATTCTGATCATCATGATATCTTTCTTTTAACTCTTTATTTTCTCTTCTGCTGGCTTCCAGATCAAAGACCAGATACTTTAGATTCAACTTTAATTCGTTGACGATTTTTCCTAGATTTTCAGCTTTTGATTGAAAGTATTTACTTTGTTGTCTGGATTGTTCGCTGAGTTTCTCAAAGATCGCTCTTTCTTGTGCTTGAATATCTTGCGGGACAGGTTGTCTTTTTGGCAGGTGTTCAGATTGTTGATACATCATGAGCTCCTTATGGCAATAGGTTAAATAATCCTTACTCAATCAATAAAGGATTATCGTTGGATGTAACGTCTCTGGGTGAACAAGCAAATGGTATTGGTTTGTTCACTTTCTAATACATGTGTGTGTTGAATTTTAAAGGTAAAATATAAAGGGTACAGGGGCAAATTGATCTACAAGGTTTTCTGGAAAAATTTATATAAAACCTTTGAGATTATATTTTTCGCTAAAACCAGGGATATTATAGGACGCTTAGGTGGGGTTATTAAACCCCAGTGCTTCCAGCCAGGCTTGAGCAATTAAGGTATGTCCTTGTGGCGTAGGGTGTACGCCATCCAGAGCCCAGTAGCTGGGATGTTGCTCATTGACTGAACGATTAAACATTTCATCTGTTTTGATGAGTATGGCATTGGTTTCTTGTGCGATTTTTTCAACAATGTCTATCTTTGGATTCAAATCCTCACGCCAGCGAGCAGTATCAGTGATCACAGGCAAAAGAAAGGGTTGTAGTAAAATAAATTTTGCATCGCAATGTCGTTGTGTTTCTTCAATAAGTAAGCGATAATTATATTCAAACTTTTTAGGTGATGTCACATCACCGCTATCCATGGCATACCAGGTTTCATTGATACCAATCATAATTGATACCCAGTTAGGGTAAAGATTTAGACAATCTGTGTCCCAGCGATCTCTCAAATCTTTCAGGCGATTGCCACCGATACCTCGATTAAGGCATCGGATATTTTTGTGGGAGAATCTATTCTGAAGTTCTATCTCGATTAGCGATGCATACCCTGTTCCCATGTGCAGAGGGTCATCTTTTAAACGGCCAGCATCCGTAATGCTGTCACCTTGGAATAATATCAGTGCATTATCTTCAATAAGGGGGATGCTCATGTAAACTTTCTAATTTTACAAACAGCATCAATCACACATTGTCCTGCTGATTCTATATCGTGGGGTGTTGTAAAACGACCGAAACTGAAACGAATAGCGCTGGTTAATTTTTCTTGCCCAATGTTCATCGCAGTTAAGACATGACTGGGTTCGATATTGATACTGGTGCAGGCTGAACCGCTCGAAACGGCAAGCTCAGGTAAAGCTAACATGAGTGTTTCGCTGTCCGTGCCAGCAAAGCTGATATTGCGAATATGTGGTAAGCATTGATCTGGATCGCCATTTCTAAATACGCCATCCAATTGATTTTTTAAGGCATTTTCAAATGAGTTAGCCATTTGATTGAGAGTCTCTTTTTCCTGATTCATCACTTGGCTGGAAATCTCAGCTGCTTTTGCCAATCCCATCAAACCAGGGACGTTTAAGGTGCCACTGCGCACGCCCAATTCGTGTCCTCCGCCAAAGATCAAAGGTTCTGGTTGGACTTTAGGGTGTTCGCGTCGGAGATATAAAGCTCCAATCCCTTTAGGACCATAAATTTTGTGACCACTGATGCTGAGAAGGTCAATGTGTTGGCTTTGTACATCGATGGGGATTTTTCCGAAAGCTTGTGAAGCATCACAGTGAAATAAGACATTGGATTCGTGGGTAATTTGACCGATTTTATCCAAAGGGTGTATAACACCCGTTTCGTTATTTGCTGCCATGAGACTTACCAGGATTGTTTGGTCTGAGATATGATTTTTAAGTTCTTCCAAGTTGATATGGCCTTGTTGATCTACGGGCAGGTAGGTCACCTCAAATCCTTGTGTTTGTAAATAACTACAAGGATCGAGTATTGACTTATGTTCTGTTTGGCAAGTGATGATATGGTTGCCTCGCTCGCGATATTTTCGAGCTGTACCAATCAAGGAGATATTATTCGATTCAGTTGCACCGCTGGTCCAGATAATGTCAGAAGGTTGACAATGAATTATATTGGCTATTTGTTGGCGTGCTTGCTGAACTTGAGTTTCAACATCCACACCTAGCTGATGCGTCAAGCTGGCAGGGTTGGCGTAATGATCCTTGAGAAATGTTGATATGGTATCAATTACAGCTGGATCTACAGGTGTTGTGGAGGCGTTATCAAGATAAATTATTTGTTTCATATTGATTTTTTCTTAGTGAGTTTAATGTATGGGGCATCATAATTCGGATGAGGTTCGTATTCAAGATTTCCTGGGATTCTCCTAGGGAATCCTACCATTTAGTGTGAAAAGCAGGGGGCTATAACCTCTTTTAAATTATGCAGTTGTGGATATGTTTCGTTTTATGTTTTTTGCAATAAATTACTAAAAAAAAATGAAAGGGATATTGAATTATAAATTCAGATCAACTAAAATTGATACTTACAGTCGATGATAAACTCAATTCTTAAATTGTGTAGAAAAATTCACGAATGATTAGGAGAAATATAGAATGCGATTATTTGGAATAATTTCCAAAATTTGTAATAATCGATCATGGAAATTCCTTTTAGCAGTGGTTGTATTAACAACCAGTTTGCATGCTCAGCAGCGTAGGCCGGGCGCTCAGCCCAAGCAACCAGACCGTGATGCGCTTGTCAAAAAAGAGGCAGCAAAGATCAAAAAGGATGCAAATATGTTGTTGAACGACTGGGTTGTTCGTAACATTCAAATATCTAAGGATGATCTGAAAGCACTAGACAAATCCGTATCGCATTCAAGAAAATTTTCAGGGCGATTTAGTAAGCAAGAGAAAGCTTTATTATATATGCTTCAAGCATATATTGCTCATTATGGCGATGAATCTTCTGATCAAGTCTTTAGACATATTGACCGAGCTCTTCGAACAAATCCAAAAAATCGAGATATCATTGATAGTTTGGTCCTGTTTTCTATGATCTACGATAAATATGATAAGATTGAAAAAATATATAAAACTCAAAAAGCAGGTCAAGCAGCTCTATTGATGGATAATGTTTCTGAGTCATTTAATTCTAAGCAGCTATCTAGGGCAGAATCAAAATTTGGTTTAAGTGGGCAAAGAGATCCCAATTCACAAGACCCCAATTCGCAATCTGGTGCAAGCAGTAAAAAATCGTCTTCGGTGTCCAAATTCAGCAGAAATCTAGACAGTAATAAAAAATCTAAAAAAACGACCAAGTCCTCTTACAGACAAAGGACTATAGAGCGTAATAAAAAGAGGACCGCAAAAAACAATAATCAGAGAAGGTCTGCTGCGGGTACCGGCCCTTTATCAGGTGGCATCTTAAATTTAGCTTATGAGTATATGCCCTACGAATTGTTGGGCAAATCATTCAGCACAATGAATATGCGAAATGTCAATGGCAGCTTTTTTCACTATGATACGAATCAGGGACAAATTTTATGTGCTCTTTTGTGGTCCATGCCACCTGAGCAAGGCGCATCCAAGATGTCCAAGCGAAGTGCCAGTAGCATCATTAGCAATGAATTTATGGATGTGCCCGATATCGCGTTTGATTTGTGGACCAATGTTGATGAGTTCACAGATTTATATAGCTTTTACTTAAAAACAGGCAAGGTACAATTTGCTTCGGCCAATGTGGATAGATTTAATTATGATCATTATTTGAGAATGAATCGAGTTTTGGTTGATAATCCATGGCCTTGGCCAAATTTTAACATTGAAGATGAGTTCAATAAATCTCAATGGCAATTTACAGATAAATATTCTCCCATAATGTTGATAGCAGACCCTAAAGGCAAAATTCGATATGCAGGTCCTGTTGGTGGGTTTTTACCGTTGGCTTTAATTGATTCGCTTTTGCCACAAGCGAAAGTAAGTAAGTTTAATCTATTAAAATCGGGAAATGAACAATCGTCTAAATCTCAAATAGAACATTTCAAAAAAATGACACAGCAATTAGTGAACACCATAAACGGTGGTACTGGTCAAGTTATGCCTGTGGTAAACATGACATCATCTGAGCAAGTTGACTTCAAGAAGACTGAGACAGAATCTGAAAATGGAAATTTACAATCTAATCCACAAGCTTTTAGCCTTTTACAGCAAGCCAAGATTAAGAAAAAATATTCGATGAGATCTGCGGTAAATACTTATGATGAAATTCTTCAGCGATATCCTGATTCTCAGGAAGCAGCCATCGCGAAGCTCCGCATCAAAGAAATTTGTCAGTTAGATTCCTATATTCGAAAAGAACGTACCGGAAATGGGAAATTTACAGGTTTGTAATTTAAGCTAATTACGTTCCGATAACTTCTTTGCTAGCATTCAAGATCGAACTTCATTCCATATCATTTTGATGAACATCGCTTCAATTTAAATGAGTTGTTTCATGGTGTCGATAAAGGTATTATAACTAAAATAGTCGCCTTTATTAAGAAAGTAGAGCTTCGATTGCCTAGCAAACGTTCAATGACCTCCAATAATGTCGTTCCATCAGAGCATCAGGTTCCTGTGCAGCTGGAGTTTGACCGGATGCCCAAATTCTGGGAACGTAGTAGCTTGTTTTTTGCCAATTTACATTCACTCTTTTTTGGCAATACTGGCGGCACATCAGCCTTAGATCAGCAAGTGGTTGGGGTTACCTCTTATGGCGGACGATTGCTTCCCATTCAAAATATGCTGTTTCGAGGGGACGATAATTTGCTATTGGTCGAGCGACCTCCCGATGTTGATTTAGTAAATTATTTTAAAGATCATTTAGGTTTAGAGTTGCCGAACTATATGATTCTCGAGAGAAGAGAATATGATAAACTCCCTGAAACATTGGAGGAAGTTGAGAATCATTTCCTCTTTGATCAACAGGCCGATTGGGTCGATGGATTCGTGACAGATCAATGCCTGGCGCATATTGCTCAATTACTGGAGAAGGAAACCATCAGCACATTTGATGGCAGCCACAAGGGGAATAATAAATATTTACTTCATTGTCATTTGCAGGATCAAGGTCTGGATGTCTTTGATACTGAAATAGCAGCCAATGCCTCTCAAATTCTAACAGCTCTTAATAAATTAAAAAAACGTGGTTATAAAAAGGCTGTTGCCAAAGCACAAATTGGGGCATCAGGTTGTGGGATTATTCAATTGCCAACCAGTCATATGGATCTGGCAAGCATTAAAGATTACTTATTTTATGAAGGGTCTTGTATGGTTCAGGGGTGGATGGATGAATCTTACAAAGATTCCCAAGTCATTAGTTCGCCAAGTGTTCAAATGTTTCTTGGTGAAGAAGGCATCACATTTTTCGATATGACTGAGCAGTTATTAACAGATGAGAGTGTTCATCAAGGCAATATTTCACCGCCTCCTTTTTTCAAGGATTTTTCTGATTGCCGAGATAGGCTTATTGAGCAAGCCAAAGTTGGAGCCCGTTGGCTTTATAGTATGGGATACCGTGGCACGGCGAGTGGAGATTTTCTTGTATTGAAAATTGAAAACGAGCTTAAGGTCATATTGTGCGAGCTAAATGCCCGTGTGACGGGAGCAACTTATCCGGCTATTTTAGCCCGTCATTTTCTTCCTAAAGGCGGCTGGTTGTTACGAAATGTACTGTTTCGAAAACCGATGCCAACAAAAGCATTACTAGAATTATTGAATGAAAAAGAATTTCTTTTTAAATCAGGCCATGAGCGGGGTGTTGTCGTATATAATATTATACATAATGATAATGGCGATGCATTAAAAGGGCAATTGGTCAGCTTGGCTCAGACGCCTGATCAGTGTCAGGAATTACTTGATCATATGGTTGAACAATTGCCACTGGATTGGGATTATGACCGAGATTAAACAACAATTGGAAGATCAGGCGCTAAGCCATCGATTGGTGACCTTGGCTAGAGATCTCATTTTAATTCCAACGGTAACGGATTCGATTCAAGATATTGATCGGGGAATGCAATTTATTCGTAATCATATCGATCTGGAAGGTTTGGACATTGATGAATTTCGCAGCAACGATTTGCCCTCATTAGTTTTGCGTCCAAAGGGAATTACTAAACCCAAAGTGATGTTGAATGGTCATTTGGATGTTGTAGCCTTGCCGGAGGCGAATTACAATAGTCGTATTGAGGACGGGAAAATCATTGGGCCAGGAGCCGGAGATATGAAAGGGGCCATCGCGGTATTGATGGAAGTTTTTTATGCCTTGCATATGAAATACCCAGGTATCTCGCTCGGTTTGACTATTACATCCGATGAAGAAAAAGGTGGACAAGATGGGATTAAATATTTAGTTGAAAATCACAAAATCGATTGTGATTTGGCCATCATTCCTGATTCGGGTTCCATTAATGAAATAACGGTTGAAGAAAAAGGCGTTCTGCATATTAAGGTCACGACCGAAGGTGTCGCAGGTCACGGTGCTCGTCCATGGCTAAGTAAAAATGCGATAGAAAAATTATTTCACTTTTTCCATACGGTACGACAGACATTTGAATCATTAAAAAATGGTGACGATCATTGGTTTCCCACCTGTGCTATGACAGTGATAGGAACAGATAATTCTGTGCCCAATCGAATACCAGACATGGCTGAAGGTATTTTTGATATTCGGTTTCCAGCATCATTTACCGTTGAGCAGATTCTAGAGTTGCTCACAAAATCTGCGGATGACGATATCCAATTACAACCATTATTGAGTTCTGATGCTACCAGCTTTAAGCCTGATCCTGTTTTCATATCCATTACCGAACAGGTTACAGGGCAATCCGTCAACTTATTACAAGCTCATGGCGGCAGTGATGCACGTTTTTTCTACGAAGCGGGGATTCCGGTAATCTTATCACGGCCTAATGTGGGTGCCACACATACGAAAGATGAATGGGTGGAAATCCAGTCTTTAGTTCAACTCTATGTGATCTATGAGCATTACCTGGTGCAAACGTTAGCTTAGGTTAAGTCTATATATTGCAGTAGTATATATTTTTAAGGGTGGGGTACTAGTAGGTGTTCTTTCTTTTTTTTGCAATTTTTTAAAATTCACCCTCAATTTTTTTGAAAAATCATGAAGTACTATATTGATCAGAGAAGATCATTGGAATTTTTATGCGTAATTCAAATCAAATGAATATCAATGAAGAGTTTGTCTGCTTAATGTCGGCCAACCAGAAAAGGATCTATGGATTTATTCTGACCTTGGTGCCGCATTTACCTGATGCAGATGATATTTTGCAGCAAACGGTCATGGTTATGTGCCGTAAGTTTGAGTCTTATAATCGTGATCAGAGTTTTTCTGCCTGGGCGATGGGGATTGCCAAAAATGTGGTTCTGCAATTTCGCCAAAAAGAGCAGCAATCCAAAATGCTATTGAGTGATCAAGCGTTTCATCGTGTTGTCAGTCGCAGCGATAGATTGGTGGATACTATGGAATCTCGAGTGAATGCACTTGAAGGGTGTATCAATAAGCTTAGTCAGAAAGATCAAGAATTGATTAAGTTGAGGTATAACTCTGGGTTAAGAGTAAAAGAGATTGCGTTAAAGGTCGGGCGACCTTTGCAGGGATTATATCAGGCCTTTGGCCGGATCCATGTTTCGCTAAAAGAATGTATAGATCGGCACATGGCACAATGGGAAAGGTCGGTTTGATGAAAAAATATACTGATAACCAACTAAGTGTCATGATCATACAGGCTTTAAATGGCACAATTGATCCAGAACAATTTAAAGAATTGGATGAATTGTTGGTGACTGATGATCATGTTTTGGACTTATATGTCAGCATATTAGGCAATCATGCCATTTTAAATCAGCGAGAACGTGATAGCTTTCATGAACCTGATGCTCAATATATTTTAGAAGAAGTGGTTTCCAAAGATTTACAGGATGCACAAAAGCGTCATCAAAAACAAGAGCAACTTCAGAAAGAAAAGATTAAATCTGACGCTCAAGCTCAGTTAGATGCTTATATGAAAAAACAACCATCTCAAATGAATGAATCCACGCACTACATTCAGAATGAGAGACCATCTTTGTCAAAATTTAAGCTGAATAATAAACACTTGTTGTCGATGGTGGCTTGTTTTTTGATCGGTTTATCTATTTGGATATTCATGATGGTGAATAAATCTCAACCGATTGCAAAAATTACGAATCTGTATCGGGTCGTTTGGAGTCAACCAAAGCCATCCATACAAACGGGAAGCATTTTACTAGATTCGCAATTGCTTGATCTACAGGCGGGTTTTGTAGAAATCGAATTTGACGATGGGGCCAAGGTCATACTTGAAGGGCCTTCAGGAATTTTGTTAGAGTCGGCTAATGGGGCTTATCTCAAACATGGAAAACTCAGTGCCAGCGTGCCAGTAAATGCGATTGGGTTTAGTGTTCAGACACCTTCGGCAACGATTGTGGATTTAGGTACAGAGTTCAATGTAAAAGTGAATATGGATGGATCGAGTGATGTGTATGTTACACAGGGAAGTGTTTCATTAAAAACAAAGAATGATGAAATGGTTGTTTTAGACAAAGGGGGTGCTAAAACAATTTCGTCTGATGGTTTGCATGTTTCTGATATTTCACATATAGAAGAACGTTTTGTTTTCGATGTATCTGTATTGAACTCTCTGTCGGAGACATCATGTGATTATTATCAAACGTTAGCATCAACTTACCCTGATAACCATTATTCCTTTGAACAGGATCATGATAATATTGATTATATTGGTCAGGCAGAAAATTTTCCTTTCGACTTAGCGATCTGTTTGGATGATTCTAAAAAGGCGTTGAGCCTTAATGGAAAAAAGAGCTATGCGGTTATTCAAAATGATTGGGGGGATCGTGTCTTCAAATCAGGTACTCTGATGTTTTGGTTTAAATTTCCAAAGAATGTGGATAGCGACTCATATCCCTATGGTAGAGATATACTTTCGATTTCTTCAAAACAGGGCCCGCAGCATTATGCCAGTCTTTTGACGTTGGATTATCACTTAAAACTTTTAACAGAATTTCATGCGGATGACCTCAATGGTCATACACAACTTAAACCAGATACCTGGTATTTTATTGCTATAACAACAAAAAACAATGTCCAGAATAATACATCTGAAATGCAGCTCTATCTTAACGGTCAGTTAGAAGAGAAATGGTCAGATGATCAATCCATCTTTGAATGGGATAAAGTTTATTTAGGTGTGGATTGCGAAAAGTTATCTCTAAGTTCGCCTCCGACTTTTCAAGGTAGCCTAGATGAACTTACTCTCTATCAACGCGCTCTATCTCCAGATGAGATAAATGTGATTTATCGTTCTGCTGTCAGTTTGAATAAATAATTAACCAACTACACAACTAGAAACGCTCTCTAGGGAGTTATGCGCTAAATGTACGCGCTCTTAAAATAAATTCTATATATGTGTGTGTGGATAATTAAATGGATGACTTTAAATAAACTATTTGAAAGGAAGACGAGTATGACTAAACCAATAATTTGTTTGTCACTGTTAATCTTAACGATCGCTTCATCAGGCGTAGTACAAGCACAAGATTTCTATGCCTACTACACCCGGTTGGATTCGGGTAACTCCTGGGAACAAAATCAACTTGTCGGTGATCATGCGGACATTGTGGTAAACTTAGGCACCAACCAGCAGTTTTATTTCTGGCGTGCGTCTAGTTATTTGCCACGTTGGGTGACCTCATCAGGTAATGCTTATGTCAGCCAGGTTATTTCTGTCAGTGGTGATGGAGCCGGTTTAAGGTTTGACAAGCATTGCAGGCATTCCCATGTTCGAATTATTGAGAATACCTCATCGCAAGTAGTGGTTCATTGGCGATATGCACCGCAGTTCACATCGGCCTTGAATCCTTCTTCACCAGGCTGGACTGGATATATTGATGAGTATTTTACGATTTTACCCAATCAAACAGTTACTCGTGAAATCTATGACTATACCGATTCGGGTAGCACACTGGGTGGTGGTCAGAAAACAACTCAGAACTTGACTTTGAATACAAATGGAACGATCACCATTAATTCGTCCAATACCACCAGTTTCTCCGCTGCCCCCGTTTCTTCTAACAGCAGCACCGTTTTGCCAGGCGGTCCTGATCTTGGGTTTGGTGCATCCTATGCCAAGTTAGGTTACACCGGTCCTTGGATGCAGATTGATCCGGAAAATAATGATCCTGCATACCGACCACCATCATCCAACTGGAATAATAACTGGCAGGTGCGTGAGCATCCTGATGTGGTTGTAAACTTTGATGGTAATTCCACCAAGTGGGTTTGGTGGCGAGGAATGGGTTTTGTTCCAATGGGGATTACCACAAATGGAGCTGGATACTGCAACGAATTCAATGAGCAATGGGGTTTCAACTTCCCGAATAATTGCGCAGGTGTTGAGGGAATTTATGAACCGATGAATGAAAAACAATGTCGTTACAACCATGTGCGAATTCTGGAAAATACACCGGCACGTGCGGTTGTCCACTGGCGATTTATTATGGCAGGTGAATGTTATACACCTGTTTATCCCAGCGGTTCTCCGGATAGCTGGCCTGATGTGTCAGACTGGACCTATTACATTTATCCCGATGGTACAGTTTTGCAGGAAGCAACTCTTCGCGGGTATAACGTCAATAATCTGTATGCTGGCGAACCGGATGCGCATAGTGGTTATGAATTTCATGAGCTTCTGATTATCAATAGTGGTGGTGTTACGCCCTATGATAATCTGGAAGAAACCAACACAATAACACTCATGGATATCAGTGGTAATACCAGCAGTTATAATACCACTCCGGGTGCTTTTACTCAGGATGATGATTTTCCTGGTGCACCATCTGAACCGCATATTTCTAGGGTCAATTTCCAAGGGACCAGCTACGATGGATTCAGTATTTCAAAAACATCTGCTGCAGAACCATTCCCTGTCGCGGCCTTAGCAGGTTATGATGGAACACACAATCAGTTTGTTCACTGGCCGGTTAATAACTATCGAACCAATGGTGCTGATGACATTGGTAGTGCATTTCCAACCCATTCGGCGCTATTCTGGTTGGTGAATATTCCCCGTCATGATTTTAGACAAGACAATATAGCAAACTATCAAACAAGATTATTACTAACCGGTGTATCTACATTAAATAATGCTGGCACCTTAGATTTGGCAAAATCCTGGATGCAGTCTCCTGCTGTTCAAAGTACCTCAGGTATTACCTCAAATGGTTATGACATGGCAGAAAGAGCTTATAAGTTTACATCGAATTCTTCCACCATGCAGTTTACTCTGAATGCATCAAGCAATAATCCTATTCACAATCCAGCTTTTGTCATTAAAAACTGGGGTGGCGATGATGACGCCGCATTATCTATCAATTCAACACCAACCTCGAACTTTAAGCAAGGGATTGTTCGTGATACTGATGGCACACAAACCATGGTGATTTATGTTCCATTAAAAACCACGGCGAATCAAACCTTCCAAATCACCAAAGTCGGTGGAGCTGATACCACACCTCCAACGCCCAATCCAGCCACCTTTGCGTCTACTCCTGCTTCTGGCGGTACATCATCCATCAGCATGACGGCGATCACAGGTAGCGATCCATCAGGGCCGGTGGAGTATTTCTTTACAGAAACCACGGCAAATCCAGGTGGTAGCAACAGCGCATGGCAAACCTCAACCAGTTATACAGATAATGGTTTGTCACCAAATACACAGTACTGCTACACCGTGACATCACGTGATAGTCTTGGTAATACGGGATCTGCATCTGCTCAATCTTGTGCAACAACGGATGAACTCCCAGATACTACTCCGCCAACACCGAACCCGATGACTTTTACATCGAACCCAAATGCCACCAGTGCGACATCGATTGCGATGGCGGCGACAACGGCTTCGGATCCATCAACACCAGTTGAATATTTCTTTACCGAGTTAACCGGTAATCCGGGTGGTAGCAATAGCGGATGGCAAACCTCTACTGCTTACACCGATACCGGTTTGTCGCCATTGACGATGTATACCTACACAGTGACTGCTCGTGATAGTCAAGGTAACACCGGCGGCGCATCATCTGGACAATCTGCCACGACACCAGATGTTCCACCACCTGGTGAAATCAATCTTGAATCCGGTGTGGCCAACGGCGTGGGTAGTAGTTGGACCACGGTCAACCTAGCGAATAGTTATAATTCCATGGTAGTCGTTGCCACACCGAGTTATGATAATACTTCAGGTCCTGCCAGTGTTCGCATCCAAAACGCAAGCGGCAGTAGCTTCCAGGTACGTGTGGACGCAGCTGGTGGTACAACACCAAGCGGGCTGGATGTTTACTATATGGTCGTCGAAGAAGGTGTCTATACCCAGGCAACCGATGGCGTCACCATGGAAGCAGTCAAATACAATTCGACAGTGACAGATAATGCCAATTCGACCTGGAATGGTGAAGCACGCACATATGCGAATAGCTACAGCTCTCCTGTCGTTCTTGGTCAGGTGATGACCTATAATGATGCAGGTCACGTAGAGTTCTGGTCCTACAATGGTAGTAACCGTAATACACCACCAAGTGCTTCAGCTCTTGCTGTGGGTAAAACGGTTAATGAAGATCCCGACAATGCTCATGCCAATGAAACAATTGGTTACATTGTGATAGAATCCGGTAGCGGGTCGATGGATGGTGTGAATTACAGTGCAGGCGTAACTTCAGATGGTATCTTGGAAGTTCTGGATAACAATGCACCATTTGCTCGTCCCGTCTTAGGGCTTAGCGGTACGGCTTCAATTGGTGTCGCTTGCATGACCGCGGTGGATGGTAATAATGGTGGTTGGGGCGTTCTCTATGGTGCGAACCCTATTTCCAATACCAGCATCCATTTGGCCATTGACGAAGATCAGTTAGGCGATTCCGAACGTAACCATACAGGTGAACAGGTCGCTTTCATTGTTTTTGAAGATCAAGGTGGCGGCGGCGATACGACAGCCCCAACGCCCAATCCTGCAACGTTTGCATCCGCTCCTGCGTCAGGTGGCACCTCATCTGTTAGCATGACCGCCACGGCAGCCAGTGATCCATCCAGTCCTGTGGAATATTTCTTTACTGAAACCTCAGGTAATCCTGGTGGTAGTAATAGCAGTTGGCAGACCTCGACGAGTTATTCTGATACTGGTTTATCACCAAGTACCCAGTATTGCTATACCGTTACGTCACGTGATAGTTTGGGTAATACGGGTAGCTCTTCCTCTCAGAGTTGTGCTACCACTGACAGTACGTCTGATACCAATCCGCCAAGCTCACCTTCGGTTTCTTCCGCCGTAGCCGATAGTAGCTCACAGATCACTGTGACTTCAACGGTCTCGACGGATGCCGAAGGCAGTACACCTGTTGAATATCAATTCAACGAAACGACCGGTGGAAGTGGTGCAACAGATAGCGGCTGGCAAACCTCAACCAGCTATGTAGATAGTGGCTTAGCTGCTTCAACGCAATACTGCTACCAGGTACGTAGTCGTGATAGCGTGGGTAACACCAATAGCTATTCGTCTGCAAGTTGTGCAATGACCCAAGCGGGTGGTGGTAGCTGGACGAAAGTGGATGATCGTCATGCTAGTGTTTCTTATAGTAGTGGCGGCTGGTCCAATGTGAATCAAGGTTCTGCGTATAGTGGCACCACCACATGGAGTGGCGATGGTTCAGGCACTTTATCATTTACTTATACCTTTACGGGGACCGGTGTTCGTTTCTACTCGTTCGATTGTGATGGTGGTACGGTTGCTCTGACGATTGATGGTCAATCGGTTGGCAACGTTGATGTGACTGGCAGTTGTAATGCCAGCGTCTTGAAATATGAAAACACCTCACTCTCTTCTGGTGCACATACCTTAGAAGGTACTGTGATCAGTGGTGAAGTGGAAGTGGATGCCTTTGAGGCGTTTAATTAACTATTTATATACTTTACTTCCTGGCATGGCAGCATTAAGCTGCCATGCTTTTATTTTGTATCGCTGCCGATGGTTTCGATGCGTTTTTCTGCTTTTTCTAGTATACCCCGACAATGTTTGATCAGCTTCATACCTTGTTCGTATTTATCGATGCTTTCTTCTAAGCCGATTTTACCTTCTTCTACTTGCGTGACGATCTTTTCCAGATCTTTTAATGCCGATTCAAATGTTTGTTTTTTGTCTTGTGCCATGATAATTCCTTCATTATCTAATCTCTTTATTCCAGTTACTTTTTGTTTTTTATGATCTGACTTTCGATAATAGTGTCGTCGGCCAGTTCTGTTTTTAAAATGTCACCATCCTTTGGTTTGTAGCTTTGCGTTAATATGCGTCCATTACTATCCCTTGTGATGCTGTAGCCTCGATTAAGAACCTTCTTGGGATTCAAGTTTACCAGTCGCTTTTCAGTTATGTTAAGCAATTGATTTTGTTGCTCGAGACGCTGCTTGGGGCTTGAGGATCGCAATCGGACGGTTTGCTGTTCGAGTGTATGGTTGCATTCTCGAATGAATTTTTCAAGTCCATTATTGAGTTGAATTTCTTGCTCACTAACGCACGTTTTGGCTCGATTAATAAATAAGCCAGGTTCAATTTTTTTGAGAATATTCGATGATGCTTCTAATTGTTTGTTGCTTTCATGTATTTGATTTATGAGCAGTTTAGAAAGTTTACTAATATATTGGTCCAGTGTTTGTTCTTTGTAATGAATCAAATCTTTAGGGCGATTGAAGAAGCCTCGGTGGGATAATTGTTGAAGTTGCAATTGATACTGTTCTAATTGATTATTGACTAATTGACTTAATCGTTTGGCTGCATTGTCAACATAGACTGTGAGATCTTCCAGAAGAGGAACGGCCATTTCAGCCGCGGCTGTTGGTGTGGCAGCTCTCAGATCGGCAACCATATCGGCAATGGTGACGTCAACTTCATGGCCG
>JANQJS010000032.1 GCA_028281535.1 Sedimentisphaerales bacterium | reverse complement strand
GCCCAGATACGATCGCCTTCAAAGAACATATGTTCTGTACGGCAAAGACCAATGCCTTGTGCACCAAATTTACGGGCACGTTTGGAATCGGCAGGGGTGTCCGCATTGGTACGAATGTCAAGCTTGCGGATTTCGTCAGCCCATTTCATGAAGGTGCCAAAGTTGCCACTAAGGCTAGCTTCCTGGGTAGGCAATTGGCCGGCCAGAATTTCACCTTTGGTACCATCCAGGCTGATCCAGTCACCTTGCTTGATGGTTTTGCCTTTGATCTTCATGACTTTTTTCTTGTAGTCAATTTTGATATCGCTAGCGCCCGCAACACAACAGCGACCCATACCACGAGCCACAACAGCGGCGTGACTGGTCATGCCACCACGTTCGGTCAAAATACCATTGGCGGCATCCATACCACCGATATCTTCAGGGCTGGTTTCGATACGAGTTAAGATAATTTCTTTGCCTTGTTTTTTCCAGGCTTCAGCTTCATGTGCACTGAAAACCACTTGGCCCACAGCAGCACCTGGTGAAGCGGGAAGACCTTTGGCCAAAACTTGACGTTTAGCATTAGAGGCAAATTGTGGGTGAAGCAATTGATCGATCTGATCGGCAGAAACGCGAGCGATCGCTTGTTTCTTGGTGATCAGTTTTTCTTTCACCATTTCCACCGCCGTTCTGATTGCTGCTTCTGCAGTACGTTTACCGCTGCGGGTTTGTAGAATGTACAATTTATCCTGTTGGATGGTGAATTCGATATCTTGCATATCTTTATAGTGTTTTTCAAGACGATCCATTGTGCTGGTCAAGTCTTTATACACTTTTGCGTTTACTTTCTTCAGGCCAATCATAGGCTCTGGTGTACGAATACCTGCAACAACATCTTCACCTTGAGCGTTCATGAGGAATTCGCCATAGTGTTCACGTTTTCCAGTACTTGGGTTACGGGTAAAGCATACGCCAGTACCGCAATCGTCACCCATGTTGCCGAAGACCATCGCTTGAACGTTAACCGCGGTACCATTTAAACCAACGATATTATTCAACGCACGGTATTTGTCCGCACGAGCTGAGTTCCAGCTCTTGAATACCGCATTCACGGAAGCTTCCAATTGTTTGATAGGATCTTCAGGGAATGATTTGCCGACATGTTTTTTGTAAACCGCTTTGTAACGTTTAACGAGTTCTTTCAGATCGTCGCCCGTTAGGTCGGTGTCTTGTTTTGCTTTGACTTCTTTTTTAAGTTTTTCGATCGCATGTTCGAAGTGTTCATGTTCGCAGCCCATGACTACGTCACCAAACATATCGATGAAACGACGGTAGGAATCATAAGCGAAACGAGCGTTGCCTGTTTTTTCAATGATACCTTCAACCACTTTGTCATTCATACCTAAGTTTAGAACGGTATCCATCATACCTGGCATAGAGACTGCTGCACCTGATCGAACAGAAAGCAGTAGAGGGTTTTTGGGATCACCCAATTTTGCTTTCATGTCACGTTCGGTTTTTGCCAGGTTATCTTTCACTTGCTTCATTAAGCCGGTTGGCCATTTGCGGCCAGCTTTGTAGTATGCTGCACAAGTGTCAGTGGTAATAGTGAAACCCGGAGGGACGGGTATGCCAATATTAATCATTTCAGCCAGATTTGCACCCTTGCCACCAAGGAGTTGCTTCATTGTCGCTTTGCCTTCGGACTTTTTGCCGCCGAAGAAGTAAACCATTTTGTTACTCATTATTTCTTCCTACTTAGCTCCAAAAATTAACGTTAAGACCTAAAAAACGTAGTTTATTCGCTTAAATGGACCCTGAGACCCAATGAATACGAGTGAAACTGGTGAATATAACACGTTTGCGTAGCAGGTCAATCAAAAAACCCACAAATAACCAAAATAGAGCCGGTTACGAGCCCGTTGGGATAATTTTGAGGGGTGTTTACAAATGTCATGATAAGCAAGAGTGAAAGGATGTATTCTTTCTCTTATATCGTTATAACGACATAGCAACTCCCTTAAGTCATCTCGACGCAGGCGAAGCTGCATGAGGAGATCTATAGGAAGATAGAATTTATTATACAAAAAGGTCGTAAGATTTCTCAGCTCGCTCATCACGTCGCTCCGGTCGAAATGACTTAGGGGCATTTGTACCTATTCGGTAGGGTGGGACTGTACCCAAGGCGATTGAGCTAAAAGGCGACAATTATTGTTTAGCGGTTCGTCGTCGTTTGATTAACGATATTGCTCCAAAACCCAGTAGGCTCATTGTTGCCGGTTCTGGAATGGGCGTGAGTATAAATCCTTCGCGATCACCGTTTGGATTTGTACCCCAGCCAACAATTTGATTATGATTATTGATATCTCTTGCCGTTATGAGTTCCCAGCCCTGATTGCTGTCATCTATTATTAAATTATTCAGGTCGACCATACCATGCGTGGAATCCCAAATAAATGCACGATCGCTTGAGATTGTATGAGTAACACTTGTGTGGCTATGGCCAACGACTTGGCCTTGGTCATTAATATCAGTCGCGTTACTATTGAAGCTACTTCCAGGTAAATCGCCGAGTCCTGTGATGCTATATAACGGTTGAGCATGCAGTGGCAGTGTTGTTAGAAAAGTTGCAAGTAATGTTAGGATGATATTTTGTCTGTTTTTCATTTTTTCTATTTGTCCTATTATGATTTTTTATGAGTTACAAGTTGATTTGCGTCGTTTGATTAATGTCATAGCTCCCAAGCCAAGTAAACTCATTGTCGCTGGTTCTGGGATAACCGTTAATAGAACGGCCTCCGTATATCCATTGGGACCAATCCCTGTGGCAACAATCTGCCCGCTGTTGTTGATCGCATTGGCTCCTGTGATTGTCCAGCCTGTTCCGCTGAGATCTAATAAACTATTTAGATCTTGCATGCCATTAAGTGAGTCCCAAATAAATGCATGTGTGCCTGTGGCGACACCACTCACACCTACCACTTGTCCATGATCATTGATGCCGTAGGCGATGCTGATATCGCTACCTCCTGGCAGATCCCCCAAATCTGTCATACCATTGAGTGAATCCCAGAGGAACGCATGTGTACCTGTTGCAGCACCACTTTGTCCTACTACCTGTCCGTTATTATTAATATCAAACGCCCGGCTGGAATTTGCCCCGCCTGGTAGATCACCTAAATCAATCATTGTGCCGGAATCCCAGAGAAAAGCGCGTTGGCCTGAGGTGGCACCACTGATACCAACCACCTGCGTATGCTCATTGATAGCAAACGCTTTGCTGTGATCTATACCTCCTGGCAAATCACCCAAACTGGTCATGCCAGTTGTTGACTCCCAAAGAAACGCACGGCTGCCGCTGGTGAATTTGCCACTAATACCGACCACCTGCCCATTATTATTGATATCCGTTGCTTCGCTAAAAACAAATCCGCCAGGTAGAATACCTAGATCGATCATGCCATTTGTTGAGTCCCAGATAAAAGCGCGTTGACTTGAATTTAACGAGGTACTTTGCCTGCTGAGACCAACGACTTGTCCGCTGTCATTGATGGATTGGGCTTCGCTGTAATTTTGACCTGGTGAAAGAACCCCCAGGTCCGTCATGCCATTGCTTGTATCCCAGAGGAAAGCTCGCGTACCTGTTGTAATAACGCTTTTGCCAGTGACTTGGTTTTGATTGTTAATGTGAGTAGGCGCGCTGAATACGGGATCTCCAGGTAAAATTCCCAGGCTCGTAAGCGAGTAGAGAGGTTGTGCGAAGATTGGAGCTGCAGCTAAAGTGTTAAAAAGGATTATTGAGAATGTTACTAAGTACTTTTTAATTTTCATACTACCATCCTGATTATTTGTTGATGTTACGTCGTCGTTGAATCAATGTCATAGCCCCCAATCCCAACAGACCGATTGTCATTGGTTCAGGAATGGGGGTTAGTAAGAAACCGTGAGTGGTGCCATCTAAAAAAGTGGCACGACCGACAATTTGACCGGAGTTATTGATACTTTTTGCTTCAGTAAGTGTCCATCCGATACCTTCACCTGGTACTAATAAATCATTTAAATTCTGCATGCCGTTGACTTGATCCCAGATAAAAGCGTTCTTGCCATTTGACGCATAGCTTAAGCCGACGACTTGACCAGAATCATTAATGTCAAATGCTTCACTTGCATCAAATCCACCTGGTAGATCGCCTAAGTTTGTCATTGTGTCATTTTGCCAAAGTGCGGCTCTTGTTCCGGTTGAACTTGAACCCCAACCGACAATTTGATCTAAGTTATTTATGCCATTTGCTCTGCTGGTGTGTTGTCCGCCAGCAAAGTCTCCTAGGTGGGTTACCTGGCCTGCGTCCCATAGAAAAGCTAGCGATGGTATGCTAATTCCTGCAGATCTTGTCCCAACAACTTTGGCGGAATCATTGATGTCAAATGCCTGGCTAAAACTGCCCCCAAGATTACTGAGCTCAGTAACTGTGCCAGAGTCCCACATCACAGCTTGTGTGCTATTTCCGAAAGTAACGCTAAATCCTGCAATTTGTCCTGAGTTATTGATGGCTTCGGCTTCACTACGGTTATTCCCGCCAGGTAGGCCTGGCAGCATGGTCATAATACCAGAATCCCAAATAAATCCGTGGTTTGTTGTTTGGTTGCTTGTTCCAACAATTTGGCCAGAATCATTAATATCAAATGCGCTGCTGGTATTGTTGCCACCTTGAAAAGCCCCAATATCGAGCATAAACCCATCTAACCAGGCAAAACCACGATTACCTACATTTGTCCGACCAATACCAGTTACGATACCTGAATTATTAATTCCATTGGCTAGACTGGAATTGCTTCCGCCTGGCAGGTCTCCAAGGTCTGTAAAAAGATATTGCGACAGAACTATATTTGAATGTCCCAACAACCCGACCAATAGTAACGTTAACCACTGTTTTTTCATGATATCCTCCTGTTTGGTTTAGACATAAAAAAACGCAGAGAGACAAACAGCTATTACGCTGGTTCTCTCTCTGCGTTATATTTTGAATTTTCTCGATTTTTGAGGGAGTTAAATCACCTCGACACAATATAGTCTATTGAATTGTCAGTATTTGTCAATCGTTAATTTTGAGGGTGGCTCAGGCTACGAGTGACAGTTTTCTGTCGTCAAGTCAGGCGTTGCCTAAATTTCTCGGTGAAATAAAGAGAGAGTGTGGCACCGTCAAACGAAGTTTGGCGATGGTAAACAAGTAAATAGCCAGGTAGAGTCGGCAACTAGCTTACCGATTCTACCTGCGCATCTTTCACTTTGTTATCAAGTTGTTGTGTCGTCATAGGGGAATTGTAGAAACTATGCAAATGTAACCTGTCTGGTCTGGTCCTATAATGCTTGCAAGGTTTGAAAAAATAGTTGCTTATGAATCAGGGTGTGACTAGAATAGTACTGGAGTATGACCTGCCAACACTGGGGTGGGTGGCAGAGTTCATAAGTGTCAATCCGGAGGCTAAGAATTTAAACGCCAAGAGTTTATAGCAATCCAGAACCCCAAAAGTCGTGGATTCTCTTTATTTCTTCCCAGAAATAAAGCAGTGTTTTCCAGCGGAAGAGCGACTTTTAACGACAATCAGAGACTTACTTATATATGTTAGCTAAGCGAATTATCCCATGTTTGGATGTTGATAAGGGCCGTGTAGTCAAAGGTGTCAAATTTTTTGAACACCGAGACGCTGGCGGTGTGGCTGAATGTGCCATGCGATACGAGCAACAGGGGGCGGATGAGCTGGTCTTTTACGATATCTCTGCGAGTCATGAAGCCAGAGATCTGATTGTCGATGTTCTCAAAGATTGCAGTGAGCGAGTCTTTATGCCCTTGACTGTTGGTGGTGGCGTACGAACCCTTGATGATATTCGACTGATGCTCAATAGCGGAGCGGATAAAGTCAGTATTAATTCAGCTGCGGTATTGGATCAAGATCTTATAAAAAACGCTGCATTGAAATTTGGTAGTCAATGTATCGTGCTGGCCATTGATGCCAATCGTGTAGAAAAAGATGGCAAAGAATTTTGGGAAGTCTTCATTAATGGCGGACGCAAAGGTACTGGCATTGATGTGATGGAGTGGGCTCAAAAAGGTTTTGATGATGGAGCAGGTGAAATCGTTCTTAACGTCATGAATGCCGATGGCACCAAAGCTGGATTTGATTTAGAAATGACAGCGGCTGTCAGTGAAATGGTTGGCATTCCCGTTGTGGCTAGTGGTGGTGCGGGCAGTAAAGAAGACATGTTTGAAGTTTTAACAAAAGGTAAAGCAGATGCAGCCCTCGCGGCGAGCATTTTTCATTTTGGCGAATATACTGTCATGGATGTAAAACAATATTTACATGATAATGGCATCACGGTTCGCATGGATAAACAAGATAACTCAACGTTAACGACACCTGGTCAGGCAGTGTGATTTTAAGGAGCGTGGTGAATTGGAAGATCAACCCATAGATAAACATCTAGAGACGAATGGTAAAAGCACTCAGAAGCCTGCCATTGAAAAGTATTTTAGGGCTGCGATTAAAGCGGGAGCCTCTGATTTGCATTTAAAAGGTGACCATGTCGGCCGTATGCGAGCCGGTGGCCATTTGAAAAAAATGGGTGGCGATATTTTAACGGAAGTCGATTTCCAGAAAATGGTTTGGGAGATTATTACGCCTGAACAAAAGGACTTTTTTTTGGAGCATGGAGCGATTGACTTTGCTTACAATATTGGCGAGAAAGATCGTTTTCGTGTGAATGTCTTTCGCCAGCGTGGCAAAACATCCATGGCGGCTCGTCACGTGACCAGTAATATTCCACCATTTGAAGGATTGCATCTGCCACCCGTGGTAGAAAATATAGCAGACTATCATCAAGGCATGGTTTTGGTAACAGGTGTGACAGGGTCAGGTAAAAGTACAACGATTGCTTCGATGCTTGATTTCATTAACCGTAAAAAAGCGGTGCATATCATTACCATTGAAGATCCGATCGAATATGTGTATGAAGATAAAAAGTCGTTGGTCAATCAGCGGGAAATTGGGATTGATTGTCCTTCTTTCTCAGAAGCATTGCGTGGAATGATGCGTGAAGATCCAGACGTGATCCTGATTGGTGAGATGCGTGACTTTACAACCCTGGCTGCTGGTGTGCAGGCGGCAGAAACCGGTCACTTGGTTTTTGCGACATTGCACAGTACCGATGCCTATTTGACAATCCAGCGTATCATGGACTTAACCCCACAGGAAGAGCGGCATAGTATGCGTCAAGCGATTGTTGGTAACTTGAATGCGATTATTTCACAAAGGTTGCTGCCCACGATTTGTGATGTGCCTAAACGTGTTCCTGCGGTTGAAATTTTGATTTGTAACTCGTCAGTCAAAAAACTAATTGCTGATGAACGAGAAATTGAGGTTGGCACAGTGATCAAAAGTTCGTATGCTGACGGAATGATTGATTATACTGAATCCCTTCGCCAATTGGTTGAAAAAGAATTTATCGATTTAAAAACAGCATATAAATATGCATCCAATCCAGATGAACTGAAGATGGCTATTAAAGGTATTCGCGGTACATCTGGTGGTATTTTAGGATAAACCAACATTTGGAGAGTTTAATGAGTCAATTGCTAATCGCCCAGTCTCAATATCTGGGAAATTATTTTGCTATTTGGAAAATTATTCTGTTCGCCATATTCTTTATTAGTTGGGCCTGGGTAGGACAGTGGCTTGATAAAGATACGATTTTGGTAAGAACCAATAAGTTATTTTGGTGTTACCTTTATGCTGGAATTGGTGTAGGGGCCATTGTGTTGTGGGTGATATTGCCTGCTCCCTTTTTTGTGGGGTCCTTATTGTTTCTTGTTGCTTGGGGCACATTAACGATTGTGTATATTCTGCATCGTAATGCTCGTATGCCTGCCGTTGAACGTATATTAACACCAGACCATATTCGACATATCTTTTCAAAGGATACGACGCCAAAGGAAACAAAGTTGCGTATGATCTTTTTTTCCGCAAATGGAAACAAATTACCTGTACCGCATCGACAAGACAAAGAGTTTGATGGGTATACCCTGGCTGAAGAATTGGTTTATGATTTGACCTCACGTCGGTCCAGCTCTGCAGAGTGGATACCTGGCGATGTTGTAACATTAAAATATATTATTGATGGTGTTCCAACGATGGGTGGAGAAAAAAGCAAAGAAGATATTGACTTGGCCATTGGTTATGTCAAAGCAGTCGCGGACCTGGATGTTGCGGACAAGCGTCGACCGCAAACAGGGAGTTTCACTGTTGAAATCAGTGGCGAAAAGTTTGATTGGCGTGTTAAGACATCAGGTAGTACGATTGGAGAGAAAATCGAATTTGAACGGATCGAAGAATTTGAAACCATGGCAATTGGTAACTTAGGATTCAATCCAGATCAATTATCTCGTTTAAAAGAAATCATCGATCAACCCAGTGGTGTTGTTTTGGTCAGTGGACAAGCTGGCACCGGTGTGACATCGACGTTGTATAGTTTGATTCGTTGTCATGATGCCTTTATTCAAAACCTCTGTTCTTTGGAAAAAGATGCATTATGTGAATTAGATAATATTACTCAGAATGTGATTGATAGTCAGGACAACAGTGCAACCTCTTCCAGGCGGTTGCAAAGTGTTTTGTTGAGTGATCCTGATGCAGTTATGGTTGGGTTTTGTGATGAAGCCGAGATGACAACGATTGGTACTAAAGCGGCGTTGGATGGTAAAAAGTTGTATTTTGGTTTTGATGCTCCCAGCGGTTTTCATGCCCTTCAGGAGTGGATGAAAATGGTTGACGATAACCAAAAAGTGGCAGATACTCTCAAGGCCATAACCAATCAAAAACTGACGCGTAAATTATGTCCGACTTGTCGTCAAGCTTACGCTCCAGATCCTGGTTTGTTGAAAAAATTGAATTTACCAGCGGATAAAATTAAACGATTTTATCGACCACCCAAAGAATTGGAATATGATAAGCATGGAAATCCAATTTTGTGTGAAACCTGCCAAGGGACTGGCTATGTCGGTATGACCGCTGTATTTGAAACATTGTTTATTTCAGACTCAATAAGAGAGCTCATTCGCGAAGGAGCACCATTTAATACGATTCGTGCTCGTTGTCGAAAAGAAAAAATGATGTACCTGCAAGAGCAGGCATTACGCAAAGTGATCGATGGTGTTACCAGTATTCAAGAAGTCAAACGTATAACGACTCCGGCTGGATAAAAAAGAACGCTGTGGAAATATTAAATATTAACATCTCTGATACGTGGAGGTAGGGCCTATGGTGGCCATTATAATAGCTTGTTTACTTGTTGCGGTATTAACCTACTATCAAATGCATACACAAGGTTTTTTCAGTTCAATCATCATGGCTGGTGATTGTTTGATTGCTTTGATGTTGGCCTTTAACTACTATGAAATGCTGAGTGCGAAGTTAATCGATTTGGGATTAGGCTTATATGGCCCACAGACCATTGCGTTGATGGGGATATTTATTATTTCACTCATCATCTTAAGGCTCATTACAGATAAGTTAGTGAGTGGGAATATGAATTTTCCTCCATTGGTAGATCGCATTGGCGCATTGATGTTTGGTTTCGTTTCCAGCATGATTGTTGTTGGTGTCATTTTTCTGGGATTACAACATTTGGCTTTACCTGCTAAACTGTTAGGGTTTGATCGATGCCCGGAATTAGAGAATTCGTTGAATGACAAAACATTGATTCCTGCCGCGGATAATTTTGTTGTTTCCATGGTTAATATTACCAGTGCTTATGGGTTTTCGGGTCAGAATAATTTCGCACAAAACCATCCCGAATTTTTGCGCGAATTGTATTTGAATCGACTGGTTCCAAAAAATCATGAAGGTAGCCGTAGAGAATCAAGCAAAGACTCTATTGTTAGCTTGAAACCTTGGATTGTAAAAAAACCTGTCAGGAATCTAAATACGGGTGAAATGATTAAACCTAAAGGAGAATTTCTAGCAGTAAGACTTGAATTAAAAGCAAGCAATTCAAAAGAAAACCCTGGTGCGGGTGATGTTGACGGCAATGTACGCGTTGCATTAGGGTCATTTAGAGCAGTGGGGTTCAGCCAAGATAATGAAGTCGTTTCGCAGTATCCAGTTGGATTTTTAAAACCGGGCGGTACTGTCGTTGATCAAGTGAGTTTGGAGTCGGGAAAAATTTTAACTGGTAAAAATAATAAGATAGAGTTGTTGTTTGATTGGGATAAAAAATTAAAACAAATTCCTCCTAAATATATAGAGTTTAAACGCTCCGCTAAAAAAGATTTTCCTGATGTATCGAGTTATAGCAATTTAGAAATAATTGACTCTGATGAAATCGTTGGTCTCACCGCAGTGACCGCTAGTATGAAGTTCCCCGCTGAAACGATTTCAAAAGTAGTCTTCAGTGAACTATTTGTCGTTTCGCAAACCGATCCGACAACGATTCAAAAGCTGATGATCCCAGCGCCTAGCGTGTTAGAGAAATCGACCACTGATTTGGATGGCAGAGAGGGTGAATATTATATGGCCCATACAAGCATCCTGAAGATGGGTGGTAATGATACCGACAGTACGTCTTTACCTTTAGTTGTACCTGATGGTTATTATCTCTATGCTGTTACTGGGGTGTCGAATCGATCTGGTGTTGAAGCGGGTAGGTTTATGTCTCCAATTTTGGTTGATACCAATGATAAGAGCTATCCCAGTGTCGGTTTTTCTTTACGAGGAAACATTGCTGAATCATCTATTGCTGAATTTGCATATAATGCTTATGATTTGGAAGGAAATTTGTTAGAAAATAACAAAATGCCTGGCCGTTTTCCTAAACAGATTAAATCGCTTAAGAAAAAAGCTGAAATCCAGAAGATTACGTATTATTTCCTCGTGCCAAAAACCAAGAATTTTGTTGGTATTTTGGGTGTGAAATTGATGAAAAACCGTACGATGTCAGAATTCTGGGGTTATGAAGACAATGTAGACATTGTCGTACCGACTAGTTTTTAAATGATTAGATAATTGGAATGGGCCGATGTTTCATCGCAGGCTTATAGTATTAATCTTGTTGCTTGTGTTGGTGATGAGTGTGTTGGTCTCACGATTGGCCTGGCTTCAAATCATGCAAGGTCAAAAATATCTTGATACGACCTTAGATTCCTTTAAACTCCCTGCACAGTGGATAGATACCGTTCGAGGGAGTATTTTAGATTGCAATAACAGAGGATTAGCAGTGATGGAAGCGAGCTTTGATCTCTGCTTGCATTATGAGCTGACGCGTTTGTATGATGAGAGGTTCTGGGAATATCAACATGAGTGTTTGCGTCGCCTCAAAAAACATGAAGGTAAAACGGAAGATCAGCTCAAAGAGATTCTTGAAGAGAAATATGGGGAAAGTCGTCGGGAAGCCGACAAAATATTGGCTGACCTAACGGATTTATGTAACGTTGATCTTAAATCATTTCATCAGTCTATCCATCAGCTAAATAATAAAATCAATGACCTTAAAATGGTGCGGGCTCGTCGTGTTTATTGCAACAAAAACGATATGAAATATATTTCAATGCCAGGTATCGAATCTATTCGTCAAGACTTTAAGCGGCTTGTGCCTGATGATATTGAGAGAGCCTATTTGATTGGCAAAGAAAAAATTATGGAAATGAATCAGGAGCACACCGTTTTAAATTCTGTGTCGAAAGATGTCGCATTGAGAGTTGAGGAGGTTTACAGCTTAAGCAAAGTTGGTAGCATACAACCTGTCTCGATTCAGCCGGTTAAAAAAAGAGTCTATCCTTATGGGGATGTTGCCTGCCATCTGCTAGGGCAAGTGGGGCCTTCTTCTGTATCTGAATTGTCAGGGAGTCATCCGCCGGCAGAGAAAGATTTTCAAGCCTATCATTTGTCTGATCGTAAAGGAGACTGGGGGATTGAAAAAATGTTTGAACCCATGCTACGAGGTCGTCGAGGCTGGGAGTATAAAGATATTCAAGGTAATCATATTATTGAGCCTGTTGCGCGAGAGTTGGGTAAAGATGTTATTTTGACGATTGATATTGAACTTCAAAAAGCGATCCAGGAATTATTTGAAGCCGAAAATTATATTGGTGCAGCGGTTGTTATTGATGTGCCTACCGGATATGTTCGGTCCATGGTTTCGGTGCCGACGTATGATTTAAATACCTATTATGCGCATAAAAATTATAAGGCTATAAACGATCCAAAAGATCCAGGGAAACGCATTATGAATCGCGCTATTAGTAAAAATTACCAACCAGGCTCAACCGTAAAACCCATGATACTTTTAGGAGCTTTGAGTATGGGGGTTGCTCATTCTGGAGAGAGCATCGAGTGTCATGCTCGTCTAAAAGATTGGCGTGGCTACCCTAAGGAGATTAAAAATCATGGCTTACTTGATGAAGTCGCGGCCTTGCGGGAGAGTTGCAATTTTTATTTTATTAAATTAAGTCAGCGAATGGGGCCTAAGCGATTATCGGCTTGGTTAGATAATATTGGTCGAGGTAGAAAGATTCTGGCTTGGCCTATGTTATTTAAGGATGAATCTTATGGGTTTCAGGAGACCCGTGGGAACCTCAAACCTGTTCGAAGTCAAGTGATGTCGGTCCCGGAATCGCGTTTTAGCAGTATTGGTCGTGGTGCTTTAGATGGCTCAATATTGCATGTTGCCAATGATGCTGCAACCATTGCAAGGAATGGAGTATTTATGTCGCCAACGATCGTAAAGTATCCTGACCCACAGCAAAAAACTGTGCGTGTTGCATCTGTTCGTCAGGCTAGGACTGTGGTTAAAGGGATGTATGAAGTGGTGAATCATGTGCGTGGGACTGCTCACAAGGCGTTTTATCCTGATGTTCTTTGGGAGCCTGAAGAAGCCGTTATTTATGGAAAAACAGGGTCCACTGATTACGCTTTGTTTTCTTGTTTTGTCAAAGCGGCTGATGGGAAATGTATCGCTTTGGGGCTTTTGGTTGAACAAAAAGATGCTGGTGGAGGGGAAGTCGCTGCTCCGATGGCGAGAAAAATTTTAGCGTTGTGCGGCGATTTAGGTTATTTGCCAGAGCCAAATGTGTACATCACTGAGTTTAACTTTAACTAATTGTCGTTTCGGTAGATACCAAAGAAATGGGGAGGGTGTATTCTTTTTATAAAACTCGGTTCAAATTAAAGAATTACAGACCGATAATCCGATGAGTCCGATAAGCGCTCAAGCTATAGGTGTATATAGGTTCAGTGTTGTGATAAAAATGTGATATGTTAATTGTATAACTTCATAACTTGTAATAGTTTAAGAATTATGCACATGAATAGAAAAACAGCCCATTTTAGCGTACTTATGGGAGGGGTCATCCTGATTCTCTCGCTTAGTGCTCAGTTGGATGCACAGGAGATTTCACGGATGTCCGGCATTTCAGCGGCTGCGGAGAGAATTGCACCCAATTATCCAGTTATTCGAAGTAAAAAAATGAAGATCAATTATCAAATTGATCATTCGATGGAATTGTCTCGTGTGGAATTATGGTATGCTCATGGATTAGATGGCTCATGGCAGCTCTATGACTATGATCTCGATATGAAAAGTCCCATTGTTTATACTGCACAAAATGAGGGATTATATCGATTTTTAGTGGTAGCCGTTGATCAATGGGGGCGTCGATCCTATGCTTCTGGGAATCAGGCTCAAGCCTATAGTACCTCATTGATTCCGCCAGTGGATACTCAGTCGCATCAAATTGTTTTTATAGATTACACGCCTCCGAAATTATATCTATACAATCCACGGGCTGAGTTAGTTCTTCAGCAGGGGGACTCCGTGAAAGTCAGGTGGCGTGGCTTTGATGCCAATTTGCCTGAACGCCCAGTTAAAGTGTATTTTAGAAAAGATGGCATAAAACAATGGATACAGATTGGTGAGTCCTTGCCGGTGCAAGGAGATTTTAATTGGACATTCCCTTCAAGATTATCAGGTTCGATACAATTAAAGGTCGCATTGCAAGACTCTGCTGGTAATTTAGATGTTCAATATTCTGGGCGTATATTTATTCAGCCTACCAAAACAACCAGTGAAGTCATACCATCTGTAGCACCAAAAGTAGAAAAACCAGTTCAACTTGATCATGAAATTTTTAAATCACAGCTTCCTGATACTACGCCAACGATTTTGCAGGTACCTAAGGTTAAAAAGGAAGTGATCCCTGAATTTGTGAGCCTTGAAAAAGTTAAGCAGGCTAAAGATGCATTTCGACGAGGGTGTTTGCATTCTCAGCGTGAAGAGTGGTTATTGGCTATTAAAGCATATCACGAATCTATCTCACTAGATCCTGAAGCGGTTGAGCCGAGGGTGAATCTTGCGAATGTCTATTTTCGCACAGGGAAATTTGAGAAAGCATTGGAGCATTTTGAGGTTGTTTTGCAGAAACAACCTAAGCGAACAAATGCCCTTTTTGGATTGGCTCAAACACAAATGGCATTAAATCAGCATGAAAAAGCACTGGCTTCGTTAGATAAATTGCTCAAACAGGATCGAAAAGATTGGCAAGCATGGCAAATGCAAGCAGAAGCAGCAAAACAAATTGGTGATCTTGCTTTGGCTAAATCAAGTTGGGAAACGGTCGCCAACAGTAATTATTTGCCAGTTAGGCGCATGGCTCAAAAGCAATTAGAATTGCTTGGGCAATAAGTTGCTTGATTTCGATCTCGTTTTAGCCATAATACATTCTTGGTAAAGAATTGTTAATTCATGGTTTCTGTGAATTTTTATAGTAGCAAGGCCTATGGCGAAAAGCACATCAAATAAAGACGCATTTAGTCCAATATATGTCATTAGTGGAAAAGATCGGCGGCAAGCGATAGATCAACTGAATGCATTGGTTGATAAAATTGTTGGTGATGATGATCCACAGTGTTGCTTAAGTCAATTTAACGCTTCGGTTGAAATTGCCTCTGTGCTTGATGAATTAAAAACGGTACCTTTTTTATCATCCTACAGGCTGGTTGTGATAAAAGATGCTGGGGATTTTATTAAAAATTATCGATCTCAACTAGAGACATATGTGCAGTCACCAAGTGAAACTGGTATTTTGATACTTCTGCCAGATAGCTTTCCATCAAATACTAAATTGGCAAAATCTGTTGCCAAAATCGGGCAAATTATTCAATGCGATCCCGTAAAGCCAAAGGATTTGCCTGCGTATTTGGCTAATTATGCAAAACAAACTTACAAATTAACTCTAAAACGAGATGTCGCATTGTATTTGATTGAAACCTGTGGCGATGATGCTGGCCAGTTAGTCAATGAAGTGGACAAAATGGCCATTTATGTACAATCTGAAGGGGCAAGCTCGGATGAAATAACAGTGGGCCAAGTCGAAATCTTAGCTGGGCAAAGTCGTCAATTCAATGTGTTTAATGTCATTGATGCCATGGTGCATGAAGATACGGCTGTTGCTTTAAAGCGACTTGATTTGATGTTCAGCCAGGATAAAGAAGCGCCTTATACTGCAATTGGTGCGTTTACCTGGCATTTTCGCCGTCTCTATCAGGCAAAAGTCATGATGGATCAGGGGCAAAGTTCCCAAATGATTATTAAGTCACTGCGGATATGGTCGAACCAGGAAAAATTTATTTCACAATTAAAGAGGTTGAGATTAATAGATTTAGCTGATATATTAACTTACTTCGCTGACAGTGACTTACAAACAAAAGTATCTGCGGTTGAAGTTAAAATGGTTCTAGAAAAATTGATCATATCGCAAAAAAATATAAAGCGGTATGTTGCATAGATAAATAAATGGCGCTCAGCAAGGAGGCGATCGTCGTATGGCACTTAACAAAAGCAGACATTCTCTCGCGATACCGATGAATAAAACCGTTTTTGGCTTTATTCAGTGTCTGTTGATTGGTTTAGTCAGCTTCCTGGTAGGTTGTAATCAATTAAATGATTATTTAATTTCACCAACGATCATTGATGCCTCTGAACATCCCCCATATCGAACACCACCTGGTTATGTGCAGGATGTTCCTATGCAAGCGGGTCATTTGCCTCAATCACAAAAGGGCCAACAAGGTGCATTGCAAGTTCCTGCATCGAATACGACCTCTTGGGTTCAACAGAATAATCAGCAAGCCATGCCAATGCAGCAGCAAACTCCTTCGAGATTTCAATCTCAGGGGGGAACGCAGCAACCAGTAAATACTTATTCCTCTTCTCCAGCGAATCATCAACAAACGACTGGGGCAAATGTATTAAATCCTGTTCAGCCATCACCGCAGATTAGTGACCGGATTTATGCTCCCAACCACCCTTATGCCGATGAGTTGGGGTATGTCAAAATTGCTGTACCTCAAAGCCCTTCGAGTAGGCCTGCGGTTAATACCAAGCAGAATATCAACTCGGTTATTAACTCGTCGCCGCCTGTTTCATCTGTTACTCAAACCACTAACATAGCGCCAGTGTCGGCAAAGCCAACGATTTCACAGGTGTCTGTCACAGGCATTGAGCCTGTCGAGCCTGTCAAGCAAATACAATATGATCCCCCCGTAAATCAACAGAATGTGATGACGACAGTAGAAGCATATGATCCTGCAGTTACAGCCCAACAATATAGTCAGGTACAGCCGATCCCTACTTTAGAGGATACGGTTGTTCGTCAGAATAATTCGCAAATGTCACAATTGGGGACTGGATCAATGACTGGCCAAGTTCAGGCATTGGAGCCTGCCGTTTCATCGACAATTGGGTTGAACAATTCAGCGAGTAATTCAATTAAAGTTGTTCCACAGCAACAAACACCGTCTTTAGGGGTGACTGAATTGCAGCCAGCAGTCAATCAGGTGCAAAGAGTGACACCTGCATCAGTCAATAGTGATAAGCAAGTTATGGTTGAGTTGCAGCAATTGATTAAGAAGGAGCCTAGGAATTTACAAACTCAACTTGCTTTGCGTTTTATGTATTTAACACATGGTCGTCAGCAAGATGCCCTTGGACTGATGGCTGATGTCCCAGCGGATATTCAAGGGGAAGCGATACGGATTGTTCGAGCAGCAATGATGGCGGCAAAAGTGAACGATCCAGAAAATAAAAATAATCCCAAAATTGCAAATGATGCACTTGAGGTTCTTGATCAATTACGTTTGGATGTTATCAAAAAAGCGGATTTGATTATTTCGACAATGGCTATTTGTAAAGATAAGTCGGTGAAGGGATTTGGTCAGTACGAGCTTTTGGATGATAGTCAATTAAGTTCTGGTAAGATCGGTTCCGTCCAAATTTATTGTGAATTACAAAATTTTCAGAGTAAAATAGATAAAAATGGAAAACATGTTTCTGAGTTATCTGCTGAAATTATTTTATATGATGAGAATTATCGTGTGATTTATCAGTTGCCAAAAACGAGCATTCAGGATAAGCCATCACATAAGCCTAGAAAAGATTTCTTTTTTAGTGGGTCACTCAAGTTGCCATCGCTTCATCCAGGCCGTTATGAGTTTGTGGTCAATGTAGAAGATAAAGTGGCTGGTAAAACCGCGCTTCCTGCTAGAAAACAATTCGAAGTGAAATAATTAGTTTAATTCTATCAAGTCTGCTTACAATAAGCGTTAAAGAATTCCTTCCTTAAACCCTTGATTATCTTCGTTGTTCTTATCTTGTTTAGAAGAATGATGTCCTGTAATAGGAACATGTGAGCCAGAGTCATCCATATCAAAGTCATCAAGATCTGGTGGTTGATAATCTGGTGATTTCGATTTTTCTAATTCCTGTTGAAAAGCATTGACCAATTCTGATTGAATGTACTGACGTGTTTCGGTGTTGACCGGATGAGCAATGTCGGCATGGAGTTTTGCTTTTTGTTGCTCACTTATCATATCTTTTTTCTCATCTAGTTTGGCGCCACATTCATTACAAAATCTAGCCTTAAGGTGGTTTTTCGTTCCACAGCTGTGGCAACGTGTTGTCAGTTTGCGTGAGGGCATGGCCACAAAATATCCATTAGATCCCTCAATAATCTTCAAGTCGCGAATGACAAAAGAATTATCAAATGTTACGCTGCAAAATGCCTTTAAGCGATCATTACGGTTATCAACCAGCTTGATTCGAGTCTCAGAAATTTGCATTGAGTACCTCCCGGTAGGGTTCTATCTGCTTTTCAAAACTAACAACTTTAGTTTTGACATGTAATTCATGTTCAATTTTGGTTGCCCATGATTGAGCAATGTCTTTGTCGTCATAGGGAATAAATAGCGTTGAGCCGCTGCCTGAAAGACATACGGGATTTGGCTGAAATTCCTTTAATTGATCTTTGAGTTGAGTTAGTTGATTGAACAGTTCGAAGCAAGAAGTCTCAAGGTTGTTAAGTCCAAGTCGTACAAGTTGGTTAAGATCGCCTGCATCTAGGCAGGAAGTTACTTTGTTTGTCATTTGTTGGGTTTGTTGTTTGTCATGCTTGAAGTTTTGGTAGACATCACCTGTTGAACAATGAATATCTGGAAAAACAAGCAGAAGGCTACTCGTGCAACGTTGCGAAAGTTGGGTGACAATTTCGCCACGACCTTCACATAATGCAACAGGGCCTTTAAGGAAAAAAGGAACGTCACTGCCCAGTTGTGAAGCTAATTGCATTAACTCCTGGTTGGTTAGTCCTAGCTCGAATAATTGGTTAATCCCAATGAGAGTAAATGCTGCGTTTGAACTGCCGCCACCCAGGCCTGCACCAATTGGGATACGCTTATGGAGTGTAATTTCTATGCCAGGTGAGATTTCTGTGTATTGACAAATGAGGTTGGCAGCCTTATAAACTAAATTCGTTTGATCAGCTGGGCTGTGAATTCCGCTGCATTTCAGATGGATTCCCTGACGGGATGCGCGTGCGATGCGAAGATCGTCATATAGGTCAATTGTCGCCATGATCGAAGATAGTTCATGATAACCAGTGTCTAGTTTATCTTTGACAATCAGGCTCAAATTAACTTTAGCTGGGGATTTAAACTGAATTTTACTAGACTTTTCAGTTTGATCCAGTGTTTTCAGAATGGAACTACTCACCAATACTCCTCAGTTTCCATTATTGCATAACACTTTTAAATTAAGACATTTACGATAAGATACAAGGCCTATAGCCCGAATGGACTATTTAGAGTTACAGGCTAATTGTTATGTAATTTTCTATTATAAATTAATTTTTCGTTTGGGTCAAGGATCTAATTATTATTCTAACTTTTGACGATAAGAGAAGTTGAGTCGATTTTCAAGTTCATAACAAAGTAGAAGAAGGACATATGGAGACTAATCAACAATCAGATACACCACAACAAGTAGATAAAGTGCCTTTCTGGCATATACATCGGCGGATGTATGACTGGGTCTTGGCATGGGCACACACACCTTATGGCGCATTAGCTCTGTTTATTCTTTCTTTTGCGGAATCATCATTTTTCCCAATACCTCCAGATGTTCTTTTAGCGCCATTATCATTAGGTGATCGCAAGAGGTGGTGGGTTTTTGCGACGAATTGTTCTATTGCTTCAATTTTGGGGGGTATTGCTGGGTATTGCATCGGATATTTTCTTTGGTGGCAAGGCCAAGGGCAAGATTTTACTGCTTTTGCACAATTCTTCTTTAAATATATTCCAAAATTTAATGAAGCAAGCTTCATGGAAATGAAAAACGTCTATGAAACCTGGTCTTTCTGGATCGTATTCACAGCCGGCTTTACGCCAATCCCCTATAAAATTATTACGATTACTGCGGGGGCATTCATGATTAATTTTCCAATGTTTGTTATTGCTTCAGCTGTGGGGCGGGCAGCACGCTTTTTTCTAGTTGCTGGTTTATTCGGGATATTTGGCCATAAGATAGAACCATTTGTTAACAAGTATTTTAATTTGCTAAGTTTATTATTTGTGATACTGTTAGTTGGTGGTTTCGTTATAGTAAAATATCTTTTATAAACGACAGGAGAGACTAAGTGGCAGACCAGCTTTCAGATGATCAAAAGACCTCATTATTGGAGGTTGCTCGGCGGGTTGTAGAGATGGCAGTTAAAGGGGAGCCTGTTAGTGAATTTACATCAGAAGATCCTGTCTTTAATGAAAAGCGAGGCTGTTTTGTTACGATGCATAATCATGGTCATTTGCGAGGCTGTATTGGAAATTTTCAATCCAGCCAGGGGCTCTTGAAAACTGTCCGAGACATGGCCATTGCATCTACTCAGGATCATAGATTTCGAATGAATCCTGTGACGGTAAACGAACTGGCTGAGATCGATTTGGAAATATCCGTGTTGAGTCCATTGGTCAAGACGGATGATCCTTTGAGTTTAGAGTTGGGGGTACATGGTATATACATTATTAAAGGAAATAATAGCGGGTGTTTTTTGCCCCAGGTTGCTACTGAAACAGGTTGGTCCAAAGAGGAATTTTTGACTAGATGTTGCGCCGATAAAGCTTTTTTAAGTCCGGATGCCTGGAAAGAGGCTGATACGGATGTTTTATTATTTACTGCAGATGTCTTTGGCGAAAAAGAGCTTAAAGAAGGCTGATTTTTCTACTTAATTTCCATTTAGGACCATCTCAATTCGTTTTTGCATAATTTACCTATTTAGAGTACACTATTAGACCTAAAGCCGTTACTTGACCTCAACGGCGATTAATTTACCTTCGGAGATATAAGTATGAATCAGCGTATTTCTTTTGATAGTATGAAGTTAAAGATTTTATTGCTTGTAGCAATGGTTGCCATTTTACCTGGCTGTGGTAAGGAGTTTTCCAAAGCATTAGGGCTGGGACTCATTGGTGATCGTGAGCTTCATGATGTCATTCGATCAAATATTGAAAGCAGTGGAGGGTTTTCGACCTGGTCAAAGGTCGCTTCATTGGAAGCCAGAATATTGGCAACGACGCAGGATATAGATGGCGGTGAAACCTTTTTAAATCAGAGACATATTTATACACCAAAAATTTCTCCTTCGATGATTTCTGTGACTCAGTCGCCTGATGGGAATTGGGTTGAAAATCTAACCCCGGAGTCTCAGGTTCAAATGTATGTGGAACATAAAGAAGATCAGCCAGAACAGGATAAAGATGTTTTATATGGAGCTGGGATTAAGTTAGCGTTGATCTCGCAAAGTGTCAGCCAATGTTTTGGTCTATTGCGCGATGGATGGGATTTATCTTATGCTGGGCTTGAGCGACGAGGTGGGCGTGTTTCACACAAAATTGTCATGAGCGGAAAAATTCTTAATCGGCCTGTGCCTCGATCCATTTTTAATGAAATCGATGAAATGGTTGTTTGGGTGGATTCGGAAACCAATCTGGTTGATCGTGTTTGGTTAAAGTTTTGGATGTCTACGGTTAACGGACATCGTCAATATACTTATTTGGGTGCAAATGTGAAAAACTACCAGAAAGATGCTTGTGGTTTAATGTTGCCGCATTATATCGGGCTGGTACGTTGTGATGAATATCAGCAATTTAGTGAAAGTGAGATTCTACGATTGGAATATAAATCGTATCAGGCGAATATTCAGATTGAGAAAAAATCTCTGTTTGATTTTTAGTGGACAATAACGAAAAACAAAATGACTCTGAAAGCCTTGTTCGCATCAGTGAAGCGGCAGAGCTTGCCGGAGTCTCCAAGCAATCTTTACAATATTATTTATTGGTCGGGCTGATTGAGCCCACAAAACGTAGTGATAGTGGACAGCAATTATTTGGTGGGGAAGTGATCGAGCGGGTCAAGCTGATCAAAAAATTAAACGATACGGGGTATCCTCTACGCGAAATTCGAGAAATCTTCCTTCAGCGTGATAAAAAAGAGTAATTAACTTTTTGGTTTATTATTTAGCTTTATTGGGGGATTATGTAAAAATATGGTAATTGAGCCGTAATTTTGTTCAATGAAATCACCTTCTATTAAGTATTCGTAATTTGTATCCAAGCTTAGTTGGTATCGGAGAGGTAAAAGACTTGGTCGCCATGGCGTTCCTTTGATATACCAAGTCACATAATTATTTGAATTTAGATATGGCTGGTATGCTATGCGGGTTTTAGCTTTAAATGGTTTAAGTGGGCCACCAAGTAGATTTGAATTGACTTTTTTATTCATTAATTCTGCATCGTGGTAGTTAATGCATCCCGTGTTAAATCCTATGAAAAATATCAATATTAGAATGTAATTAATTTTCATAGCGATAGCCTGCACCATGGACGGTTTGGATGATGGTTGGGTTCTTGGGGTCGAGTTCTATTTTTTTTCTAAGTTGTGATATGTGTTGGTCGAGAGTTCGACTGTTAGGCATATGATCCAGGCCCCAGATTTTGTTAAAGAGTGTGTTGCGGTCAATGACTTGTCCTTGATGTTGATGCAGGATTATTAGGATTTGTATATCCCGCAGGCTTAGATCAATGGAATCATCTTTTCTTTGAGCTCGCAATTTATTGGGAAATATTTCCAAATCCTGCATTACAAACGATGTATCTGATTCCTCTGCTTTGCTTGTCGCCAAATACCGTCTTGTCACTGATCGAATACGTGCCGCGACTTCTTTGACGCCGAAGGGTTTGGTGATGTAATCATCGGCACCCAATTCCAGGCCAACGACTTTATCGATTTCTTCTGATTTGGCACTGATGAAAATAACAGGGATTTTCTGATTGGTTTTTCGTATTTCGCGGCACACATCATAACCGCTTTTTTCTGGCATCATCACATCAAGACAGATGAAATCAGGACTTTCTTGAGCATATAGATTTAATGCATCTGCGCCATTACCGGCGGTAATGGTTGTATAGCCTTCCGATTGAAAGATTTCGGCAAGCCCTTCGAGAATATGTGGGTCATCTTCGGCGATGAGAATTTTCATAATTGTTTTTCCTTCGCTATGGGTGTTTTTAGCGTTACTTGAAATAGGGCACCCGTTTTGCTCTCAAGAAGTTTTAGATCACCCGAATGCATTCGAGCTAGTTCTTGAGCGATGGTTAGGCCAATACCTGTTCCTGAAGCCCCTTCTTGGATTTTGTCGCTGATGCGAAAGAAGGGAGCGAAAATTTTCTCTGCTTTTCTGGACGGTATACCAGGGCCATGGTCCCAAATTTTCATCGTTGTTGACTCATGATCTTGCCTGCTGGATATATGCATTACTTTACCTTGCTTAGCGTACTTTTCAACGTTGTTAAAAAGGTTGCCCAATATTTGCTCCAAGGCATCATGGTCAAAGCTTACGAGTTGAGTTGCATTGAGATCGGCATGAATCTCTATGTCATGTGTATCAAAACTTGGCTTAAAATGATCCATCACAACTTTGATAACATCATCGATAGTGCCGTTGCTGCGATGAATTGTTAGTTTATTTCGTTCTTTGCGACTGAAATTTAAAATGTTTCCAATGAGACGACTGAGTCGCTGGCTTTCTGATACGACGATATTGAGATGTTTTTTTGATTTTTCATCTTCATCACTCAGTGTACCTTCCATCAATTCTGCATACATACGAATATTGGTAAGAGGGGTTTTGAGTTCGTGAGATACTTGATTGACAAAGCTGACACGTTGACTCGCTTGACGAATATCACGACAACTTTCGCGGTAGAAAAAGATAGCCAGACTTATTAAGGCAATCGTTAATACTGCCAAGGCGGCAATAATATTAAAGGCCAAAGATTTTTGTGTGCCGAGTAATTGTGCAATAGGGAAATAGTAATCCAGTTGCCATAGATTGAGTGGATAACTTAACGTTTTTGACGTTAGGGGTTGTTCATAAATTTCAGGATTGTGGGGGCCCCATTGATAGAGTGAGTCGCCTAATGGGTTGGTTAAACGGATGCAGCCTTCAATGGTACTTTTGGCAGATGATTGAGTAGCTGGTAAGATCCCTATAATATCTGATGCCAATCGTACATTATCGAGTTCCGCACCGATAATCTGACCTGATGGTAATTTTTGCCAGTACATTAAATGAAGTGCCGTAGACCAATACCACACATACCATCCTTGCGACTGATCTAATGTGGCCATCTTTTGGCGATTTGGCATTTGATTGCTAAAGCCAAGGCTATAAGATTCTTCTGTATTTTCAGTTTCATCTTTCTGGCTTTCTGCATAAAAAAATCTTGTCTGAGGTTTTTGCGGTGCACGCTTTTTTGCAACCATATAACTGGATGAATCAGAGAGGGTGGGATTGTCATTATCATTGACGATGGATTGTTCCATGAGTTTATTACTAGCAAAAATCTCTCTGGCTCTTTCAAGGAATGTTGTTTCAGCTTTGTTGAGCGTGTTTGTTTGTGTTGGGTATTGCAAGTTACCCTCTTGGTCTAAATAAAACATTTGAGTGATGATTGGATTATCGCGAACAATATTTCGTAAAGAAGCGATGTCGTAGTTTGATGTTTTTGTCAGTTGTTGTAGTTCGCGTTGCCGCTGTTCTAAAAAGTTTATGATATTTTGATCAATATCTGAAAGGCGATTTTGTAAAAGCTGCTCAAATTGACGTTGAGTTTCTTTCTGCTCATAGTTTGCCACGCGCAACCCCAGCCAAACCAACAAGGCCAAAGGTAATAGCACTATGAGCAGAAAGATAATAATCAACTTGGGTTTCAATTCATGATGTCCTTAAGCTTATTTTTTGGATTTCCTCTTTTTTATAGATGATTTACTCTTTTGTTGAGTTGAGCGTTGGAATTGCTCTTTTCGCATGACTTTTCTTTGTCGATCCCAGTCTTCACCATCAATGTTTTGCGCATCTTCTTCTTGGGCTTGAGAATAGCCAATTAATGCTGGTGAGTTATAAGTTCCTCCGGATTCATATAGGAACTGTTTATTTTCAATTAATATTTTCTTTGCCGGAGCGATTTGGCCAGCGTCGCGTAGTTTTAATGCGCGTTTATTTCTTTCAACGGCAATCTGCTCAATAACATTAATCATAACATCTCTACTAATACTATTTTCGACTTTTTGTGAGTTTTTTGAGTACATTATTCGAACTTGGCTTTGGCGTTTGTTTCGAGAATTCGCTTTTAGATTATCATAATCAACTGTGATGTCTGCGATTTTTTGGCTTTGGTTATCTCGACCGGCCGGAATTTCAACTTCCAGTAAAACATATTTTTCATCTTGGTCATAGAGGTGATTAATAAAAACGCGAACATGTTGTCCTGTGATCTCAGCGTCACGACCTAAGACTCTAATAGGGCGAATTCCCGGATGGCACTTAATTTCTGCATGAATCTCCTGGGCAACGACGGAAAGAGCACGTCCAAATTCATCTTCAAACACACGTGCCAAATCTGAGGCCTGTTCTGCAAAATAATGACTGCCATCTGAATTAAAGGCTAACTGTGTCATTAGATCTTCATTGTACCCCATGCCAAGACCTATTGTTGTAACAGAGATACCTTCTTTGACGAGTGAAGAACCTAATTTGCCTAGTTCACTCGTCGATGATGGTCCAACATTCGCCAAACCATCAGACAATAATACTAGGCGATTAACCATGTTCTCTGCGAGAAATTTTCGCATTTCATGAGCCCCTTTGCTAACACCAGCAAAAAGCGCTGTGTTACCACTAGCTGAAATTTGGCGAATTTGGTTAAAGATAAAATCTTTATCTGAAACTTTTGTGGCCGGCACAATGACCTGTACGGTTGAATCATAGGCAATGATCGATACGATATCTTTGCTGCTGAGTTTATCGATGGCCATGATGGCAGCATCTAGTGCTTTATGCATTTTGTCACCACTCATGGAACCAGATTTGTCAATTACAATGGCAATGTTGAGTGGGGCACGATCACTAGGGTTCTCAATTGATAAGCCCGTTAAACCTACTCTAATATAGGCTGTATGTTTTTCATCTGCTTTGAGTATGGATTGATTCATGGCAGTATTTAGCTGCAAGCTTTCACTGTTGATTTCCGCTTTAAGGTGAGATGTGTTTAGAGCAAATAAGACAAATGTGCTTAAAAGATAGATCAACCGTTTTTTCATCAGAGTTCTCCTATATGATAGAGGTTCTTTCTTGCAGGTATTCACCAACCTGTCTATCACTATTATCGAATATAAGAGAAAAGAAGTGGTCAGACACTCGTAAGGTGTTTGTAAAATAATTGTAAAATCTGCCAGCCAGGCACTGAAGCATTAGTCTAATGGCTCAGCGTAAATATAGGTTCGCAGGCTGTGCATCCCAAATGGGTTGACCTGGGCAGTGTTTCCGCCCGCGATGGCCGCTTCCACGCAAACCATGTTGGTGTATTCTTCGTCACCAAAATCGGTAATTTCTTTGGCGCGATCTTGCCATGGGTTCCAGACGACCGCCGAACTTGCCCCTTTATTGGTGATGACAATTTTTCGATTCATGCCGGGATCTTCGATGATACACTCGGCATTAGGTTTATCGTAGATGCGATCTGTTTCGGAATCGATCGCGATCGGCCCGTTCTGTTTTTTCTTTTTGTCGCTATCCGTTTTATCTATGAATGAGACATCCTCAAGCCCTGTAATTTTTATTTTGTTGATATCGCTAATGGCTAAATAACTGTGTAAAGCACCGCTATAGGTAAAGGGTTGATCGGAATTGTTACAGGATTTTAATTCCACTTTTAACGCTTCGCCGACAGTGATATTCACAATGAGATCAAACGTACTTGGAAACATGGAATGCGTTTCAGGTGTATCGCTCAAGCCTAATTTTAGCTGAGTTTTATCGCCAACGATGGAGGTGCCCAAGACGTTCCACATGACATTTCGAATGAACCCATGCGATGGCTTTTTATCTGAATTTTCTGTTTCGTATGCAAACCAGGGCCAGCACAATGGGATGCCGCCGCGAATAGCTTTTTCGTTTTCAAATAGAGCATTATCACTTACCCAGAGTATCGGTTCATGGCCTTTAGGTGTGAAGGAGGTGACATGTGCACCTTGCAGAGAAATGGTTGCTTCGGCATGAGGGTTTGAGATTGTTGCAATAGGTAAATTACCCGGACCGTTACTAAAGCTGATATGGTTTTCGATTGCGAATTCGTTGTTTAAAGCTTCAATATCCATCTATCTAATCCTGCCTGATTCGTCCTGTCGTATCAATTTTCTACAGAGTATCGATACTAATATTTTTTCAAGCATTCGTCAATATGTTGTTCTGTAAGCATGGCTCGAGGGGTTAATTCAGTGGTTTATAATAAAAAAGATCCTTTTTGTTAGCGTTGTCATAGAGATTAGAAATCTCTCCAGCCTCCAAATAATTCATCTTTTTTAAAAGCGTATGGCCAGGTAAATTTGACTGGCTGATACGTGTAAATAATTTGCCCGACTTGCAATTTAATTCCATAAAACGAATTAGAGCGGTAGCCAGTCCTTGGCGGCGAGCATCTGGTGCGACATACAGTGAGTGGATAAAGGCGAAATCAAAGAAGTCGTATTCCATGATGCCAAAGGCATGTTGTTGTTTGTTGATTAACCCGACATAGCAGTTTCTCGAGGAGACAGCCCTTTGGATGAAATTAAACATTTTTCGGTCGATTTCTGGGTATAAATCAATAATTGGTTGGGCGTCTGAGAAGTTGGCCGGCCTGACTTCAATTGGGTTTGCTTGTATTTCGCTCATCAAAATCACCATGTCGTTATCCTTAACATTTACGACAACATCACCTTAGCTCCAGAATTTGGAAAAATCTAGTGAATTAGTGATTTTTGCCATTGTTTTAATAATATATTCTCCCTGGTTGGACGATAAAGAGTTTTACCAACATTAAGAAACCCAGCATTTTCAATAATTTGTTGTCGTTGGCGTAATTGGATTCAGATTAAGTTAGGCGATATGCCGATGGTAATAGAGTTGTGGGTTTAAGTGGAAATACCGCTTTAGAGCCCTGATTTATAAACTTTTTGTTTGAAACGCATTATAAATATGATAAACTGGTCAAGAAAATAGGTGTTTCTCTGTAATCTATTTGGCGAAAAAAAGTGAAAATTATCTGCTGGTTTTCCTTGAAGTTGGTAGAATATTCAATACACTACTAAACTTTACTATATGACAGAATGTGTTTTAGGAAACAATTGGAGACAGAATGATTAAAGTCAAAGCTCGTAGCGGCGAGTCGATCCAGCAGATGATGAAGCGTTTTAAGAAGATGTGTGAAAAAGAAGGTCTGATCAAAGATATCAAGCGTCAGAGCTACTATGAAAAGCCATCGGAAAAGCGTCGTCGTCGTGCACGTCGAACCACTGGCTAACCCGGCATCTCAATTAAACGCTTAATATTTAGCTATAGGGCAATTTGCCTTAAAGTATTATTTGTTAAGGGTTAACGAGGTTTGATTAAGTCTGAGTTTAATAATTCATACCATGATAACGGGGTGTATGACCCTGTCCCAATGACGATTGATCAGGTCGGTCGTACCATTTCTTTTAATTTTTCCATGAATTTTAATGGTAGAATTACATCAAAATTATTTTCATTTTGGAAGGCGGGTTGCGCAAATGAAGGTTAGGATTCTTAGTGGATTGTTTGCTACAGGTATCATGCTATTCAGTAGCCAGTGTCTATTGGCTGGACAGGAAGCGGCACTTGCTTTCTCTGCTCTATTAGCAGAAGCAGGCAGTGGAGATGCTAAGTTACCTATATTATGGTGGATTGCGCCAATTGGGGCGGTGTGTGCTTTAATCATGGCTCGTAATTTCTATACTGGTGTGATGAAAGCAGATGAAGGTGAGCCACTAATGCAGCAGATTGCTAGTTATGTACGTACAGGCGCAATGGCGTACTTAAAACAACAATATAAAGTGGTCGCAGTCGTTTTTGTCATTATTTGTGTTTTATTGATGATCTTGTCATTTGGACTTAAGGTGCAGCACAAATTAGTGCCATTTGCGTTTCTATCTGCTGGATTACTAAGTGGGCTAAGTGGCTGGTTTGGAATGAAAATAGCGACTCAAGCGGCTCACAGGACCGCTGCTGGTGCACGTAAAAGTTTAAACGATGGTTTGATTGTTGCTTTCCGTGCAGGAGCAGTCATGGGGCTGGTTGTTGTTGGTTTTGCCCTTCTGGATGTCTCATGTTGGTTTTTAGTCTTACGGTATTTGGCTCCAAGTATAGTTGAAGGTTTTTCCATGTCATTGAGTGAATTATCTGCAGTGATGTTAACCTTCGGTATGGGGGCAAGTACACAAGCATTGTTTGCTCGTGTAGGTGGTGGAATTTATACAAAAGCAGCTGATGTCGGAGCTGATTTGGTAGGTAAAGTAGAAGCGGGTATTCCTGAAGATGATCCTCGTAATCCTGCTGCTATTGCTGATAACGTTGGAGATAATGTCGGTGATGTTGCTGGTATGGGGGCCGATTTATATGAATCATATTATGGCTCAATTCTTGCAACGATTGCTTTAGGTGTTGCTGCTTCAACGACAATTGCGGGTGGTCAAGATGACAGCATGGCGTTGAAGTTATTATCCGTTCCAATGATCATGGCAGGGATTGGGATTATCTTATCTATTCTTGGTGTCTTTGTGGTGAAAACTAAAGAAGGTGCCAATATGAGCCAGTTAATGGTTGCTCTTGAAAAAGGGGTGTGGTTTGCCTCTTTTTGTATTGCGATTGCAGCGTTTGTGGTTTGCAAAATGGTTCTAGGTGATGTTGAAGCCATTCGCTGGTGGGGTGTTGCCGGGGCCGTTGTTGTTGGTTTGGCAGGTGGGATTGCGATTGGTAAATTTACAGAATATTACACAAGTTATGAATACAAACCGACACAGTCGATTGCTGAACAAGCTCGAACGGGTGCCGCGACTGTGATTATTGCAGGGATTGCCGAAGGTATGAAATCCACCTGGGCATCCTTGATAATTATTATCATTGCGATTATGGGCTCATTTACCTTAGCTGGCGGTGGCCAGGAATTCATGATGGGACTTTATGGAATTGGTATTGCCGCGATTGGTATGTTGGCGACATTAGGGATTACACTGGCAACGGATGCTTATGGACCGATTGCTGATAATGCAGGTGGTAATGCTGAAATGTCAGGGCTGGAACCTCAAGTTCGAGAACGTACCGATGCATTAGATTCCTTAGGAAATACCACTGCTGCGACTGGTAAAGGTTTTGCGATTGGTTCTGCTGCATTAACAGCACTCGCATTGTTAGCTGCTTATGTTGATCAGGTGCGTGTCGGTCAAAATCGTCATGCCATGAGTTATGTGATCGAACAGCGCGTGGATGCTGGAACCGATGCCGCGGTTGGCGTTGGCGAAATGTATTATATGGGCCATGGCATGTTTGCACAGAAAACCAATGAAGGCACATCTGAAGCAGATTTTCAATCCTTGCTTTGGTTGAATAGAGATGATCTGGCAGGCAAAGTTGAACTTCAACCTGGTGATAAAGTTTCATCGTTGCTCACACCTGGCATGAAAGATAGCGCATGGGTGCAAAATATGGTGATCGATGGAAATCATTTGAGTTTGGTTTCGAGTAAGAAGGCCAGTGTTGCTCAAAATATGAGTTACTACAACGTAACATTGATGAACCCTAAAGTGTTATGTGGGATGTTTGCAGGTGTACTACTTGCGTTTCTATTTTGTAGCTTGACCATGCAGGCTGTTGGTCGTGCCGCCTATAGCATGATGCTTGAATGTCGTCGTCAGTTTGAAAAGATGAAAGAGTATCTCAAGAGTCAAGGTCACGATCAAGCGTATGCTGATGATTGTGAAAATTGGCCTCGAGAACCAGTTCAATTTGAAGGAAAAGATTTGCCTGATTACGCAAACTGTGTCGCGATTTCAACATCAGGCGCACAAAAAGAAATGGTTGTTCCTTCTTTATTAGCTATTGCTATTCCTATTCTGGTTGGCCTGGTATTAGGTGTCCCGGGCGTGATGGGGTTATTAGCCGGTGGATTAACCAGTGGCTTTGCTGTCGCTATCTTTATGGCCAATGCAGGTGGTGCTTGGGATAACGCCAAGAAGTATATTGAAACAGGTGAGCTAGATGGTAAAGGGAGCGATAATCACAAAGCCACGGTTGTTGGTGATACAGTGGGTGATCCATTTAAAGATACATCCGGACCAAGCCTGAATATTCTCATTAAATTGATGAGTATGGTCTCGGTGGTTTTTGCTGGTTTGGTGGTCAAATATTCACCAGTCATAGCCGAAATGTTACATTTAGGTGGTTAAGATTATCAGACTAAACCTGATATTTCTAAAAAATCGTTAGGATGATCTTTTATTAGAAAGTCCAAATAACTGATTTTTTAGTGAACTGTTAGTTTCTGGATAGACAAATGAAGGGCAGACGCGTGTTAATCGTGTCTGCCCTTAACTATAGGTCGGACAAATAGATTCAGACTTTTTTTTCTGTTTTCACTGGTTTTGCACGAATCTCTGTCGAGATCTGAGCCGATAGGTTATATATCCCAAGTCGTTAAGGCGACAGGGAATAGCGCAATAATTGCGCTAGAAAATTTTATCACAAGATGAGGTCTGGAATTCAATTCAACTTGATCTTTCAGATTAGCCTGAATAGAATAACATTATGGATAATAAAATAGCTAATTTGGTAGCGGAGATTCTTCATGTTTGAAAGATTTACTGATCGAGCCCGTAAAGTCATGGCACTGGCTAACCAGGAAGCCCAACGTTTTAACCATGAATATATTGGTACAGAACATATATTGTTGGGACTGGTAAAAGAAGGCAGTGGCGTAGGGGCAAATGTCTTAAAAAATCTAGATGTTGATTTGCGTAAAGTCCGTCTGGAAGTTGAAAAGCTTGTAAAAAGTGGCCCGGATATGGTTACGATGGGCAAGCTGCCGCAGACCCCGCGTGCAAAGAAAGTCATTGAATATGCAATTGAAGAAGCACGTGCTTTGAATCACAATTATGTGGGGACAGAGCATTTGCTATTAGGATTATTACGTGAGCAAGATGGCGTTGCTGCTCAGGTTTTAATGAACTTGGGTCTAAAGCTCGAAGAAGTTCGCGAAGAAGTCTTGAACCTTCTAGGTGCAGGGCTTGAAGCTGAAGATGGCGTAGGTGGTAGTTCTTCTTCGCAACGTGGAGAACGTGGTGCTAATGGAAATAAAAATGCCAAAAGTAAAACCCCTGCATTGGATAGCTTTGGTCGTGATTTGACTGAGCTCGCTTCACAAGGTCAGTTAGATCCTGTGATTGGTCGTGCTGAAGAAATTGAACGTGTGATTCAGATTTTATGTCGTCGTACCAAAAACAATCCTGTTCTTTTAGGTGAAGCAGGTGTTGGTAAAACGGCGATCGTTGAAGGTTTGGCACAGAATATTGTTAAATATGAAGTACCTGAAATTCTTAGCGGTAAACGCTTGGTCGTTTTAGATCTTGCTATGATGGTAGCGGGTACAAAATATCGTGGACAATTTGAAGAACGCATTAAAGCCGTAATGAATGAAGTTCGTCGTGCAAAGAATGTTATTCTTTTCATTGACGAATTGCATACATTGGTCGGTGCTGGTGGTGCTGAAGGTGCTATCGATGCATCAAATGTATTGAAACCTGCCTTGTCTCGTGGCGAAATCCAATGTATTGGTGCAACCACATTAGATGAGTATCGAAAATATATTGAAAAAGACAGTGCTTTAGAGCGACGATTCCAAACGATTTTGGTTGAACCGCCAAACAAATCTGAAGCATTTGAAATTCTTAAAGGACTTCGTGATCGTTACGAAGCTCACCATCGTGTTCGCATGGTGGATGAAGCATTACGTCAAGCTGTTGAGTTGTCTAGTCGCTATATCACCGGGCGTTGTCTTCCTGACAAAGCGATTGATGTGATTGATGAGGCTGGAGCTCGCATACGATTAAAAAGTATGACCAAGCCACCAGATTTAACTGAGTTGGAATTGGAAATCGAACGCTTGCAAGTAGAGAAAGATGAAGCTGTTAAAAACGCTGATTATGAACGTGCTGCTGATTTGCGTGATAAAGCTCAAACATTATCACAGGAGAAAAATGAGCTGCAATCAGATTGGCGTGAAAAGTCCAATGAAGTGGATGGTGTTGTTGATGAAGAAGTGATTGCTGAAGTGGTCAGTAATATCACAGGTATTCCATTGACGCGACTAGAAAAAGAAGAAATGGCACGTCTACTTGAAATTGAAGATGAATTGCACAAACGTGTGGTTAGCCAAAACACGGCGATTACTGCGATATCAAAAAGTGTACGACGTAGTCGTAGTGGGTTGAAAGACCCCAATCGTCCTATGGGTAGTTTTATCTTCCTGGGGCCTTCTGGTGTTGGTAAAACTTTATTGGCTCGTGCACTGGCGGAATTTATGTTTGGTGATGATGACGCTCTTATCCAAATGGACATGAGTGAATACATGGAGAAACATAATGTGTCACGTTTGATTGGTGCCCCTCCAGGATATGTTGGGTATGAAGAGGGTGGCCAATTGACCGAACAGATTCGTCGTCGTCCTTATGCGGTTGTTCTTTTAGATGAGATTGAAAAAGCTCACCCCGATGTGAACAACATGCTCCTTCAGATTATGGAAGAAGGGCGTTTGACGGATAGTTATGGTCGTCATGTTGATTTCAGAAATGTTATTTTAATTATGACCAGTAATATTGGTGCAGAATATATTAAAAGCGAATCTGGTTTTGGGTTTGGTAAACGAACCGAAGAAGCCAATTACGAGAAAATGCAGGAGCTTCTCAAGAAAGAAGTTGAACGCCATTTCCGTCCAGAATTTATTAACCGTCTGGATGATCTGATTGTCTTCAAGTCATTGACACGTGAAGACCTTACTGGCATTATCGAGCTTGAGCTATCTAAAGTCTTTAAGCGAGTAAGTCAGAAAGGGCTTGATGTTGAAATCACGCAAGAGGCAAAAGATTTCTTGATCGAAAAAGGCTTTGATCCTGATTATGGTGCCAGACCACTTCGACGTGCGATTGAACGTTTTGTGGAAGATCCATTAAGTGAAGATATCCTTCGCGGAAAATTCCAGGACATGAACCATGTGAAAGTTGTTGTCGATGGCGACAAGCTTGGTTTTGAACCTTCATTTGTACCTAAGTCAGATGATAGTGGTGAACAAACTGGTGAGCCTGCTGAGGTATCCCAGTCAACCTGATATTCGTCTGAATAAGAACTTATAAAGATAAGGCTGTTAACTTTTAGGTTGGCAGCCTTTTTTTGTGGTAGATGAAACAAGCGTCCAATTAATTATCGGAACTATTTACTGTGGGGTTAAAAAGAGGGCTAGCTCAAATGGCGCATTTGTTTCAAAAAGTTGAGTTAAAGACATTGTTATAATATGCTTATAAACCATTGTTGCTACAGTTATTCATGTTGTTATAAAAATAAATTATCTTCTTAAACTGATGCTCGAACTCGCCGATAAAAATAGTGTAAGCAATAGCTTGCACTAAAGGTCGGGTATAGAGTATTCTCTCCAGGAAATCTTATATCCATTGATAAGTAAAAAAGGTCCCGGGCCGGTCGAGATACCATTAGAGAATTCTAATGGTAACGGAATATGGGAGAAGGCCAGGGGAAGTTGGTCTGGTTGGATTCTTTTCACCAGCAAACATTCTGGAGCTACACACCAGGATGATGTAAGTATTAATTTCATTTATAAGCTGAACTAAGAATGTGGGAAAACAGCGGTTGGGAGATCGGGAAATGGTTTGGGTGAAATGAAATGTTACTTACAAAAAAGGCGCAGTGGTTAACACTGCGTCTTTTATTCTAAAAATCTCCCACAAAAATAACATGCTTTTTTACATGATTAATTCGCAGAGGATGCAGTGCTTTCATTAGCTGATTTTGAACCCATCCTACTACACACGCCTCATTGAACATTGCGTTCTCTGTGTTTTTATTTTTCATACCAGCATAAATTTCAATATGAAAAAACGGAACTAATTATACTTGATAGTTTCAAATAGATATTTAGCGAAGACCTTCACGAGGTAAGATGATATCACCAACACCTAAACCTTCTGGGTAGGGGGTGCTGCCATCAGGTGTGATCGATACCTGAAGTGAGGTTGCTTCTGTTAGAGAGAATTTTTCAACGTGCGTATCAATAAACGTTGCCGTAAACTTCATTTCTGGCAATTCAATCGGCTGTAGAGGTTCAAGTGTTTCTTCATCAATTGGAACAGGCTTTGACCAGTAAGATGGAGCAACCCACGTTTCCGGCTCTGGGGAGCCATTTGGGATTTTTTTGCAACTGCTGAATGCGGTAGGATTCAACCAGTGATCATATCCGAAGTAATCGGTAATCAATAAATCGCTATGACCTGATGGATTACTAGAACCTCTAGGGCCATTAAAGACATTGTCAAATTCGGGCAAATACCCTTTGTAATTCCATAGGTAATTATAGGTACCCAGCATAGGATCTGTTGACATGGGTGTGAGTGGATTATCCCATTGATCACCTGCGGCCCATGCCTGTTCAAGCTGTTTAAATTTATAAGGAATATTAGGGCTTTGAAATTTATCAGGGTTGTCTGAATAATCAGATAAATATTCGCTCATCGCACGATGGGTTTGAGCCGTTCGACGTTCAAATCCAATGATTAATCTTGGTTCTTGCCAACGCCAGTTGTCATCTAAGCCGATGGTGGCGACAGATTCAGGATAAAAATCATTATTATCAAAGCTAAATGAAGTGACATCATTTGCAATATCTCGCTGATTTACAGTATTGATGACATCCCGAGCTTTTGTTCGTGCGGCACCTAGAGCGGGCAGTAAGATAGCTAAAACCAGGCCAAGAATTGAAATGACCACCATCATTTCAACAAGAGTGAATCCTCTCCGAATTCTACAGGCGATTGTTTTAATTAAAACCATATCGCCTCCCATAGCCATTCATCCATGAGTATGGAAAAATCTAACATATTTACAAAATCATCTTTGTTGATATCTGCTTCACATCCTTCTTCAAAGCAATAACCTGCCAACCAACTTTCAACCAAAATGTAATAATCATCTAAATCAACAGTACCATCAAAACTGATATCAGCAGGATTTGGCCAGGGGTTTAATGAGAGGCTAGCGAGTGGGGTATTACCATAGGCTCCCATGTTCACACGGCCGCCGCTGGGTTGCCATTCATCAGTTGGATTATCAAATGGGTCACCAGCATCAATGCATGGACTTGTATCCTGGTCGAATTCATATTCAATAATTAACTCATCAAAATCATCGATTAATATAGCTCGCCCTTCTTCGGATAATAGTTGATATTCGCCAGCAAAAGGATTTTCCATTAATGGATCATCCGTAATGTTGCCAGTGCCTGCGTATCCGTTTTCAATGCAGCTATATTCAACAACTGGGCCAATGCCAAAAATATCATCACTACCGTTGAACCAAAAGATACTGTTACGAACATATGGCGATGAACCAAATTGTGAGTTCAACCCTACGTTGTTTTCAGCGACGGTGACATGCTCAATCAGAGGTGATGTGCCAACGCAAAGAATCGCTGTTTCAAAACCTGCTAGGATGACATGGGATAAGACGCATTCATTATTTTCACCAGTGAAAAAAGTGACACCAATGGCATTAGGGTCTGGAGCTGCAATGATTGGGGGAGCTGAACCACTTGTGATTCTGATCTTTTTACCTTGAAAATCTAATTCTTCATGGTAAACACCTGGCCAAACGAAGATCGTATCATAATCGCCTGCTTCATCGATAGCACACTGAATAGAGGGGAATCCGTCTTCGCGCGAAAGCCCTGAAAACTCTTGGCAGACATCAAAATCATTATCGATATTTACATGATATTCTTCATCAATTGCGCAGACAAATTGCGGCCACGCACAAAGGGAGATTGCGCATGCTGTGAGAGCTACGACGATAGTGGTAAGTCTACACATTTTCCAACTCACGAACTAAAGGTTGATGCTCATGCAAACATCGATCAGTATTTATTTTACAAGATTAGCCAATTCTATTGGCCATAAAACCCCATAGTGTGATTCATCATTGAATCCCTGAGAATCTACCACTAATTGCGGCGAGTTAAAGTCATTTCCGGGCATATCTTGTAAGTATTCAAACATTATTTCGCCTGACAAACTATCGCTTATAATGACAATTTTATCAAGAAGATCTTTTTCCAAATCAACGTGATATTCAATATTACCTCGAATACCCTGGTGACTAAAATCAACACTAATTATTGATTTTAAGGTGGTTGTGTCGATTTCGGTGTTAAACCATAATTGTTGCATCGCTGCATCTCTTCGGATCACGTCCAATGTATGAATTCCGGTCCAGGGACGCGACATGCCTTTAAAAAGCGATAAGTTAGGTAAGGAAGCGACCACGTTTTCCTGAGAATCCAGAAAAGCGGATCCAGAAACGTGGTCAATTGCCAGTGTATCATTTCGGCTATCGATTTGCATCCATGGTGTATGATTTTTCATGTGACTAAATGTAAATGGAATTTGTCCTTTCCCTTGAATATCAATACCATTTAGCTGACCATTGATTCTGAAACCTGTCCATCCTCGTTGATGCATGGCGTCACGATTATCAATAAAAGTGTTACCAGACGGTTTATCGTAAAGATAATAGAGTTCTTTGGTGGCATCGGGAAGGTAATTCACTTCAGAGCTAACAACCTCGTTTTGTTGGTTGTATTGGTTAATGACGAGAAGATCGTCAAATGAATCTGTCATTGGTTCCATATGTACACTGCGGCCTTCTACTTTATTCAAGAAGTAGGTTAATTCTGGACTGTCTGTAGGAAGTCGCTGTACACTGAAATCTGAATTCCACAAACGGAAATTATTGATTTGGATAGCACCATTTGTGAATAGAAAATTTCCTTGTTCATTTTGTAAAGAATACGGGGTTGTATTTTTGCTATTTTCAATGACCTTCATGGTTCGAATCATGACAGGTTTGTCGGGGCCTTCAGGATAATAGAACCAGCGTTCTTTGTTTCCAGAATTTATTACCGTTTGCTTTGTCATCATCTGAGCTACCTGAGCTGATGGATTCACTTCAGGTGTATTTGCAATAGATTTGACAGCGACACTTCCTGAGATGCCACCTACTAACGCAATGGTTGCAGCGGTCATCGTGGTTTTTGTTCCCATATACCCAGCTATTGTAGCAGGTAAGCCGACATGCAATGTCTGATTGGTGATGGCATGTTGTGAAAGGGTTGCTGCCGATGATTCTGACGTCATTTTTGCAAAAGCAATGAGTGCTGACAAAAGAGAAACATTTGCCATGCCATTGGAAGTGAAAATTTTCTGCAATTCTTTTTTTGCTCTAAAAAATGCTACGCGAGCACTGAAAGCACTGCTGTCAGTCATTTCAGCGATTTCAGAATAATCCATCCCTTCAAAGCATCTTAAGTTGATAATTTGCCGATGTTTTGGTTTAAGCTTTTTCATGGAATTCATGATAAATGCTTTTTGTTCTTCAGAAATTAATTTACCCAAATGATCCGGTTGATGAATATTGTTGTTTCGTTTTTTCATATAAGTATGCGCCAATGTTGGTTCAAGGATGTCCCTTTGTCTTTTCTCCATTTTGTAAAATTGGCAAAGCTTATGATAAGCTATGCCACGAATCCAGGGCCAGAATCTATCTTGCTGCCTTAGCTTATTAATATCTTTATAGGCTTCAAGAATAGTTTCCTGGACGACCTCATCTTTGAGATCATGATCTAAAGTGGTTCGATAGACATAACTGGCCAGTTGTGGGTAAATGGTTTCTAGTAACTGGTTGATGCTATCTTTGTTACCTTGTCTTGCCTGCTCTACGAGCTCAAGATCAACTTTTATGCCTGTTTGATTCAACTGTGGTTCTTCTTATATAAGTGTTCTTTGACACCAATATTATAACAGAATTTTCTGAGAAATTTGACAAAATAGTCATTTTGTTCAAGCAAATCTACTGGATGTTGCCCTTGTAAGCCATTTGTAATGATTATAGCGTAGGTAGTGAAATAACCTGGACTTATGGGTGTGTTATCGCCATTAAAATAGGTAAAAAGAGTCTCTTTTATCATGCTCTTTAGGAGATTATGTCGTTATTCTTGATGAAATAGTACGTAAACATATTGCTATGGGCTATTTGTGACAATTTAGATCTGAGATAAAAGATAAAAAAGATAAAAAAAACGGTAACATTTTTTATGGTCGATTCCACTAATTAAATGAAGACCCTGGTGAGGGCGAGAGAGAGCAAGAGCCAGCAAGTTAAAATAAATCATATCTGGCATAGTAAGTGAGTGAAGTAACCCTACGCGGTTGCGAGTAATTTCTGCTTCAAGAGGCGATACATGGTAAGGCAATCAGCAGATAAACTGATAAATTCATTGTACAACGATCATGTTAATAATGTACCAGTAAGTGGTATTGCAAATGATCCCTTCGCCTCTATTAATCATCAAAAAATTCTTTCATCAGGTTCAGATAAAGTTAAACAATTCAGTCAGTGGAATATTAGTGTGTATCCTTTGGGGTATATACGCCCAAGGGCGACAAAAAAATGTTGTTTCATTATTAATGAAGCGACGGTTTCCTTCAAAAAAAGATTTATGGATGATGTGATTAATCCTCATGTCAATCAGGTAAAAGTAGAAGAAATTCTAAAAGGCGCTTTTACCAAACTCGTTGACAGTCTTACCACCCATATTAATCGTATGGTCCTATGCAGGCTCGTTTCCTCCTTTTTACGAAGACCTGCACTCTTTTTGAAGGTAAATAAGATATCCTCGGTGTCCAGTGAGTCACTATCAATCTTAAGCCTACACAGCAATCTTATATTGATTCGTTTACATTTGTCCAAAGTTATTGGGTAAGTTTCTGAGGTCAAACGTAAGCTGGGCATCGAGGAATCTTTTTTATTAAAAATGGGCGGGTTTATTAGATTCCCAAATCTTTTCTTAATGTTGATAAAAACTTAGGAAGCTTTCGATGCTCTATATTCGCTGGGAGAGACCCCTATGCGTTTTTTAAAGGCTGTCGCAAAGTATTGACTTGATTCGAAACCGCAATTGAAAGCAATATTGGTAATACTTAATTCCTTGGATTGTTGCATTAATCGTTTTGCTTGTTCGAGCCTGCAATTAATTAAATAATCCATGGGGGTTTGGTTGGTGATTTGTTTGCAGTACTGAGTAAATCGACTGCGGCCAAGATTGCAGTGTCTGGCCATCGACTCGAGTGTCCAGGGATATTCAATATGTTGAGGCAGAGCGTCTAGGAACATTTCTACACTCCGTTTTGTGCTACCTAAATTTTCATCTAAATGGATATTCTGCATTTGCAGCATCTCGTATACTTCAATAAGTAGGGCATTGATGTAGTGCTGGATTCTTGTTTGCGATTTTGTCAGGTCAGAGGCTTTTGTCAGTTCAGCAATATTTTCAAAGCATTTTTCGATTTGATTATTACCTTTCCAGACGGGTTGCTCGTTGAAGCGGAGCAGCTCTATCAGTGAGGTCTGATCTTGCAATGAAAAATTTAGCATCTCCGGCCAAGTCCATGGATCGTTTGGCCTGCGTACTTTGAAATCGATGATGAGCCAGTGCATCCGGCTTGCGGTTACATTTGGTGAACCTACTTGATGGAGTTGCCAGGGACGCGTTACGGTTAAATTGCCACTAGTGAGATTATAGCACTGATCATTTACATGGAAATCAAGCGAACCTCTCGCTAAAAAACCTAGTTCAATTCCTTCATTGCGATGTGGTGCAAGCCCCCAGGATTGGTCATGTTTGGCATCCCAGAGAGTATAAGTGCAAAGTTCCGGCATCATTTTGGGAGGAAGTGGTCTGCCCGGATAGCAACCTCGTCCCATCGCTACAAGATCGAGATCGCCTTTTTCACCGGCTTCTTTTAATGGCTCACACGTGTCTGCCCTTATGGTGCCGTTCACGTCATAAAAAATTGCCGGTTCAGGTTGATGTTCTTTTTTGGCCATGGTGTTTGGATGTAAAATATTTACCACTGGTATATTTTAGAAGATTTATTATTCCACTTAATTATAATATCAAAATGCACCCTTTTATGCAAGAAGGCAGGTAACCTTTTTTAATACATTAGGTTATGGGGCGTTCTAGTATTTGGAGGGCGTAACTCTTTTTATCATATATTAAATTTATCATTTTTTAAGGATATGGCATGGCAAATTTTAAAAGATTGAAAATGGGTATGGTTGGTGGAGGTCCAGGTGCTTTTATCGGTGAAGTTCATCGTAAAGCGGCTAGTCTGGATGGTGGAATCGAAATCGTGGGTGGGGCGTTTAGCATTAAGCCTCGGGAATCAAAGCAAATGGCCAAAGAGTTGGATCTTAATCCAAAACGATGCTATGGCACATTTGAAGAAATGCTCGAGAAAGAAAGTGCGTTGCCAGAAGGCGAAAGAATGGATTTTATTTCAGTGACCACGCCAAATAACTGGCATTTTCCTATCGCCAAAGCTTGCATGGAAGCAGGTTTTCACGTTATGTGTGAAAAGCCTATGACGATAACTGTGGCAGAAGCTCGTAAAATGGTAACCGTCGTAAAAAAGACCAAACGTGTGTTTGGCTTAATGCATAATTACACCGGATACCCTATGGTCAAGCTTGCTCGTGATATGGTCAAAAATGATGAGTTTGGAAAAATTCGAAAAATTATTGTCCAGTACCCACAGGGTTGGCTCGCAACAGCGGTAGAAAAAACAGGTTCACAGCAAGCTTCATGGCGAACCGATCCTAAGCAAAGTGGTGCTTCAGGTTGTGGCGGTGATATTGGTACGCATGCTGCTAATTTATCTGAATATGTCACCGGCCTTAAGATTACCGAATTGTGTGCAGAATTTACCACTTTTGTAAAAGGGCGTCGTTTGGATGATGATGTGAATTGCCTGCTTAAATTCAATAATGGTGCTCGTGGTTTGTTGCATGCCAGCCAGATTGCTGTGGGGGAAGAAAACAACCTGGCAATTTGGGTCTATGGCGAAAAGGGTGGTTTGGAATGGCATCAGGAACATCCCAATGAATTATTGGTCAAGCGATTGGGTAAAGCGAGTGAAGTCTGGCGTCGAGGTAATGATTATGTTGCCAATTATAGCGATGCTGCTGCTCGTCATACGCGTTTGCCATTTGGTCATCCTGAAGCGTTCTTTGAAGCGTTTGCTAATAACTACGTCAATTTTGCTGATACTATACGTGCTAAGCAAGCCCGCAAAAAACCAGATCCGTTGATGTTGGATTTTCCAAATGTCAATGATGGTTTACGTGGCATGTTGTTTCTTGAAACACTGGTTGCCAGTGCAAAAAGTAAGCAAAAGTGGACTAAGATGAAAAAATAATTTTCTGTAGGATCATTTGATCATATCAGACTTTTTGATAGGAGAATATAATGGCAAGACCTGTAACGATGTTTACTGGACAGTGGGCTGATATTCCATTGGCTGAATTGGCACCTAAGATGGCTGCCAGTGGTTTTGATGGTTTGGAACTTGCTTGCTGGGGAGATCATATTGACGTAGATAAGGGCGCCGTTGATGTGGATTATTGCAAAGGTCAATTGGCGATCCTTGAAAAGAATAATTTGAAATGTTATTCCATCAGTGCGCACCTGGCTGGTCAATTAGTTTGTGATTTAAATAATGACAGTCGCAGTGATTTGTTTGCGCCAGAAGAGACGCATGGTGATGCTGAAAAGAAACGGGCCTGGGCTGTTGAGGCAATGAAGAATACTGCACGGACAGCAAAAAATCTTGGTGTTAAAGTCGTCAATGGTTTTACAGGATCATCGATCTGGCATCTGCTTTATAGCTTTCCACCTGTTTCACCTGAAATGATTGAAGATGGGTACAAGCAATTTGCTGATCTGTGGAATCCAATATTAGATGTCTTTGATGAATGCGGCGTACGGTTTGCTCTCGAAGTGCATCCGACTGAAATAGCCTATGATATCTATACGGCGAAAAAAGCCTTAGAAGCGATCGATCATCGTGAAGCGTTTGGATTCAACTTTGACCCTAGCCATTTAATTTGGCAGCAAATTGATCCGGTTAGGTTTTTACGACTATTTTCTAATCGTATTTATCATGTTCATATGAAAGATGCCGCGCTACAGCTTGATGGTGAAACGGGAATTTTGGCATCTCATTTTAATTTTGGTCATCCAATGCGTGGATGGGATTTTCGTAGCGTCGGAAGGGGTCATGTTAACTTTGAAGAAATTATCCGTGTACTCAATGACATGAATTATCAAGGGCCTTTGTCAGTTGAATGGGAAGATGCTCGTATGGATCGTTTTCATGGTGCAAAAGAATCTTGCGAATATGTCAAAAAACTTGATTTTGAATCGTCAGGTCAAGTGTTTGATGAGGCATTTTCTAACTAGCATATAACAGATAAAAAATATGGAGATCTGTCATGGTAAAGACATTAACCACTGTCTGTATGTCTGTGTTGTTATGTCCGATCTTACTTATTGCGCAGAATTCTGTCGATGACTCAACACTTCAACCCTCTGAAGATAAAGGTTTTTTTGAATTTATTGTTGGGACGGTTAAAGGGCGGTTGGCGTTTGATAAAACGTTATTGATTGTCACGCCGGGAAGTCAGGTCACTATCATCTTAAAAAATAGTGATGAGATGATTCATAATTTATTGCTCTGTGAGCCCGGAGAAAATGTGCCCGGTGAAGTGGGGCGGCTAGCTCTTGCACTGGGTGCGGAAGGGATGGCCAAACAGTATGTTCCGGATAGTGAAAAAGTTCTTTATCACACGAAATTAGTTTATCCCGGCCAGCAAGATGAATTTACATTTACAGCACCGACAGAATTGGGTGATTACCCTTATGTCTGTACATTTCCAGGTCATGCTCAGACCATGAAAGGCATTTTATGGGTGACTGACAAAATTGACCATGCTGAGCGAGAAGAAGATCATGATGGTGAAGAGCTGGAAATTCCTGATGAAGTTAAAAAGAAGTATATTTTGAAGCCGAAAGATCAGGCAATGGTAATTCGTGCAGGTGTTGAGAACACACCATCTAATTGTATTGCGGTGGGGTTGCCCAGCAGAGTGCATTATGTTTTTGATCCAGATAATGGACAGGTACTTTATGGCTGGCGTGGTGATTTTCTCGATGTTGGTCCTGATAGAGGTTGGTCATTAGATCGAGGTGGTCAGCCTTGTCATACATTAGGCGTACGTTTTTCTGTCGGTGCCAATGGTTGTCCATTTCATATTGGAACGATTGATCAACAACCACAGATTAAATTTATCGGATATCAACGAGAGGGATTTCCTCGTTTTGATTTTCGTGTGGATGATTTAACTGTTTCTCAAACGATCATATCTGATCAGAGCAGACACGGTTTAATTTACTATTACGAGGTCGAAGGTGCTACGGAAGATTTATACTTTAAACTAGATACTTCCAAAGTTAAATTAAAAAGTGATGTTGGATTATTCCAATCTGGTGCCTTAATGATTCCTAAAGATAAAGCCAGTAGTTTTACAATAGATGTGACACCATTGCTATAGATGGTTCGAGATGTTTTTAATTATATTGATAGGGAATTTACATCATGAAATATCTCACGTATTGTTTCTTTATTTCTATTCTGATGATGGTGCGGGTACTATACGGTGGTGTTGTTCCAGATGGGTACCGTGTTGAAACAATCTCGACACCAGAGGATGTCTTTTTAGAAGTAGGGGGGATTGGGTTTCTTCAAGATGGTAGTGTCATGTTTTGTAGTCGCGAAGGTCAGGTATGGCAATATAAAAATAAACAATGGTCATTATTTGCCGATGGGTTATATGAGCCTTTAGGTTTATATGTTGATCCAAAGACCGATGATATTTTTGTCGTGCAGCGCCCTGAATTAACACAGCTCATCGATACTGATCATGATGGCAAAGCGGATTATTATAAAACGGTTGGCCAGGGATGGGGAATTTCAAATAACTATCATGAATATGCCTATGGCCCTGTGCGTGATTCTAAAGGGAATTTTTACGGTGCGTTAAACTTAGGGCATGACGAGGAATCAGGCAACCTCGTTCATGACAGCATTATGAACCGTTCGGCTAAATATCGAGGCTGGTTTTTTCAAATTAATACAACAGGTGAGTTTGTACCCTGGGCAAGTGGTTTACGCTCGCCATGTGGTGTCGGTATTAATAAGGATGACGAATTATTTTACACCGATAATCAAGGTGACTGGGTGCCGACATCGACATTACATCATGTTGTCAAGGGGCGTTTTTATGGTCACCCGGCATCGCTAGAGGATCATCCTGATTTTCTTGGTAAGGATTTGAATGCCATCACCGTAGAAAAATATGACACACTTCGAACAAAACCAATCGTGTGGATTCCATACGGGGAGTTAGCTAATTCACCGGGAAATTTGGCATTTAATGAGACTCAGGGTAAATTTGGTCCCTTCGAGGATCAAATATTTATCGGTGATCAAACGCTTGCCAATGTAATGCGTGTGGTTTTGGAAAAAGTTCAGGGGGAATATCAAGGTGTTGTATTTAATTTTGTTAATGGTTTACAATGCGGAGTCATTCGAAATCGTTTCGACAAGGATGGATCGCTTTGGCTAGGACAGGGGGCTCGGGGATGGAATTCTGTCGGTCCTAAACCTTTTGGTATTCAAAAAATTGTTTGGGATGGCAAAACCATTCCGACTGAAATGCATGCGATTTCATTGACGGATCAGGGTTTTAAAATTACTTTTACTAAGCCGATGCGTGAGTCTGAACTCAAAGACTTATCATCTTATACCATTAAACACTGGGGGTACAAGTATGATAGTCACTATGGTTCGGATAAAATGAATATTACTTCGGTTGATATTAAAAAGATCAATGTCGTTAATAGTAAGACGGTGGAGCTGGAACTACCTTTGGTAACCGACCGTGTGTATCATATTGAGTGTCGTGTCAAGGCCGATGATAATAGCGAATTAAAGAACCGGATAGGCTATTATACATTGAATCGATTGCGATAATCACTCTACTGTTTTTCTCGATTGTGTGTATTGGATTTACGACCCTTTAGATCGCATGCGAGTTGCTGAATACCGTTTTAGCATTTCATCGATAATCACCCCGAATAATAAAGCAAGGCCAATAACGGTATATTCCAATTGCGTTGCAATACCAACAATGTTGATGGCATTATAAAGTACTCTAACGATAGCTGTCCCGATAATGACCCCTAGAATGCTTCCTTCGCCGCCACGTAAACTACAGCCGCCTAATACCGCTCCAGCGATGGCATAAAGTTCAAAGAAATTTCCATGACTGGAGGGTTGGACTGAATTTAAATCCAAGGCAAAAATCATTCCGGCTATGCCAGCCAAAACAGATGAAATAACATACGAAGAAATGATCATGCGATCAGTGTTGATGCCACTGAAGCGTGCCGTTTGTTCATTGTTTCCCAGAGCGAGTAAATATCTTCCATATATCGTTCGATTAAGAAAGATGGCTGCAATGATGCCAATAACAATCAGTAAAACAAATGGGAAAGGGATCATTAGTGGTGTGATTTTTCCACTGGCTAAAAACTTAAGGGATTGAAATCCAATTCCAAAACCTTGTGTTGCATCTTCTGTAATATATCGTGCAATGCCTCGATAGGCAAAAAGACCGCATAGTGTAACAACAAAGGGTTGTAGTTTAAGTTTGGTTATTAAAAGTCCATGTAAACAGCCAATGGCTGCAGAAATAGTCAGGATAAGAATTAATGCGAGCGGAACGGACATTTGGATATTTTCATGTGTTAGCCACAAAGGTAGTAACGTGCCTGTCAGACAAACAACGGCGCCAATAGATAAGTCGATCCCGCCCGTGATAATCACAAAAGCCACACCGATAGTAATGATGCCATACATACCTGTCCAGCGTGCAATGTTTCTAAGATTATTTTCTGACAAAAAATCAGGGTTACCGATGGTCGTCAAGATCATCAATAAAATAAAAACAATGAAAATACCAGCTACTTTTTTCACGATGCACTCCCTGTTGCTAATCGCATAATTTGTTTTTCGGTGATATCTTCACCTGACAATTCCCCTGCGAGCCGACCTTCATGGACAACTAGAACTCGGTCAGAGAAGGCGATGACTTCTTCCAGTTCACTAGAGATCATTAGAATGGCCATGCCTTGCTGGGTAAATTTTTCCATGAGACGATAAATTTCTTCTTTGGCCATGACATCAACGCCACGGGTGGGTTCATCTAAAATCAGAAGATTCAAGCTATGCGTCAGCCATTTTCCAATGACGATCTTTTGTTGATTACCACCCGATAGAAATTGCACTTGTTGATCAAGGTTGGGGGTTTTTACATTTAATTTTTGGACCAGATCTCTCGCGATCGAGTGCATCTTATTTAAATGCATTAGGCTGGCTGTTTGGTTTTGTTTGAGAGTGGCGAGGGTCATGTTGTTTTCTACGGACATTTCTAAAACCAATCCCTGGTTTTTTCTATCTTCGGGGATTAAAGCAATTCCAGCACGGATGGCATCTTGGGGGGATTTTATGGTCGTTGTTTTACCATTTATTCCTAAGGTCCCCTGAACTAATTTATCAATACCAAAGATGGCTCGAGCTATTTCGCTTCGACCAGCACCAATCAATCCTGCCATGCTGACAATTTCACCTTTTTGTATAGAAAAATTGATTTTATGTGCTGGGTGCAATTGGGTGACAAACTCTTTGACTTCAAAAATAGGATGCTGGAGGGTGTGATTCGCATGTTGGTAGAAATTATCAATGTCTCGTCCTACCATTAAGCTGACCATTTTGTTGTGATTAATATCTTCTCGTTGGAGTGTGTCTGAGTTTTTACCATCACGAAGCCCTATGACGTTATCAGCGATCTGTTCAATTTCCATCAAACGATGTGAAATATAAACAATACTAACACCTTTTGCTTTTAAATCATTAAGAACATTAAATAGAACTTGCGTTTCTTTAAGTGTTAAGCTGCTGGTCGGTTCATCCAGGATCAATATTTTAGTATTTATCGAAAGGGCTCTGGCTATTTCGACCATTTGTTGCTGACCGATCGATAAATCTTTGACCAGCGTGTCTGGAGAAACATTTAAATCCAGCTGTTGGAGGATCTGTTTTGTATTCTCAAAAAGTGATTTTTTATCAATGATTTTTAGCGGGCCAAATTTCAAATGTTCTCGTCCGAGAAAAACATTGGCCGCAATATCAAGATTGTCCGAGAGACTTAGTTCCTGGTGAATTAAGGCAATGCCTAGGTTCGTTGCGTCGTTGACATGATTGATGTCAACCTTTTGACCTTCGAGTAGGATCTCACCTTGGTCGGCAGGTTGAATACCAGCAAGGATTTTCATTAGAGAACTTTTGCCAGCACCATTTTCGCCAATCAGGGCATGGATGGTGCCTGGGTAGAGGGTTAAGTCAACATTATCCAGAGCCTTGACGCCAGGGAATTGTTTGGTAATACCCATGGCTTGTAAGATTGGTGTTTTATTTTGAGCAATCATATTACTTATAAAAACGCTAGATATGACTTATGGCATCGGTTTATCACTGAGTTCGTCGATGATTCCCTGCCGCCGATCAATGGCATTTTGTGCATCCATGGATCCAACAAAGAGCATAATGTTGCCGCCTTCAGGGAGGGCTTTTTTGATGAGTTTTCCAGCTTCGCGACCTGCTTGATAATTATTGGTTCCAACATAACATAATCGATTACTGTTGGGAGCGTCGCTGTCCTGGGTGATGATATTCATTTGTGTTGCGGCATTGTTGATCATCTGCGTTTGGTTGGCTGGATCAACGAGGCTGATGGCTAATCCAGAGGTGCCCTTGGCAATCAAACTTTCCAGCATGCGTTGTTGTTCTTCCGAGGTGCCATTAGGTGGCATTAAAAAATCACAGGCGGCATTAAATTCTTTTTCAGCTTTATTAACACCTTTTCGAGCGATTTTCCAGAAATCAGCCGTTGCATTACTGATTAGTGCCACATTAACTTGCTGGGGATTTGCTGGAGGTGACACATTTTTCTCTTTTAGCATCTTTTCGATGCCTGTCCAGAATCCATTGACGTTATCTATATCGACAACTTTAACAGGTACGTCTATTATTTTTGTCGGCGGGATCATTGAGTTGTCATTGCGCGCGAGAGCGGCAAGTAGTTTTACTGAAATATACCCAAATTCAAAAGGTTGTTGGACAACGGTAGCTTCGATATGGCCATCTTTAATCCCTTGGATGGTATCAGCTTCTTCATCAAAACCGATAATTTTAATTTGACCTGTTTTGCCTGCATCTTTTACTGCAGATAAAATGGCAGGAGCGTTATAACTCCATAAACCTGTCATGCAGTGAATATCAGAATAACGGTTTAGGGCATCTTCAACATTTTGTTTTGCACGGGAGCGAGATGCTTGATCCGTTCTTGTGTCAATGATAGTGTATTTACCTGCTTTGACCGCGCTGGAAGAGGACGATTTAGATTCTTTTTTGCATCCTAATGAGCTTAAGAAGATTGTAATACATAATAATTCGAGTACCAATACACTTTGGACTCTTTTCATAGCAACACTCCTAATTTTTGAAATCTAAATAGACTTAATAATTTTTAAGATTGCCCATAATAGGCAGATTTTCCATGTTTGCGTAAATAATGTTTATCAAGCAATGATTGTGAAATAGCTTTCTGATTTGAATCAATTGAAATGGTTCCAGAAGCCATGAAAGCGCATTGTTCAAGTACTGCGGCATTTTCAACCGCTTTTTGTGGTGTCAGGCCCCAAGTAAAAGGAGCATGGTTTGCCACCAGAACGGCGGGCATTTCTAATGGATCGATTTTTTCAAATCGTTGGACAATGACTTTACCTGTATTAAGTTCATAGTCAGATTTTATTTCTTCGGATGTCATGACAGGGGTAACGGGAACATTGCCATAGAAATAGTCGGCATGAGTTGTTCCAAAACAAGGTAAATCTTTACAAGCTTGTGCCCACATTGTTGCATAAGGGGAATGGGTATGGCATACGCCTCCGATGACTTCAAAGCTCCGATAGAGTTCCAAATGAGTGGGGGTATCTGAAGAGGGTTTTAATTTGCCATAAACAACATCACCATCCATGTTAACACCGACCATCATTTCGGGAGTCAGTTCGTCATAAGGTACGCCACTTGGTTTTATATACATGATTTTTTCATCAGCATCCAGGCCGCTGACATTGCCCCAGCTAAACGTGACTAGTTTCTGTTTTTGCAATTCAATATTTGCCTGGCAAACATCGGTTGCTATTTGTTTATTCATGATGATTCCTTTGGTCTCTGGTTTGGCATGTTAGGCATTCATCTTCTCTTTTATATCGAGTAGTTCCTTCATGATGTTGTGCATAGATTTTGCTTGAGTTTCCAAACCAAATGCATCATGCAGTTGTGAATAAAGTTTATAAAGCTGTTTATAAATCTTGTGATTCTCAGTGATGGGTTTGTAAGTCGTTTCTTTTGTATGAGCCATGACTGATTGAGCTTCTGTGAAAGAATCATATCCACCATTTGATTTACCAGCTACAACTGCTGCAGCAATGGCAGAACCTAAAGCACACGTTTGTGAGGATTGCGAAATTTTCATCTCACGACCAGTAACGTCTGCATAGATTTGCATAAGTAAGGGGCTTTTTTCTGCAATACCGCCGCAGTTGATGACTTCATTGATTTTTACACCATATTCCTCAAAACGATTAATGATCGCTAGTGCACCAAAAGCCGTTGCTTCGATCAAGGCTCGGTATACTTCTTCTGGACGGGTATGAAGCGTTTGGCCTATTAATAATCCTGTTAATCTTTGGTCAACTAAAATGGTTCGGTTACCATTATTCCAATCAAGTGCGAGTAGTCCTGATTGGCCAGGCTTTAGTTTTGCCGCTTGATCGTTAAGATATTCATGGCTGGCTTCATCAGTCTTGCCAGGTTGGATAACATTAACAAACCAATTAAAAATATCACCAACGGCTGATTGACCTGCTTCCAAGCCCCATGTGTCAGGTAAAACGGAACCATCGACAATACCACATACACCTGGAATATCTGCCAACTCATTTTCTTTAGAGGCAACGATGATATCGCATGTGCTGGTGCCAATAATTTTTACCAATTTTCCCTGGTTAACGCCTGCACCAATCGCACCCAGGTGTGCGTCAAAGGCACTAATCGCAACAGGAATACCAGCGGGTAAGCCAAGTGTTTTAGCCCATTCTTCTGTAAGGTTACCAGCAATTTCTGAAACGGTATAGGTTTTGTCTGGAAGGCGGTCTCGAAGAGCTGCTAGTTTTGGATCTAATTTTTCAAGAAAGTCTCTGGCTGGATAGCCACCCCAATCTTCGTTAAACATAGCTTTATGGCCTGCGGCACATCGGCTCCGCTTTAGATTGTCAGGATGGCTGGTTCCGGTAATCATTCCTGTGATGTAGTCGCAATATTCCACCCAAGTATAGGCCTCGTCAAAGACCTCAGGATCAATGCGCAGGCAATGTAAGATTTTGCTGAAGAACCATTCTGAAGAGTAGGTGCCGCCGCATTTGGCAAGGTATTCAGGTCGATTTTTTTCAGCAAGTTCTGTAATTTCTGCTGCTTCAGCATAGCTGGTATGATCTTTCCAAAGCCAGGCTTGTGCATTCGGGTTGTTTTTGAATTTTTCCTGGATGCCAAGAGGCTCACCTTGTGCATTAACTGGCAGGGGAGTAGAGCCTGTTGTGTCAACCCCAATGCCAATAATATGTTGAGGCAAAAAGTCTTTGTCTACTTTTTGTGCTGAGCAGATCGCTTCTTTTACTGTGACCTCAAAGCCTTTGATATAATCGCCAGGATGTTGGCGTGCAACATTGTGATCATGTTTGTCGAGAATAATACCAGCTTGACCTGTTTCATATTCATGAATGGCCGTTGCAATTTCCTGGCCATTGACGACATTAACAATAATACAACGAACTGAATTTGTTCCGTAGTCTAAACCGATTGTGTAAGGCATTAACACTCCTCATTTGAATGGTGTCAAAAATCTCACTGGGTGTTATGAATAATAAGATTGAATTATAAGCGAAAATATTGCATTCGTCTATTTGGAAATCGTGGTTTCAGTCGTGAATTTTGAATTAAAAAAGTCAAGTAGGTCTATATAAAGTGCTAATTGTTATGTAGATAGATTGTGACTCCAAATGGCGTTTATCTAGAGCTTGTAGTGGTGGTGATATTTATTAGTTAATCCGATTTGAAATTTCATCATATTTGAATGAAATTGGGCTTGAAATCCATTAACTCCCAAGCTATAATATGACTAGTAATTGTGGGATTACTGACGAGTATTTTACTCGCCGCACTAAATGCTAACCTTAAGCAATATTAACCAACGTAGTAATTTAATTCATTAACTACCCCGAATTAATTATATGGTTAATACCAAAAAGACCTGTTTTGCATCTCTTGATTGCATGCAAGACACTAGCCCAAAATGATAATAGCGAAACATGTGAGTCGTTTATTATCGCAAAATAGTATAGACTGGTACTTTCATCCTCAATAAAGAAAGTATGCGTTTTCAGGCTATACTGAGAAGTTAAGAACAACCTAAACCTTGGCGGTACCGTTGCGCTTATACCATTGGTATTGCCCCTGCCAAAATTAAAATGGTTATTAAAACTAACATGATCATAGCGGAGAGTGTGCGCTTATAACTAACTATTTATTATCTTACTTTGAGGAGCCTTATTATGTGTGTATGCAAAAATAAAGCAAAAGGATTTACGCTGGTTGAATTGTTGGTGGTGATTTCAATTATTGCATTGCTGGTGAGTATTTTGATGCCAGCACTTGGTAAAGCACGTGAGCAAGCGATGTCGGTAAAGTGTAAGGCGCATTTGAAAGGATTGGGTGTTGCGTTGTTAGCTCATGCTGGAGATAACAACCATAGCATGATTCCTATCATTGATAATGAAGACATATGGATTCATACTTTGAGTCGTTATATTGAAGCGGAGGATGCGTTTCTTTGTCCTAAAGCGGAAACGCAAGGTTTACAGGATTTTCAACAAGATTTGAATAGTCAATATTCTAAGTTTGGTTCTGTCATTAATTCCTGGGCAAATGTCAAAACAAACCCACAATCAAATATAAGTCAACAATCATCTAACCAGAATGATGAAAAAGTGTATACCAGTAGCTTTGGTTTAAATGGTTGGACTCAGTCATTTTCGGGTGAAAGTCAGGTATGGAATTCCGGTGATCCAATGTTTCGTGGAAAGTTATGGGGCGGAAGTGTTGATTCTGTAGGCGGTTTGCCAACGGAAATTCCTATGGCTATGGATTGTGTCTATCGTGAAGCCTTCGTTGATATAGGTGATTTGAATGATCCTGCGGACCAAGTTTGGAAAGAAACATATGACTACACAACCAATGATGCGCTAGGTCATATTAATCGCATCGCCATGCAGCGGCACAGTGATGGCGTAAACATGGTTTTTCTGGATGGTCATGTAGATAATGTGAAATTGCCTAACCTGTGGGAGCTTCGCTGGCATAAAGATTATAAGTTAGTTTATGATGTTACAATCGATTGGTATGAGTAATTCATAGTTTCTCCTTTTTTATTGGGGGGATTGGCAGACTTTATGCCCTGCCTGTTGCGGGTCTAGGTGCAATAGGCAGGGCATTGTTATCGGGCATGAAATTAGTCGTTCGGTGTTAAAAATGTCGAGAAAATGGGGGGACGAGATCATCATTTGATCTCATAATTTCCTTTCAAATTATCAATCTATTCATGATATTTTATTTCAGGTATCAGGTATGCCCTTACAAGTTTTTGTCTTAATTGACAATTGTTGGGCAGCGTACCTATCGGACCCGAGGTCAATAATCGACTTATTTCACTAAAAAAAGTTTCTGTATTACCTTTACGGTTACTGGCATTAAGATGGAACATCTGCAACGTTTGCGACGCTGCAAATAGACCAAAAAACAGGCATATCAATATTGGTAGAGATGTTTTTACCGGCACCTTTTCTCAGACTTAATTATCGAACGTTCAGGTTAGGTTATCAGGATTATTCTGAGTGCGCTGAAGAATCATTGTAGTTACATGTTTTGTCCAAAGAGAGCCAATGTCAAGTTAACCCCCCGACGATAACTAGCAAGACGTTTCTTAAAAGTAGGAAATCTAAGGGTAAAAAAATAAAAGGGTAAAAACATGTCATTATTGAGAAAGTTTCGTAAACAGCTCGATCAGAATCGTAAAAGCCAGATATCTTTGGAACCATTGGAAAACCGTTTGCTACTGAATGCTGATTTAGATATTGCGGCATTTAGTATCGATTCAGCTGCTCCTTATCATTGGGGTGATAACCTGAACCTGACAACCAACATACAGAATATTGGTAGTGTTGATTCAGGCGCTTTTGATATGAAGATGATTCTTAGTCAGGATGCGATTGCAGATGCAGGTGATATTGAATTGGGAACCATGAACCAGGCGAGTATTGTTGCCGGAGGCTCTGCGCCTGGTAATCCACCTCTAACACTGCCTGCCAGTGGTACGGATGGTGCTTACCATCTTATCCTTCAAGTTGATACTGGTGATGTCGTTGTAGAAAACGATGAAGGCAATAACCAGTTAGCTGTACCACTGAGTATTGCAACAGATGCACCTCCACCTCCGGCTGACCCTGACCTGACGGTGAGTTCATTTACGATTTCTGAAACCGGACCTTACCATCCCGGTGATAACATTACCCTTAATGATACAATCGATAATACAACTTCTAATACTTCTCCTGGATTTGATGTGACCTATGTGTTATCTACGGATGCCACTTTAGATCTAGGTGATATTATCCTTGGTTCACGAACCGTTGGTGGCGTTGGTGGCAATGCCAATGACATTGGTTCTACACCTATTACCATTCCTGCTGGCGTTGCTCCAGGTAGTTACCATATTGGTGCTGTTGCTGATAGTGGCGAAGTCGTCACTGAAATCAATGAGAATAATAACACATTTGGTTTCCCAATTACGATTGATGATAATACACCGCCACCTGCTGCAGGAGCTGATTTAGTACCCGATCAGTTTATCGTGAATGGTGCAACCACGTTTAATTGGGGTGATGGCATAAGTATCAATGCGGATATTCGCAATTCAGGTGATACTGCATCAGGTGCCTTTGATGTGAAAATCTTGTTAAGTCAGGATGCCACACCAGATGCTAGTGATATTTTACTTGATACGCTCAATATTACAGATATTGCTGCTGGTGGCGTGTCCGCCAATCCATTAAGCTTGACATTACCTGCAACAGGTACTGATGGTGATTATCAATTGATTATGGAAATTGATGCTTCCAATGGTGTGACGGAATCCAATGAAACCAATAATGTGATTAACGTTGCTGGTATTTCGATAGGTTCTGGTTCTCCACCACCTGCAGGTGGTATAGATATCTCCGTTGATCCAGTCACCTTACCAGCGGGGCAACCTGCTTGGGGCGATACCATGAACTTTAATGTTACCCTTAAAAATACGGGTGACACAGATGTTTCAGGTCCTTTCGATGTTGAAGTAATTTTAAGTTCTGATGCGATTCCAGATGCTGGTGATACCGTCTTAACAACGTTTAATGTTGCTAGTTTAACAGCAGGTGGAACAAGTAATCAGGCTGTGACGGCTACTTTACCTGCAACTGGAACTGATGGTCCGTACCATATTATTATTAAAGCGGATAGTGCTGCGGCCATTACAGAAACAGATGAAAATAATAATATCTTTGCCGGTCCTGTTGCAATCGGTGCCAATGGCGGTGGTGGTGATCCTCCAGCCAGTGGTATTGATTTAGAGATAGCACCGAATAATGGTTTTGATATAGATTCACCTGGACCTTTTACTTGGGGTGATACGATCAATGTTGCAGCGGATATCAAAAATATTGGTAGTGATGCCGCGACAAGTTTTGATGTCGAATTTTACTTAAGCCAGGATAGTGTTAAAGATGCCGGGGATACCTTGCTTGATACATTAACTGTGACATCCATGTTAGCGGGTGCGACCAGTGAAAATGATGTTATTTTGACACTTCCTGCAAGTGGTACCGATGGTGCCCATCATCTATTAATGGTGATCGATAGTGGTGATACGAACACCGAAACTAACGAAACTAATAACTTTGGTTCTGTTCCATTTAATATTGGTGATACGACTGGTGGTGGCGGTGATCCTCCTACAAATCCAGTGACTGGTATTGATATTATTGTTGATCCGATTACACTACCCGCTGCTCCTCCAGCTTGGGGAGATATTTTAAGTTTTAATGTTGATGTTAAAAACCTGGGTGATACTGCTGCTTCAGGTCCTTTTGATGTTGAATTGATTTTAAGTACAGATGCTACCAGTGATGCGTCAGATACATCATTAGGAACATTTACTGTTAATACATTGGCCTCGGGAGCGGTTCACACTGAGGCTGTCACCATCACGCTGCCAGCAACAGGTACCGATGGTTCTTATCATATTATTGCTAAAGCTGATTCTGGTGAAGTGATTACAGAAGCAGATGAAACTAACAACGTCTTTGCTGCAACTGTACAAGTCGGGGCAACTGGTGGTGGTGATCCAGGTGGTGGCGATCCACCTGCACCCGTCAATGGTATTGATCTGATAGTCGATCCTTTTGATTCTGTTCCACAAGGAACGACAACGGCACCATTGTGGGGTGAAACATTGACGTTGGCCATTGATATCAAAAATACCGGTGATGCTGATGCCGTTTCACCATTTGATGTTGAAGTTTATTTGAGTAGCGATGCTACCGCTGATGGAACTGATACCTTATTAACGACTTTTAATGTTGCTACTTTAACGGCTGGTTCTGTTAGCAATAATTCGATTACAGTGACGTTGCCAGCAACGGGTACCGATGGTAATTATCATATCGTTGCAAAAGCTGATAGTGCTGATGTGGTACTTGAAGCGGATGAAAACAACAATGTTTTTGCTGCACCTATAGCGATTGGTGCCACGGCAACACCTCCAGATCCAGGCGGTGATCCAGGAACCGATCCGGGTGGAGACCCTGGTACAGATCCAGTCGCGGGTATTGATATTATCGTTGATCCATTTGAACCTATGCCTGCTGGAACAACTACAGCGCCGCTATGGGGTGATACACTTAACTTCACCGTTGATCTTAAAAATATTGGTGATACAAATATTACAGTTCCATTTGATGCAGAAGTCTGGTTAAGTTCAGATGCTTCATTAGATGCGACCGATACATTATTAACCACATTTAATATTCCTACCGAAGCAGATTTGCTTGATAATCCATTAACCGTCACGTTGCCAGCTAGTGGAACTGATGGTGCTTATCATTTAATTGTGAAAGCTGACAGTGGAGATGTCGTTACAGAAGCTGATGAAAATAATAATATCTTTTCTGCACCATTATCGATTGGTGCTACAGTAACCCCTCCAGATCCAGGTGGTGATCCGGGTGGAGACCCTGGTACAGACCCAGGGGGTGATCCTGGTAATCAACCGCCAGTTGAAGGTATTGATATTGGTGTGGCTCCAGTGGAAATTTTTGATGCAGTGAATCCACCTACAACTGCACCACTTTGGGGTGACACATTAAGCTTTGAAGTCGATATCTTTAATAATGGTACGCAAGATGTAACAGCTCCTTTTGATGTTGAACTTTACTTAAGTTCTACTCAAACTGGAGATCCTGTTTCAGATACCTTATTAACGACCTTTAATGTTGCAGCGCTCACGGCAGGTTCTGATAGTCACACACCTGTTACCATTACCTTACCAGCCACGGGAACTGATGGCAATTACTATATCATTGCTAAAGCCGACTCTGGTGAAGTCATTACAGAAGCTGATGAACAAAATAATGTGAGCTCTTCACCGATTGCGATTGGTGCAACCGTTGAACCTCCAGATCCCGGTGGTGACCCGGGCGGCGATCCTGGAACTGACCCTGGTGGTGACCCAGGAACAGATCCTGAAGATCCTCCTTTGACCGAAGGTGTCGATATTATGGTGGATCACTTTGATGTCTTTGATCCATTGAATCCACCTGCCGCGGCGCCTCTATGGGGTGATACCGTAACCTTTGCTGTTGAAATATTTAACAATGGTCTTGATGCCGTACCATCTGCGTTTGATGCTGAAATCTATCTCAGTTCAAGTCCAGATGGCGATCCGTCTGATACCCTATTGACAACATTAAGTGTACCAGCCTTAGCTTCTGATGCTGACTTTGAAACTTCTGTCACTGTCACGTTACCAGCAACGGGAACTGATGGTAATTATTATATCGTGATAAAAGCTGATACGGGCGATGTGATTTCCGAATCAGATGAAACAAATAATATTCATTCTTCACCGATTGCCATTGGCGAAACAGCTTCACCTCCAGATCCAGGAGGTGATCCAGGAACCGATCCGGGTGGCGATCCTGGTAGTGGGCCTCAAGGTGTCGATCTTGTGGCGGATGATGAATTCTTATTCCCACCTGTCGATTTGGTTTGGGGACAACAATACACCCTGCCGGTTGATATAGTTAATGAAGCTTCAGATTCAGCTGGTCCATTTAATGTGAAGATCGTGTTAAGTTCTGATGCTGTTATGGATGCGGCCGATACCGTCTTAGCTGATTTCTCTGTTCCAGCGATAGGTGGATTTGGTGATTCTGAGAATGATGTAGATGTTACATTACCAATTGCCGGTGAATTACCTGACGGTGTTTACACTGTGATCTTTGCAGTGGATACTGATGATGCGGTTGTTGAATTAGATGAATTAAATAATACCTATATGGAAACGGTAACGATTGGTAGTCAATCAACCTTGCCCGCCGGTATTGATCTTGAATTACTTGACTTTGGTTTAGATGATGACGAAGGTGATTTCGGTCCTCCAAATGATGGTGTGATCGGTGATCCTGAACCTGCGACTCAGAATGTTTTAAATTCTACCAGTGATGTTTTCTTCTGGGGAGAACAGTTAGAAACATTTGCTCAGATTATTAATAAAGGTGATACGGATGCTGGCTCATTTACGGTGACTGTTGCTTTGTCTATTGATGGTCAATTAGATGCTACGGATACCATATTGGCAGAAATGACCGTTCCTTCGTTGGCTTCTGGAACTGTTTTTGATGAAGATGTCAATATTTCCTTGCCAGCTGTGGGTGAATTACCTGATGGGCCATACAATATCATTACGGTCGTTGACTCGGCTGATGATGTTCAGGAAATCAACGAAGACAATAATAGTGGTTTTGAAACCATCTTTATTGGCCAAGATGTTGCTGCACCAACCGATGCACCTGATTTGGTGGGTGACAGTTTAAGCTTTGGTTCAGATCCAACCTCTGGTCCTGCGACCTGGGGCGATGTATTGAATTTAACAGCAAGTTTGAGCAATACGGGTACTCAAGATGCGAACAGTTTTACCGTTCAAATGTATTTGAGCCAAACGCCTAATCAAACGCCTGATAGTCAATTGTTAGGTAATTTTACCATCTTCTCATTAGCTCAAGGTGAAACCACCACCAAAGATGTGACGGTGAACTTGCCACCAGAAGGTGAAATGCCAAACGGTGAATACTATGTTGTTCTGGTGGTTGATAGTGAAGATACCAACCAGGAAATCGACGAATTCAATAACTTCTTCTCTGCTCCGCTACAAATTGGTGATGGATCTATCGAAGGGGTTGATCTGGTTGCAGATAACGAACACTTCCTGCCTCCAGTTGATTTGATCTGGGGTCAAACATATGATATGCCGATTGACTTGACCAATGAAGGTAATGCTGCATCTGGTCCGTTTGATGTCAAGATCTTTTTAAGTACTGATAATGTCGTCGATACTACGGATACTGAACTGGCAAGCTTAGCTATTACTGATTTGGCTGCCAATGCTGAATCCATCAATGATGTCGATGTGACATTGCCAGCAGCAGGTACATTACCTGATGGCGATTATAATATCATTATCTTTGTTGATAGCGGTGAAGTAGTTACTGAAGTTGATGAGCAAAATAACATTTTCTCAGAATTGATTAAGATTGTTGAAACTCCAGATTTGATTGCTGGTGTTGATTTATCACTGATTGAATTTGGAATTGATCATGACGATGAAGATGCCGCTGGAGCGCCTGCACAAAATAATGCCGATGGCACTACTGGTGATTTTACAGAATCATTTGGATGGGGCGATACTTTAGATCTCTTTGCTGATGTCGTTAACTTTGGTGATACGGCAGCAGGAAGCTTTAGTATTTCTGTGGCGCTTTCCGTAGATTCAGAATTTGACTCAACAGATACTATTTTAGCTGAAACCACGATCGCATCGTTGGATCCAGCTGGTATCTCTAAAAATGATTTCAGTGTGACGTTACCTGCCGCAGGTGAATTAGCAAATGGTAGTTATCATATCGTTGCTAAAGTGGATTCAGCCGATGGCATCGAAGAGATCGATGAATTGAATAACATTCGTTTTACACCTGTCTTTATTGGTGAAAATGAAGTTGATCTGAAGATTGGTACCGTCTTCTTGCCACCTGAGATCTTTGCCAGCAGTTTTATTGAAATTGATGCTCAAATTCAGAATATCGGTAATGGTCCTGTGAATCAGCCATTCAATGTCACTGTCTTTATCTCTGAAGATGACACCATTAATGATACCGACTTTATCATTGGTCAAAAGACATTTAATTCACTGGCTCCACAGGAAGATTTACAAACCCTTATTTCGATTGATATTCCACCACAGGATCAGTTTACATCTACCAACTTATTCCTTGGTGTAAAAGTTGATGGTTTTGATAGTGTTGATGAAACTTCTGAAACCAATAATACCTTTATTACACCGATTACACTGGCTGAAGCTGTTGCACCTACAGGTGTTGATGTGGCTGTGCCATATGTGAATGTTCCGCAATTTATCAGTGCCGGTCAGGAAATTGATGTAACTTATGGCGTTGATAACTTTGGTGGAACAGCTGTTGACTCACCGTTTGATGTAAGTTTCTATCTCTCACAGGATCCGGTGATTGATGTTGATGAACAGGGCGTACCTTTAAGCACAGAGTTACTGTTAGGTACTGCTACTATTGATTCAATTGCAGCTGGAACTTTTACAGAAAATGATATTTCTCTAACTATTCCCAATGACATTAACTTTGGTTTCTACCATGTTGTAGCAATCGCTGATATGGCAAAAACCTTAGATGAACAAGATACTTTTAATAATACGGGTATTGGTTTCACCGAAGCATTAGGCGATGGTTCTGACTTGAAATTGTTTGATGTGATCATGCCATTTGATGCTGCGTGGGGTCAAGAGATCAATGTAGAAGCAATGGTTGAAAACTTTGGTGCCAATTCAGCTGACAATGTTGATGTTTCATTCTATCAATCAACAGACTTTAATTTTGATGCTGCAACGGATACCTTATTAGCCACCACAACGATTCCTACCATTAATGGTGGTGAAATCTTTACAGCAACGACAACGATTACCTTGCCTGATGGTGAAGGCGATCAGTTTATTACGATTATTGCTGTGGTTGATCCTTCAGATGCGATTGAAGAAGATGATGAATTAAACAACGTCATGGCACGTGATGTCTTTATTGGTACACCTGAACAACCTAACCTGCTTGCCTTCCCAGTGCCTATCTTTAATCCTGGTGAAGACAATGTAGATTGGGGTGATTCACTGAATGTGGATGGTATCATCAATAACTTCAGCAATGTCAGCGTTAATCCATTCTCAGTTACCTACTATTTATCCTCTGATGAACAGTTAGATGGTGCTGATACTGAATTAGGAAGCTTCAATGTGGATGGCATGACGCCATTTGAAAATCTCAATCAGAATGTTGCATTGACATTGCCTTCTACCAGCTTGGGTGCTCAAAATGAATGGTATCTTTTAGCTAAGGCTGATGGCAATGATGATATCGATGAATTTGATGAAAATGATAATGTGGGTTGGTCTCCTATCTTTGTTGGTTCTAAGCCTGCTGATTTAGGCGGTTTCCTACAAACCAATATTGATCCAACCGCCAGTGCTGTTTGGGGTGATACCATTACCCTGACCGGTCAAATTGATAACTTTGGTGGTAGCGATGCTGGTGCTTTCGATGTGAAATACTATCTCTCAAATGATCCTGAGATTGATGGTAATGATATCTTGGTTGGCACACAAAATGTAGCATCACTTGCCGCAAATAGCAATACGCCGGTATTAACTTCAATTACACTACCAACCGATCCTGGTGATCTTGGTACCGGAACGGTATTTGTGATTGCTGAAATCGATGCTGATAATACTGTCACCGAGTTCGATGAATTCAATAATTTTATGGGTGACTGGTTAACTACGGATAGCCCATCTGCGGAGTTGGTTGGTTTTGAAGCCAATGCCGGATTTGATGTTGCCTGGGGGCAAGAAGCTACGATCAATTATGGACTGGGTAACTTTGGTATCTCAGCCGCGTCAAACTTTGATGTGAGCTTCTATGTAACCACGCCTGGTACACCTGCAGAACAAGGTCTGCTCATTGGAACCGCTAATATTGCAAATCTTGATCCAGATGAAGAAATCTTCCAGCAGTTGACCGTGACGATGCCAACTGAAGCAGAAGCGAGTTCACTGCTTACAGGTCAAGCCAATGGTTTTGATCTGGTAATGAAAGTTGATTCTGGTGATGTGGTTACTGAAGCCATTGAAGAGAATAACACCTTCTTTATGCCAATTCGAATTGAAGCATTAAAAGGTGAAATGGATATTACAGATACCTCAAATGATACCAATGATCGCATGATCGAAATGGGTACATTGCTCTTGGGTGGTGATCCATTAACACATAGCTTTACCATTACCAATAATGGTGAAGGTTCTCTTGATATTAATGAAGTGATCAGCAGCGCCACCGAATTTGTGGTGTCTGGCGGGCAATTACCTGCAACGATTGCACCAGAAGGTTCGCTAACCTTTAATGTAGTCTTTACGCCAGCAACACAAGGATTCTTCCAGGGTAATATTGAAGTAAAAGCTGCTGATGGCAGCAGTGAATTTATTAATGTTTTTGCTGACGTTGCTTCGGCACCTGTTGATTTAGCCGTTTCGTCTGTTACAACTGATAAAGATGCTAATTGGGGCGATACGATTTCAGTTACTGTGAATCTTGACAATCTGGATGCAGGTTCAGTTGAAGGTGGCTTCATTGATATTGCCTTGAGTAATTCACCTGAAGGTGCACCTCCTGTAGCAGGTGATCCTGGTACACCTGGCGGTCCACTTGATAATACGGCAGACAACTTTGTTTACTCATTGTTGAATCAGCCTTTAATAGAAGCAATTGAAGGTAACAGTTCAAATACATTAACCTTTGATATTACCTTGCCACAAGAATCACCATTTGGTTTTGGTGGTGAATTATTCTTAGTTGTCAATGTAAATGCTTCTGGCGGTACATTTGATACCAACTTTGAAAATAATGATAATAACGCTTCTATTGAAATTTCAACAGAAGCGATCGGTAAACCAGATATTCATTTTACTGAAATCTTCTTACCTGAAGAAGTATTGGCAGGTTCAACCTTTGATATGGAAATTGGTGTTCGCAACAGTGGCTTAGCTGATGCGGGAGCCTTTGGCGTTAGCTATTACTTCTCAACGGACGATATTTTGGATGACGCTGACTTACTATTAGGTTCGAATGAAGTGCCTGGTTTAAGTCCACTCTCTGAAAAAGATGGTCAACTGCAGATTGAATTACCTGCAACCGCTGTAGATGGCTTGAATTTTATTATTGTTCAAGCGGATTCAGCAAATGCGGTTGATGAAGATTTTGAAGATAACAATACCGCTGTTGCTCGTTTCCTCGTCGGTGCTCCTGTGACTTTGGATCTGACAGCAGATGCTTTGATCGTTCCTTCAGAAGCCACCGTGGGTGAAGAATTTGACTTTACCCTGGATATTTCAAATACCAGCGATGATGCGGTGGATGATGTTCGTGTTGAATTCTTCCTCAGTGACAATCAAGATACCGACGGTTTCTTAGGTTTCTTCCTTGGTTCAATCAACGGACCATTAGATGCGACCTCAACCTTGTCATTTGATCTGAATGGATTTATGCCACATGGTATTGTTGAAGCTGGTGAAAATTATTATGTGAAAGCATTGGTGGATGCGGATGATCGATTTGTTGAAACCGATGAGCTGAATAACCTGATTGTTTCTACAACACCAATCGTTGCAAGTGCTGGTGATATGGACTTGACGGCAACCATTAACGATGCTCCAACAACGGCTACCTGGGCAGAAAATCTTGATGTTAATGTAACCTTGTCAAATACAGGTACTAAAGAGTCTGCTCCATTCTTTATGGATGTCTTCTTAAGTCAAGATGGTCAATTAGATCCGACAGATTTCTATCTGACCAGTCAAGTCATCTTTGGTTTAGAGCCAGGTGACCAAACATTGGATCTGGATCTGCTGTTACCACAATCATTGCCAGATGGTGACGGTTCCTATCAATTATTAATTAACATCGATGGCGATGAAACCGTTGCTGAAACCGATGAAACCAATAACTTAATCAGTCAGACCATTGCGATTTCAGGTACACCTGATTTGCAGATGATGGTTAATGATATTCCTGCCACAGGTAACTTTGGTCAGGTTATCACCGTTGCTGATGAAGTCTTCAATGTTGGTCTTTCAGACGCCGCGGCATTTGATATTAGCTATTATTTCTCAAGTGACAATGTCTTTGATGGTGCCGATACCCTATTGACCACACGTAGTGTGACGGCATTAGCATCACAAGCTGTTGATGGTGCTCAAACCGATGTGACGTTACCAGCAACAGGTACGGCAGGTGATTACTTCATCATCGCTGTGGCTGATCAAGCTGATGTCATCGTTGAATCTGGTGAAGATCTAGTGGCAGATGGCGAAACTCAGTCAAATAATATCTCTACCGCACCAATCGAAATCTTGAGTAAAGGTTTTGCTGATCTGAAACCAACGGCTGTATCGACAGTAGAAGAAAGCGATTGGGGTGAAACCATTGTTGTTCAAAATACGATTAAAAATATTGGTACCACCTCAGCAGATGAATTTGAAGTCACTTTCTTCTTAAGTGATAATAAATCAATTACCACGCGTGACTATATCTTAGGCACACGTACCATTAGTGAACTGGATTCCAATAAAGAAAATATTCAGTCGACCGTATTGACTTTGCCAGCTGAAAATCCATTTGGCGAAGATGGTGATTTCTATATTGGTATTCTTGTTGACAGTGATGGTACTGTTGCAGAATCAAACGATGAAAATAATATCATTGTTTCAACCGATACCGTTGCCATTGGTAATGTGATTAATGTTGATCTGGTTGCCAGCTTTGTGGAAGTACCTCCATTTGCTGTCGCAGGTGAAGATATTACCTTCTATAATGAAGTTTACAACTCAGGTACCAGTGCTGCTGGTGCATTTACTGTTGATTTCTATCTAATCAGCAATGATGAAACGCAAACTGAAACATTGTTAGGTTCTCGTAAT
>JANQJS010000022.1 GCA_028281535.1 Sedimentisphaerales bacterium | reverse complement strand
GATAAAGAGTAGAGTAACTTAAAAGGGTTAAATTCAGACAGACCTTTCCGACAATTTAATAAATGGCTTTACTAAGCGAATACGTTTCACTCTAAACCGCAAAATAGAAGTCAAGAAGCGTAGGCGGGCTTGGTGCGCCTTTATCATGTCCCATTGCGATCGATAAAGGGCACCATTGCTTTCATGTTTCTTGACGGGCTTTTGCGGGCCTAGAGTGAGCATGAGGTAGTGGTGTCCTTTAATTTTGCGCAGCAAAATTGATAGAACGCGGATCCGCCGTCGTTAAAACTATGGCGGGACAAGTGACGCGGATGTTTTTGATTAACGCGGATAACGTATTATTGTCATCCCCGACTTGATCGGGGATCCAGGGTTTTAAATACATGGATTCCCGCCTTCGCGGGAATGACAAACAACTTAATCTGTGTTCTATTCATACCAAAAGGATTCCATTCAATAGAGATTCCGCGCCCAGGCGTTCGCCTGTTTAGGTTCTTGGGTTCTGTTGTGAACCCGCTTCCGTTGGGCGCTACATTGTTAGCGAGATATGAAAAGAGGTTTAACCACAGATTGCGCAGATGAACACAGATTTTAAAGGCATAATGTTTTAGTTTTAAATAACAAAATATAAATGGTTTTAATTCAATCTGCGCTAATCTGTGAAATCTGTGGTTAGAAAGGTTTTAAATACACCATCCCCATTTCACCTTTGGTGAACTGAGGCTGCCACCCGACTTTAGGAATTAAACTTGGAAGTCTCGCCCATAAGCGAGGCGACAACGGAGCCGTGTACCTGTAACAATGGTCGCGGCGTACTTAGTCAGGCGAACGCCTGTGTGTGTGTGAAAAGGCCGCAACAGTTAACGAAGAAGGTCCGGTAGAATTCAAGAACACAAATGCAAGCAATCAGAAAGGAGGTGATGCCAATCAGATAAATACGGAGAGGTTCGTCTGTAGTGCTTGATGTCTCGTTTTAAGGTAGTGATCAACGAGAACGGGTTTCCGTAACATGATCGCGGCGAGATACTCATGCGAACGCATGCTTGGTTGGTGTTGGGACAGAAACTCCCCATTACATTGTGCTCTGAGTGGGGCAACCAAGCTTTTAAAACACGCCTGCGGCGAGTTGAGGCTGCCACGCGATCATGTCTTGCCAGGGAGGTATCAAGCAATGAGAGCGTTTATTGGGCCTTACGTCGTTTAATGGCGGTTTTTTATTTGTCTGGACAGAATCGTGAGAACCTGCTATAAGGGGTCCATTGGTTCGCTGATTGCGGCAAATTTCGTTTGAACAGTTCTTTCTGTTTCCCTCAAATTTTCTCTTTCAACTATCCATGATGTATTGGGTCGAATGATTGGCCCGTTTCTTTTGCCCCGGAAATTGATAAGCAAAGGGGTTGGCAAGCCGAATAACAGGAGATATGTTATGGGCAATAAATTGTATGTAGGAAATTTGAGTTTTGGTACAACGGAAGCAGATCTGGAAACCTTGTTTGGTTCACATGGGTCTGTTCAAAGTGCAAAAATTATTACCGATCGTGACACCGGCCGTAGCAAAGGCTTTGCTTTTGTTGAGATGGGCAGCGATGAAGAAGCAGACGCAGCAACCGAAGCTCTCAATGGTAAAGAGATCGATGGCCGCGCACTGAATGTCAATGAAGCCAAACCACAAACCAATCGCGGCGGCGGCGGCGGAGGCCGAGGTGGTTTCGGTGGTGGTCGTGGCGGCGGCGGTGGTGGCCGTGGTCGTTATTAATCACTCGTTTATTTGTTAAAGACAAAGGCTGTAGGATTATCATTTCCTGCAGCCTTTTTTTATGGTCTTTGGGAGTAATTAAAGGTACCTGACCCTTTAATTTCCATGACCCCTTTAATTTCCAAAGTTAATTAAGGAGGTAATAAGGATGGATGCATGGATTAAGGATTTGATGGAAGACTTAAAAGCCACCATGCGAAAAACAGAGTTTAGTGGTGTTGTTTCTTTGAATGGTCCGGGCTTTGATGGCCTTACCGAGGCGTTGGGTTATCGCAATGTCGCAGAAAAGTTACCAAACAATTCACAAACGCGTTTTGGCATTGCCTCGGGGACAAAGCTTTTCACCGCTCTAGGCATTGGTAAACTCATTGAAAAAGGTGCTCTTTCTTTTGACACAAAAGTCGCCGACATAGATAAAAGCTATTGTGGATTTATGGATTCAGATGCAACGATTGAAGAACTACTCACTCATACTTCTGGCATTTTTGACTACTTAGATGAAGAGGTCGTTGAAGACTTCGATAATTTCTATGTGAACATTCCCTGGAACAAACTAGAATGCCCGACGGATTATTTTCCTTTATTTGAATGTGAAAAGAAGAAATTCAATCATGGCGAAAGATTTTCTTATTCAAACGGAGGCTATGTCTTTTTGGGGATCGTGATCGAAAAAATAGCGAAAATGAAATATGTTGATTTCATGAAACAGCAAGTCCTTGGTCCCTGCAAAATGAGCAGAAGTGGTTTTTTTGCCTTTAACGATTTGCCTCACAATACAGCCCTTGGGTATAAAAAAAACTCGACAGAAACAAACATTTATAATCTGCCCATACGTGGCGGTGGTGACGGAGGGTTGTATACGACCTGTGAAGATTTGGAGAATTTTTGGAATGGCCTATTTCGTTTTGATATTTTATCTCCTGGGCTAACAAAAACGTTTTTGGAGACACAGCACCGGTTTAATGAAAAGAATGGGTATGGATGTGGTGTCTACAAGCGGTGTGATGATTCGATCTTTTACATTGTTGGTGTGGACGCCGGTGTCGGATTTGTGTCATCATACCTGCCGCAACAAAAAATTACCATCACCGTTATGAGTAATGTATCTGGGGGAGAACAGGTCGTCAGAGAAGTCATTAGGAATCATCTTCCATAAAAGAATCTGGAGGAATTAAAGGTACCTGACCCCTTTAATTAAAACTATACGTTCGTATAGATTAAGTACACCGCGACAGGCGTTCGCCTGTTTAAACTATTTTGGTTCTGTGATAAAAAATATTTATATTTCTATGTAATAGAATCAATATAAGTTCGACTAATGAGCATAGCGTTTAAAATTGTATATAACATCATTTTGATTCGTAGCTTTAAGGAGGCTCAATATGACAAAAAAGAGGATAATGCTCATTGTCGTGGTATTTGTAGGGATATTAGGGGTGTCAAGTACGCTCATTTCGCAAGTTAATTCCTCATCCCAGTTGTATAAAACCTTGAAAGAAAAAGATCAACAACTATTTGAGGCGGCATTTTCCTGTGATGTTGCTCAAGTCGATCAAATGATACATGAAGATTTTGAATTTTACCATGATATCTCAGGTATTACAAAATCCAAAGAAGCATTTGTGTCCCAACTCAAAACAGGGATTTGCCAGTCAGATAAAACGACGCGTAGAGAACTCGTTGATGGCAGTCTTGAGGTGTTTCCATTGGAAAATGATGGGGAGCTTTATGGAGCGATACAAACGGGTAAGCATCGTTTTTATATTAAAGAAAAAGGCGAAAAAGAAGAGTTGGGTTCCGTGGCAAAATTTACGCATGTATGGCTACTAAATAACAGCGAATGGAAAGTGGCACGCGTTTTAAGTTATGATCACCGGTGATTCAATTAGAAGAAACTAAATTAAAAATAGAGGCTAAATACAGATACCTTTAATTGTTTTTTTTGTTCTTTTTCTTCGCAAGGCTGCTAAGCCGCCTAATGCAAGTAAAGACAAACTTGCTGGTTCTGGTATCGTTGTTGTTTTGAATGATACATTAGCACTCGCATGAGAACTGGCACTCCAGGACCAGGCTCCTTCATCAAACTCAAGATTGTCTGGAGTTGATCCTATGATTTGAAATGTAACATCATAGGTACCTGGGTTTAGTGTGCCAGAATCAATCCTGCTGGTGAAATGATTCAGATTAATAATGGTTTGATTTGAGCCTCCATCTTCGATGATTGAAATCAGACCGCTGGTATTGATGCCATCGTGTAGTATTGAGGCGGTTAGATTGTAATTCAATGTTTCGTGGGTTGTGAACGAAAAACTAATGATGCTTTCACTGTTGCTGTCAGGGTTCAGATCAGAATAACCGCCAAGAATTTCATAGTCGACATATTCAACTGAAGAGTTAGCAAATAAATTAAAACCAGTGTTATTAAAGCTTGCTATTGTTTTCAGTTCACCCTCAAAGTAACTATCAATGAATAATGGATCTCCAAGGAGGGGATTCAGTTTTTCGTTTATATTCTGAATGGCTTGTCCGGTAAAAACGACAGGGCCGTCATTAGCGATCTCATTATCTGTTGAAATTTCTATTGCAGATTCAGTACGATCAAATGAGGAATAACTTAAGTTTGCCTGGCAATGCCTGGGATTTTCTGACCAAAAAATCAGGGTTGTTAAAACGAATGATAGGATTAAATATTTTCTATTCATTGTAGATTAAGCCTTCTCTCTCCTGTGTTTAGGTGGATCCCATTTTCTCTCTCGTTCTCGTTACCTACGATATATAGTGTAGGTGAATAGGCGATAAAAATCAAGCTTTATGTGGCGTTTGTAAATAATTGTGCTAACCGTCTTAATCTATTTTTCGGAGAATTTAAGGTGTCTGACTCCCTTTAATTCTCCGAAAGAAAGGTAGAAATATTTTGCTAGTGAAATTTATAGGAAATTGGCTATTTGGCCGATAGGCTTTTTTAGAGATATATCCCCTTAGAGAGAGATTTTATGGTCAAATATATTTTGTCACTCATTTTAGTTGTTTTGTGTTGTTCGGTCACTTTTGCAGTCACGATGGAGCCAGGCGATTTATTGGCTACTGGTCAGATTCACCTATATCATATCGATCGCATTACAGGTGATAAAGAAATCATTGCTGATGGTTTTCAGAGTACGTCTAGTTTAGCGGTTTCAGATCAGGGGGATATTTATGTTGTAGATCGGGATAGAAATCAAATTGTACAAGTTGATCCAACCATCAGTCGTTTTGATCCTATTTTAGATAATAAAACGGTTATATCATCAGGTGGCTTACTTGTTGATCCGCATGGTCTATCGATTGAATCAGATGGATCGCTTATTGTTGTTAATCGTGAACTGGATGGGCGTGTGGTACGTGTAAATCCTGTGACTGGAGAGCAGTCGATTGTTCATTCAGGAGAAGGTATTCGTGCGCCATCAGATACAGCCATTTCCCCTAATGGTGACATCTACACCTATATTGACGACGGTGGTTGGCCTGGCATTCCAGAGGGGATTGTGAAAATAAATCCGGTAACTGGTGAGCATTCCATTATTTCAGTTGATGACAAAATAGAGTCTCCTTGGGCTTTAGAGTTTAACGCCTTGGGGGAATTGTTTCTTTTGCAGCAAGTGGATGACCTGTTAAAAATTGATTTAATTACTGGTCAGCAGGAATCAGTATCTACTTTAGAAGGTGTTGGTTGGCCGGCGGATCTATTTTTTACTGAAAATGGTGACTTATTTGTTGCTGATAGCGGGTATCCTTCCAGTTTGGATAATCAATTGGTGAGGTATGATCTTAATAATAGTAGTTTGAATATGATCGCTGAGGATTTTCAATGGGGGCCTAGACGAATTGCGGTCTATATTCCTGAACCTACAACAATGATTCTTATTATGTCTGGGGCAATTGTATTTTGGAGGAGAGTCGGGATAATTAAAGGTACCTGACCCCTTTAATTTATGTTGAATCATATAGGATTATTGTCAGTTAGCCACTCTGCGGCCATGATGGCCAGGTCAAGAATGTTAACGATACAATCTTCGTTAAGGTCTGATGTTGGGATCGGGTGGTTGGCGTCGCCGCATTTTGGAATGGGACCGATGATAATATCACATGTGCCTGCCGTTACACCGGAGTTGTGAATTTCAAATGCGATATTGATAATCGTGCTGTCATCCAGTGTCCCAGATAGAAAACCACCAAAATAGTCGAAGTCACCATTCTCTACGAACGTGCCAAAATTGCTGAGGTGATCGCCATCCACGACATTTACCGGGTTCAATCCATTTGGATCGGTGACGGTGAAACCTGTGCCTTCTACATAAATACGGCCATTCTCTGCGGTGAATAATAATGTGCCGGGTGAGCCACCTTCTATCAAAGTGGTTGCATCATTTCTTGAAATCAGGCTGGTGTTCACTGTGCCGCCAGATAGTCGAGCTTTGCTGTTGTGAAAAGCTATGAATTGATTGACGGTGCCACCACTGATGTCCATGGTTGCGTTATCGTTGACTTGTATATTTCCGTCCAGGGTTCCACCGCTGACGATCAGGTGAGAATCCTGAGTTCCTGTGACATGTGAATTGACTGTGCCGCCACTGATATCAAGGTTAGCATTATCTTTGAGTGTGATGGTTGTCGTAACTAAGCCAGAAAAAATATTGAGCGTGGAATTATTTTCTGCAGAAAAGCTTTGTACTTCACCGCCAGTGACTAAGTCGACTTGTGTGCCTGGATCGTGTGCAATGTTTCGATCTAATATGACCAGATCGGATTGGTAAGTTGTGTCGTTGATGATATGTACTGCACCATCTTCAATTGTAACAGCCGACGTAGCAGGGTGTGTGAATAACAGCAGGGATAGTATTGCCAATACGTGTTTGAACATTTTCCTTCACTCCTTAGATTATCATAAAATTTAAAAAATATGACGTATCTAGTATACGGAAAATTCCATAAAAAAACAAGCATTAGGCTTATACATCGCAATGAAATAGCCTAAAGGGGCTAAATGTATTGCTTTAAAGGGTGTGGGGCAATAAACGGGGGCAATTAAAGGTACCCGATCCCATTAATTACCCCGACAAGTTCAGATACCATTAATTCTCATCATCTTTGTCTTCCTCGTTACCACCGTATTCTTCTTCGCTATCTTCATTTTTTGTTTCGTAGTGCCCTTCATTTTCCATATTTTTTAATGGGGGTTGGCCTTGGCCGTTGGTGATGCTTTGGATTGTTTTAAACCAGTTTTGGGCAAGGACGACGGTGCCTGCAGCGTTTGGATGTTCATCTTCTAGTTCGTGGATGTTTGGATTAAAATTTTCTCGAAGATCGGCAAAATAAACAGGCGACTTTTTGGTGCTGATGTCGGTTGCAAAATCAAACATGAGTTGATGCATTTCGTCGACAAAGCTTTTTTCAGCTCCGAGTGTATATGAATAGCCACCCAGGTATATCGTGACTTTTGAGTTATCTGAGCGTAGTGACTCGATCATTTTGGAGAGGGTTACCAGGACCTGCTCCATATCATGGCTTGCCAAATCATTGCCACCTGCCATGAGTAGGACGTTGTCTGCCTGTGGGAGTTGTTCGTACCATTCGGGTAATTGGTCTAACAGGCCAACGGCAGTGATACCGCCATAGGCGTTATGATCGCGATCAAAGGTTTGGCCTTTTTCACAGGCAGGATCATCATCGCTTGATGTGCCAATAAAATCCATCGTATATTTATGCTTTTTGAGTGTTTGATATAACGATCTTCGCCAGGTATGGTCGCCATGGCAGGCCGACCAGGAATCGCCGATGACCCAGACATTTCCTAAGTCCTTATTTTTTGCCGAAAGTTCGGAGGCAAATAGCGATACTGTAAAACATAACATGATGATCATTTTTGAAATTAAGTGGGGCGTTCTAGTCATAAACAGTCCTTTCTGGTGTTTGTTGGTTGTGGGGTATTGTGTCTATTGGGTAGCGAATTTAGGTCGTGTTTAGAGCAAGAATATGGATCCTTACATGGTAGATAGCAAAATAAACAGTATTTTGACAATTATTATGTAAAAAATGTTTAGAAGGTAACTAGAGGAATTCTTTACTTACCCAAAAGTTTTAAATTCACCATCTTCATTTCATCTTCGATGAACGGAGGCTGCCACCCAGACGTTCGCCTGTTTAAACTCTGAAGTCTCGCATTCTATGTAAGCGACAACGGAGCTGGGTTACTGACTCAATGGTCGCGGCGTACTTAAGGCAGGCGAACGCCTGCAAATGAGCAAGATTCGGGTGGTTGTTATTCTAAAATCTCTCTACAATAGGCTGAAATGATGAAGCTATGGAGATGTTAGAATGCGATTAGAGTCTGATTTACCACAATTAGTTGACTATCAAAGGGTTGAGCAGGCCATTGGTTTTATTGAAGCTAATTTCAAGTCTCAGCTGTCGCTCGAGCAGATAGCGAAAAGTGTTTCTTTAAGTAAATATCATTTTGACCGTTTATTTAAACAGTGGGCAGGCATTAGTCCCATCCAGTTTTTGCAATTTATGACGCTCGATTATACGAAGCAGAGACTGCTGGAATCTCAAAGTGTGTTGGACACAGCTCTCGAAGCGGGGCTTTCGGGGCCCAGTCGTCTTCATGATTTATTTGTTACGTTCGAGGCGATGACGCCAGGCGAGTTTAAAAAACAAGCAAGTGGTGTGGATGTTACTTATGGTTTTAGTCACTCTCCATTTGGGGGTTGTTTGGTTGCCATGACGCAGCGTGGTATTTGTCATCTTGGGTTTGTCAGTGGGAACCATCAAGCCGAAGCCGCTGAAGAACTTTTTCAGTTGTGGCCTGATGCAACATTTACTGAAGATGCCAAGGCCGTTCGTTCGATCACTGAGCGTCTATTTCAGATGGAAGATCGCAAGCAATCGCAGCCATTTCATTTGCATCTTAAAGGGACGAATTTTCAAGTGAATGTTTGGAAAGCTCTGTTACGCATTCCGGAGGGGAACCTGGTGAGCTATAAGGATGTTGCGTCTTACCTGGGCCAGCCGAAAGCTTTTCGAGCGGTTGCGAGCGCGATTGCGATGAATCCCATTGCGTATTTGATCCCTTGCCATCGAGTGATTGCCAAGTCAGGTAAAATTCATCAGTACCGCTGGGGGGCAGCACGAAAGAAAGCTTTGATTGGATGGGAAGCTGCAAAGACAAAGTAGTGAATTAATTAAAGGCACCTAATCCTTTAATTATACTAATTTATAAAAGTCTTTTTCAATCTTCAGCTTCAAAATCGTCTTCACGTAATTTTGCGGTGCCGTCATCTTGCAGGACCCAAAGTTCTTTATGGATGGTGCCGCCCGCTTTGTTCATTTTCCAGCCGGAGGTTAATATGGCGCTCGTGGCATCAATCACTTTGAGTTGTGGGTCGATATAGTCTACGTCACTAAAGCCATCGTCGATCAATTGTTGCCAGAACGCTTGAATCGCTTCAGTGCCGGTAAATGTGCCAAATGGCCTGGCGTGCATCACTGCGGTGGGCTCATATTGCGCGGCACAGCCCGCGGCGTCACCCGAATTGAACGCAGCTTTCCACTGCTCGCTGGCTTTTGTAACCGCATCTTGCATTAATTTATTTTGTTCGTCTGTAACCATTTGTTGATCCTTCGATTATTTTTTTATGTTAAAAACAATTGGAACGCTCTATTCAAAACACTCCTACAGATGTTTTAATATATAGTAAAAAAGCTCGTCATTCTCATTGAGAAGCAGTGCTATTATTGCAAGATAGTCTTTATTATGCAATACATGTAAATGACATTTTTGGTCCTCTCCAATCGCGACTGATCCTATAATTGAGGGCGGGTATCCTTGTTGTTAATTCCATGCTTCGAGCCATTCGCCTGCCATGATGGCCAAGTCGAGCATGTTGACGATGCCATCTTTATTTAAGTCGCTTATCAGCGGTTTTTGAAAGTAAGGATAGTGCATCAATTCATCGATATCCCATATCGATTCAAAATTCCAGTTTGGGCCGGTGAAGGTGCTCATTTGCTTGAGCTCTGCGGTCGTTTTGCCTACGCCGCCGACACTGGTGGATATGCCTGACGTACAAGTATCCCAAAAACTATCTACAACAGAACCGTCGCCATTGCCAACCAGACCACCGACATCCGTATTGCCACTAACGGGACCGGTTGAATATGAACCGATGACGATTGAGATATGTTCGTGCTCATTTTCCCAGTAATTATTTATTCCAATCAATCCGCCTATGCTACCATTTCCTGTCACGCATCCAGTGGCGTAACAATTCAAAATGGTGGGAGGGCCAATTTCAATGAATTGCCCGCTAGGCGTCTGATAAAAAGAATAGGGTTCCGTATCTCCAACGAGACCACCGCATCGATCCCCTCCAGTGACCTTTCCACTGGCATAGCATTTTTGAATCATGCTAAAATTTGTACCAACCAGACCGCCTACACCACGATTTCCCTGAACCTCGGCTATGGCAAAACAATCTTCTATGAACCCTAAGCTTTCACCCACCAATCCACCAACATCTCGGTTGCCACTCACGGATCCTTGAAAGTAACAATTTCGAATGGTTCCTGCTCTCAGATAACCAACCAAACCACCCGTTCTACTTGATCCACTCACCGTAGAATTGAGAATAGCTAAGTCGAAAATCGGTACCATATCATAAGCCTCAACTCGATCAAACAGTCCGTTGCCCGAAATAGTTAAGTTACTGATCGTTTTATGATTGCCATCAAGCGACCCTGTGAAAGGTGTGGTAAAACTTCCGATTGAATTGATGGTTGCATTACTGCAATCCAGGTCGTTGACGAGTTTGTAGTGTTTGTCCAGATCGTCTGTATAGGTGCTTAACTGTGCCAGGTGATTGGGTTCCGTGATGAGATAGGGATCTGCAACGGTGCCTGTACCTCCGCCGAAGTAGGCGAGCTCAATTTCATTGCACTCGACGTACCAGCGAGACGTATTATTTGGATCTGCCGGACTGCATAGAGCATGTCCATCGTGTCCATTGGTCCAGCCATCCCATTCGATCAGGATAGGAGGGTTAAGCGCATTGATACAAATAACGGTTCCTTCTGTGCCAAGCGGAAGTGCTGTGGAGAAGGAAGGATTCGCTACGGTTGCAACGACTCTGTTTCCAGGGTAAAGCGTTGGAGTGCAATTTGCCATCGCTGTCTGTGCATATAGAGCAGTGATGATTAGAATTAAAACAATGGTCATACGTTTAATATTTAATAATTTCATTTCGTCTCGATACTCCATGGGTGTCGTATGTTGTCATTAAAAAGATTGCGAACTCAGTTGGTAGGGGTGTTTGTTACAGGTTATATCCATTCATCAAGCCAGCTACTGGCTAGGATAGACAAGTCGAGCATGTTGACAGTGCCGTCGTTATTTAGATCTGCGTCTAGGGTTGTGCGGAAGTAGGGGTAGGTGTTTCCATTATTCATATCCCACGTGTTGGTAAAATCCCAGTTTGGACCTGCAAAGGTGCTCATTTGTCTCATTTGGAGCTTTAAGTGTTTTGTTAACTTACTGGAAATCTTTCTCTTTTGGTGGCTGTAGTAGAAAGAAAACGTTATTTAAATTTTAAAGTGTTCCAGAAGTCATCGATAAGATGTTTTTCTTTATGATAATCTGAATCCTTTATGATTTGGGTCATAATAAACAAACCACCGCCTTTATAACCTAATGCATAATATTCACGTTGATAAGCATCTTGATCAAGAGAGGTAATGGCCTGTTTGCCTTTTAAAGTATATTTACCTATTTTTTTAGTAACATTCTTTTCTTTATATTTATACCCATACTGGATTTCTTCTTTTGTTGTTTCTTTGATCATAAGGTCAATTACAAAAGAAGGATCAACATTAGAGTATTCTTGTATGAGTACCAATGTTCCTTTTGCGGTGAATAATGTGATCTGATCCAAGCCTTCATCGAGTTTGGTTTTACTCGGTTGATAAATATTACGGTGGTTAAATGAAGTGAATTTTGATTGATATTCTATCATATCTTTCAATGTTAATGTTACCGAATATTTATTACCGTCTGGTAGTGTGATCTCTTTTTTGTGATCTAAGGCAAGGTTATAATCTTTTCCGTTAATGGTAAGTTTATAATTTTCAGGTTTGTCCATCATCTTTACGGAGGCAAATATTGCGCTAAAGGAAATGATAAGTATCGAAAGTGTTTTCAAGGATAGCCTCCTTTGTAGAGCACTGTTAATAATAAATACGTCCACACCGTTATAGGATAAAATTATAAAAAGTATCGTACGATTTTACAAATAAATTTATCATTGAATATTATCTTGCCAGGCTGAATAAAATGCCTGGCTTTAAATAGTGTTTATTATAATGAATATGTTGAGCATTATCGAAAATATCAAAAGTGACTGTATTGCTACCTCGTAGAGGTTGTATATTTATAATATTCACATATAAAGTTGATCCAAGATGTCATAAAACAGTAAAAGAAAAAATGGGTATGGGTTCAAAAATAAAGATAGTAATTTCTTAGATGATTATAAGGACGATCCTGATTATTCTCCGTAAACTGTTGTTCTGTTAAATGGTTTATGGTTAAGTTGGGTATTAATATGACGACACTATCTATTTTCACATGTCAGGCGTCGTACAAGAGCATGGATGAAAAAAATGTCAAAAAATGGGATCATAGGCTATTTACTATACTACCCAAAAGCCTAATACTATATGTTATTGTAATGGAGATATTTATGAAGGTTCCGCGATTTTTAGTCAACTCAAGTCTTGCTTTTTGTCTTGTAACTTTGTTAGTGTCTTGCGCTTCTGCCAAGGTCCAGAAGGATGTCATGGTTTCTATGCATGATGGCATCAAGCTGTCTACGCATATTTTATTACCCAAGGCACAAGGAAAATTTCCTGTCATCCTAATCCGAACGCCATACTCTGAGGGGCCTGAAGTAAAAGAATGGGGCGAACAATATGCGAATTATGGTTATGCGCTGGTGATCCAGGAAGTACGAGGTACTGGACGATCACAAGGAAATTGGAATCCAGGCGTCTATGAAAAATCCGATGGGATTACCACACGCAAGTGGATTCTTGATCAACCTTGGTGTGATGGCAATATTGGAACAACAGGTGGGTCTTATCGTGGGTTTACCCAAATGGCCAGTTCAGTAGAATCGACGGAAGGGCTCAAAGCCATGATTCCATCTGTTGCATTAATGGATGTCTATGAAGGTGGGGCATATATCAATGGTGCATTGCGTCTGGGCTCAAGCATCGGTTGGGGGCTAGGGATGGCAAGTCCTAGCGTCGATGATGAGGGAATAGAAGATGATGACCATGAGGAGGAAGAAGAGAGCGATGAAGAATATGATGAAGACGAAGGTGAAGATGAGGGTGGTTGGGATTTTCGAGTATTGCCATTAACTGATATTGACAAAAAAAATGTTGGTAAAACTTTGCCCTGGATGCAGGAATGGATTAAAAATCCCACCTTTAATGATCATTGGAAACAAGTCGATACGATGAAGGTTCTCAAAGAAAAATGTCAAATCCCATTAATTAGTATTAGCGGTTGGTATGATATCTTTGTCGATCAAGCACTGCGTTACCAAGCTGATGCGATCAATCAGGGCAAAAAAAATCAACATTTGATCATCGGTCCTTGGGCACATGGTGCCAATGAGGTTCCCGGCGAAAGAAAAATGGGACGTAACCAGGAATTGCCGTTGGATGAAATGGAACTCTATTGGTTTGAATATTGGCTTAAGGGTAAAGGTGATGGTGTTGATTTACCGCCCATTAAATTATATACAATGGGTAAAAATCAGTGGCGAGATGTTGATCAGTGGCCATTGAAAAATACCAAATATGCGAACTATTATTTCCATAGTGAGGGCAAAGCCAATACGCTTAAAGGCGATGGTGTCTTATCGCTCGAAAAGCCTCAAGATCAGCCAGCCAATCATTATGTTTACGATCCTGAAAATCCGGTACCGACCCATGGCGGCCCACTGCTGTTTGGCGATCCAGGTGCTCACGATCAACGAAAAATTCAGGCCAGAGAAGATGTACTTGTTTTTACCAGTGATGCTCTCGCAAAAGAGCTTGATGTGACAGGTCCCATCAAAGTGGTATTGTATGCGAGCACTGATGCCAAGGATACAGACTGGACCGCAAAATTAATAGATGTTTATCCTGACGGTAGAGCATTCAATTTATGTGACGGTATTATTCGAGCGCGTTATCACAAGGACCCTTTAAATCCTGAATTGCTCAAGCCGAACCAGGTTTACAAATATGAAATCGATCTATGGGCCACCAGTAATGTCTTTCTAAAAGGGCACAAAATTCGCGTTGAAATTTCCAGTTCTAATTTCCCTCGTTTTGATCGAAATCCAAATACTGGAAACAAATTTGGAATGGATAGTAAATTGCAAAAGGCCAACCAAACCATTTATCACAACAAAGAATATCCATCACATATTACTTTACCTGTCATAGATAATTAAATGATAACTATGTGTTTCTTTCTACATTGAGAAAGGAGTGATAAGATTTCGAGTTCTTATCACTCCTTGATTATTTAATAGATCTTGTTTGGTTGTCATAAATAAAATTATGGATTCAATAACCAAACACTGGCAAGACTCACAAAGTCAATCAAGTTAACGTTTCCGTCTTGATTAAAATCAGCTCCACCACACCAACTATTTCCTGCATTGCAATCTATTCGGCCCCAGTGTGATACAAAAGTGCTCAAGTCAGCGGGGTTGGTATTACAGTCAGATGTTAATGGGTTGGTATTGGTGCCAATGTTAAAAGAGAACATGCCAGGATTATTCGATTGAATCAATGGCCCATGCACGCAATAAGCCAGCGGATTCAATGGGTTATCATAGGCTAAGCAGGTCTCGATTGTTGTCAATCCAGTCAAAGGTGCAATACTATTGATATTGTTGTTATAAATGAATATCGATTTGATCGAAGTTAAGTTTGCCATCGATGAAATATCTTGAATGTTATTATTTGCCAAGCCTAATCGTTGAAGATTGATAAGCGTGCTTAAAAATGAGACATCGCTCAGGCTCATGCTATACATATAAAGTGATTCAAGTAATGTAAATTGACTAAGCAATGATAGATTTGATATAGCTGGATTAGAAGAAAGTGCCAGGTATTCCAAGTTTGGCCAGGTGCTTAAGAATGAAATATCTGTCAAGCTCAATCCAGACAAACCTAAGCGTGTTAGGTTTGCTAAACCATAGATGGGAGTGAGATCGGTAACGGGGTTATAATCAATTTGTATTTCAATCAATTGGCTTAATCCTGTAACAGGTGCAATGCTTGTAATACTGCATAAGCCACAGCCTAAATATCTCAATGATGTAAATGATGATACCGTTGAAATACTTGTGATGCCTGGATTAGATCGGATGTATAGAAATTCTAGATTGATCAAAGCGCTCAGTGGTGTAATTGTACTGAGGTTATTGCCGCTCATGTAGAGACCCTGCAATGATGTTAAACCTGAAAGTGGTGACAGGTCGCTTACATTGTGATTTGTTAGGTCGAGATAAATAAGATTGGTAGCGTATTCTAACCCTGTCAGGTCTGTTACCTGGTTAGATGGAGGACCTCCAAATGGAAAGGTTTCAAATAATGTAATAAGGTTGACCATATCTGGAATGGTCGGTTCACTACCTAGACCTAATTCTGCTTGTACCAAGGCTCTTAAGTTGACATCAGGAATAAAGTGACCCACTGTTGGACAGGTAAATGGATTTGGGTCGGTGAATAATGTCACGCCATCAATCAGTGCTGGATTATTCGCTTCGAGCAGTGGTAGCGATGTGCAGAATGAATTCTGATCCAGACTGTTGGTTGATAGATCTAATGTCTGAAGTTGACAAAGATGTTGGATGGGACTTATATCTGTGATACTGTTATTGCTAAGATCCAAGTTCATTAGGTTGACAGCAAGTTCCAAGCCGGTTAAATCAGCAATGCTTAATCCGCTGGCAGTTAAATTCAGTAAAGATGTCATGTCTGTGATCGTTGGATTGACAATACTTAATGCTGTTTCAACTGCACTTTTTAATGCCGGGTCAGGGATATTCGCTGCAGCGGTACAAGTATGTAATCCTGGTGTCATATCAATCACACCTGGATAGTTATTTGATTCGATAATGGGTAGGATATTACAAAATGAGGCTGCATTGATCGGGTTGTTAAAGAGTGAGATATAGGGTAGATCTGTATCATTTTTAAGTGAAGAGAAATCTTCAATGGAGTTGTCATCGAGATAAAGGCTGGCATTGCTTGAAAAAGTAGTAGCCGGGGAAATATCTGTGATGCCGTTAAAATATAAATCTGCGGTTAGACTATAGCCTGTACTATTAAGCGGTGAGAAGTCAAGGATGTTATTATCGTCGAGTCCTGCATACTCTAAGCTGGAAAGCCCGCTTAATGGAGTGATATCTGTAATGCCATTTCCACTTGCATACAAATAAAATAAATTGAACATAAATTGAAGAGGTGTCAAATCTGAAACACCACAATAAGAGATATCTAGTTCAAATAGATCAAGTCCGGAAATAAAACTGAGATCAAAGAGGCTCGTATTGTCATACAAATAGAGTGTTTGCAATAGAGTCAGAGAAGAAATAGGAGTATAATCAATGATATCTTGCCCGCCAAGATCAAGATATTCTAAATTGATCGCGTAATCCAAGCCTGTTAAATCAAAAATAGTATAAGAGCTGCTGTCAGCCGTTAAGCTGGTTAGTGTCTGCATGTTGGTTGCATCGGGGGCAACTCCGCCAAGCTCATCAAAAACTGCCTGGTATAAACCCGGATCAGGAATAATTGAAGGAGGGGCACCTGCATCCAACTTTAGAGGATTCAGTGCGAGTAATAAGGTTAGAATAGGAAAAATGAGTCGATAAGTTTTCACGAGAATCTCCTTTGTTTCAATATCTCTAATAAGCCTTTACAACCAAATCAATAAAATATCGTTCGTGATCAATCATTTGTGAAACTGGGGTAACCAAATTCCCCCAATATATTGAGTCATGGTCGGGGAGTCAAAGATGGAATCCTCCATCGTGCCACAGGGAAACTCCCTGTTGACCAACCTACGTTTTGAACCATAACGGCAGATAAAGATATCAAAACAGGTACAAAAATACAAGATTTAAAGGCCATTTTTGTGCCTTAACAGAAGATTTCTTGTATAGATTTGTCATCCTGAGGTGTATTTTTCTTGTCAAGTAAAGAACCTGGATTATTTCGTTCTGATCTGGTTGGTTTATCTGCATGGCAACTACTCAAAATGCCTCGAAAAAAACAGGGTAACCATATTGTCCTAACAAAATCCAAACAATTCAGCGGAATGGGTCTTAGTAATATGTCATTGGTTTTTAAGCAAGGGCTTGCTATGATTAAGTGAGCCATAATTCAAAATATCGTTACTTTCGGAGGTGATATGAAAACGCATTGTCTAATCCCCATATTTCTGATCCTACTTGGTTGCACCAATCTTCTAAAGGCGGCAGTCATCACCGTGCCGGGAGATTATACAACCATCCAGCAAGCCATTAATCAAGCCGACGCGGAAGACATCATCGAAGTCTCGCCCGGAACATACAATGAATCGATTGATTTTACAGGTATCCCATTGACGCTTAGATCTTCGAGCCAGGATCCCAACGATACCATTATTAATGGAACTGGAAATTTTCATGTGATTATCTTCGATGATGATGAAGACAACGAAACGATTCTGGATGGCTTTACCATAACTGGGGGCAATGCCAACGGTACTGGTGAAGACTCAAAAGGGGGCGGTATCTACATACTGGCAAGCACTCCTACCATCCAAAATTGCGTTATAAAAAATAACTCTGCAGATTTTCTGGGAGGTGGTTTTAACTTTGAAGGTACCGGGACAACGATTGTTCGTAATTGCATTTTCAAAAATAATCATTCAAATCTCATCGCTGGCGCCATGCATAACAATGCTGGTGCCATTACTCTGGTAGAAGGTTGTATCTTTACGAATAATACATCATTAGCTGACTCTGGTGCTGTGCGAAATAATGGACCGGCAACTCAGCCACTATTTAAAAATTGCAAATTTATTGGTAATTCAGCTGAATACGGCGGTGCGATGATCAATTCAAATAGCAGTACGCCAAAATTATTTGGTTGTGAATTTAGCAATAACTCTGCATCAACGAATCAGGGCGGTGCACTCTATCTTTTCAGCAACGGGTCAGCCATTATTTTTAACTGTTTTTTTGAAAACAACAGTTCACAAAGTGGCGGTGCTATTTATGGCACAGATGTACCCTCGACGATGAAAATATACCATAGCCATTTTCTAAATAACTCCGCTGTTATAGGTGGCGCAATTCACCTGACAGCTTCTTCAAACCCAACAGTTGTTAATTGCCTAATCTCTAATAACTCGGCAACAGACAATGGCGGTGGAATCTATATAGACTGCCAATCCGATCCAAGCGTCATCAATTCAACGATTGTCAACAATACCGCTGGAATCAATGGCGGCGGTGTTTTCTCAACATGTCTTCTAACCAAGAGTACATTTAATAATTGCATCTTTTGGTCAAATGCTGATTCGGGCGGTATGGATACATCGGCCCAATTTTATGTCGATATAACCGCAAACCCACCAACGATCAATCACAGCAATGTCATGGGAGGCTGGACAGGCGTTGGTCTTGGTAACATTAATGCTGACCCACTTTTCGTCGATCCAGATGGCCTGGATAATACGCCAGGTACCATTGACGATCAATGGCAATTGCAAGCGGGCTCCCCATGCATCGATCGAGGCGACACGACCGTATTACCACCAGATGTTTTCAGTGATTTTTCTGGTGCTATTCGAGTCATCGATGATCCCGATTCTGTAAATTTTGGCGTTGCCTATTTTGAAAACATCGTCGACATGGGGCTGTATGAATTCCAACCTGGTCCCTGCAAACCAAACCTTGAAGGCGACATCAATTGCGACAACATCGTCAACCTGCTAGATTTCTCAATCCTTGCAGCAAACTGGCTAACGAATATCTAAATCAACATATAAATATTAAATACTAAATTATGTTTGTCCCGTAAATCCTGTCTAAATATTTGATTTTTATTGACATTTTACCTGATTTGCTTACAATGTTCTTACGGTCAAAGGGAAGAACCGACTTTTGCAGTCCCTCCAAAACCCTTTCAAAAATAAGTTAACTCAGACAATTTATGTTTAAAAACAAGGAGTTTCCTTATGTTATGAATCATTAAAATAACCTAGTTATTAGTGACTGGAATCGTCGAAGATTATTCTACTATTTATTCAATAAGTAATAAATCAAACGCTTTAACTGGTGAATCTTGAGACCCAAGCAAGGATGGAATCTTAACGCCAGCTGGAATTACTTCATAACAATGATTTAAGAGGAAATGTATAAGGCAAATGATGTGCAATTATCCAAAGAGATTGTTGGACATTTACGCAGGATCACTTTATATTAAGTGATGACTATTTAGGACTTTATTAGACACTAATGTTTTTATTTAACAAGCAACAATTTATGAAATTCAGGGGCGTAGTCTATTTACTTTTGATGCTACTTGCTTTCTCTTCAGGCTGCCAATCCGCTTCTAAAAATAAGCCGATAGTTGAAATCAACTTGCCGATCCCTAAAGTTTGGTCCACAGAACAAACCAGGCAAGGTGAGATTGATCAGCAGTGGTGGCTTAGTTTCAATGATCCATTATTAATTGAATTAATCCAGGAGGCCTTAGCACATAATCATGATCTTAAGGCCGCAGTCGCTCGCATGGACATCGCGGCAGCTCGCGTGCGACTGGCAGGTGGTGACCTCTATCCTCAAATTAGTGGATTGTTAGATGGTGGCAAACAGCAACAAAATTTTGTTGGGTTTCCATTTGGTGGAGGTAAGAGTACTTTTACCACATATAGCCTTGGAGCAACGATGAATTGGGAGCTGGATCTGTGGGGCCGAATCCGAGCCGCACGTGAGGCTTCTTTCTCAGATTTTCAGGCCAGCAAAGCAGAATTAGAATTTGCACATCTGTCCATCGCCGCACAAACGGCCAAAGCTTTTTTTGCCGTGATCGAAGCCAGAAAGCAGATTCAATTGTCGCAAGAAACCGTTCAAACTTATCGCAACACCGAAAAGCAGGTAAAAGATCGTGTAGATACCGGCGTTAGTCCCCAACTCGATTTGAAACTCGCTGTTACGAATCGTTCTTCGGCTCAGGCCCTGCTTGAACAGAGAAAGCTAAACTATGAGAAAGTGATTCGGCAGTTGGAGCTTTTGTTAGGTCGCTATCCTCAAGGCCGCATTGATACTACATTGCAACTACCCAAAATTCCAAAGCCCATTCCAACGGGGTTACCTTCTGGGTTGTTATCTCGACGACTGGACATCATGGCAGCGGAACAAAAATTCCAGGGAACGCAATTGCGCGTTGATGAAGCTAGAGCTGCACTCTATCCAAGCATTAGTTTAACCACGTCTGGCGGTACATTAAGTGGAGATTTTAAGGATGTTATGAGTCGAGCCTTTTCCGTTTGGGCAATAAGTGGAAATCTGACCCAGCCTATATTCGAAGGCGGCAAACGCCTGGCTAATATCGATATAGCTAAAGGACAAGAGAAAGAATCACTGGCAAATTATGCCAATACTCTGTTAAAAGCATTTTCTGAGGTAGAAACTTCCCTTGTTGCCGAAAACATTCTAGCCGAGCGAGAAAAGAAACTTAGCCTGGCAACGGATGAAGCCAAGAACGCACGGCGAATGTCTGAAGATCGATACAACCAGGGAATTGAAAGTTTAATTACATTACTGGAAGCTCAAAGACGTGCCTTGGACAATGAAAGTCAGTTAATTACCGTACAAAAAGAGCGACTGGATGCACGAATTGATCTGCATTTAGCCTTGGGTGGAGGATTTGAAACGAACATCCAACCACACGAGACAAAGTTTAGCCTTGATCTACTTTTCAATAATGAAAAAGATGAGAACAAAAATGAAAAAGAGCAATAATACGAAAAAGTACGAGACGAAAAGCCTCACACAAATATATTACATGAGTATGATTTATTTCATTGTAATAAGTGGGACTATTGCTTACTCACAAGAGCCACCTGCCGGCATGCCGCCGCAAGCTGTTCGAGTGGATCCCGCTCAATTAGAAAATTTGCAAAATCATCAATTCGTGACAGGCGAACTTCGTCCGAGTCGTCGCTCAAATGTAGCCGCCCAGGAAGCTGGGCAAGTAAAGGAGCTTTTTGTCAAAGAAGGGCATACCTTACAAAAAGGAGATCTGATTGCAACGCTGGATAGCAAACGATTAGAAATTCAAAAACTTGAAGCCGAGGCCAATCTGCAGGTACTTCAAGCTAGATTTTCAGAATATCAGGCACAATTAGAATTAGACCAATGGCAATTCGAGGCATTTACCAAGCTTTCTGAGCAAGGTTCCAGCCATGAAAACGAATTGCGACAAGCGAAATCGGCGATGATGATCACGCAAACCAGGCTCTTACAAAACGAAAAACAAGTTGAAGTAATCAAGGCTCAAATTGATTTACTCAACCAGCGTTTGGCAGATAGCAAGATCGAGGCGCCATTTGATGCTGCCGTGGTTAAATTAAATACTGAAATTGGTCAATGGCTCAATGTTGGCGATTCGGTTGTGGAAATCGTTTCGGTGGGTAAAATCGATGCGTGGTTGGAAATTCCCGAAAGACTGACAACTGCGCTGGCTTTGCAGGATTTCGATATTGAAATTAACATAGAGGCAATTAACGCAAATTATCAACTTACTTCGCCTAGAATTTTACAGGACATTAATCCTACTACCAGAACCTTTTCGCTGATTGCCACCATTGACGATCCGCAAACACGCTTGAAGCCAGGTATGTCGATCACTGGTTGGATTCCAACCAGTAAGAAAAAAGATTATATTACAGTCTCTGATAATGCGATACGTCGAAATGTCATAGGTACCTATGTCTTTGTTGCACAACAAATGCCTCAATCTCCTATCGCTAGTGCTGTTCCTATGGTGACCAATGTTCTGTTTCACGCAGGTAATCGAGTTGCCATTGATTCAGCCGCAATACAACCAGGTGATTTACTTGTTGTTGAAGGCAATGAGCGATTAATGCCTGGTATGCCGATCATGATCAGTGCGGTGAGCAATAATCCTCCTAATCAATCGGAGAAATCGAACTGATGGATATCGTTAGAGCTAGCGTAAAACAACCTGTAACAGTAATGGTGGGTGTTATTTTAACTTTGCTCGCCGGCTTACTGGCTGTCGGGCGACTACCCATTCAGCTTACGCCAAATGTAGAAGATACGATTATTGCTGTACAAACTTTTTGGGAAGGTGCCAGCCCTCAAGAAATTGAACAGGAAATTGTCGATCCTCAGGAAGAAAAACTCCAAGGAATTGCTAACCTCAAATCGATAACCAGTACATCCCGGCAAAGCCAGGCCTCGATTCGTTTAGAATTTCAGGTGGGAACATCCAAAGAAGTGGCTTTGCGTGAAGTGTCAGATAAACTTCGTGAAGTACCTGATTATCCTGACAATGCTGATGAGCCAGTTATCGAAGCAGCGGATCCGGAAAATAGAGATTTCATTGCCTGGGTCGTCATGTCTACAACAGATCCTGACATGGATATTCGTACGATGGGTGATTTTGCTGAAGATCGTATTAAACCTGTTCTTGAAAGAATCGAAGGTGTCTCAGAGGTTAATGTCCTTGGGGGACGTGAGCGTGAGGTTCAAATTCAGTTTGATCCAGTCAAGCTAGCTTCGCGAGGTCTTACACCAGCACAATTAATTCAAGCGATTCAGCAGCGGAACTTAAATACGTCAGCAGGTGAAGTTTCGCAAGGGAAATTGGATGTGAGAATTCGCACGATTGGCCAATATGAAGCTCTTGATACAATTGAGGACACTGTCATCAAATACATTGATGGTGCCCCGATTTTTATCCGCGATGTTGCCACAGTGACGCAAACGTTTAAAGAGCCGCTTACCTTTGTACGATCACGTGGCGTTCCGGTGATAGCGATTAATGCCCAGCGTGAAGTTGGCTCGAACGTGATGGAAGTCATGGCACTATTTAAAGAACAGGTTCAGGCTATGAACGCTGAAGGAGGATTACTTGATACCTCCGCAGGGCAGATGGGCATCAATGGTGATTTGATTCTTACCCAAGTTTACGATCAAACCATTTACATTGATGATGCCATTGATCTGGTTCAAAATAACATTTGGATTGGTGGCAGTCTGGCAATTTTGATCCTGATTCTTTTTCTTCGCTCTGTTCGTACGGTGGGTATTATTGCTTTAGTTATTCCGATTTCAATCGTGGGTGCAATTGTTGCCATGGTCGCTATGGGGCGAAGTGTCAATGTGATTAGTCTGGCTGGGATGGCCTTTGCGGTTGGTATGGTTGTGGATAACGCTATTGTTGTTTTAGAAAATATATTTCGCCATATCGAAATGGGAAAGAAACCGACCCAAGCGGCTTATGATGGCGCTAGTGAAGTTTGGGGAGCGGTGTTGGCGTCTACATTAACTACGATTGCTGTATTTATTCCGATTATTTTGATTCAGGAAGAAGCCGGGCAGCTTTTTCGCGATATTGCTTTAGCGATTTGTGCCGCAGTCGCATTTAGCATGTTAGTGGCAATTACCGTGATTCCCAGCGCATCAGCGATTTTCCTTAAACAAAATTCTACAAAGAAATCTCCTAAAAAAAGTAAAAGCCGTTTATCGTCGTTAGGTATTTTAAAGAAATTCCCTGAGCGACTTAGTGGTTTTATTTATCGAATTTCAGGAAGTTTATTACTTCGTATAATCATTGTTGCTGGTTTAACAGTTTTGTCGTTTGTCGGTAGTTCTATGTTGGCACCGCCAGCGGATTATCTTCCATTGGGAAATCGCAATCTGGCTTTTGGTTTGATGATTCCGCCTCCGGGTTATTCTCTGGATAAAAAATCTGAGTTGGGGCATCGTATTGATGCAACGGTTCGTCCTTACTATCAAGCTGGGCAACTTCCTATGGGCTCGAAAGAACGTCAAGATGCGGTTAGTCAACTAAAAGAAGTACCAACGTTCGATTTTATGTTGGGTAGACCTGGTCAGCCAGTAATACCCGCGCCATTGGAAAATTATTTCATTGTTGCATTTGAAGGAATCATTTTTCAGGGTGGTATTAGTGATGATCCCAAAAGAGCTAGTGATCTTACGCATCTTTTTAATCATGCCTCTCGACCTGATATAGCCCCTGGCGTTATTAGTTTTGCCTTTCAGGTTCCGCTTTTTCGTCTTGGTGGTACGACAGGATCTGCAGTGAAAATTGATTTTCTTGGTCTCGATCAAGAGCAAGTCATTGCCGCAGCGGGAGCGGTTTATGGCACACTCATGCAACGATATGGTCCTATGACCATTCAGCCAGAGCCACCTAATTTTGATATCCCTGGTCCAGAACTGCTGATTCTTCCCAACGAAATTCAGCTGGCCAATGTAGGGATGACGACGGCCGAATTAGGCTTAGCAGTCCAAACAAGTGGGGACGGTAGTATCATTGGTGACTATCGAATTGGTGGGGAATCGATCGATCTTAAATTAATTTCTAAAGATGCGGTTGGTAAAAATAATATCGCCAAGCTCGGTGATGTTCCCATTGCAACTCAGCTTCAACGAGTCGTGCCACTATCGACTTTGGCTAAAATTCAAAGAGTGACCTCAACGGATCAAATTAATCGAGTTAGCCGACAACGTGCGGTAACTCTGCAATTTACACCGCCGCCTAATATGCCCCTTGAGCAGGCTATTGTTGAAGTGCAGCAGATTCTCAGTGACTTTAAAACACAGGGAGTTATTACGCCGGGGGTCCAAACGCAAATGGCTGGTTCTGCCAGTAAGCTACAAGCCGTCATGAGAGCACTGCTCGGTGATAACACGTTGGTTGGGTTTTTAGGAAGTTCTCTGGTTGTTGCATTGATCGTAGTCTATTTACTGATGTGTGTTCTCTTTCAAAGTTTTCTTTATCCATTGGTTATTATGTTTAGTGTTCCTCTTGCAACGCTAGGAGGCTTTCTGGCATTGCGACTCGTTTTTCTTTGGAGCGTGATTGATCGCTATATGCCTGTACAGAATCTTGATATTCTGACGATGCTTGGGTTTGTAATTTTAATCGGCGTTGTTGTCAATAATGCGATTCTCATTGTCCATCAGGCTTTAAACTTTATGAAGGGAAGCGATCAGCAAGAGCCAATGCCGCATCGCAGGGCTATTGCCGAATCAGTCAAGAGTCGTGTTCGTCCGATTTTTATGAGTATGCTAACATCGCTTGGGGGGATGCTGCCTTTGGTATTGATGCCTGGTTCCGGGTCAGAGCTTTACCGCGGGTTGGGAAGCGTCGTAGTGGGGGGCTTATTTGTTTCTACTCTCTTTACGTTGGTACTCGTGCCATTGCTCATGAGCTTGACGTGTGATTTGCAAGCCAAGGTTCGTGGAAAAGTAACCGCTTAAAAACCTTCCAGAATGATCTTGCCATGAGCTTGTTGAGATTCGAGCATAGCGTGTGCTTTTCTTAAGTTTGTTGCGTTAATGGTACCGAGTTGGTGAGCGAGGGTGGATTTAATCTTACCTTGGTCGATTAAGTTTGCAATCTCGTTTAAGAGATTATGCTGTTCAATTTTGTCTGGTGTTTGGAACATGGAGCGGGTAAACATAAATTCCCAATGGAGCGAAATGCTTTTACGCTTAAGTTGCGAGATGTCCAGTTGTGCTGGATCATCGATCAATCCGAATTGGCCTTGGGGTGACAGGCACTCTACAATTTGTTCATAATGTTCGTCCGTATTATTTAAACTAATGACAATATCCACTTCAGGGATACCAATCTTTTTGCATTCTTCGCTTAAAGGATTGCGATGATTGATGACATGATGGGCTCCCAGGTCTTTAAGCCATTGGATACTTTCATTTCGCGATGCGGTACCCATGATCACGGATTGAGTTAAGCAGCGAAGAAGTTGTACCATAATTGAGCCGACGCCACCCGCTGCTCCGATGACTAGAATTGTTTTTGGGGGAGCTGACATTTCGGTAGGAATTTTAAGTCGATCGAATAACATTTCCCAGGCGGTAATTGATGTTAAAGGCAATGCCGCAGCCTCTGCAAACGATAAACTTTCGGGCATTTTTCCTACAATCTGTTCATCGACCAGCTGAAGTTCTGCATTACTACCGGGACGAGTTAGATCTCCAGCATACCAGACTTTGTCGTCAGGTTGGAATAATGTAACTTCGTTGCCTACGGATTTGACGATCCCGGCAGCATCCCAGCCGAGAATTTGCCACTGGTCATTTTCTGGTTTAACACGTTGACGAATTTTGGTATCGACCGGATTCACTGAGATCGCTTTCACCTCGATGAGTAGGTCGTGACCATGCGCGGTTGGGGTTTCAAGTTCAATATCCTCAAGAGCGTTTTCATCTTCAATGGGAAGGCTTTCTTGGTAGCCGACAGCTTTCATGATTTGTTCCATTATTGTTTCTATCCTGAATATAATTTTTAAAAGTATACTTTCCAAAAATTCTAACAAAACTTGATGTGATTGTAAATTTAATATCGAAAGTGAGTTTTGTCGTTGAATAGTAGATGATAGATCATTTTTATGAAGATCGCTGTGATTATGAGTATGGGGATTCTGGCTTACAATAGCTGGATTGTTTAGAGGAAATAATCTGCTTTGGTTGACTTTATAGACAAAGATGACCTAAGATTTATATGAGGAGCTAATTGGGTCTGATAGATTACAAATTCCGCACAGAGTTCGGTTTTGAGGGTATGTTTTAATGGTGTTTAAATACGTGCATAATCTAATTATAACTACAAGACGTTATGAAGAAAAGATCAGTAGGAAATGATGTATGAGCGAAGAAAGATCCAAGTATGTTAAGCTCTGTTTTTCTTTTCACTGTCGGCGACAATGGGATGAGTTATCCGAAACAGACGATTCCTCTATTCACTTTTGTCATCGTTGTAAAAAGAATGTTTATTTTTGCAGCACGGATGAGGAGCTTATCATGCATTCTCAAATGAAAGAGTGCGTGGCTGTTGCGGTTACTAAAAATGACGATCCTACATCTGAGCCGTTAATTATGCTTGGTGAAATTATATGTCCTGAACCAGATGATAAGACTGGATATGGACCAAAGAACCGTGGGATAGTCCAAAATTTAGTTTCTGGTTTGCTAAGTATACTTATATTTTGTGAAACGTGTCTGAATAAACTATTGCGTAAGTAATAGACATATGGCTCTTATGTTGTGAGGATGGCTAGCCTGATACTCCAAGAATGTAAACGATTAAAGCTTGTGAGTAAATAATCTCCTTGGCATACTTAATTTTAAGCAAATTTGATCTGGTAAAGAATTATCAAGTTGGATGTCATTTTACGGGGTAAATGGGGTATGATTCTATGCTTTTTGGCTTAAAATAGGCTGCTTTTATTGACTTTGAGGCGAATTGTGGGGAAATTGTGACTTATTTTCACTCTAGGTAGCAAGTGCGCCTTGTAGATTGTGAGTAAATCCTGTATGCTCTGGCACTTACTATTTTGCAAGGATTTACAATGATTTATGATAGTGTGGAAAATCTCGACTCTTACTGTGATCCGGAAGATAATATCTACATGGCAGTCCAGTTTGTACTCGATTTCGATTTGGATCAGCCAGATGGAAAATATGAATTTGAAGGTGGGCAGATGCATGCCATCTTTCAGACCATTGATACCGCGGATGCCAAGGAGAAGGATTTTGAGTGCCATGAGAAGTATCTTGATGTACAGATGGTTCTAGAAGGGGCTGAGCGTCATGATGTGGTTCTGATGGATCGCGAAGATCTGATCGAAACTCAGGAATATGATGAAGAAACAGACTTGGCTTTTTTTGATACGAGGTGTGATGTCAGCTCTCTGGTCTTAAAACCTGGGATGTTTGTGGTCTATGGTCCGACCGATGGTCATAAGCCTGGGATAAGCATTGGGCAATCTGAAAAAGTCCGCAAGGTTGTTGTAAAGATTCAAATATGATGACAGCGGCTCGACAGGATGGACTTGTTTATTGTACTTCACAAGGTAGGTTTTGTGGTGATTGTGGTAAGCCAAAAGCTAAGTGCATTTGTAAGCAAAAGAAAAGCAGTGTGCCTAAAGGTGATGGCGTTGTTCGAATTATGCGGGAAACTAAGGGGAGAAAAGGCAAAGGTGTTACACTGATTAATGGTATTCCGTTAGCAGGGGATGAACTGAAAAAATTAGCGACTGAGCTCAAACAAAAATGTGGCAGCGGCGGAACGCTAAAAGATGGTGTGATTGAAATTCAAGGTGACCATCGTGATAAATTGTTAGAGGTTCTCCAAAGTAAAGGTTGGACCGTCAAAAAAGCCGGGGGATAAACCGTCCCCATTCTATGATGTATAGAAAAACGATACGGAGCAATAAATGCCGTTTAAGAAAATTGGATTATCAGATGAATTAGTGCAGGGCATTCTGGCAACAGGTTATACTGCGCCAACAGAAATTCAATCTGAAGTGATACCTCATGCCATTCAAGGCCATGACATTATTGGTTGTGCTCAGACAGGAACAGGTAAGACTGCGGCGTTTGTTTTACCAATCCTCAATCGTTTAACCGATGAAAAAGCTAAATCGAAATCCAAACGTAAACGGTTTGTTCAGGCATTAATTCTGACACCAACGCGCGAACTGGCCGTCCAAATTGAAGAGGCGATTGCTGAGTATGGTCGTTTTCTGCATTTGAAGGCATTAAGTATTTATGGCGGCGTGAATATTCAACGCCAAATTGACAAATTACGCCGAGGCGTCGATATTGTTGTCGCAACGCCGGGTCGCTTGATGGATCATATGGATCGTGAAACGATTAATCTATCTCGATTGAAAGTCTTTGTGATTGATGAAGCGGATCGTATGTTTGATATGGGTTTTGTTAATGATGTGAAAAAGATTGTCAGTGTTTTACCTGAAAAACGTCAGACACTACTTTTTTCTGCTACGATGCCCGAAGCAGTTCGTAAGTTGACTGAAGGGATACAAAATAAACCGATCAAAATCCAGATTGGTAAACAACACAATCCGATTGAGACTGTGACACAGCATATCTATCGTATGCAGCGAGAATTTAAGATGGATCTACTCATGCACATGCTCAAAGAAGAACAAATGTATAGTACGCTTATTTTTTCACGTACGCGTTATGGTGCTGATAAAATTAGTCGGCGTCTTTCCAAAGCGGGAATCAAATCCGTCGCCATCCATTCGAATCGAACTCAGGCGCAGCGTCAGCAGGCGCTTGATGGATTCAAGCAAGGTAAGTATCAGGTCATGGTTGCAACAGATATTGCCGCACGTGGGATCGACGTGGAAGGGTTGTCGCATGTGATTAATTATGATGTGCCGACCTATGCCGAAGATTATGTTCATCGCATTGGCCGAACAGGACGTGCTATGCAGACTGGTGATGCCATTACACTGGTATCAAGTGAAGAGCATAAGTATCTCAAAAAGATCGAAGAGTTCACAGGGCTAAAGATGAAGCCTAAACGTTACTTAGGTTTTGATCATCGTAAGATCGATAAAACCAAAGAAGATAACAGTGGCCATGAAGAAAAAGAGTCCAATCACAAAACACGCTCTCGGTCTGAAAAGGCTAAAAAACGCCGCAAGTCCAACGCTGAAACCTCCAATTGGTCTGACGAACGTCAGTCCAAAAAGAAAAGGCCAACAACTCGCTCTAACTCAGAGGGGGGTGGCAAAAAACGATCCAATTCCCAAGGTGGTAAAAAGAAAGCCAACTCGCAAGGAAATAAAAGAAACGATCAAGGCCCGGGTGGTAAAAAGAAAAAACGTCCCCACAAGAAACGTCGTCCCAATAAAAAGCGTCGACCTTTAAGTGATGATTAGTACTTCTTGAGTATTCACTGGACAATTCCTGTTTATTAAGCTATAGTGGAATTATAAGGTTGGCAATTTTTTGCGAAGCCTTGACATAAAAGAGTTTAGCTATTTAACGCAGAGAGAGAAACAAGCGTTATGAGCCTTTTGGTGCATAATCTTTGTTCTTTCTCTGCGTTTTTTTTATGTGTTCATAAAAAAGACAAACGACTTCAATGGGGTAAACGCCCAGCCAAACACGCAATTATAAAGGACCCAAATAAGATGAAATTGCAACGAATTACATATACGTTACTGGCCATCATGGTCTTTTTATCATGGACGTCGCTCGTCCAGGCAACGTTACAAGAATATAGTATCACAGACCTGGGAACCTTAGGCGGGTTCACCTCGAATGCATTCGACATAAACGATAACGGACAAGTTGCTGGCCAAAGCATCGCTCCTTTCGACTTTCATGCCTTTTTATATGACACTGTTAATGGCATGGTTGATCTAGGCACACTCACAGACGGAATGTTTTCTCATGCATGGAGCGTCAATGCCAACGGACAAGTCGCTGGCTTTAGTGAAATTAAATTTGGCAGAAGAGACACTCGCATACACGCCTTTATATACGACTCCGTCAATGGCATGACCAGCATAGGCACACTGGGAGGCGAAGAATCTCAAGCCTATAGTATCAATAGCAGCGGCCAAGTCGCAGGATATAGTCAAATTACCGGCAACAGCGCCACCCATGCCTTTATATACGACAGCGTCAATGGCATGGTAGACATTGGCACCTTAGGTGGAAGCACATCTTTGGGTTATGCCCTAAACGACAATGGACAAGTCGTCGGTCGGAGCTCAACCACAGGTGACGCGACGAGCCACGCCTTTATATACGATAGTGTCAACGGCATGACAGACCTAGGACACTTAGGCGGATCATTATCCTATTCTGAAGCAAGAGATATCAATAACAATGGCCAAGTCGTCGGAAATAGTCAAGCCCCTGGCAATCTGTTCCGTGCCTTTTTGTATGACAACACCAATGGCATGATCGACCTGGGCACACTGGGAGGCTCCGTTTCTTTTGCCAATGGCATCAGTGAAAGCGGACATGTGTTTGGAGTAAGTGAAATTACTGGATCGATTACACAACACGCCTTTATCTATGATGACATCAATGGCATGAGAGACTTAAACGATTTCCTCCCAGCAGGCAGCGGCTGGACACTAACGAGTGCCTCCGACATGAATGCATCAGGCCAAATCGTTGGCACCGGCATCATTGGCGGCCAACACCACGCATTCCTAATGACCCCAATCCCAGAACCTATGACGATGAGTTTACTTGCCTTAGGCGGTGTTGCTATTATGAGAAGAAAAAGAAATTCACTAAGGTAATTGCCTAAATAATACTAATGTGGCGATTCGTTATTCGATAATATCTATCATTCAGTCCTCCTGATTCTGTGGTAACCTGTTGGTCCTGTTTTTATAAAATTCCTCTTGATTCACCTTGACATATGGCTATACTTGTCTTTGAGAGATAATTTTACGGGAATAAATCACTAAATTCCCGTTAGAGAGAGAAGAGAGAGTTAGGCTCCTCGTCTAGTTGGTTTTTTTATGTACTTAATTAAATCATTTATAGGAGAAGTTTATGAAAAGGCCCATCGTCTCCCTATGTTTTTTACTAGTCTTTATTTTAAATAGTCATTTGCAAGCGGTTGAGTTTTTAAATAATGGTTTAATCAATGCGATAGAATCATATCAAAATGATACATTATACGTACAAGATTCTCCTACTAGTCCACCAAATCCAACAACGTTGAATATTATTGAAGATGCATTTTTTCCCGATCAGCACTCTCTTTATGTTCAAGATACAAGTATCATTAACGTTTCCGGAGGCGACGTCGATAGTGGTATTTTTTGGGGGTATGATAATAGCACCATCAATATAACAGGGGGGGATATCAAAAGCGTACATACTTCTGATAATGCGACTTTAAATGTGAGCTCAGGAATATTTTTAGGTCTTATATCTTCACGTGGTTCAAGTATATTGAATATGTCTGGTGGCTCAGTAAGTGGTTTGTCGCCTATGGATTTTGGGGTTATCGAATTAACAGGTGGAGACGTTAGGAATTCGATTGTCTTAAGTGATAATTCAACCCTTAGGATTACGGGAAGTAATTTTAATATCAATGGCACTCAAGTTGAATATGGAGAATATTCAAATATTATAGCATCAACATTTTCGGGAAGATTATTAGATGGAACTATCATTGATGTTGAAGAATTAAGAACAACTTCTCCTGGAGCAAGTCTTGTCTTAGTAGCACCTGAACCTGCAAGTTTATCTTTACTTGTATTGGGTGGGCTGTCTATGTTACGCAGAAAAAGGAATCTTATTTAATTCATTTTGATCTTGATCGTTTACGTTGTAACAATCCCAAACTGCCAAGGGTTATCAGTGTGATGGCTGTTGGTTCTGGGATAGGGTTGCCATGCAAAGCAAATCCACTGACATTTCCATCCTGATGAAATTCCCACGCACCATCATTAACTCGAAATGCATATGGGCCAAACGTATTATCACCCAGATTCCAGTTGACTTGCCCTTGTGTTGTCTCTCCAATGACCCAATAAGTATTCACGGAATCCAGGATTGTGTTATTCGTTGATAGCGTCGAAACAACCTGTTGATCTGTTGTGATATTATTGAAGAAAAATGTATCAATGATCGTTCCCGGCAAACCATTATTGTCTTGTGCAATGGAGAAGGTGGCTGTCGATCCTGCCAGACCGTTATAATGATATGCCGCAATCTCAAGATGATCCAAACTGAATTGTCCGGAAGTATTTAACGTAAATGGAAATGCACGGTCAATACTACTGGTAATACCCCAGAAAGAATCCAGCCAGAACGGTGGTGGACTGACATTCGAACTACCGGCGATCAAAGATGAATTTGCACAAAGTTTTTGCGATAGCACTAAACAAAAAAACGCCAAGACAATCATTACTTTTTTACTATAAAATCCCATGATAATTCCTCTCATTTATCTCAATTTAAGTGATCTCGAATAAACATATTATATAACAGATATTCCACAAACACAAGGGGGTAAGAATAAGTAAAATCATGTCAATACTTGCGTAAAATATTCATTGGAAATACAGAGAGGACATTGCACGCAATTTATTTGAAAAATGGGCCCAATGTCCCTCTTATACATCTCCCAAGCTTTACTTGAGGTAGCTACTCAGCTATTTGTATGATTAAGTTCTTGATAATGTGTGATGATGGTCGTTTTTATCATAGATTTTGCCAGCCAGAGGCTTGGCCGGCGGCCTACATAAAACATGTCTCGTATTCCAAGCAGCGAGCAACGAGAGCGGGTTCCTGTAACAATGGTCGCGGTGTTCTTAATGTGACGTCACTTGGCGACGATGTTGACCAGGCGTCCTTTGACGACGATGACTTTTTTGATTTCTTTGCCATCCAGTTGGTCTTTGATGGCGTCCATCGCTTTTTGTTGGATGGTCTCTTCGTCAGCGTCTGCTGGGAAGGTAACCTTTCCTTTGATCTTGCCGTTGACCTGGATGGCCAGTTCAACTTCGCTGTCTTGGGTTAGGCTTTCTTCATATTTTGGCCATGGGGCATAGGCGAGTGTTTCTTTGTTGCCCAGGATTTCCCAGAGCTCTTCTGCTATGTGAGGTGCAAAAGGGGCCAAGAGCAAGACAAAATCTTCTATGGCTTTTTTGTTGCGTGACTTTAATGTCGTAAAGGCATTGGTAAAGATCATCATTTGTGAGATGGCGGTATTAAATGCCATGTTCTCGATGTCATGTGTGACTTTCTTGATTGTCTTATGCAGTAGTCGTAGGTCGTCATCTTTGGCTGGTTCATCTGTAATTGATTCATGCAGGGTTCGCTGCTGGCTGACGACCATTCGCCATGCTTTTTGTAGGAATCGGTGGACGCCTTCGACCCCTTGCATGTTCCAGGGTTTGGTCGCATCAAGCGGCCCCATGAACATTTCATACAGTCGCATGGAATCCGAGCCGTAGTCTTTGATGACTTCGTCTGGATTGACGACGTTGCCAAAGCTTTTACTCATCTTACGATTGTCGCTACCCAGGATCATTCCCTGGTTAACAAGTTTAGTATAAGGTTCATCGCAACTTACCCAGCCGACATCGTAGAGGACTTTATGCCAAAAGCGTGAATAGAGTAGGTGTAATACGGCATGTTCGGCGCCACCAATATATAAGTCGACAGGCATCCAATAATTTTCTTTTTCTTTGTCGAAAGGAGCCTGTTCATTGTCAGGGTCAATGTAGCGAAGATAATACCAACAGCTTCCAGCCCATTGCGGCATGGTATTGGTTTCACGTTTGTATTTAACGCCATCGATTTCGACGTTGAGCCAATCACTAATATTTGCCAGGGGTGATTCGCCCGTACCGCTGGGGTGATAGCTTTCTACTTCAGGTAAAGTCACTGGCAAGTCTTTTGCATCGACAGCAATGATGGTACCATCTTCTCTGTGTAATATGGGGAATGGTTCTCCCCAATAACGTTGGCGGCTAAAGAGCCAGTCACGTAATTTGTAATTGATTGCTTTTTTGCCAAGCCCTTTTTCTTCCAGCCAGGCGGAGATCTTTTCTTTGAAATCTGGAGTTTCTAAGCCATCAAATTCGCCGGAATTAATAGCAACACCATTCCCAGAGAAGCAACCATCAGGTTTTTCACCTTTGGGTTTGACGACTTCGATAATTGGTAGTTCAAATTGTTGAGCAAATTCATAATCGCGTTCATCATGAGCCGGGACTGCCATGATTGCACCGGTACCGTAGCTGATTAATACGTAATCGCTAATCCAGATAGGAATTTTGGTGTCGTTCACTGGATTGATCGCATATGCGCCTGTGAAGACACCCGTTTTGTCTTTAGCGAGTTCAGTACGTTGCAGATCACTTTTCTTTGAGGCTTCATTCTGATAGGCCGTGATGGCTGCTTTTTGATCCTCGGTTGTGATTTTTTTGACGAGTGGGTGTTCTGGCGATAGCACCATATAGGTGGCACCAAATAATGTGTCGGGGCGTGTGGTAAAGACGCGAATGATGGCGTCGTGATCCGCACATTTGAAATCAACTTCTGCACCGATGCTTTTTCCGATCCAGTCGATTTGTAATTTTTTGATACTGTCTGACCAGTCAAGGTCTTTGAGGCCATCAATTAAGCGTTCTGCATAGTGGGTAATTCGAAGCATCCATTGACGCATGGGTTTGCGAATGACAGGGTGGCCACCGCGTTCGCTGACGCCGCCGATGACTTCTTCGTTAGCAAGTACAGTGCCTAATTCAGGACACCAGTTGACTGCTACTTCTGCTTCATAGGCCAAGCGGTGATCATCGATGTACTGTTGTTTTTCTTTTTCATCGAGTCCATCTGGGATGGGCAATTCATCAATAGGTTTGGCCTTTTGAGCCTGATGATCAAAATAGCTATTATAGAGGTGCAGGAAAATCCATTGCGTCCACTTATAGTATTTTTCATCGGTGGTATCGATTTCGCGATCCCAATCGTAACTGAATCCGAGTGATTTAATCTGGCGACGAATGTTGCTGATATTTTTTTCGGTGGTAATACTTGGGTGGGTTCCCGTTTTGATGGCATATTGTTCAGCAGGTAAGCCAAAGGCATCATATCCCATCGGGTGAAGTACGTTGAATCCTTGCATGCGTTTGTATCTGGAAACGATGTCGCTGGCGGTATAGCCTTCCGGGTGACCCACATGAAGGCCGGCTCCTGAAGGATAGGGGAACATGTCCAGGGCGTAAAACTTGGGCTTATCGGACTTGTCGGGAGCTTTGAAGGTTTTGTTTTCTTCCCAGAAGTTTTGCCATTTTTTTTCGATATCTGTGAAATTGTAGCTACTTACATCGTTTTCTGCCATGGGGCTTTGTTCTTTCCATTGGGGGTAAAATGATCTTGTCCGCTTATAAACGGCTGAAAATAACGTCTTTATCGCCAAAAAGCAACAAAATATCGCCAAGTTTTATAAAACTAAAAATATTAACTATTATTCCTAAATTAACTATATTAACATTTATGCCAAGTCGATATACTATAGAGAGTAGCATCAGTGTAGTGGTGCTGTAATAAAATCAAAATGTGAGGCAGACTATGGTTTGTGCATTTGAGCAACGAAGTTCCGTTAGAACTGATGTATCCTGGCCAGTAAGTATCTGGAATCCTAAAGCGACGCGATTTTTTAATGGTCGTAGCGTGAATGTGTCCAGTGATGGGGCGTTAATTACCTTACCCCTCCAGGCTCCTATTTGTGAGGGACAGGATATTGAAATCAATTTTCCTCGTACCGAAACATTGGCACAAGATAAAGGTGGTTTTGCTCGCATTAAGACCGCTCGTGTTGTGCGGATAGATCGTAAGCAATCTGTTGAGAGTGCCGTAATTGAAGTCGGATTAGAATTCTACGGCGCCGAACAAATGTATACAGAACCAGAATTAGAACTGGTTTAATCTGCTACGATTCTTTTTTTCGTTTTTGATAGTAGCTGCCAGGCAGTTGCTTGACCAATCCTTTTAATTGCAGGACCGTGATATTTGCATTGACGTTTCCTGTATTCATTCCCGTTTTGGCTGCAATCGAATCGATGTGTATAGGATCCAAATCCATTATTTCTATAATAGATGATTCTGATTCACTTAATTTGATCGTTTCTGGTGCCGATTGTTTTTGGAAGAGTGATTGCTGTTTTTGCTTTTCTTTCTCTTGTGTTTTCTGCTTGCTATGAGTTCTTAGGATGTCTCCAATTTGTCCAAGTGCATCTAGAACATCTTCTATGGATTCGACAAGTTGTGCACCTTCTTTGATGAGTTGGTGCGTGCCTTTGCTGGCTGGGGCGTCTATACGTCCTGGTATGGCCATAACTTCCCGATCTTGCTCGATGGCAATTTTAGCTGTAATCAGTGCACCGCTTCGAGGGCGTGCTTCTACAACGAGGGTACCGATTGATAAGCCCGATATGATTCTATTTCGTCCGGGGAACATGCTGGATAATGGCTCGAATGTGAGAGGGAGTTCACTTATGATGGCACCATTACCATTTGTAATTTGCTTTGCAAGGGGTTCATTTTCTGGTGGGTAAATCGTTGCTAGGCCACAGCCTTGTATGGCCAGTGTTCTTCCTTTTGCTGAAATACTGCCACGGTGGGCTGCTGTGTCTATGCCCCTGGCTAAGCCAGATACGATTGTAAAGCCGCTCGCTGCGAGCATGTGTGCAAATCGAGACGCTTGTTCTTGGCCATATTGACTACATTGTCGCGAACCAACGATGGCAACCGCGAGGTTATCTGAAGGGATAAAATTGCCTTTAATATAAATAACCGATGGTGGATCGTAAATTTTATTGAGAGCAGCTGGATAAGATTCGCATTTTCTTGTAATAATTGTTATGCCAAGTTTTTTGGCGAGGTTGATTTCTTTTTCGACGTCGACCTTATCTCTGCTCATGGCGATTTTCTCTGCTTTTTTGGGGCCTATGCCTTTAACGTTGGCAAGTTGGCCGGCATTGGCTGAGAGAGCTGATTTGGCATCACCAAAAGCTTCAATTAATTTTTGAAAAGTCGTAGAGCCAACTTGGTCTGTGAGGTGTAAATGTAGCCAATCTTTTACTTGATCTGAGGCCGTTGTTGTATTCATTTTTTACCACAATTTATGTATGTTAAGTAGTCATGACAATCTTTTCCCACTTTCTCGACACATGAGATAAATACAATTCTACTTAAGGGGTAATGAATGTCAAGTTCGTTCCATGATGAATCTAACTGAAAACCTATCATAGGGTTATTTGGTATCAATTTCTGGGTAAATCTTTGAATATATATAGACAATCATAAGGGGTTAGATTATATTAAAGTGACTGTATCGAAATGATAAAATAAGATATAAAGTGTGTATGTAATGCTGTGTAGTATCTTTCGATAAGGCTTCCTGATCTTTTTGTATTTTTAGCCCCTCGAATTACAGTTTGTTAGCAACAGCAATTGTTGCTAACTATTACGAAAGACCCTATTGGGAAGGTATTGAGTCTTCTGAATTCTTGTTGGCAATAAATAATGTCTAAATCAAATGTGATCATCATTTTATTATGTTGTCTTGTGGTCGCTCTGCTATTATACAAAGGGGGCTCAAGGTCAACTCCCATTATTCCTGATATAGCTGATGATGATTGGGTATATCAACCCATGGAAGAGTTAACATTTCTGAGTTTGTTAGTTGAAGAGGGGAGTGTTTCTCAAACTCTGGAGCGATTTGTGCCACAAATTCGGATGGATTTGAATATTGAGCTACACATTGATACCGTGCCATTTAAAGAAAAATTGTATGTCCAGGTAAACGATATGGAAAAGGACAATGATTTTGATCTCTATTTGACTTGGCCTTGTTATATCGCAGATTTTCAGCCATACTTATTGGATTTAGCAGAAGTGGCACCGGGTGGGATTGAGCAAGTTAAAGTCGATCTGAATTATGATGATATCCATCCTTCATATTTATGGGGGATGCAATATCGAGGTAATATTTATGGAACGTTGATAGATGGCGATGTAAAACTTTTGAATTATCGATATGATCTGGCAAATGATCCTAGAGAGAAAGCCGCGTTTTTCAAACGATATGGTTATCCTCTTGAAATGGACCATTTAACCTGGGAGACTTATTTGGATGTTGCTGAATTTTTTACGCGTCCGGAACAAGGGTTCTATGGAACAGTGGAATTGGCAACCTTTTTTTCTTATTTTTATTTTATGGATCGGTATCTTGGTATGGGAGGGCATTTGTTCAGTTATGAAGATATGACGCCATTTCCTGATAAAGAGCTGGCGATCAAAGCGATGCAGCATGGCAAAGATACGTTTGATAAATATTCACCGCCTGGAGCAAAATCATTTGTCGTTGAAGATATCTATGAACAGTTATGGATAGAAAAGTCCGTCTTTATGATGGTGTTTTGGCCTGATGCCTGGCGAATTGCGAATAACCCCAAAACGTCTAACCTCGATTGTCAAATTTCAGTCGCCCCAATTCCTAGGGGAATGAAAAATGGTGGTGATATATTCCGTAGTAATCTCGATGGCTGTCGCACCTTGGTGATTAATAAGAATAGTTCGCATAAGATTGCTGCTTATAAAGTATTGGCCTTTTTTGCTGAGGATGATATAGCTGATTTTCTGGTCAATAACAAAAATAGCTGGTTGGATCCGTGGCGTAAGTCACAATTAAACGAAATAAAATATAATTATTTGTGTCCGCAAAAACCATATTTGCGACAGAAATATGTTGAGGTTATCAAGACCTCTATTGACCATGGCTATCCAGCAATACAAATACCAGGAATTAGTGACTATCATGATGATATTGAAAAATGGACCAGCAAAGCATGGCAAGGTGAGCTAACCGCCGAAGAAGCGGTTGATGGTATTATTAATGAATTAAATATTACCATTCAGGAAAGAGGGTATGAGCAGCAATTAAAAGAATGGCGATACTTTGTTGATCATGTTCTTCGGCCTTTAAATGTATATCCATAATTCTTATTGTCGCTATAGTATGGGATTGGTGTAATAGATGAATAAGAATTATCTATTGTTCATAATGATGATCTGTGTGGTGGGAATCATATGTGCAAAATTATTTCAAAAAAAACAATCAGATCCACCTGACTTACCAAGACGAGATATATCTAGCAATCGATCTTCATCGGATGACGACAGTCAGACTATACCGAGATTAAGACTTCTTCTGGAAGATGGCAGGTTGCCAAAAAAACTCGAGCGTTTTGTCCCTGATATCGAAAAAAAATTATCGATTCAACTTGAAATATGCCCTGTTCCATTTAAAGACAAGTTTAGAATTATCTTTCTGGATCTCGTAAGTTCATCAAGTCAATATGATTTGTATATTTCTGCGCCGTGTCATTTATGTGATTTGTCGCCTTATTTATTAGATTTATCAACAGTTGCATCTGGAGGTCGCTCGCAAGTTGAAAAGGATTTACAATATGATCAGATTTTGCCGAAGTATAAATCTGTAGGCCAATATAATAATGTCATTTATGGCGCGATCGTGGATGGCGATATAAAATTATTGAATTATCGTTACGATCTGGCGAATGACCCAAAAGAACAAACCGCTTTTTATCAACGGTATGGCTATGCACTGGATATGGATCAATTAACCTGGGAGAGATATTTAGATGTTGCTGAATTTTTTACTCGACCTGATCAAGGCTTTTACGGTACGGCTGAATTAGCAACATATTATTCATATTGTTCTTTTATGGATCGTTATTTGGGGATGGGTGGTCATTTATTTAGTTATGACGATTTAACGCCTTTTCCTGATCGGGAATTGGCGATGAGAGCTTTAAAGCATGGAAAGAAAACGGTATCTGATTTATCGCCACCCGGTGCGAAAGATTTTGTGGGTGATGACGTATTTGATGAGCTTTGGGGCAAGCAAAGGGTTTTTATGGTGCCTTTTTGGCCTGATGCTTGGCGCATTGGTAACAACCCAGATACTTCAGCATTAGCAGGAAAAATTGATGTTGCAATGATCCCCGGACGATTGAATGATCAACATGAGATAGAGCGTCGTAGTTTGTTAAGTGGACGTTCCATAGTTGTACGAAAAACGACTCCTTATAAAGAGTTGGCTTACAAAGTATTAGTTTATTTTAGTCAGCTAGATGTTTCGCGTTTTTTGATCAGTGATAAGCAAGGTTGGTTAGACCCTTGGCTGGAAAGTCATTTTGACCCTAACAATTTAAGTGGAATATGTGATAATCAACCTCATCTAAAACAAAGATACATTGATACTATATTGGACTCTGCTACACAAGGGTACCCTGATACACAGATTCTGGATGTGGGAGAATATCAGGATGCGATGGAGCATTGGATCAGTATGGCTTGGCATGGAGAATTGTCCAATGAAGAGGCTCTGGAAAAAATGGTGGAAGAATTTGAGGCCATTACAAATATATATGGCAGAGAAAATCAGTTGAAATATTGGCGGATTTATGTAGATGAATGGTTGAAGCCTTACGGGCTTTATCCTTAATATCCTGGGACTTATTGTGAAAAAATTATTTACAAGCTTAACATTTAAAATTAGTGCAACAATTCTTGCGGTTGAAATTGCTATTTTATGTGGCATCGGTTTATTTTATATCAAAAGGTTTCATCAGGAAATTGACTCTAAGTTGCGGGTGAATGCTGAAATTCCTGGTAAACTGATTTCCAGCGGTATTCTTGAGCGTGATGCGTTAACAGATCGAAGGATGATCAGTACGTTGATTGGTCAGGATCTGGTTGATGCGTTTGTACTAGATAGAAATTTAAATATATTAACAGCTCTCAATCCTGCCAATCAAGGTAAACACATTAAAGAGCTTAATAATATTAATCCTGAGTGGTTTAGCCATAGTTCCAATGAAATATTCATGGTTGAAATGGCTGATTCCAAAGAAAAGCAACTACTTAGTGTGGTTCCCAAATTGTCATGGGATGGTGTTACCCCTGTTGAATATATTTATGTGCGAGTCAATACGGATCAAGCTGCTACTGATAAACAACAAATTGTTCAACTTTTTGTATTGGGGTCCCTGGCGGCTATATTATTAACAACGCTTATGCTGATTTATGTCTTTAGATTTTTAGTGATTAATCGAATTGCCAAAACAAAAACGGCACTCGAGCGTATCGAAAAGAACGATTATACTGTTATGATTTCACCTATTCGTTCGCAGGATGAATTATCTGTATTACAGCAACAAGTAAATTCGATGATGGCTGTATTGCAGGGTACCTTTGAAAATTTAACGTTGGAAGTATTTGAACGCAGTAAAGCGGAAAATGAAATCAAACAGCAGCAAATGAAATTGCGTCAGTTGACCTCTGAATTATCATTGGCTGAAGAACGACAGCGTCGAAATATTGCGTCGGGTTTGCATGATGAGTTGGGGGCCTTGTTGGTCTCTGCAAATATCAAACTTAATGAATTACAAAAAGATAGTCGTGCATTTGATCGAGAAAAATTACAGGAAATACGTGAGCATTTAGATGGTGCTATAGAATTTACTCGTTCACTGACGCTTGAAATTAGCCCTCCTGTTCTTTATGAGTTGGGTTTAGAGGCAGCTATTCAATGGTTGCTCAACAAAAATAAAGCGGACTATGGTTTGGATTATACTTATGAGGATGGGCACCTAGAACATGTTCTCGAAGATGATGTTGCAGTGTTATTATTTCAGTCCACGCGTGAGCTGTTATTTAACATTGTTAAGCATGCAAAATCTAAAAAAGTAAACGTGACGATCCAGACTGTTGATGATCAACTTAAATTAACCGTTGAAGATTATGGTGTTGGGTTTGATAGCGATTCAATTAAATCAGATTATACCAATAGTGGTTATGGCCTATTTAACATTCGTGAGAGATTGACCTATATTGGCGGAAAGATATCGATTCATTCCGTGATAGGGCAAGGGACAAAAATACAACTTTACGTACCTGTTACAACAGTCAATGAATAAATAATATATCCGTAGATGTATTTTTCTTAATGATTGACAAAGTTGTAAACGTGCCTATAATGCACTGTTGAACTATTTGCCAACCCCAAAATCCACATTGACATTAGATTCATCAACGTATGGAGGTTTCTTTTGCGATGTATTTACGTCATGTTCAAAATAGGCTTGTATTTGGATTTTTATTAATTATTTTCACTCAATGGGGTCCAGTCTCTGCAGATAGTAAACAACCACTGTTTGAGAAAGATGATCGCATACTCTTTATTGGCAATACTTTTGCTGAGCGTTTGCAGTATTCCCCTTATTTTGAATGGATGCTTTGTTCAAAATTCCAAGACTTAAATTTGTCAATTCGGCATATGGGTTGGAGTGGAGATACTTTGGGAACTCAACTGCGACCATTTCGTTTTGGATCAAGGAACCAGCAATTGGAGTGGGTTCAGCCCGATGTTATCTTTGCTTGTTTTGGTATGAGTGATTCTTATGATTTGTCTAAAGGGTATGATGTGAAAATGTTTGGGGAAAACTTGACGTCGTATCTTCAATCGATCAAGACAATATTACAATCTAGTGATAATAATATACCAAAGATTGTTTTAATATCCCCTATCTTTCATGAAACCCTAGGCCAAGAAACATCTATCAATAAACTTCATAATCTTCAATTACTTGACATCACAGAAGAAATGCGACGTGTAGCAAAGAATATGAAGATTAGGTTTATTGATCTTTATCATCCATCTAAGAATTATATGTTACAGTCGTCTGGAGACAAAGCTACCATAAATGGTATTCATCTTAACGATGCTGGCGCATATTTAGCGGCTCAATGGATGATGGAATCATTAGGCCATGGCAGTAGTAAGGTAGCGTTGACTGACAAAATGGTCATTAAAGAAAAACAATCTTACCAACGCATTCTGAAAAAAAATGAGACCTTTTTTCTTCGCTGGCGTGCCGTTAATGGTGAGTATATATATGGTCGCCGGAAAAAACCTTATGGCGTTATTACATTTCCATCTGAAATGAAAGCATATGATCAGATGGTCACTCGTTATGATCAAGAAATATGGCAATTATTAAAAAATGGAAAATAAATATCTTTGTGACATGATTTATATCTATATGAGATGCATTATATGAGTAAGCGTATTATTGTTTGGTTGATCTTGTTCTCCTTTCTTTTTATTGGTTTTAATCTCAATCCATTAGCAGTATGGCAAAATTACATGTTGATTGCACAAGAACATGAGGATGATATGGATTATGAGGATGAAGGGGATGACGACGAAGACGAAGAAGATGATGATGTTCAAGAATATGATGGCGAAGGATTCAGGGATGAGGATATTGAAGACGATGAATACGATGGTCCCGATGATGAATTGGTCATTAGTACTTTAACCCATGATCCAAAAGAGGCATTAACGTTTTTTAAATTGGCCGACGGGTACGAAATTAATTTATATGCATCTGAGGAAATGGGCATTGGTAATCCTTGTGCCATGACGTTTGATGCACAAGGTCGGCTTTGGGTTTCGACCATGCCCTCCTATCCGCAAAATAAACCAGGTGAGCCTTTTAAAGACAAGATCGTTATTCTGGAAGATAAGAATCTGGATGGTCAGGCAGATCATCATATTGTCTTTGCAGATGATTTACATTTGCCGACAGGATTTGAATTAGGGGATGGAGGCGTTTATGTCGCGCAACAACCTAATCTTGTATTTTTAAAAGATACTGATGGTGATGACAAAGCGGATCAGCGTGAATACCTATTGCATGGATTTGGTACTGAGGATAGTCATCATGCCATTTCGGCATTTACCTGGGGGCCTGGTGGTGGACTTTATATGCAGGAAGGTCGTTTCCTTCGTACTCAAGTGGAAACACCCTATGGCAATGTTCGAGCTAAAGATGGTGCGGTATATCGGTATGATCCTATCAGTCATAAATTAAAGGTCTATATTTCGTATCATTTTCACAACCCTTGGGGGCATGTGTTTGATCAGTGGGGGCAGAATTTTATTGCGGATGCTTCTGATGGTGCCAATTATTTTGCTGCACCTATGGCAGGTCGTTTACCGTTTCCCAGGCAGCATCTACCCATTGAAAGTTTTACTTCTTATGTGCGTCCAACAGGTGGTTGCGAAATTGTGAGCAGTCGCCATTTTCCAGACGAAGCTCAAGGGGATTTCCTTATTACAAATTCTATTGATTTTCATGGGGTTAAACAACATCGACGTATTGAAGAAGGATCAGGTTACACTTCAGAGGAACTTGAGCCACTGGTGTATTCAACAGATGAGAATTTTCGGCCAGTGGATGTTAAGTTTGGTCCTGATGGGGCATTGTACATTTTGGATTGGTATAATCCAATCATTGGTCATATGCAATATTCATTGCGTGATCCTCGTCGGGATCATTCTCATGGTCGTGTCTGGCGTGTCACTTATAAGCATAAACCACTACTTAAGAAACCTGATATTGCTGGGCAATCTATCGAAACTCTTCTGGAGTTATTGAAAGTTTATGAAGATCGAACACGCTATCTTGTACGTCGGGAACTTCGTAGTCATAATTCAAATCAGGTTATTGAAGCGTTGCATGCATGGGTATCACGTTTAGATCAAAAGCATGACCAGTATGAAAAATATTTATTGGAAGCACTTTGGATTTTTCAGCAGCATCATACGTATAATCAAGGGCTGCTTGATAAAGTCTTGAAAGCGAAGAATTATCACGTCCGTGCTGCAGGTGTGCGTGTGTTGCGAGACTGGATGCCGCAAATGATTAAACCTCAAAAGTGGTTTTGGCTGTTGATGACAGATCCACATCCGCGTGTTCGTCTTGAAATGATTGTTGCTTTGAGTGATATGCCTTCACTGGAAAATGCTGAATTTGCTTTAATGGCAATTCAAGAGCCATTGGACTATTATTTGGAATACGCGCTAATAGAAACGATTCGATCTATGGAGTCGATTGTGAAAGAGGCCATTGATCAAAGTAAGCCATTTTGTGAAAATAATCCTGAGGGAATCGAATTTGTCAAAGAATTATTTTTACCAGAAGATCAAAAAGTCATATTAAATTCAGTCGATCATGCTGGAATTATTTCAAGATGGAATGCAGAATCTTTGCGTCGCGGGAATACGCTTTATCAAAAAAATTGTGCTCGTTGTCATGGTGTAACAGGATATAAAGCAACAAACCTGGCTGCTAAAACATTTCGCAAAGATATCTTAAAAAATGGTTCAGATCCATATCGTTTATTTCGGACCTTAACAGATGGTTTCAACAATATGGCACCGCAGCTTTTTCTCGATGATTCTCAGCGGTATGATATTATACATTTTATGCGGGAGGAGTTTTTTAAGGAATCTAATCCTTCACAATATACGAAAGTAGATCAGGAATATCTTGATTCTCTGCCCAAAGTAAATATTAGAAAAGGGCAAATTAAAGAGAGAGAAATTAAGCGTGATTTTGGGCTGGCTCTGGCCAGCCAATTGGAAAATCGTGTCAGCAGCGCATTAACTGTAAAATTAAATGATGATGTTACTATTTGTTATGATCTGCATCGTATGGAAATTGCAGATATGTGGTATGGGGGCTTTTTGAATCTCTTTGAGACGCAGCATTACAAATTGCGAGGCGAGGGGACGCCAAGTCCTGATGGTATTATTCTGAAAGGAATGAATCATTGGCATTGGATTTATTCAGAAACCTATGATGACATTAAACAAGATCTTCCTCCCAGATCCCCTTTAAAAAAAGAATGGCTGGATTATCATGGTTACCATGTAAATAGTGATCGATTGATTCTTAATTATGATGTGCTGGGAAGAAATGTATTAGCAACACCTTCTGTATCTCAAGTCGATGGGCATTACATTCTTTCTCATCGTATGGAAATTGAAGCCGGCGATCAGCCACTAACCCTTTGTGTTGCTAAGCTCGAGGGGGTTGCTCCTGACTATTATGGTCCTATGATTGTACAGGATGGTTCAGCGCTCGCAAATAATGGATACGATTACAATAATATGGTGGTATCTGCTGGGTTGGATATGTCGACCGGTATGATACAGCAGTTTGTGACTGCCGCGTTAGTTGGTGCTCGTCCTAGTGCAACATTGGAAATCGATGATCAGCATCGTTTGCTACTACATATTCCGGCGACGAAGAATAGAATATCCATTTTTCTCTATCAAACAGCTGGCTTGGGCAGTAATGCTCTGGATACTTTTGCAAAATATGCTAGTGAACAATTTCATAATCTTCAGATAAAAAGTATGTCCAGCTTGCAAGCAATGACTCAAGGTGGTCCGCTTAGATGGCCAGAAGTTGTTTTCACGAAAGGGCAAGTAAGCCAGAGTCATCAACCTTACGTTGTTGATACAATTGAGTTACCCGAGCAAAACCCCTATGGGGCATGGATGCGAACCAGTGCCTTGGATTTCTTTTCTGATGGTCGATGTGCCGTGAGTACTTATGGTGGTGATGTCTGGATTGTCTCTGGTATTGATGACAAACTTGAGAAAGTGGTGTGGAAACGTTTTGCTGCGGGGTTGTTTGAGCCGATGGGGCTTAAAGTGATTAATGATCAAATTTATGTTACCTGTCGAGATCGCATTGTACGTTTACATGATTACAATCAAGATGGTGAGGCCGATTTTTATGAAAGTTTCTTTGCCGATCCAGATGTGTCGACTTATTTTCATGCTTATTGTTTCGATTTGGTGACAGATGAAGAAGGGTATTTGTATTATTCTAAATCAGGGATGTATACTGATTATAAGTTGCCTGGCTCAGTTATGCGGATTTCACCTGATGGCAAAGAAGGGGTTGTGTGGGCAACGGGTTTGAGAACGCCTAATGGTATGGGGTCGGCGCCTGGGAAAATTTTCATTACAGATAACCAGGGCCAATGGGTGCCATCGTCTAAAATCAGTGTTCTGAAAAAAGATGCCTATTATGGTTTTTGGTACAGCACTGAAAGTGACGATTGGGCACCGGATGGGGGTAAGCTAGATGTTGAAAGTTTGTCTATGCCAACGTCATATCAACAACCGATGCTATGGATTCCTTATAGTTGGGATATGTCCAGTGCCAGCCAGCTCTGGATTGATGATGAGAGATGGGGGCCATTGAATCATCATGTGCTTCATACCGTATTTACACAAAGGCGAATGTATTATTTAATGATGCAAGATGTTGCAGGAGTTACGCAAGCTTCATTAATTCAGTTGCCATTGGATTTTGATTCAGGACTTATGCGGGTTCGACAAAATCCATATGATGGTCAAGTCTATGTGGTTGGACTGACTGGTTGGGATCATGGCAATGCAAAAAAAGAAGGATGTCTCCAGCGAGTTCGTTACACCGGAAAACCATTTTATAACGTGCTGCAGACCAATGTCGTCGCTGGTGGGATTGAGTTAATTTTTAGTTTTGAACTTGATAAAGAATCGGCTGAAAATATTGAGAGCTATTCCATAGAGCAATGGCAATATCAACGGACGCCTGAGTATGGCTCACCTGAGATGAAAATCAGCGACCCTGATCGAGAGGGTCATGATCAAGTTTACGTGGAATCTGTTTTGCTCAAAGATGATCGGAAAACATTATTTATCAAAATTCCAGAGATTCAGCCTGTCCAGCAAATGCAAATAGATCTGTCGAACCTGAAAGGAATAGATGGAACCGAATATAATGAGTCAATTTGTTTAACCATTCATCATATTCCTGACAATTAAGTATAGAAAGTAGGCCCGATAATCGTTTTATATGATTTCTTGACATAAACGCTAATCCAACTATAATTTGTGAAATTTTTATTGTGTTAACTGGTAGCTTGATAGAAGGGTTAAGCTACGACCACAATTCATAATTGTATTATGGGATTCTGGTTACATATCTTTAACATGCAGGAGTAGTAAGGTTATGAGTACTGATGCAAATCAAGCGGCAACTGACAATGGGTCTGCTCAAAATAAATTTTTGTTTTGGGCCTGTTTTATTTCACTGATCGCAACGGCATTCGGATTTATTGTTAGGATACAGGTGATCGATGAGTGGGCGATTCAGTTTAATTTGAATGAAACACAAAAGGGTGAGATTTTTGGTGTTGGCTTATGGCCGTTTGCGATCAGTATTATTTTATTCAGCTTGGTGATTGATAAAGTTGGATATGGTCGCGCTATGGTTTTTGCTTTTTTTAGTCACATAGCTTATGCCATTATTACGATATGTGCTCCGATGGTACTTGCACCTGAAGGGGCGAGTGCTGAAGCTGTTGCTGCGGGGCAAAGTAAAGGCTACTGGATGCTTTATTTCGGAAACTTTATTTTTGCGTTAGGAAATGGAACGGTTGAGGCTGTGATTAACCCTGTCGTTGCAACCTTATTTTCCAAAGACAAAACAAAATGGCTCAATATACTCCATGCCGGTTGGCCTGGTGGTTTGGTATTAGCAGGTATTTTAGCACTCTTTTTAGGCGCTGAAGTTCACTGGCAGTATAAAGTTGCTTTGATTTTCATTCCTGCGATTGCTTATGGGCTTATGATGCTAAAATGTAAGTTTCCTGTTAATGAGCGTGTAGCAGCTGGGGTTTCTTACCTAGATATGTTAAAAGAAGCTGGTGCCATTGGTGCTTTAATTGTTGTCTTCTTAGTTGTACGAGAAATTGGCCGTGTCTTTGCTTGGTCAAACACTGCCCAGATAATTATTGGAGCTGTGTTGGTTGTTGGATATGGGCTGTATGTAAAATCTTTAGGCCGTCCCATGTTTATTCTATTGCTATTGATTATGATTCCACTGGCGACGACAGAATTAGGTGTGGATAGTTGGATTACCGCTTTGATGGAACCTGAAATGAAGAAACTAGGCCTACAAGCCGGTTGGGTATTGGTCTACACCTCATTCATTATGATGGTATTGAGGTTCTATGCCGGTCCCATTGTCCATAAGTTATCGCCATTAGGTTTATTAGTTGTTTGTAGTATATTAGCAGCTGTCGGCCTGGTCTTCTTGTCAAAAGCAGCAGGTATGGCCATTCTTATTGCAGCGACACTTTATGGTATCGGTAAGACCTTTTTCTGGCCGACGATGCTGGGGGTTGTTTCTGAGCAATTTCCAAAGGGTGGAGCCTTAACATTGAATGCCATTGCCGGTGTAGGTATGCTTGGAGCTGGAATTGTGGGTGGTCCATTGCTGGGTAATTTGCAAGACAAAACCATCGATAAGGAATTACTCAAGGCAAACCCAGCCATCCATGCGCAGGTGATTGGTGAAGAGAAATTAAGTGTCTTTGGTAAATACCAACCGATTGATAACGATAAGCTGGCTGCAGCAAGCGATGATGATAAAGCTGTTATCAAAGGTGTTCAGGATGGTGCAAAGAAAAACGCATTATACCAGGTAGCGATCTTCCCGATTGTTATGTTGGTTGGTTATATTTTGATGATTCTTTACTTTAAATCTCGAGGTGGCTATAAGCCGGTAGATATCGGTAGTGCTGGCCACTAATACCGTGGAATTTATTTATGAAAATTGGTATTAATTTATTATTATGGACAGACTTTGTTTCAGCAGACCATTATGGTTTGCTGAAACAAATTAAAGATATTGGATATGATGGTATTGAATTTCCTTTAGGACAAGGTGATCTGGCGCATTACGAACCTATCGCAAAGGAAATTCAGCAACTTGGACTCGATTGTACTTGTATTACTTCACCGCCACCAGAAGCCAATCCTGTGAGCCCAGATGCGGCTATTCGCAATGCAGCAGTCGATCATTTGAAATCCATTGTCGATATTACAGCGACATTAGGTAGCCAGATTTTAGGTGGACCAATTCACTCGGCGTACGGTTCATTTACTGGGGCACCTCCAACAGCGGATGAGCGAAAATGGTGTGCAGATACATTGAATCAAGTGGCAGAGCATGCTCAAACCGTGGGGGTCACTTTAACTCCTGAATTCCTCAATCGATTTGAAAGTTATTTTCTTTCAACGGCAGCTGATGCTCAGGCTTTGGTCAAAGCGGTCGATCATCCCAATTGCAAGATGATGTATGATACGCATCACAGCCATATTGAAGAAAAAAATATTACAGACACTGTAAAAAAATGTGCGAATGAAATTGCTCATGTTCACATTAGTGAAAGCGATCGGGGCACCCCAGGGCTTGGCCAGGTCAATTGGCAGGAAAGTTTTTCTGCGATAAAATCGATTGGCTATGATGGTTGGTTGACGTTGGAAGCTTTTTCACTGGCTATTCCAGAATTTGCCTCAGCAATTAGCGTTTGGCGCGAACCTTCACCACCCGATGAAGTATTAACTGAAGGATTGGCTTTCATTAAAAAGATGTGGGCGAACTCCTAAACCGTTTTTCATTCAACAAAAGGAAATACTCTCATGGCAGATCCTAAAATATCTTTGGGAAGCTGGGCCTTTTCGTTTGGTCCATTCGAAAGCGATCCCTGGTCCTTTTCCAAGCTCATTAAATACACCGCCGATGCGGGTTATGATGGCGTAGAAATCAATGGCTTTAAGCCGCACCCTCATCCTGAGGATTATGATACACCTGAAAAGTGCAATGAATTGAAAAAAGAAATTGCTGATCTCGGGCTTGGTATTTCTGGCTATGCACCTGATTTTCGTGATGTGCCGCCAGCTGAAGTCGATCAGGCAAAGTTTCTAGCTGAAGTAGATAAGTGCCTGAAGTTTTGCAATAATATGGATATTTCCATTTTGCGAGTCGATACGATTAGTCCGCCAGACAAACATGCACCTGATGAATATGAAAAACGTTTGCAGCTGCTAACAGATAATTGGAGAGCTGCAGCAGATGTTTGTCAAAAATCTGGCGTAAAACTCGTTTGGGAATTTGAACCAGGTTTTTGGCTCAATAGTCCCAGTGAAATTAAGCGTGCGATAGATGAAACCAATCATTCAAATTTTACTGCACTCTTTGATACCAGCCACGCCTATATGGTGGCCGTCATAGGTGCTCGCCAAACGAAAGATAAAGAATTATTGGATGGCGGTGTGATTGCATTAGCCGATTTACTCAAAGGTCAAATTGGCCACTTTCATCTAATTGATTCAGATGGCACATTACATGATGATGAAACAAGTACGCATGCACCGTTTGGTACAGGTCATATTGATTTCAAAGAAGTCTTGTCCGCCTTGCAGCCTCATCTTGAAGGGCTCGAATGGTGGACGGTTGATTTTTGTTTCTGTCCAACCACCGATAAAGATGCCAAACATGCTGTGCCTTTTATCAAAAATATTTTAAGTGAAAAAGCTGGAGGTTAATCATGCCTGATGTAACGGCCAATGGAATAAAAATTCATTATGAAGAGCGAGGGCAGGGCGATCCGTTGATTTTAATCATGGGGCTGGGGGCAGATGGTTCTCTTTGGGAAGATCATGTCAAAGCCTATGAAAAACATTTTCGCTGTATTCTTATGGATAATCGCGGTGCCGGACAATCCGATAAACCTGATGGTCCTTATACCACTGAAATGATGGCCAATGATGTTGCTGGTTTGATGGATGCGTTGAATATCGAGAAAGCTCATATTAATGGTATATCGATGGGCGGAGCAATTGGTCAGATGCTGGCTCTTAATCATCCAGAAAAAGTACGCAGCTTGGTGTTGGTGAGTACCTGGGCTAAGTGTGATAAATATGCACAGATTGTGTTTGATCATTTTCGTGATGTGCGTCCCAAAGTAGAGATGCGTGATTTTCTGAAATTGATTCAGTTATGGATCTTTGCCGCGGATCATTATGAAAAACATTATGATGATTTAGCTGAAGGCCAGGAAGAAGGTCAGGCGAACGCCGCGGATATGATGCCGGACCATTCATTTTCTGCTCAATGCGATGCGTGCATCGGTCATGATACCACCGCTCGTTTGAGTGAAATCAAAGTACCCACGCTGATTACCATTGGCGATAAGGATATCTTTACACCATTTAATTTTTCTCAGTACCTTCACGATAATATTACCGGTTCTGAAATGCTGGTCCTGGAAGGCTGCGGGCATGCCCATCATTGGGAAGATTTAATGACCTTTAATAGTAAAACATCCGCCTTTATGCAAAAACACTAGGCGGCAATAAGGAGGAAACCATGGCTCAGATTCAAATTGGCTGTCAAACTTATACCTGGCAAATGTCAGGCGAAAAATATATTGGAAAATTACCTCACATTATGGGTATTGCCAATAAAGCTGGCTTTGCGGGCGTTGAACCAGAAGTTCAGTTTTTGGGTGAGCTTTACGATCCACAAGTCATGGCCGCAGAACTGAACAATAATGATATTGAATTCGCCGCCGTTTGTTTGGTGGAAGATTGGCTAAATCCTCAAGAAACCGAACAGGAAAAAGCCAATGCAGATAAGACCATTGAGTTTCTAAAAGAATTCCCTGAAACGATGTTGGCTCTCTGTCAGATGCCTGGCGAAAGTCGAGATCATCTTGAGCAAAAACAGGATAACCTGCTCAGTTGTGCCAACGAGATTGCTAAACGTGCAACAGATCAGGGACTCAAATGTGGTTATCATCCCAATTCTCCTGCCAGTTCTATTTTTCGCACAGCAGAAGATTATGGGGTGCTCTTAAATGGTTTGGGTCCAGAACTTGGCTGGATCCCTGATGTGGGTCATATAGCCAAAGGAGGTATGGATCCTTTGGGCATGATGAAAGAATTTCGTGATCTCATCAATCATGTGCATTACAAAGACATGAACACCGATGGTACGTGGGCTGCAATGGGAGAAGGTTCTATTGATTTTATTGGTATCACCCAATTTTTAGCAGACACTGATTATTCCGGCTGGATCATCGTCGAAGATGAATGCGACGCCGCGATTCCCGATCCTGATGGCATCACTATGCAAGATGGCGTCTACATCGAACAAAAGCTCAAACCCATTGTAGCTTAATCATACATTGGTTTTGCAGTTCAGGCATGCTGTGACATACCATTGATTGATGCTGAGTGGGGTAAAGGATGCTTGATTTTTTGAGATTTTCCGTTATAACCCCTGTATGTTGGTCGTAAATGAGAAAATTTCTATCCCTGATTCGCTGATTCAGATTCGATTTGTTCGATCCCGTGGTCCGGGTGGCCAGAATGTGAATAAGGTCAATACTCGTGCGCAATTAACCTTTGATTTAATCAGTTGCTACGATATTCCTGCGGTTGCTAAAAAGCGTTTGATTGTACTGGCTGGTACACGAATGACTCAGGAGGGAAAGTTGATTCTTGAATCGGACCGCCATCGCCAGCAAATTCGTAATCGAGACGAAGTTCTCAATCGACTTAAACTTATGGTTAGAAAGTCGCTCATTAAGCCAAAAGCTCGTATTGCGACAAAGCCTTCCAAAGCCTCAAAGCAAAAACGTAAAGATGATAAAATCCATCGCAGTAAACTCAAATCCAATCGCAAGCCTGTTCGATTCGATCATTAAGAACAGGTCAACTTTTTGATTCATATTGGATGATGAAGTTAAATAGTTCAATACCCAGTTCTTCATTGAGTTTGTAGAGTTGTTTGTACTCCGCAATCGAGGCATGATAATCATTGAGGATGAGGTAGCTCAAGCCTAAATAATATCTGGCATGATGATGGTTTGATTGTAGTTTCAGGGTGTTTTTGAATGCTTGGGTTGCTTTACCGAATTCGCCATGACAATAGTAGGAAAGCCCTAGATAGTAATTTGCTTTTACATGGTGCGGATCAATTTTTAAGAGTTCCTCGAATGCTTTTACGGAATACTGATATCGCCCCATATTGAAATGCATCGCTCCGTAATTGTATATGGCTGTGGTATTCTTAGAATCTTTTCGAATCAACGAGTCATAGTTTTTTAATGCTTTTTCAGATAATCCCATAGCAAGAAAGTTCTGGCTGGATTGAAGCTGGTTTACCGCTGGTTGTGAAAGGCCTGATTTTGGACGATCTTCCATTTGCTCGATGAATCTTCGGGCTTGCATATCCTTCTTGTCAAAATAGAGTACATCCTGGTAGTTTTCATAGGCCTGCTGAGGCAAATCCATTTGGATATAAATTTCAGCCGAGAGTTTTAATGCATCAATATAATTTGGCTTGAGGGCTATCGCCTTTTCTAATGCCATGATTGCCTGTTGGTAGATGTGTTGTTGAAATGTTTGAGCCATCGCAGTTTTACGTTTTTTGGGCTTTGCCAGAGCCAACATAGAAAAGCTATCTGCCATACCTGCTTCCATCAATTCATTCACTTCAAGCATTTGTTTGTAGCAGTAGCCCAGATAGTACCATCCTTCTGCGTGATCTTTATTGTCGTGAACGACTTGCTCAAAGTGTTCGATGGCTTTTTTGTAATCCTGACTCATGACTGCATTAAGCCCGTCATCAAATGACGTGTCTGGTTTTGGGGGCGGAGCTATCTGAGTGAACCCATTTAGATTCCATTCATACAATGTTTTAACGCCTTCCTCAGATATGTCTTGTGGAATCTGGTTAGCTGTTACAGCATACGAATGATTGATGGTTTCAACATTACTTTGGTTTATTACTCCAATCACCTGACCGATGATATTAAGTACTGGCAATCCTGTAACATTCTTATCCCATGTCTGCAAAATATGAAATTTGCTGACATAGTCATCTTGTAAATGTATTTTTCCCAGTACGCCTTTTTGTAATGTATTGTTCAGACTGTTGTAATAATAGTAGGTCGTATTTGGGCGGACGGTGTCGTTGTTTATCGCAAGATAATTGCACTCTTCTTCTGGGATATCGACGAGTAAAAGCGCCATGTCGGCGGCTTTGTAGTCATTCAAGATGCTGATTGTAGGATAAATTCCGTTGCTTGTGACGATGGATAATGCATGAGCATTTTTTATGCTCTGGTAGTTTGTGACCAGATATCCCTGTGAGTTAATAAAAAAACCATAACATCGGTTAATGGGCTCATTGTTTGAATCTAATGCGATGACCGTTGCTATCGTTGGTTTGATTTTATTGGTTAAATAATCTGAGTGATTCTCCTGGCCACGAACAAGCTGTTGGCATAGAACAATCGTCAATAAAAATAGAATGGGACAGTGACGTGTCAATCTAGGCTCCTACCTAATATCATGCATCCATACATAGAAATAAAAGCATTTCGCAAGACTGATATTAGGAGATTTATCGCAAAAATCCAGTGAAAATTTCTAATTTGCGATATAAGGAATGGTCATAAAACCTTCAGGAAGCACAGCAATAGGGCTATCTTTGCCGACGTGTTCAAGTTCCTGTTGAACGCGCTGAGCGATATCACTGATTGGCTCAAAATAGGCTTTGGAGGCTTGCTGGGCATCAATGTCTGAATAGAGGGCGACTCTGGCTTTTTCGTGGACAATACCAAAGTGCTGGCCGACCCATTGCCCACATTCAATTTTTTCGCGTTCATAGAGTGTTTTCATCAATGATTCAGGGCTATCATGGCTAAAAAGCAATTCTTTAAAGGTATTGTTGCCAAAGCCATCGTTGCACTGAGCCGCGGTGATGATGAGGCCATTTTGCTTAACAATCATTTTCGCTGCATAAAGCCCTTTAGCACATTGGTAAAGATTTTGATCGAGCGGGTAGCCATTATTCGTCGTAATGACAATGGGAAAAGAATGCTCACATTTAAACATGCAATGGTTTTTGACAAAATCACAGCCTTGTAAATGAGCTGTTAGACAATCGCCACAAAAGTAGTTAGTGATTTCTCTATTATGATTTAGGGTTAGGTTAATTAAAAAAGTCACAGGAACTAATGCACCATTATGTTGTAAAATGTTTTGTGTGGGATTATGAGTCATTTCCCCATATTTGCTATTCGGATCAGCAAGAATCACAGGACGATGGTATTGGCCAATGGAATTTAAATCGGCAATACCTGGAAAAACACCTTTGTAGCCTCCTGAAAAGCCAGCGACAATATGTGGTTCAATAAATCCCAGTACCAGTCGCTTGTCTGCATTGACATAGTCACTGTTAAAATAAACATCATGGCCTTCGGGGGCTTTGCCAACCAGACTCATGGTCGAATCATCCTGGCACAGGTGGTTGATGATTCGATATTGGTTGAATATTTTTTTTCCAACCATTTGGATCAATTCCTGGTCGGTATTGGCTCGATGGGTGCCAGTGCCATTAATAATGACAAAATTCTGGCTGGGAATTTCACTGAGATAGTCAAAAAGCCAGGTCAAAATTTTCTCAAAAGGAAAAGGTCGTGTTATATCTGGTATCACGATCGCAATTTTATCAGTGGGGGATATTAATTCTTTGAGCGGTTTGGACTGGATAGGTGAATCCAGCGATTGAACAAAGGATGCCTGCTCATTTTCGAGGCCCTTGAGAGGTTCATTCATGATCAAAGTGACATTGTCACTTGGTAGATCTACCTCTAAGCCATTTTGACCATAATTAAGTTTTATTTTCATGCGATTTTTAATGTAATTGAGTTATGAAATCCTTGACCATTGCATTATATCCAAAGATTTTAATATAGCGAACAATTTGTTATGGATCGTCCACTCTTTTTTACGACATTATAGTAAAGTTTCATGAGTGAAATTGAATCGTACTGTAAATTTCTTAGTATTTGAAAAACGACTCAAAAATGTTATAATAATCATTAAATCATATTCTTATTAAAAATAGGACATCTTTTTATGCTTTTGGACCGATTAACCCGGAATCCTCTCTTTGTTATTCTTTGCCTTGTTACATTGATCGCTGTTGGCCTTTCTATTTATTTATTATTAGCTACATTGGCAGGCGCCTCACTAGCGGGGTGTGATGAAACCTCCAGTTTTGACTGTGATGAGATTCTTGCGAGTCGTTGGTCCAAATGGATAAATATTCCAGTGAGCGCATTTGGCATAGTGAATTATGGACTGATATTTATATCACTCTTAATGATGCGGCCAATCATCTCATTAAAGTTGCGGAAGATGGCATTTAGTTTGTATGCCATGGCGATTTATTTGGCCGTGGGAGCAGGGCTATGGTTTCTTGGATTACAAGCATTGAAGTTGGATGGGTATTGCCTCTATTGTCTGGGCGTCCATTGTTGCGGTGTCTTGCTGCTATTAATTTTGTTAGCATCAGATTTAATCCGTAGAGATCATGGCGACCAACTAAAAGTGTCTATGATTAAACCATTGATCCCTGCTGTGATCGGCCTTGCCGTTCTTATTGGTGGACAAATTTTAGTAAAACCACCTGTTCAACATATAAATGAGATTGCATTTGATGAAAATAAAACTACCGGGTCAATTGATTTAACTTCGGATGAAAAGAGTAACAATCCACCTTCTGAAAAATCTATTGAAACAAAACCAGATGATCCTGATGTTAAGCAACCCGTCAATGAAAATGTTATAGAGCTGGACAATAAACATTTGAATGAAACCGAAGTTAAATCAGAAGATAAACCCATCGTAAAACCTATAGAGGAGACTAAGAAGCCGCGGATTATTAATTTGTATGGTGGTCGAATTCGATTTACACCAGATGATGTTATTTTGTTAGGTGAACCTGATTCTACATATATACTTGGCTTACTATTCGATTACACCTGTTACAAATGCAGAATGATGCATGCATATGTTTTAGATATTGAAAGGCGTTATCGAGGTCAAATCGCTTTTGCACTTTTTCCTTTTCCTTTAGATCAAGATTGTAATCCATTAGTCAAGAAAACATCAGCCAAACATGAAGATGCATGCGATCTAGCACAATATGCTATTTCAATTTGGAACCATGCCCCAGAGCAATTTGTAAAATATGATAAGTATGCGGCAAATAATAAACCATTTCCTAAATTTCAACAGGTTACTAAATATGTTAAGAAACTTCTTGGAAATGATTATGATCAAGCGATGTCAGATTCTCAGTATAAGCAATATATTAATCATGGCATAGCGATCTATAAGATTATTGGTAAAAAGGGGGTGCCTAAAATTATCTTGCCCGGTCAAGTCTTAGATGGGGTTCCTCCCAAAGCAGATTATCTATTTGTTACCTTAGAGAAGGCATTGAATGTGCAACCTAATATTGGGTTTAAAGATATCCAGTCTGAAGAGTTGTATTTGGAGGCTAGAAAAAATTATGAGAATAAGCAGTTGTCTGCAATGATTCAAAATTTACAACTGGCTTATCATAAGGATAAGCAACACCTGAAAACTAAATTAATGATGGTGTGGGCGATCTCATTAAATTATACAAAAGTCACCAGTGAAAAACGGGTTGAAGGGATGTTTAATATTGCCGACAGTGCACTGAAACAAGCTCAAACCGATTCTGAAAAATTAATGGCATATGAATCGCTTGCTGTCTTGAATGCGGCTGTTGAGAAGTATGATGTGGCTGTCGAAAATCAGCAGAAGGCTTTAGGTATTGTGCAATCTAATGATTTATTCAAAAAATATGAATCTGATGTCCAAAATAGGTTAGATATTTACCAAGAAAATCGTGGTTTGGCTTCTTCGTTTGATGAGTCACTTCGATTGCTACCGGGATACTTTGAAAAATAAGTCGATATTCATCAAACCCTCATCATCATTAGTCGTATAATTTATTGATGTAGGTTATTGTGTAGCTTTTACTTAGCTATTTGTAAATCATGATTTTTCTAAATGGTTTCTGTTGAATAGATTGCAAACATTTAGGTCAAAGTGCTCTTCGGAACGTATCTTGTCGATGTTAAGTGTTTCTCATTGTTGGATGATATATTTAACGTTATATTACCTACATGAAATCTAGCTAGTTGGCTGGATGCCAGCTTTAGATAATTTTGAAGTTTATTTTGTAAAGGAGATATAAATGATCGATACGTCTATCGCTAAAAAGTCTATTCAATGCCTCGTCGCGGTTTCCTTATTATTCCTTCTAGCAACTACTGTCTCTGCAGGGGATTGGCCAAATTGGCGAGGGCCAGATCATAATGGTATTTCTAAAGAAACAAATATTCAGTTTGATTGGAAAAAACATCCACCTAAGCGACTATGGAAAACGCATGTTGGGACGGGATTTTCTTCGATTGTCACTAGTCAAGGAAAAGCCTTTACGATGGGAAATGTGGATGATGAAGATATCTTGGTCTGTATAGATATCAAAACAGGTAAAAAGGTTTGGGAAAGTAAATATAAAAGTAAGCTGAAGGCCAATATGTATGAAGGGGGACCTAATGCAACGCCAACGATTGGTGGTAATCTTGTCTATACACAAGGCAAGCATGGAGATTTAATTTGTTGGAAAACAAGTGATGGTTCCAAAGTTTGGGAAAAGAATATACGTAAAGAATATAACATTAAAATTCCGATGTGGGGATTATCAGGTTCGCCACTCATTCATGGTGATATGCTGATTGTTAATGCAGGGTTAACGGGATTAGCATTTAATAAAGCGTCAGGTGAACTCATATGGAAGGGTGAAAATGGAACGGCGGGTTATTCCAGTCCTGTCCCCTATGCGCTTGATGGGCAAGAGAAAGTTGCGATGTTTAGTGGTAAGTATATTTCCGCAGTGGAAGCCAAGACTGGCAAAAAACTCTGGCGTCACAGATGGAAGACGGCTTGGAATGTAAACGCTGCAGATCCAATTATTCAAGGCGATAAAATGTTTATCTCTTCTGGCTATGATCGTGGATGTGCCTTGTTGAATATCGGAGCTGGAGGCCCTAAGCAAATATGGGGCAAAGAGGACATGAAAAATCAATTTGCCAGCAGTGTTTTGTGGCAAGGGCATTTGTATGGTACGAGTGGTAATGAAGAAGATGATGCTCCTTTGATTTGCATGGAGTTTGAAACGGGAAAAGTTAAATGGCAACAAAAAGGTTTTACTGTTGGTAGTCTGTTCTTGGTTGATGGGACCTTAGTCATATTAAATGATGGTGGTGAACTCGTATCTGTTAAGGCGAGTCCTTCAGGTTACAATGAAGTTTCTCGCATGAAGTTATTGAGTGGGCGTTGTTGGACTGTGCCGACGTTATCAAATGGTCATCTGTTTGCTAGGAATGCTGATGGTACTCTTGTTTGTGTAGATATCAGTAAATAATTATAATTTGAAGTCAGTAAATCAGTTTGTAATAAAAAGTGGGCCTGGTGATAGTAAACGTCCTTGTTTAGCTATTCTAGGCCCGTTGTTATGGTGAAGGGCTAATCTTAATATAAACAGGTTTATGTAGTCGATGGCGAGGAATGTCACCACAAGTAATTTTAAAATAGGCGATTATAAAATCACCAAAAAAACAAGAACCATTGACAATTACTATACGTACACATATTATATATGTGTAGGAATTCGTAAGGCATATTACACGATGCTTGTGTGTATGGAACGTTGTTTGACGGTTTCATCTTTACCAGTCGGTTATTTATGTGCTCGCAATACCGACGATAATCTCGTCTGGGTTGGTATCTAAAATAAAATATAAATTTGGAGTATGATATGGTTCGGAAAAGTTGTGTAGTAGTATTAATGATGTTATTGAGTCAGTCGTTTTTGTTGGCTAGCTGGCCACATTTTCAAGGCCCTGAAGGAACGGGTTATAGCCCTGAGACTGGCCTTGTGCGAAGTTTTCCAGAAAGTGGTCCGAAGATATTATGGCGGATAGACGTTGAGCCGGGTTTTGGTGGAGCTGCGATCGATGGTGATGAAATATTCATTATGGATCGTGAAGTGGGTACGCAAGATATGCTCAAATGTCTGGATTTAAAAACAGGCAAGCTGAAATGGCAGTGCGTCAATAAAGTGCCAGGCCGTATCGATTTCAATGGCTCCAGGTGTGTGCCAACTGTGACGAAAGATAGAGTCTATGCCAGCGGCCCATTCGGTCAGATCTATATTTGTGATCGTAATAAAAAGAAATTCGTTAAAATTATCGATATGATGAAAACGTTTGATGTTGAAGAGCCACCCACCTGGGGTTACTCTCATGCGCCTGTCGTTTATAAAGATAAGTTGATTATAACCCCAATGGGTAAGAAAGCCGGTTTGGCGGCTATTGATAAAAATACGGGTAAAACCATTTGGACGACTCCATCGTTTGGTGAGCTGAAATATGGATCATACATGCCTGTATCTTTACAAACCATAGCAGGGGTGAAAGGGTTTTTGTATATCATTGAAGGTCATGTGCTGTTTATTGATCCCGATACAGGCAAAACGATATGGGATTATGAAGGGTATAAAAATAATATACCCATTCCATACCCTACAAAGATTAGCGAGAACAAGTTATTTATTACGGGGGGGTATGACTCTGGCTCTGTGATGTTGGAAGTTCTTAAAAAAGGAACGGGCTACCAATTCAAAGAAATTTTCCGTTTCAAGGAGCGGGGCTCACAAATTCATCCTGCTATTTTGCATAATGATCTACTCTTTGCAAATTTTAATACCAACGAAAATATGGACAGGAACCAGCATGAAGGGTTAGTATGCCTGGACTTGAAAGGTAATACGTTATGGAAAACGCAGAAGGCTCCAGATGTGGACAAAGGTAATCTCATCATTGCTGATAATATGGTAATTGCCTTAGCAGGTGAGACAGGCGAATTAATTTTAGCTGAAGCCACTGGTGAGAAATACAAACAACTCGCAAAGGTGAAAGTGCTCAATGGGGAAGAAGAAATCTGGGCGCCATTAGCTTTGAGTAATGGAATGCTTATTTTGCGAGACCAAGAAGAGATGATTTGTATTGATATGAAAAAGAAATAATGCTCTTCAGCATTGTTGTGCTTAAAGATATCCATTTCTAAATACAAATTGTTTATTTATTTTTATTTAAAATCTTATTGCAGTTGTCGGCGAGAGTCGACAACTGCGTTATAAATTCATCCACTTTGTCGGGGGCAATACAATGGCTGATTTCATCTTGCAGATCCATGGCAATGGGTTTTGCTTGATTGTAGATTTCCCGTCCACCTTCTTTGACTCGGATCCGATGGGCTCGCTTGTCTGATTCATGCGGAGTGCGTTCGATATATTCTTTATCTTCCAGTCGATTCAAGATTGAGGTGATTGTATTTGGGTCGCTGGCCATGAGGTATGCAATTTCGCGTTGGGTTAGGCCTTGGTTATCCTTTTCAATCAGCCACCTGAGGATGGTAAATTGGTTTGGGGTAATCTGCAAGTGGGCTAGACGGCGGCGAAATTCCTGGTTTAAGCTGTACCAAGCTCTCCGTAATAGGGGTGGAATTCGTCGTTCGATAAAGAGTTCTGCGATATCTGTAGCGCCATCATTGCTCATAAGTCATATTCCCGTATGAAATTATAAAAAAACTAAAAAAAAATTAAAACTATTGACAAAAAACGTACGTATACATATTATATTATTAATGAGTTACAGTCGATATTTTCACAAACTCATTGATTTCAAGATTATGCGTCACTGACATATTGACATGACGACAAGCGATTATAGCGGAAATGTTATGATAGTCTACTGCAAGTTTTTAACTGGGATTTATTTAGGATAAATCAATATAGAGAGGATGCTATTGTGAAGCCCATCATGCGGAATAAATCATTTTTTATATCGTTTGGTTTACTATTAACCCTGACAGCTCAAACAGCCCTGGCAAGTATCGATGGCTGGCTTAATTGGCGAGGTCCTGAACAAACAGGTGTTTCACGTGAAACAGGGCTTGTCAGTGAAGTTGAAATTGATGGTAAGAATCACTTATGGTCGGTCGACCTTTCAGGTCGCGGCACGCCGGTGATTGCTAATGGTCGATTATACACGATGGGCTATCGAGGTGAAGGACCCGATCTTCAAGAGATCTTACTTTGTGCAGATGCTGAAACGGGTAAAACGATTTGGGAGTTTGGGTTCAACGATTATTTAAGTGATATCATTTATCTGCGATACGCTATCGGTAGTCCAACTGTTGATCGTGAAACGGGAAATATTTACGTATCAACAACCTGCGGTGAATTTGCTTGTTTTAATCCAGATGGAAAACAGTTGTGGACCATATCCATGATGGAAAAATTTGGTCGATTGACATTTCCCAATGGTCGAACAGGTGCGGTGATTATCGATGATGATTTAGTCATTGTTCGTGGCATTACCGCCAACTGGGGTAAAGAAGGGCCCGCGCGAGATCGCTTTTATGCTTTTGATAAAATCACGGGTGAGTTGGTTTGGCGTAGTACACCTGGAACGGCTCCCAAAGATAGTTCTTTTTCCACACCTATCATGGCATGGTATGGCGGCAAACGCGTTTTTTATGCTGGAACGGGTTGCGGTAATGTTGTTTGCGTCAATGCTCGCACTGGTGAACCATTGTGGCGATATCATTATTCGTACGGTGGCGTCAATTCTTCAATCGTAAAACATGACGATAAGTTAATTGTTATTCATGGCAGAGAAAATTTAGATAACTCTGAGATCGGTCGTATGATTGCGTTGTCTTTAAATGGCACAGAAGATTTAGATGGTAAAAAGCAGAAAGTATTGGATGTTAATTCTGAATTATGGCGTTTGCCATTGTGTATGTTTACGAGTTCCCCTGTCCTGGTTGGCGATAAAGTATATCAAGTTGTGCAGACAGGAGATTTGTATTGCATTGATGTCAATAGCGGCAAAGTTGTCTGGAAAGAAAAACTGTCAAATGCTCAGTTGCATGCTTCGCCATTATACGCTGATGGCAAGCTTTACATTCCAATGAAAAACGGCTTGTTCTATATTGTTAAACCTGGTGATACTGGTATTGAGGTATTAACGAAAATTCAATTAGAAGGTAATGGTCTTGGCTCCCCAAGTGCTTGGAATGGTAAAGTCTATGTGCATTCAACTGAAAAACTTTATTGCTTTGGTAAAGCAGGCGATAACCCTGGTCTTGTTAAAGGTTCCACAGAAAAACGATATGATAAAGCTGGTAAGCCCGCTCGATTACAAATAGTTCCAAATGAAGTTCTTTTAACACCTAACACAAAACAAGATTTCAAAATCAATGTTCTAGACAGCAACGGATTCCTTGCAGATACTATGGCTAGTGATGATGCCTCTTGGGAAAAATTCATTCCTGCGACAGCTAAAGTGAAATCAAAACTAAAAGGTGATTTCAATGATAAAGGAACCTTGGTCATTGATTCTGGTAATGATCCATCTGCAGGAGCGTTTAAAGCAACTGCGGATAATTTAACGGGTGTGATTCGCGGACGTGTTGTTCCCGAAATGCCATTTTCTGAAGATTTTGAATCATTTGATTTGAATGTGACCGCTAAAAGTGATGGCGGAAAATTTTCTTATCCTCCATTATCTTGGATTGGTGGACGGCTCAAATGGGAAATTCGTGAGCTTGAAGGTAACAAGGTCTTAGCTAAAACACTGGATCGTGTTTTATTTCAACGTGCTTTGACATTCATCGGGCATCCGGATTCAACTGGCTATACCGTCGAAGCAGATGTCATGACTGACGGCAACCGTCGTATGATGTCAAATGTTGGTGTGATTAATCAGCGTTATATTGTAGCCTTGATTGGTAATTGGCAGCAACTGGAAGTCAGCAGTAATCATGATCGAATCAAAGTCTCTGTTCCCTTCTCATGGCGTGAAAATGTGTGGTATCGAATTAAGACACGCGTTGATTTAAATGACGATGGTAGTGGTGTGGTTCGTGCCAAGGCATGGAAACGTAGTGATCCAGAGCCCAAAGAGTGGACGATTGAAGTTCCCCATAAGATTGCCCATAAAGTGGGGGCGCCAGGCTTGATTGGTTTTTCACCGCAAAGTCAATTTAAAGTGTTTGTTGATAATGTTTCTGTCACTAAAAGTAAGTAACCCCGCATATAAGCTAAAAATAAAGAGGAATGAATACTATGAAACAACGAATCATCGCAATAATAATGTTAGCTTTTACTGCTAGTTTGCAAGCTGAAGACTGGCCGCAGTGGGGGCGTGACTATTCAAAAAACATGGCTTCATCGACGGAAAAAATCGTTGATAGTTTTAATGTGGGTGAGATGGATTATGACACTGAAGAAGTGGACATGAAAACCACAAAGAATATTAAGTGGATCGCCAAAATGGGCTCGCAATCTTACGGCAATGTCACCGTTGCTGATGGCCAGGTTTATGTTGGTACGAACAATGAATCTCCTCGCGATCCAAAACATAAAGGCGACCGAGGTGTGGTCATGTGTTTTGATGAAAAAGATGGTTCCTTCAAATGGCAGTTGATTGTTCCTAAGCTTGGTGCGGGAAAAGTCAGCGACTGGGAATATCTAGGGATTTGCAGCTCTCCAACGGTTTTAGGTGACCGCGTTTATGTGGTAACGAATCGATGTGAAGTGGTTTGTATGGACGTTAAAGGGATGGCCAATGGTAATGATGGGCCGTTTAAAGATGAAGGGCAATATGTTGTTGGTGAAGGTAAACCAAAACTTGAAGTCGGCGATAAAGATGCTGATATCATTTGGACCTACGATATGCGTAAAGAGTTAGGTGTTTTTCCGCACAATATCGCAAGTAGTTCTATTTTAGCTTACGATGGTAAGATTTATGTAACGACCTCAAATGGTCAAGATTGGTCTCACGTAAATATCCCAAGTCCTCGTGCTCCCACATTAATTTGTCTGGATGCAAAAACAGGTAAACTTGTTGGTGAAGAAGCTTCAGGTATTAGTACTCGACTATATCATTGCAATTGGTCTTCACCCGCATTTGGTGTGGTCAATGGCCAGGAGATGCTTTTCTTTGGTGGCGGTGATGGCTATTGCTATGGATTTGATCCAAAACCCGTTAAAGAAGATGGCTATGATATCCTCAAAGAAATCTGGCGATTTAACTGTAATCCACCAGAGTATCTCATGAAGAATGGTAAAAAGATTAAGTATCCAAAGCGTAAAGGACCCAGTGAAATTATCGCAACGCCTGTTTTTTACAAAAATCGCATTTATGTTGCAACGGGCCAGGACCCTGAGCACGGTGAAGGCGTTGGAGTTTTAAGTTGCATCGATGCTACTAAGGATGGAGATATTTCAAAAACGGGAGCTGTTTGGCTATACAAAGATATTGAAAGAACCATTTCTACTGTTTCGATTTATAACGGATTGGTTTTTGCGGCTGATTATACCGGCCGTGTTCATTGCGTAGATGCTGAAACGGGTAAAAAATATTGGGTCTATGATACACAAAGTTCTATCTGGGCTTCGACATTAGTTGCGGATGGTAAAGTAATCATCGGTAATGAAGATGGCGAAATCGTTGTTTTGGCAGCCGACAAGAAAATGAAAGAAATCAAAAAGATGGATATGGGAGCACCGGTTTATTCCAGTGCGGTTGTGGCTAATGATGTTTTATATATTACCACCCAAACGCATTTGTATGCGATTGGCAAACCTGATAAGAAGAAGTAAGGGATCGCCCTCATGGGTAAAAAAATTATCTGGATAGGTTGTATTGTGTTATTCGTCCTTCATCAGGATGTTTGGCTCTGGGATGACCCAGGGCTGGTATTTGGTTTTATGCCGAAAGGATTAGCTTATCACGCCACTTTCTCGATCGCCGCGGCATGCTTGTGGGCTTGTGCTCTAAAATTTGCCTGGCCACATGAATTAGAAAAATGGGCCGACGAAGTCGAAGAAAGTGAGAAGAGCTAATGGAAGTCAGTTATATACCACTTTATGTAATCATTGGGTATATGTGCTTGTTGCTTGGTTTAGGTGTTTTGAGTTCTCGTTTATTTCGAGGCACCAGCCAGGATTATTTTGTCGCCAGTCGATCGATTGGCCCCTTTTTATTATTGATGAGCGTGTTCGGTACGACAATGACGGCTTTCGCTTTGGTTGGTAGTACCGGAAAAGCATTCCAGAAGGGCATTGGTGTTTATGGATTGATGGCTTCGTCGTCTGGGTTGGTGCACTCAGCGATTTTCTTTTTAGTAGGAATCAAACTTTGGGCGATGGGTAAGCGTTACGGTTATGTTACTCAGATCCAATATTTCCGTGATCGATTTCAATCAAACTTTCTAGGATATTTGCTTTTTCCGATTCTTGTTGGATTGGTAATTCCTTATTTGCTCATTGGATTACTGGGCGCTGGTTCGGTCATTGGTGGAGTTACCAAAGGTATGTTTCCTGAAACGTTCACCGACACAGCGGGTGCTGTACCAAAATGGTTAACTGGTTTGGTCATTTGTTCCGTTGTACTATACTATGTTTTTTATGGTGGTGTACGTGGAGCAGCATGGGCTAATACCTTTCAGACGTTGGTTTTTATGACGACAGGTGTGATTATTTTTGTATTAATTGCAAAAGCATTGGGTGGGTTGGAAGCAGCGTCTCAAAAAGTTGCTGAAGTGTCGCCAAAGCACTTGATGCGTGAAGGTATGATTCATAAACGAGAGTTTTTGACTTACTTTTTTGTTCCATTATCTGTAGGCATGTTTCCTCACTTGTTCCAGCATTGGCTTACCGCAAAAAGCGCTAAAACATTTCGATTAACGGTGATTGCCCATCCTATATTTATTATGATTGTTTGGGTGCCCTGCATATTGATTGGTATTTGGGCTGTTGGTGCGGAGATCAAATCTCCTCCCAATGCCGTTTTGGCTGTTATGGTAAAAAAACTTGTTTCAAATCCCTATTTAGTTGGATTAGTTACCGCTGGTATATTAGCAGCCATTATGTCTTCACTTGATTCCCAATTCGTTTGCATTGGTAGTATGTTCACAAATGATATTGTTCTGCATGCCTATGGTGAAGACAAATTTAGTGATCAGCAGAAGGTGTGGATCGGTCGTGGGTTTATCGTTTTTATCGTATTGATCACATATTTATTGTCGCTCTTAGAACCTCGTAAAGTATTTGATTTAGGTGTATGGTGTTTTAGTGGTTTTGCCAGTTTGTTTCCATTGGTGTTAGCCTCGGTTTATTGGAAGCGTGTAACAACAGCTGGCGCGATAGGCAGTGTGATTTTAACGATCATTGCCTGGTTTTACTTTTTTCAAAGAAGTGGTTATGGCAAAAGTGAAGGTTTAGTCGCTGAAATGATGCCAGTAACTTTTATTTTCGCCGTGTCTGCGATTTCATTGGTGGTGATTTCGTTGATGACTAAACCAATGCCGGATGACGTTATTAAAAAGTTTTTTCCAGCATCAAAATAAACAAAGTAAAGGACAATCATGAGTACTGATTTAGTTGAAGAAACTGCCTTACAGGCAGCGAGTGACGCGCTGGATGCGAGGGTTCGTGAAATCATCCAGTGGCATTTTTCTCCCGAAACGGGAACCCCTTTCTGGTTGGATTGGGCCAGCAAGGCTAATTTTGATCCACTCAAAGATGTTCAATCAGCAAGTGATCTTTTGAAATTTGATCATTTTCAAGATGATTGGTTGCGTTTTGAACAACCTGAACGTTGGGTGCCTAAGGCCTATGAAGGTAAACCTTTCACTGTTTTTGAAACAGGTGGAACCACCGGGATGCCTAAGCAGCGCATCGGTTGGGAAGACTACGAAACAGATTACTATGATTATGCTAAGACGCTTGACGACAAAGCATTTCCTCCAGGTGGTTACTGGCTGATGATGGGGCCAACAGGTCCACGTCGTTTGCGTTTATCTATCGAGTATCTTGCACATCAACGCAAGTGCAGCTGCTACTTTATTGATATGGATGCTCGTTGGGTGAAAAAACTGATTGAACGCAAACAGTTCGATCAAGCGAAAGCTTATATGGAGCATGTCATTGACCAAACGGAAACGATTTTAAAGCATCGTAAAGTTGATGCTCTTTTTACCACACCTAAATTACTCGAAGCATTATGCGAACGTGTTTCTATTATAGATGACACCGATATCAAAGCGGTCTTTTGTGCCGGCACATCGATGTCGCCTCAGGATGTTCGATTTATGATTGAAGAGCTTTTGGAAAATGAAATCTCATTTGTGCCTATCTATGGTAATACACTTATGGGACTTGCCAGTAGTAAGCCTTTAGAGCCTGAAGATAATTTCTCTATTTCCTATTATCCACCTCAGCCAAGGGCATTTACCCGTGTGGTTGATCCAAAGCATACCGAGAATGTGGTTGAATATGGCGAAATAGGACGTGTAGAGTTAACAACACTAACAAAAGAACTATTTATGCCTCGATTTCTTGAACGGGATGAGGCTGTCAGACGTAAACCTTGTAGGCTTTATCCCTGGGATGGAGTGGGAGATGTTCGGCCGTTTGGTGCGAGCGAAAAGAAAATCGTAGAAGGTGTCTATTAATCGTAAAGGAACAAAGTGATGTCAGACTCAAGTGTACAGGTTGAACTGCCACATATCCCAGTCTTACGACAAGGGAAGGCCTATACCAGTTTAGAAAAAACAGAGATTACCCGTTTGGGTAGCGAAGAAAAACTGGTAGAAATCAGTCAGGCTAATGCGGGATTGATTCGACGCGATTTTCGAAAAATACATAAGGCTTATTCGGTACTTCAGGAAATTCCATCGGCGGATTTACTTAAGATGAGTAAAGAAGCCGGTGAAATATTTATGAATGGTGAAGTGTCAATGTTTGAAGGTGGCAAGCCTCAAGGTCCTCAGGATTATATGGACTCGCTCTCTGCTACGAGTGGTTTGCCTTATGCTTTGATCAAACGTAATATGGCCAAAATCTATCAGGTCTTTACCGAGATGGAGCAGATCCTTGCTGGTTTAACGCGTGGGATGGATTTGAGTATTATTGATAATGGCTATGGACAGCAAGGTGGTGTCAATGTTAGTTTCTTTCCTGTCACCCAAGCGTTAGGTGTTGTGCTTCCAAGTAATTCGCCGGGGGTGAATTCTCTTTGGATGCCTTCATTGGTTCTTAAAGTGCCTGTGATCTTAAAACCAGGTCGTGAAGAGCCATGGACGCCATTGCGAATTATTCATTCATTTATTAAAGCTGGATTTCCTCCTGAAGCTTTTTCTTTCTATCCAACCAGTCATGAAGGCAGTGGGACGATCATGGATATTTGTGATCGTGCCTTAATTTTTGGTGATGTATCGACGGTAGAAAAATATGCAGGTAATCCTGGTGTGCAGGTCCATGGTCCTGGATGGAGCAAGGTGATCATCGGTGATGATGAAATTGAAAATTGGGAAAAATATATCGACATTATTGTGGAAAGTGTCGTGGCTAATGGGGGGCGCAGCTGTATAAATGCATCCGCTGTGGTTGTGCCAAAATATGCTAAGGAAATATCGGAAGCGGTGGCAAAGAAGTTTGCCGATATAAAAGCAACCAGTGAAGATGATCCAAATGCGACATTGAGTGCATTTGCAAATCCTAAAATGGCAGATTACATTGATGCCATGATTGATGATGGTTTAGAAACGGCAGGTGCTCAAGAGTTATCAGCAAATTATCGAGATTGCCAGCGTCGCGTAGAAGTTGATGGACGCAGTTTGATGCTCCCGACAATCGTCTATTGTGATTCAGTAGAGCATCCGCTTTTTAATAAAGAATTTCTATTTCCATTTGTGACTGTGGCCGAGGTGCCTCAATCTGATGTACTTGATAAAATTGGTGACTCTCTCGTTGTTAGTGCGATTACGCATGATGAAAAATTTATTCGTGATTTACTATCATGTAGTCATATAGACCGATTGAATCTTGGGCCTGTTCCGACGAATCATGTAGAATGGGATCAGCCCCACGAAGGTAATCTTTTCGAATTTTTATATCGACGTCGTTCCATTCAACGCAGTCAATCATAACGGCTTATCCACGCAAGGAAAACCTATGCTACCCGATCAAATAGATTATCAACCAAAAACGCGCCTTTTGTTTGGGCAAGGAAGTCTCCTTCAGGTGGGTGACATTTGTAAGGAGCTTGGCGGCAATCATATCCTTATCGTTACAGATCAGGGCGTAGTTCAGGCAGGCCATGTCGACCGGGTGACCGATTTACTCAAGACGGCTGGATTGACCTATGCCATTTTTGATCAAGTGAAAGAAAATCCTACAACAGGTATTGTCGATGAATGTGTAAAATTAGCACAATCTGAGAATATCGATTTAATTATTGGTTTAGGTGGTGGCAGCAGTTTAGATGCTGCAAAGGGATGTAATTTTATTTATACCAATGGCGGTCAAATGCAAGATTATTGGGGGGTCGGTAAAGCCTCTAAGCCAATGCTTCCTTTAGTCGCTATTCCAACGACTGCGGGTACAGGTAGTGAATGCCAGAAGTATGCATTAATATCAGATGAAAAAACACATCAAAAAATGGCGTGTGGTGATCTGAAAGCTGCGGCAAAAGTTGCTATATTGGAACCTGAATTAACATTAACCCAGCCAAGGCTTGTGACGATTTCAACCGGAATCGATGCGATGACGCATGCTGTGGAGGCTGCGGTCACAAAAACAAGAAATCACCTTTCTTGTATGTTTTCCAGAGAGTCCTTTTGTTTAACAGCCAATCATTTTATAAAAGTATTAAAAGACCCCAATAACTTGGAGGCAAGAGCTAAGATGCAATTGGGTGCTGCATATGCCGGAATTGCGATCGAGAATAGTATGCTAGGTGCCGCTCATGCTATGGCAAATCCGCTAACCGCTCATTATGATGTTGTTCATGGCCAGGCCGTAGGGTTAATGCTACCTTTAGTGATTCAGTATAATGCGAAAGATTCGCAATTATTGAAAGAGTATGCATCGTTGACTCGCTATGCTGGTTTGGCAAGCTCTTCAGATTCTGATGATAAGGCTTTAGAGAAATTAATTACCTTTTTTGAGACCATACTTGAAATCTGTGAGTTGCCCAGGTGTCTGGAAGAATATGGTGCCAAACGTGATAATGTATCTGTATTAGCAGAAGATGCTTCAAAGCAATGGACCGGAACACATAATCCAATAGACGTTTCAACAATTGATTTTGAATTAATGTATAAAAGTGCATTTTCTTTTTGTGACGAAAAAACAATAGAAAATAAAAGTGTAAAGAGTAAAACGAATGTCTGATATACCAAAGACAGATAACCAGGCTGTACAAGAAAAAACTCAGGTAGGAAATTATTTTATATCCAATTATCCTCCTTTTTCTTTCTGGTCGCCTGATAACGTTGTGGATGTTCAGCGAGCCTTAGAGCATCAGGGTGATCCACAGACGCCACTGGGACTCTATGTGCATATTCCATTTTGTCGTAAACGCTGTCATTTTTGTTATTTCAGGGTTTATACAGGCGTCAATTCTTCGCAAGTCAATACCACACTTGATGGCGTGGTTAATGAAATGAAGATGTATGCTGATAAACCTTTTGTAAATGGGCGAAGGCCTGAGTTTATCTATTTTGGGGGCGGCACGCCTTCGTTCCTGTCAACAACCCAGTTGAAATCTTTAACAGATCGCTTGAAAGAATATTTGCCTTGGGATCAAGCTAAAGAAGTCGCTTTTGAGTGTGAGCCGGGGACGTTAACAGAAAGTAAGCTGGAAGTTATAAAAGAAATTGGTGTAACTCGACTAAGTTTAGGGGTGGAAAATTTTAAAGATGAGATTTTAGAATATAATGGCCGGGCGCATCGTTCTAAAGAGGTTTTTAAAGCCTATGATTTTGCGAGAAAATTAGGTTTCGATCATATCAATATCGATCTAATTGCTGGTATGATGGGTGAAACAGAAACAAATTGGAAAGAATGTGTGGATAAAGCACTAGAAATGCAGCCGGATGCTTTAACCGTCTATCAGATGGAAATTCCCTACAATACAACTATCTACAAGGAAATGAAAGAAAAGCATGAGGATATTGCCCCGGTTGCTGATTGGCAAACCAAGCGTGACTGGGTTGATTATGCGTTTAATAAATTTCAAGAGAATGGGTATGCTGTAAATAGTGCTTACACGGTCGTTAAAGATCCTGATAAAGTGAAATTTTTATATCGTGATCGACTTTGGGAAGGTGCAGATCTTGTTTCTTTGGGTGTTGCTTCGTTTTCACATGTTAATGGCACACATTTTCAAAATGAACATGATTTAGATACCTATTTAACCAGAGTGACGAAAGGTGAATTGCCTGTCTATCGTGCATTGACCCCAACCGATGATGAGCGGTTTATACGTGAATTTGTATTGCAGTGTAAATTAGGCCATGTTGCGGTTGAATACTTTGAGAAAAAATTTGGCCAAAACCTGATCCAGCGTTTTGGTGAGATATTTGAGCAATATCAGCAGGATGGCTACCTGTCGATTCAGGATGGAGAAATACAATTTAGCCGATTGGGATTATTGCAGGTTGATCGGTTGTTAACTGCGTTTTTCCTGCCCGAGCATAAGAATGTACGATATGCCTAGTATACCATTTAAACATAACCGCAATATGAACAAAGAAACTGTTTTAGAATTTTTAAACGATTTTAAACACCTTTTTGATGTTTTGGACATTGAAGCACTTGTTCCAGAGAATGTACCAGAACCCTATGCGGGGTTATTGGTTCATGATAATGATATGACATCAACATTAGAAAAGTATTTTTCTGATGAATTGAAATTGCAGTTACTTGACAAAAAAATAGAAAACCAAATATTGACGCGTTCCGTATTATTGATAGGTGAAAAATCAAATGTTGTTACGGAGTATGGTGCGATACATATATTTTTAGATAAATTTACTGAAGAGGCACAGGCATATATTCTTGATAGTAAAGTGCCGCTTGGAGCGATTCTCCGGAAATTTAATATTTCATTTGTTAGTCAGCCACAAACCTTTTTCAGGATCAAAGCAGTTCATGAAATAAGTGGATTGTTGAAAGTGCCTGAAGGCTCTTGGTTGTATGGCAGGCAGAATGTTTTATTAGATCCTATGGATAATAAACCGTTGGCACAAATCATCGAAATTTTACCAAATTTGCAAGATGAACATTGAGGTGTGCTATGAAAATTTATCAAAGTGATGTCGTTGTTATAGGTGGTGGCCCTGCAGGGGCTATGGCCGCAAGTGTTTTAGCCGATCATGGCAGAGATGTTGTTGTCTTGGAAAAACAACCATTTCCTCGTTATTCGATCGGTGAATCATTATTGCCTTTCTGCTACTTTCCTTTAGAACGTATCGGCTTTATTGAGAAGATGAAAGCCTCCAGTTTTACTAAGAAATATTCTGTTCAATTTGTTAGTATGAACGGGAAAGTCTCTGCGCCGTTTTATTTCTTTAAGCATTTTGAACATGAAGCTTCAATGACTTGGCAAGTGGTTCGTAGCGAATTTGATTCAATGCTATTGGGTCATAGCGAAGAAAAGGGCGCTCAGATATTTGAGAAAATAACAGCAGAAGATTTTATTGTTAATCAGGATGATGCGATCGCTGGCGTAAAAGCGACGGATAATCATGGCGGACAATACGAATTTCATGCACCTATTACAATCGATGCCAGTGGTCGAACTGGCTTTACCGCTTGTAAGAAAGACTGGCGAATTCGTGATAAACGTTTAGATAAAGTCGCTATTTGGTCCTATTTTAAAGGAGCCAAACGTGATGAAGGGTATGATGAAGGTGCAACAACGGTTGCATATGTTCCTGAAAAGGGATGGTTCTGGTACATACCACTTCCTAATGATATTATAAGTGTAGGTATTGTTGCTGATCGAAATTATCTTTATTCAGACGAGCAACGAGATCTTCAAGCGATTTTCGAACGAGAAGTTGAAAAAAATGTATGGATTAAAGACCATTTAAGCACTGGTGAAAGAATTGAAGAATTTAAAGTGACGGGCGATTTTTCTTACCGCTCTAAGTACTGTGCTACAGATGGTTTGATACTGACTGGGGATGCCTTTGCCTTTTTAGATCCCGTTTTTTCGTCGGGTGTCTTTCTTGCATTGAAAGGGGGCGAAATGGCTGGAGATGCAGCCCACATGGCACTGGAGAAAAAGGATGTTCGTGGCGAAAACTTTGAAGCTTATGGCGAGACGATTTGTCGCGGTATTGGTGCCATGAGAAATCTGGTATTTTCATTTTATGATGAGACCTTCAACTGGCGTAAATTATTTGACAAATACCCTGATTTACGATCTGATGTTACCCATTGTCTGATTGGTGATGTTTATCGGGATTTTGATAAGCTGTTTGGAGCGATTGGGGAATTTGCCCAGTTGCCAGAACCTTATCCTATCAGCAAATCGTTATCGAATACTGCAAGTCAACCGTAATGAATTTACATAAAAATGGAGACAATCTATGGCCTGTGAATATCGCGTCAAACGGCGAGTAGAATTTGCAGATACAGATATGGCTGGGATTGTTCATTTCTCCAAATTTTTCCAATATATGGAAAGTTGTGAGCATGAATTCTTTCGATCGATTGGACTGTCCGTACATGTTGATGATGGCAAGCAATCGGCAGGTTGGCCCAGAGTGCATGCGGAATGTGATTATTTTTCTCCATTAAAATTTGAAGAAGAATTTGAAATCCACATGCAAATCAAAGAGATTCGTTCAAAATCCATTTCGTGTGAATATCATTTTACAAAATTGAATGATGAAGATGAACAAAAAGATGTAGCAAAAGGCTTGCTGACATTAGTTTATGTCACGTATAATAAGGCCGACGGCCAATTTAAGGCAGCTCAAATCCCTGATGACATCTTGGATAAAATTGATGTTGCTTAATTATGAACTAACATTAAGGATTATTAATTAATGCAAAAAGGAGCAATCATGCCGTTATGGTTAGTATTTGCACTGTTGACAGTAGCCTCATGGGGGCTTTATGGTATTTTTCTTCATAAAGGCCAGGTCCAGATGGGGGATCCAGATGGTCGCTATAAAGCATTTCTCTTTGTTGGAATTGCTTACTTTATTACAGCTGTTCTTGCTCCATTAGCTATTCTTATGAAAAATGGAACCCTGAGTGGTTTTACAGGGGGTGGTATGTTCTGGTCATTAGTGGCTGGAATCGTCGGTGCGATTGGTGCTTTTGGTGTGTTGTTAGCATTTGGTGCTAAAGGAAGTCCTGCAGTAGTTATGAGTATCATTTTTGCCGGTGCACCTGTTGTGAATGCCGTTGTTTCTTTAGCATTACATCCTCCTCAAGGTGGATTTGGAAGTTTAAAATGGCAATTTATTTTAGGGATTATGATGGCGGCAACAGGAGGATTCCTGGTAAGTAAATTTAAACCAGGCCCTGGTGGACCGCCAGCAAAACCCGCTGTGGAAGCAACTATTCAACAGGAAAAATAGTCCGACATGTCCGCATTCCATGATATCCCAAGAGATGCGATTGAAGCTCAACAGTTAAAAAAGCTAAGAGAGCTCATCGGCTTTTGTCTGGAACATCCTGGGTTTTACACCGATAAACTCAAGCAAGCCGGGCTTGATTCTTCAATTGCAAGTCTTGATGAGTTTAAGTCAAAGATGCCTTTTACAACCAAGCAGGATTTGATTCAAGATCAGACTTTGAATCCTCCCTATGGTACAACCTCTTTTCTTGATTTAGATGCATACTGTCGTTTTTGCCAAACCAGTGGTTCAACGGGGGAACCCTTGCGATGGTTGGATACGCCACAAAGTTGGCAATGGATGGTTGATTGTTGGAAAGAAGTCTATATTGCCAGTGGCGTGTCGTATAAAGATCGAATACTATTTCCATTCTCATTTGGGCCGTTTATAGGTTTTTGGCTGGCATTTGAATCTGCAATGCAGATGGGGTGTTTGTGTTTGACTGGTGGTGGCATTACTAGTTCAGCTCGACTTAAATTGATCCAAGATCATCAAGCAACGGTACTTTGTTGCACGCCTACATATGCCCTGCGTTTAGCTGAACTGGCTCAACAGGAAGGGATCGATCCTGGTAAAACGTCCATCCAGAAATTAATTGTTGCTGGAGAACCAGGGGCAAGCATTCCAGCAACACGTGAAAAAATTGAGACTGCTTGGCAGGCAACGGTCTATGATCATCATGGCATGACAGAAGTCGGTCCTGTAACATACGAGTGCCCAGAAAACAGGGGGGTATTACGAGTTATTGAGCCAGAATATTTGGCTGAAGTCATTGAACCAGAATCTCTTAGAAACGTAGAAGTAGGAGAAACTGGTGAATTAGTATTAACGACATTAGGTCGTCTAGGATCACCTCTTTTTCGTTATCGAACTGGAGATATTGTCAAACTGGTTGATAATCAATCTTTGGGTTGCAAAACGCATCGTATGGGCTTTGAAGGTGGAATTATTGGCCGAACAGATGATATGGTTTTTGTTCGTGGTGTGAATTTATATCCTGCAGCGATTGAATCTGTCGTCAGACAGTTCAAAGACATTGTTGAATATCAGGTTGAGCTTCAGCAGAATAGAAATATGTCTGAACTACTAATTTCAGTTGAAATTGATCAGAATCATGATCGACCTGAACAGATTGTGGATGAGTTAGCCGCGAAGTTGCAAAAAACGTTTTTATTGAGAATACCTGTTCAATTAGTTTCGTCAGGAAGTTTGCCGCGATACGAAATGAAAGCGAAAAGGTGGATTAAAATTGATAAAGAAATCTAACATAATTTCTATTCTTTTGTTAACGTTGTGTTTGTTTTTTTATGGCTGTCATAAGAAAACAGATCCTGCAACTCAAGAAAAGACCGAACCTGCCGCCCAGGTTGTTACCGAACCACCAAAACCAAAGTATTATGATTGGCCTATGTTTCGTGGCAATCCATCTTTGTTAGGCAAAGCGGATGGTAAATTAGATCAGCAGCTTACGTTAAAATGGAAGTACGAAATAGGTGATTTGGTTTTATCATCAGCAGTTATAGCAGATGGGGTTGTTTATGTTGGTGGTATTAATGGAAATGTGGTTGCGTTAGATTTAGTTTCAGGCCAGCAGAAATGGCTATATACAACAGAAGATGAAATTGAATCAACGCCATTAGTGTTAGACGATAAGGTCTATGTTGGTTGTAGTGATGGAAATTTATATGCCTTTAATAAAGATGATGGTGCGGTTGTTTGGAAATATTCAACGGATGATAAAATTCTTGGAGCAGCCAATTGGATTTTAAATGAGGATGGAAAATCCAAAGATTTACTTATTGGTAGTTACGATAGCCGATTACATTGTCTCGCATCTGATACCGGTGAGATGAAATGGATCTATCAAACAGATAATTTTATTAATGGTACACCTGCGATCTCTCGTGGGAGAATTGTATTTGGTGGTTGTGATTCATTTATCCATGTCGTTTCTGCCAAAGATGGCAAATCCATCCAACGAATTGACGTAGGAAGTTACATAGCTGGGTCCGGAGCTTTTTTGGGTGACTTGCTATATATTGGTCACTATGGAAAAGAATTTATTTGTGCTAATATCGAATCCCAGGAGATTGTCTGGACATTTAAATTAAAGCATGATGTTTACGCCTCGCCTGCAATTGATGGAGAACGTGTCGTGTTTGGTGCTCGTGACAGAATTGTTTATTGCCTGAATCGACTGGACGGTAGTGAGCTATGGAAATATAAAACGCGTGGTAAAATTGATAGTTCACCCATTATTTGTGATGATAAAGTCGTGGTTGGGTCTGATGATGGTCGTTTATACATGCTTGACCTGGTTAGTGGTGAATTATTATGGTCCTATGAAATTGGACAACCTATCAAAGCCTCGCCAGCCATTTCGCAAGGTGTGGTTATCATTGGAAGTGAAGATGGGTTCATCTATGCCTTTGGCCCAAAAAGTTAAAATGACTTAGAGGAGGTCATGTGCGTATTATTCATATCATGCCGGGTTATGTCGAAAATTATTATTGCGAAAATTGTGTTCGTGATAATCATGTCGTTCAGGTATTGCGTGAATTGGGGCATGATGTCATTATTGTGCCATTATATATGCCAACAAAGTTAGAGGGGGCCATCAATCAACAACAGAATGAAATATTTTATGGGGGCTTGAATACCTACTTACAACAAAAGTATTCATTTTTCCGAAAAACACCTCGCTGGGTTGATAAAATGTTAGACTCGCCCAAATTGTTGCGATGGATTACCCGTTTTGAAAGTCGAACCCGTGCCAAAGATCTTGCTCAACTTGCGTTGTCAACACTTAAGGGAGAGCAGGGTCAGCAAGTAAAAGAATTAAATCGTTTAGTAGACTGGCTAAGTCAACATCATGATGCCGATCTCGTGACCATTTCAAATGCCATCTTGGTTGGATTGGCACCCAAAATTCGAAGTGCATTAAATATTCCTGTCATTTGCATGCTTCAGGATGAGCATGATTATCTTGATGCTTTCCCTGAACCTTATAAAAGTCAAACATGGCAGGTTGCAGTCAATAAAGCCAGGAGCGTAAATGGATTTATCGCTTTCAGTCACTATTACACAGATGTGATGCGGCAACGATTAGAGTTAGCAGAAAACCAGCTTCATACCATCCGTCCAGGTTTACCTACTATGGAACATCAAAACGCATCAAAAAATCAAGATGATTTGACCATAGGGTTTTTGTCAAGGGCCTGCTATTATAAAGGATTTGATTTATTAATAGATGCTTTCTTGAGACTTAAAAAAGAACCTCAATTCAAAGCGTTGAAATTAAAAGTCTGTGGCGATCGATTTCTGCAAGCCGCCAATTACAATAAATCGTATAAACAACGATTGAAAGAGGCTGCCGTTGAAAATGATGTCGAGTATATCGTAGATTTTAGTACAGAATCCAGACAGGCATTCCTTAATTCCATTACGGTTTTATCTGTTCCTGAAACAACTGGCGAATCGTATGGTTTATATGCTCTGGAAGCCATGGCACAGGGTGTTCCGATTGTACAACCTGATAATGGTGTTTTTCCTGAAATGATTCAATTGACAAAAGGAGGCTTGCTTTTTGAAACCAATAATACTGATTCACTTCATGATGCTTTGAAATCTGTATTAAGTGATAAATCTAAAGCCGAGACACTGAGCACAAATGGGCAAAAGGCGATTAAAGAATATTATGATTTACAAACGATGGGAAAACAGCTAGAACAGATTTATCAGCAAGTTATCTCGTCACATAAGGATTCCACTATGGCTCATAATAATGCGTTAATTCACTTGTCACAAATTTCAAAGCAATATGAAGCACCAGGTGCAGGAGAAAACCCTCAAGTCCTGACTAATGTTAATCTGACGGTTCAGAAAGGTGAAAGTCTCGCTATTATTGGGCCAAGCGGCAGTGGCAAAAGTACGTTATTAAATATATTAGGCGCACTTGATCATCCAACATCAGGTCAGATCCAATTTGATGGTCAAGATATGGGGATGTTAGACCAAAAAAATCAAGCCTCAATTCGAAATTCAGATATCGGTTTTGTTTTCCAAATGCATCATTTGCTTCCACAATGTACGGTCATGGAAAATGTGTTATTACCAACGCTGGTCAATCAACAGTCACGTCCAGAATGTCAACAACGAGCTAATGAATTATTAGAACGAGTGGGACTTTCGCATCGATTGGATCATAGGCCAGGTGAGCTTTCGGGGGGAGAACGACAACGTGTTGCCTTTGTTAGAGCATTGATCAATCAGCCAAAATTGCTCTTGGCAGATGAGCCCACTGGATCGTTAGACGAAGCAACCTCTGAAAGTTTAATACAACTCTTAATGGAATTAAACAAAGAACAGCACATTGCAATGATCATCGTAACTCATTCAAATGAACTTGCCCATAAATTAGACAAAGTCTATCGTTTGGAACATGGGCAATTGCATCAGGAGAAGTAGCATGACGCAGTGGCAGCTCATCCTGAATAATCTAAAATATTATTGGCGATCCCATCTCGCGGTTTTAGCTGGTGCGATGGTTAGTTGTGCTATAATCGTTGGGGCTTTAAGTGTCGGTGATTCTGTTCGATTCAGTTTGAAGCAATCAGCTCTTGAACGATTAGGCGGGATTCATACGATCATGAATAGCGAAAATCGTTTTATACGATCTACGCTAGCACAAGAAATATCAAAAGATGTCGGGAGTAATGTTGCTTCTGTATTACGTATTGGTGGTGTGGGAATAAATCCTAACCAATCACTCCGCGCCAACAATATTCAGGTGCTGGGTGTTGATAAGTCTTTTTGGCAATTTAGTAATAAAAAAGCTTCATATGTTTTAGCAGATGAAAATCATGTGGTTATTAATCAGTCTCTGGCAAATTATTTAGCGATTAATAAGGGAGATGAGTTATTATTGCGTATTGAAAAACCCGATGATTTGCCTCGAGATGCACCCCTCTCTGAAGATCAGGAAATCATTCTGGCGATTCGTTTAGTCGTCCAAGATGTTATCAAACCTGATGATTTAGCTAACTTTAATTTACAAGCCAATCAAGTCGTGCCCATGAATGCCTTTGTTAATCTTAGTTGGCTGGGTAAACAGATCGAGCAAGTTGATCGATCGAATTTGCTTTTAATAGGGCAGTCGCAAAAAAACATCCCTAACGATTATGATGCCGTTTTCAGAAAACATTTTTCCTTAGATGATGCAAAAATTGAAATTCGAGAGGACAAGAAGAATAGTCGCTTGGAGCTACGAAGTAAACGTATATTTATTGAACCTGGACTTTCTGAACCGGCAAAGAAAGTGTCAAGTGCAACGCCCATATTTTCATATTTTGTTAATAATTTAAATCACAAAGATAAGAAAACGCCTTATTCAATAGTAGCTTCTGTAGATTCGAACGATAACACGTTGTATCATGATAAAAATATCAAAAATAACGAAATTCACATCAGTCAATGGTTAGCAGAAGATCTAGGAGCTACGATTGGCGATCCTATTGTTATCAAGTATTTCGTTATGGATATGATGAGAAAACTGATCGAAAAAGAACGACAATTTACGGTATCTGCAATTTATGACGACCAGGACGTTTTTTCCGATCGAACATTAATGCCCGATTTTCCTGGAATCTCAGATAGTGAAAATTGTCGTGACTGGGATCCAGGAATTCCTATTAACTTAGAGGATATTCGTGATAAAGATGAAGTGTATTGGGATGACTACCGGGGGACACCCAAAGCGGTTATTTCTTTTGAATCTGCTCAAGAGATATGGGGTAATCGATTTGGTGGTATGACGGCGATTCGCTATGATGTCAGTCAAATATCAAAAGAACAACTGGAAAAAGAAATATTAGCCAAGATTCAACCAAAAGATTTGGGGTTTCATTTTCAACCAGTTAGAGACCAGGCTTTTAATGCCACGACGCAAGGTATGGATTTTGGCCAATTATTTATTGGTTTTAGTTTCTTTATCATTGTTTCTTCTGTAATACTTCTTGCTCTGTTATTTGCATTAGGTATCGAGCAGAGACAATCACAAACTGGTCTTTTTCTATCAATCGGGCTGGGGGATAAAACGATTAAATATATCTATCTGGTGGAAGGTTTCATGCTTGGCATTATTGGGTCAATTGCAGGAAGTTTTATCGGAGTGTTCTATACAAAGGGATTAATATATGGTTTGACGACAGTTTGGTCTGATGCGATCGCCAAAGCTCCGATTCAATTTTACATGGAACCAAGATCCATGATAATTGGCATTGTATCGAGTATATTGATTATTTTATTTTCTATATGGCTTGTTGTGCGAAAACAACTTAAGCAGACGGCTGGATCCCTGATAGGAAATAATGATGCGATGAAATTACTAACTAACAAAAGTAACTATGTAAGTAAAATCATCGGGGTTATTTGCATTTTGCTCGCTTTGGTCTTACTAGGTATGAATGGATTTCAAGTCGACCATAAAAACGCTGGAGTGTTCTTTGGTGTTGGTGGAATAATGTTACTTGCTTGCTTGTGCTTTGGTCAAGCCTATTTGAAAGCACAGTTGACGAAAGCATCAAAGACACTAATAACTTTTTCAGGGTTTTCGATTCGAAATACCACCCGGCGGCAAGGACGTAGCATGGCAGTGATTATATTGTTAGCTTGTGGTAGTTTTATCGTATTGGCTGTTGCGGCCAATCGACACGATTTGGTTGAAGGGGCTTTTCAACGTAATAGTGGAACAGGTGGATTTGCTTTTTATGCACAGAGTGCGCTACCGTTATTTCATGATCTAAACGACCCTGATCGGCAAGAAGATTCAGGTATGAACACTGAAATGTATCAAAATGTATCCTATGTTCAGGGGCGAACGAAGCAAGGTGATGATGCCAGTTGCCTGAATTTAAATAGAGCCCAGGTGCCAAAATTAATGGGAGTTAACCCTGATCAATTAGCTCAACGACATTCATTTAAGTTTCTGAAAACAACTGAAAAATCTGATCCTGCATTGGGATGGAATTTACTAAGTCAAGATTATGGCGATAATGTTGTTCCAGCAATCGGCGATATGAATACGATTCGGTGGTCTTTAGGAAAATCGGTTGATGCTCGATTACAGTATACCGATGAAAAAGGGCGAACATTTGATATCTTGATTGTGGGCATGATTGGAAATTCAATACTTCAGGGGCAATTAGTTATCTCAGAAGATGATTTTATAAGGAAATTCCCTTCAGCAAGTGGCTATCAACAATTTCTTATCGATGCGCCATTCGACAAACTTAGTGAATTGGAAAAACAACTGGCCTGGGACTTGCAAGATATCGGGATGGATGTTCAAAAAAGTGTCACACGATTAACCGCATTTAATGCTGTCGAGAATACATATTTGTCGATATTCCAAATACTCGGAGGTTTTGGTTTATTGTTAGGTAGTGCTGGTTTAGCTGTGGTGGTAATGAGAAATGTATTAGAGCGACGAAGTGAATTTGGCATTATGCGAGCTTTTGGATATACGATAAGCGATCTATATAAACTGGTATTATATGAACATTGGTTTTTGCTGGTAATGGGCATTCTGTTTGGTGTAATTTCAGCGGTTGTTGCCGTATTACCTTCTTTAGTCTCTAATAATACTGATGTACCTTATATCTCAATTCTTATAACGTTTGTGATCATCTTTCTTTCTGGTTTATTCTGGGTTGCTTTAGCCAGTCGATGGGCGATTAAAGGGCCGTTGTTAGATTCAATTAGAAATGAATAAGCCAGTCGTTACTTATTAGTTGTGAACAACATGGATTTATCAATTGTTATACCTGTTTTTAATGAAGCCAGAAAAATAGAATCTGACATTAGATTGGTCAATGATTTTTTAGATCAATATAAGATGTCTGGAGAAATAATTATCTCTGATGATGGTAGCAATGATAACACCATTAGTATTGTAAAAACAATCGATTCTTCAAATGAATTAAAGATACTTGAGCAGGATTCACATAAAGGAAAAGGTTTTGCCGTACGGCAAGGTGTCTTAGCCAGTGCTGGTAAGGTCGTAATGTTTGTGGATAGTGGAAGCTGTGTTCCCCTGAAGGAAGCTTTGCAAGCCATTGATTGGATCAATTCAGATGGTTGCCATATAGTTCATGGCACGAGAAGGCACAGAGAATCGAATATCATTAAAAATCAAAAACTTTCACGACGACTGACATCAAAAATATTTAATAGTTATATCAAAAGAAAATTTCCTCAATTACGACCTTTTACGGATACGCAGTGTGGATTTAAAATATATGATGGTGATGTAGCACGTCAGTTATATGCCAATAGCCATGTAGATGGGTTTATGTTTGATATTGAGGTTCTATTGATGGCTATAACTAAAAACTATCAAATAAAAGAGTTGCCTGTTACCTGGACATGTGATCCTGATAGCCGATTGAAAATGAATCAATGTCTTAAACGCACGTTAAGCGAGATTGATCAATTAAGGTGAAAGTGACTTTAATTGAATGTAATTGTTTTTTAAATCCATCGTAATCATACCATCAATTCCAATGCCTGGACGCAATTCAAGTGTTTCATTTACCAGAGGTACGTAGAGGTCTTTTTCTCCCGGTGATCGGTTATTATAAAATTGATTAATAATTTCTGATTTGTATTCCGGTGAAAAAATCACAATAGGGGTTGGTGTCGTATACGATTCAATCTTAGGCCAATAGCCAATATTAGGAAAAGTTCTTAGATACCAGGGCATTGGCCAATAGTCGCTATCTTTACAGATAATCTGTATGGCAATATTATTTTGTTTCGGGTCTGCCTTGGCATATTGTTCAACTTTATTACAGAGTGTTAAAACATCCGGGGTTGGGTGAGCATAAACAAAGGGGTTGTCAGGATTATTGCTTAAAAGGAAATTATACTGCCATGACTGCCAGGCGATACTCGAAAGAAAAACGATTGATAGGCAAAGAAAAAGTGATTTTAACATCAAAGATCTAATCTGAAAAAGCACCCAGCACCCTAATGCGGCTATAATTAGTATACCTATATAAAAGTTGAGCATGCACCATGGGGTTTTATAGGGTAGTAATGAATAAATTATTAGTATAAGCAATGTATATATGGAAATTGCTTTAAAAATGAATTGATATGCGTTTTTGGGAATTCGATTGGTAAGGCTTGCATATAAACCAATGAGAAATAGAATCAGATGCGTGATGCCATTGACAAGATCGAATCCGGTAATGTTAGTAAAAAACAAGATCTCTAAATAATAATACCATGGTTGTTGATGCATGCTGACATCTTGTGCTCGCAGGAAGTATGTTTCAAATGTGGCAAAAGAATCAATGACGCCAGTTGAATGACTGAAAAAAGATGAAAAAAAGAGGGCTGAGATCAATAAAGCTGTGATGATTGAGACCAACCCATGGCAAGCGAATATTGTTGAGCTAGTTTTTTCAATTTGGCTTAACTTGTTTTTATTTAGAAAAAAGAGAGAGAGCCCTGTGATAAAAAATGCGCCGTAAGCGATTATGCAGGTTTCTTTAGTGGCATGCATAAGTCCAATACAGACACCCGAAAGAAATGCCCACGAGTAATTCTTATGTTTAGTATAAAATGCGAAAGAAATGAAAGCTGCCATTGTAAATAATACAAGCAGCATTTCTTGGATATAGTACCGACTGAAGAACACCATGGCTGGTGATAATGTGCATAGGGCCAATGCAAATAATGTTACTGTTTTACCCAAAAATCTCATGAAACCACAGAGAATCAGCAGACACAAAAATCCAGAAATTGCAGGGATAATTCTAAGGTCAAATTCGTCTAAATGTTCTAGTGAAAATTTAGACTGCAACCATGTTGAGATTAGTGTTAAATAATTTAAAGTTGGGCCGTGATATTCTTCTGGATCATATTCATAATAGTCGTTTTCGAGAAGATATCCAAATTTAATGGCATGTACAGCTTCGTCACCATGCATGACACGTTGGTCCAGTTGATAGACCCTTAGCCATAGGGAAATTGCCAGGCAAACAATGACGAGTCCCCAGAACAGATACTTGTTATGCAGCTGGTTTTCCGTGAACTTCAATTTCTATATAGTAGTTAATGTCATTGGCAAAATTACCATTACTGTAGCAACGGATATACTGTCCTTTAGCTCCTTTTGCATCGATGAGTTTGCCTTCAGATGTTTCAATGTAGTGCATGTCTGTACCGATGCCCATACCTGCTGAATTGTCAATGTCGTTATTGAAAATCGTTGTAACATTTGTGATAAAGTCCGGGTCATCAGAAATTTGGACTATGACATCTTTGAAAACATAAGGTTGCATGTGGTAACGCCAGATAAGAATTGCGTAAATTTCGTGTGGGGATTCCAAATCAACAACGACATTCTGTAAGCCGGGGGCAAATTCAACAAAACTTCCGTCACTGCCTTCTTTATCGCCGTCTGTTAAAAATTCCGCTTCACCGATAAATGGTTCTGGGTCCGAACTCGTAACAGTTTTTCCCAATGAAATATTAACGGTTCCAGCTGGTGCTAAAAAGGCAGGGCGAGCAGAGCCTAGGGGAGGCTCAAGATTTTCGATATCCATCTCTGTAGGCGTGCCAATAAATAATGGTTTAGGTAGATCAATCTTTATCGGTTTTTGGCCAGCGACTGTTTTTGCGGTCGTGTCAGCTACTTCAATGACGGTTTCAACAACGTCAGTTGCCACTTTGCCCGTTGTTTCAATGGCATCACCGACAGCCTCAGTTGTTTTTTCAACAGCTTTGCCTGCATCATCAATAATAGTGGTGGTTTCCTTGTCGGCTTTGTTTGTTGGGGTCGGAACAGTCTTTATTTTTTCCTTGGGATCATCTATTTTGACTGTTGTTGGCGTGCTAGGCTTTTCATTTTTAGTATCTGTTGATTTGCCACAAGAAGGAATCAGCAAACAGGCTGAAATAAACAGAATTATAATGGTGTTAACTTTGGCTGTATGGCTCATTTTATTTTCAAATCTCCGATATCTCTTTATTATAATTGAGGTTATATATTTACATATTTATCATACCAGACTGGCAGAAATTGTCAAGCTGGTGATTTTGTCCGTGTTAGGATAAAAATCACGGCAAGTATCGTTAATCCAAGTGACGTATAGTAATGCCAATGGATCAAAGACTTTTGCTGTGCAGGATTAAAAATTGGAAACATGCATAATACAATGGTTAAGATCATGGGGATGGCCAGGGTTAACATGCCCCAGAACGAGAAACGATTTAATCGTTCTTTGGAGCTAGGGCCAATGCGTTGGCTATGACGACCAACGTGGATAATACTCCAAAAGACAAATGCAATTGCAGCGACAGGTGCAACGACACAATGGATTGTTAATGGAATACCCGTCAATGGTTTATCAGTAAACCAGACAGCTTGTAGGCCTGATATCGCTAAAATTGCGATGGATATAAATGTTATGATAGATAGTAGCTTATTCATTATGTAATGCCTGTGTTAGTTTGAATAGCCATTTGCTGAAATAAATTATGACGAGCAAACTTAGCAGGATTGTACATCCAATCAATAATGCTTTAAACAAACTTCTAAATGTGAACGATTTTGCAAAATTAATTGTTTGTGTATGGTCGATGTTCTGAAGTTGTGTCATTGGTGTACTAATAATTTCACTGTTTTCATAAAGTGATTGATTCTTTACATCTGAGAAAAAGAAAGGTGCGTCAACAGAATGGCAATCAACACATCCTCTTACACCTAGTGACTGACCTGCTGGGCGTACATCATGTGCTAGTGCCCAACTGTATGTATTCAAGGATGAATCTTTTTTTGATTCAAGTACATCATTATTCAATTGATGAATGGTGACACCGTCAACATATGCTGCTTTTTGTGAATCAGATAAAGTGTTCTGGAGTTTTGCAAGCCCCGTTTTTAATTGAGCTTCAGTCATTTTATGAAACGTTTTGTGAGAAGAAGATCCTTCTTCGTCTGCAACAATTGGTTTGAGCCATTTTGCAAGTGAATCCATTTTGTCAATAGGTAGCGGTTTAATGGAATCAGCTTCAATCACTGCCCAGTAGGATGGCCAAAACATGCGTCTAGGTTCAATTTGACCATCTTTATTTTCTACAAAAACAGGCTCGATGATATGAGGTAAATCGTCAGGGCTGCGATCTTCTTTAGCTAATCCCAGAGAGTGTGCCATGGATGTTTGGACTTTAAACTGGGATTGTTCGGGCCAAGGCCCACTATGACATGCCGTACAGGTAAGTCGATCAAAATGAATGGGTGGAATTCCTTTGTGCTTTGCGATAGGAGCTCCAAGCCTTCCTGCTAGTTCAGATGGTGAACCTGATTGATCTCCAATGTGGCATTGTTGGCAAGTTAGGGTGTCATTTTTCAAGTTTGGATGGTTTTGTGATTCTCCCACATAATTTCGACTGACTTGGTGGTCTAATCCGTGTCGATGGCAATCACTGCAGTTCATTCCTGCCTGAATGTGAACATCTAAGTCGCGATGATAACGCTCAGGAGATTTTTCATCAACGCTGTGATTCGTATGGCATTGATAGCAGCTTTCGTTTTTAGGCATGCGGACGACATCAAAAAACACGCGTCCGTTAGCTTCAAATTTATTTTGGTCATATTTGGTCGTTGGCATGGATACACCAGAGTCACCAAATTCATCAAATTCTGGATCATAATCTATAGGGGCATCTTTCGTTTCCCCCAAAATGGTTGCAAGCCCTAAAGCCGCAGTTGGTGCCCATTTGAAATTTTCATTGGCAACTTGTTTGGCCCATTCGTCTGGATTGTATCGATTGGAATGACTATGACACATCATGCAATCCACTTCCAGATTACCTGTGATATGCGTACGATTAATGCCAGGTTCTGGTGAGTTTAAATCGCTTTTTTGTGCGATTTGTCCTGGCATGTGTCTTCCGAATTGTTGCATCATTTGCCATTGGGATAATCCAAAATTAGAAGGCTTAAAGCTTCCGATCCAGTCGCGATATGTGATAGGGATTTGCGTAAAAGTTTTTGGATCAGTCCATATCCATGGCTCGCCCTCTCTACCTGAGTGATTGCCATAGAGTGCATTGAAATGCCAGCCATGATGTATTTTTTCAGTGTCGTGGCATTTTCCACAGGTCATAGTAGGTGAATAAGGTTCTGCACTGAATTTATCTTTATAATCTATAAGTAGCCCGTCAGAATCATACAATGAAATAACATGTGTATATGTTGAGTGACTATCTGTGCGATAATTTTGCCCTAAGGCATCCTCTAGGGGGTGTGAAAGCAATATACCTATCGCAAGAATAAGACTTCGGTTAATAAGATTGAAATATTGGTGTTTATTATTCATTTCTTTAATTCATATTTATCGCATCTAAGGTCCATTGACAAGAATAATCTGATAATGGACCTAGTGTTGTAATTTCTAGTTTGTTGTTTTTACTAGAAAGTAATACTGTCGCAATATTCTGGTTTTTATTACAGAATGATACAATCTCGTCCAGTTCCATAACAGTAAAAGCTGTTGATAAGGCGTCGGCTTGAGCCGCAGAAGGAGAAATAACCCAGCTGCCCAACCAGTTAGATGATGATTTCCCTGTTTTGGGGTTGATGATGTGGTCTTGTTCAACGCATGAAGATGAGCTTATTGCCAGATCTTTAATTTTGCATGTTCCTAATAGGTCCACTTCATTTCTGGGATCTAAGAAACGCATGAGCCAACCCTGTTCGTTTTCAGGTTGTCCCATCGCAAACATGGTGCTTTGGCCCGCGTTAATCATCGCTTGTTCGATTTGTCCCATTTCTTCTAGATAGCTTCGAATATGATCAATCGCGTAACCTTTGCCGATGCCGCCGAGGTCAATTTTAACATCTTCATTTAATTTAATGATTTGCAATGACTCTTCATGAAGTTGAATTAACTCGATGTCCCCATAGATCGGGTTGTCAATATTTTCAATCGGCAGGCCGCCTCGTGGCGTTTCTTCTTCAGAGTCCCAAGGGGTTCGGTCACGAAGTTTTGTACCAACCATCGGGTCAAATGCGCCATATGATTCGATCGCAAATTGTTTAGCAAGAGAAATGCACTCAAATGTTTCAGGGCTTAGTCGCAAAGGGGAAATGCCCGCTTGGTTAAATTGAGCTACCTCACTGTGAGGAATGAAGTAGCTCAACTTTTGTTCCAATTGGTCAATATCGTGAAACGCTTCATCGCTCAGCCATTGGGCATCAGCTTGTGAATTATCCGTAAAGACCAGTTCGAAAATGGTCGCCATCGCCTTATGTGTAAAGCGATGTATGTTTGATTCATTTTGCTGCACACTACTGCCTGATGATGAATGAGTTTTTGCATTCATGAATGGCTCAGTCATCATTAATTAACAATGAGCTTAAGCCTTAAAGTCAGAAGGAGAAAACTCGATACGTTTTCCAGTTCTGGCTGATTCATTTGCCTTAATAACTGCAACGCAGGTTTCGAAGCCAATTTCAGCTGGGCACGTCAATGCAACGCCGTCACGGATAGCTGCAAAGAAGTTTTCAAGGTGCGGCTGGTGTGCCGGCTTGTTCATGTCTTCTTCAAGCTTCAAGCCTTCTTTGTCCATTTTTCCTTTGGCTTTTCGTGATTTAAGTGGATCGAATTTCATGGCCTTTTCGCCACCAACTTCAAAAATTTCAGCTTCATCTTCCCATTCAAGAGCGTCTGCTGTTTTTTCTTTCAGCATTGCGTTTTTGGATTTAATTTCTGAAATGGTCATGGAGCCTTTGTCGCCCATGAAAACTTCATAAAATAGTCCATGGCTGGAAAGTAGGTTCACTTGATAAATACCACGCACTTTGCCATGAGGTGTGTCCCATTCATACATGGCCATCGTGTGATCAAGACTTTCTGGTGTGTAACCCACTTCATTGGTTTTTGCCATATTCTGGGCATATTCATTGCCGCCACTAGCATAAACGCTGGATGGTGGAGCTTTAAGGTACCAGTTAAAAATATCAACCTGGTGTGATCCCAAATCTGTCATTGGGCCACCGGCTAATTTATTAAACCATCTCCAATTATAAAATTCATCCATTGAGCCATAACCATATTTCTTCATGGCATCTGCACTCAATGCGTATTTACTGATAATTTTAGGTGGCGTTGGTTGTAGTGGTTTTTGTTGGTGCCATTGACCATTAACGCTGTGGATGTTGCCAAAGAATTTATCATTGTGCATTAATCCGTAGGTGTGTTTGTAGTAAGGGTTACTACGTCGTTGATGGCCAATTTGTAATAGTTTGCCTGATTTTTCCGCAGCTTTAACCATACTTCGTGCTTTTTCGATGTCGTTTGACATTTCTTTTTCACAGTAAACATGGAGGCCCGCAGCCAGGCAGGCATTGGTATGTTCATGGTGCACAAAATCAGGAGTTGCGATAATGACCGCATCCAGATCTTTTTCAGTGCTGAGCATATCATTGTAGTCTTCATAAATTTTGACATCATTTTGTTTGGCACGTCTGCACATGCCAACCGCGCGTTTCTGAGAATAGCTCCAAATATCACAAACCGCTTTGATTCGGATACCTGGGATCTTTAAGACCAGATCCAATAGAATTTTTCCCTGTCGGCCAACGCCAATCATTGCAATATTTAGATCATCTTTGTTGGGAAGGGATTCGGCACTAAGGAATTGTGAATAAAACAATCCAGCACCTGTTGCGGCAGTTGCTTGCAGAAAATCTCTGCGATCCATTACTTTCGTAGGTGAATCTTTCTTCATTATAACACTCCAATTTTTACTTTCTAGTGGATGATTAACCTATTGGTGAATGAATAATTATTATCTCACATATATTACGGATTTACAAGCATTTTTGTTCAAATTATTCATGTGTCGAAGTTTTTTAAGTGTTTGTCAATTAAATGGTAATAGCGTTTTATTAAAAAAACGTAAGAATTTGTAAGTCGATCAAATTATACAAGACTTTTCGATGAGTGATCAATGGAGCTGTTTTGGGAAGGGAAAGTCGTAATAGATTGAATTACAATAGTTTAAGGTAAATAGAGACAAAGGTCGTGAGCTAGGTTAGCTTATCGTTCAATAATTTTTGTCGTTTGCCTTGTAGGCTCAGCCATATTTTGATTTTGATTGAGAATCATGATTTTTTGCCAAATCTTACGTGACATTCCAGTTGAAAGTGATTCAATTTCATTGACCGCGGCAATAACGGCTGGGTCCGTAAAATTTTCAACATATAAAGCGGCCATCTTTCCATTTAAGGAAAGCATTTCACTGCAATAATCCAGGTAGCGACCCAGTTCGAAAGCGGTCATTTTGTGTGAAGGAGAAGATCGTGTTGCTATTACTTTTTTCTTAATTCTATCTGGATCTTTGGTAAGTTGGTGCATATCAATGACGTGGGCGATCGATCTTAATTCATGTAGTGCTTTAAGGATTCCGTTTCGTTTAAATCGACCCTCCAGTCCGATGAGAAAAAAGACACCTAAGCCAATAAACACTAAGTCGTTTATTCCTGCTCCAAATAAATGGATAAACTCAATTAGATTAAATTGATCTTCGGGGATTTGCAGATTGATCACTTTGATAGAAGCAACAATTATCGCTATCATTAATGTGATGAGGGTGAAATTCAGAATACGAATCCAAATAATTGGTTTTGAATATTGTGCTGAGCGTTGTTCAACACTTTTGGAAATTTTGATCATTTGTTTTGAAATATTATAGAGGCCAGAGTCTGGAAACCTTTCATAGATCCTTGACGACAAGGTATCAATGGTTTGAATGATTTCTTTCGATTGTAAGTTTTTTTGACTCATGGCCTAATTCTCAAAATCTATTACATAATACCACTTTTGGAATGACCCATTATTTTACCAACCACAGAGAGATTCTATGCCATTTGATATTTAATTTCAATCACCAATTTCTCACGGGATTCTATCATTTCTACCGATTAGATTGAGCCTAATACTTAAGGAGTCCACCATGAAATTTTGGCCACAATGATTAGCGTTTGTTTATTATCAACGGTAGGGAAATGGCACACCTGAATGGTAGTATGGTGATTAATAAAAACAAATCAAAACAGGGGAAGGGGTTTTTAATTTATGGCCTGTTGGAGTTAATGTCCCGGTTTTTTCGTCTACGCGATAACTGATTAAGGAATGTGAGTCTTGATTCGCTGCAATTAGAAAATTACCTGACGGATCCAGGTTAAAATTTCTCGGTGTTTTCCCTTCGGTGCTGATAATTTGTATTGGTTTCAATGTGCCATCGTCCTGATTGATTTTATAAACAATGATACTGTCATGGCCACGGTTAGAAACGTAGAGAAATTTGCCGTTGGGTGAAACGCGGATTTCAGCTGTTGTTGTTTCCTTTTTATACTCATCAGGAATGGTGCTATAGGTGCCAATTTCAGTCAATTTGCCATTGTCATACTTATAAGCGACAGTCTTTGAAGTGAGTTCTAAATCGACATAAGCAAATTTTCCAGAAGGGTGAAAAACGAAATGGCGTGGGCCGCCACCGGGCGTTGTTTTTACATCTAAATCAGGTCTGGGTGACAAGTTACCAGATTTATCATCGAATTCATAGGCGACGATCTTGTCAATTCCTAAGTCAGGTACGTAAACAAATTTATTATCCGGGCTCGCGACGATGGCATGCGGATGCGGTTGCTGCTGGCGATCTGGATTGATACTTTTACCTTTATGCATATGGTTGGAACTTGCTTTGTCTAGCATGCCATTGTTTTTAATGGGATAAACAACCACATTGCCTGCAACATAATTGGCAAGTAATAGATAGTTGCCAGTTTGGTCAAGGCTCACATAAGCTGGCCCAACGCCATAGGAACTTATGGTGCCTTTCTGAGTGAGCGATTTTGTTTTTGGGTCAACTGAAAATATGGTGAGGTAGCCATCTTTTTTTTCCTTATATCTTTGTGTTTCACTGATGGAATAAAGCATGCTTTTGTCTTTGCTTAGACAAAGGTGGGAGCTATCGACAATGTCAGGTGATGATCCAATGATTTTAATTTCACCTGTTTGTGTATTTAATGTTCCTATCCCGATACCTTTTGCTTGCCCTTCAACATGACCTAAACGTGACGTATAAGTGCCGCAATAAAAATAAATGTCATTGGCCATCGTTAAAGATCCAAATGAAAAAAATGAAACAGAAATCCCTAAAAGCAAAGCGATATATTTCATTATATCATCCCTTTCATATAAAGACTGTTTTTTGGCTAGTCGCTTTTTGTTGAGACATCATGGAAATCATGATTTTTCGAGCGCGAAAATGCACTGTATCAGAAATGATTCAAAATGTCAAAAATCTTATGGCAATCTATCTAGGGTTGAATGTGTTTATACCTGCAATGCTTTAGGAGAGTAAACCCATTTTTGTATGACATCGATAATATGTTGCAAGCTAATAGGTTTAGATAAATAATCGTTCATGCCTGCAGACAGGCAGTCTGCTCTGCTATATTCAAGCACATTGGCAGTGATTGCAATGATGGGGATTTCAGTTGCTCCTGATTGTCTAATTGATTGTGTTACCTGAAAACCTTCCATTCCAGGCAGTAAGATATCCATAAAAATAATATCATACTGAGAATGTTGTTTAAACATTTTTAAGCCTTCTTGCCCATTGCTGGCAATGTCGACGTTGTGTCCGAGGCGAGTGAGCAATACTTTCATCAACTTTTGATTGGTTGGATTGTCTTCAAACACCAGGATGTTTGCTGCTGATTCGCTATTTTTTTTGCTCCAATATTGCAGTGCTTCATTTTCCTGTGACTCATAATCCAAATCCGTTGTATCCGTTGATTTCGTTGCAACTTTTGGAAGTCGAATTGAAAAATAGAAACAGCTGCCATGATTATCTTTGCTTTCAATTTCAAGGTGACCGAACATAAGGCCGACCAGATTTTTTGATATAGTTAATCCTAAGCCGATACCTTCGTATTTTGGATGATTGGCACTTTCTTTGCGTTTGAGATCTTCATCAATCATTTTTAATTTATGCTCAGGGATTCCAGCTCCGGAGTCATTCACTTTGATTTTTACGACGGCTTCATGTTGATCTTCCCGCACAACATCAATGTTTAATTCGATCTGACCTGCTTTCGTAAATTTGACGGCGTTTGACATTAAATTTATTAAAACCTGTCGTAAACGTTCTGGATCACCGATAAATAAATCCGGAATATTAGGGTCAAGTGTGCATTTTAGCTCAACACTTGATTCGTCGATTTGTGATTTTACCATATGGCAAATATCTCGAGCAACGGCTGCCAGGCTGAACTCCGTTTGATCAAGGATGAGTTGGCCAGTTTCAATCTTATAATAATCCATGACATTATCAATAATGCATAATAGTGAATTGCCACTATCGCGGATTGTGTTAATATAATCTTTCTGTTGTTGATCAAGATTAGATTGATCAAGCAGATCTGTATAACCCATCAAGCTATTCATTGGCGTTCGAAGTTTTTGATTTACTTCTTTAAGCATTTCTGTAGAAGCTGAAAATGTAGATAGTCTTTCTTTACTATTCGAATTATCAAGTTCTTGATTGTTTGGTTTATTGTGTATAGATGGAGAAGATAAGTTTTTTTGCGACTGTTTCCATTTGTCGATTAGAATCCTTGTGAGTTGCAATAGCTCAGACATTTCAAACGGTTTTTTCAGAATGACCAGGTTTTCACTTCGTCCCAACTTAGTTGTTACATCGTTCCAATTATAGTCGTTGCAGGCAGTGCAAATAACTATTTGTATGTCTGGATCAATTTTCCAGATGTGTTCAATCGTTTCTAAACCATCCCATCCGGTTGGCATGCGCATGTCAACAAAGGCTAGCATGTACGGCATACCTTCTTCAGTGGCTTTTTGAATTAATTCAGTTCCTTCTTGTCCCCTGGATGCAAAGGTTAACTCATAGAGGTAGTCATTTTCTGTTGCGACTTGGTCTAATTGTTTTGAAAATAACTCATTCTCTAGATAATCCAGTTCTGATGGGCCTGAATTTTGTACAAATACAGTATTAAAATCTTTGTGGATATTCGTGTAGTCATCAATGATGATTACTCGAATTGATTCATTTTTCTGTTGACCTGTCATCGTGGTACCCTTGTTTCACTGGTGTCGTTTTATACGGAAGCTCTAAAGTGAAAATGGCTCCTTTGCCAGATCCGTTGCTATGGCAATGAAGTGAACCACCCATTTCCCCAGCCGAGATGGAACTGCTATGCAGGCCGAAGCCGTGTCCATCTTCTTTTGTGGTGAACCCATGTTTGAAGATATTTCCCATATTTCCCTTACTAATACCCGAACCGTTGTCTTCAACTTCAACGATGATTGAATTATTTAACGAAATTTTTATGCGAAGATCGATTTGTCGATGGCTCTGATTACAGAGTTTAAGCGAATCTTTCGCGTTGCTGATTAAATTAATAATAATCTGCATGACTTTGTGACGGTCTAGTGCTATTTCATCAATGTCATCAAAATCACGGACTAAAACGATATCATGGTTTTTTATCGCATTTTGGTTGATTCGAATGGCGTCTTCTACGAGATCTTGAATGTTGACAATTTCACTTAATCCAGATGCTTTACTATGAGATTGTTGAATTGAAATAATGTCTGTAATATGCTGGACATGATCAGTTAATTCATTCAGCATATGTTTTGTGTTTTGTTGTTCTTCGCATAAATAGTTAGCTAATTTACCTAGGTAAACTAGGAGTTTTTGACCTTGATCAGTATTGTTTAAAAAATCTGATAAGTTATCTTTGTGTTCTTCCAGTATATCAACCGCTTTCGCTAGATTAACTGCTTTAGAGTCATGATTCCGTTCTTTTAAAGATCCAGTCGTTACGCTAATACTATTCAATACATTACCGACATTATGTAATACGCTACTGGCAATGTTAGCTTTACCTGCTAGATGTGCCGTTTCAATCTTATCTTTAAGTTCTTTTAATTGTTCTGGTTGTTTTGCATTCGCCTTATCTTGTAATATGTTTTCTGTTGCCTGGATGTGATCTAAGCAGCGATTGATCGCGTCAATCAGGTTTCCTATTTCATCTTGCTGAATTTTTTCTTTTCTTAAATTATACATTTTTTCCGTAAGTACGGTATTGGTGAATTCTGATAATTCATCTATTGGTTTCGTTATTATTTTATGTAATCGTGAAGCTGTTAGATACGTTAACATTAACACGACGGTAGAAATACCAGTATACATGAAAAGATGGTTTAATAGATTGGAGGGGGTACTTAACATAAAATAGATTAAACCTGCTAGTATCAAGGCAAGTGAACTGGACAGCATGATTAGCAAGGTGCATTTGGCTCTAAATGTCAATTGGTCAATTTTCATAACTGTACTATCTTTGACATAATCCTTCTATGTTTTTTTGATTGTATGGCACTGGTATAGTCCTTTGTAAGTAAGAAAGTGTGCCATGCTAATTATTTCTCCGACCTAAATGCCGCAACGGGAAATAGGACTTAGGTAGATACTATTTACTTTATGGGCATATACATATCTTAATGGTTATATCGTAATGTTTTAGAGCCCACTTCATCAGGCATTCTCTTATGCGGTAATTTCCATTATTGACATGGACGAAATACCTCTATTTTTCTGGAAAATAGCGACTTAAGTGATTTTTAGTACGTACTCATATCCATAATTAAATATGTATATCTTTCGTAAGGTCTGATAAATACTTATGTTTAAATAGTATAAATCTAATCCGATATATTTATCGGGCATTCAACAGTTGCAGGCTTGTCAGGTTCTCCTTTTAATGCTAACAATATTTAAACGGAATAGATGGTTAAAACGCATTGAAAAACTATTGGGAGTTCTTATACTAAATAGATGTATCTAAAAAATAATCAAGCGCTGTTGATAGCAATTATCATAACTGTTTTTTTCCAAGCGACACTTTGGTCTAACGATGGTTGGCGCGTGATGCCAATTCGTTCACAAAATGAATTCCTTCAAGGAAAAATTGGTGGCGAAGCAGAGCAGTTTGCACATGGAATGTCACGGTGCCTATCTGATCCTAATATTATCTATTTATCTCATGATGTTGGTCAAGTTTGGAAAAGTGTCGATGGTGGTAATAGCTGGAAACGGACACGTTGTCAAGGTCTGTGGCTTACAAATGGACAGTCAATTGCGGTTGATCCGATCAATTCTGATCATGTTTTAGTGACTGTCGCGGCCTCATGGAATTGGTTAGCTGCAGATGATGAAGGGGTCTACCGGAGTACAGATGGGGGTGATAGCTGGCAGGCGGTTCTATATGAAGATACGAATTTTGTTTCCAGTGCTCATCGAATATTTCGTAGAAATATCACTTTCGATCTAACCAGTGTAAGTAATGGTATCTCGCAGCGATGTTATGTGGCATTGCCTGGTAATGGATTGTATCGCAGTGAAGATGGAGGAGTGAATTGGAGTCTTGCTAGCAGCTTAGTTGGCCATAGTACCATTTATGAAATTGCGGTACATCCTAGTGATGGTCAAACGATTTTTGTTGCGTCAAAATTAGGTTTATACAAAAGTGATTCTAAGGGGGCGAATTTGCAACCCTATGGTGATTTGCCTGGTGGGGAGGTTTCATCGATAGAAATCAATCCTCAAAATCCTGATATGGTATATGTGGGATTATTTGGGCAGGGGCTCTATCGTTCTTTAAATGGTGGTTTGAATTTTTCATTACTGCATCCATTTGATGTCTCACGTTGTTTTATGAATCCAGGGTTTCCAGAAACGTTATATTTGGTTGGACAGACGAGTAATACAATTACGTCTCATGATGCTGGGGCAACCTGGATAACTGATATGGTCACGTTTCCTGCTATCGGGCTTGGTCGTCACGATGCCCCCGATGATTGGAAGGATGCTATTTCAGGTCGGTTGACAGGGCTTTTGCCAAATCCAGATGATCCCAATGAAGCCGTGGCCAGTTCAAGAGCGACCTTATGGAAAACGACAGATGGTGGACAAACATTTCATGATAGTTCAACGCTTTTTACTGGGTTTGCGTGGAGTTGGTGGAACGATGCTGTTGCATTTGATATGTTGGACCCTAATCGTTTTGCATTTTTTAATGCCGATGTAGGAATGGTGATTACCGATACTGCTAGTGATTGGTTTGATCGGCGTAATGATGAAGCTAGAGATTGGTGGTTGCAGGGGACTATCGGTTGGATGGGAACTTACTCAGGTGATATACAACCGGTACCTGGATCACAGATTATTGTTGCGTCAGTTGGGGATTATTTTTCAACGCAGCTGATGCATACAGTGGATTCTGGAGAGAATTGGAACTTAGTGACCACGAGTTCTGAACAGAATTTATTTATCGCGTTTCATCCAGATGATCCAAATCTCGTGTATGCTGGGGATAAAATTTCTACCGATGCTGGCGCAAGTTTTTTGCCTGTCAATTTTGGTGCTTTTAATACTTATAACCCATCTATCTTAGGTATGTGTCAAGCCAATCCAGATACCGTATATGCCCTGGATAGTTCTCGCATACGTATATTACGGTCAGACAATCGTGGTGCAACCTGGACCCTTTATAATCAACCCGGATGGAATTTTAAAAAGTTGGATTCATTGCCAACATTTGCGGTTGATCCTTTAAATTGTGATATAATTTATACTTTGAATTCGGGCGATGATTTAGCAATCTATGATGGTGTGTCGTGGCGAGATTCTGGCGTCTTGTCGCTGGCAGGTGGACAAAATGTAGGGAATTTTGTCCGGTCTGTTGCGGTTGATCCATTGGATCCTAATATCGTTTATGCTGGAATGCATGCCGCAGGTGTACCATGTATCTGGAGGTCGCTAGATAAAGGATTCACGTGGCAGGATATTTCGTATAACTTACCAAGATCAGGTATGGGTGGAATGGCCGTTAACCCGCATACCGGGGAATTGTTTCGGGGAAGCTCCTTTGGTACATGGGTGTTTCCACCACCTTATGAAAGCGATACTCCCATCTATGATAAACTTGTCTCAATGCCAATTGAACGAAATTATGACATGATTGATTTTTCAAAATTTGTTCAGGATTGGTTGGTTATGGGGTGTGATGTGTGCCATGATAATGATTTTACTTTTGATGGTAACGTGCTACTGGATGATTTAGAGGTATTTATTATTAGCTGGTTGAAAAATCACCAGGAATAAATTTGGCAAAGCCTCTTGTTGATATCTTTTCAAAAGAATCAGTCGAGATCCACATAAAATGCTCAATGGGTTCTAACGATTAATTAATAGAAAAACTATTGACTTTTTAGGTAAATCCCTTATTATATATGTCTTGGATATGGGTATGCTCGTGTATTCAACACATGAGTGTTTGGGTTCCTATCTTTATCTCAAACAAAATATGAAAACTTACCGTAGTGGTGATGTTTTGCACCCATTTTGGGCAATTCATGCCATGAGTACTTCAGTGGAGTGTGTTCGCTGCGTGTAATTGGAGAATGTGCGCGCCTATATCGTGATTCAGGTTACCGTAGGCGCCTGTGTATAAAAATTAATGTGTAACTTTTTTTCTGATGGAAGGGTTTCAGAAAGGAGGGATATGGTCCACCTCACTTCTTTAAGTGATATTATTTTACCTTGAAAGAGGTAAGCCAAAAGTAAGAGAATGCCGCGCGCATTCTAAAATTGGAGAACACAAATTACTGAGAAAGGAAATCTATAACATGAAACGTTTTTCAATTATATCAATTTTATGTGCACTCTTAAGTATTCAGTTAGGGCTGAATGCACAAACTACATCCCCTAAATTATTTACTGGCATGGAATCTGGAGTCACAGGTCTGTGGCGCACTGTGACTTTGCCTCAAACATATACGAATATGGTTGTTGTTGCTACGCCACACTATGATGAAAATTCAGCGCCGGCTATCGTCAGAATGCGAAACGCCGCTGGTAATAGTTTTCAATTGAAAGTAGATGCCGCAGGCCAAAGCATTCCAGGGCCAATCGCTGTTTCATTTATTGTTGTTGAAGAAGGGGTGTATACTTTAGCTGAACATGGCGTAAAAATGGAAGCCGCTCTTTTTGATTCTGTAGATACCGATACTGCATACGACTGGTTGGGAGAAGACAGTTATTTTACAAATGTTTATACAACGCCTGTCGTTCTAGGGCAAGTCATGACATACAATGATGCTCGTACCAGCACTTTCTGGAGCAGTGGTGAAACTCGTAAAAAATTACCTGACAATGAATTTTTGACGATTGGTAAAACGATCGGTGAAGATTATATCGAATTTCGTGAAGAAGAATTGCTTGGCTATATTGTCATTGAAGCCGGAGCCGGATCTATTGAAGGGCTTAATTATGTTGCCGCGATCAGTGGTGATGTGGTTGAAAGTGTTTCTGAAACACCACCATATTCAGTCACATACAGCGGATTTGCTACACCTGGCGTAGCTGTAGCGACACAAATTGCTATGGATGGTAGCAATGGTAGCTGGGCATTGCTCTATGGCAGCAATCCCGTGACTCCTACAACAATTAATCTTGCTGTCGATGAAGATCAATGGGGTGATACCGAGCGTGCACACACGACAGAACAAGTTGCATTTATCGTATTTGAAGGAGTGCCTGATACGGCTGCTCCGACGCCCAATCCTGCAACTTTTGCATCAGCTCCAACTGCTATCAGTACAGCTGAAATCACGATGACGGCAACCGTTGCTACAGATGAATCGGGTCCTGTTGAATATTTATTCACAGAAACCAGTGGTAACCCTGGTGCCACCAGCAGTGTATGGCAAACAAGCGAAGTTTATTCAGATACTGGTTTGAGCAGCAGCACGCAATATTGTTATACCGTTCAAATGCGAGATAGTCTTGGTAATATAGGAACAGCTTCAGTTGCCTCATGTGCTACAACACCACTCGGTGGTCCTCAACCTCCGACACCCAACCCTGCTACATTTTTGATTCCACCAACTGGTATTAGTTTGTCAGATATAACAATGACCGCAACACCTGGTTCAACAAGCAATGCACCTGTGGAATATTTCTTTACTGAAATAACTGGTAATCCTGGTGCAAGCAATAGTGTATGGCAAATATCAAATACATATGTTGATTCTATCCTTACACCAGATACGCAATATTGCTATACCGTTACGATGCGTGATAGCTTGGGGAACGTTGGTAGCTCATCTGCAGCTGTTTGTGGATCGACTCAAGGGGTGATTGATATCTATCCACCGACTCCAAATCCAGCAGAATTTTCTATCGAACCTGTACCATCGGGAATTAATAGCATGACAATGACTGCCGTTTTAGGATCGGATTTTACTGGCCCGATTGAATATTATTTTGGCGAAACCAGTTTTAACCCTGGCGGTAGTGATAGTGGCTGGCAGCCATCGACAACGTATGTCGATACGCTTCTTTCATTTGGTACGGAGTATTGTTACACCGTTACGATGCGTGATGCATTGGGTAATGTCGGTAATACGTCTGCTCCCACTTGTGCATTTATTCCTGACTTGATTGATCAGGTTCCTCCAACACCGAATCCTGCTACGTTTGCTGTTTTACCGAACGCCATTTCATCAAGTCAAATTGATATGACCGCTACCATAGCAACCGATGTCATGAATAACATCATTAAATACAAATTTGATGAAACTTCTGGCAACTTTGGTGGCGATGATAGTAGTTGGCAATTATCGACTAGTTATAGTGATACTGGATTACTGGAAAATACTCAATATTGCTATACTGTTACATCTCGTGATGCTGTTGGTAATGCCACTGCAGCATCTGTAGCAGCTTGTGCTACAACTTCTGGTACTTCAGATACAACTGCACCGACGCCTGATCCCGCGACGTTTGCTAATGCTCCAGCAGCAACCAGTGATACTGCTATCAGCATGACCGCAACGGTTGCGACAGATCCAAGTGCTCCTGTAGAGTATCTCTTTACTGAAACCAGTGGTAATACGGGTGGAACAAGTAGCGCATGGCAATTATCAACTACCTACAGTGATACCGGCTTAACTGCAAGCACGCAATATTGCTACACCACACAATCTCGTGATGGCTTGGGTAACACAACCGTTGCATCAGCTGTTAGTTGTACAACCACCGATGCTCCACCGTTCAGTGGACCTATTGCCGTTGATAACTTTAGCTTTGAAAATCCAAGTACTCCTGATGAAATCATTGGATTTACCACGGTTCCAGGCTGGTCGCAGGTGGCGACGATTGATTCAGGTATTGGATCAATACTTAATGGCGTTCCTTCTGATGGGCTGCAGTCATCATTTATATGTGATTGTGATAACCCTGTCGAGCAGACGACATCTCATGTGATAACTGCAGGTTCCTATCAGTTAATCATTGATGCTCGTCAAGCCAATGGCAATGGTCAATTGGAAGTCGAATTGTTCGGTGGTTCTACTGTAATTGGTACACAGTCATTTAGTATTTTAATTGATGAAGATTATCAAACGAAAACGATGACCGTTACTGTTGATGGTGGTAGTTCTGCTATTGGGCAACTTCTAGGTATTCGTATCTTAAATTCTAGTTCTAGTGAATCTTGGATTAATACAGACAATATTCAATTGAACCGTTTGTAATAGTCCAAAGAAATTATGTAAGTATAAGCAGGGTCCTTAAATTAGGATCCTGCTTTTTTTTCGTACCTGTTATTGATGTTCACAATATGGTATCTTGATTAATCCCTGGTGGAATTGTTTTTATTAGCTTTGTCTGAGGCCATTGATGTGTTATTAAAAATGATATTTACCGTATATTCTGGTTTAGAGATTATGGGGGTGATTCTATTTTTCAGGATTGTTGTATTGTCGGAATTAACTTGTACGGTAGTACTATTTTTCCATGAGATGTCGAAATTTGATCCCATTTCGGTGCAAATACAATATGTCTGATGCGAATTATAATCTACGGTATCCTCTTTAGGCACAATATAAACACCATAAAAGTGATCATTATCCAGCCCCTTGAGCGTTTGTAAAACAACAGCATCTGCAATACCATCGGGTGATCTTAAGCGTTTTATTTCGTTTGATTGGTTCCAGGGATCTAATATTTGATAACTGGCAATTATAAAATAGATGATGATGCAAATAATAATTAATGAACTAATTCTTAAGATTTTAAATATCATTATTAGAATATTTTATATGTGAACTTAATTTGTTACTTGATTTTTTGGCCACAAAAATGAATTAAGTAGTGACGTTACTTGTAGATTATATGCCCCTAAAGAAAGAAAAGCCAGTGGTCGGATTCGAACCGACGACCACCCGCTTACAAGGCGGGAGCTCTACCAAATTAAGGGTGTGGAAAATAATAACTCAGAAGAGGCCGATGAGGCTGTTTGCACTCCTGTTTGTACTAAAATTTATGAAATTATTCAACATGATATTGATTTAAGAGAAATTGTTATTCAATGGACTGGTTTACCGGTTCATGTTAGGGGAACTATTAGATCTTTGGTTGATGTAGTTAAGAATTAAGTAATACTAAATTGCTTATATTTATGTAGTAATTTTTTGTGCCCCAACTTTGGAGTACTGATTTTATTAGTTTTATTAATTCTCATAATAATTTGTAAAATTAAAAAAAGTATAGAATGCCCCTTGACATATGTTTTAATTTGTATATAAAAAACCATAGAAACAAAAGTCGAAAACTTAAGGGAGGTTTAAGGCCGAGTTTTTGGGTGTATGGATGATTTCGGGTTCCGTCCATAATAATTTTGAAATTGTATTTTACATTAAAGCGTTGGTTTGCCTTTAGAACGTTTAGCTATTGTGTTAGCTAATTGCGGTCGCTTCCTATATATACGTGCAGGGACTATGCGTCGTGTAGCCAAAATAAATGGTTGGATTGGTTGCGGGTAATAACAAGCATAACTATAGCCTTGATGTACATGATTCTGTTTAACAATAGATCTAATCGTGTTTTAGAAAAGTGGGTTAAAGATTGTTGTATAATTTTTAATCAACAAGCGAGATGAATTCATTCGGGTTTAATAAGCGTGATAGGGTAACACCTAGTTGTTTATATTACGTTGGGAAGATAAGCGTTTAATAGATTGAACATAGGTAATCCTATTAATAGCTCCAGGTACTTATTGGGAGCTAACTAAATTACCATAAATAATAAAATAATTAGAGAGTCTAAATTCAACCAAGCATGTTTTGCGTATGGCGAAGGAACGATTATGAAAAAAATATCATCTGTCTTAATATTTCTATTTTGCCTGGTAAATTCGGTATATGCCGCAACATATTATGTTGACCCGGCTGGGAATGACAGCAACGCTGGTACCGAACTAAGTCCGTTTAAAACCATACAACATGGTATTAACACTTCGTCAAATGGTGACACTGTCATTGTTAAAGCAGGCACCTATTCAGAAAATGTTGATTATAATGGCAAGGCGATTACCGTTCAGAGTACAGATCCCGATGACTCTGCGGTCGTTGCGGCAACGATTATCGATGGCGATGGTGGTCATGCCGGAGTATGGTTCCGTAACTCTGAAGGCACTGGCTCTGTTTTGACAGGATTAACAATCATCAATGCCGATCGGTATGGAATCTATTGCTTTAAAACGTCACCCAAAATTACAAAGTGTGTGATACGAAACAATTGGCGGGGATTTTATATTCGGTGGATTACCTGTAAGCCTGAAATTGAAGACTGTGTCATTAAAGACAGTAATGTGGATGGCCTGTTTATGTCAAGTAATGGATCTCCCACTCTTAAAAGATGTACAATTAGTAATAACGGTGTCACGTCAGGGATGGGTGTTTATGATTTCTGGGGAAGATCAACTCTTATAAATTGCGTCATTGCCAATAATTATACCGCAGGAATCAAAGCCTCAACCTATACGACAGTAGAAAATTGTACCATTGTTGATCATACGAATACTTACTATGGTCAAGGGATTGATGGTCCTTGTGGCACGATAATAAACTCTATTCTGTGGAACAATACAGATGATTTAAAAAATTGCTCTGCAACCTATTCCTGTATTGAAGATGCCGATGCTGGGACAGGAAATATTAGCAGTGATCCATTATTTGTCGATGCTGCAAATGGCGATTATCATTTAAGTTCTGGCTCACCTTGTATTGATGCTGGTGATCCAGCTGGTGCTTATTCGAATGAGCCATCTCCCAATGGCGGTCTTTTAAATATGGGGGCGTACGGAAACACAAGTGAAGCAACGACCACGAGTGGCGACGCAGATGAGGATGGTATTCCAGATTCATGGGAATTAACTTATTGGCCCAATGATGACCCTAATCAGCATGACCCGAATGATGATGATGATGGTGATGGTCTTCGTAGTAAAGATGAATGGCACTTGAGCTGGAGTCCTCTCGTTAATGATAGTGCTTCGGTCATTGGTTTTGTTAATAATTCTGTTAATGGATTCCGCTATCCATCGATTTCTTCGGCTGTGACAAATGCAGTAGCTGGTGATGTCTTGGTTCTAGACCCAAATACTTTTGCAGAAAGTGTTGACTATGCTGGTAAAGCAATAACACTTACCAGTATAGATCCAAATAATGCAACTATAGTCGCTGCTACGATTATCGATGGGAATGGTAGTGCTGCCAGTGTCGCTTTTGACAGCTCAGAAGGAAATGGATCGATCCTAACAGGGATCACTGTGATCAATGGTGATAGTTATGGTATTCATTGTTCACAAACGTCACCACTAATTAGTAAGTGCGTCATTCGTAATAATTATCGTGGAGTCTATGTACAAGGGGCTACCAGTAGTCCAGCTATTTCTGATTCTGTTGTGAAAGATAGTACTTTGGACGGTATATATATGACTGGAAATGGAGCTCCTTCAATTACTCGTTCAACCATTATTAGTAATGGCGTAACTTCCGGAAACGGAATAGATGACACTTCGGGTAAATCTACAATTACCAACTGTTTGGTTGCTAACAATGCTACTGAAGGTATTGCCACTTCATCTTATACGACAATTGAAAATTGCACCATTGTTGGGCATACGAATGTTAGCTATGGTCGAGGGATAAAAGGTCCCTGTGGCTCAATATCGAATAGTATTATTTGGGGGAACACCGATGATTTATTAAGTTGTACAGCCACGTATTCATGTATCGAAGATGGTGATACAGGAACAGGAAATATTAGTGGTGACCCACTATTTGTCGATGCAAACAATGATGACTATCATGTAGGTATTAATTCACCTTGTATTGATGCAGCGGATCCAAGCAAAAGTTATGCTCTTGAGCCTCAGCCTAATGGTGTTCGACTTAATATGGGTGCTTACGGCAACACTGCTGAAGCTACCAGTGCTAATGTTCCTTGGGCTGCCAGTAATCCTGTTCCAAATAATGGAGTGATATTACAGAGCATCCATGTGAATTTAACTTGGGATTCGGGCGTGACAACAACTTCACATGATGTTTACTTGGGAACCAATGCCAATGATGTACTCCTCGCAGACACTAATTCAAGTGAATTCATGGGAAATCAAACCGCCAATCTATTTGATCCAAATACCCTAGAACCTAATAGTGTCTATTATTGGCGAATCGATGAGAAAAATTCGATTGGAGCTACCATTGCTGGTTATGTTTGGAGTTTTACAACACAAAATGTTTTATATGTCGATCCAAGTGGAAATGATAGCAATGCAGGGACAGGACAATCGCCATTTGCAACGATACAGCATGGTATTGACATGGCAGTGGATAATGAAGTCGTGACCATTGCACCAGGAACTTATATTGAAAACATAAAATTTAATGGTAAAAAGATCGTTGTAACCAGTAGTGATCCATTGGATGATCAAATCGTATCCAGTACTATTATTCAAAGCAATTCCTCCGTTTCTACTGTTACGTTTGATTTGAAGGAAGATGAAAATTCTGTGTTGCAAGGCTTTACAATTACCGGTTCTGGGCGAGGTATATATTGTCATGGGCAATCTCCGGATTGGATTGGTGCATCTCCGACAATAAAAAATTGCAAAATAGTGAATAATAATTCAACTGGTATTTATCTTATCAATAATACCACATCGCCAGTGGTCTCAAATTGTGAAATCAGTGGGAATAGTTATGGTATTTCAGGCAGTGGAAGTTCTGCGCCTCAGATAAGCGAATGCCTAATTAAGAACAATACCTATAGTGGAATCCAGTCTACCTCCAGTGCTGCAATAAGTGTGAAAAATTGTATCATTGTTAATAATGGTACGGATGGTCTATGGCTGTCAGGCAGTCCTGCTGATACGATTCTTAATTGTACAATTGCTAATAATACAGGCAATGGTATCCTTACAGGCTACGATACTCGAATTATAAAAAATTGTATTCTTTGGGGTAATAATGATGATTTACTAGGTTGTTCGGCAACCTATTCCTGCATTAAAGATGGTGATACCGGAACGGGTAATTTTACCGTTCCTGATGTGAAATTTATCGACTTGCTAGGTGGAAATTATCACCTGTCTTATTGGTCCCAATGCATCGATGCTGGTGACCCAAGCTCAGATTACTCATTAGAGCCACAACCCAATGGTGGAAGAGTCAATGTTGGAGCTTACGGTAATACAATAGAGGCTGCATCAAATGTTGATAACGACAATGATGGTATTGCTGATAGTTGGGAAAATCTATATGGACTAAATTCTAATGATCCAAATGATGCTTTGACAGATCTCGATAGTGACGGATTTACCAATTTGGTTGAATTCTTATTTGGTTATGATCCTTTAGCCCTGACGGTTGATTCAATGAAAATATCTGTAGAAGGTATGAATTTATTGCAGATCGATCCTACCTTAAATGAGAGCCTGTCATATGATTTTTGGCTGAATAAGACGACAACGCAACTTACAATTGATTACCTTGAGGCGGGGACATCGAATGTTATCCATCAGGTAAGTCAAGCAGGATTTTCAGGCATCAATTCTACGTCATGGAATGGTCTTGATGCGAATGATATTATTGTAATGCCATCTTATTATGATATCAAAATTACAGCTACGAATGACCCCAATGATCCAAATGAGACTGTTGCATGGAATTCCCCTGCAGGTGATAGTGTTTATCAATTGCTTGAAAATATTCAAATTAGTCAAGCTGATTTTGATCCCTATGCGAATATTCCTTACCTTATCGAATTTGATTTAAGTGACTGGTCAAAAGTCTTGGTTGCTGTTTCAGAAGTTCTTGAAGGGACTGTTAGAAACTTTTTAACAACGGATGGGCGATTACTCAAACCAGGGCATTATACATTTTATTGGAATGGTAGAGTAGATAATGGTGACTTTTTTGAGGGGGATTATGTTACATATATCGGACCGGATACCATGACGCCTGTTGCGGCAAAAAATGGACAGATCTTGGTCTATTATGATTATCCTGACGTGTCGGTTGCAAATTTGGTTTGTAACGCTTATCGAATTCTTCCAATGTATAATGAAGTAAGCACCATAGATTTTGATATAACCAGAACATCCAATGTTACGATTGATATTATTGATCCTGATGGTAATCATTTTAGAACCTTAACTAATTCAACTCAATTAACTCCAGGATCGTATGAGATTGAATGGGATGGTAAAGATGATAACGGTCGTTATATTTCAGTCGAAGGCGTATATACGGTCAAAGTGATTACGCAGAATATTTATCATCCGACTTTTCAGCCATATATAGAAGGTGCATTGTCTGCGTATAGGTAATCATATGAAATTTAAATTAAACACTTTCATTATTGGTTTAATATTGTTCAACATGATTGGTTGTACCAAGCATGCAGAACTTGAAAATGATATTGCCTTTGTTCGCTTGACCAATGATTATTGGCAGATTTGGACAATGTCATCCGATGGTAGTAATATTAAACAACTCACAAAATCACCCATGGATAAAAGAGTTCCTGATTGGGTGACAAATCAAAAAATTATTTATAGAAACAATAACAATGAAGTGTTTATCTATGATGTAGATTCAGGCAAGGAAACACAAATGATAGCATCGATGGGAATGGTCGATTGGCCTACTGTGTCGCCAGATGGCAAGACGTTTGCTTTTATTAGATATCAAGAGAAAATTAAAGACGATAGCGATATTTGGTTAACATGCTGGGATGACTGTAAGCCTGAACTATTACTGAAGCAGCAAGGACGTGAGAGTGATCTTGCTTGGTCTCCTAGTGGGGAGTTTCTTATATTTACTTCAGGGCAAGGTTATTTGACGCATGAATTATATAAGTTGAATATTGAATCAAATAAAGTCGAGAGGCTTACAAAAAATAAAGTTTTGGAGTTACAGCCTGCCGTTTCACCAAATGGTAGAAATATTGTTTATACCTCGAATTTTAATGATGATTATGAGATATGGTCGCTTAGCTTGGATAATCTGAAAAGTCGTCGGTTAACAAATCAAAATGGGATGGATATTCATCCATGCTGGTCTCCTGATGGAAATGAGATTGTTTTTGTCTCAAATCGATCTGGTTCTTCACAGTTATGGAAAATGAATGCTCAAGGTGATAATCTAACTCAGCTGACTTATGAGGCTCCAAGTATAGATCCTGCTTGGAAATAGGAGAATGGTTTGTTAAAAAAATATTTAGCACAGATTTCATTAATTTGCTTAATGATGACGGGGACGCATTTGTTGGGTAACAATTCCAATGCACCTTTACTCATTCGACAAATTAAATTAGACAAAAAATCATTTAATCCTACTAATAAAGAAGAGGTTACACTTAGTTTTTATATTGACAAAAAATCGCAAGTTTCTGTAATGATTTATAACTTTATTGGACACCTTGTGCGAACATACGATATAAAGATTGAAAAGCCAGGGGAGTATCATGTTCGATGGGATGGTAAAAGAGACGATGGCCAATATGCAGGTGGAAATGTTTTTCTTTATACAATTGAAATCAACAATGATGGGCAACAAATAATTTATAATAAGGCAGAAGAGACAGGCGGAATATTAAAAAGGATTAAGAATTTTGATCTAAATAAAAGTAATGGGGAAATTCATTATGTGTTGCCGCAGGCATGTATGATTCGTCTTAGAAGTGGGATCAATGATGTGATGCTTGTTGATACAATCTATGATTGGGAGCCAAGAGTCGCTGGTAGGCATGAATTTAAGTGGAATGGTTACGATTCAAAAGGGTTGATTAATATGATTGAACATCCCAACTTATACCTTGAATTAACCTGTTATACATTACCTCATAATACGATCATTACTTCAGGTAAGAAATGGCCTTATATAAAAACTCCCGGTAAAAAAACTGAGTCAATTACAGAATCGCCATGGGCGAGAAACTCATCAAAATATTTGCATTATCGGCATCATCCAGAGGAGTGTCATGAGCCTAAGTTCGATATTACTTTTCCTGGACATAAAGTTGATGAATTAGGTCGGCCGGTGCTTTCCGGGCTTTCTAAAGTAAGAGTGGAAATCGATCCGGATGATCTTCGGTTTATGATGAATGATAGATACGAGATTATGCTTTATGTCGATAGTGTGTTTTTGTTTGAAATGGAAGATGGTACCTCACCGTTTACATTTAATTGGAATGTAGATTCATATAAAAAAGGCCCTCATGTAATAACGGTCAATGTGATGAGTTATGCTGATCATATTGGCTCTTTATCAAAACAGATTATGATTGGAGATAATCAAGATGACTAAAAAATTCTGGTTTATAAAAATAATATTGATTGTTTCAATCTATTTATTCCCTGCACGCCTGAATGCAATTGACTATACACCATTAGCAGGTTCTTTTGGAAAGCTTGTCGGTTATGTTGCCGATGTTTTTGATGGTATTGGAAGAGTCATCAAAAATATTGCTGAGGCTGCAGATCCCGTTAATTTATCAACTGGTGAATTTTACCATACTGATCGCGATTTTATTCTTCCCGGACGTGTCTTATCTGTAAGTTACAATCGTCATTACCGTGCTCAAAGTGAATATAATTCACGTTTTGGTTACGGGTGGGATATGAATTATAACCTGAAAGTACGCAAACTTCATGATACGACCAAGTTGGTATTTCTTAACGGTGAAAATGGTGTGCATGAATATACCGTTAACCCATCTAATTCTAATCGGTATGATGCTCCACTCGGAGATTATAGCTATATTGAAGAGAATACCAATGGCACATTTACACTTTATAAAAAGTATGGAACCCAGTTAGACTTTGATGTGAATGGCAACTTAAAAGAAATAAGAGATCGGATCGGAAATAACATCACATTCTCTTATAATTCAAGTGGCTTATTGCCTGTTACTGGTCCTTCTGATTATTTTGTTGGTCAGAGTCATGGCCTTGTTGCAATGGAATATATGTTAGAAACTATAACAGACGACTTAGGGCGTGATATTGATTTTTCTTATAATTCCAATGGCCTATTATCGTCAATTACAGATTATGCTGGTCGGACTTGGTCCTATGCATATGATCCTAATACCAATGATTTATTATCAGTAACGTCTCCGGCAACAGTGGATTTCCCCAATGGTTTAACCGAAAGCTATACGTATGATCCAAATCATAATTTATTAACAGTCACTGATCCAAATGGGGTTACTTATTTAGAAAATACGTATGTTGGAGGAAAAGTGGCCCAGCAAGTATATGGGACGGGGACATTTAATTTTAATTATAATGACGTTTTCTCTGAAGTCACAGTGACTGATCGTAAAGGTTATGATACCCTTACAACCTACAACTCTTCAGGTAACCCTATCAGGGAAGAACTGTTTACTTTAGGATTACGAGTTGGTGATCCAAATAGTTATGTCACACAGCGTGAATTCAACGATGATTTAGAAATTACTAAAGTGATTTTTCCTGCAGGAAATAGTATTGAATATACTTATGATTCTATGGGAAATCTATTAAGTAAAACCCAAGTGCCAAAGCCAGGTTTTAGTGATCCAAATATTACTATGATCTTTACTTATGAAAGTAAATATAACCAGGTGAAAACGATCACCGGTGCTCGCGGTTTCACAATTACCAATACCTTTGACTATGAAGACCCGAACAATTATACAACCTCTGTTGGGCACTTGATGAAAATAACCTATCCAACAATATCAACCCCAACTGGAAACGTTACACCAGAAATTAATTATACATATAACAGTTTTGGTCAGGTAGAAACTACTACGTCGACCGATGGAATTATATCTAGATATGAATACTATACTAACAGTAGTGATGCTATTAATTATGGAAAACTCAAAACAAAAATTCTAGATTATGGTATCGGTACAGGTTACCTCAATATTACTACAGATTATTCTTATGATGCTTATGGAAATATAAAGCAAATTACAGATCACAATGGTAATGTAAGAGAGTTTACTTATAACGAACATGATCTACTTGTTCAGGCTAAGGGGCCCGCGCCTTTTAATTATCAAACCGATTTATCTTATGATAAAAATAAATTGGTGAAACAAACTGTGAATCATTTAGGGCAAATTAATCAAGTAATCGATTACGAGTATGACTTACTTGATAACTTAGCCAAAATAATCGATCCTATGAATCATACATTCTCATTCAATTACGATGGTAATGATAATCAATCTGCTGTAATTGATGCTGAATCCAATCAAACTCAATATGAGTATGATGAAAGAAATCTACTTTGGAAAGTTACTGATGCTAATAGTATATTGACTGAGTACAGCTATGACAATAATGGTAATTTGACACTCATTAAAGATGGCAAAGGTAATGTAACCTCGTATACATACGATGGATTTGATCGATTGATAGAAGTTTTGTATCCTGATTCAACTAAAGAATCCTATGAGTACGATGTTGACCTGTTAATCAATCAAACCAGTCGTAAGGGGCAAACTATTACTTATTCATATGATGCTATAGGTCGAATGATTGGAAAAGGACGTCCGAATGATCCTAATATTATTTATGACTACGACATAGCAAGCGAAGTAGTCCAAGTGACTTCTGGTAATGATACTATTTCTTATAATTATGATCGTGTCGGTAGATTAACTCAGGCTATATCTGCAGACAGCAAAGTGGTTGATTATGAATATGATGATTTAGGACGCAGGACGAAGCTGGTTTATCCTGATTCTAGTTATATTACTTACGAATATGATGAAATATCTCGTTTGACAAAGATTAAAGACAATAGTGGGGCCATATTAGTTGAGTATAGTTATGATGATTTATCTCGCCGATCTTTGTTAAAACTAAACAATGGCAGTTTTACAGAATATTCATTTGATATTGGTAATCGTTTGACAAATTTATCTAATTTTTACACACATGATGCCATTGCGCATTGGAATTTAAATGATAATGCATCTAGTCAAACGGTCATTGACAGCAGCAGTAACAGTTATAATGGTACATCTATACAGAACACGAATCTCTTATCTACTACAGGGCAACTTAATAATGGGTTCGCATTCAATGGGACAAGTGATTATATAGAAATCGATGGGTATCAAGGCGTCACCGGAACCTCATCGCGAACCGTGGCTGCGTGGATAAAAACTAGCAGTACCGGCGATGTCATCAATTGGGGTAAGAGCAGCTCTTCAGGGGAAAGATGGGTTGTTGATCTCAATGGTACGAGTAATGGTACATCTGGGGCGGTTCAGATCGAAGTGAATGGCGGTTACCTTATAGGAAACACAAGTGTAACAGATAACCAATGGCATCATATAGCTGTGGTGTTAAAGGAAGATACGATTCCTGCTAATACTGGGGTTAATGATATTCAAATTTATGTAGATGGTTTACTTGATGGTGATATAAATAGTAATAGCGCCTATTTGGCTCAAACAATTAATACAATGGCTGATCCGAATGTACACATTGGGCTATATACATCAAATTATTTTAATGGCACAATGGACAACATTATGATTTTTGATCGAGCCTTAAGTGCAATAGAGGTTAATCGGCTTTATCTTTCCAATGAAGAAAATACATTTGCTCAAACGTTTGCTTATTCACATGATAAACAGGGAAATCGGACTGCTGTTGATGTTGATGCTAAAGATCAATATCAATATACTTATGATAATCTATATCAACTGACAAATACAAATATTCCAGGCGGCAGCTCCATTACTTATAATTATGATGAACTTGGTAATCGAAATAGCGTCAATGACGGTACTGCAATCAGTTATGTTTCTAACAGTATGAACCAATACACCGCTGTCGGTGGTGTAAGTTATACTTATGATGATAATGGAAATCTTACAAATGATGGAGCGTATGATTATTTCTATGATGAGGAAAACCGTCTTGTCAAGATAGAGGATAATAGCACAGCTATTGTAGAATATGAATATGATTATCTGGGCCGACGGATTAAAAAGATAGTGGGGACATCAGTCACGAAGTATGTTTATGACGGTGATCACGTTATTGCAGAATATAATGGCAGTGATATTCTTCTACGAAAATATATCTATGGTTCGTCAGTGGATGAGCCGATTATGCTGGTAGATGTAAATGGTGCGGTTGAGACTTCTTATTATTACCACTTTGATGGAATCGGCAGTGTTACATCAATCAGTGATTCTAATAGTGTCGTCGTTGAAAGTTATGCTTACGATGATTTTGGCGATCCAACCTTGTATGATACTAATGGTAGCATACTTACCGCGAGTAATTATGGTAATCCATATCTGTTTACTGCCCGACGATATGAGCATGTGACAGGACACTATGATTATCGCGCTAGGGTCTATGCACCCGTATTAGGGCGTTTTTTGCAAACTGATCCTATTGGATATTATGATGGTCTAAATATGTATACCTATGTCGGTAATAATCCAGTGAATTGGATTGATCCATATGGTTTGAGTAAGAATTTGGATCGATTACAAGTCGGTTTGGATGTTGCAGGTGTTGCGGATCCGACACCTATTGTTGATGGAATTAATGCTCTGATTTATTTGGCTCGCGGTAAATATGCTGATGCAGCTATATCTGCAGGCTCAATGATTCCATACGCAGGTGACATTGTATTTAAAGGTGGAAAATATGGAGCTAAAGGTGTAAAATTACTTGACAAGGCGGGTGATGCTAATGATGCAGGGAAAACTGTTGAAATGGCAGAAGCTGGAACTCATGGAGTAAGAGCTAGTGCTGACGCTTCAGAAGAGGGCATGACTCGAATTCGGCATTATACGAACCGAAAAGGTAGCAATGGAATAGAAAGAGACGGTGTTATTAAAGCAAGTGATCAGAATAAAGTATTTGCTGAGTCAACAAACAAGCCCCCATTGTCGAGAGCTGATGCTGAGGACAAGTATCAAATAGGTAAAGGTAGAGGTAGAGATTACGTTGAAACAGATGTTCCTACATCTAGAGTTGAGCGAACTAAGAACTCAAGGACTGGAAAGGATGAGTTAACGATAGAAGGTGATGTGCCTTTGCAAAATGCTAATATAACAAGAAGAAAATAATCGATGGAATTGTAATTAATGGATGCAAATAAAGATTACTTAAACGTAAAGAGAACTGATTTGTTACTGGTGTTAAAGCATCTTGAGACACTTGTTGTCTCTTTGGACAGGATAGGATCGAGTTCCGTTGATATGGGGCAGTCTGAATCTGATATTATGCTTCGAGAATTTATAGATGACTGGTCTGTCTGTAGGAAACTTTCTGAGTCAAGAACAGTCCTTAGTAAGTATTTTTCAACAGATCTCGGAGACGATGATATGGATGAATTAGAGCGTGAGCTCCAGGGAGTCCCATATTGGACATGGTCAAACCGAAAACCCTAAAATTCTAAGTATCTTTGATTGTCGACTAAAGAAGATAAAATTTATGGAAACTAACCAGATTATCAAATTTTATCAGAAGTGATACTTAAGTAAAAGATGGTTAAAATACGCCTGAGTTATTGCGGTTTATCATGACAGAATTCTATTATTGTGAAATTAAATCAATCAAATTAAAAGCATTAAATGAAATATTTGTTAATATCTATGTCGTTGTTTTTAGGGGTTGGATGTAGTCAAAACGTCGATGAAGTTGACCTTACGCAAGTGGTTGTAGTATATACCTCTTTAGATCAGGTTTTTAGTGAGCCGATCTTAAAGGCTTTTGAAGCTAAAACGGGAGTCAAAGTTAAAGCGGTTTATGATTCGGAAGCAACGAAGACTACCGGATTGGTGAATCGTTTGATTGCTGAGAAGAATCATCCGCAGGCGGATGTGTTTTGGAATTCTGAATCGGGTCGAACGATTGTTTTGAAGAAAAAGGATGTCTTGGCTGCCTATCAATCTCCAGTGGCATCAGATATTCCCAGTGGGTTTAAAGATAATGAGCATTTTTGGACAGGGTTTGCGGCCCGTTGTCGCGTATTGATTTATAATACTCAATTATTGACCAATGAGAAATTCCCTAAGTCCATCCTTGAATTATCACGGCCTGTATGGAAAAAACAAGTGGCTTTGGCTTATCCGCTTTTTGGTACGACGGCGACGCATGCAGCGGCGTTGTTTGTCCATATGGGTGAAGATAAGGCTAAGCAGTATTTTCGTAACCTGAAAGATAATGGTATCGTAATTGTTGATGGCAACGCATCCAGTCGGGATCGTGTTGCCGAAGGCCGGGTATCCATAGGCTTTACTGATACAGACGATGCTTTTGTTGCCATGAAACAAGGGAGATCTGTCGATATTTTATGGCCGGATAATGATGGTATGGGAACATTGCTAATTCCGAATACGGTTGCATTAATAAAGGATGGGCCAAACCCAGATAATGGTAAAAAGCTCATCGACTTTTTATTAAGTAAAGAAGTTGAAAAAATGTTGGCCTTTGCTGATGGGGGTCAGATTCCCTTGCGAGATGATGTGGATCGACCAGAGCATGTACCAGCATTATCTGAGATAAAAGCCATGGATGTCGATTTTGAAAAAGTTGCTGAAAACATGGAGGCTTCAGGAAAGTTTCTTCAGCAATTGTTTGTACGTTAAATATTTTATGACAGGATCAAAAGGATGCACATGATATTTAATATCTAGTTTGATCTTGTAAATCCTGTCTAGAATTTGAGAATTTGATCTATGGCATATAAAAAACAACCAGCATCACTTTTGGTCATTGCACTCACACTCTTTTGTGTCGCAACGCTGCTGCCTGTTGCCATGGTGTTATTTAAATTTTCTACTTCCATTTTTCAGCAGCCTGATTATTTACAATCGATTTTTATAGATGCTCGCCAATGGATTTTATTAGGCCGCAGTCTTGTTGTGTCATTGGGTGTTGCCTTGATGGCCTGCTTGCTTGGACTTCCTGTCGCGTTTGCACTCAATAAGCTACCTCAAGGTTATCGAAATGGTTTTGAAGTGTTGCTATTGATTCCATTATTTATACCACCTTATGTAATGGCGGGTGCCTGGATACATTTATTTAATCCAGATGGTTGGTTGAATACCTTTATGGCCAATGCATTTGGGTTTCAAATATCGCTGCATAGCATCTTTGGTTGTATGTGGACCTTGGGCGTTTCATTTTTTTCTCTCGTTGCTTTACTGGTTAGCCAAGGCTTACGACAGCTCGATTGGCAGCAAGTTGATTTAGCCCGATTGTCTGCTGGAAAAAGAAAGGTATTCTTGGTTGCGATATGGCCTCAATTGAAACCCTATATCTTGGCTGCTAGCGGATTGGTGGTACTTTTTTCATTGGCTCAATATAGTGTGCCATCCTTGTTAGGTGTAAATACCTATCCCGTTGAAATATTTACGCAATTCAGCGCGTTTTACGATGAAACTGCTGCAATAGGAAAAAGCTTTCCATTGTTGATGTTGGTGTTGTTCTTAATTGGCGTGCAGTATAAATTAATGTCAAAATGTACTCTTGGTGGATCAGCATCTAAAAGCTTTTCTACATCGAATAGAAATAAAGCTCAATTTACATTCTCCATTTCTTTTTTAGTTCTGATATTAAGTATCGTTATTGTGATGCCATTGGTAAGTGTTTGTATGCATGTAAACAGTCTATCGGTGTTACAATCAACCTTCGATATGGCAAAGATGGATTTGATCACAACATTGAAGTGGGGCGTTCTTGCTAGCTTGATAGCTATTGTCGTTGCTTATCCCATTGGATACTTTTTGGCCCGAGGTCAAGGGCGACTGCGAAATATGGTAGATGTATTAGGCTGGCTTGGTATAGCCATTCCTGGAACCATCTTTGGTTTGGGCGTGATTGAATGGATGAATCTTTCGAGTGGTTTTCGCCAGTCAAGTTATTATCAGCTATTATTGCCTTTCGCTTACGTAGGACTATTCGCACCTTTTGCCATTCGGGTTTTTGAAGTCATGTTTCATCGCAGCGATCTGGCCATCGATGAAGCGGCTGCGGTTCATGGTTGTCATTGGTGGCAGAAATTGTTCTTGATCGATTTGCCACGATATTATCGCTTCTGTTTTGTAGCGGGTGTCTTGGTCTTTTTATTAGTACTAAGCGAATTAAATGTTTCGGTGCTTTTGGTGCCACCTGGGTTATCAACGCTGTCAATCCGAATTGATAACTTACTGCATTATGGTGCGAATCATGTCGCGTCTGCGTTGTGTTTAATCATTGCATTGTTGGTTATAAGTTTGATTGGTGTGGCAAGTCTAATTCTAAAAATATCACTGCGAGTACTAAAATGAAATTAGCATTACCTTTGACATTACTGATCGTCGTTTTGGTTGCGTACTGGGCCTTGCAGTCGCCTACGCAGCAGGAGACGCTAACTGAATCTACGCAAGAGTCGGTTCAAACGACTTACGTTACCTGGGATACACGTGAATATGATAAGTGTGTTGCTTACTGGCTCATTAAGCGTTATGTCGATCCGACCGCAGAGATAAAGTTTATAAAAAAAGATACACCTATTACTGAAGGCATTGCTTTTGATGTTCCAGGTGAGAAATGGTCTCGTCAGCATTTAAAATCAACATCCGATTGTATTATTGAAACCATTGAAAATCCTGATGATGCCTTAAAAACCATTGTGTTTTATGCTCACAATGTCGAGCTTAACTTTTGGCAGTTAACTTCGTTTGAAGATTCGCAGAAAAGCTTCTTTGAAGTCAAGGCGATTACAGATTCGGTTGAAGATACCTATGAGTGTTATGCTCAGTTGTGTGTTTATTTTGATAATCTTTATCAAACATTAAAAACAAAAAGTAACTAATGGTAGCGATCACCTTAAAAAATATCAATAAAACATACCCTGGTGGTATTCAGGCCATAGACGATCTGAACTTGCAGATCGATGAGGGCGACTTTATGTCGATTGTAGGACCATCAGGATGTGGGAAAAGTACGCTGCTGCGACTCATTGCAGGCTTAGAAGATCCAAATAGCGGCTCTATTGAATTTGATGGAATGGATGTCGGTTCTGTGGTGGTCCAGGATCGTCATGTTGCCATGCTGTTTCAAGATCCAGTATTGTTTAATCATATGACGGTTCAAAAGAATATCGAATTTCCATTACATTGCCGTAAAGTACCAAAAGCTGAAATTGCTACACGTATTGATCATACCGCTTTGATGCTAGGTATTTCTGAATTATTAAATCGAAAACCTCAGTCGCTATCGGGTGGTCAAAAGCAACGGGTCGCGATGGCTGCTGCGATTGTGCAGCAACCCAAAGTGTTTTTACTAGATGAACCCTTGAGCCATTTAGATCCCCGGTTACAAAAGACGTTGCAATATGAAATCAAACGTTTGCATAAAGAGCTAAAAACAACCTTTATTTATGTAACGCATGATCAGAATGAAGCGATGAGCATGGGTAATAAAATCTGTATCTTCAATAAGGGGACATTACAGCAGGTAGGAACTCCTTTGGATGTATACACGAAGCCAGAGAATCGCTTCGTAGCAGAATTTTTACACAGCTATCACTTGAACTTCTTTGAAGGTCAGGTCCAGATTGATAATAATACCGTATCCTTTCATTGTGAGGGCGTTAAGTTTTATTTACCGTCACGTATGCTAGCCAAGTTAATGCATTATCATGGCAAAACTGTTCAAATGTCTGTGCGACCTGAACACATGACTTTTGAATCTTTAAATGGAAAAAATTCTAATTATGTCTCGTTACAGATTATTGATACACAATGGCAAGGAGATAAAGCTCGTTTGACCTTGAAGAGTAGATCCGGTGAATATAAGACTATGTATACAGATCCTAACAACATGTTTTTCCTGGAAGATTTCCAACGAGTTTATGTGAATCCTGAGCAGATTCACTTTTATGAAAATCAACCGTTCGGTCGGAACGTCACACTTTAACTAGAAAGCTAGGAAACGGTTAAAATGAAATATGATATTAATTATCAAAAAACTATTTTATTTATCATTATGGTATTTTGTGGTGCGCAAACTATTTTTGGAAACGGCTTGGAACGGATTACGACCAAAGTACCTTATCCTCGCGGTTTGGCAATGGTTGATGGTGTGCTCTATGCTTTGTGTCGCGGGCGTGTTCGAGGTTCAGGGGGTGTCAGCGCAAAAGTAGATGATCAAGCGGGCACAATATATAAGGTTGATCCTACCGTGAGTGAACCCTTTACCAATCCAACGATTTCAGAAGCAATTAAAAATAATGGCGAGATTTTTGCACTACCGACCAATCCTCCTTTTCGGCTTTGGGATAAAACAGCTAACCCGCCTGAAAGCGACCGTGGAACGGATCGTCCTTATTGCACGTTGCGTTATCATGATTTGACCAAAAGTTTCTATTTATGTGCATTCTCCGGTGTTGATAAACCGTTGAAACCCTATGATTATTCCTTCAGTAAAAATTTGTCAGATGCAATTTTACGTTATGATTTACGATCCCAAAAATGGCATGAAATTGAGCGTCATAATATTGAAGCGGGTGGGAATTATCCTCATCACGATCCTTCGTTTTATCCTCCACCTCATGGCTGGCTAAATGGTCCTGATAATTGCCAAGTCATTGGAAAATATCTATATGCAGTTGCAAAAGATAATAGCGTATTGGCTCGCTATGATATTTCAGAGCATGTTGATGATCCTTATGCTCCTGCTCCTCAGAGTGAAGTCTTATTTGATGCCAATATTTATATTAAAGGCAAAGGGATGCAAAGATTTTATGGTCAAAGTGCCATAGCATACCATGACGGGTATCTTTATGTTGGTTACCGCACTTCATCGGTGATTTTACGATTTGCGATGGACAAAGATGGTGAGCCAAAGCTACCTATAGAAGCTGAAATAGTGGCCAAACTAGAGCCATTTGATCCGGTGACAGGCAAATCAGCCAATTTGACGGATATTACCTTTGATCAGCAGGGGAGAATATATGTTGTCTCAGCTCAACCGGCAAAGGTCTATCGTTTTAAGCCAAATCCTAAAAAAGTATTCGATATTTCAACAGTCCGGCAAGAAGCCTACTTGGATTTAGCCCAAATGACCAGCAATCCAAAAATGAAGATCGAAAATATCATGATTGATGACACTGATTTATATGTCGCATCGAGCGATGGGTACGATTACCAAAATGGAGCATTTGGAACGATTTATCGAACAAAAATCAATTAGGTGGCAACAAATTATTAAAGTCATTGTTAATCATTAGCATTCATGTCATTATCTTTAATTAAGTATTGTCAAAAAATCGTGAAAAATTAAGCTGCCGTCTGTAAAACAGGAATTAAAAAACGTATCAAAAATAAGATCTGGTGGTGTCAGTTTAAAGATTCTGATGGCATCACTCGTCGTGAATCTCTGGGCGTTCGTGACAAAGCTGCTGCGACGACCTTGATGAATCAGCTCATAAAAAGGTAGAAAATCAAAAGGCTGGCATCATTGATTCTGACCAATTAGAAATGTCTGAGATGGCCAATCGGCCAATTGGTGAGCATGTCGGTGATTATAAGAATTATCTAGAGAGTATTGAAGTTTCTAAAAAGCATTTAAAGGAGACATTAAGCCGAATCAATCGAATCGTTGCTGAATGTAATATTAAAAAGCTCTCCGGTGTCAAGCCGGAAAAGATACGTTGCTGGTTGAAATTGCTTGATGAGAAAAATGTAGCCGCTAGGACGAGAAATACTTATTTAAGCAGCTTAAAGGCATTTATTCATTGGGCAAAGAAAGAAAATCGTATTAGCGAGAATCCCTTAGTTACTTTAGTAAAAAGTAATGAAAAGCTTGATGTCCGTCGGCAAAGGCGAGCTTTGACTATTGAAGAAATACAGAGATTACTTGAATCAGCTAAGTCGAGACCTCTTAATGAATTGAAGATGATTCGTATTGGATCTAATAAAGGGAAGCTTTTAGCAAGCGTAAGCCCTTTAGTAGCCAAAAAGGCTCAGCTGAAAGGGGGACAGCGTGCTTTGATTTATCATTTCGCCTTAAATACAGGATTACGTAGGAGTGAATTAAGTCGGTTAACCTGGTCGCATCTAAAATTAAATATTTTGCCTTATTCATATGTTAATTTAACGGCTAGTATTAGTAAGTCAGGCAGAGATGAAATTGTTCCTTTGCGAGCAGACCTTGTTGCAGTATTAAATCAATATAAGCCTGACCATTCGCCTGATCAAAAAATATTTGATACGATTCCATCGATGAAAGTGTTGAAGGCAGATTTATTAGCTGCTGGAATTGACTATGTAAACCATCAAGGGCAAGTACTTGATTTTCATTCTTTACGATATACGTTTTGCACAATGCTATCGCAGTCTGGAGCATCGCCGCGAATGGCCCAGGCACTTATGAGGCATAGTGATATCAATTTGACGATGAGCACTTATACGGATCCACAGTTATTTGATCTAAAACAAGCTGTTGAATCATTGCCTAGTTTTGGCACTACAGATGATGCTGATACAGCAAGAGCAACAGGAACATGTGACGTAAGTCATTCTGATCGATTTGCACTAGGGTTTGCACTAACTTCTTCCATTTCCAGTCAAAGCTGTTCATCGGCTGACAGGAAGGGAAAAAGGGAAAAAATGATGACTCCCAAAACCTATTGAAAAATAAGTCTTTAGACACTAAGAGTCATTCAAAAGCATTGGGGGAAAAAGCCAGCGGTCGGATTCGAACCGACGACCACCCGCTTACAAGGCGGGAGCTCTACCACTGAGCCACGCTGGCCAATTTGGGAGTATCCCAAACAGATCGGGGATTTTAGCCTATTTGAACCTTGGCGTCAAGAGGTTTGTTTCCAAGTATTTAAAGCGGATTATGTCTGGTAGGACGGGTTTTTCCCGTCAAAATCCAATTTTATTAATTCTGCCAACTGTCAATAATGCTATTTTTTAGAATGACAAATTTTTCAGCGCCATCTTTTGCAGGATAGCCCCATTTTTCGACCCGCTTACCATCTGCGAAACTGGTGTGCATATTGGTTGCATGACCCCAGCTAGCTAGAACCAACATGCGTTTACCGCCTTTTTGCAGGGTTTGCTGGTCGATCAAATTCCATTCTTCGTTGGTAAATTCATTTCGTTCTTTGATCACTTTTCTGATTTTTTCACTACGACGCCCGGCGTAATTATCGCTATGCACTCCGCCATAGATAAAGCAGAGCCGTTCAGTGGGAACCCATTTATATTCTTCGACGGGTAGTTCTGCAACTTGAGCACTGGACATATGGAAAATTTTCATCTGTTCTGGCGTGATTGTTCCATGTGCTGTACAGTGAGCCTGGATTTCTTCATAAGTCATATTTTCATGATTATGAATCGATGTTAATCCACTGTGATCCATCCCATGCATGGAGTGATCCATTTTTGAGTGGTCCATCTTAGCATGATCCATTTTGTGATCTTTCATGTTGGCATGATTCATTTTAGAATGATTCATCGTATCCTGTTTTATTTTTGAATCGTCCATTTTCGTATGGGCGTCTGATTTCTTTTGATGATTCATGGCCATATGGTTCATATGATTTGGATCAGATGTTGCATGATTTTTCTGGTCATTATTTGCGTGGCCAGAATGGCTATGTGATTGTGAGCATCCGGCAATGGAAATACATAACAATAACACGACTAGTTTTGTAGCAATTGACATGATATACTCCTGAATGTGAATCGAAACATTCTATTAATTGAAAATTGAATCCAAAATTTAATAACTCTATTTTATTATGAATAGTGATTTGTGTCAATAAATAGACATATGTGTAGATCTAATGGGTTTTTAGACAAAGATTTACATATAAAAGATGTGGTGGGACCAGTTTAGGCAGGGCCTTCTGAGTCGTTTATTTTGTTTGATCCAATGTTCGCCATATGATTTTTGCAATCGATAGCGGGCTGAATTTCGTCATATTAAAGACCATGTCGTAATGCTTGTTTTCTGTGTAATCTTTGCCAAGATAATCTTTGATGAACTGGTGTTTATTCATATCCGCATCTTTGATTTTTTGGACAGCATCATTGGCGCTGATATGTTGTTCATTTTCCAAAGTTTGGCAACGCATTTCCAGTGGGGCAGCAATTCGAATACGTAAACCTTCATGGGCGGGTAGCAGCAAGCCCGCTCCACGCCCGACAATAATTGCTTCTCCGTGGTTGGCTATGACCATCAGTACTTTTGATAAATGATGAAAATAGGTTTCTTGATGAATAACAGTGGTCCGGGATAAATTACTCAAAAACCGTTCAATCCAGTGGTTTGTTTTTTCGTCTACGGATTCAAGAATTTGTTTATGTACTTTGAGATCTTTTGCCATGTAATCAAGAACATCTTTGTCATATACATGCCAATTGAGCATTTCACCAAGGAAGTTTGCGATAATTTCTCCGCCACTTGCCAGTTCGCGGCTGATTGTTATGAACTTAATGTTGTGTTTATGCTTGCGAACTTGCTTTTGGATGTCATCTGATGCGCATTTCAATTCCCAATGGCGCATTTGAGATTCGACAATATGGCTTAACCCTCGATCACGGAATTGATCTTTGATAAGTGTCATCGTTGCACTCCTTATGTTGAATTGGTGCATCGACCTTAACCCTATATATTAAATTATACTTTATTTTAGACGTTATGCAAATGGGATAGGATGATAGATTAAATTTGATTGGATTGTATATTAATAAGTGATATAAATCGTTGATTTTAAATAGGCAAAAGGGAAGGTAGTCTGGGCATACCAGGTAAAAGAGGTTGTTTATTAGATAAATAATATATTATTCAGATTGTGAATTGTTAGATTTTGAAATGACTCTTAATCTCAGATAGGACTTAATCAAATTGTTTGCGTCGACGAGCAGGGGGGATATTCATCAGGCCACGATATTTGGCGACCGTTCGGCGAGCGAGCTTGATACCGCTTTTGTCCAGTTCTTCAACCAGTTGATCGTCGTTGAATGGTTTGTTTTTATCTTCGTTGTCGATGATTTCTTGTAGCTTAGCACGGATGGCATCCCAGCTGACATTTTCGCCTTGGGCTGTTTCTGTGCCGCCACTAAAAAAATAGCGGAGGGCATAAATGCCTACTGGTGTCTGAATGTGTTTTCCGGATACGGCTCTGGAGACTGTTCCAACATGAATACCAAGTACGTCAGCAACATCTACCATAGGCAGAGGTTTGAGATGCAGTGGGCCATGGTCAAGAAAATCACGTTGCGTTTTAATGACATGGTTGACGACTCTCAGCAATGTTGATTTTCGTTGTTCGATTGATTCAATCAACCATTTTGCTGAGCGTGCATTATTTTGGAGATATTCTTTGGTTTTGGCAGGCATTTCATTTTCTTTTAATACTTGAGAATAAAGCGGGTTGATCCGCAAGGGGGGGATTGAGCCACTTGCCAAATAAGCCGTATAAATATCATTTTCATCATCATAGTCCACGATGATATCTGGTGAGATATAGGTGGTTTCATGACGGCCGATTTGCATGCCGGGACGAGGATCCAAGCGAGATATTTCTTTGACCGCGTCTGTAATAACTGCAATTGACTTGCCTGTTTTTTTGGAAATCAACGGGTAGCGGTTCATTTCAATATCTTTTAAATGATTTTTAACCAATTCAATTTCTAATTGATAATCTTTATCATGTGGATTATTTCTCAGTTGAATTAATAAGCATTCAGATAAATCTTTTGCTCCAACACCAATTGGATCTAATGTTTGCACTAAAGATAATGCCTCTTCAACTTGCTCTACAGTTACTTTATCTTCCAGCTGGTCGCAAATCGCGGCTGGTTGTACCTGGAGATAGCCCGCATCATCAATGAAGTCGATGATGCGTTCACCGATTTTTCGGATGAGATCTTCAGTTTCAATAAAAAGCCACTGTTCTTTCAGGTGCTCGTTGAGAGATTGGCTATGCGCTGCAGTATTTTGCATTGCTTCAAGTTTTCGGTCTGGCTCATCACTGCTGACACGAGACTTTACAAATTCACTTCGATCCATATAGTCATCATATTCGTTGCCGATATTGCCGAGACGTTCAAACGATTCTGTTTTATCATTGTCTTCTTTAATTAGAAGTGATTGTTCATTTTCTTCCTGATCGCTGCTTGCTGGAGCATCTTGTGTTGGCTTGGTGGCGTCTAATTCCTGATCTTGATTTTCTTCCATTTCCAACATAGGGTTGGAAAGCATTTCGTGTTCGATGCGTTCTTGAAGAGCAAGTAGGGGAAGTTGAAGGATCTCCATGGATTGGATCATGCGCGGTGCAAGCACCATCTTTTGATCCATCTTCATGCTTTGTGACATATCCATTCGCATAGCGAAATATCCTTCGTTTTTTAGTTTTGAATGACCAGTACTCTTTTATCGGCCATTTTGCCTCTTAAATTTGCGAGCATTGTATCGAGTTTGCGTTAGAAGTGCTATTGCATTTTTTCGCGTCCGATAATAGCGTCGTTTAAAATACTTTTGGTTGCATATTCAATACTGCCACCTGATGGTAATCCTCTTGCTAGCCGTGTAATTTTTACATCTTTATTGCTTAATAATGAACTGATATAGAGCGCGGTGCCATCGCCTTCCATGTTTGGATTTGTTGCCATGATGATTTCTTTTACGTCATCTTGATCAATTCGCTTAATTAAGGCATTGATGGTTAAATCGTCGGGCGTAATCCCTTCTAGGGGGGCTAAGTGGCCAAGCAAAACATGATAGGTCCAGTTGCACATGCCAGTTTCTTCAAGGCTGATTAAGTCATTGTGTTGTTCAACAATACAAATTACAGATGTATCACGATTGGCATTAGAACAAATATCGCAAAGGTCATTTTCCGTTAAGTTGTAACATTTTGAGCAGTGTCGAATTTGCACTTTGACCTGTTTTATAGCGTCGGCCAATTCCATGGCTTTATCGGCTGGTTGCTTGAGCACATGATAGGCCAATCGCTGAGCGGTGCGAGGGCCGATCCCTGGTAATTTCTGAAAGGCCTCCATGAGTTTATTCATGCTTTCAGTGTACGCAGTGCTCATTTAAACATATTTCCCAATTGATCCATGCCTGGAATATTTAATCCGCCAGTTAACTTGGTAAGCTCTTCTTGCATCATTTGATTTTTTTTCACCATCGCGGCATTCACTGCTGCTTTGATAAGATCTTCCAGCATTTCCATGTCGTTAATGTCCACGGCATTGGTATCGATTTTAATATCAACGAGATCGCCTTTGCCATTAACTTTCGCTGTTACCATGCCGCCACCGCTGCTAGCTTCAACGACTTTGCTCGCCATGTCTTCCTGGATCTGCTGCATTTTTGACTGCATTTCCTGAACTTTACCGAACATGTTGGTTAAATCACCTAAACCCATAAAATCATTCCTTATGTTAGATGCTTTCTGCTTTTTTGATGTTTTTAATGCTGCCGCCCAAGACTTCTTGAATTTTCCTCACTTCGGGGCTCATCATAGCTGAGCGAATTTCTTTTTGACTAAGTTTTGCTCCAGGAACATGGTCTTGCGGTTTGTCCATTTGTTGTTGTTCCTGTGGAGCAGTTAAGATTAATTCGCATTTGATAGATGTTTTTAAAATCTTAGCTAAGATGGATTGAGCTTCTTCAAGTTTGGCTGCTTGAGAAGACAGAAAGTGATACATGTTTTGTGATGCACTTGGAAATCCCAGCGTTAAAATACCCTGATCCCATTTTGTCGGAATAGAAGGTTTTATTGCTACTTGCACAGACTTTGCATCAAAATTTGAAAATTGGGCGACAATGGTCGGCCACGATTTTTTGAGATAATTTATATCAAAATCATTTGGGACATTGATATTGGATGTTGGTGTTTGAGGTGATTGTCCATGGGGCGTATCACTATTTACTGGTGATGGACTATTTTTTTTTATGTGTTGACCCTGGGGGACCTGCCTGGCTTGCATAGCCTGTGGGTGATTTCTGGCGGGTGCTGTTGTTCCTGTTTGTAATTGATGGAGTTTATCAATTAAAGAAGAGGTGTTACTGAATTGTTCAGTCGCAGATAAGCGAACGATTGCAGCTTCGAGTAAGGCTCGTCCGGCCCCGGTAGTTTTTATGGCACGTCTTAGTTCTTCCATAACGGTGATATTGTAAACCAGTGAAGGGACATCAAATTTTTGAGACTGTTGCAAAAAGGTTTCACGTAAGTCATTATCATCAAGATCCACCAATTCTGTTTCTTTGCCGCATTGACATAAAATCAGAAGATCTCTGAAATGTTCCTGGAGTTTTTGAGCAATGACTTCCAGTCCCAAGCCTTCGCCAATGGCTTTGTCGAGATGAACAAGGGCGTTGGAAAGATTCTGCTGGCAAATTTGATCGACTAATTCAATGATCATTTCATTGCGAGGTGTTCCAAGAAGTTGGTTCAACATCTCTAATGTTAATGTCTTTTCACCAACACTTAGTAGTGGGTCAAGTAGGCTTAGTGCATCTCGCATAGAGCCATTTGCCAGGCGTGCCAGCCGCTGAACAAGTTGGTCTTCAGCCTTGATTTTTTCATTCTTAAGTATCGTTTGAATTTGTTTAGCAATATCTGCCGGCTGAATATTTCGAAAATCAAACCGCTGACAACGAGAAAGGATCGTTGGTAATATTTTATTCGATTCCGTGGTTGCGAGTATGAATTTCACATGCTCGGGCGGTTCTTCCAAGGTTTTCAGAAGAGCATTAAATGCGCTCACCGAGAGCATGTGTACTTCATCAATGATATAAATTTTGAAGCGAGCTCGGGCAGGGCGAAAGATGGCATTGTCGCGCAACTGACGAATGTGTTCCACGCCAGTATTCGACGCTGCATCAATTTCGATGACATCGATGTCGTTGCCTTCAGCGATGAGTTCGCAGGATTCACATGCATTGCAAGGAGTCGTTGTTGGCTTGTCGCTGTTGAGGCAATTTAGTGCTTTGGCAAAAATACGTGCCATGGTTGTTTTGCCAACACCACGTGTTCCGGTAAACAGATAAGCATGGGCGACGCGATCCAGATTGATTGCATTGGTAAGCGTTTTGGATATGACTTCCTGGCCAATGACTTCATCAAAGGTTTCTGATCGATAGCGTCTTGCTAATACAGTATAGGCCATATGTACTCAAAATATCATAGAAAGTGATTATGAATCCTCTTGCTGAAAAAAGTCACAATGGCAACTGCTGGTACAAGCGATTCCAGCCAGGAAATTCCGACTCAGTTCGCTAAATGCTTATGGCTGCTCCGTTCCCGGCCTGACCAGATTCACATCGCTTACTAGCCAGCGCCCTGACTGGAGCCACTTGTACCAGTAGATGCCATTGTTGTCCTGTTTTTGCTTATGACAAAAACTAAATAGCAACCCATGGCATAAATCTGCTTCTCGCAAGTTTTTACAATGGTGTTACTACTCACAGCAAATTACTACAGATTAGAAATATAATCGACATTGTATGCAAAGTCCATGCCTAATGTTTAAAATTTTTAAACTACTGTGGGGCAGTAGGATATATAGAAAAGTTTTCATATGAAAAAAATGATTAGAATAATTCTAAAATCTAATTGATTTTTTATTAATATTTCGATATAACGTTAGTAGCAAATCAATTGTGTAGGAATCAAAGTGTGTTTTATTTTGTGGGATTTGTGCGCTTATTCCTCGTTTAAGGAATTAGTACTCTATAACTTTGTTTTTTACAAATGAATATTTAAAAAATTGGTTTAGCGATCAATTGTGGGATTCATCATGATTAAGTTTCATTGTGGGAAATGCGAAAAGAAGATGGGGGTGCCTGAGCAATACATTGGCAAGCGGGTCAAATGTGTTAGTTGTTCTGAGCCTATCATCGTGCCAGAATCTAGTGAAGATCAGCAGGAGGTTGCTGCTCTTCAACCTCAAGAATATGGCGTGTCCAGCCAAACCCTCGATAATGAGTTTGAAGACAATCACCCTAATGAATCTTCTGCCAGTTCGGTTTGGACCTCAGATATGTTTGATTCGACTGCATCAAAAAAAACAGAAGAAACGGTATCGATGCAGGCGGAGATGATATTTTGCAATAGTTGCGGAAAACAAATCGAAAGAGATTCAGTTATTTGTATCCACTGTGGGCATAATTTAAAAACTGGGCAAAATGTTTTAGAGGAAAAGAAAACAGCTGAGAATCATTCTTCGAAGAAAGTGTCTCCTGCCGTTGCAACTATGAAAGGATTGCCAATTGAGATAGGGGGTAGTCTATTAGGTGCGTTAATTGGCGGTTTTATTTGGGCAGCCATTGTTTACTTTACTCAATATGAAATAGGGATTGTTGCCTGGGGGATTGGTATATTATCTGGCTTAGGTGCGGTCTGTATAACAAAAGATTATAGTGTTCGTTTAGGTGTCATAGCAGGAACTATGGCATTGGTAGGGCTTGTTTCTGGTAATGTATTAATTTATAAATGGGTTGTGCCGAGCATTCAAGAGGTCGTGGCAGAAATGGTGACTGATGAAGAAGTGACCCGTGTTGCCAGTAACCCTGAAAATATGTTTTATTATGCCTATCAACATATGTATAAGAATTCTATGTTATCTCAGGATGAGTATAATAAGATAGATAATTATGAAGCTTCAGACGATTTAAAGCAGAAAGTTTACAAGCAGATAGATATGTGGACTTTGTCCGAAAAAGAGGTTATCGCAAAAGCGGAAATGGAAATAGAAGCTGAAGCGATAGGTAAATTTTTTGGAAATAACTCTGGATTATGGACGGTCTTTGTTGCTAATTTTGATATTTTTACAGCTCTTTGGGCGATTTTTGCAATCGGAAGTGCATATAAAATTGGCGTAGGATTCAGTGTTAGCGAATCTTAAGCGGATGTTTTTACCTTTGTTGTGTCCATTCTTCTGAATGGTACTTTTTCACTAATTCATTTTTAATCATTTCTTCGTCCGAATTAAGCGTTTGTTTTTTTGGGGTTACGTTCAATTGTTTGGACAATGTTGTGATAATCTTATCGATAAAATCAGATAAATTAAAATCTATATCACTGCGATGATTTACGCCGCTTGAAGGTTGTTCGCTGTGAGTTTGGTTGAGGATTAGAGATCCATGCTGCAGGCAGGCATTCTTGGTTCTACGCTGAGCGCTACCCAGTAGCTTTTGTTGCTGATAAATAATGTCCTGGCAATGTTTACGAGAAAAACAGAAAAAAGGGCCTCTTTGGCTGTTACATCGATCTGTGCTGGTTTGATATTCAGCATCGATGCCCAGTGATAACAAGTTATGTAGAAAGGCATCATGCACGGTTTTGTACATATCATTAATATCAAGATCTTCGTTGGTATGATGTAGGGGCAGTATAAGAGAGTAGGTTAATTCATCATCATGCAAAATCGCTCCACCACCTGTTTGCCTTCGAACAATAGGTAAATTCTGTATCGTGAGATTCTGTTTAAAAATATCACTGTGTTTTTGGAAATAGCCAAGGGATATGGTTGACTCCTGCCATTGATAAAATCTGAGCGTCGCAGGGGAACGTTTATCTTCAACGCATTTAAGAATGGCTTCATCTGTTGCCATATTGTCTATGCCGCTTTTTGGCGTATCAATAAGTATGCGTAGTGTTTCTAAATTGGAAGGCATTTGCTGGCACGGAGGGTTTAGCTGTTACAACCCTTGTTCATCAATCGTTGATGGGATAGTTCTGCATGATAACTACTTCGTACGAAAGGCCCGGCAGCGACTTCTTTGAAACCGATTTGCTTGGCCATTTCTTCGATTTCTAGAAATTCATCCGGATGATAAAATCGAATGACTTCATGATGGTTCTGGCTTGGGCGAAGGTATTGGCCAACGGTTAACATTTCAACTTTAAAGTCGACCATGTCTTGCAGGAGCTGTTTAATTTCTTCTTTCGATTCACCCAGTCCAACCATAAAGCCACTTTTAATAACAGGAGGATTTTTCATGCTGCCAATGTAATTTAATACCATTAGTGAGCGTTCATAGGTTGATACACTCCGGACAGTTGGTGTAAGGCGACGAACGGTTTCCATGTTATGATTAAAAACATCTGGTTTCGCTTCATAGATCAAATCGAGGCACTCAGACTTTGCTTTAAAATCAGGTGTTAAAACTTCAATAGTAATATCTGGATGCATTTTGCGAACCGTCGTAATCACTCGGGCAAAATGACCTGCGCCATCATCTTTGAGATCATCTCGAGCCACTGATGTAATCACGACATGCTTTAGGTTCATGCGTTGAATGGCTGTGGCAACACGTAATGGCTCATCTTTTTCCAGTGGTTTTGGGCGTGCGGTATCTACAGCACAAAAACTACACCGCCGTGTGCAGCGTTCTCCCATAATCATAAAGGTGGCAGTTCCTTTGGACCAGCATTCTCCCAAATTAGGGCATTGAGCGCTTTCGCAAACAGTCACCAGGTTTAGATCCTTGATAGCTGAGGTTGTCTGGTGGAACCCAGATCCTTTCGGTAAAGGCCGTTTTAGCCATTCAGGGAGTTTACGAACCGGTTTTTGACTGGAAATCTGATGTAGTTTTGGCTGGTTATTTTGTATCATTATGTTCCTATTATAGTGATCTTTTACAAAGTTTCAAGTTCATGTTATACTGTAAATTACAGATGGAAAATCGAACCGTTTATCGAATTTTAGATGCAAATTTCAATCGGGCTCGTGAAGCTTTACGGGTGATGGAGGATTATGTTCGATTTTGCCTTAATGACCCGTTTTTCAACAAAATGACCAAATCATGCCGCCATACATTAGCGGATTTATATCAAAACCTATCTCACCAGGAGCTTCTTGCTGCTCGTGATACACCTGAAGATGTTGGGACTGAAATTTCAACTGCCCAGGAAATGAATCGGTTAGACAACAAAAATGTGTTGCTTGCTGCAGGCAAACGCCTTACCGAAGCACTCAGAAGTCTGGAAGAATATGGAAAAGTGATTGATCCTGATTTTGCGGCTAAAATTGAATTATTGCGATATCAGGCATATGATATAGAAAAGAAAATTAATCAGCGTTTGCAGAATAGTCAACGGCTGGATGATGTAAAATTATATGTCATCGTTACGCAAGCGTATTGTCAAAATTCTTTATTAGAAACGGTAGAAAAGATTCTTGAAGGGGGAGTTGATTGTATTCAATTGCGAGAAAAAGAACTTGATGATAAACAACTATTAAAAACTGCTAAAGAAATATGTCAATGTTGTCATGCTCACAATGCGTTATTTATCATGAATGACAGAGCAGATATCGCACGATTAGCAGGTGCTGATGGTGTTCATGTTGGGCAAGACGATTTGTCCATTAGTCAAGCTCGTCAAATTATTGATTCGCAAGTGCTCGTTGGTAAAAGTAGTCATGATGTAGTTGAGGCAGATAATGTCATTGCCGAGTCCGCAGATTACCTTGCCATAGGCAGTATTTTTGCTAGCTCAACCAAGCCGGATGTTGAAGTCATTGGGACAGATGCGATCGCAAAGATCAGAGAGAAAACCGCAATGCCGATCTATGCAATTGGCGGTGTTGATCACTCAAACGCACATAAAGTCATTCAGGCAGGAGCCAATGGTATAGTTGTTTGTCAGGCTTTAATCAATCAATCTGACCCAAAAGGTGCTGCGGAACAGTTAAAAAATATCATAGCATAGGTCCAATAACCTCCGTTTGCTTCGTTCACATAACACTATTCAGCTGATATTGCCGAAATTGATAAGAATCCTGTTTAAATGCCTTAGAATCAAACATTTAAAATGATAAATTGTAGGAAACATTTTGACCCAATCCTGATATAATGCTATAAATAAGCCGAGTTAAATTAGCTAAAATTAGTTGATAATCTTTGATGAAATCACCATTTAGGCTGAACCTGCCGAAATGAAATACGTATGAAAGATAGACAGTATTAATGCAGCCAACAGATGAAAATTTACTGGCAGCTTACCAGAAAGGCGATGATGATGCCTTTGCCCAGTTAGTCAGACGGTACGAAAAAGAATTATATCATTTTTTGTATCGATTTCTTGGGCAAGCATCTTTAGCTGAAGAAGCCTTCCAAGAGGCGTTTCTTCAAGTCCATTTATCGATCGATCGATTTGAGTTATCGAGGCGATTTAAGCCTTGGCTTTATACGATAGCTGCTAACAAAGCGAGAGACTTACTTCGAAGTCGTTCAAGGAAGCCGACGGTACAGCTTACGTCTAATGATGATGATAATGGCAGTGAAGCTGATCTGTGGGCGCATCTTATGCAAGATCCGACGACGCCAGAAAGTATTTACAGTCAGAAAGAGCAAGAAGCTGCTGTAAAAATGGTAATCGACAAAATGCCTGAACATTTTCGTGAAATATTATTGATGGCATATTTTAAACAACTTTCTTACAAGGAAATGGCTGATATTTTAGAAATACCGTTGGGTACAGTTAAGTCTCGTTTGCATGCTGCTGTAAAGTTGTTTTCGCAAAATTACAAAGATTTGGAGTCTCAGTCAAACAGGTAGTGTTTGTAAGGTAATGTACAATGGATAAGAAGTTTGATAATGATAAAAAAGATTTGCTAGAAAAATTGTTGGATTACAATTTTCACCTAGATCTCGCCGATGATCGCAGCAAAACTGAGGCTCTTTTGGAAAGTGATAAGTTTGCTGCAGATGTTCATTCGCGGATAGAAAAAACACTTAAACCTTTGGAAAGCATAAATAACGTTGATGTTCCTGAGAACTTAACACAACGTAGTCTCGCCTTGATTAAACAGCACAAGCAGGCTCAAGATCTTGCTGCTGCCAGTGCTTCAATTGCTCGCCAGCAAGAGTCCCAGCATCGTGGTTATTCTGACCTCAGTAGGGGCCTTTGGGTTTTTGGTAATCTTCGTGAAGTGTTTGCTGTTGCTGCAAGCATTTTGCTCATGTTCTGGGTCGTGCAACCAGGGTTAAACCATGCCCGTAGTTTATCAAACCAGGTTGCCTGTATGGCCCAGTTTAAAAAGACTGGTGAAGCCTTTATGAGTTATGCTGAATGTAATTCAGGTTATTTGCCTTATGTTCATCAACAGCATGGTGATGTCTGGTGGAATGTTGCTGACAAAGGCGAACGGAATGAATCAAATACTCGAAATTTATATTTATTGGTAAAAGGGGAATATTTACATCCAGATAATTTTATTTGTCCTGAGATGAAAGGGAAATATCATACCCACGCTTTCCCGGGTTTTTCAGTCTTACAAAAAAATGATGACTTTCTTTGCCGATACCAGGTGAATTACAGTTTTCTGTTGACCAATAAAGCGATGAAAGTCGAACATTGCCCTAAAGCCAATTCTCGTATGGTTTTAATGGCGGATCAGAATCCTTTATTTGAAAAATTGGATTGTAAAAGCCCAGATTGCAATCACCATGGACAAAAAGTATTGAAATATACGGACAACAATCCAAATGTCAATTCTCCCAATCACAATCGTCGTGGGCAGAATGTCCTTTTTGCAGATGGGCATGTTGAATTTGTTTCGGCTCGAATTTTAGGGGCTGATATGGATGATATTTATACCGTTACCGATGTCAGTCATTATACGGGAATTGAACGTCCAGAAAACGAAGCAGATGTTTTTATCGCTCCGTAACGAGCCTCGATTTGCTAGAATCGTATGAAAAGCTCTAACGATCATTTTTGATTATCTTTAATCAATTTATTGTAGCGTGTTACGTAATTAATGGCTGTCCACGCAGTGAATACGACAGCTATAAGAACAATGCTATTTCTAAAATAGATTGCCCAAGTCTCTCCTTGAAAGTAACCCATATAAATGATAACACTTCCTATGGCGAAACTCTGAAGAAACATTTTTAATTTTCCAGCCCAGTTTGCACCAAAGGCGATGCCTTGCGATTCACTTTTCTTGCGAATTTGGGTTACGACCACTTCCCTAGCCACAATGATTAATACCATCCACCAATAAATAAATGTTATGGAAGTATCAAATAGCCATAAGGCAATATAGCCACCTACGATAAGAATTTTATCAACCAATGGATCAAACATTCTTCCAAAAGAACTTGTAACATTCATGCGGCGAGCCAATGGTCCATCGATGATGTCTGTAATACCTGCGATGAGAAACATGATGAAAGCCCAGTTCAGTTTCCAGAGTTCTTTTGATAGGTCCTGAGGTGTCGTTAAGGAATCTCGATTCACCATTAATAGAAGAACTAAAAATGCTATAGCAAAAAAGATCCTGGAGCCAGTAATTATATTGGGTAGTGACCGAAGCATTTTGTTCATTGGCTGGTCGAATCCTGTTATTGTAACTAAGTGTATGCTAAACGATTAGATAGAATGATACTCGAGAGAAAATTGTTTATCAAGGTAAGATTTACAAGTGACTTAGATTATCATGCGAGTTTCGATTTTGTCATTCAGCTTGAGAAACTCTATCTATATATCGATTATGTTTCGTTCATATATATGTGGCATCGATTGTGGGTTCAATAATGTTTTTGATCGCTATAAATAATAGTAATGTATTATTTTAATTTAGTCGGTTTATAATTAGTGACGAGAGTGTCTATTAATTAGTGGCTCTAAATTGAGTAATAATAGCTAGTTGTAATAATTGCGGATATGAAAGAGAGAGAAGGTTTTTAAACTATCTTATCGGTCCTAAGATGGTTTCAAGCATACCAATTTAGGTGACGACTTATATTTTAATGGATAAGAGTAAGGGCATTTTCTTATCAAATTAAACCTGAATATCTTTTTAACCATCAGGAGTGCTAATATGTCAATTTTTGTACGACATCAGTCAGTTGTTAATTTATTAGTAATGATATTTATTTTAGCAGCACCAGTGTTTGCAGGTAGTGACGCAACAACAGGTGATGCTATCATTAATTCACACAATGATGAGCATCAAGGTATCCATGAAGATCATGAGGTAAAGGGTATTCATGCACATGCTCAGTTTGAACCCATTTCCCTTATTCACCCTGAAAAATTAAAATCGCTGGTCCATGCGAGTCATAAAGAAGTATTCGATACAAAGGACAAAAAAATGGTCCCATCAGAATCTAGCCATATTATATGGGTTCTGATAGCGCTAGCTTTAGTTTTGGGAATGGGGAGCCTTGTTTTTTGGCGTTCATCATTTTGTGGTAATCTTGGTATTGCAGGAAAATTATATTTTGGTTTTGGCTCATTGATTGTATATGCGATGCTTATTAATATTTCCAGCCATTATTTTCTCAATCGCGTAGATAAAGAAACGCATATAGAAGTGGATGTTCTTAAAGTTAAAGACTTGGTTGCTCAAGCTCAATCTAATATGGATGAATTTTTGTTGCATGGTATTGAAGATAAAGACATGGGTGATGAAAGCATCAAGAAAGTGCATGCGAATATTAATGATACTCAGGCTATTATGAATACTTTAAAAACGTCTTTGACGGATGGTGTAAAGTTGAAAAAACTAGAGAGTATTGAAAAGGATATAGAGCACTTTAAGCCTGTATTTTTACATTTGACAGAAAAATTCCATGAAGTTGAAAAATACAAAAATGACTTAGAGACTCTTGGGAACTTGCTAGATCATGAATTAGCCGACATGCTTCATCAACATGAAAAAGAATTAGAAGAATTAGGGACAAATAATGCCTCTAGAGATAAGGTTGTGGATAAGACGCACTTGATTGAAATGCTCGCAGAATGCGAGATACATTTGCTAAGAGTTGCCAAAGAAAAAAGTAACTTCTTGATTGATAAGAAAATCTCTCGAATTAAAACTATGGAAACGGAGTTGGGACAATTAGTGGGGCAGTTGGGCCAGACTAAAAAATTAATTCCCAAAGCTGCTATAGACAAGCAGGAAGAAGTTCATGATCTTGAGATCTTAGCATTGGCTGAAAAGCAACTCGAAAAATATATATATGAATTAAAAGTTGTTCTTGTGGATGTGTTTGAAGTTGCAGCTGATAGTTCAAAAGCGGTTCAAGATTTACATCACGTTTCAATGATATGCAATAATCTGATTCAATTAGCAGAACAGAAAGTTAAAATTGCAAAAAGTGATGCTCAGTTGGCCTCAATATTTTTCGGGATCCTTGTGACGATATTGGGTGTCTTAACGACGATTGGGCTTGTAAGGATGATTGCTGGTCCCATCAAAAATGCGATTAGTGATTTAACAGACGGGTCTCATCAGATATCAAGCGCATCCAGCCAAATTGCTAGTGCCTCTCAAGGGTTAGCTCAGCAAGCATCTACACAGGCCGCAAGACTAGAAGAGAGTTCTTCAGCGTTGGAAGAGATTTCATCGATGACTAGTCAAAATTCTGATAACGCCATTTCTGCGGATGATTTATCTAAAAGAGCACAGATTTCAGCAGATAATGGTAATCAAGCTGTGCAGCGTATGATAAAAGCAATTGATGCCATCCAATTATCTGCTCAAAACACAGCGAAGGTCATTAATGTTATTGATGAGGTTGCATTTCAAACAAATCTTCTTGCATTAAATGCAGCTGTTGAAGCCGCTCGGGCCGGCGAAGCTGGTAAAGGGTTTGCTGTGGTAGCAGAAGAAGTGCGCAACCTGGCTATTCGATGTTCAGAAGGGGCTAAAGATATTTCAGTAATGATTGAAGAATCCATTAAAAATACAGAGAATGGAGTTGAAATTAGCAGTGGGGTTGCAGAGGCTTTAACAGAAATCGTTGATAATGTTACCAAAGCAGGAAGATTAGTTAACGATATATCTTCGTCTAGCGAGGAGCAGGCTAAAGGTGTCAGTACGGTGAATCAATCCGTTTCAGATATGGAACAAGTAACGCAGGACAATGCCGCTGCTGCGGAAGAATCTGCTGCTGCATCACAAGAACTTTCAACTCAGGCGAATCGATTAGATGATACTGTTGATAAGTTAAGAAAGTTAGTAGGAATGAAAATTGAAAATACAACCGATTCAACTGAGTTGTGATAATACGTTAGGCATGTAATTAGGGATAGCTTTTTATGGTTGTCGCTAATTACTTTTATGAATAGCTAAGATTTATTTGCAGATTTTTCTTTAGATGGCTCATTGTCATCATCTTCGACTTCGATGTATTCGTATTCTACTTCATCCTCCTCGTCTTCCTCCCCCTCATCATCTTCTTCAATTTCTTCGTATTCTACTTCGTCATCATCCTCATCTTCAAGTTCTGTATCTTCAGCAAGCAGTTCCTCGTCTTCCTCATCATAATATTCTTCCTCTAGCTCCTCCTCTTCCTCTTCGATATCTTCATTGGAAAGAGTGCCGTCATGTTCTTGTTCATCTTCATCCAATTCGTCATCTTCTTCGATGTATTCTATCTCTTGATAATCATTAACTTCTGACTGCTCTGCATTTTCACTAGAGTGAGTAGATGATGTTTCTGTTGGAGGTTCTTCGATTAAATCTTCTTCAATAATATCATCACTAGTAGGAGTCATCATATCTTTGTCGAAGCGACTTTCAGCGTCGACCTCATCAGAAATTTGTGTTTCAACAGGTAAGCTTTGTGGCTCATCTTCCATTAAATCTTGATAGCCCATAGTTGCATCAAGTGCCATTTGCCGTTTGATCTGTTCATATTCATCAAGGGTTAATAACACTTCACGAGCTTGGGATCCCTTGTAATCACCGACAATTCCTGCGGATGCCATTTGGTCAATTAATCGCGAAGCACGCGAGTACCCGATGGTCAGTCTGCGTTGGAGCAATGATACGCTGCCTCTGCGAGTTTCCAATATAATTTGTACCGCATCATCAAAGAGTTCATCGCGTTCCATATCTGGGCCTGCAGTCAAAGTATTCATTTGAACAAGTTCAGGATGGAAATTAGGTTGTGATACTTCTTTTAGATATTTTACGACATGCGTAATTTCTTTATCTTCTATAAATGTTCCTTGCGCCCTCATCAATTCACTGGTTCCTGGTTTCAAGAATAACATGTCACCTTGACCAAGTAATGTTTCAGCGCCGTTTTGATCCAGAACAATTCGGCTATCCATGCGAGCTGCGACCCTAAAACTAATACGGCTTGGTAGATTACTTTTAATCAAACCGGTAACAACGGTTGCTTGTGGTCGTTGTGTTGCTAGAATAATATGAATTCCAACCGCTCGACTTTTCTGTGCCAGACGAATAATATGAGATTCCACTTCTTTGGCAGAGGTCATCATTAAATCGGCTAATTCGTCTATGATAACAACCAAGTATGGCATTTTAGTGGGAACCTTAGCCTTTTCTTCTTCGTTGGAAGGTTGGAAGCGTTCGTAAATTTCGTCTTCAGTTAACTTATTGAAATTGCTGATATTTCTTACGCGTGCTTCGGCCAGTGTTGCATAGCGTTCGTCCATTTTTACCGTTAGCCATTCAAGTATTTGTTCAGCTTTTTTCATTTCCGTAACAATTGGACACATCAGGTGAGCCAGGTCTCGAAATGCATTCATCTCTACCATTTTAGGGTCAACCAAAATAAGTTTAACCATGTCAGGTCGCTGTGTTAACAAGATACTCATAATGATGCTGTTGATGCAGACACTCTTTCCTGATCCGGTTGTGCCAGCAATTAAGCAGTGAGGCATATCTGTAAGGTCTGCAATTAATGATTCCCCTGAGGCGTCTTTACCTAGGAATAATGGGATACGCATTTTTGATGGTAAATCACCTGATGATTGCATTAACTCTTTGATGCGTACTTTTTCTTTTTCGCTATTTGGCACTTCGATACCAATGGTGTGTCTGCCAGGTAGTGGGGCGACGACGCGTACCGATGGTGCACTTAAAGAGCGAGCGAGATCATTTGCCAGACTTGTGATTTGTGCAACTTTAATACCTGGTGCCAATTCCAACTCAAACATCGTAATGACGGGACCAGTTTCTATTTCAACAACATTGGCATTGATATTAAATTCTTTTAATGTTTGCGAAAGCACTTTGCCTTTTTCCGTAACGATTTTTTCTTGGAACCTGGCATAGTTCTGTTGTGGCTCGCATAATAAATCTAAGGAAGGATATTTATAGTCTGTGTAATCTTCTTTGACCATCGCAACGTTTGCTGTTGGTTTGGCAAAGCCCTTAATTTTTGCTAATGCAGAAGAAACCTGTTTTAAAGAGGTGTTGCGTTGAGGAGTTTTTTGTGCAACCTTTTTGGCTTTCGGTTTTGCGGTCGCAATGGGTTGGTCCTCGCCCTCTTCTTCAACTTCATCATCTTCTTCGTATTCATACTCGTATTCATCTTCAAGTTCTTCATATTCTTCTTGAGGATCTTCAAAGTCATCTTGAACAGTGTTGTCCATAGGTTCAGACTGCATCGTGGCAGTTCGAGATGTTCCAGAAGGTACCAGGGCTGCAATAGCGTTTTGAATTCGAGTAAGCGGATTAAGATTAATAGTCACCTTTTGTTTTTTAGGTTGCTTTGCTTTGGTTTTTGATTTTCCGGTAGTTATCTTAACATTCGGTATCGCATTACCAACAAATCGCAATCCTGCAAATAGAATATGATCCATCGCCAAAAGCATGCCCACAAAAAAGCTTGCAAAAATAATGAGTACCGCACCCGTCATAGCTGTTTTGGTTAATAGAAAATGACCTGTTGTAATTCCCAATAGACCGCCATATCCTATCGAAAGCGATTCGCTGTCGCCTTGATTGATTAGAAAGCGACTGCTAGCCAATGCTGTTGCAATGAGTAGCAAGCCAATCGTTCGAAATATAGGTTGATCGAGTGGTTTGTTCATACAGAACATAAGTAGGCAAATGAGTAATCCACCCAATATCGGCCAGCTTGCCGGACCTAAATAGTATTCGCATTGATAGGCGATAAATGACCCCACAGGTCCGCATAGATTGTAGGTGGTCATCGTGGGTGACACATCAGGGTTGGGCCAATCCTGGACATTGAAGCTGAGCAAACTGATAACGGTAAATAAGCAAATGCCAATACCCATTGAGGTTATTGCAATACGATTTACTTGATTTCTTTCTGACATAAAATTCCTTTGAAAATCTGCGCAGTCTATCTTTGGTGACTTTATTTCTTAGCTTTACTATTATCGGGCAAACTAACAGATTTGCTTAAATATTGGCCCTCCTTTTGCTTCACCTGTAAAGTATTTATTAGTAATGGGTTATGGGGAATTCTGTATTGGGGGGGTGCTGAAATGAGGGGCTGCTAAAGGTTCTCTGCTTTGCTGATTAGCAGATCGGCTAAATCGTCTTTTGAAAGTGATTCGTAAGTTGACCAGTTATCTGCTGAGTCCAAAATTTCAACTGATGTTTTATTCTGTCCAATCACTGATGGAGCATTAAGAACGATGAGATCTAATTTTTTCTCGATATATTTTTTTTGTGCATTTTCTTTGGGAGTTTCATCTTCCAGGGCAAACCCAATAAGTTTCTGGTGAGTTTTTTGGCTGCCAAGCGTTTTTAAGATATCGGTGGTCTTTACCAGTTCAAGGTTTAGCGAGTCGCTCGTCTTTTTAATTTTTTGGTCTTGTTTATGCTTGGCTTTGTAATCACACACAGCTGCCGTCATGATGACGATATCGCAAGATTCAAATTCTGATAGTGTCCGATTGGCCATTTCTTCGCTGCTGGTAACCTGAAGCGTCTTAATTCCTTCTGGGGCTGGTAGGGCGACAGGACCACTAATGAGTGTGACTTGATGGCCTCTATTGCGAGCTGCGTGAGCACAGGCGTATCCCATTTTGCCTGATGACGCATTTGAAATATAGCGAACCGTGTCGATATATTCTCGTGTCGGGCCGGCGGTAATTAAGAAACGCAATTTTGAATTCGTTTGTGACATAGTCTGTTAGGAATGTCGCTTGGGTGTTTTGCCTGAAAGTAGTTCCGAAATACGGTTGAAGATAATTTCTGGTTCGCTCATACGGCCAGGTCCAACGTCACCGCAGGCTAGTTGACCTGAATCGGGTCCGATGATATGATAGCCATCTTTTTTTAATGTTGTGATATTTCGTTGTGTTGCTGGATTGTCATACATGCGGCTATTCATGGCAGGAGCTAGTAGGATGTCGCTACCAAGGCTGCATGCAAAAGTAGATAAGGCATCGTCACTGATACCTGTTGCGCATTTTGCGATGATATTGGCTGTTGCTGGAGCGATCACGAATAAATCTGCTGCATCAGTTAACGTAATATGTTGAGCGTTGTATATATCTGGTGTGTCAAGCCATTGTGTGATAACTTTGCGACCTGTTAAGGTGCTGAAGGTAAGTTCGCCAACAAACTTTAAAGCACTTTGCGTCATAATGACTGTGACGCCGGCGCCTTGCTGGACAAGTTGGGAACATAGGTGTGCAGATTTGTAAGCTGCAATCCCCCCGGTCACTCCCAGGATAATTTCAAAACCATCTAGTTGTTTACTGTTATTTGACATGATTCGTCAATATTCGTGCGTTGAAACGATTGATGGTTGTTGGATTAGTTCTTTTTCTGGGTGCCATCATCTTCAAGCGGAACCAAGCCGTCAGACTTGTCGTAATCAATAGCAATTTTGTCTTGCATGATTTCTTCGATCGCGACTGCAACCAGGTTCTTGCCTTCAGTTTCTACCAATGGGCGTGATCCTTCAATCAATTCTTTCATGCGGCGCTGTACCAAAGCGGCAAGGCGAAATTGGCCACCGACTTTTTTTATCACTTTGTCATCTTTTAAAGCTTCAATCATATTCAGGTCTCCATTAAATTATTCAATGATATCAATGAGCTCTTGCACAGCCCGTTCAAAATTGTCATTTGTTATCGTATGTTTAAAATGTTCATCCGCTTGAGCTTGCTGGATTTCCCAGTTTGCTTTTTCAATTCGTTGTTCTATTGTTTGCTTAGAGTCTCTGGCCCTATTTTCTAGCCTACGTCGTAATTCGACATGGCTGGGCGGCAATATCAGAATGCCAATGGCTTCTGGGTGATTACTGAAAACCTGCTTTGCGCCTTGGACATCTATTTCCAGAATAATGGTTTCATTTTTCTTTAGTTTTTCTTCAACAGGTTCTCGTAAGGTGCCATAAAAATTATCAAACACCTTGGCATGTTCAAGAAAGCAATTATTCTGTATATATTTATTAAAATCATCATGCGAAAGAAAATAGTAGTCTTCGCCATGGGTTTCATTTTTTCCGGGCCTGCGAGTCGTTGCTGATACGCTTAGTGATGCCTGGGTTCTGTTAACGGCTTCATGGCAAAGCGTTGTTTTACCAGAGCCACTTGGCCCGGTCACAACAAATAACGATCCTTGCTTGGTTGATTTTTCTTCCATTCAATTTAAATGGCATTACACGCCATGATTATTCAATGTTTTGCACTTGTTCTTTCAATCGATCAATTGCGACTTTAATTTCAACCACATGCTGGCTAATTTGGGCATCATTCGCTTTGTTGGCTATGGTGTTAGCCTCCCTGAGCATTTCTTGCGTAATAAAATCAAGTCGTCGTCCAGTCTGTTTATCTGACTGGCATGCGGCATCAAATTGTTCTAAGTGTGATTGTAGTCGCGAAATCTCTTCATTTACATCGCTGCGTTCCGCAAAGATGGCGACTTCTTTCATCAGCATATCTTCATCAAGTTTGATATTGGCTTCGGCCAGCATCATGTCAACGCGTGACTGGATTCGATTTCGGTATTCGTTGAGCACCTTGTCGGTCAAGCCGCTAAGGGCGGTAAGATTATCTGAAATGACTTTACAGTTTTGTTGCAAATCATCGAGAAGGACTTTTCCTTCAATTTCTCGCATTTCCTGTAATTTTGCCAATGCGTCATCCGTTAGCTTAAGAAGGATTTCGAGAAAATGTTTATATTCTTCTTCTGTAAAAGTACGTATCTGGCATACTCCAGGTAATTGCAGGAGGTTTGCCAGGTTGATATTCATATTGTTGCCTTGGTCGTGAAGTGTTGCTAATTGTAATAAACTTGCTAGATATTTTTCTGTTGCAGCGTGATTCACTTCAAAAGGACCAGCGTCATTCAAATTTTTCATATGGAGCGTTAAGCTGACGGAGCCGCGAAGCAGTTCGTTTCTGACTTTCTTTTCAATTTCAGGCTCGAGTGATGATAATGCATCTGGGAGCCTGACCGTTGTTTTTAGAAAGCGGTTGTTAAGCGATTTGATTTCCAATAAAAAATTGTAACCACCGCTTTCCGCTTGAGCTTCGCCAAATCCAGTCATGCTTTTAAGCATATTATTTTTCCTCAGGGCTGGTTGTCGCTGCATCGACAGCAGGTGTGTCAGTCGTTGTGGCTGTGTCGGCTGTTTCCGCTACTTCGTTTACTGTTGTTTCTACAGCGTCTTTTGTCTCCGTAATGGCCTCAGTGGTTGTGCTGGCGTCAGTTGTTACTGTGTCCACTGAAGTTGTTGTTGCAGTAGAAGTGCTGCTGGCAGTAGACGCTGTTGGTGTTGTATTATTCAGTGGATTGCTTGCTATCGTCATTTCCCGCTCTAGGGTCGATTCCGCTTTGTAAAATTTGGACATTAAAATAGCAATGAATAGAAAGACAAAGACGAAACCGACAGTAATCCAAGTGAGTGTGTCACCTGTTTTACTACCAAATGCGCTTTGACCTCCGGCGCCACCAAAGGCACCTGCCAAGCCGCCGCCGCGTCCTTTTTGAACTAATACCAATAAAATTAACAGGATACTGACCGCAATAAGCAGGATCGCTCCCAAATAATTCCATATACTCATTTCAGCTAACATAACTGATTCCATAATGTGCTCCCATAATGAATGAAGACTTTGTTACTTTTTTTCTTTATCTCTATTATCTAGCCGCAGGCCAATCCTGCTTTAATAATACCTGTAAAATCACTGACTTTAAGGCTGGCACCGCCCACCAATACGCCATCAACGTCAGGGTTGCTCATAAGCTCTTCTGCGTTTGCAGGCTTGACACTACCGCCATATTGAATTCGAGTTGCCTGGGCAACAGAATCATCGTAAATATCTGCAAGAACTTTGCGGCAAAATGCATGTACTTCTTGAGCTTGATCAGAGGTCGCCGTTTTACCGGTACCAATTGCCCAGACGGGTTCGTAGGCGATCGTGATGTTAGCCATTTGGTCAGCGGTCACATTGGCAAGACCTTCGCGAAGTTGACGCTCGCAGACGGCTTCAGTTTGGTCACCTTCACGTTCTTCCAATAATTCACCAATGCACAAAATAACTTCAATACCACCTGCCAGGCTGGCGTGTACTTTTTTGTTAATGAGTTCATCGGTTTCACCCATGACATGACGACGTTCCGAATGACCAATTAATGTCATCGGGCAAGAAATATCTTTAAGCATTTCTACGCTGACTTCACCAGTAAATGCACCATTTGCTTCAAAATAAACATTTTGAGCCCCGGCTTTAATCGGGCTATCTGCTAAAGTGCCAATGATACGTTGCAAATATACGAAAGGAGGGCAGACAGCGATATCAACATTGTCAATGCCATCCAGGTTTTTGATTTCAGCATCTAGCCCGCTTGCCAGATCTTTGGCGTCGGCTAAGTTTAAATTCATTTTCCAGTTTCCAGCGATGTATTTCTTTCTCACGGTAAATAGACTCCTCTAATTTCGAATCTTTATTGGTTTATAAAATTTCCTGGCATATTGGATAGCTACCAAGGACGCTAAGTTGTAAGCAGTGCTTTTTCACTTCACGCAATGCTTCAATGACATGGCCGTCATCTTGATGGCCTTGTAAATCTACGAAAAAATAATACTCCATTTCCCGTTTCTTGCTGGGACGAGATTCAATGTTCAACAGATTAATGCTGCGCTTTTGAAACTCAGATAAAACATCCGACAATGCACCTGTTTTGTGGGCCGTGCTAAAAATAATGGATGTTTTGTCTTTGCCTGTTGAGCGAACCGTTTCACGTCCAATGACAAAAAAGCGTGTCGTATTGTTTGGAGCATCTTCAATGTTTTCATTAATAACTTTTAAATCATATAAGTCGGCAGCAATTTTTGAACCAATGGCTCCGGCATTACTTTCTTTTGCTGCTATCTGTGCAGCTTCAGCACTGGAGCCGGTAGAAACCGTTGATACATTGGGCAGTGTTGCATTAAGCCATTTGCGACACTGTGAAAAAACTTCCGGTTTTGAATATATAATTTGTATATCACTTTGTTTGCAATTTGCGAGCAAGTTATGGTGGATCGCGATTCGAAGTTCATTGCGAATGATGACCGATGATTCGATTAATGCATCGAGCGTTTCACCAATGCCGCCAGCAATCGAATTTTCAATGGGGACAATGCCTTGGTCACAGTGTTTACGTTCAATTTCACAAAAAACCTCAGCGATATTTGGTAAAGGTTCATACTCGACACTTTGACCAAATTTGGTTAATGCCGCCATGTGGGAATAGCTACCCTCAGGGCCTAAAAAGGCAATGCGTAGTGGGCGTTCAAGATAAAATGAACCACTCATTAGTTCGCGATAAATCGCGAGTAAGCATTTATCAGGCAGTGGTCCTTTGTTACTCGCTAGCACTTTATCAAAAACAGCACGTTCTCGATCAGGTGCATATATTGCCGGGGCGTCTTTATTGTTGCGTTTGATTTTGCCAACATCTTCAACGATTTTGGCGCGTTCATTTAGCAACTGAACCAACTGTTCGTCTAGTTGATCAATCTTTTCGCGTAGTTCATCCAGGTTTATTTCACTCATGGATTCAGACAAAATAGCCACCAGAATTAAAATGGTTTAAAAGCTTATTATTAAAGACATTATAAACCCTTTAATTTAGCCTAGATGGGGCGGGTAGTCAATACATATCCCTATTATTTTCCAGGATATCTATAAAATTGGCTTTGGCGGGAAAACGATGTAAGTAATTGTAAACACTTTTATTATGGATACATCATGTCCAGTGTTTCCACAGGTTTGTCGGCAAGTTTTTCTGCTTCTTCCTGAGGATTTGTGATCCAGGTTGCGTAATTATTCAAAAATGAGATGTCTTCTTCACCGAACGAGACCACGTCAATGTCATCGCGATCACTCAATTTAAAGATATTATTTGGGCTAATATCATTAATGGGGTCGCCAAATTCATCATAGGCCAAAATGATTTCAGGATTGAATGGGGATTTCGAATCCTGGCGGACAACAACGCCGCAGCAGCCATTGTCCATTTGAAGTTTCGCACCGATGGGTAATGGTTGCATGATCCCTGCAAAGACTTTAAGTACAACTGGATCATAATAGCGTTGGTATGGACCATGAAGCATCTCATGCATAATCTTGATAGGACTTTTGGCTTTTCGGTAAACTTTTTCAGCGGTAGCAGCACAGAATGCATCGGCAATACGCAGTATTCGTGCAAAGATCGTAATCTTTTCGCCTGGCAATCCTGTAGGGTAGCCACTGCCATCCTGGTTTTCATGATGGCAGGTGATTGTCAGGCGAACCATTGGGTCCAGTGAATTTGGTAATAAGTTTGCGCTGTCAATGGGATGATTGCGAATGGCATCCACTTCATCAGGGGTGAGTGGCTCATTTTTTTTCATCAAATGTTCCAATGGGATCATGCCCAAATCAAAAAATAAGGCCGCTGTAGCCAGAGGTGTTAGGTTCATGGCATTTGACAAACTCTTTGCTGCTGTTAAACGCTCACGTTCAGACTTAATGTAATTTTTTATTGTGTTGCCCAGGACAAGACTGATGTAAAAAACATTGGCAGTGTGCTCTTGCAAATAATCATCACCAAAACCATATTTCTCGATGATGGCCATCGTGACTGGATTGTCTTGTAGGTAGTTGAGCATTTCATCCAAGGTGTCTTGTATTCCAGCAATATGTTCAGATTGAAGAGCAACACCCGAGCGAATTGAGCCGCTCACTTTTTTTGTCATATTTGAAATTTGTGATCGAACCGTATGCGATACTTCAGTATCGTGTGAGTCATCTTGAAATTCTATCGCGTCATCCAATACTGGATCGCCGACATGTACCATTAATTCAGGGAAACGTCGTTGTAGGGCGGCTATGTCATTTTCGTTTAGGCGCCTACCTTGTGTGAGCAAAATGTTGAATTGATTGGTCACATTCTTTGCCAGGCACATACCTGGTTCTAAATCTTTGACGTTGAGTAAAATCGGCATTCGGTTTCCTTATGATTGTGAAGAACTTCAATGAAATTTTACAATTTAAAATTTCACGAAACCTTCATACATATCATAAATCGACCAAAAGATGGATAGAAATGAGTTAATGTTGGTAAGTTATACTCAGAAAAACCCTTATGTGGGTAAAATTATGAACAAAGTTCCACTTATAACGGTTCGCAGCACATTATTCAGACTAGATTTAGTCCAATAATCCACAAGCAGATGTGAAGCAATTATGCTGGTTTAGGCACTGTTCCAAAACCAGGATCAACATCCTCTTCTGGTTTGTCTTGAGCACTTGACTCAGGTGGATTTTTCTTATTTTTTTCAACTTCTAAAAGGTCCAGCACGCTGGGCTTTGTCAGCTTTTTGCCGGCGATGACCTGTTTGACTTCTTCACCATCTAGGGTTTCATATTTGATCAGAGCTTGCGTAATATCTTCCATTTGTTGCTTATTGGTTTGCAATAATTGTTTGACATCTGTGTATGCCTGATCCATGATGCCGCGAATTTCAGAGTCAATGGTTTCAGATGTTCGGTCTGAAAATTCGCCGCCTGCCATGCCTTCACCATACCACATGCCTTGATTGTCTGTGCCATAGCGTATAAAACCAAGCCGATCGCTCATGCCCCATTCCATGACCATTTTACGAGCCAGTTCGGTCGCTTGTTGAATGTCTCCCTGGGCTCCACTGGATATATCATCACAGAAAAGTTCTTCGGCTACGCGACCACCAAAGCAAACGCGAATGTAATCGAGGCAATATTTTTTCGAATACATGGTGCGGTCTTTTTCAGGTAGGCTAAATGTTGCTCCACCCATGCCGCCACGAGGGATGATACTTACTTTATGCAATGGGTCGGTGTTTTCTAATAATTCTTGTACGAGTGCGTGGCCAGCTTCATGGTAGGCCGTAATTTCACGTTCTTTCTCATCAACTTCACGGCTGCGGCGTGCTCGACCCCAACGGACTTTGTCACGAGCTTCTTCTAAATCTCCCATTTCGACATGTTCTTTGCCAGCCATAGTTGCTGCCAATGCCGCTTCGTTAATAATGGCTTCAAGGTCGGCACCACTAAACATGGGTGTTCCTCTGGCCATGCGCTTTAAGTCGACTTCAGGCGACATCTTGATTTTCTTAGCATGCACTTTCAAGATTTCCAGGCGTCCTTTGACATCTGGTAGCGGGACAAAAATTTGACGATCAAAACGGCCAGGTCGTGTCAATGCATGATCCAGGACATCTGCTCGGTTGGTTGCCGCGATCACAATAACTTGATCATTGCTACCAAATCCATCCATTTCTACGAGGATCGCATTTAGGGTTTGTTCACGCTCATCATTTCCTCCGCCAGCAATACCGCTACCACGTTTGCGTCCAACGGCATCAATCTCGTCCAGGAAGATAATGCAAGGGGAGTTTTCTTTGGCTTGTTTGAATAAATCACGTACACGCGAGGCTCCAACTCCGACAAACATTTCGACGAAGTCACTACCAGAAATACTAAAGAAGGGCACGTCCGCTTCACCCGCGATCGCTTTGGCTAATAATGTTTTACCACAACCAGGTTCACCAACGAGTAAGACACCACGGGGAACGCGACCACCGAGGCGTTGGAACTTTTTAGGATTTCGTAAGAACTGAATAATCTCAGTAACTTCATCTTTCGCTTCTTCAATGCCTGCAACTTGATCAAAAGTAACATTTGATTGATCTTTGGTACTTAGCTTGTGACGGCTTCGTCCAAAATTTCCTAGCATGCCGCCACCACCAGCACCTCGGAATTGTCGGAATATCAGGAAGTATAGAATTCCGAAGAAAAGTAACCAGGGTAGAAAGCTCAGCAAGATTGTTACAAATGTATTGGGCGTATCATGTTCCCAATTAACACCTGATTTCTCAAGCTTTTCAACAAGCCATGCTTCTCTGCCTGTACCAGGTTGGATAATGACTTTAAATGTCTCGGTTTGGTTGTCCTTACCTTCCATGGCATCGCTTTTCATTCTGCCTTCAATGAGGTTGTCTTTAACGATAACGTTTTCAACTTCTCCATTGTCAAGACGACTGAAAAACTCAGACAATTTAATTTCGGTTGAATTTTTCATATCATTGGATAATAGCAAAAAGGCCATCATCGCAATCGTAATGAAAACAAGGATGCTAAAAGCATTCTTAGGATAACGTCCTGCTGGAGGTCCTTGTCCAGGGCGTTGTCCATTTTTATCAGGTCGATTATTATTTTGATTAGGCTCTGTCATAATGTCTCGCAAAAAGTAAGGGTCTGTTTACCAGGGTTTTTCCATCGCTTCTACTATGCGGATGGCAGCAGATTCAGCTGTTTTTTTCTCTGCACTTTTTCGACCACTGGCTAACAATACCGTGTAATCATCCGTTACTTTGATTTTGTGTTTATCTAGAATCAATTCTCCACTACGGAGGTCTTTCCAGGTAACTTGCACTACCATATCGAGTTCATTCAATATGGGCCTATCTAAACTACGTTGCTGGAGCTCAGTTCGTTCATTGATCGCTAAGATATTGCCATATAATATTGTATCGGCTTTACGACGGTCTGATACCACTTTATAAGGGCTATGTAATTCTAATTGTTGGCTGACCGCACGGGTAATATCATATTCTACATTTCTACGAAAGCTCTGGGATTGAAACATTTCGATGAATACGGTATTGATATCGGTCCGATAAAGGCTTTCGGACGTATATTGGCTTTCTGAACCCTGTTGGCAGCCTGAAAAGAGCAACAACGTCGATAAAATCAACAAGGATAAGTTTTTATTCATAGGGTGATCTCAATATGAAACGTATTTATTTTGCTTTATCTCTATTTTATTATAGTGCTATAAAATGCTTAGAACAGAACTATTGTCAAAATATTTTACCGCTAGTCCTGTAAGAGTGTGTTATAGGACGATTTAGGGACTAGAGGTTTGTTAGGTTGTCCTGAGATTTTTTGGCCCATTCGCTTTCAGGCCATGTTTCTAAAATATATTTCCAATAATGTCTGGCTTGTTCCATACGTTTAGTGCGGTAATAGTAATCCGCAATATGGAATTCTTTTTGAGCTAATTTATTTTCGATGCTCGCTAGGCGCTCTTGGATATCTGATCGTGTAATATTGACGGGTAGGCCGGCAAGTTGGCTTTGGCGATATCGAATTCTGGCTTCAACCAGACTATTGCTATCATTATAAATATCCTGAAATTGATGATAGGTTGATTCCGCGTTATACCATAATGCCTCATTCAAAAAGTTACTTGAAGCATAGTTGTCTATAATGAATTGGTACGTTTGTTGTGCCTGGATGAAATCCTTCTTTTGGTAAAAGTAACTTGCTTGTATTTTCAGGGCTGTTAAAGCTAAATCTGATCCCGGCCATCGGGAGACGACTTTGTCTAATAATTCGACAGCATCTTGACGTGCTGTAATCCAGATAAAACCAAGGATTCGCCTTTTCTTACCATTGATGAGATCCTGAGCGATTTGTACTTGTTCATGAAGAATATGATTGAACTGATCAGTAGCAGTAAATTCATCGAGAACTTTGTTGTAAATAACTGCTGCTTGATAATGGAACCCACGTGCTTTGGTTGCTTTCGCTTTGAGGATTAATGCCTCTTCCATATTAGGGTGCTTTGGATGTTTTTTGATCCATTTTTTTACAATACCATACGCTTTTCGTGCTTTTTCTTCGTCTAAAGCTTTTTGGGCGTCTTGTAATTCTTTGGGTAAGTCTTTCTGTTGTGCATATTCGACAGGTTTTTTCTCAAAGAATGAGCATCCTGTCATGCTAATACAGTTGGCTAGCAGTATGATGCATATGATATTTTTTGTCATAGTTTATTCCAAGATATTATTATTAAATCAGTTAGTTACACGATTATAGTCATGTGACCTGAAAATGCAATCCCCATCGAATCGAATAATTCTAGAAGAAATAGTTACCAGATATGATGACCAATTCTAAAGGGAAAATCGGTCTAATTATCTGTTTTTATTGAGATTACATTGATAATTTATCTTTAAGAGCAAGAGGAAATCTTTCCAGTTTATATTTGACCCTGCGAATTTAGGTTGTTAGCATTGCCTCTTTTGTGTGAAAATGCGCATAAATCATGCAACAGTGAAATTTAAAGCGTTTACTAAAGGAAGTTTATGAATACATGCGTTGTAGGTTTGCAGTGGGGTGATGAAGGTAAGGGTAAAATTGCGGATATACTCAGTGAATCGGCAGATTATGTGGTTCGCTATAGTGGTGGAGCCAATGCTGGCCACTCCGTTGTTCGTTCTTCAGACGAAGAAGCTTTTGCATTACATTTACTTCCCAGTGGTATCTTAAGAGAAAATGTTCAATGCGTCATTACCAATGGAGTTGTCTTGGATGCCGAAATTCTTTTAGGCGAAATTGATGGCTTGGCGAAGAGAGATATCAAGGTTGGCGAGAATTTGAAAATTTCTGGCCGAGCCCATCTTGTCATGGATTATCATAAAAAACAGGACCAGCTTAGCGAAGAGGCCCTGGGCAAAGCAAAAATTGGCACAACCATACGTGGTATTGGACCTTGTTACGGAGATAAAATTGCACGTAGTACTGCAATTCGTGTTGCAGATCTTCTTCATTTAGATCTGCTGAAAGAAAAATTAGAGCGAATTGTCAATATAAAGAATACTTATTTCAACGCGCTTTATAATGATACTGATCCATTGGATGCTGCTGTATTGTTTGAGAAATGTCAACAATGGGCAGAGCGATTGGGGCCGATGATATTGGATTCCACAGAATTATTGCATCGGGCTTTGGATGAAAATAAATCGATGTTATTTGAAGGTGCTCAAGGAACGTTACTGGATCTTGATCATGGCACATTTCCTTTTGTAACCTCAAGCAATTCCAGCGCTGTTGGATTGGCTGCTGCAACGGGAATTCCATCGTCAGCGGTAGAACGATTTTTGGGTATCGCTAAAGCCTATACGTCTCGCGTTGGTGCTGGGCCCTTTCCTACAGAACAAGATAATGAAACTGGCAATCTCATTCGAGAAAAAGGGCATGAGTATGGTACGACCACTGGGCGACCTCGCCGTTGTGGTTGGTTTGATGCGGTTAGTGTAGGCTATTCCATCAAAATTGGTGGCATCAATGAAATTGCACTATTGCATGTTGACACTCTGAGTGGTATGAAAGAACTTAAAATCTGTACCGCTTATAAATACAAAGGTGAAACGTTAACATTCTTCCCTGCTGAAGCAGATGTTTTGGAAAATGTTGAATGTGTGTACGAAACCTTACCTGGGTTTGATGAAGATCTTTCCGGTATGACGAGTTTTGAACAATTGCCAACCAATGCTCAATATTATGTGAAAGCTTTGGAGAAAATTCTCGAAACACCTATCAAAATTATTGGTGTTGGTCCCGGTCGTCATCAAACACTCTTTCGCTAATCATTGTAATCAAAGATCGCGAAATTAACTGATAGTGAGAATGATCTTATGTCAGAAAAACTGATCGAAAACGCATCTGAAGAGATGCATCCAATATTCAAAATTCCAATGCGTAAAATGCCGCGGCATGTTGCTATCATTATGGATGGCAATGGTCGGTGGGCGCAGGAAAAAGGTTTACCTCGTATCGAAGGACATCGAAATGGTTCAAAAGGTGTACGTTCGGTGATTACGCAAAGTGCCCAGCTTGGTTTTGAATGTTTAAGTTTATATTCATTCAGTACTGAAAACTGGAAACGACCCAAACATGAAGTTGATACGTTGATGGGGCTTTATAAGCAATACCTTATCGAAGAACGTCCAACCATCATGGGGAATAATATCAAATTGCGTCATATTGGTTTCGAAGAAGGGTTGCCAGATGATGTCATTAAAGAGTTAAGAGAAACGTCCCGTATGAGTGCAAACAATACGGGGATGACGTTGTTTCTTGCATTGAATTATTCCGGACGAGCTGAAATCGTGGGTACGGTTCAGCGAATTGCACAAAAAGTTAAGCAGGGAGAAATTTCTGTTGAAGATATTGATGAGTCTGTTGTGGATCATCATTTAGATACCGGAGGAGCTCCTGACCCTGACTTATTAATTCGTACTTCAGGTGAAAAGCGGATCAGTAACTTTTTACTATGGCAAATTGCCTATGCTGAACTGTATGTTACAGACATTCACTGGCCTGATTTTGGCGAGGAAACATTGACGCATGCCGTTCAGGATTTTGCTCAACGTAATCGTCGGTTTGGTGATATTAATTCAAAAAAGTAATAGTTTAAGAACCATCTGACTATCAGGTTTCATATGGCTTTAGAATCAACTTTGGCAAAACGATTATTTTTTGGTTCGATCATGATCGTTGTTCTCATCGGTCTTCTTTTTGCAGAAGGTTGGTTTTCCTCGAAAAATTATTTTATCCTACCAGAGTCATTTCAGGGGATATTATTTGCCTTGGTTGCAGGTGGTCTTGCCGCTTTAGGTGGATTAGAATTACTAACTATGGCAAGATCCAAAGGCTATCAGGGATGTGGGGTTGTAATGTCTGTAGGGATTTTAGGGATTGTATTGATGCCATATTGGTCACAATTGCTTCCTGTTCGAAATGACATATCCATCATCTTTTTTGTGATTTATTTAGTCATAGCTGCGATTGTTCAGGCACAAAAATATGGTACAGATCATACTGTAAGAAACCTTGGAATGTATTGTTTTGTAGTTGTTTATATCGGGCTTGGTTTTTGGTTTCTTGTTCAGATTCGTTTGTGGGAGCCTTCTGGGGGCTCTTTATCCTGTCCTATTTCCATGCAAGTTGGGGCGGTCATAACCTTTCTTTTTACGGTAAAATCAGCTGACATAGGCGCTTACTTTACTGGAAGAGCAATCGGTAAACATAAATGGGTGCCTAAAATCAGCCCTGCAAAGACCTGGGAAGGGTTTGCAGGAGGAATTATATTGGCGATGATAGTTTCTTCGCTTTTTATGCAAATGTTTGATATAATAAATATAGTTGGATCGCTATTGTTTGGTTTTATTATCGGAATTAGTGGCCAGCTTGGTGATCTGCTGGAATCGATGATTAAGCGTGATTTATCGTTTAAAGATTCAGCGAATAAGATTCCAGCATTTGGTGGTGTAATGGATTTAATCGATTCGGTGCTTATTGCAGCGCCTTTCGGTTATTTATTTTTAGTATTATATCCTAATTAAGATTAAACAATCTGGAGACAATAAAAAGACTTTGGAGCTGACGGTTACGTTAGATAACGCGGATAAACGCGTGCAGTTGTTTGGCAGTGCTGATGCCCACTTGAAGACACTACGAGATGCCTGTGATGTCCACATTACAGCGCGGGATGGTCGGGTTAAACTTTCTGGAAATAAACAATCGGTACATCAAGCCGCAGTGCTGTTGGATTTGATGCAAAAGCATATCGAAAAGAAAGACCACATCAGTCGTTCCGATATGATCATGCTGATCAAGGATGCTGCGTCTAACCGTGCTCGTCAGGAAGATGAAGATATTGACGTTTTCATTAAAGATAAAATAATTGCACCACGTACACAGGGCCAACAGGAATATGTACGATCATTTCAAAAGAATGATTTGGTATTTTGTGTTGGGCCAGCGGGGAGTGGTAAAACCTATCTGGCAGTTGCCATGGCGGTCTCGATGCTGAAAAGTAAGGAAATTCGTCGAATTGTTTTGGCACGTCCAGCGGTAGAGGCCGGTGAAAAGCTTGGGTTTTTGCCAGGCGATTTATTTGAAAAAGTTAATCCCTATTTGCGTCCATTATTTGATGCGCTTGGGGATATGATGGAATATTCTCAAATTAAACGATTCATGGCAGATGATATCATTGAAGTGATTCCTCTGGCATTTATGCGTGGCCGTACATTGAATGATTCAGTGATTATTTTAGATGAAGCTCAGAATACCACAACATCGCAGATGTTAATGTTCTTGACTCGGCTGGGAAATAACTCGAAAATGATCGTGACCGGTGATGCCAGCCAAAGTGATTTAGGGAATGGCCAGGTCTCAGGTTTGACCGATGCCATGAAGCGACTAAAGGGAACAAAAGGTATCGAACTGATTAAGTTGACTCAGGTCGATATTGTACGTCATCGTTTGGTTCAGAATATAGTCAAGGCTTACGATAACAATCATCAGTCGTAAAATATGAAGAAAAAAACAAAACGCGTTGATGTTCGCAGTTTGCATGAAGGCCAGAGTGCAGCCAGATGGCAGAAATTCTGTGACACCGGATCGCCCATATCTTTGGCGATGCTATTGGGGTTTGTCATCATTGCCTCATTAATACTAAGTTTTCAGCCTCAGTTTTTTTCATCCGACGAATTTGATCGAACCCAGGCAACACATCAATTAGCATCAACATTTTTAGTTTTGTTGGTATTGAGCTTTGTGATGGGGGCTTATGTGTATGTTTATGAACCGAGGGTTGTGAAGGACCATCTTAACGGCTTATCCTTATTGTCTATGATGTTGTTGATGTTTGTCGTTGTGCGGATGATTCTTCAATTGGAAAAAACAAACTATCTGGTCATTACCCCAATTATGATAACGTTGTTGGTGACCATCATAGCGTATACCAGACGTTTGGCTTTAGGTATCAGTTGTATCTTTGCGTTAATGTCCGTTTATGCATTGCGGGATAATTATATCACCCAGAACGAGGGGCTTTCTATATTGATGGCCATAGGTGTTGGTATGGGGATTGCTGCGATGTTGTTAGGTGATATTCGATCCCGCCGCAAGATTGTTAAAATTTCAGCACTGGCGGGTGTGGTCGTTTTCGTGATGATTTGGATCATCGGTTACAGCCAACAGCATATGCTCTTTCAGATCTTTGTGAATAGCTTGTTGGGGGCGACGATGGCCATCTTTGCTGGATTAGTCATTGAAGGGATGCTGCCTTGGGTTGAAAAAGCCTTTGGAACAGCAACGAATATGACTTTACTGGATTATACGGAAGCGAATAAGCCTTTGCTGAAACGATTGGCTGTTGAAGCACCAGGTACATTTAATCATAGTTGGCAGGTAGGGATGATGGCAGAAGCCGCTGCGGAAGCCATAGGAGCCAATGGATTGTTGTGTCGTGTGGGAAGTTATTATCATGATATTGGAAAATTAAATAAGCCTCGATTTTTTGTAGAAAATCAAGGCGAATCGTTCAATCAGCATGAAGGCTTGTCGGCAACGATGAGCAAAATGATTATCATTGGCCATGTCAAAGATGGAATAGAATTGGCTAAAGAATATCGATTACCCAAAGCCTTACGGCAGTTTATTGAAACGCATCATGGCACGACCTTAGTCGAATTTTTCTACCATAAAGCATCACAAGCCGAATCTGAAAATGGCAGTAGTCGCTCATTGGACGAAACGGATTTTCGATACCCGGGGCCAAAACCACAAAATCGTGAAACTGGCATTGTTATGCTGTGTGATTCTGTTGAAGGTGCTGCTCGGGCGCTGGCAGATCCGACTCCAACACGAATTGAGCATGTGGTTAATTCCATCTTAATGAAACGGTTATTAGATGGTCAGTTTAATGAATGCGATTTAACCATGCGTGAATTGCATTTGATCGAAGCGAGCTTGGTCAAAACGCTTTGTGGTATGTATCATGGCCGGATTGCATATCCTACCAAAACAGATAAACCCAAATCAAATGGGCACCACAAGCAAGATAAAAAAGATAATAATGATGCCTCTGAACCTGTCACCCATGGAAGCTCTGAAAATTAATAAAGGTTTATGAATTGTCGACGATTGAAATAACCATCAATAACGATCAGGATCATTTAGAATTTGATTCTAAACAGATTAGAAATACGATTCAGTTTGCATTGAATGCTTTTGATGTCTCAGAAGGTTCTGTTAGCTTGGTTGTTGTTGAAAACGATACAATTCGGCAGCTTAAAAAAGAGTATTTTCAGATCGACGAAGTAACGGACGTGATCAGCTTTGGTTTATCCCAAAAGGATGAATCTTTTGATTGTGAGATCGTTATTAATGCGCAACGGGCCATGGATGTTGCTCAAGAAAAGACCTCTGATCCCATTGCCGAATTACATTTATACGTCATACATGGGCTTTTGCATCAACTGGGTTATGATGATGCCACCGATGATGGTTTTGAGAAAATGCATCAAAAAGAAGATCAGCTATTAACCGAACTTGGATTCGGAAATGTATTTAGTGGGAAGGGAGACTAAGTGGACGAGCCTGGATCGTGGTGGTGGTTTATTTGTGTGGTGATGCTGATACTTTCAGCGATGATGTCTGCTATATATTTTTCCCTGCGACAAATGTCCTGGGTCAAGCTGGAAGGCTCCCTGGAATCACTTTCATTGACACGTCGAATTGCCTGGATGCGCGATAATCACTTTAAATTGATTTATTCCTCTGTATTCTTTCGCATTCTTTTCAATTTGATGATCGTATCTATCGTCTTTTATAAAATACAGGCAAAGGCTGGGCAATATCCTGAAGGAAATGCCTGGTTATGGTTGATATGGTGTTTTGTCACTGTGATTGCAATATTATTGTTCTCTGAAGCGATTCCCCATTTTATTGCCAAATATCTGGGGACGAAATTAATCGTCCAAAGTTATCATCCGTTACGCGTGATTCATGTGATTGTTTTGCCCATAACTTACCTTATGTCTATCTCAGAGCCATTAATTAAGCGTCTTCTGGGGCTAAAAAATGGCGAGACCAATGGCAAGGAGGAAAAGCAGGAAGAACTTCTTAATGTTGTTGAAGAAGGGCAAAAAGAAGGTGTTGTGGATGAGCAAGAGCGTGAAATGATCACGTCTGTATTGGAGTTTCGCGATACCACTGTGGATGAAATAATGACGCCTCGAACGGAAATTATTGCGATAGATATCCGTATGAAGTTTGTCGATATGGTTGATATGGTCGTGAATAGTCGCCATTCGCGTTACCCGGTCTATGAAGAATCGATAGATAAAATAGAGGGGCTTATTTATGCTAAAGATGTCTTGCGGCACTTGAGTAAAATTCAACCATCGATGAAGACATCGGATATCATGCGTAAACCATATTTTGTACCTGAAAGCAAAACATTGCGCGATCTACTGCATGATATGCAGGAGCAGAAAATTCATATTGCTGTAGTGCTGGACGAATATGGTGGCACCGCCGGCATGGTCACCTTTGAAGATATTTTGGAAGAACTGGTTGGTGATATTTCGGATGAATTTGAAAATCCGCAAACGGAATCCATTCAGAAGATTAGTGAACATGTCTATGAAGTGGATGCTCGTTATCATGTTGATGAGCTGAATGATGAATATGGCATGACAATTCCAGAAGATGAAGACTATGAAACGGTGGGGGGATTTGCCTTTGCTCAGTTAGGTTGCATTCCTCATGAGGGTGAGAGCTTTGTCTATGACAATATGACTTTCACTATTATTGGAGCAGAAGAACGACGGATTAAGCGTCTACGTATTGAAATTACCCCCAAGCAAATTGAATCTCCAGAATAATTCATTTCTCCGTAGAATAGGTTGTGTGATATGAATCCAATGCATGATGAGGTTATTTGTATACGCTCATCTAAATACTCAGAAAGCTCTCAGGTCGTGACGCTGTTTGGTCGTGAGTATGGCAAGATACGGGCTCTGGCAAAAGGTAGCCGTAAGCCAAAAAGTTCTTTTCGATCTGCCGTTGAAGTCTTATCTCATGGCGATATCGCATTTCATCAACCCAAAGGTGATGCCAATTTATCCATTTTACATTCCTATGATCAAAAAAATATTTTTGCCGGTTTACGTAATAATTTAATCGCTCTTAATTGCGCGACGTTTATGGTGGATATTTTGAGTCAATTCACAGAAGATTATGATCCACATGAAGTATTATTTGATCAATTAGTCCTTTCGCTATCTGCCTTGGAGTCAACTGAGCGGCCTGAGGGGGTATTAATTGCTTTTGAGTTGTCGTTGTTAAATGAAGTTGGGTTGTCTCCAGTATTACATCATTGTTGTCATTGTCAGCAACCGATTGAAGCTGATGCGTCTACTTTTGGAAAAAATTATTTTAGCAGCCAAAGCGGTGGATTGGTGTGCCGTGATTGTGAGCCAGGTGTTGTTGAAAAGCGGTTTGTGAAGCCAGAAACGATTCAGATCATCCAAATGGAACGATCTTTAGGAGAATTTAGCCGACGGGATTTGTTGGAGGCTCACGAATTATTATGTTATCATCAGCGGGAGTTGTTAGGCAGACAGTCTAAAATGATGGTGTTTGTTAATAATTTACTGAAACAGCAGATATATTCAGCATGAAGCAAGATCAACATAATGATGATTGGAACGTCGATTTAGGCGAACCAGAAGAATACCCTTCCTTTGAAGACGTTTATGCGGATACCGAATTTTGCCCAAGTTGCAAGAAGCCCATTACGGAGGATATGGATAGTTGCCCTTATTGTGGGGATATTCTTTTTCGTTATCTTAAAGATGGGATGTTTGCTCCTAAAAAAGGACCCTTGACCAAGTTTGTAGCTGTGATTATCGTGACATTAGTCATTTTAGCTGCGGTGGGGATGTTATTGCAGTCCATTCGCTTGTAAGTTTTTTCTAGTTAACCAAAAGAATACTTAGTTCATTTTAGCATATCGCTTCCAATTGTTTACCGCTGTCAACCATTTTGTAGAATGAGTGAAAGAGGTAATTGGCATCATGTGGGCCTGGTGAAGCTTCTGGGTGGTATTGCACGGCGAAAAGGGGAAGTTTTTTGTGTGCTATACCCTCAACCGTGTTGTCATTCAGGTTAATATGGCTGACACGGACATCATCCTGGTTGATGGAATCCATATCAACGGCAAAACCATGATTTTGTGAGGTGATTTCCACTCGGTCGGTGTCCAGGTTTTTTACTGGTTGGTTGCCGCCTCGATGACCAAATTTTAATTTATAGGTTTTTGCGCCCAATGCCAGGCTTATAAGCTGGAGGCCAAGGCAAATGCCAAACGTCGGTATTTCTTTTTCGATGAGCTGCTTGATGGTTTCGACGGTATAGGTAATGGGTTCAGGGTCGCCTGGGCCATTGCTGACAAAAATACCATCAGGGTTCAATTTTAGAATCTCATCGGCGGTCGTTTGAGCAGGTACGATCGTGACATCAAATCCTGCTTCGACCAAATTACGTGCAATATTTTGTTTCATGCCGCAATCAATCGCAACGATATGATAGCGTTTTGCATTGTCAGCTTGATTTGTAATTGGACCAGAGAATTTTGAGTGAAATCCTTTATCCCACTTGACGGGTTTATTGCCTGTTACTTCACAAACTAAATCGCGACCAACAAGCCCTTGGGACTGGCGTGCAAGTTTTACCAGTTCTGCGTCATCAAGAATTTCGGTGCTTATGACACTTTTCATCGCGCCATCGACGCGTAGTTTACGCGTTAAGGCTCGTGTGTCGATATCGCATAAACCAATGATATTATTTGACTGCAGGTAATCTTGAATTGATTGGTCTGCACGGAAATTGCTGTGTTGCAATGAGAGTTCCTTGATAACAAATCCGGAAACTTGTATTTGTGGGCTCTCCACATCTTCTTGGCTTGTGCCATAGTTGCCTATGAGAGGGTAAGTCATTGTGACAATTTGCCCGCGGTAGCTGGGGTCTGTCATGATTTCCTGATAGCCCATCAGGCTGGTATTAAATACGGCTTCGCCATCGGTAGTGCCAGAGGCTCCGAAGCTTGTGCCAGTGTAAATGGTGCCATCTTCCAGTGCGAGTTTTGCTATTTTGTTCTGCTTCATATAGTTGTGTAATCTTTTTTGCCTAAAATGTGCCTATAATTTAACCTAATTTAAATATCCTGTCGATACTATCACACATGGCTGTGGGTCTTCCAGTGAAATACTGGATACAGCCTGGCTTGGAGGTCCGGGTTTCGGCGAGCTCGGACCCTCTTTTTTTATTCTTTTTGCCGAAATTATCGGGGGACAATGCTATTAATCCTTGGGCTTAAAATCAATACAATTCTTTTTATTTGATCTGAATCCTCATAAACTCACAGGCAATGTACGATTGAAAAGTAATTCCATAATTGTGGATAGATAAAATTTTTCAAAAAAGGACGTTGTGATCACGATTATTTTTAATAACTATGCAAGTTGTTGTAAAATAGTTGTTTAAATTCGCCGTGATTTTATGATTATTGAAAAAAAGACTTTCAATTGATCAGGCAATGCCCTATAATGAAGTCTGTTTTGTGAGTTAAAGATGTTGTCTAGGCATCTTTTGGGAGAAAGAGCTTTTCTTTAACCACCTTTTCTGCAACCACCAAGTCTAATTCCGCAGAGAGGGAGAGAAACAAGAGTGGATAACCACTGTAGTGTGGGTTCCTTGGTTGCCGTATTCTCGGAAAGCCATGACCTGGATCTTAAAATTTTAAACACCTTGAAGGGAAATCTGTCTGAACAGATTGGAAGTATTGACTGTGTCAATCATCCCAATGAACTGTTGAGCATGGTGAATCCCTCGGTGGTGATTTTATGCCTCCACAAAAAACAGGTTGAAGGTCAAAGCACTTTTACGAATTCTCTTAATAATTTAATAGAGTTAACACAAACGCTTAAACTTAAATCTGTAGATTGCCAAGTCATTCTGGTTACCTCAGAAAAACTTACACTCACTGAAAGTTGTCAAGCTGTTACTGCAGGGATTGCAGGATTTATTGACGAAGATGACAGTGATTTTGAAAATCGTCTAATTGAAAGGACTCAAGTGGCGATTGAGCGACATGCTACAAGTACAAACAGCCTGCAACGAAGCGGCCGTCTTAAGCCTGCTCAAGAAAAGATGATTGTTGGACAAAGTGAAAAACTGACAAAAGTTTTATCGCAAGCTTATCGAGCATCTAATGTGTCTGATGTTCCTGTGTTGATCATAGGAGAGTCAGGAACAGGTAAGCAACGCATGGCAGAGTATGTTCATGCTCATGATGATAAACGTAGTGAAAAACCATTTGTTTCTGTCAATTGTGCCGCGATCACGGGCAGTTTAGCCGAAAGTGAATTATTTGGGCACGAGAAGGGGGCGTTTACTGGCGCAACGGATAGCCGACCTGGTTATTTTCGCGCTGCCAACGGTGGGACAATTCTCTTGGATGAAATTGGTGAGCTTGATCTGTCGTTACAACCCAAAATATTACGTGTTTTACAGGAATCGTTAGTTCGACCAGTTGGTAGCGATAAAGAATACAAAATTGATGTTCGCGTAGTTGCTGCGACCAACCTGGATTTGGAAGAATTGGTTAAAGCTGGTAAATTTCGTTTAGACCTTTATCAGCGATTGAAAGTGATTCACTTAAATATTCCTCCATTGCGAGAACGCATAGAAGATATTCCAGATTTGTTTCAAAATTTTCTCGATAAATATTCCTCCTACTACCCTGAAGGCATTACATCTGTCGCCCCAGAGGTCTATGATGTGGTTGCAAGAAATATTGGGTCTGGAAACATTCGTGAGTTAGAAAATTTAGTACGTCAGATTCTTGTCTTTAAGCAGCATGGCCGGCAAATTGAATTGATTGATTTGCCTCAGGAATTTTTAGGTCAGATGGAAGAGGTTAATGAACTGGCGGTGGAAGTCCATGTGCCTGATGCGACGATTGATGCGTTGGATCGAGGAAAATGGATGCTGAATGAAGCGATTGAATCATATGAAAAGAAATTGTTAGATCGACTGGTCACTCGAAATATGAATCAATCGGAGCTTGCCCGAAAATTAGGCATCACCCGTCGCACGCTTTATAATAAATTACAAAAATATAATATTCGACAGTCATAAAAATCTGTTTTACGAAACTTTATTGTTATCGTATGATATTTTCACACTTCTGTTTTTACTTATCCATTTTATTAGTTTACAAACACTTTGAATATTTCATTTGTAAAATACCATTTGATAATATCGACCCTTCTGGCATGGATAAATATTTACCTATACCATAAAAGGAATAAATTAAAGTTAAGTGAGAAAAGTAAAAAGGCGAGTAGATTATTACTCGCCTTATGTGGGTAAATTGAATGTTTAACCGAATTCTGTCAACTGTGTTGGAATCGTCTGCGTCGAATCAAAGCCGCTGACCCCAATGCCAGTAGACTCAGTGTCGCTGGTTCTGGGATCTGTGTGGCAAAGATCGTACCCAAATCGTGGTCGCCGCCTTTTCTTGTCATGCCATAAAGGGTATCGCCAATCAGAAGTAATTCACCTGTAGCCGCGCCGTCAAAACCCAGCGTGTCCACGATCTGAAAGTTGGAGCCATCAATCCCGATCGAATAGATAATTCCATTATCACCGCTCGTGCCTTCTTCGGTGATGCCGTAAAGCGTATCACCTGCCAGGATTAAGCTACCATCCGGATCTGCACCATCGAAGAGGCTGTTGAACTCATGCAAGATGTTAAATCCTGTGCCATCGAGGTTCATTTTGTAGATGATACCATCACCATTATCACCGCCTCTTCTCGTTGTGCCATAGAGGATGTTGTCACTAATCATGACATGGGAGCGAGGAATATCACCGTCATTGGCACCGCCGGAAAAATTGCGAAGGACGTTAAAATTTGCCCCGTTCGTATCCAGGCTAAAAACGTTACCTAGGCCAGATGTTCCGCCACCAGCTACGCCATATAGCTTCGAGTTATTAAGTACAAGTCCAGCTGCGATGAAGCTACCGTCCGAACCATCCGTAAACAATTTTAGCCGTTCAAATCCGCTGCCATCGGTCTGGAGCTTAAAAATAGTTCCAGCACCATTATTTATAGATCCAGTGGTTGTTCCATAAAGCGTGGATCCATCCAGAATGAGCCTGCCTTCAGTTAGTATACCTCCATCCGATGGGGCATTGGAAAAAGTGTGAAGCGTCTGGAAATCTGCACCGTTGGTACTCAATTTAAAAACCGTCCCAAAGTTATTGCCCAGGCTACTCTGGGTTGTACCGTAAAGCGTATCGCCGCTGAGTACCAGGGAGGAGTAAGGATTTCTACCATCTGTTCCGCTGAAATGATGCAGCGTTGTAAAGTCAGTGCCATCCGGGTTCATTGAAAAAACGGTTCCCCGGGTTGAATCATCATTGTCCCGGGAGTCCGCTGTAACCCCATAGAGCTTGTTGCCATCATAGACCAGCCCCGAATTACCGGTGGGGCCATTGCCACCATTACCGGGTGCAAAATGGTGGATAATCGACACCGCGGCATCCGCTTTTAACGGCATGAGCGTAACAATCATCATGAGCATGAGGCCATAAAAAAGTTTTCGTCCAGCTTGTGGCTGTTGTGCAGACATTAGACGAACTCGTGAAATAAACATAGTAACTCTCTCCATTAGTTCTAGGGTGATCTATACCACCATATCAATCAATTTTCTCTCATCCTGCATTCAAAGCAAAATGTTATCCAAAGTAACTAAAGGTAACTGACCCTTTAACTACATCATCGAATAGGGTCAAATGCGTTGGGATCGTCTGCGTTTAATCAAAGCCGCGGACCCCAATGCCAGTAGACTCAGCGTCGCCGGTTCTGGGATCTGTACGGCAAAGATTGTACCCAAATCATGGTCGCCTCCTTTGATTGTCATACCATAAAGTGTATCGCCAATCAGAAGTAATTCTCCTTCAGCTTGGCCGACAAAACCCAGCGTGTCCACAATCTGAAAGTTGGAGCCGTCAAGCCCGATCGAATAGATAATCCCATTATCGGGGCTCGTACCGTCTTCGGTGATGCCATAAAGCCTATCTTCAAAAAGCAAAAGGCTGCCTTCTGGATCTCTGCCGTCAAAGAGGCTGTTGAACTCATGCAGTATACTAAAACCTGTGCCGTCGAGATTCATTTTGTAGATGGTACCATCGCCATTGACACCGCCGTCATCCGTTGTACCATAGAGGATGTCATCATGAATGATGACATGGGATAATGGATTATCGCCGCCACCGGCACCGCCGCTAAAATGGTGAAGAACGTTAAAATTAGTTCCCTCCGTATCCATACTAAAAATAGTTCCAAAACTTGAAGTTCCGCCAGCAGCCGCTACGCCATATAGCTTCGAGTTATTGATTGCAAGTCCGGCTATGAGTCCAGTACCTTCTGTACCTGTTAACGCTTTTAACCGCGTAAAGCCGCTACCATCGGTCTGGAGCCTAAATACACTTCCTCCGGGACCATTTACGTTGAAAAAGTTCGTTCCATAAAGCGTGGATCCATCCAGAATAAGCGAGCCTCTAGCCTCTGAACCTCCATCCGATGGATCATTGGAAAAAGTGTGAAGCGTCTGGAAATCAGTACCGTCGGTTCTCAGTTTAAAAACAGTCCCAAAGTCATTGGCACCTCCATTATTGGTTGTACCGTAAAGCGTATTGCCACTGCGTACCAGGGAGGAGAAAGGATTTCTACCATCTGTTCCGCTGAAGTTATGCAGCGTTGTAAAGTCACTCCCATCCGGGTTCATTGAAAAAACGGTTCCTCGGGTTAGTTCATTGCCGGGTAAATCTAAATTATTGTCCCGGTTATCTAATGTAACCCCATAGAGCTTGTTGCCATCATAAATCAGCCCCGGATTACCATCGGGGCCATTGCCGCCTTTACCGGGTGCAAAATGATGAATAATCGTCACCGCCGCATGCGTCGTTACAGGCAATGCTGTGGCAATCACCGTCAGAATTAAACCACAAAAAATCTTTCGTCCAAATTGTGTCGATTGATGCTGCTGTGCGGAAAACACGCGAGATAGTAGAGTAAACATCGTAAGTCTCTCCTGTGTTGTTGATGGTGTGTTACACCATGTCAGTAATTTCTCTCTCATCCTGTATTAAAACAAATGTTATCCAGTGTAATTAAAGGTACCTAACCTATTTAATTACCCAACTTGATTTCGATTCGTATTTCTATATGACGTCTTAGCGAGTCTGGCATTTCCTTCTACGGTTTAACAAGAGCCCGCCGAGTCCCAGTAGTGCCATGCTTGCCGGTTCTGGGATCGCTTCTGAAGTGGCGTTTCCAGATAATATGAAAATAATTTCGGCAACGTCGTCAGGTTCCATATCAAATTCAATATTATAGCTGCTCGTTACATTAGGAAGTAACTGTTGTGATAAGTTGGATTCGCTCATGTCAGTAAATACATCTTCCAAATTGCCATTTAATATATATGCAATATCCAGCAAAGATGCACTATTGGCATTTGCCGTGAATCCATCAATCGATGACATTGCCAGCAGGTCATAGTCAATCGTTGCAGATATGATGGCATTCTCACCCGTTGTATTATGGAAAGTGACCAATGCTTCAGAAAAGGCATCATTTTGTGCCAGCCCATCGGTTAAGGCTTGGGCAGCGATATCGAAGCCAAAACTAATCGTGTCGCCCATATCAATCGGATCTGAAACATTTACCGAAGAGCTTTCTCCTGCAACGTTGACGGGCAAGCTGCCATCTCCCAATAGAATTGGCGTGCCAAGCTCAGATATCCCACTGGCATACTGTATGATGACGCCTGAGTCCGAGACCGATTCAATTAAAAGCGTTGCACTAGCTGTGGTCTGACTTATTGTGGCTCCATGTGTTACCTGTGCCAGGCTTAAAATACATAGGCTAATCATTAGATGTGATAATAGTTTCATCTCTCTCTCCACTTGTTGATGGTGTGTTACACCAAATTAGTAAATTCTCTCTCATTCTGCATACAAAGCAAAATGTTATCCAATATAATAAAGGTACCTGGTACCTTTAATTCACTCTCTTTAAATAGGATGGGTTCTCTCCCAAGCCCATCCTGATAAAAACATTTCATGATATTTCTTACGGGTGAAATTCGTAGGCTCCCATATCAACAATGGGGGCAGTGCCATTGCCGGTATCGGCTGTTGCCGGGTCATCGACTTTTCGACCAAACCCACTGACATCGGTTGGTAATGAAATCGCCGTATTATCTCCTGCGTCAATACAAGGCGAACCTGATGTAACATAATAGTCATCGAAGGCCGGAAACGCAAAATTGGGATCACTGTCGATATTACCCGTTCCAGCAAATCCGCCTTCAATGTTTGAGTAGGTTACACTATAAAAAGAACTGTCTCGTCCCGGCTCGATCTTCAATGAACTGGGCGTTAGATCGTCCAGGGTATTATGATAAATAATACAGTTGATGATATCGACGCGGTTGATCTGGTCGTCATATTGTTCAATATCCACACCGGCGCCTTGTGTTCGCGAGACATTGTCAGCGATTGTACAATTTGTTAAACCAACATAGCCACTATCGTCTCCGTCGAATGGGTTGCCACCCTGGCAATAGACCCCGCCGCCAAACCCTTTGGATGCGGCAGCTGTTGCACCGGCGGTATTTTTAGCGATCAGGCAATTGGTAACTTCTGGGCGGCTATTGCCTCGGACAAAGAGACCGCCGCCTCGATTACCCGCAGTGTTGCCGAGAATGATACTATTCTGAATGATTGGAAAACAATTGCTGCCAACATAAATCCCACCACCATCCTGATTGTCTGCGCTGCCGGTAATGATTTCATTATCTTTGATGACACAATTTTTAATCGTCGGGTTACTTGAAGCATCGATGCGAATGCCGCCGCCCAGACTGCCGGGTGTGCCGGTATTCACTTGATTCTTCGCGCCTTGAATAGTAAAGCCATTGAGTAGAGCGGCATTACTTTCACCGTTGATAAATGACACTACATTCTGATCTTCGGCTGCCGAAGGACAATCGCAATCAATAATGGTTGTATTCACAACTGTTGGATTATTCGGATCAGAACTTCTGAGCGTAATATCTTTACCTGAAAAATCGATGGTCTCGTTGTAGGTGCCCGGAAAGACGACAATGTCATCCGAGTTGGAAGCCGCATCAATGGCGGCTTGTATCGTACTATACTTAATACCGCTGGTGGTGTTCACCACACAATCTTCACTCCCATCGGAGCACTCGCAAATGTCAGGTATATTATCCGAATCAACATCGGTGAGATCCGGATCCAAAATTTGAAACAAACAAATCAGTGCATTATAATGTCTAAGCCAATCTTCAATCCATAAGCTCAGATCAATAACATTGGTTTCACCGTCACTGTTCAAATCGGCAATGCAAAAACCTGTGCAGCCAAAGTTGCCAGCGAATAATGAAAAATCGATCATGTCCACCCTTTCATCACCGTTTAAGTCGGCATTATTACTGGTATTCACGGTAAACTCGAACGCACCCGAATCGCAGAAACCATCGTCACGCGGTTGATCAATCTGATCGGTCGTAATGGCACCGCAAACAGCAAAGTCAATAGCCGCACTGCCGGGCAGTAGGGCATGCGTCAGCGTGTCGCCACCATTGTTTTGCAGCGGACCGAGATTCGCCGACAATGTCGTGTCGTTTGGATCAACCGGACAACCGGTATTCAGACCAAAGACATTTCCGCCGAGTGAATTAGCGACACCGATGAGAGTAATGCAGTCATCGTTGGTGGGCGTACTCTTATCCGTATTGCCCTGAATGATGCTGTTTTGAATATTAAATGTATTAAAGCCACCCGCTAAGATTCCACCACCGTCGCCATTACTATCATTGTCGTTGTCCGCACTGTTTTGGGTTATCGTAACGAAATCCAGATTCGTAGTAAAAACGCTACCACTATACAGACCTCCACCAGAGCCATCGGCCCGGTTACCAGAGATGGTTGTGTTACGAATGGTTGTTAAACCCGGGCCGCCATCCAGATCAAAGATTCCACCGCCTCGATCGCCGGCACTGTTGCCTGTTATACTACAATGCTCAATGGTCAAGAAGTTGCCGGAAAGTACGAAACTTGGTGAATGTCGCTGAATCGCACCGCCATCCCTCCCGCTGGTATTGTTCTCAAACGAACTGTGACGAATGAAGGTTGTACCACTAAGAGACAAAGATAAAGCACCCCCTCCATTATTAGTATTTGTATCTGTTACCTGGTTACCTACGAATAGGCATCTGTCGATTTGTAATGTACCAGAAACAGAGCTGTTATCTATGGCTCCACCGTTGTCCGAAGCAATATTATTGCTAAAAAGAGAAGCTTGAATATCTATGATGATATCCGGACTGTTTGCAGTCGAGATAGAGATAGCACCACCAAAACTAATTAAAGAAGACGCTTGGTTATCTGAAAATATACAACGGTCCACTGTTAACCGTGATAATTGCCCTGAGACGAAGAGGCCACCGCCAGCACCGGATGTCGTGTTATTCGTCACAGTAGAATTTTCGATGATCAATTCGGCCGAGGACGACACGTTGGAGCGAATGCCGCTGCCACCCAAACTATTGCCGTTGCGAATGGTTAAACCAATTATCGTTAAATTGCCTTCATGATGGTCAAAGACGCGGTCGGTGTCATTGCCGTCAATAACGGTTAAACTCGCGTCTGTTGTTCCTTCGATCGTCAAACCGTTCGGGTCAGTGATATCCAGATCTCCATCGACGTGAGTAAGCACGATAGGATTTCCCGGGATACCATCAGAAAAGTTAACTTCGTCTAGTCCAGGGGTATTGTTAGCTGCGGTGATGGCTTCCCGTAAACTGATGTTGCTATCACCGCCGGGCGTCGCGATCAGATTCACAATAGAGCTTGTGTCTCCATCCACAACATCGTTGCTGGTATTGACCGTAACAGTCGCGGCTTTGCTTAATGTCGCAACCGCGAAAGAGAGCAATAGCCCTAATCGCAATACGTGTGAAAAAGAAACACTGTTTAACTTTCTGCTTGGTTTGCACTCTTGCATGGCTTTTTCCTTATTTATCCTCTGATTGATTTTTAAAAATCTTTTTTGCCAGAATGGTTTATTTTAAAAATACCTTATCCTTTTTTCATTCCTCAAACCACATGTCTCACTTACAAAGTAAGCGACATCGGAGCCGGATTATTATATAAATGGTCGCGGCGTACTTAAACAGGCGAACGCTTGACTAAGGTGTTAATTCGTCGGCTCCCATATCGACAATGGGGGCGGTGCCATTGCCGGTGTCGGCTATCGTCGAGACATCGAATTTGCGATCATGACTATTGATATCGGTGAGTAATGAAATCGCAGTATTATCTCCCGCGTCAATACAAGGCGAACTTAGTGAAAGATCATAGTCGCCGCCAGCCAGATCCACAAAATTGGGATCACTGTTGATATTACCCGTTCCAGCAAATCCGCCTTCAATGTTTGAATAGGTCACACTATAAAAACCGCTATCTCGTCCCGGCTCGATATTCAAAGAACTGGGCGTTAGATCGTTCAGGGTATTATGATAAATAATACAGTTGATGATATCGACGCGGTTGACCTGGTCATCATATTGTTCAACATCCACACCGGCGCCTTGCGTTCGCGAGACATTATTGGCGATCGTACAATTTGTTAAAGCAACATAGCCGCTATCGTCTCCGTTGAATGGATTGCCACCCTGGCAATAGACCCCGCCGCCAAACCCTTTGGATGCCGCTGGTGTTGCACCGGCGGTATTTTCTGCAATGAGGGTATTGGTAACTTCAGGTCGGCTGTTACCCTGAACATAGATTCCACCTCCACGATTGCCCGCAGTGTTGTTGAGAATTTTACAATTCTGAATGATTGGAAAACAGTTGCTACCCACAAAAATTCCGCCGCCATCCTGATTATCTGCGTTACCAGTAATGATTTCATTATCTTTGATGATACAATTTTTAATCGTCGGGCTGCTTGAAGCATCGATGCGAATGCCGCCGCCCAGGCTGCCGGGTGTGCCGGTATTCACTTGATTCTTAGCGCCTTGAATGGTAAAGCCCGCGAGTAGGGCGGCATTGCTTTCACCGCTGATAAATGACACGACATTCTGATCTTCGGCTGGGGAAGGACAATCACAATCAATAATGGTTGTCTCCACGATAAATGGATGGTTTGGATCGACACTTCTTAGCGTAATGTCTTTACCTGAAAAATCGATGGTCTCGTTGTAGGTACCCGGAAAGACGACAATGTCATCCGCGTTGGACGCCGCATCAATGGCGGCTTGTATCGTACTATACTTAACACCGCTGGTGGTGTTCACCACACAATCTTCGCTGCCATCTTCGCACTCACAAATATCTGGGATGTTATCCAAATCAACGTCAGTCAGATCCGGATCAAATCTTAGATTCGCACAAGTAAATACATGTCTAAGCCAGTCATTAACGAATAAGCCAAAATCAATGAGGTTGGCTGCACCATCACTGTTCAAATCGGCAATGCAAAAACCTGTGCAGCCGAAGTTGCCTTCGAACAATGAGAAATCGATCATATCCACCCTCTGGTCAGCGTTTAAATCAGCATCTCCATTAAAATTCAGTCTCAACTCGAACGCACCCGAATCACAGAATTCACCGTCACGCGGTTGATCAATCTGATCGCTCGTAATATCACCGCACCCTCCATGGTCAATCGCCGCGCTGCCGAGCTGTAGGGCGTGGGTCAGTGTGATGCCTCCATTGTCTTGCAGTGGACCCAGTAGAGCCGCACCGGTCGTGTCAATAATCGTCACCGGACAACCCGTACTCAAACCAAAGACATTACCGCCTAAACTATTGAGTGCGCCACCTCCGGTATTCGCACAATCATCGGTGGAAGTCTGTGCGGCAGTTTTGTCGTCATTGCCCTGTACAATAGAATTTTGAATATTGACCGTTCCTGTCGCATTACTAACATAGATTCCGCCGCCATCGCCATTGCCGTCAGCATCATTATCCGCGTTGTTATTTGTCATTGTGACAAAATTAAAATCTGCTACTTTAGTATTACCCTCAGTCAGTAGGGCTAAGCCGCCGCCATGTTCATTCGCCTGATTATTGGAGATGGTGCTATTAAGAAAGTTCAAAAAAGTACCATTTTCAGTGGAAATACCGCCGCCGTTATCATTCGCCTGGTTGCTACTGATCTGGCTGTGGGCAACCTCCAATGAACCACCATTAATGGCAATACCACCGCCATGAGAAAGAAAGCCGGTGGTAGAGTTATTGGCGATAACACTATGGGTGATCTGGTAAAAACTATCATTCGCATTATTAGTCTCAATATTAGAGAAAAAGATTCCACCACCGTCGCCAAGGGATTGGTTGCCAGCAACGCTGCATCCATCCATAAAAAAGGACATCTGACGAGTTCCAATAAACATTGCCCCGCCATAACGATTAGAGATGTTATTGAGAAACATCGAGTCGTTCAAAAAGACAATGCCGAACGATGAATTATCATATACAATAGCGCCACCATCAGTACTAGAGAGATTATCTGACACCGTACAACGATTCATGATCAGAGCACATTCGTTGGTTCTGATTCCGCTGCCCACGTCAAAACCTTGTGTCCGACCATTGCGAATGGTTAAATCGGACAAGGTCAAATCCCCTGTGCGGTGGTCTATCACACGTTCGGTATCATTGCCGTCGATGATGGTATTATTTTGCCCGTTACCGATGATGACGGTCCCTGTCGAATCGTCGATGTCCAGATCACCATCATTGTTTTGGCCTTCATTCGGAATATGTTCTCCTTCCGTGGTGCCAATATCCAACACGATGGGCACGCCGTTAGTATTGGGATCAAATGTAATCGTATCGATCCACGGTGAGATGTTAGAGGCAGTGATCGCTTCACGCAGACTGATCTTACCGTCGGTTCCAGGATTCGTGACCAAATCCAGTACGTCATTGGGATCACTGTCAACGACATCGTTGGCCGTGGTAACAATCAACGCAAGTGGGTCTTCGAACGCACCGGCATCGCAGTTGCCGTCGGCTCGGGCATGGTTTCGCTGATCCATATTAATACTGCCACACGTGGCAAAATCAATCGCCGCGCTACCAGGCAGCAAGGCGTGTGTCGGCATGTGAACCGGCTTGAATTTGATCCAAGGCAAAGAGCTGGGAATCAGCGGACCACCATTGGCTTGCAGCGGTCCCAGCAGAGCTGCACCGGTTGTGTCACTTCCCGTAACCGGACATCCTGTATTCAAACCAAAGACATTACCGCCGAGTGAAATTGGGGCGGGGCTGCCGACATTAAAGCAGTCATTATTGGCGGGTGTGCTCTTATCTATATTGCCCTGTATGATGCTATTTTGGATATTAGCTTCATTACCAACGCCAAATGTATAGATTCCACCACCGTCGCCAGTACCATCATTGTCGTTGTCCGCAGTATTGTCGGTCATCGTAACGAAATTCAACAAAGTATCATAAACATTCCTACTATATAGACCTCCACCTGACCGATTGGCCTGATTATCAGAGATCGTTGTGTTACGAATCATGGTTACATGGGGGCTTCCGCTACCAAAGTCAAAGATCCCCCCACCATCGAAGCCTGCACTATTGCCAGTTATACTACATTGATCAATGATAAAGTTGTTGTCGGAAGAAAGATGGTTGTTTTGAAAACGGGTTATCGCACCGCCATTTCCCCGGGCAGTATTGTTCTCAAACGAACTGTAACTAATGAGGATTGTCCCCGTAGTACCTTCCGTAAAAAAAGCGCCTCCTCCCACCACTGACTCCTCAGGAATTAAAAGATTTGTCTGGTTACCTACGAACAGACATCGGTCGATTTGAAATATACCAGAACCAGTGGTGTAAGCTATTGCTCCACCGGAAGACATGGCAATATTATTACTAAAAAGAGAAGCTTGAATATCGGTGATGACATCCTGGAAATTAGAACTAAGGTTGATACCACCACCATAATCCGCTTGGTTATTTGAAAATATACAACGGTTTACAGTCAACCGCGATAATGGCCCATCGGTATAGATTCCTCCTCCTCTTTGTGCAGTGTTATTCGTCACGGTAGAATTTTCGATGATCAATTCGGCCGAGGACGACACGTTGGAGCGTATACCGCCGCCAGGCAAACTGCTGTTGCCGTTGCGAATGGTTAAACCAAATAGGTATAATCTGCCTTCATGATGGTCAAAGACGCGTTCGCTGTTATTGCCGTCAATGACGATTGCACTTGCGTTTGAAAACCATTCTATCGACATACCGTTCGGGTCAGTGATATCCAGATCGCCATCAACGTTATTATCTTCATTGCTACTACCGATATTGAGTACGATCGGGGTTCCTGCGAGACTATCAGAAAAGAAAATTTCGTCAGATCCAGGCGTATTGTTCGCTGCGGTAATGGCTTCTCGTAAACTGATGTTGCTATCACTACCGGGCGTCGCGATCAAATTCGCAATAGAGCTTGTGTTTCCATCCACAACATCGTTATGGGTATCGACCGTAATCACCGCTGCCTGGCTTAACGCTGTCGTGGCAAAGAAGAGTAGCAGTCCAAATCTTAAAACAGGTGATAAAGGTAATCTATCCATTAGGTTTTCTCCAAAAAATAGTTGTCAAAGTTCGTTTTTGAGAAATTCGCGGTAGCCAGGTGGAATATGAATGGATTCAAACGATTTGGGGAACGTTTTCTCCCTCCAAATCAAATGATGATTCATTTAGCATGTTGCCAGGCTTTTTAGTTGTATTCACAACCAAAAATATGGATTTCAGTCGACTTCTCATGCTCACGTTTTCGTGAGACACTTTATATATGTCTATATTTATTGACCGTCGAAAATCTCAGGGCAAAAATGAGAAAAAATAAGTAAATTTACTAAAATAATGATGAAATGGCATATTTGAGGGCGATATGGTCGATTCTACATATTTGAGAAAATAATTTATAATTTAAGCCTGAGATTTTCTGGTTTAGACAAATCTATTTATGGTTAAAACTAAGTTTCAATAGGATAAGTTATGGATGATCAAAAATTAACGGGTGATGCTTCGCAGCTAGATCCCGAACCTAAAGCCTTTACGACCCTCTTTTTAGAACATCAGGACCAGCTTTATAGTTATATTTTGGCGATGGTGTTGAATCAAACCGATGCGGACGATCTTTTACAGGAAACCGCTTTGGTGATGCATAATAAATTCGAGGATTTTCAGCCTGATAGTAATTTTTTGGCCTGGGGTATGACGATCGCCCGAAACAAAACAATGAATTTACATCAAAAGCTTAAAACAAATGCCAAGTTTAAAGAAGAAACGGTTCAACGTCTTTCGCAGCGCCTTGAACAGTTAACCCAGCAAAGTGTGAGCGATCATCGCAGTCAGGCACTTCAAGAGTGTATGAGTAAACTGGAGCCGCGTGACAAAGAGTTGATGGAAATGCGCTACGAAGAAGATCTCAAAGTGCCGGAGATCTCAGAAAAACTGAATCGAACGGCAAAAGCCTTATATCAGGCGTTTTACCGAATTACCCGCGGGCTTCGTCTTTGCGTCGAAAACGTTATGGCACGAAAGAAAAAGATATGACAGAACAAACACAAAAAATAATCGAACAGCTGATCAGTCAGGCGATGCAAGACCAGCTCAGTCATGAAGAGTGGTTACGTTTAGATACATTACTTAATGAGAGCGATGAACACGTAGACTTTTTCTATCAATGTGTTGAATTGCATGCCCTTTTACGCCGCAAAGCCAAAGGCATTCTTTATATCCTTCGAGAAAGTGGCAATCCCTCGATAGGTGCGGATCAACATAAATTGAAGGTCTACGATTTACAAGATATCCAAATCTCAGATCAGAATAAACGTAAGGCACTAGAAGAAAAAATACAAAAGCAAGCTAAAGAGCAATTAGAGGATTATCTGAATCAGTATTCCACCGTGTCGCAAAGAGGATATAAATCATCTGAAACAATACCATTTCCTCGTTTTCGCTGGCCAATAAAATTTGTGACTGCTGTGGCGGTCTGCTTATTCGTTACGGCAAGTCTATGGCTGGTTTTTAGTACGCATGATCATCAATCTGCTCCTCAGATCGTTCAGTCTTATAATGCGCAATGGCACGAAACGACAAGGTTTGACGAAAAGCAAAGATTATTACATACAACGGACTATAAGTTGCAAGAAGGGATGGTGGAAATCGCGTTTGAAAACGGGGTAAAGATGATTCTTGAGGGGCCGGCAGAGATGAAACCCGATTTGGCAAATGGCGCCTACTTGGCACAAGGCAAGCTTGTGGCAAGTGTGCCGCCGCACGCTAAAGGGTTTACGATAAAAACGCCGCACGCTGAATTTGTTGATCTGGGAACAGAATTTGGTGTGTTGGTTGATGAATCATTCAGTGTATTGTCTGTGTTTGATGGCGAGGTGGGAATTCGCATGCCTGGTGAATCAACGCTTGAATTTGTACGACGTGGTGAGCGTAAACGCGTAGAGATGGATAGCAAAACCATTTTGGATGTGACGGATGTAGTCTCTTTTGTTCATCAAATTCCAACAGATCCTATTGAAAATCCAGCCAGTCCTACGATAACGAAATTGATCATTAAGCCATACAATAACACAGCCACTCAGAAAGGTTCCTTTTCAATTTCAGGAACGATCGATGGTAGCCTGAAGGACGTCGGCTGGTTTAATGAAATTTATTTTTCAATCACCTCTAAGACCACAAATAAAAGTTACAATGAAAGAATAACAATATCCGACTCAGATGTTCGCGAAGGCAAGCTCACATATGAAGGTCAGAAAGGCAACATCACGTCGTTGAAAATGGATTTTAATCAAGGAACATTTTCTATTGATGCCGAAGAGATTGATCTAATAGGAGTTGCAGGCGCCTTTATCATTGAAATTGAAGTGGGCAAACAATTGTGGGAGTTTTCTGGCGATGGGGCTGATATAAGTAATATATAGCCGGATAAAATTGGTTTTTGAAATTGAGATACAGGGAATGTTGCCAGGATGGATTCGATGTTCCAAAATGCATCAGCATTTAACTAGCAATAATATGGATGGTGTGTCGATTTTAGTCCCACTGAACCTAGTGACTTTGATACCTTTGCCACCAGCTGGACAGATCCTCGTCCGGTATGGGGAACCTGTCCGTAATTTTTAATCAATCAGGGTAATTTAAAACAAGATAAATGTTATGTGTCATCGTGTCAGCGGAGAATGACTATTTTTTAAATAGAGTTGACCAATACGTTGAAAGGCACGCACTTGATGTAAATTGTCAAGATTTTTAGTAAAAACGTGCATTAAATTAAAAGGTTAAATTAATGATTATTAACGAGTTGTTTCTACCCATGTTTTTGCTTATTAATAATTGACAAATAGAATTTCAGCGTTATAAATTATCCATAACAAGGATGTTGTAAATATTATCAGGAGTTACTATGAAGCATAAGCTGCTTTTACTTTTGTTATGGATCGTTTCAGGGCTCTTTGGGGGGTGTCAAAGCAATGAACCTCAGTATGATAAACCACTGGCGCCAGGACAGCTAGCATTACAGAAAATTAATCTATCTCATTATCCTGATTTCAGTATGGCTGGATCTAATTTGACAAATTGCCGCAAGGCCATACAGCATAGCATTCAGTATCTCAAAAAACCATCTAGTCAAACCTGGTTTCCCTATATGAATATTACGCATCAACATGCCTTAAAAAGCCTTGAAGCCTTTGACCGGCTATTGTCTCAAAACTTAACACCAGAGCAATTAAATCAGGCGATTCGCCAGAACTTTGATGTGTATATGTCTGTGGGTTGGGATGGCAAAGGAACGGTTCTTTTTACAGGCTATTATACGCCGATTTTTGATGGATCAAAACATGCGGATCAACGTTATAAGTATCCATTGTATAAAAAGCCTGGCGATTTGGTCAAAGGGGCTGATGGAAAAATTCTTGGCAGGCGTCTGTCGAATGGGCAGGTGACAAAATACCCAGATCGACGTCAAATTACTGAAAGCGGAATGTTACAGGGGCAAGAATTGGTTTGGCTTAAAGATCCTTTTGAAGCCTATATTGCACACGTTCAAGGTTCAGCTAAAATTCGCACTTCAGATGGCCAACTATTTACGGTCGGATATGCGGCGAATAATGGCCATGACTACCATAGTATTGCCAAAGATTTAGTTAATGAAAAGAAGATACCTAAAAAGAAAATGTCCCTCTCAACCATGATCGATTATTTTAAACGTCATTCACAGGAAGTTGTGAATTATGTAAATCGTAATCCGAGGTATGTCTTTTTTGAAAATAGCCCAAGTGAACCTCGGGGCAGCTTGAATGAGCCTGTGGTCGCCATGAGTACCATTGCTACAGATAAAAGTATCTATCCGCGTGGTTGTCTTGCCTTTATTGAAACGACGCTGCCTTCTGGATCTTTGAACAATATTCGATATCAATCCTATAGCGGCTTTGTGCTAGACCAAGATACCGGCGGGGCCATCCGAGCTCCAGGTCGCTGTGATATCTATATGGGGCAAGGGGACAAGGCAGGGCAAAGGGCTGGCCAGACATACCAGGAAGGGAAGTTATATTATTTGTTTTTAAAAAACACTCCGGCCATCCAATGACAACGCTAATTTTGGTGCAATTTATTGGTGAATCGCATAATTTTCTGGGTCAATGTCAAACCTAATGCTTGTGCTGTTGATCGCAGTTTAATTTCACCGGTCATGCCATAGCGTAATTTGTCAAAATCACCTTCTTCTAATGCGATAACAACTTCAAAATAGGGGATTTTGGTTTCACTACTATCAAGGTCAACTTCAATGTTACCATCTGCTAAATTGGTTAATGCTGGCATATCTAAGCTGTGACTACCTGCCGGTGCAATTTTAATGATTTTACCTTTGAGAGTTGGGCTATCGACAGTTTTGCACTTGTATTCGACCTTTTGACCAACTTGTGGTTGAGATGATGCAATCTCTTCGTCTGTTAAATAGGCTTTGACCATCCAATTACCTGAAATGATGGTACCGATTTCGTCACCAATTTTTAAATAACGGCCCTTATCTTTTTCTTTAAGTCCATTCACCAGATAGCCTGCTTTACCTGAATAAATTTCCAGCTTATTCATCTCGACTTGTCGATGTTTTAGCTGTTCTTTTAAGGCCGCATGAATTTTCTTTTGTTCGATGTAAAAGGCACGTTTTGCTGGTGTATTGCGATAGGCATCCAGTTTTAATTGGCTGGATTCCAACCTGGCTTTTGTGTCGAGATATTTTTCATTTACCGCAGGGCTGGTTAGTTTTGCCAGAACGATATTGGAAGAGATATCCTGATTATTCAAATCATTGGTGTAGTTGATAAATCCGTCGTGTGGTGATCGGATAATGGTTTCATTTTCTTTTACCACCAAGCCTGTCGGGCGGATGTGAGATGGAATCGGGACCATGCATACCACAAATGGGACACCTACCAGGAGGATAATGCTGATTATTATCGCACGTCTTCGAACCGGAGCCGCTTCTGGTGATCGCCAGAGGTAATTAACCGTTCCATATATTGATTTAACAATTTCTGTTAGCAGATAGAAAATCGCCATCATGATCCCCACGATAAATGCTTTCGTTGCAATAACCGCGGCAATGGTCATGACAATAAAAATTCGATAGAGCGTACTGGCTATCCCAAAGATAAATAGAAATGAACGAATTGATCGGGAATGATTAATAGGTTCTGTTTCAATTCCCAAAAAGGTTCTTTTTAAGATATTCTTGACAAATTTCTGTGAACGGCTTCTGAGGTTAGGGACTTCGATTAAGTCACTTAAAATATAGTAGCCGTCAAACCGCATTAGAGGATTTATATTCATAAATAATGTGATGAGTGATGCCATGAAAAATGTGTTATGGCACACCATTTTGATAAATGGATCACTGCTCATAGCCCAGGTAAACAAGGCAAATAAGGCGATATAGGATTCAAAATAAATACCACCTAAACCGACAATGATACGATCACGTTTGCGAGTAAATCCCCATGAAGATGTCACATCAACGTAAGCACAGGGGGTAAATGCAATAAGGTAAATACCTATTTCGGGAACGTATCCATTATGAATTTTACACGCATAGGCGTGCCCAAATTCATGAATCACTTTGAGTATAATCAAAGTTGTCCACATGATGATGATGTTTTTTAGCGTAAACATACTGCTCATAGGGGTAAGCAGTGCTTCATGTTGAGCAATTAGGATATAATTGCCTATCGCCATAAGGAACAACCAGAAGATAAAACAGGTTTTGGTAAATAAAGGTCGAAACCAATTTACCGTCTTATCTAAAATGGTGTCCGGATTAAACAATGGAATTTGTAAAAACAAAAATCCAATCAGTTTGCTTTTTCGTCGTGCGTTAACTTTATTTTGATAACGTCGATATAAGACCTTGTCGTTTGATACGGGTAAGTTTAAAAAGCTCTGCTGATGCAATGAGAAAACAAATTCATAAAAGGATTCTTCTTCTGATTCCTTTATTTTATTCGTTGCAACCAGTTCTGCAAAAATTTCAGATAGGCTTTTATCGTCGGTGAGATGAGAAAGAATCTGGTATTCATGTTTCGATACACGATAATGCTGCAAATTCAATGGGTCACGTATAACATAGGAGGCTTCTTCGCGAAAAATATGGCGATGGATCTCCAGGTCACTTCTTAATCCGACATGGGTGTCATGCAATCGAGAAGCGAGGTCTTGTCTATCCTGTGGATTTGATTCATTTACAGCCATAATTTTAATCGGACAAAGTTAATCATACGGTGGAATGTTACCCACCAGACAGGGCGGTCTTCTACCGAAATTTTGGCCACGCCTTCCATACCTGCTTTGACCCAAGGTTCATTCATAGTTACCTCTGCATCACCTTTGTAGATGTTTTTGGTATCCACGACTTCTCCTTTAGGATTGATTCTTAGTACGGTCAGATCGTGTGTTATGTCTGGTTTTGCATTGGTGGCAAATTTACCTTTTAAATCGGCATCAATATCAATGCTATAATATTCAGGAACTTTTAATTCGAGCATCCAATTGTTGCTCGATGCTAGTTCAAACAGTGGTTCACCTTGTGGAAGAATTTCTCCTACGCGTTTGCGTAGATCGCCCTCAACGACAAGCCCATCAAACGGAGCTCGTATGATGGCCTGATCAATTTTTTTGTTAACAATATCAAGTTTTGCTTTGGCCAAATCTTTGTTGGCTCGTGCGATGCGTGCTTCAGTGACAGCATTTTTTGAAATCGATTTCTTTTCTTCGATTTTTGCCATTTCATATTGTGCCATGTATTGTTTTCGTTCCAGAAGGAGGGTGTCATGCTTAAAAACGCATAATATATCCCCTTTGGAAACTTGCTGACCCTTGATGGCAGAAATTTCTTTTAAAATACCACTCTCGGGTGTTGCCATATGTCTTATTTCAGCAGGAACGATTGTGGCAGGTACTGTGACGCGATATTCCATCGAACCAAAGATAAACCAACTCATAAAGATCACGAAGCAAGCGGTCATGATTTTTTTGGTCCAGGCACTTGGTTGTACTAATTCATGCATGCCCGACCTGAGTACTTCAAATGAATGCGAGAGCAGGTTGCGATTTGCCCGATCCACAATGGTAAATGCAGCGGCATAGGGTTGAGTCATTTCGCGGATTTTTTCTAATTCTCTCAACGTAAATGGATTATTACCATTTCGTTTTAAGCTGATGACTGTAACGTAACCTTCATCAGAGTGTAATGGAATCGAAGCTACAGAAAACTTATTAGAAGATTCATGCCATTGTTTGTGAATACGATGACCACCTGTTTGTTCGTCTTCATATTCATTTCTCTGAGCTTGATACATGATAATGTCATCCATATCATAGCATTCTTCCATAACTTCCTGAAGAACGGCAACGTCAGGGCTATTGGTTTTAACCTCATCCTGACCTGATATAGAGACAATTTTGGCTTTTTTATGAACGATTAATCCAAGAGCAACCAATTCACAATCTGTTTTATTTCGTAAGTTATTGGTCAAAGCAAAGGCTAATTCATGTTGCGAGGAATAGCCTGCTAGTTTGGTTAATAGCTTGCCAAGGGTCGATTGATCTTTGCTGGTTGCTTGACCAGGTCCTGTAGCAATAACTCCTATGGTGTCTCCACAGCAGGAAATCAAACTAGCCATTGATTCCATGACCGTCAAATTGGCTTTGGCGTGATTTTGGTTCACGCATCGTATGACCATGACTATGCAACCAATCTGGCTACCACTGGCACTTCTTATCGGCGTTGAGATCAACGCGACCGAAATATTATTTTCTGCACGTTTTGTTGTAAAAAATCTCAAATTAGATTGGTTATGGGACAGTGATTCCGCTTGGAAGTTATTGACAATCGGTTCCCAGAAATCAGGATGGGATTGTGGATTGTACCAGCTATGCTCTACAACTTCGCTTCCAAGATTGACATAAATTGTCGCGTAGGGACTGGAAAATGGTTTAGCGGCCATCTCCAGAGCTTGTTTATAAAATGCTGATTTTGATGTCACTTCACCTGCAAGCTTAGCAATTTGGCTATATACTACAGAGACTTGTTCATCAAATAGTTCAATTTCTGTAAGTGGCGTTTTGTCTTCATCAGATGTAGCATCTTTATCTGTTTCGGTCGGTATCTCCGTTGACTCTATTTCGACATCAGTTTCCACTTGAGATTGTGGGGCCGCAACAGGCTCCGGCTTGGAGGTTGGTTCTTCTTGATCAAAACTCGGTTCTGTATTTGTCGTATGGTCACTAAAAGATTTGAATGGATCACTGGTCGACAAATAAGAGGGCGTATTTAGTGATACATTAATTTCTGGTTGTGTTTGTTCGAGTTGAACATCAGCATAGTCATCTTTCTCTTGAACGGGCTCAGGTTGTTTTTCTTGAGACGGTTCAATTGTTTCTGAAGATGGTTCAGCAAACTGAGGCTCATCTTGCAATGCTTTAACTTCTGATGCGATATCAGATATGGCATTGGATACGGGCGTTTCTGCTTCGGTTGTTTCATTGGTTTCCACTTCATTTTGAATCGAAAAATCAGGAGGATCTACTACAGGTGCATCAAATGTTTCTAATGTTTCACCTTCGGTTGAATCTGAAGTTGATTCAAGTGCAGAAATATCTTCTTCGCAAACAGTGGTATTGGATTGATCGTTTTCTTGAAATGCAGATGCATTTCCGCCGCTAATTTCGGATAGGGGAATGTCATCCAGGATGGATGCAATGCTCTCGCTGATTCTACTGGTTTTGCGTTTCTTCATGACCCATGATCTCCCTTGCTAATGCCATGTGATCCAGCGCGCCCCTGCTCTTTGGCGCATAGGTTAAAATTGGTTCTCGTACGCTAGGGGCTTCAGCTAATTGAACATTTTTGTGAATGACTGTATCAAAAACCAAATCGCCCAGCTGTTGGCGTAATTGCTCCTGGATCTCTTTGTGGATACAGGTACGGTTTTCTACCAAGGTCATTAACACGCCAAGTATTCGAATATCGGGATTGTAGGTTTTCTTAATATTAACAAAACTGCTAAGCAATTGTTTGAGTCCTTCCAATGCATAGTAATGCGTTTGGACTGGGATGATAATTTCCTGACAAGCCACCAAACCATTAATCGTTAATACATTCATGGCTGGACTGCAATCAATCACGCAAATATCAAATCGATCTTGCAATAGGGAAAGTGCTTGCCGTAATAAATATTCGCGGCCTTCGATAGCTGCAGTATTCGAATCAATGATCGAAAGATCGATATGACTCGGAAGGATTTTAAGATTATCAATATTGGAATCGTGGATCAAGTGATCCAGGCTTTGAGCCTTACGATTAAAAATTTCATACACACTTTTTTGTACATCATCTGGATCAACACCAACAGTCATTGTGCTATGTGACTGCGGATCCAGATCAACGAGTAATACTCTTTGACCCCATGAAGCAAAGGCTGCTGCCAGGTTCACTGCTGTTGTTGTTTTGCCACAACCACCTTTATGATTTGCTATTGCTATTGTTCTCATGTTAGATCAAGCTCGTAATATCGGGTTCTTCTGTTGCTGCATAAGGTAATTTGACGGGGGTAAAGAAACTGAATCCTGCTTCATAGGCATCTTCGCGAATCAGTCTACATCTTAAGCACCGTGCAAAAACCATGGGAAGTTCTAGAGTTACTGGGTCAAACAATAAACGGTAAATATCGCCAACGTGTATAGGCAAGGGGAAAAGGATGCGCGTACCGCCTGAGGAGATATCTCCCGTGATCCCTTGAAGCTTAAACTTCATCAGTTCACTGGAGTTACCAGGTTGAAGAATCACTTTTGATTTTACAGTGATTCGTTCAGATGAGCGTTGCTGACGTATCTTTTCGCTGGTTTGTTCTTCTAACTCTTTTAGAAGGTCAAACCCAAGAACATCGTCATTCAGCTCGAACTTATTGTGTCCATTTGAGTTCAAATTTTCAGGCCTATGTAATTAAATAAACTCTTCAATAAACTAGCGTTATAACGTTACAATATCTATCGGTTCACACTAAATGCGTATTTAGCCGGGGGTTGGGAAGAAACAGGTAGGAACGTTTCCGACCGATAATTTTTTTCCCAACTCTTATAGGCCTTATCGAAAATTTACAATCAAACCTTACCTGAAAATGGGATATTAGCGTAAAAATGCCAATAATTTACGATTGTAGCAGGAGAAGGTATTTAGAAAATGCAGAATATTCCGATTGTAGCGATTAAAAAAGGCATCAGGGGGCTCCTGATGCCTTTGAAAGAGCGATAATCAAGAAATGAAATCAATGGTTTTTTGTACTCATTTTCCCTAGTTGGACTGATATCGGACCTAAAATTGCAAAAACCAGATGATTGACAGAAGCCCATAAATGAGTTATAGTTATCCGTTTACCAAGGCGGCGTGGCCAAGTGGACTAAGGCAGCGGATTGCAAATCCGCCATCGTGGGTTCGAATCCCACCGCCGCCTTTCATTTCTTGTAACAATATCCAACTTGATAGGATGGTAGATCGACAGCATAGATTCTATTTGGGATAGTTGTATTTTAACCAGACTCGTAGAGTAGTTTATATCTTATTAACGTTTTACCAGGGCAATTGCGCCTATTAAAAAGTTATTGCATATCAGCTGAAATGGAAGGGGCATAACTGATATAACATTTAATTATGATTAATCATAGAATGTAATAATTTTTATAAGGTGATACGTATTATTTGCTATTACATAAAATGATTAATTTATGTAATAGATCTATTTATAGAAAATTTAAATGTATACGTACACATATACTATGTAAGCAAGGTTTTCTTCTAGGAAAAAAATTATAAATTAACGAATTTCAAATTGGATTATCACATGTAATCTGATACTATCGAAGTGGTTTATTGTCGAGTATGTCGGGAATCGTTTTGTTATTTTAACGTTAGCTTAAATATCTAAACGAAAGGAGAAAATTATGCTAAAGTTAATCAAGAAAATAATTGTGAGTATGGTACTTGTGATGACATTGTCTTTGTACACAAATGTTATCTTTGCTAGTTGGCCACAGCATATTATTTGGAAACCGTCGGGATCTTCAGATAAAGCACCGGATGGTGTATTTATTGCCAAAATAGATGGCGATAGTGATTATGATGTTGTATCTCCATTAGTTTTAGGTGGAAAAACAATGGTTCTGTTTAATCCAGGGGCATCATCAAATAAAAATCTGTGGACAGAAAAAGAAACGTTAAACAGTGGAAATGGTGCGGAAGGTGCCGTAGCTGTAGATATTGATGGAGACACCTATCTAGATATTGTTACTGCATGTATTGCCAATGAAAAAGATGTAGTCATCCACTGGTCTACATCAAATTATGAGTATCCAGATACAGAGAGTTCAGCCTTCACAAATGCCGCAGGGAAACCTTGGTTGCATGTGCATCCCTATGATATCAATGAGGATGGTAAAAAAGATTTAATCATTGGCTCTAGAGATAATCAGGGGAAAAAATTAGGTTGGCTAGAGCACCCAGGCGGTGTTCGTAATGACAGTAATTCTTCATTGGATCCAAATATTATGAGCAATTGGGATTATCACCCAATTGGCGATACGATGAAAGGTAAATGGATCATGAATGTTTTAATGGTAGATGTCGATGATGATGGCGATGATGATATCATTGCTAGCAAGCGCGAAAATGATAATCATAAAGGCATTTGGATTCATGTTAATCCGGGAACATCTGGCAACCAAAAAGCCGAATGGGAAGGATTGCATGTTGATTCAACCAATCGAACTCAATTTGCAGCCTATGATATTTTAGATGGCTCAGGTAATCATTATCTTGTTGCAGGTGTACACAATCAAAAAAAAATCAAAGTATATAAAAAAAATAGTAACAAATCAGATGATTATTTTGATGCTCCCATTGTTGTTGATTATTCCAATGTAACGATTGATGGAAAAAATATTGCGAATGCCAAAGGGATCGCTATTGGCGATATTGATGGAGATTGTAAGAATGATATTGTTCTGACGACAGTAAATGGTTCAGGAACAAAGCATAACGTTATTTGGATATCACATGACGATACAGGTAGCGGTGATGTGATTGATTCAAATACGAACTGGACATATAATACGATATCAGGTACAAGTAGCCAGAATGATAAGTATGATAATGTTATCTTAGTTGATATGGATGGAGACTGCGATAAAGACGTGTTGACATCTGAGCAACAAGCTGGTACGAGTAGCCGTGGCATTGGTGTGATGTGGTATGAAAATACTGCAACAACACAATGTTGTAATTGCCCTTGTCCGTAATCCGTTCTAAAATTAATTAAACGATACTCGCAATGACCAATAAGCAGGAGAAACAAATGTGATCTCCTGCTTTTTTTATGTGCGAATTATTTATAAAATTCCAGACGACTATTGCGAATTGTATTCGTCTAGATATGTTCCTTTGAGATATTTTTTGTCAGCATAAAAAGGGTAGTCATCCCATAGTGATTTTCCTTCAACCCGCGGATCATTCGTCTGTTTTTGATACGATATTAAGCGTTGTGATAAATTTTTCTTAATTGATTGATACTTCGGATCATTCGCGAGATTGTTTAGTTGTTCTGGATCATCTCTTTTATAAAGTTCTTCCAATGGTCGTTTGCCAAATGACATTTCGAATAGGGTATTCACTTTTTTGTTGTTTTGGTGTTTTAGCATATAACTTTTTGTGGGGCCCGCATCAATGTCGCCATAAAGTCCCTGATGCGATGCAACAAAATCTGGATTCCCCATAGGCCAGCGATCAGGCTCATAGTTGCGAATATATACAAAATCTTTAGTATAAATGGCGCGGGTTGGATAGGGTTTGCCTTCTGGTCGAGCCCAGACGTGGCGCTCTAAGCCAGTAACGGTCATGGTGCGATTTTTATCAACCAGTCCTTCAGAGGTTGAGTTAAAAATGGGTAGTAGGCTTTTTCCTGTCATATTATGTGGAGCTTTTAAACCTGCCATCTCTAAAAAAGTAGGGGCAAAGTCGATATGGTTCACAAAATCTTCAATGATTCGGCCTGGATTCTTAATGCCTTTTCCCCAACGGATAGCAAGCGGCATATGGGTTCCGTAATTATAAGCTGTTGCTTTGGCGCGAGGGAAAGGCATGCCATTATCAGAAGTCACAATGATGATGGTATTATCCAACTCACCATGGGTTTCAAGTGTTTGCAGCATTTTTCCAAGATGTTTATCGAAATGCTCAATTTCATAGAGGTAATCGCTGATGTCATTTCTAATCTCTTCGCTGTCAGGCAGGAATGGGGGGACATTGACTTTTTTAGGATCGAGTCCTGCTTTTTGTCCGCTGCCATAAACAAAATCACGATGAGGTTCATAGCCGCCATACCAGAAACAGAATGGTTGGTCTTTTTTCTTGGCCTCCATGAATTGCGAAAAGCCCGCGGCATAATCAATCATCTCGATACCTTCTTCTTCCTCCTGTTCTTCTAATTCTTGTTCTACATCCCAACTTTCCCCGCAAGGAGACTGCCAGGTGAAATCAAATTCCTGGTGAGCAGGTCCATAGCCTTTACCAACTTGTCCAACCGCATAGCCCGCGTCTGTTAGGAGTTTGGTATAGATAGGAAAATCTTTACGCAATCGTCCGAAAAGTAATCCACCTTCCTCTAGCCGCCAGAAATCTTGTCCTGTTAAAATTGCCGCTCGTGAGGGGGAGCAGGAAGGACATGCAGTAAACGAGTTTGTGAATAGAAGGCCTTCCTTTGCGATGCGATCAAAGTGGGGAGTTTTTACGACAGGATCACCAGCGACAGAAGTGTGTATCCATGACTGATCATCTGAAATACAGAATAAGATATTTGGACGTTTGGGTTTTGGTTCTTGACCAACAATGCATGACATACAAAAATTCAGGCTTGTTAACAAAATAACGAGATGGCTTACGCGCAGATTGAGATACATGTTACGACTCCTATCGAGGTTGAATGGTAGGAGGTAGAAAGGCCTTTGTTGTAACTTTGGGTATACCCATTGTATAGAAACTAGGCAGGTTTGTCAATGGTTGTGAAAACTAGCGAGTTTGAAATCTGGGAATTAGTAGGCGTCTATTTTTCTGTTCAGATATCCCAAGTATCTTGCGCATTTGATGATTTTTTGCATAATCTGCCGCAGTTTTTCCTTCATTGTTTTTTGCCGTTAAATCAATCTTGCTATTAACAAGTTGTTTAAGAAAATCATATTGTTCAAGAATTGGATGGCCATAGTTCAATCGAATTAAATAATAGGTAATTAGCGTATTGCCATTATTATCTGTTGCGTGAATATTCGCCCCAGCCTTTTTTAATAATTTATAGGCTTCTACCTGAGAATGTTTTACCGTTTGAAAAATAATGGGCTTTTCATCATATATATATCTATTTAAATTTGGTACATGTTTTAATATCTCGCGTATGACTTTGTTAGCACGAAATTCAATAGCGATGGACAATCCTAATCTATCTTCAGGTGATCCTATAGCCCCTTTCCTCTTCAATGCTCGATATAATTTAACGTTATTGGTTCTTATCGCCAACATTAAAGGGGTATAGGTGTGCTCTTTCTTTCTAAATTCCTGTGGAGTATTTCGAGAATAACTGTTTAAGCCTCGATTAACTATCCGGTCGAAAGAATAATGACTATAAGGCATTAAAGTTGTTTGAGTCAAATCTGCTTTATTGGTAATGAAGTAATCGGTGATATCTAATTTTTTATGTATGATCGCTGTATGCAAAAGACTCTGGCCGTAATATGGGTGTTTAAATGAGGGATTGAATTGTTGCGAGTTTTTTTGTAATAGACCTTTTAGTTGCTCCAGATCGCAAAACTTGATGGCGTGATATAGAAAAAGTGACATCTCTTGCTTGTTTAAGGTCTGATGTATGGGGAAAATAGAAATGAGATCTTTGCCATTTCGTCTGCCATGGCTATAATTTTGTACGATTTGAAATAGATAATCAATCGGTGACAAACCTTTTTTATTGGGATTGCCAGAAAGGTTGATTTTCTTTTCGAATAGGTATCTAATTAAGGTGTCCCATTTTTTATATGGTTCTACCGCAGGTTGCATAATTGATACTTGCGTTGTCGCATTTTTATTCTTGATATTTTGAAGTGACCGTTCCAATTGCAAGTGCATTTTGTTTTGTTTGTATCGAGACAGGTCAGAGTAGCTTTTATTACTTCCGATTGTTTTTAAAACAATATGACTTCCATCGTGACTTTTTGCGTTAATATTTGCATGATATTTCAAAAGTAAATTCACGAGGTCGAACCTTTTAACTCGGAATGCTGCGCTGAGTGCTGTTTCACTGCCATTTGTAATGAAATTTATATCGGCATCTTTTTTGAGGAATAGTGATTCTATGATCGCCAGTAAATCATCTCTGTCGCCCATTTTATTGATGGTCGCGATAAGTGGTGTGGTGTGTTTAATTCCATCAATGTTAATATGTGCTCCCTGTTCTAATAAATATTTGAGAAAATCAAGAAAGTCATTCCCTTGGTATTTATTGATCACTAAAAGTAAAAGGGTGTTGTTATGCTTGTCTTTTGCGTTAATATCTGCACCATACTTGAGGAGTAGCTGGATCATTTTTTTTGTATCGGGTGGTTGGAAATGGGTAAGGCAATACATGCTAGCCGTCTTTGATTCATGATCTTGAATATTTACATCTGCCCCATTTTTTATAAGATAATAAATGATATTTTTCTTTGGAAGCTCTGTTTTTCTTTCAATGAGTTGCAAGAGGAATGTTTTTCCTTTGTTATCTTGCGCATTGAGATCGACCCCTTTTTTTACGAGAAAGTGAATTATTTTAGGTTTTTCAGCGAGCTCAGATTCCATGAGCGTTTGCATAAGAATATTTCTTTGGTATGTATTTTGAGCGTTAATATCGGCACCATTACCGAGCATAAAACGCATTATTTTAATTTTATCTTCTTCGTCTTTTTGTTGTAGCACTTGCATCAGTAACGTGTAGCCACCCCTGTTAGCTCCATTGATATCGCAACCTTTTTTAAGAAGAAAACGTATGAAAGAAATCGCTTGTTGTCCCTTAAAATATCGTAAAATACTTGTTTGGCCCATATTCTTAAATTGATCAATCGTTGCTCCGTTTCTGAGCAGGGTTTCGTATATTTCAATATAGACATTAATTGTTGGCTGATGAGATTCATAGATGATACGTCTTGTTGCTTTCATACATAGTAAAATATCGTCAGGATCTACGGTTGCGCCATATTCAATGAGAAGATCAACAGCATCCAAATTACCAGTTGCTGCGGCATAATGAAGAGCTCGGAATTTGGATGTATCTTTTTTTCGAAGAGACACCTTGTTGTCTATCAATAATTTTGCGATATCAAGTTGGTTATGCACAATCGCTTCTGTAAGAAGGGTTGCGCCTGTAGTGTAAGCCGTTGCGTTAATGTCTTTACCATTTACGATATATTGACGAACTCTTTTGATGTTTCCTCTTCTTACTGCATTAACAATGGGCTGGTCTTCTCTCGTTTCTATAAGGGGTGCTAAATAATCATAGGTTACTCCTGGAATGGATGGCACTTGGGGTGCTGGAGGGGTAGGGGTGGGATCAACTGGCCGATTAGATGGTGGGGAAAAAAATTGCCCATTGAGCTGTAACTGAAATAAGCAAAAAATGCTACACAAACATATATATCTAATGAGTTTTTTTCCGACCAACTTTCGACCTCCAGTCTTTCCACGAGATAAAACAAAAGCAAGTTTATTTTTGAAGAGATTCAATTGACCATTTGATTTCTTCTTCGGTTAAATCATTCTTAAATGTACAATCACCTATCGCTGTAGGTAGGACAAAGTTAATTTTGCCTGCTGTGACCTTTTTGTCATGCTGCATGGTTTGGTAAATATCATCCACGGGTAGGGCGGTATCAAAATTAATAGGAAGATTATAAGCTTCAAGAAGATCTATAATCCGTTGGCTATCAGACTCACTTATCATATTACGTTTTGCAGCGATTCGAGTCACAGCCACCATCCCGCGAGAGATCGCTTCACCGTGATGTAAATCCATATGGCTGAGCAGCGTTTCAAAAGTATGCCCGATGGTATGGCCGTAATTTAATATGCCCCGCAAGCCTGATTCTTTTTCATCTTCAGAAACAACGGATGCTTTGATTTCGCAATTACGTTTAACCAGCTGTCGTACAAGTTCAGATTCTAAGCTCAAAATTCCTTCACGGTTTTCGACGAGGTGTTCGAAAAAGTTTTTGTCACGTATGACAGAATGCTTGATCGTTTCTGCTAAGCCGCAACTTAATTCGCGTTTGGGCAGCGTATCTAATGTTTTCGTATCGCAAAAAACCAGCTTAGGTTGGTGGAATGCACCGATCATGTTTTTTCCACGAGGGTGATTGATCCCTGTTTTACCACCAATGCTGCTGTCAACCATAGCTAATAAGGTCGTAGGAAATTGAATATAGCTCACACCACGTTTAAACGATGCAGCAACAAAACCAGCCAAATCGCCCACGACGCCTCCACCCAATGCAATGACTGTATCGCTGCGTTCGACATTAAAATCAAAAAGCTTGTCAAAGCAATCTTCAACTACTTTCATGCATTTTGAGGCTTCGCCAGCCTTGACTGTGATAGAGTGGACCTCGATGCCTTTATTGGTTAAACCTTTAGTAACAAGCTCAAGGTAGTGAATTGCGACATTGTTGTCAGTAATGATCACCGCGCGTTTATTGCCGCAATGATGCTGGTAAACATCCGCAAATTTATCAAGCTGGTTGCTGGTAACATAAATCGGGTAGCTGCGATCGCCTAAATCAACGGGAACGATGTCACCGGTTAAATCTTTGTATGTATTGATAGTGTCTGCTCCTGAGTTATTACGCCTTGGGACGTTTAAATTTATTATAAATATATCGTCGCTGGAAAATCCAAATCATCACCAGGATGATCGTGCCAATTAAAAAATATGGTTTAGGCGTTTCCTTATTCGTCGATAAATTTTCTTTATCTTTGATTTCAGTCAGGCGGTTGGCCACAAATACCAGATAGTCCAATTGCTTGGGACCTTTGTCATTTTTGCTCGCCTGTGTCTGAGTTCGTAGGATCATATAAAAATACCCTTCCAGGCTCATTCGGTCAACCAGCTTTGTGGAGTTTTCTGGTAAGATAATGATAGTTGGGTAATGTAAATGATACTTTGAATTGATATGATTACCTGTGATTTTGGCTGCCACGTATTCCTGAGGGGGCTCTGTTTCACGTGAAACAATGAGTGGCTCTGATTCGTTATGAAGCAGGACCTCAAATTTTAACAGAAAGCCACGGTAATTTTCTGGGCAATCTAGCAAGTGCTGGGGCGAAATAATGCATTTGAACGGGGAGAAAGGGAGTTTCAGCTTCGCTTTATTGATGAGCTCGTATAGGCCTGCCTGGTCAAGCGTATCGATTCGGTCTTGGGTATCAGCCAGGGCAGGGCTCGTATTCGCTGTCTCCGAGCCACAAGGTAAATGGAGCAGGGAGTCATTTTTTGCCAAACAAACGTCTGATAATAGCGTAGATAATAGTAACAAAAGCAACATGGCTGTTAAGTTGGTCGGATGCCGTTTTCTTTCAATGTTTGCCATAATAATCGTTAAATAGTACCTAAGTTAACGGATCTGTGAGTTTCTCACAGCCGCTGTTTAAAGCGTTTAAATTAGGTTAGCCTCGTATGGTTATTGTTGACAGCAAGTTATAAAAGAATGAACTATCACAATGCGTATTATAACTAAATATTTCAAATTAAACAACTTAAGGCTTGAAATTCCAATAATTTCGATCTATACTGAAGGGCTATGGTTAGTTTAACAAACTCTACTACACAGGGAAAGAGCAGTGATTAGTAAAGCCAAAAAAACGACGACGATCTCTAGCTATAAATCAGCGATTTCGTTTTTGTTCAGTTACACAAATTACGAATCAGCAAAGAGATACAAATACAATGAGGACACATTTAGCTTAAAGCGAATGACCAAATTGCTCAAAGAACTGGGTGATCCGCATAAAAAGTTCAAATCTGTCCATATTGCTGGTACAAAGGGCAAGAGTTCTACTTGCACCATGCTGGGAGAAATGCTCAAAGCCAGCGGTCTCAAGGTTGGAATGTACATATCACCTCATGTCTTGAATCTACGTGAGCGTATCCAGATCAAAGGTCAAATGATCAGTGAAGCTGGGCTAACACGTTTAATCAAAAAAGTAGCACCTTTTATCCGTAAAATGGAAAAAGATCCTCCCACTTTTTTTGAGATTTTGACTGTTGTCTCCTTTTTGCATTTTGCCAATGAAAAAGTAGATATTGCCATCATTGAGACTGGCTTAGGTGGTCGACTGGATAGCACAAATGTGATTGAGCCTGAGGCGATAGGGATTTCCAGTATTAGCATGGATCACCAGCGTCAATTGGGGTCTACTTTAAAAGCGATTGCTACGGAAAAAGCAGGGATTTTCAAAAAGGATGTGCCTGTCATTTCTGTTAGTCAGGAGCCTGAGGTTGCTAAGGTTCTACGTGCCGAAGCGAATAAGCTAGGCGTGCCTTTGCGTTTCACTGGCAAAGATATTGATTATTCATGTCGGTTTGAGTCTTCACGTAGCTTAGGCCCTCACAACCGAATTTGTTTAACGACGAGTACCAGTAAGTTTGAACACTTGCCTGTGCCTCTGTATGGCGAACACCAGGCATTGAATTGTGGTTTGGCTCTGTCATTACTGGATCAATTGAAAGTGAATGGATTTAAGATTGATGACACTTCAGCAGTGGATGGATTGGCAAATACCGACCTGCCTGGTCGTATGGAAATTATCAACAATGACCCACGTGTGTTGGTCGATGGTGCTCATAATGCTGCAAGTATCCGTGTTTTGATTCAGGCTACCGGGCAGCATATTCCTTATGATTCTATGGTAGTGATTTTTGGCTGCTGTGAAGACAAGGATGTCGATGGCATGCTTCGTGAATTGCAATATGGTGCAGACAAAGTGATTTTCACACGCGTCAATTCGCCGCGTGCCGTATATCCTGAAGATCTTGCTGCTAAATATACCGATATTTGTGGTAAAATGTGCCAGACTGCCAGAAACCTCAAGGAAGCCATTCAGGTCGCTTCTCCTGCGATTACAACAGGTGATTTGATTTGTATTACAGGTAGCTTCTATTTGGTGGGTGAAGCCAAAAATCTTTTTGCAGAACAGGAAGCTGTTTTGGTTTAGATGAACAGTAAAATTAAGATATAAAAAATGCTCACATTTTCGTGAGCATTTTTTTTGCGCTGATAAAATTTGATGTATACTTTTCAATTTAATGCATGACATCAAAGTAATACTTTATTGAGATTCAATTATTATACAAATTCAAGTGGTCGAACTTGTGGCACCAAGTCGGCCTGGTGTCCTTTATCTAGAAATTCTTGGAGAGCTTTACGTCCTTTGGGGCCGTAATCAATGGTCCAAGAATTAACATATAATCCTACGAATTGATCTGCGAGCGAATTGTCAAGGCCGCGACCAAATTGTAAAGCATATTCCACTGCTTCGTCGCGGTGTTGCAGGCTATAGAGGATACTTTGTTTCAAGATTTCGCTGACCTGGCTCATGATTTCCGGGCCTAAGTCACGACGTATTAAATTGCAGCCTAATGGCATAGGGAGGCTTGTTTTTTCAAACCACCATTTTCCTAGATCCAGTAGGCAGGTAAGTCCGTGATTTTGATAGGTGAGTTGGCCTTCATGGATGATCAGGCCAGCGTCAACGCGACCCTCTTCTACGGCATCTATGATTTCGTCAAACATCATGACTTCATAATTAACTGATCCGACCGCAAGTTGTAGAGCTAGAAAAGCACTGGTGCGGGTACCGGGAACAGCAATGGTTTTATCTTTAAGATCTTCGAGTTGGACATTTTCTTTCGCAACGATCATGGGCCCGTGAGCGCCCGTTGAGGTTTTTTGCGTTTCGAATGAATCGATACCAGGTTGGGGTTCGTAATCAGCCAATTCAGTCGCACCCATGCTTGCGCCGCTGGTCAGAATCGCGTATTGATCCTGAAGGTACGCATACGCATGCACACTTACAGCCGTCACCTCGAGTTTTCCTTCCAGTGCCCAATCATTTAAAGTCTGTATATCTTTGAGGATATGCTCAAACTCAAAGGGGCCGCTGTCCACAAACCCTTTCGCCAGGCCATAAAACATAAATGCATCATCAGGGTCGGGTGAGTGTCCGAGGCGGATTACTTGCTTTAACGCCATAAAATAACCTTTCCGTTGCTAAAATCAATATAATGATAGATTTCTCAGTTAACTATTTCCAGGGGCCTATTTTAATTGATTTTGTCGCAAAGGCAAGGGGCTTATTTTTGCATGAGAGTGTCTGGTGAGTCAGCCGTTGTGACTGGCAGGAGGTGTTCAGTGTAATCTAGTCGATGAAGATATTCTGGTGCTACCTGATTTCTTTCAAATTTACCAAGACCTATGACAACACCAATTTCATCATTTTGTTCGGCTATGAGGGATACTAGGCTTTCCAGGTCTGTGTATTGTTTGTCTAATAGATTTATCAGTGTTTGTGATGGTTTTCCGGAAAGGATGGTGCTAATCGTTAAGCGGCTGATCATGTCAAATTTATAGTTTGCTCGTGAGATTTGCCCAAGCGTTCTTTTGACTTCAACGGCGAGTTTGGGATTGAGTCGGTAAATTTTCGTGTTAGTTCTGGTTAATTCGATTCCTCTAACGATTTCAATGAGCGCTTTGTCTGATTCATTGAGTGATCGCCATTTGTAAATTAGTTCATAGACAATTTCTAGCTTAAATCGCCATTCGTCTAAGGAGTCATCAGTAATGCTTAATTTTGAATCAGTTTGGTTTGCAGGAGTCTGTTTGGTCTCGGGTGACTCTTCAGGTTTCATTGTTTCTATGATATTTTTCTGAGCATACGGTATGCCTTGGTGATGGTAAGGATATTGTGTCACATTAAAAGTGTGGTGTGTTACTTGGTGATGGTAGCGTTTCTGCCAGTAAGTCGCTGGTTTTTGGAGGCTTGCTTTTTGGTTTGATTTTATATTATGTAGTAGTTGTTCAAAGGCAAGGATTTCATTGGGCTCAATGAGTGCGTTTGGGTCATTTGGATCATTTGCTTCGTTGATATCATTGATGATTGATAATATAAATTCCTTGTCGTTAATATGAGAATGTTCTGATTGTTGATTTGCTTTGGTTGGTTCAGATGAAGCGGGTTTGTTGTCCTCGCCGAGTAGTGTGAGGTTTAAAAAGCAAATTAACAATACCGCGGCATAATAATTATTTTGTAGAAACAGTTTGGTCATATTTAATAAGGGCGTTGATTATGTGTTTGGGTTTTGTGGTAAAGTAATGGTAAATAGGGTTCCCTGATTAAGCTGGCTTTTTACATTAATTGATCCATGATGAGCTTCGATAATATCTCGGCATACAGCAAGACCCAGGCCGGTACCTTTCAGGTCTGATTTGGTTTCGTTCGTTTTAGTTGAGACAAAAGGGTCAAATATTTTATCGATTAAATCGTCTGGTATGCCGCAGCCTGTATCAGATATGGTGATCTCAGTTTTTGTGCCACGAGGTTTTGCCTCGATTTTCAAAGTCCCACCTCGTTGGAGCATCGCTTGGCGAGCATTAATGATGATATTAAAGAGGACCTGTAATAGTTGGCTAGGATCTCCAAAAACAAAAAGAGTGTCTGGAATTGCCTGAGACACCATAATTTTATCTTTGCTGAGATCTCTCGTGATACACTGTAGGGTTTCATTGACAAGTTCTTGGACATCAATGGCTTCATGGATTTGGTCTTGTATGCGAATCATACCTAACATGCTTTTAACAATACTTGAAGCGCGTTGGCCATGTTCTAATGTTTTGGTGAGAGCTTTGTGTGTTAATTCGCGATCATCTTCGTCTTTTAGTGCTAATTCCGCGTAATTGATAATGGGCACGAGCAAATTGTTAAATTCATGTGCAACCATACCGACCATGGTGCCCATAGATGCCATTTTATGCGTGACACGGATTTGCTCTTCCAATTGATTGATTTGAGCTTCGTTGTCTCTGATGCGTTGATGTAACGATTGTCTTTGTTTTAGTAAACCTGACAATGCTTTCTCCTGCAATGGGCGTTAATTGTGTATTTTTGCTATTTGGCCTGCCACAATATTCTGCTAAGATACAGGCAAATCATAGATAGACACTTTTCGACAAAATTATATAGAGCATTATCGGAAACTGATGAAAGTTTACTTGAAATCATGGAACAGAATGTCTTATTAGCAGAGTTATTGGACCTGGCAGAAAAGCTTAAAATAGAAGTTCGTCATGAATTTCTAGGCGGTGAAGGGGGTGGTTTGTGTTGCTTGCGTGGTCAACAGGTCTTATTTGTTGATACTGCCGCTTCACTCCCAGATCAATTGGCACAAAGTGCTAAGGCTATGTCAGGTCTGCCAGGTTTGGAAGATCAATATATATTGCCTCAAGTTCGACAAATTATTGATCAATTTCGCGATGAATAATCGATGATAGGTATGTCCAGATCTAAATATTTGGCTTGATTTTACTGCTTTGCAGGCTGGACGACTGGATCAAGCCTTGTTATAATGCCAAATTAATGACTAACAGTTTAATAATTAGAGAGTTATAACGGTTTTTTGAAAAGGGAACTATGGCAAGCGAACCTGTAAAAGATTCTAGCGAAACCAAGCAAAAAGAAATTTTGATTGTCGATGATAATCCACAGAATGCGGAATTACTTTGTGCCTATCTTGAAACATTAGATTGCCAGATTCGCATCGCAGAGGATGGTGTTTATGGTCTCGAGGAAATAGAAAAATCTCAGCCCGATCTGATTCTGCTTGATGTAATGATGCCACGTATGAGTGGTTTTGAGGTTTGTCGAAAAATCAAAGGAGATCCGAAATATCGTGATATTCCAGTGATTATGGTGACGGCCTTAAATGAACTCGGGGACGTGGAGCGGGGTATAGATAGCGGCGTCGATGATTTTCTTAGTAAGCCCGTCAACAAACTTGAGTTGCTGACGCGTGTAAAAAGCTTGCTATGTGTACGTCATTTAAAAAGCGAGTTAGAACGCACTTTATCTTATCTGGCAGAAGTTGAAAAGGAAGAGCGAAAACAGCGTGATGTTTAGGTTAGAATGCCTTACACAATTTGGTAACTAGTTTACTTAAAACATTTCAAATCAGATTTACCTGTTGGGGTGAAATATTATGACGAAAATGAATCTTACCCAAATGATGTTCATTCTTTTACTCATGCCTATTCATGTCTTTGGTCAGGATGCCGGTAATGAAGCTGTTATTCCCTGGACCGCACAAGAAATACGATTGGTCGATGAACCTGATGAGATTGTTGCTACCCTGGAAAATGGGATGGTGGCTATTGTCAAAGAAAACCACACTGCTTCGGTTGCCGCTGTTAGATTGTATGTTCGTACAGGAAGTATTTATGAAGATGATTTGTTGGGTTCAGGCGTAAGTCATTTGTTTGAGCATCTATTAGCGGGTGGAACGACGACCACTCGCAGTGAAGAAGAATCCCGCCAGATCATTCAGCAGACAGGGGCACGCTATAATGCATTTACAAGTAAAGCGATGACCTGCTATTATTTGACCGTTCCTTCACAACATGTCGGAACGGCTCTGAATTTAATCGCGGATTGGGTCACAAAGCCAGCATTTCCTGATGATGAATTTGATCGTGAATGGGGTGTGGTTCAGCGTGAATTAGAAATGGGTGCGACAGATCCCAGACGGCAGCTTTTTAAGGTCTTTGATGAATTGCGTTATAAAGTTCATCCTGCAAAATATCCCATTATTGGGCATCAAAGCATCGTACAGCAATTGACTCGGCAACAGATTTTGGATTATTATAAGAAAAAATATGTTCCGGATAATATGGTCATTTCGATAGCGGGTGATATTGATGCAGAAACCATGTTTCAGGCAATTCGTAAAGAGTTTAAAGGGTTAGTTCGTCGAGCAAATCCAGTTAACGTGTTGCCAGAAGAGCCCGATGTGATTGCGCCAAGAGAAATGATTCAGGTGATGCCTTCTTTGCGAGGTCCTGCTCAAATGCGTTTTGGTTTTCCTTCATTTGAATTGCAGCACCCTGACCTTTATGCATTGGACACTTTGGCCAGTATTTTGGGCCAAGGTAAAAGCTCAAGGTTGTATCGCCGTTTACGTGAACAAGATCAAACGGTCGTGCATGTGACCGCATGGAATTCGACACCCAACTGGGCTAAAGGTAGTTTTGCAATTACTTGTTATCTTGCTCCTGAAAATATAGAAGTGGTTAAAGCGACCATTCGCGAGGAGCTGGAACGCTTAAAAACGGAACCTGTTTCAGATGCTGAACTCAACCGTGCCAAAAATAGATTGCAGTTTGATCATATTAAATCCCATCAAACAGCTGAGCAAATTGCATCAAGTATGGCCGAAGATTATTTAGCAACAGGTGACCCGCATTTTTCACGCAATTATGTTGAAAATATGCAAAAAGTGACATCCCAACAAGTTCTCGAGATGGCCAATAAATACTTTGATCCTCAAAAGGAACTTGCCGCGATTTTAGTTTCTAAGCCGTTAGAGTCAAGTGAGGAAACAACGTCAGTTGAAGATAAGCAAACGGTTGTGAAGAAGGTTGAGTTAGAAAATGGCATACGTATTCTGTTGAAACAAGAATCTTCAGTGCCATTGGTAAATATACAGTGCTATGTTATGGGCGGATTATTAGATGAAAATGCGTCGATAAATGGTATCACGAATGTGATGACAGGGCTGTCTCTTAAAGGGACAGAAAGTTATTCTTCACTAGAAATCGTCAACTTCTTTGATGATGTTGGGGGGACAATACAAGCACGTGCTGGAAATAACACGTTTTACTATCAAAGTGATGTGATGAGTAAAGATGTTGATAAAGCGTTTGATATTTTTAGCGAGGTGATTTTAAAGCCAACGTTTCTGGATGACGAATTGGTAAAGGTCAAGCAAGAATCGCTCGCAACAATCGAGCAAATAAATAACTCATGGCAGTTAAATGCAAGAAGCCATTTTCGCCAGAATTTTTTCGAGAACAGTCCTTATAAATTTTCAAACTATGGTTTGAAAGATTCTGTTGAGCAATTAACCCGTGAAGATATCGCTAAATTTCATAAGGCATCCGTCGTTGGTTCGCGTATGGTGATTGCCGTTTTTGGTGATATTGATATCAACACAGCTGAAGCTATGGTGCGTGAAAAATTTTCAGGTATTCCAAAAGGATCCCCCATGGTGTTGGAAGACTATCCTCAGGATGCTATCCCAAAAACTTCCCGGAAATTTGTTGAAAAGACGGAAAAACAGGGGGCGACTGTTTATATCGGATATCCAGGCATGAAACTTTCTAACGTACAGGAACGCTATGCAATGGAAGTGTTGCGTGAAATCGTTGGAAGCAATAATGGTTGGTTTCATGAAACTTTACGTGGCCAACAATTGGTATATTACGCTTGGGGTGAAAATTTTCTTGGCCTCCTGACAGGCTATTTTGGTGCAACGGCACAATGTGAAGCTCAAAAAGTTCCTCAGGTAATCGATCTGCTGCGTTCACTTATCAAAAAGGCGGCATCAGGTGAAATTACTATTGAAGAGTTAGATCTGGCTAAAAGTAATCGCATAAATGCTGAGATATTGAATAAACAAACCAATTCAGATAGTGCCATGACAATGGCTTTGGATGAATTGTACGGCTATGGATATGATTGGTCGAAAAACCATGCAGATCGGATTATGGCAGTGACTTTGGAAGATGTGAATGCCATCGCGGCAAAATATCTCACTCAGCCTGAAACTATAACGGTTATTACATCTGAGCCGGAATTATTAGAGCAAAAAACCACACCGGCCCCATAAAGTTGCTTTTCAGGATTTCGTTGTGTCTAATATGTATTGTATATTATCTTAGATTCAAAAGGCGAAATGCGCTGTAGGTAAAAACTTGCGAACGCAACTAATCCCGAATCAAAAGGAAGAAGCTCTTGAAACCACGCATCGGTATAGCCATGAATTACCATGTGGCAGAAGAGGGGGTTGAACGTGCATATATTGATATGCCCTATTTTTCCTACCTGGAAGAATTTGGCGCTCTGCCATTTCCCATTTGTCCCACAGATAATATCGTTCAGTTAGATGCTGTCTTAAGCTTGTTAGATGGTATACTCTTTACGGGTGGGTATGACATTGATCCTTCGTTGTGGGGTGAAACACTCCATAAAAAAGCAAGGCTGATTCATCCCAGACGGCAGAGATTTGATCTGATGCTTTATGAGCAGGCATCTAAAAAGCAGATGCCGATATTGGCACTTTGTTTAGGCATGCAGCTCATTAATGTCGCACACGGGGGGAGTATTCATCAACACATTCCAGATCTAAAACGCGGAGTCAAGGTCGAACATATGGGGCCAAAAGACCAAATGACCCAGCATTCTGTAACGCTCGATTATTCCGGAAAGTTATTCGATTGGTTGCAGACAGAATCCATAGCCATTAATAGCGGGCATCATCAGGGGATTAATCGTCTCGGTGAAGGACTCGCTCCGACAGCTGTTGCCGAAGATGGAATTGTTGAAGCCTTCGAACGCGTTGATTATCCGTATTTACAGGCATTGCAGTGGCATCCAGAACGAGATTTAGCTAGTCCTGTCAATCGCATCGTTATTGAGAAATTTTTACAGGCTTCACGGTCTAAGGGGTAAATAGTATCTCGTCTGACATAAGATGATTATTGTTTAAAAGCTATAACTTGATTCCAGGCTTGTATTTGTAATTGAATAGATTCAATAGTGACTAAAATTGTTGTTTTGATTCGTACAAATTTTGTGAAAAATGCAAAATATGACGATATGATAATGACGTGGAAACACTATTAGAATAGATTATTTAAGACGACATTATAGATTTATGGGAGCAAGATATGGTGCTGAGACGGTTAAGACAAATGGCCAGACGTGCGGGGAAACGACGCTTAGATAGAGCGGCTTTCGACCATATAAATTCATCTCATAATGATTCACATCAAAATTTACAATTGGAAACTCTGGAAACGCGTGTACTGCTGACGACAATGCCAGGGACAGAGTTGACTCTTTTTTCAGAAGATCCAGTACTAGAGCCCTTGCAAAATATTACTGTAGATGTAGGGCAGGATTCCACGATTACGGTTAATGATACATTAAGTCTCAATGCGACGTTTAGTGATGCCGATCCAGATTTAAGTTACACTGCAACGGTAGATTGGGGCGATGGTTCCCCGGTAGAGCCTGTAACGGTTCAATTTGACTCTGCACAACAAAGCTCTCTTACTGTTACCATCGATTACAGCTTGGATACAAATGATTTCTTTGATACACAAGCGAAGAGGGATCTAATACAGTCAGCCGCTGATGATATTGCCAATCGATTTAGCGATACACTTGATGCCATTCAGCCATCAGGAAATAATACCTGGGCGGCAACATTTACCCATCCGGGTACGGGACAATCTCATCAAGTGAATAATTTGTCCATTGCTGCCAATGAGATCATTATTTATGCCGGGGGGCGTAACTTGTCATCATTAGGTGTTGGTGGACCGGGTGGATTTTCAGCTAGTGGAAATCAGGCCTGGTTTGATATATTGATTGCAAGAGGAGAGACCGGTGGCTTACTTCCAAGTCCCACAGATTATGGCAAGTGGGGTGGTGTTGTTACATTTGACAGTGGTAGTTCCGATTGGTTTTTTGGTTCGGATATCTCTGGAATTGGTAATAATCAAGATGACTTTTACTCTGTTGCTTTGCACGAAATTGCTCATGTGTTTGGTATTGGGACATCTGATTCTTGGGATGAACTTATTGTGGGTGGGGAATTTGTTGGGGAAAATACGGTTGCAGAATATGATGGTATTGGCAATGTTCCCATCGATAGTGGGCAAGGACACTTTGCTGAAGGTGTGACCGAAGGTGGTGTGGAGGTGGCGATGGATCCAACATTATTGGTGGGGACTCGCAAAGAATTGACCGCATTAGATATTGCCGCGTTTGATGATATTGGCTGGGATATATTACCACTAAATAATACTGGAACGATTACAGGGTCACATACCTATACAGAAGTAAACACTTTTAATGTGACAGTGACGTTAGAAGATGAAAATAACGAATCCTTCAATGATTCATTAAATGTAACCGTTGATCCAGTGGTGTTGCCGGAAGTCAATGTGGTTGCTGGAATTTCAGCAGAAGAAACCGACCAGGTTCCTGGTGAATTTACTTTTACGCGTAGTGGGTCTACCGATGATCCTGTAACGATCTTCTATACAATCAGTGGGTCAGCAGAAAACGATACCGATTACACTCAGATCAATAATTCCATCATTATTCCAACGGGATTATCATCTACGAAGTTATTTATAACACCTGTGGATGATGAGATTGTTGAAGGCAATGAAACCGTTCAAATAACCATTTTAGCTAATGCAAATTATGAAATTGGTGATGGGGACGATGATTTGATTACGATTATTGACAATGATACGCCACCGGTGCCACTTGGGTTTATTGGTGGTTTTGTTTTTTCTGATGGGAATGGAGATAGCATTTTTGGCAAAAAAGAACTTGGCTTGGAAAATGTCACGTTGGAACTATTTCTTGATGTGAATGGTGATGGTTTGTTGGATGGTGGCGATACCTCGTTAGCTGTGAATACCTCAGATAGTATTGGGTTTTATAGTTTTCAAGGGCTGGAAGCGAATAATTATATCGTTGACGTGACCGATTTAAACAATGTATTAACCGACTTAACGAATAGTTCAGGGAATGATCCATTGGCCATAGTCTTGGGTGATGATGAAGTAAAAGACGAAATAGATTTTGGGTATTTTGATGAAGATGAGCTGGTCTTTGGAATTGTTAATCCAGGTGATAAGCCTGTCAAAAAGGAATTTCGCGGTGTGACTTACTCATTGAAAGGGCCTGGTTCTGGTCAGATCATTTTAGATGGTACTGATACGGATATTCAGATTACAGGTTCAAGCGAAAAATCAAAAGCCAAGTTTCAGGTAGGCAAAGGCCAGCAGGCTGAAATTAGAAATATCAGTATTCTGAATGGAGCCATTGGAAGTGTGGATATGAAAGGGGCGGATTTGACCGGTGATTATTTTTCTCAGGGGAGCACCGGGAAATTTGTTGCCAAAGACATCGATGCCAATCATATCTTTAACATCGGATTAGGCACGAGTGCGAAAGCATCTTTTTCATTGCAAGCTCAGAGTGTGTTTGATACAGAGATCAATTCACTCATACCTATCAAATCCATTAAAGTAGCTACCTGGGAAGATAATGATACCGACCAGGATTCTATAACCGCACCTTGGATTGGCTCGATTAGTAGTGCCAATCATTTCCAAGCTGATGTAACTGTGACAGACAATGCAGTAAAAAGTGCGTTGAAGAAATTAAGTGTCGCCAAAATTATGGCGAACTTAACTATTCGTTCTGCAGGGAATGTTGGTAGTGTCACAGCAGGAGCGATGGATAATGTCAGTTTGTTTGTTGGGGTAGATAATTCTCTGGATACATTGCCAACACAATTAGCTGATTTTATTGATCAGGAAGTTACTTTAGGTAAGGTGCAGCTGAAGGGTGTTTCGGGTGTTGATGATAATTTCAAGAACTCTCGTGTCGCTGGGTTTGCCATCAAGTCTGTGAAACTGGGGTCCGTTGCTTCTGAAAATAGTGGTGATGTATTTGGTTTTGCGGCGAATACCATTGGGTCGATTGGCTATCAGGTTGGTGAAACCACTTTTAATGTGAAAAAACTTAGCGGGCCATCCAATCCGATCATCTCGGATGATTTTAATATTCTAGCACTCTAATGGGGGAAGCCAGGCGATTAATGCCCTGAGTTTCCTATTCAACTAATTGCTATTTAAATAGTTATCTCTTCCGCAATTGGTTTGACTTCTCCAGTTCAAATTGATATAGTGTCACATTAATTTGCGGCATAAATCCTCATAAGCGCCCGTAGCTCAGCTGGATAGAGCAACGGTCTTCTAAACCGTAGGTCACAGGTTCGAATCCTGTCGGGCGTGTTATTTATCTTTTTAATCCTAGCTCATGTAAGTCGTCCTACACCATTTCATTTTTTATAAGTGCGTTAATCATTGTTATGAGTGAGAACTTTAAGCATTATTTAAGGGGCAGATGAGTTTTTGGGCAGTGTGCGATATCACATCTCTTTTAAATTGATTCATCCATACATCGCAGTCTATTATGATGCTATTTTTGTCAACTTCGATCTCGATTTCTAGCTAATCATTTTTAATTTGACCTCACAAACAGATTTGGTAGATTGATTGCTTCGGAGGTAAATATGAGAAATCACACAGGTGTATCCCTCTTCGTTGTCATTAAATCGACTTTAATACCTAAATACTTGCAAAAACTTCAGGTTAGCATGTTTCCCACAAAGCGATGAAACCTGTTGCATAATATTCTGGACTTTGTAATCATGTCAACCAACTAGATGGCCTCAGTGTGAGGGAACTTGTTAGGGGGACAATTTGAATATGTGTAAGGCTAATAAAAAATTTTTGATTAAAGGGGCTATCATGAAACTGCGTTTTGAAATTCAATTGATTTTAGTTGTTATCTCGACTTTAACCAGCGTTGCTTCAGCGGGGTTATTGCATGAGTATGAGTTTTTGGGTAACGGTGATGATAGCGTTGGTACAGCCAATGGGGTTGTGGGGGCGCAGGTAGGTTTTGATCCCAATGTTCCACTGGCCCTGCAACAGGCGGCCGTCTTTCCCAATTTTGTTGGAGCACCAGGGCAGATCACGGCTGCCAATGTCACAGAACTGGGGACCGGAGATTATTCGATCGCCTTCTGGGTGCGTCGGGATTTAAACCAATTCTTTCATGGTATAGCAGATAGTTTTGATAATAGTTCGTCGACGGATGGCGGCTGGGAAGCCTTTATCTTTCCCCTGGATATTGTTGCCTTGCGGGTAGAGGATGTAAATGGCAATCAGGATGTTTACGCCACCTCATCAACCATCACGGACAATTGCTGGCACCACGTGGCAGTGTCGGTGGACCGGGATGATCCTAACGGCGTGAAGTGGTATGTTGATGGAGCTTTCGATTCGTCTCAGAATCCAACCTTTGTCAGCGGTTCGATTGAGTCCAATCTTGGGACCATGATCATCGGATCACTGGATGCCGGTGCGGGTCTGTCGGGGGCGTTGGGGCTGGTGCAGATTTATGATCACGCCCTGAACGTAACGGAGGTACAGAATCTGTACGCTTTTGTGCCGGAAGATGAAGACAATGATGGCGTACTCAACTGCGACGATATCTGTCAGGGATTTGACGATGCACTCGATACGGATGGCGACGGTATTCCAGATGGATGCGATGCTTGTGAAGGCAATAATGCCAGCGGTGATACGGATGCCGACGGCGTGTGTGATGATATGGATATCTGCCCGGGTTTTGATGACACGGTTGATAACGATAGCGATGGAGTCCCGGATGGTTGTGATATTTGTCCGGGCTTTGACGACACAGCTGATAGCGATGGCGACGGAATACCTAACGGATGTGATACGCAGCCCGTTCATAATCTGACTCAAGCAACGGATTACTATGGCCTGCAGGATGCCATTGATGCTGCTGTCAACGATGATATTATTGAGGCTGACCCGCAGACCTATTTTGAATCGATCGATTTTCTGGGAAAAGCGATTATACTCCGCAGCAACAGCGGCGATCCCAACAACACGCTCATTGATGGCACCGGCCACTTCCATGTTGTCCAATGCGTCAGCGGAGAAGATCCCAATACCATACTACAAGGTTTCACCATCACCGGCGGCAACGCCAATGGGAGTTCCCCAAACAATGATGGCGGTGGGATGTATAACGTCAACAGTTCCCCGACAGTCAATCACTGCATCTTTAAGAATAATCTTGCGAATGTTAGTGGCGGTGGGATGTATAACGAAAGTAGTTCACCAACCGTGAATCAATGTACATTTGAGGACAACATAGCGACGCTGGAAGGCGGCGGGATGTATAATTCGGCCAGCTCTCCTGAGATAAATGACTGTATTTTTAAAAGTAACCAGTCAGCCCTTACCAGTGGTGGGGCGATATTTAACGGCTCGAGCTCTCTCACGATTACTAACTGTCTCTTTGATAGCAATCTAGCCAGTGGTGGGCTTGGAAATGGCGGAGGAATGGATAACTCAAGCAGCAATATCATTGTGAATAGCAGCATATTTAAGAATAATATGACGACGGGGCTAGGCGGCGGGATGCACACCAGCGATGGTTCCCTAACCATGAATCAATGTACATTTGAGAATAACATGGCGACGCAGGAAGGCGGTGGGATGGCTAATACAGAGAACTCTCTTGAGATAAATAACTGTATTTTTAAAAGTAACCAGACAGACATTAGCGGTGGGGCGATATTTGACAGCGAGAGTAACTCGACCACGATTACCGACTGCTTCTTTGATAACAATCTTGCTATTCAAAATGGCGGCGGGATATATAACTCAGGCAGCAATCTCATTATGAATAGCAGTACCTTTACAAACAATAAGACAATGGGTGATCCCAATAATAACGTGGGCGACGGTGGCGGGATGTCTATTGATGGTAACGGATCTGTTGTATTGACCAACTCTATCTTTAGTAATAACCTAGTAACAAATGAGGGTGGTGGAGTTTTTGCTTTAGATGCTAGCGATATTCAGATCATCAACTGCACGTTTGCTATGAATGTCGCCGTTAGTAGTGGTGGTGGTTTATCCAATGAGTTTGGCGATCCTAATGTGGCCAATAGTATTTTTTGGCAAAACAGCGACACCGGCGGAATGGATGAATCCGCACAGATTCACGTCAACAGTGGCACTTTAACGGTAAGCTACAGCAATATCATGGGTGGTTGGAGTGGCGCTGGAACTGGTAACATCAACGCCGACCCCTTGTTTGTCGATGCCGATGGTCTGGATAACGATCCGAATACCTTCGCCGACAACGACTATCGCCTTGCGGCCGGCTCGCCCTGTATCGACGCGGGGGATCCCAACCTCGTTCCGGCCGATACCTTTGACCTGGACGATGATTCCGATACCTCCGAGCACATTCCCTTCGATCTTGCAGGCCGCATCCGTATCGTGGATGACCTGCCCACAACCGACACCGGGATCAACGGACCGCCGGTGGTCGACATGGGTGCCTATGAGCATCAGTGTGATGGGAACCTCGATGCGATCGGATCGGTTAACATAATCGATTTTAGTTTATTTACCCAGTTGTGGCTAAACGTAGATTGCGGATTTTGTGGCGGTGCGGACTTTGATGGTGACGATGATGTGACACTCTCCGATGGCCTGATTCAGTGGACCAACTGGCTCTGTGGAATTTGATCGAACCATTCGTCCCCGTATCGTTGTTATGTCATTAAATTGATTTAATACTAAATACCTGAACCTGGAGGTGAGTATGTTTCTCACAAAGCGATTAAACCTGTTGCATTTGTTTTTTCTGAGTATGTTGACTTTGCCCAGCGTTGTTTCAGCGGGGTTATTGCATGAGTATGAGTTTTTGGGTAACGGTAATGATAGCGTTGGTACAGCTAATGGGGTTGTTGGGGCGCAGGTTAGTTTTGATCCCAATGTTCCGCCGGCCCTGCAGCAAGCGGCCGTCTTTCCCAATTTTGTTGGAGCGCCGGGACAGATCACGGCTGCCAATGTCACAGAACTGGGAACCGGAGATTTTTCAATCGCCTTCTGGGTGCGTCGGGATTTAAACCAATTCTTTCATGGTATAGCAGATAGTTTTGATAATAGTTCGTCGACAGACGGTGGCTGGGAAGCCTTCATCTTTCCCCAGGATATTGTTGCCTTGCGGGTCGAGGATGTGAACGGCAATCAGGATCTCTACAACACAGCATCAACCATTGCGGACACTTGTTGGCACCACGTGGCTGTGTCAGTGGACCGAGATGATCCTAACGGCGTGAAGTGGTATGTCGATGGAACTTTTGATGCGGCTCAAAATCCAACCTTTGTCAGCGGTTCGATTGAGTCCAATCTTGGGACCATGATCATCGGATCACTGGATGCCGGTGCGGG
>JANQJS010000055.1 GCA_028281535.1 Sedimentisphaerales bacterium | reverse complement strand
ACCAGATAATTCAGTAAAGAAATATTCAACAGGACTACTTTGAGCATCCACAGCAGTGGTTGCTGTCATCGTAATCGCGTTAGGCCCTGTAGCATTCGGAGCCGTGGCAAAAGTCATTGGATTTGGAATTGGAGCCGCTGTATCAGTGCCACCATTAACAGTAATTGCGCCAAACATAAATTCAGGAGCACCACTACCATGCACATGACAATGATAATTATAAATATTGGAAGCTCCACCATCACCAGCTGCAGCGTCTAAGAAATTCTGATCAAAGGTGACATTAAAAGTCACACCTGATGGATTCGTTGTATTTTTATCTACCGTTGATTTAAATATGGTATTTGCATCTATTTGAGGTTGACCAAGAAGATAATTATGATTTCCTGACAGACCGGCCCATACATTATGGCCATCTTCAATGAATGTCCATTGCACCGTATCACCGACATTAATTGTGACATTGGCAGGGAAGAAATCTGTTCCCGGGCCAGCTGTAATATCAACAAAACCATCTTCCGCAGCCGTTGTAGCACATTGTGTACTAGAATAGCTACCGATATTACCTAAGTTGTCACGAGCACGAACACGATAGCAATACTGAGTACCTGCTTGCAATTCAACATCGATATGACCTGTGAGGATTGACCAACTGCGATCGCTACCACCTGTGTTACCGGTGGTTTCATCGATTTCATATTCGACGGGTGGTGATAAATCACTCGCGGTGGTTACGGTCATCGTAATAACAGCATCACCAATGTTTGCAGGATTTGATGCAAAGGTCATTGGATTCGGAGTTGGAGGATCGGTATCTGGACCGGCTTGCGTGTTTGCACAAGAGGGACCAGAATAGCCCGTCAGGTTCGGTGTACCTGCAGCATCACGTGCTCGTACACGATAACAATATTGAGTGCTAGCAGCTAAGCCAGAATCAATATGCGTTGTGCTTGGTTGCCACCCACTATCGTTTGCCCCTGCATTTCCAGTGGTTTCATCAAATTGATATTCAACAGGGTTACTGCCTTCTGCATCGATAGATACGGTTGATATCACTGTTATTTGAGACTCACTATTAGCAGTCACAGATGAAATACTAGGCTGGCTTGGCGGATTGTTATCAACAGGAGGTGCACTGCCATCGATTCGAATCCATTTACCAACAGATGGGATCTTTGTTCCCGAGTTGGTACGATGGATATACATCATGTAGTATCCAGGTGGAATCAACGTTGGGTTGGATGGAATGGTAACTGTTAACGATGAACCATTGTCTGTTACAGCAATATCACCAGATGACTGACTTACACCAATCATGTTATAAGTAAAACTGTGCGTCGAAGAACCTGGACGCTGCAAAACAACATCGGTAATTGCACTGCTAGAGGTGTAGCCTACATTAATGTTACTGCCATACCCAGCTGTTGAAGGTGAAGAAGTAATGGTTGGGCGAGCACCTGCTGATAGATAATCAGGTGAATAAATCTGTATTTGCTCAGATTCCCCAGATGTCCCTGGTCCATTATTACCAATACCACCAGAGACCATTACTCGAGCATCAGGCAATAAAATTCCCGTTGTGTGATAAGCACGATCAACGCTCATACTTGCTTTATTGGTCCAAGTGTTCGCAGTAGGATTATAAACTTCAACCGTACTTCCTGTACCGAAGTCACCGCCATAAGCAAGGACTTGTCCATCAGCCAGTAAAGTAGCTAAAAAGAAAGCACGCGGGGCATTCATGTTAGCCGCCGCGGTCCATGTCGGACTTGCTGCCTGCGGATCTACAATTGAAACGGTGCTCGAGACAGTCCCTTCTGAACCATCAATTTCTGTACCACCACCTGAAATAACTCGGCCATCATGCAAACGAACATAGATCGCTTGCAAACGTCCGGCAGGTTCGCCACCACTCGCTGGTGGTGTTTGGGAATCTGTCGGCCCATTGCTAGGTGTACTGGTATTTGTATCTGTATTGATGGTATAAAACCAGGATTGAGCAGCGACACCGCAATGAAAGACTTTGAAAATATTTGGATTAGAATTATTTGTCGGAACTAAAAATATACGTGGGTAAGCATTACCTACATCCTGATATTGCAAGACATTCGCACCACCATTAAGAAAAACAGAATTATTTGTCGCAGGATCAAATACCTCAGCGGATAGAACATTAGGTGCGCTGCCACCTGGTGCCACACCACCAAATGTTACTGCTTTACCATTCCCCATAATAATGGTTGATGGATACCAGCGAATTCTTGTTTCTGCCATCTGGCTAACAACAGACCATGATTGAGCATCCGTATTGTAAATACTGACATGCCGTGGGGTCTCACCATCAACCATTAGAAAGCTACCATCTGCTAAAACGGTATGCCCGGCACAAAAATGGTTCGCGGTATGTGATCCGCTTGTTCCCGTCAATGGGCTGGTAATATCAAAAACACGATAAGGTGAACCACCCGAATCCACAGCTCCAATCACATGAATTTTATCGGTATGGAGCACGGCCATGTGTACACCATCCACCCCACCGGAGCTGACCGGCGGTGTCCATGAATCGGCCTGAAGGTTTGGTAAAGAGATTGCTAAAGACAATATGCCTCCTAAGAGCGCATACCATTTACGTTGAAGTTTATTCATCACTGCACTTCCTTTCAATTGATTAAAGTTCTAAAACTCCACAACACGCATACATCTAGACTTAATTGAGTAAGTGAATAAGACTTGAGTTAAACCTTAAGAAAGAATAGAATGGAAGGTCTATTCAAATAGGGTTTTAGCCTTATTTGTTGATCTGGGTGGATCAATGGATGGTACCAACAACGATTGATTCACCCTTTTTATTTATCTTATGGTAATATTAAGCATTCTATATCATCATCTCGTAAAAAGTATTGAGCTAGAATAATATCATCAAGTACAAAAAACACATCTGACGAGCTCATGCCATAGTTTAATTTACTACCAAACTGAATGAGTTCTAACTGGTCGTTCACTTTAGCATATTGACCAATTTTTTTACTCGCTTCTTGGTGAAAACCATTCATAAATAAATTAATTTCCTCGCTATTAATGGAAAATACAACATGCGTCCATTGACCTTCTTCCATCTCGAAATCTGTAGAAGAAACAAGTGTATACCCTCCCTCTTGCTTGTCTTTATTAACGTAATCAGCCGTTACCACCAGCTTATCATTCATGGATCGTTCTATATATATTTTAAACTGATTAAAGTTAACCACATCATAAGTCATTTGCTTTTCAAGATGGCCTGGCTTCAACCAAAAACTCAACGTAAACCCATTTCTCCATTGATATGGAGATGCTTGATTAAAGATAGTTTCTGCATGAATCATAATCTCACTGGCATGACTATTAAATTGAGCCGCATGATTGCTTTTGTAATTAAATCCACCAATCGCCCTTGGCGTAAAATCCACATGGCTTGCATCGACACCTTCAATCGCATCGATGTTTTCCTGAGAATCTAAAGGTAAGTAATAATATGTTTCCAAGTCTTTTAAGCAATTTTTAAGATTTGTAAAATTCTTTTCAAATGGCTTAGAATCATTGGGTAACCGTAAAGAAAATCGCTCTGGCATTTCTTGAGGCGTTACATCTTTTATTAACTTATCGTGATAGGTAATTTTAGTCGTTTTTCCAGATTCCACTTGCTGAAACTGATCATCGCCTTTTAACGCTAACTCAACAGCACCTTTAAAAACTGTTAATTGACTGTCCATCTGATCATCAACAAAAACACCAAATTGTGTCCCAATGTCAACAATCGTAGCCCCAGGTGTATTCACTATAAAACCATACGCTTGTGGTGGCACATTGGCCACAAGCTTTCCACGTTTCAAGTAAGCCCCATTAGCCGACTCAAATACAATCTCAGATGGTCCTTCGAGAATGATCTTTGCCCCATCATTGAACTCGATTTCAGAAAAACCGCTTTCTAAAGTATAAATTGTTTTTGTTATTAATTCGCCTGGCTCATTTAACCATTGGCTTTGATATTGATTAATTATTTTTGCAACAGATTTGTTATTGATATTGTTTAATAGAAAATAAGAAACAACACAAACAAGTAAGCATGCTGCCAAGGCACCAACTCGTATAAGTAAGTTCTTTGTTTCAGTTACTTTTGCCAAAGCAGTATTATAAGTTAGATGAGGATTGACTTTATCTGTTTTTTGTAGTGCCATATAAGCATCTAACTTTTCTTTAGCTTTAGCCTGAACCGTTTTTTCAAGTTTTTGACGATTAGTTTTATCACGTTCAGATGCAATGGATTCATCTAACTCAACATATTCTCGCATCAACTGTTGACTTGAAAACCCTTCCATTACATCGCTAGCTACGCCACTTTTATGAGCCAATTGAGAATTAATCTCCATAATTTCCATATAAAGATCCAAGGCTTGCTCATCTTCCCGCAAATGTTGGTTTAATTCTTTGACTTGATCAAGCGTGATTGTTTCACTCATCGCTAAAACAATCAATTCACTTAGTCTATTTTTCTCAAAAATTGACATATTAACGATCCTCAATCATTTTTTGGCGATGAACACACTCACGCAATGATAATTGAATACGAGAAAATGCTTGGTATAACGCTGTGACTGGACGATTAACAGTGGCGGAAATTTCTTTAACTTTCATGCCTACCTTATATCGAAACTCTAATAGCTTTTGATCCGTGGCGTTTAACTTTTGAATGCAATGATCTAAATGTTCAATGCGATCTTCTTGCTGCTGGAACTTCTGTGATGCTCGCTCGATCAATCGACCTAAAACATCTTCATCTAAAACAACCTTTGAAGTTGCATGCTTGAAACGGTATTTTAACACTTTATTTCGTGCAATTTCTATACCCCAAGCTGAAAAGTGCTCCCCTTCGAATTTATCAAATTTTTGGCACATCACCATAACGACATCTTGAAAAATATCTTCGGCATCAGTCAGGTTGGGGACTAAGGTTAAAATATAGCCATAGATTCGCCCCTGATGCTTTAACAGCAGTTTTGTAAACCGCTCATTGATTTTTTCAAGCTGTTCTGATTTCTGATCCATAAATCCATTCACACCTAATAAATTTTAGTACTAGTATAATGGGATATTCCACTAGTCAACAAAACCTAAGGGGAAAAATTCAAATAGTTTACTGTTTCGATTAGTTATTATTATTAATCGACTTATGATCTTTTGAAATTCAGATTATCTTAATGAGAATGGAGAATTTTTAAAATTAATCCGACAGTATAATATGATATTCCGATAATCAATGAAATCAGGCGCATAAAAAAAGGCCTTGGCAGCGGTGGCTGTGTCACCATCAGAATTGTAACCGCATACCTTTGGCCAGTTTTCTCCACCCCATCCTTTTTGATCTTTTCTCCCCCCAACGTTGTTTTTCCGTCCCTTCCTTTCATAGGACATTACACCATAAATTTATGAGGATTTGTTAAGCATGTGATTAAAACGATGTCAAAATTTATCCACAATGAATCAGAGTGGCCTGTTAGTTTCTCTATAATTAAAAATCTATTACGAAATTAAATTTATACAAACTCTTATAATCACTACATATAAAGTCCACCATTAACAGGCAAAACCTGACCGGTAATATAGGATGCATCTGGACCTGCCAAAAAAGAAATTGCCGCGGCCACTTCTTCAGGTTTTCCTAAACGGCCCAAAGGTGTCATCGCCTTAACGCCATCCAAGGCAACATCAGGAATATCTTTGGTCATATCTGTTTCAATAAAACCTGGGGCAACGGCATTTACCGTAACGCCTTTACGCGATACTTCACGAGCGAGCGTCATAGTAAAAGCAATCAATCCCCCTTTCGTCACTGAATAATTTGCCTGACCAAAATTGCCTGTCTGACCAACAACGGATGCGACATTAATCACGCGACCCCATCCAGAATCAATCATACTTGGAAGCAAGGCATGCGTAATTAAAAATGGTCCATTTAAATTCACACCCAGAACTTCATCCCACATCATCTTGGTCATTTTAAGAAATGACTTATCACGTGTAATGCCTGCGTTGTTCACTAATATATCTATATGGGAAAAATCACTCTGAATATTTTCGACCATGGCTTCCGCCTGATCTTCCTTTGAAACATCAGCCTTATAAATTTCAGCTCGAACACCAAATTCACGAGCTTTCTCGGCGGTCTTTTGAGCTGCTTGATCTGAATTGTGATAATTGATCGCAACATCTACCCCTGCGGCTGCGAGCGAAAGAACCGTTTCCTTACCAATACCACGCGATCCTCCGGTGATCAGCGCCGACTTACCTTTGAGATTATCTGATGACATAGCATGCCTCCTTAAAATCTCAAGTGTGCATGTTCTTCTAACGACAAAAGAACGTTATTCGCTACGTTACGCGTATGGATGCCAACCGGCATCAGCCCAAAGTTGACCACTTACCGCAGAATTAGATATCATAAAGCAAACCGCGTTAGCTATCTCTTCAGGCTTAATCAAACGCTGCAATTGCGTCTGTGGCAAAATGTATTTGTCGATCAATTCCTCGCCCATCGATCGGACCATTGGCGTATCAGTATACCCTGGATGAATAACGCCACAACGTACGCCATAAAACATAGACTCCTTCATCATCGTAGCCGCCGCACCTTCTAAACCTGCTTTTGCCGTGGCATACGAAATTTGTCCCTTGTTACCTAATGAAGAAATGGAACCAATAAAGATGACAGTCCCCTGGATATGTTCACTTGGATTCCATTTACCCAATTTATTTTTAAATCGATCTTCTGCAATGCGCGAAATCAATTCCAATGCCCAATAGATTGGTGCAATCGCATTGACTTCCATCACTTCGCGAAACTTGTCCTGGCCGTAGATTTCTGCCAGCCCAGTGGCCTTATCCACTTTGACTGCTAAGGCATCACGTGTAATCCCGGCAACAGGTACACAAATCGATGGCACACCAAATTCTTTGACCACTTGATCAAATACGTTTACCCGAAAAGATTCATCACGCACATCCCCCTCAAAACAGCTGATCGCAAGATCATCTCCATACGCTGCGTTGAGTGATTCAACCACATCCTCAACAGCTTTGCTTTGATCTACCAATGCTAGGGATTTGATTTTTTGATTGGCCAATTCGAAACAGAGGGCTTTGCCGATGCCGCTGGCGGCTCCTGTAACAACCGCTATTTTGTCTTGAATATCCATAATTTGGCTCCTAAATAGCGTATGACATGCTGCTATAATGAAATATAGCATAGTTGATTTATTTGTCAACTTTTATTTTGCGTTTGCACCTTTTCTTTTGCATTATACTAAATTATGTTGTATAAATAAGTAGGATAACATAGGGAAATATAACCCATTAACGCTCAGGAAAAATATCATCATGTCCACCCAACAATCGACGAAAAAACTCCTGGAAATTCGCAAATACCCCAACCGCCGCTATTATGATTCTACACATAGCCAACACATCACTCTTGAGGAAATTTACAATCTAATTTGTGATGGATATGAAATTTCCGTCAAAGATTCCAAGACCGATGAAGATATTACCGCAAAGGTACTTACGCAAATTCTTCTGGATCAAGCACCACAGAAACTGGATATCTTCCCCAACGAATTGCTCCATCAAGTAATCCGTTCGAATGAGAAAATCGTCCATGATTTTGTTGAAAAGTACTTTAATGAAGCATTTTCACTCTTTGTCAAATCGCAAAAGCATATGGAAAATTACTTGCGAAATGCCCTGGGGCTGGAATCCGATCCAACAGAAACAGCTCAAGACTGGAACAACATGATGATGAAATCATTTGAACAGATCACACAATTTCCCTTTGGGCAGGGAAATCCTTTTGCACCTCCCAAGCAGCCTAAAAAAGAATAATTGGCCTTCATTTCACCAATTTTTTTTCGTAATTCACCAGACATTTTCCTGGGTTACAAAATAACACCATATCAATATTACCCACGTAACAAATGGGATTACAACACCTTAAACGCGGGGGTTTTTAAGCCCGATAACCAAGATGGGTAAAATTCCCATCAAAACATAAAATTTATTTTGCGTTCGCACAAATATATTGTTGACCTACTGGTAATTTATGGTATACTTCAATAAAGTCGTTTAGAGGTTACTCAAACCATCAGATCTTAAAGGAGTCAAGTCATGTCAGCTACACAAGCATACAATTTGACCGGCTTGTTTGATCAGGCCATCGAAACATTTGAAACGGCCGTAAAAACGGGCGTGAAAGTCCAGGAAGAAGCAACCAAATGTTGCACCGATATGGTTTCAGAATGGGGAACACCCCAGCAGTGGCAAGAAAAAGCCCAACAGTTCATGGTCGAACTCATCCCTGCCGCACAACAAAACGTTGACCAAGCCGTTGCCTCCATGAACGATAATGCCAAAACATCAATGGAACTTCTGAAAAAAAGCATGGAAACATTCCAAGGCGAATCGTTTGATGACATGCAGGGAAAAACCCGTGAACTTTACGAAGCCATGCTAGAAGCCATGCGCAAAAACGCACAAACCATGGTGCAAACAAACACGCGCATTCTGGAATCTTTTTCCGAATTGGCTAAAAAAGGCACCAAAGTCACCACAGAATAATTCAGCAAGTCATTTGCCTTTTGCGTGTTTTAACAGATCGTTTCATTGATCAACCATTTGGTCACATCATATCTGAAAGGATCCACCATGCAAAGTGAAATCGTTCTCGCAGGCGCTGTGCGCAGTCCCATCGGAAGTTTCAGTGGCACACTGGCAGAGATGCCAGCAGGCCGGCTAGGTGCAGAGGTTATTAAAGCGACTATCGACAAAACGGGCGTGCCTGCCAACCAAATCAATGAAGTTTTATTTGGAAATGTCGTTGGTGCTGGCCTGGGACAAAATGTCGCTCGCCAAGCCACTATTGGTGCCGGACTACCTAATGATGTGGGGGCAACCACTATCAATAAAGTTTGTGGATCCGGATTAAAAACCGTCATGCTTGCAGCGCAATCCATACAATGCCAAGATGCCGAAATAATTGTTGCCGGCGGGACAGAAAATATGTCAGCCGCCCCCTACCTTCTCACCAAAGCGCGCAATGGCTATCGCTTAGGAAATGGAGAGCTAATTGATGCGGTGGTTCACGATGGTTTATGGGATGTTTATCACCAGACACATATGGGGTGTTTTGGTGATCGGTGTGCGGAAAAATACCAACTCTCGAGAGATGAGCAAGATGATTTTGCTGTGGAAAGTTACAAACGAGCGCTAGCCTTCCAGGAAAATCCCACAGATGAAATCATTAGTGTAGAAGCCCCCGCAGGCCGAAAGAAAACCATCACTGTCAATCAGGATGAAGAACCACAGCGGTTTAATGAAGAGAAGCTGAGGAATTTACGTCCTGCGTTTGAAAAGGAAGGAAGCGTCACCGCCGGCAACGCTTCTAGTATCAACGATGGCTCAGCAGCCGTCATGGTCATGTCCAAAGATGCTGCACAAACACACAACGTTCCAATCCAGGCAAAAATCCTGGCTTACACAACCCACTCGCAAGAACCCGAGTGGTTTACAATCGCTCCAGTAAGTGCCATCAAAAAATTGCTGGAGCAACTAAAATTAACTGTCAGCGATGTGGATCTATTTGAAATCAATGAAGCCTTTTCAGTCGTTCCCATGGCAGCAATGAAAGATCTCAATATTCCACGCGATAAAGTTAACATCCATGGTGGCGCGGTGGCATTGGGACACCCGATTGGTGCCAGCGGCACACGCACGTTGGTAACTCTCATACATGCCCTTGAAAGACATAATGCACAAATTGGCATTGTATCGCTTTGTATCGGCGGCGGCGAAGCCGTTGCGATGGCTGTGGAACGATGCTAAATTAACACATCTAGGAGATAGTAAAATGAGCAATGGAAATGGTGAACAAAAAGGATTTAACCCTGCTGAAGCAAACGTGCGTATGTGGCAGGAATTTATGAGTCATGCAGCGAGTGCCAATATTCCATTTTCCATGCCTCAAAATTTATCGCCAGAAAACATGAAAGTCATGCGATCAGCGATGTTCAAAGCAATCGGCAGCTATTGGGAGGAATATATGCGCAGTCCTGAATTTCTTGAAATGACCAAGAAATCAATGAACCAAATGGTAGAGATGAAAAAACAATTCAATAAAGTTATTACCGACATCCATCATGAATTGCATTCTGCCACGCAATCGGATATTTCAGATCTGGTGACAACTATTGGTCACGCGGAAGAAAAATTCCATGAATCTTTTCATCAAATCTCCCAGCGGCTCGATGCCATGTCAGACAGGCTGGATAAATTGGAAAACTTAGCAACCCCTAAACCGCCTACGCCAAAAACCGCAACAAAACAGGCGAAGAAAACATCCAAACGAACGAAAAAAACCACACGATCCTAATTACTAAAGGTGATTCATCATGCAAGCATTTGATTCTTCTACATTCACACAATTCTGGCAAGACTGGTCCAATACGCAACAATCTCTCATGACCGAATCTATGACACAGATGAAACGAATGAGCCAATTGCCCTTTTTGGCACATAAAGCACAGCGAGTAAAAAAAGGTGCCACCCCTTCTGAAGTCATCTACAGTCAGGATCGTTTGAAAGTGTTGCATTACAAATCTGATTCACCGCCCAAATATAAAACACCGCTTGTCTTTGTCTTTGCCTTGGTCAATCGTCCATATATTCTCGATATCTTACCCAACAAAAGTGTGGTCAAACATTTCGTCGATGCAGGATTTGATACTTATCTGGTTGATTGGGGCGTGCCGACGCCATCCGACAATCGCCTATCTTTTGAATCCTATGTCGATGGCTATCTGGTTGATATTCAAAAAGCCGTCGAAGATGCCACCAACACAGAGCAAATTAATATACTAGGCTATTGCATGGGTGGTACGATGACATCGATGTACACAGCACTCTATCCGGAAAAAGTTAAAAATCTGATTTTGCTTGCAGCGGGAATCGATTTTGAAACGCGAGAAGGACTTCTAAATCTCTGGAATGATGCAGAGAATTTTGATGTTGATGCGTTCGTCGATGCGTATGGCAATTGTCCGGCACACTTCTTACAAAGCATCTTTTTAATGCTCAAACCGGTTGCTAATCTGCTAGAAAAGCCGATTAACTTCATTGAAAATATGGGTAATGATAAATTTGTGGATGAATACATGACAATGGAAACCTGGCTGAATGATAACATTCCAGTTCCTGGTGAAATTTATCGCGAATATGTCAAATACCTTTACCAGCAAAATCGACTCGTCAACGATCAAATGAAAATTGGCGATCGAACAGTCCATTTAAAAAATATTACCTGTCCGATTTTGAACCTGATGGCCAGCAAAGACGATCTGGTCCCCGCTTCGCAAAGCGAACGATTCAACGACCTGGTCGGCTCCACCGATCGTGAATCCATACGATTTCCAACTGGTCACATCGGCCTGGCCGTCGGTAGCCGAACCCATAAAGAACTCTGGCCCAAAGCCTGCGAATGGCTGGCCAAACGATGTGACGCGTAAGATCATAAATGAACAGATCAAATATCAATCACCTCAGGATGCCATGTCCATATTTATATAGGGATGTTCGAGTATGGATTCAGTGAAAATTAAATATGCCCCGCTAGCATGGGCATGGCACCGACTGTTTTAATTATCTGCTTATTCCAGTAATCACGTGATACTTTGCCTACCCGATTCCTGCTTGTCAAATGAAGATGGGAATGATAGAATTATGATATATTATTTCATTTTCATGAGTTCAGTATCGGAAGTTGGGCACGCCCCAACAAAAAAAATAGTATCACACAATGCCAAGACGCCATTCAATTGAATTTATTGAGGCTCAGGAGCCTGTGACCGAACTGGTGACCAAATTTGGAGGCCAACCAGTCTGGTTGACGCAGCCTCAATGGCCTCTGAGTCGATCCACTGGAAGACCGATGCGGTTTATATGTCAAATCGCCATAGACCCACTGCTTTTTGGTGAGACCGAAGCGAAAATGGCTTACATATTTATTACCGCAGGTGACGAACATATCGATGGCACATGGGAACATGATGGTGGTGAAAATGCTGTAATCTTACAGCCAGGCAATGTAACCATGCCTGTGGTTGGATTGGAGCAAGGCCCGGTACTTTATAGCCTAGTCAAAAAAATGTTCCGTAAACAACCGGCACTGCAACCATGCGAATTCACGATCAAAACCAGAACCTCAACAGATCCTGATTATACCCCACAAAAAGAACGTATCCTTTGGTCCAATGTCAAATGGGTCGAATATGCCGAAAAGCTTGATGGCAATAAAATCGGCGGCACACCTATTTTTATCGAGAACGATGAATTTCCTGGACCCGGCAATTGGAAACTTCTTCTGGAACTGGATTCGACACGCGTGCCCTTCCATATCAACTTTGGTAATGCGGGTATCGGCTATGCCTTTATTTCAGAAGATGGAAAAATTGGAAAGTTTCTCTGGCAGTGTGAATAAATATATTTTTCGATCCCGTTATTTTATTGATGATATACTTTTTTCACGACAGGCTTAAACAATTCAATCCACTTGTCATATCCTCTGTCATTTAAATGAATCCTATCTTCCATATAATCTGACGGATCCGGCTTTCCCTCTCTATTTAACATACCTGTTTCAACATCCACATAATAGAGTAGATCTTTGTTGCGAGAATATTCTTTTACCAAACGGTTGTATTTCTCTATAACCATATGCCATTCATCCCACTCATCGGGCCATATTCGATTTGACAAAAAGACAATGGATGTTTTTGGCAATCTTTTTTCAAGTTCATCAACAAAAGTAACAAAATGCTCAAACACCTCTTTAGGCGCCATCTCACCTTCGAGTAGATCATTTGCACCACAATAAAGCACAATCACTTTGGGTTGATATGGAATAATAATACGATCTAAATAATATATTAAATCCTTCATCATCGATCCCCCAAAACCTCGATTGATCACGGGTAATTCGGGAAAATAGATCGCGGTTTTCATCATCCGAATACTAGAACTTCCTACAAATAAAACGGCTTGCTTAGGCGTACTATTTCGCTCATCCATATATTCAAATGTTTGGATATCTTCTTCCCAAGGATGCTCATCTGAGGATTCCTCAGAATCATTTGCAACAATTGCAGAAAACCCTAAACAGACAACGACCAAACCAAATGATACCCATAATTTAGTATCCATAAACATCTCTCGTATTTATTCTATATAATTAAAAATTTTCAGGTGTGTTCCCTGAAATGGTAGCGACTTCCCATTCGGTAATCTTCTGGGCAATGTCTTTTGAAAATTCGATAGCACCATCACGATGTAAATGACTACCATCGTAGGAAAGATAACCAAACGGATCGACCTCAATCCATTTCCCTCCTGCAGTTTCAAATAATTGTCGAAAATGTTCTTCTTCAAATCCACTCATTTTGCTTTCCAATTCGACCATTGCCGGTGTGGTTGGCGGACGAAACCCATAAACAGCAATCCCCTTCCGGGTCCATGTTTTCACACGAGTAAGAAGAGCCTCAACAATATCATCATCATAATAATTGTCCGTAAAAGCTCGGCGATACTCATCCAATGAATAGGTCGGTACAATCGGCTTAACAACACTGACCCACCCATCAGCATGAACCTGGCGATAATATTCGGAAGCATCCTTGCCAACCAAATTCTGAAGAAAAACACTGGGCGTCATTGGTAATAAACTCGTCGGCACACCAATATGCTTGACCGCTGGCGTTAACGATTCATATTTATCCATTTCCATTTTTAAACCATTAATTTTAAAATTTCGTGGTGTCAACGAATTGGGAGTAATTCCCAGTAAAACCGCTGGATGTTTACTCTCTGGATCGAGAACACTTTCGATTGCATCATAATATTTTGGATGATAACTCGTGCCATAAAAAGCATAATTGCGCAATTGACGATCTGGAAAAAATGCGGTCATTGCTTCTGGGGATAAACATTCCTGCACCCGACTATCGCCGGCGAAAACCATATCCGCACACGCTTTCCATTTCATCTTGCCTATCGCATAGTCATGCTTATTCATCCCGACAATATCTGTGCGAAAAAGTCCGACTTGGATAAATAAGAGGGCTGCTACGAATAAGCTAATTGCCATGCGTTCTTTTAGCAATCGTTTTAACAGCGATGGTTTTACTATTTCTTCTAATGGTTTCATCATAAATTAAAACTGAAAATAGATAAATTCACTACCTGGGCCACGTAAGTAGATACACAAAATAAGTACCATCCCCGTTAAAGCAGGCTGATATACCCTGCCAGTATGACGATCAATCAGATCTGTCACATCGACTCCTAGCCCGCAATAGATTTCGCGACAAATCATAATCAACAATATAGCAACACACTTGTAACTAACTAACTCTTTAATGATATTGCCATCTACACTTTGAAAGCTAAACATAATCGTGAGTACTTCGCCGGCTTGTGAAAAAGATTGCGCCCTGAAGAACACCCACCCAATCAACACCAAAGCATAAACGAATAAAACCGCCAGAACTTTACCGCCTGGCAGTGACAGTATTCGCTTGGGCCAATTGGAAACCTTTTCAAGCGATAACATCGCTGCGTGCAACGCCCCCCAGGCAATAAATGTCCAGGCAGCTCCATGCCAAAAACCAGACAATAACATCGTTACCCAAATATTCATATGAGTAGAGGCTTTGCCTTTGCGTGAACCACCTAACGGAATATAGACATAATCACGAAACCAACTCGACAGCGAAATATGCCAACGCGTCCAGAATTCCTGGAAACTTTTTGAAATATAAGGATGATTAAAATTCACTGGAAACTCATAGCCCATCCAATTGGCCAGCCCGCGAGCAATGTCACTATAGCCACTAAAGTCGCAATAAATCTGGAAGGAAAACATCATCATGATGCACCACCAATAGATACTTGATGCCGCTGGCGTTTCCGCATTGAATGCCATAGCGACAATCGGTGCCAGGTTATCTGCAATCACAACTTTTTTGAAAAAGCCATGAATGATCAGACGAAATCCTTCCCATCGCTGTTTTTCAGTTGTTGGGCTCGCAGACATTAATTGAGGTAGCAAATCTTTGGCTCGCACAATCGGACCGGCAACCAATTGAGGAAACATCGCCAGATAAGCAAAAAAGTGTGCCACATTGCGTGTCGGCTTGAGCGAACCACGATAAATATCAATGGTATAGCTCATCGACTGAAAGGTATAAAAGCTAATCCCAATCGGCAGCATCAATCCTGCAGCTGGCAAATTAACATCAATTCCAAAGAAACTCATCAAGGCATTGACATTGCCAATCCCAAAATCGAGATATTTAAAAATCCCCAGCGTTCCTAGGTTACCAATAATCGATAAGATGAGGAAAGTCTTCCGCCACCGACTGAATCGCTCCATGCCCAACCCGCAGTAAAAATCAAGCAAGCCACTAAAGACGATTAGAAAGAGAAACCGCCAATCCCACCAGCCATAAAAGACAAAGGATGCACAAACCAAAAAAATCCACCGGCGATTATTCTCCCGACGCATCAAGGGCCAGAAAACCAGAAAGGCCCCAAGGAACAAAATAAAATCCAGTGAATTAAATAACATCTATCGGTTTCTTACCTTATTGTATCATGACTCATATAGTATGAACTCTCTCTGCACAGAGAGATATTGCATTAACTCCCACATTCTCAACGAGATTGAGACTTAAACTTATCTACTATCGGCATTTGTAAACAAAAGTCATGAGTACCTACAAGTTATCGGACGAAAAGCAACTCAACCACATCTCACCATCTAATTCAACCGCTACAAAGTACAAAACAAACAGAAAAATTCCCCAATCGCGTTGCGTTACCCTCTTCCCCAACAATTACTAAACACCGTGTGGCAGCCTCAGCTCATCAAAGATGAGATGGGGATGGTGCTTTTAATATTCGTTCGTTTTACCCCATTCGCTATCCCCATTTCACCTACGGTGAACTGAGACTGCTACCCAGAATTTAACATTACCAACCCCCTTACTAATTCGACTAATAATTCCGCTTCACCATTCCAACACAACGATGAAAGTTTTTAGAAGAATAAAACTCATACAAATTTCCATCGCAAATCAAGTCAATGGCATACATACCATCCAAGCTATCAATCATTCGTAATAACAACTCACTACCAATCCCTTGACTTTGATATTCAGGCAACACTTCCAACAGAGGGATAAAGGAATAAAAGACCTCATCAGATATCGCATTAATAAATCCCACACAACGCTGTTCATCCATCGCCAACCAAATACGATAACTATTCTTCAAAATCGTATAATGTTTCTCAACCGATGGTGCTTTATTCCAACCAAGAAAAAACCCTTCCAGCTGTTCAGGTTTCACTTAACCTAAAGAATTAATATAACTAATCATTATAACATTACACTCAACTTCATATTATACTAATCCCCTACCAAACTAGTCTTTCTCTCCTAAATAATCATATAACATAAAAAGCTCACTATTTGGGAAACGTTTTTTTGCTTTAAAATAATATTCCTTAGCTTTATTATCGTCATTACCCATAAGGTACAAGTCAATAAGCCGCGCGTAAGGTTCTTCATGATCATCATTTAATTCTAAAACTTTAAGCCAATCTTGAATAATTATCTCATCATCAAAATAACCATTTTTATTTAAAGCTCTCCAAGCATATAATAAATGATTTGCGGGATCGAGTTCTACCGCTTTATCAAGATTCTGATATATTTCCCCACCAGCATTATGGTCTACCAATCGATTTTTTCCAATTGTTTCAACTAACAGTATTGCCTTGTGAAGGTACAACCATGGGTTTCTTGGATCCATTTTTAGTTTCATATCGATCCATTTAATGTCATCATTGATCTCTTGATTATCATCTGAATCAGAATATTTCAACCTGTCAGGGAGATCTAATTGATAATCAATACTCATGGATATTATTTCATGATTATCATCTGCTACAATATTCCCAGCATTCACTCCTACGCAGTCATCACAAATCAAACCAGCTCCCGTCATACGCCAAAGATTTGCATCTATAAACATATCACAAGAACAAGATGGACATTTTTCTATTAAATAAATTTTCTTTTTTAAATAATTTTTAATCGACAATAGAATAGAAGAAACAATATTCTTGTTGTTTATTAGTATTTTCTCTCCAACACATGAATACCCTACAGATTGTAATGAAGATTGTTTAACTTCATTGTAAAAAGTTATATAAGGATCAATCTCAAGTAAGTATTTCTCTCGACTCATATAATTACACCTGCTCTAACAACTCCACCTTATGTCCCTCTAAATCTTGAATGACTGCACGCTTACCCCAAGGAGATTCTTTGGGTTCAGACTTTAGAATTGCACCATAATCAACGAGTGTTTTTACCAGACCTTCTATATCCGCAACAGCAAAACCAATTCGAGTATCAATTGTAGTTTGTTGTTCATTAGATTTAGGATATATTTCAAAAACTAAATCACCTAATTCTGCGGCATAATGCTCTGGACCTTTTCCATGCGAATGCTTTTCAAATTCGATTCCAAACAACTCGTAAAAAGAAGCTAGTTTATCAATATCCTCAGCCCGAATAACAACTAAATTAATCTTTGGATTCATAATTAATTCCCATTGCATGTCTTCATGCTTAAGCTGGTGTAAGCATGTAGTTATTAACTATTCAATCTTGACCGCATGCCCACGCTAGCGTGGGCATGGCATCGAGCGTTTTTTAATTAAATCGAGGCGATTGGTCCTAAACCCAATCGCGTGATGTTTTCTAATGGGTATTGTTTGAGCAATTCGTTTATCTCATCCAGGGTGACGGCATTGAGTGCGACCAACTCATCTGCCAGTGGGCGATATTCTTTGCGATAGGTCCAACCGAAACCTAAGGGTACTAATCGGCCCATGGGCAATTCGCCTTGCAAGGTGACCGATGAAGATATTTTATTTTTTGCTGCTTGCAATTCTTTTTCAGTGATGCCCTCTTGTCTAACTTTTGCCAGACACTCTGAGACAATCCCTAAAACCTTGGAGGTTTGATCTGGATCACAGGAGACATAAGCGTAAAAAGCACCTGTCCCATCAAGTGGTTCATATTCTAAATCGGCTGAATCGGCCAGCGCTGAATCGACCAGTGCCCAATACAATCTCGAACCGGTATCATCACCAATCACATTCGCTAGTAAACTCGCGGCATAACGCATCGGACTTTGCGCTGAAGGTGCTGCGGCAATCAAACAAACATGTTCACGTGTGACTTTATCATTTTGAAAGACTTCTTGAACGGCTGTACCTGGAAAATCTACCAACGAACGTTCAGCATTAGATGGTTCCCAATGACCACACAATTCATTGGCCTGAGCGACCAAGGCATCCCAATCCAATTTTCCAGCACAACTCAAGACAATATTATCTGGCGAATAACGACGGGAAAAGTACTCATGCATCTGATCACGCTGCATCGCTTGAATACTTTCGACCGTACCTAATACCGAATTGCCACAACCATGATCAGCAAAATGCAACTTGCGGCAACGATCCAGCACATCAAAGTGCGGCATATCCTGATACATCGCAATCTCTTCACAGATGACACCTTTTTCCGTATCAAAATCTTCCTGACGAAGAGCGGGCCTCATTAAATCAGCCCACAAATCCAAAATCTGACTTTGAAACTCTGGCAACACCGCAGCATAGTAAACGGTATTTTCTTCCGAGGTAAACGCATTATACTGCGCCCCCATACGATCGAATTCTAAATTAACATCCCAAACGGTACGTTTATCCGTCCCTTTAAACATCATATGTTCCAGAAAATGACTGACACCTGATACTTCTGGCGTTTCATCTCGCGATCCGGTCCGGACAAAAAAGCCCATCGCCATTGACTTAGCCGCCGGCATCACTTCAGCAATAATCGTTAACCCATTATCTAATTGCGTTTGTTTAAATTCCAAAGTCATTTCCTTTTATTTCTAAGTAACAAAGTAACATAACAACCCTGTCACTATATCCATCAAACATTTACCTTTAATTCTGTTGGCCCAAGCGTGGTAATTGAAAAATTCTGCGGCTTATACGTCGTTGCATAATCCAAAATATCATCGACGGTTAAATCGTTAATCGCATCTTCAATTTCACTCAAACTACGAACACGCTCAAGATGATAAAAATCACTCGCACAATGCAGCGCCCTTGCACCAGATGACTCACCCTGCATGATCAAACTCGCACGCAAGCCAACCTTGGCACGATCCAATTCATCCTGACTAACGCCTTCAGATAATTTTAATAATTCAGCCAACAATACATCCAACCCTTCTTGTGCTTGCTCTGGGCTAGACCCCAAATAACACCGCACAGCACCAAACGGACCAATGATCTGATGGCTCGCCCCTACCGCATAACAAAGTGCTCGTTTTTCACGCACTTCAGTAAATAGCCGAGAGCCCATTCCGCCTGACAGAATAGAAGAAGCCCCCAACGCCTTATAATAATCTTCATCACAAAAATGAACAGAATCATACATCACACCAATATGCACCTGCGCCCCATCGTTGTGATGATGAACATAGCCATAATCCCGTTGCCCTTGCGGCAACGCTTCGACACCGTCACCTTGCCAATCGCCAAACAGTGATTCAACCCGATCTCGCAACGCATCAAAATCAATATTACCAGCCACAGCTAAAATCGTTGTTTGGGGTGTATACCATTTTTGCCAATATGCTCTAACATCAGAAAGACTGCACTTTTGCACATCCTCCATTTTACCAATCGAAGGACGGCCAAACGGAAAAGGCAAATACTGCTCTTGGGTAAGCAATGAAATTTTCTGACGCGGATCATCTTCCAAAGATTCAATATTTTGAATCGCCAGCATTTTGCACATTTCAAATTGATCATTCGCTAATTGCGGTCGACAAAGCACATCTGCATAAATTTCCAACACATCAATTAGCTTATCCCCCACCAAGGCACCCGAATATCGCGTATGCAAACTTGAGGTGCTGCTTCCTCGACTGAGGCCCAGGTTATCCAAAGCTTCATTGAGCCCACGATTATCATAGTCACCTGCCCCACGAAAGGTCAGATCAGAAAGAATCGACGCGGTCCCCGTCAGATTTTCTGGATCCCGCCCGACACCTGCTGGGGTCAAAAAAGCAAACGCTGCCGATGAAACCTGGGGCATGATTTCGGCCACCAGTGTCAGGCCATTGGAGAGGCGATGTACCTCCGTTTGTTGTTGTAACACAATAATATTCCTGCTGTTAGAGATTCTTGAAATTGATCAAAGCTGGTATTCTATGGGCTAGCCCCCCCTGAATCAACCGCAAATTTCGACCATAAAAAAACGAGGTTTGCCTCTATATCTAAGGCAAACCTCGCAAAACAAACTTTTAACGTTTATACAACGATATTAATAGGCAAGTTCCCATTGGAACACGGTCTTCACAGTATTTTTATATTTACCTGTACCATCAAACCAGACAAACTTGGCCTTCACCTTGCTATTTTTGGTCAATTTCTTAGTGGCAACCAGGTCAATCTCTTCGCCAAATGAGCCACCTGAATCTTCGCCTCGAAACCAATGGTAAGTCAATTTCGTTAGTATATCACCAAATAAGTTGGCTTTAGCAAAGATATAATGATCAACCAAACCTTCGTCTGGTGTTGTCAAAAATATATCAGCCAAACCATTGAATTTATGACCTGTAGCAAGAGGTGTTTGAAAAGAACTGGTACCGGAATCTGAACCCAAAACTTCATAACCCATACCAATACTTCCAACATCTTTTTTAGTCAAAGTACCTTCTACTAGATAGTAATCAGCATCATAGCCTGTCGGGTTATTATTACCTTCGCTCTGCGTAGCATAAGATAAGATATGTTTAAATGAAGTTTTATCGTTAATTTTATTTTTACCGACCAAACGAACACCATAAGTATCCGAAGATAATCCTGGTGATTCATCAACATCGATTAAATAAGCAAACCCTGTTACTTTACCAAGTTCTTCTGGTAAACCATCAAATGCAACATTAATCGCTTGTGTATTTGATGTAAGATCCTTTCCTGCATCAGGACCAAAGATACGATTAACATCCCAAATATAGGCATAACGTGCAGTAACATTATCGCCAACAGGCACTGCAACCAGACCTGCATCGAAGGTTTGCTCATTCTGACGCCATCCAACATTACCTATAAAACGAGCATCATCTAAAATAATGCGTTGCCGACCACCAATAATGGTTATACCGCTTTCACAAACATATTTGATAAATGCCTGATTCAGTTCGGTGTCGGGAATATCCGAGATCTTTGCTTTTTTGCCATTGGCATTTGTGCCACCGGCATTGTAGCGATCATCGTCAGCAGTGCGGATATCTTCCATGTCCACATGAATCGTAAAACCATTATAGGTTTGTGTGGTGTAACCCAAGCGAATCCGTTCGGTCCAGGCCTGTGCGCCGTCTTTACCATCTTTTTCGATGATTTCTACACGGGCACGTAAGTTAAAGTCCACCTTCCCTCCGACGAGCGCTTCCTCTAACGATGCTGGCTCATCATCAGCGATCAACAGGCCGCCAGTGCAAAAGACAAGCAACCATACCAAGGTGAATTTCTTCATTAGTCAATCTCCTTACATCAAGTTAGTAAAATAATAGATACACAAGTCAATATTATAACCTCACCTATAATATCGTAAAAAGATCTAGCCCATCATAAATTAATACCATATTGTCAACTATTTAAAGATTATATTTTATAAGGACTTATATAATATTACGCTTGGATTTCACTACTGATATGAGAGACGGTCGGTGTGCCCAATTTTGCCAATAATTACTACCAGCACCTAGAACACACATTTTATTGGACGGCAAAAAATCTTAAAAATTTTTCGGTCTCAGGAAAAAGTTATGACATTTGTCATTTATTCAGTCGTTTATAGTTGACTTTACATAGTTTGTATTACATACTATATATAACAATACTAAATCGGAGAATATAATGAAAATTGAACGAGAATTACTCAAAGGTGTGGCGCCAGTCGTTGTTCTGGAAATATTATCCCAAGGCAGTATGTATGGCTACGAACTCAGCAAAGCCGTTACCCAGCGGAGCGGAGATATTCTTAGCCTGGGCCGGGGCACGCTCTATCCGCTACTATACAACCTAGAATCCAAAGGATGGATCGAAGGGAATTGGCAGGACCAGGAGAATGGCCGCAAACGACGCTACTATGAAATTACAGATAAGGGACGTGGACACCTGGTAGCCAGCAAACAGCAGTGGCAACAACTTCAAGAAGGTGTCAATCTCGTTTTTGGTCTGGCCGGTCGAGTCGTTCCCAATACCTAAATAACAAATCTCTATATTTACAATTAAGTGTTATTGTAAAATTATAGACGAGGGTATCAGAGTCTCCTTTTAAAACGGCGAGGTAAGCATGGACTCAAATCAACATCATCCCGATGAACTTCCTATCATAGCAAAGCAATATATTGATTCGATCATCTCAAAAATGAAATATCGCGATAAAATTCGCCTTGAGGTTAAAGAAGAACTTGAAAACCATTTTATTGATGCACTTTCGGATTACATATCTCAAAAAGATAAAGACATGCTCGCCGAGGAACTTATCAACGAATTTGGTGATAGCCATCAACTGGCACAACTAATTCGTCGAAGCAAAAAACGCTGCAGACCCTGGTGGAAAAAATCGCTTATCCATTCGTTTCAAGCATTCGGAATATTCATTATATTGTTATACACTTATGTCGCATGGTTAAATTCAGGCACACCGACCATAACGCATGATTATCTTGCCCAAATGAACCAGCTAATGACACCTGCGATAGAATCAAACAATAACGCCAAACAATATTATGATAAGGCTTTTTCAACTTATGTCGGGTTAGATGACATCATCAAAGATAGCCTTAAAATTAATGCTGTTAGAAATACCATAAATAAAATAATTCGATTCAATTATGAACCTTCTAACATTGAACATAAGAAATTAATAGAACAATGGATCGCCGCTAATGAAGATTCCTATTTACATTTCAAACAAGCAAGCAAATACCCTTTTTATGACCAACCCTACATTGCACGTCAAAACAATTCGCTGTACGATTTGCCTTTAATCGACCTTTATATTTTTAGGAATCTTTCAAAAATTGCTTCCATAAAAGCACATGATTCTATAAAAAACAACCAGTATAGCCAAGGACAGCAACACTGCTTTATTATTGCAAATAGTGCGAACCACCTCAAAAACAGGCTCTTGTTCGTCGAACAACTTGTTTATTCAGGAATGAATAATTATTTTCTCTCAACTCTAATTTCACTCGCTAAGCATGGAAATCTCTCAAATGAACAAATCGATGAAATCATATTAAAGATAAATTCATTATACCCAAACGGCATAAACAAAATAAATTTGGAAGGCGAGCGACTGATTTTCTTGGATGGCTTACAACGGAATTTTACTAAAGGAGGGCCTAATGGCGGCCACCTAATAAACACAAATGATCTTGAAAAATCTCTAAGTCCATATTTTGATTCCAAAAGTAGATCTATAGATTCGATATTGGCAACCATGCTTTTCCCCAGAGAGTTCATGCGATCTTATCCTCATTTACTACATGCTGGACGTAATGAAACCATCAAAAAAGCCGATATAATTTTTGAGCAATACGAAGAATATATAAAATTAAGTCCATATGAATATCATAAGAAGAATTTAGACGACATTGATTTACTATTTCAGCTTCCATTCCATCGTTTTCAATTTCTTTATAGTTATATACCAACACTATCAGGTGCAAGTCTTATTCCTCACAGGCAAGAAGCATTTCTTGAAGCAACACTTACCATACTCGCACTAAAAAAATGGCATAATACATATGATTCTTATCCAAATACTCTAAATGAATTAGTACTTAAAGGATATCTTAAAAAACTCCCTAAAGACCCATATACTGCTAATGACAGTTTAAAATATAGAAATCATGGAAATGATTTTATTTTATACAGTATTGGTGGAGACTTCGAAGATGATGGGGGAATACAATACACCAATGATCCATGGGCAAGATTTTATAAGGATGGTGATCGTGTTTTCTGGCCAACAGGCAATTTAAAAGTAGCCGATAGATCACAATCATCGCCTAATAAGTAATTCGAACGCGAAGCGTAACGATAAGAGCATCACGTGCGGCGGTATTTTTTGAAGGATTATGAATATATTGAATATCAGGTGTGAATGTCATCCATGGGTTTATCTGAAAACTATAAAATAGTTCATACCCAACTTCGCTGCTGATCGCAGGATTTTTATACTTGGTAAACATATTAGATGCGATAGCTTCATAGACACCAATTCCGCAAATATCTTTATCGCGTCCTTCAACCAGCCCTTTATAGTGAGCACCGAATGACCAGAAGTTTTGAATTTTGTTAACTTCGCCATGCCGATTGCCATAACGAAAAAATAAGCCTAATCCCTGATTATCATTGGCTTTTTCCCGCATGACACATTGATCAAAGCTGACATAAAATCCGATATCTGAATTATCCGCTTTTCCCGAATCAAATTGATTACGATTTCGTGGATCAAAAATCACACCAAAGCGATAATTGCCCGGCAGATAATCATCTTCTTTTTTTAGTTTGGTTTTAATATCTGTTTGGAAATATCCAAAAAAGTCACGATCATTATCAAACGTCGTCCCAAACCCACTTGAATGGGAATCCGCATCAGCATCCGCTCCAGCTAATACAAAACTTAACCATTCATTGGGATTATAAAATAGACTCGCACTCAACCCAATCGCTAGCGGAATAATTGCGTTGTTGTTATCAAAATAGGTCGCCATGAACTGCTTATCTTCACTGGCCGTATAGAGATTTCTGTCCAAGGTAACCTGTTGATCCATATATCCAAAACGCAACTGCAACACATCTTCTACCAAATCCTGTTGATACCACAATTGTGCGACATAAAAATCACGATTCCCATCAGCGTCATCAATCGGATCAGACAAAGCCCCGACAAATGGATTGATATTCTTTTTATAACGCTCTTTGGTATGCACCAGTATTTTTCCCTGCTCAGCCCAACGCAGCTTTTCAAGATCAAACTGCATGAACATATCAAAACTGATACTACCACGGTGGGCATTATTGGTACTAAGCCCACCTTTGGCATTTACGCCATAATAATGATTGGAGTACAGACTGAATTTAAATCCATCTTTTTCCAGCTGGCTACGTTTGCCATTCCAATCACCCGTTAGGGTTTGCGAGAAAGAAACTGATCCAAAAATAGAAAAACAAAAGAGGAGTATACAAGGAGAGGCAATCCAGGGCAGCTGTCGTTTCATTCTAACTTAATGCTTCCTTTCCGGTATCATACGAAAAGCACTATGGCAGGCATTACATGTTGTCGTCATACTATTCATCGCTTGACGAACTTGTAGAATATCTCGATCTTTCGCGGCCAGTTCAAGCTCGCCCGCCTGCTGACCTAATTTTTCCGCTAATGCGTCAAAGAGTTTTTTTTCCTGAGGGTTGATCTCTATATTTTCTGAAAGCGTGGCAATCTCTACAGTCGCCTGAGACATTTTTCCTGCAATTTGTTCAACCTTTTTCAAATGCCAATCAAATGGATCATGATCGAGTTCCTGAGGCATGCGATCAAAATGCAAGCGATTAAGGTTTTTCATAATTTCCTTAAGCTCATTATTCTGAATAGCATGAAGGGCAGGCTTTCCCGTTTCCAATAGTTGCAGACGATTTGACGAGGACTTATCCAACGTACACGACCCCATGACCAGTACACTACTCATCAAAACCGCAACAGTCATTCCACTCATAAGCCTTTTATATAAAAACATATATAGAACGATACCAATAAACGACCACAAGGTCAACTACCTTGTTTGTATTTTCTTTTTTCAATGTGTTGTCGAGGAAACGACTTTGAGCTGCTCAAGAAGTGACTTACAGGCATGTTGTTTTAGCCAGTTAATTTTTCGCATCACCATTTTCAGAAAACGAAACCCCTGAATATTAGCAAATTTCCCAGTGTGAGCAATTGGGGTGATGGCTTCAGCGATTAAGGCTTCACACATCAATGCGATGACCAAATCCAGTGTATCTTTATCCCAAACCCGGTGAGGATCATACCCTTTGAGAAAATGACTCGCTCGCTTAACATCCATCTCATCAGGCCAATGAGCTGGATCTTTACCTTTGACGATCAGCGAAAACTGTAAACACCCATTAGCCACATCTTCTAAAGGTGTCATTTGCCGCACCGTATCAAAATCAAAACTGGCACAGACTTTATGATCTCGAAATAATAAATTTCCTGGATGCCAATCGCCATGGCACAAAATGAAACGGTCGTCAAATGCACTGTTTTCCAAGACATCTTTTGTTGCCTGGTCGTACACATCCAACAACATCACACTTAAAGATTGCAATTCCGCTTCCTGACCACTCACACTGTCATGCTTGGAAATATTTGGCAACAACCCTTCAATTCGTTTTCGAATCACCTGACTATTGTGATAGGAATCGGATGGAATTTCATACTCGCCCTGATAATCAGTCATGAGTCTCTGCAAATTTCCCAACGCCTGACCCGCACTATATGTTTCATCATTTCGAGCTTCATAAGGGTTCGCTTCGATAAATTCAAATAGTTCATAAATACTACCATGGGTATGTAACATGGAGCTATTGCTTCGCTTAGTGCCAATAAGCTTGGGCAACATAAAGCCCATATTAATTAAATAAAGTTGCACATGATGCGCCATGGCTACTCGGTAGGGATCATCTAAACCAGGAGCGCGTCGTTTTAACAAAAACTTGCCTTGATCGGTGTCTATGATAGATTTCGGTGAATGTAAATTACCGCGTCGATAAGAATGAATTTCGTGAATCGCACCTAGATCATAATGACTTAATACAATCGCTAATTCTTTGGTTCGAAACTTACTACGGGTTTCGGAATTCATGCATCCATTCTTTCATTGTTGCCTAAACGAACGACCGTGGTTTAGGCAGATTGGATCTCGTTATCGAGAGCCGCTACTTTACGGTATCGGCATTAGAAGGTAGAAAATCTTCGGCTTCCATCATTTTTTTCACACGACGATCATGACGGCCAGAATCAAATGTTGTTTCTAACCAGACTTCAACGATACGTGTCACCAGCTGACCACTAATCAGCATCGCTGGAAGGCATAAAACATTTGCATCATTATGGCTTCGTGACATTTGTGCCATAAGTTCATCCTGACATAATGCCGCACGAATACCCTTGACCTTATTGGCGGTCATACACATCCCCAAACCACTACCGCAAATTAAAATGCCTCGATCCATTTCTTTATCTCGAACAGCTAAAGAAGCAGGAATCGCAAAATCAGAATAATCGCAACTTTTGGATTCATTTGTTCCAAAATCATGAACTTCGTGACCGGCTCTCTGGAGAGCACTTTTTATTAACTCTTTTGCCTCGAAACCACGATGATCACAAGCCAGTGCTATTTTCATAAGCTGTTACCTTCTATAAAACACTATCTCTATTGTTGTTTAATTTATTTAAGAAACACACTAAAGGTCAAAAAACTCATCTAGACGCTTTTCAATCGCTTCAGCGATTTGCTGCATACAACTACGATAACGGTCAACCGACATGCCTATCGGATCTTCAACATCACCCTCCGAATCCAATAGCATCGTTCGCTCAGCAGCCTGTGGTGCCATAGCCAAAACAGCGTCATAATGCGATTGGCCCATCGTAAAGATAAAGTCTGCCTGGTTGATCATATCGACCGTTATCAAACGAGATCGATGTTGATCGATAGCAACACCTAACTCCTGGCAAGCTTGAACCGCTTCTATTGAAGCTTCACTACCATTAAATGCCATGACACCTGCTGAGCCAATATCATAACGGTTTTTGGATAATTCGTCAACCGTCAAACCCGTTTTCTGGGCAATGAAATGTTTGCAAACCCCTTCTGCCATTGGACTTCTGCAAGTATTACCGGTACAGACAAAGAGGATATTCAGACAATATAATCGGTCAATTGACTGCCGATCAAGCACCCCCTCACGCAAAATGTTAAAATCTTCGCTACTCATTTTGATGACCGTAGAGGCATTCGTATAACGCGTTGGCCCGGCATCAATAATCATCTCAACCCTACCATCTAAGGCGTGGATTGCCTGCTGGGCATCCGTGGGTGGTGCTTGCCCAGCCAAATTGGCGCTCGAAGCCACAACGGGCTGTCCGATTGCACTTAATAGCTGACATGAAAAATCATGGGCCGGCACACGAAATCCTATCGTATTTTCATAATACAACCTCGGCAGTTGCTCTGCAGGCAATGAAGCCTTCACAAGCTCCTGCTGTTCTCGATTACACTCGAATATGACCGTTAAAGGGCCAGGTAGCGTTTTTTTCAAAAACATTTGATATACCAAAGATAATTTAGGTACATAAGTTTTAATATCACGCCTTCTGCCTAGATGAAGCGTAAAAGGCTTATCATCCGAACGCTCTTTGAGCTTTTTAAGATTTTCAATACCCGTTTCAGACCCGCAACTAGCCGCTACGCCATAGACCGTTTCTGTTGGCAATACAATTAAACCACCGGCTGCTAAGATATCTGTAGCACGACGAAATACGTCTTGCGGGTTGCTGACTGTTGAAATGTCAATAATATCTGTTTTCATAATATTTATAAGTAAATTCGTTAATCGTTTCTTTATTAGTTTGGGATGACAAAATTGATAGGCCAAGAGAAATCTTATAGTTTAGCAAAGCTTTTCTGTCAAGATCAATTCAATCTCAACGCTTGACCAGAACAGGACAGTTACCTAAAATACTTACGATATGAAAGTTACAGCGGTTATATTTGATCTTGATGGTACTTTGACCCAACCCTTCTTGGATTTTGACCAAATTCGCAAAGAAATGGGAGGTATCAAGGGCCCTATCCTGGAAGCCATGGAAAAAATGGATTCGACGAGACGAAATGAAGTAGAGTCGATTTTGCTTCATCACGAAAAAGTCGCGGCACAAAATGCCCAACTGAATCCAGGAGCCAAGGATATTCTCAAAAAATTACGCCAACAAAAGCGTAAGATTGGACTTTTGACTCGTAATTCGAAAGCCAGTGTTCAAGAAATAAGCCAAAATCATGGTCTGGAATTTGATGCTATCATCACACGCGAAGAAGACGGACCTGTAAAACCTGATCCCCATGGTTTTCTTCGTTGTTGTGAATATTTAGAGGTAAGCCCCAATAATACGATGATGATAGGTGATTATGTTTTTGATTTACAATGCGGTAATCAAGCCGGCGCCACAAGTGTTCTGATATGTACCAATAAAGATTATAAATCGTTTATGGATCAAGCGGATTATTCGATTCACCATTTAGAAGAGATTCATCAGATTATTAAAAAACTGGAAAATGGCCAACCTTCAAATTAATTTTGTGTCTATATCTTTAAAATGTAATAGGTTTAAACCAATGAAACTAAAACAATACGAAGTAGTACTATTTTTTGCATTAGGGTTATTCTTAGGCCTAAGTACCATTTGCCAGGCCAATGATAGTGATCCGAATAAACCGATCTCCTCGCCCCCAGCTGATCCAATTAACAATGAACTTAATTTACTGCTTGATAATATTCAAAAACATTGTCAAGAACTTAAGAATTTCCAGGCAAACATGACATTGGAACAAATTGAAGTATTTACCGACGATGTCGTATTGCAAACAGGTCAACTCTATTATCAAACAACAAAAGAATTGGTACAGTTTCGGATACATTTTGATTCACGCAAACAATGGACATTGGATGAAGAACCACCAGCTAAACCGCAAAAAAATGATGAAGACATCGCTTTTAATGGCACGTGGTTGAGCCATCGAAATGCTCGCAATAAAACACTTATTCGTTGGGAAATATCTAAAGAAACCATGAATAAAGAGGCTTTTCGCCTGGGGCAAAGCCAAATCCCACTACCTTTTGCTATTACAAAAAAAGATCTGCTTAAGCATTTTGAAGTCTCGCTGGGAAAAGAAACTGAAAAGTCATCAGAAAAAAAATCATTAAATTATCATCTAAAAATGATCCCAAAAAAAGAAGGAAGTTTCGCTGACGAGTACGTCCAATTTGAATTATGGGTCAGCAAAGAAAAATACTTACCAACACAATGTCGATATGAAAATCATGAAGGACAAATTACAACAAGCAGTTGGACAAACATCAATAACGAAAAAAAAATAAATGCAAGCAAGTTCAAACTAAAACCCACAGGAGCGGACTGGACCATCAAAGAACATACGCTCAGCGAGAATGCTCCGAAGAAATAACACATAATTATCGGTCTTTAATCGACAGGGCCTTTCGAAACATTTCTTAAAACTATTTTTATTACATTAATATCTAGGTACTTAAGAGCCATTTACAGGCCCTAATATCCCCATAGTTGTGACTACATCAAACACAACCTCCTTTTATACCTCAAGTTAACTGAATCTCCATATCACAACAAGCCTTTCATACGTCCAAATAACTATTTCCATTCTTAAAATCGCTACTAACTTCAGCTACTTAAAAAGACGATCTAAAACTGTAAACATATAACTATATATAGGATAACAGTATGCCAGTTTTATTAAAAATTGAGGAACTCGAGCCAGGGATGGTACTGGCAGAGAAGGTCGTAAATGGTGTCAGCGTCCTGATGCAGCGTGACAAAGTTTTAGAGGAAAAGGATATCTCCCTCTTAACTAAACGCTTTCCTGATCTGGAAGTACGAATCATTGATCCACTACTAGATGAACGGATCAGTTTTCAAAATGATAGTCTGGATCAGGACATTTCATTTACCGTTCGCGTCAAAGCACTTAGCACCATTAACAAAATGGATACAACGATCCGAACTAAAACAGGTTTGGATGAAAAGAACTGTGCTGCATTTATTAAAAGTGTTTCTGAAATGGTTGCCTGGATACAAACAAACCATATCAAAACTGCAATCCTACCCATCAGTAAAACATATGAAGAACATCGTGCAAACGTATTCTTTTTAGCTGTAGCGATCGGAGCATTCTCACGAAATCATATCCGTAATGAACGTTATCGATTAAGTGTCGCTAAAAAGATTTGGAATGTCATGGATTTAAAGCCGCTTGCAACCGCCGCATTATTGCAAGATGTAGGTATGGTTCCCATCAAGCACCTATTAGCAAAACAAGATCTAAATGAAGATGAAGCAGAAATGATCAAAATGCATCCAATCCGCGGCGCTGAAATGATTCCTGATACGATTCATTCATTGGTACGTCAAGCGGTCAAAATGCACCATGAAAATGTCAATGGTACAGGATATCCAGCTGGCATACCTGGCGACAAAGTCAATGTACTGGCGAAAGTTGTTCGTGTTGCCGATGCCTACTGCTCAACGATTGCACCTGAAGTATTTAAGAAAATAAAAAGTCCTTTCGAAACATTATACGAAATGTTGTTCGGTCAATATAAAGTATTTTATGATCCAGCGATTCTAAGAATTCTTGCGAGGGTGGTTCAACCATTCCAGATTGGCGCACGTATTAAAATTAACACAATGGAAACCGCTGTGATTACTAAACATGATCTGGAAAACCCCTTCAATCCTCAAATGGTTATTGCTTATAATAAAGAAGGAAGAAAACTAACAGGAGATGAACTGCAACCCGCTTTCTTTATTAATGACCGTGAGGATATCCTGTTTAAGACATGCGATGGCCAAGACATCACTTATCTAAATGATGTCCCACATCATGAATTTAAATCTGAAGAAGAAGCAGCAGTTATCACAAAATAATCTGCTCCTTAAAAACGACTGTAAAAATAAAAAAAGATTCGCCAGAAATAACGAATCTTTTTTTTATTTATTTATCTTTTCCGCTACGGCGTTCGACCGGGTGATGAGCCTGATCATGAATATAAAACAACAAATCTGTTGTAGAAATCATTCCTAATGACCCATCCTTTTTGCGAATAGGCATATGTCGGAATTGACCAATTGAGAACTTATTAAACGCCATACCGATGGAAGCGGTTTCAGACAATTCTTCTGGCTTAGGTGTCATGATCATTTCAACGGTAGCTGTTTTTCGATCCATCGATTTCTGGACAACTTTCATAACAATATCGCGACCCGTAACGATTCCTAACAACTCACTACCATCATCACTAAGAACTAAAACACCATCATACTTATGTTCATTTATAGAACTAATGGCATCCGCAACGGAATCTTTTAGTTTCAAAGTCAAAGGATTTGTCATACCGCGTGTTTTCAAGGCATTGGTTACAGGCTCACGCAACACACGCAAAATGGGGTTCTGTCTCTTACGTTTTTCAGCTTCTTTCTGCTCTGCCATGACAGACAATTCATCGCCTACAACCACGTCCTGAGACACTTTACTTACGGCTCCTAGAGGACCACTTTCTTCTGAGGATTTCATTTCGATTTTATTATCTTCATCGACTTCCCAGAAAGATGGGCCTTGCAATAATTCCTGCAAACGACCTTTACCACGACGCTGAACAGAGACTTTCAACTGATCTGTCAATAGATCATTGTAAGGCACACGTCCTTCAACAGACCTAAACACGCCAACAGGTGTCGGGTAATTTGGAAAATTTAATTGTGTCAACATATAAGCATAAGCTGGATCTGGGTTAGACTGATCATGCACCATGATGTCTTCTTCGGTAACAGCCTGCTCACCAATTTTGGCAATTTCAGGTTTTAACCCATTGAGATGAATACCCATGTTTTGGGATTTACCATATAACAAAGGTTTACCATGCTCTAAGGTAATCAACTGATCGTCACGAACTTCACGAGCACCAATATTCGTCCAGGCACCATTATTAAAAATCACGCAGTTCTGCATAATTTCTACAAATGAAGTTCCTTTGTGTGCCGCGGCAGCTTTAAAAACTTCTTGCATATGCTTTGGATTGGTATCGATCGTACGCGCCACAAATGTGGCTTCCGCAGCTAACGCAAAACGCAATGGATGAATCGGATGATCAATAGAACCTTGCGGGCTAGAAGGCGTTTTATGCCCCAACTCAGAGGTTGGACTATATTGCCCTTTGGTTAAACCATAAATTCGGTTATTGAATAAGAGTACATTGATATCCATATTACGACGAAGCATGTGCATCAAGTGATTACCACCAATACTCAAACCATCACCATCTCCGGTCACCATCCAAACAGATAGATCTGGATTGGCAATTTTCATGCCCATAGCAAATGTCGGAGCACGACCATGGATCGAGTGCATGCCATAGGTATTCATATAATAAGGAAATCGGCTAGAACAACCAATTCCACTGACAACCATAAAGTTTTCGCGAGGGATACCTAAGGTTGGAAATACTTTCTGAACGGCATTCAGAATTGCGTAATCGCCACAACCCGGGCACCAACGCACATCTACGTCGGGAACAAAATCTTTCCAGGTTAAAGCTTGATCTGTTTGTGAGGCTATATTCGACATTCCTACCTCGCTCCTTATAATAATGCTTCGACTTGTTGAATCAAATCGCTAATAATCAACGGCTTGCCACGAACTTTGGTATAACTGACAATATCTATTAAGAACTTCGCCCGAAGCATCATAGACAATTGACCCATATTTAATTCAGGAACAATCACTTTATCAAATCGCTTCATGATCTCTTCCAGATCATTAGGCAATGGATTTAGATGACGCAGATGAATATTGCTAACTGAATGCCCCTGGCCGCGTAATGTATTAACGGCAGAGGTTATAGCACCAAAAGTACCACCCCAACCAATAACCAAAACTTTACCTGACTCATCACCATTAATCTCTGTAGGTGGCAGGGTATTTGCAATCCTTTGAATTTTTTCGGCACGTAGATGAATCATGTTTTCATGATTATCTGGATCATAACTCACGCCACCTTGTTCGTTTTTCTCCAAACCACCAATTTGGTGTTCAAGACCTGGCGTACCAGGAATCGCCAAACGACGAGCGAGTGTTTCAGGATCGCGAGAATAGACGCCAACCTCTTCACCCACCAGTACATTCTTCACTGGAATTTCAGGCAAATCACGTACAGCTGGAATTTTCCAAGGTTCTGACCCTGAGGCAATATAGCCATCAGACAAAAGAACCACTGGCGTATTATACATCAATGTAATACGGGTTGCTTCCAATGCAGTTTCAAAACAATCGGCAGGCGATGACGCCGCCAGCACCACCACAGGAGATTCACCATTACGACCAAACATGGTTTGCAGCAAATCTGCCTGTTCTGTTTTAGTAGGAAGACCAGTACTTGGACCACCACGTTGAACATTAATGAGAATCAGCGGCAACTCTGTAATGACGGCAAAACCCAACGCTTCAGATTTAAGACACAATCCAGGACCACTTGTCCCTGTCACACCTAACGCACCAGCAAAGCTGGCACCGATCGCCACACCAATCGCGGCAATCTCATCTTCAGCCTGTACGGTTTTGACATTATAGTTCTTATAGGAAGATAAAAATTTCAGGATGTCACTGGCAGGCGTAATAGGATAACTACCATAGACCAAATCTGTTTGGCTAATATGTGACCCTGTCACGATCCCCAATGCCAACGCTTCATTACCTGTAATCTTTCGGTATTGACCTTTCTCGGTCGTCGCAGTAATAACCTGGTAATTATGAGGAATAAGTTCAGTGGTTTCACCAAAATAGTATCCTGCTTTTAGCACACTGGTATTTGCATCAGCAACTTCAGGTTTTTTGCCCCACTTCTGCGAAATCCAATCGAGAGTCGTATCTAAATTACGATCAAAAACCCAGAAAATAAATCCGAGGGCAAAAAAGTTTTTGCAACGCGCTTTATCGCCACGCTTTAAAGAGCTATCTTCAAGGGCATCCTCGGTTAATTTTGTAATATCAATTTTAATAACCTGATATTTTTTTTCCAACTCAGGATCATCAAGCGGGTTGGATTCGTAACCTGCTTTTTGCAAATTTGATTTATTAAATTGATTGGTATTAACAACCAGCAAACCTTTTTCCACTAGATCTGGCAGGTTTACTTTCAATGCCGCAGGGTTCATGGCCACTAATGCGTTTGGCGCATCCCCTGGCGTCATGACTTCATTGCCGCCAAAGTGAATCTGAAAGGCAGATACACCCGGTAACGTACCAACCGGGGCACGAATTTCTGCAGGAAAGTCAGGAAAGGTACTGATATCGTGACCTTGTATAGCACTGGAATCACTAAATCGATCTCCCACCACCTGCATGCCGTCACCACTATCACCGGCAAAACGCACAACAGCGGAACGCAATTCTTGTTGAGCTGAATCTTTCGCTGTAATCATCAATTAAGCTCCTTCCATATTCTGTGATACTACGCCAGGCTGCGGTGGTAAGTTCAAGATGTCTTCAGGTAAGTGCTCAGAAATATAATCTGTCAAAACACGAATAGATAGCAAACCTGCTATATCTTTTCGATCAATACAAACAGGCAAATGACGCACCGAATTTTTTCCAAAGAAGCTAATCGCCTCTGAAACCGTTTTGTCAGGCTCAATATAGATAGCATTTGGCGTCATTTCTTTGCGAATCGGTGTATCGCCACTCAATTCAGTACCGACATACTTCACTAGAACATCGCGTTCAGTGAAAACACCTGTCATTTCATCACTTTCATTTAGAACAACTGCACAACCTGTTTTTCGCTCCTGCATTGCATCAATCGTCGATTTAACGGAAGCATCTTCACGTACAATCAGTGCATCTTGCAAGGGTAATTCTTTAACAGGTGTGTCCCAAAAATCCTGGTTTGGCTTTGCATCTGCCACGATTTTTCTCCATCAAAAATTGCCGGTTGTTTCCAACCAAATTACTACAAAACTTTGATTATAGGTAATCAAGATGACCGGGTCAACATAAGCCGGACCACATAATCAAATAAAGTCATTTTTTTATATTAATTCCTGAAAACCTCATGCTCAAAGGAATGATTTTAAGCGGATTTTAAACGGCACATACCCACAACCTCCTATGTGAAAGCATGTTACCTACCTATCAGATTAGCTTTAGCCGAGTTTGTCTTTGACCATCTGAGCTAATTCATCAAGAGTCTTTGCAACCGGAACACCCGCGGCGTTAAACGCTTCCGTTTTAGATGAAGCGGTACCCGCAGAACCTGAAATAATTGCTCCGGCGTGGCCCATGGTTTTTCCGGGAGGAGCTGCATGGCCAACAATAAATGCAAACACAGGCTTTTTGATATTTTCCGCAATATACTCAGCCGTCTTTTCTTCTTCGTCGCCCCCAATTTCACCGACAAGAATGATGGCATCTGTCTCTGAATCGGCTTCAAATTTCGGAAGTAGGTCTCTGAAATTCGAGCCAACAATAGGATCACCGCCAATACCGATACACGTTGACTGACCAATACCTAAATTTGTCAGGGCGTACACAATCTCGTAAGTCAATGTACCACTACGAGAAATCACACCCACTCGACCCGGCTTGTGAATCTGAGCCGGCATAATACCGACTTTACATTTCCCTGGCGAAATCAGACCTGGACAGTTAGGGCCAATTAGCGTAATGCCTTTTTCTTTACATTTGTGATAGGCTTCCACCATATCGAGAACCGGAATGCCTTCTGTGATACATATAATAAGTTCCAGTCCAGCGTCGGCCGCCTCATGAATTGCTCCAGCAGCAAATTTGGCTGGCACATATATAACAGTCGCATTCGCCTGAACAGCTTCTTTGGCTTCAACAACGCTATTGAATACAGGCACGCCATGGATTTCCTGGCCACCTTTGCCGGGAGTGACACCCCCAACGAGATTGGTGCCATACTCAATCATTTGCTGAGCGTGAAAAGAGCCATCGCGGCCGGTAATACCTTGAACAATCAAACGTGTTTTTTCATCTACAAGAATACTCACGAAACAACGTTCTCCTTAGTTTGCAATTTCGACAGCTTTTTTGACGCCATCGGATAATGTTTCAGCTGCTATTAAATCAGTTCCTTCCAGTAAGGCTAATCCTTCTTTTTCGTTGGTACCGCACAAGCGAACCACGATTGGAACGTTGATATCAATTCGATTATAAGATTCCAAAATCCCTTTGGCGATATCATCGCAACGAGTAATGCCACCAAAAATATTGACCAAAATGACTTTGACATCCGGGTTTGCCAGGATGAGATTGAACGCATTAACCACTTTTTCAGGATTTGAGCTACCACCCACATCCAGGAAATTGGCAGGCTTGCCACCAAAGAGCGTGATCATGTCCATCGTACCCATCGCCAAACCTGCACCATTGACCATGCAGCCGATGTTGCCATCTAGCTGAACAAAGCTGAGGCCTTTTTCTTTGGCTTCGATTTCAGCGGGATTTTCTTCATCCATATCGCGAAGTTCGAGCATATCAGGATGGCGAGGTAAGGCATTATCGTCAAAGTTAACTTTGCCATCTAAAGCTATGACTTGCCCCTGGTTTGTAAGAACCAAAGGATTGATTTCGCTTAAGGTTGTATCTTTTTCGACAGTCAACTTGAATAGTTTTTCCATTACATCCAACACCGCATCAGCAGTTGATTCGTCATCAAAAAGTTTTCCGGCGACTTCTTTGGCCTGATCAGCAGGAAAGTCGAGTGATTTGGTGTAGAATTTCAAAATCTTCTCGGGGGTTTTATCAGCCACCTCTTCAATATCCACGCCGCCCTCGGCACTGCAGATAAAGACGACCTGCTTGGAGCTACGATCCATCGTAATCGCCAGGTAAGCCTCCTTGGCAATGTCAGCTGCTTTTTCGACCCATACTTTTTTAACAATATTCTCTTTAATACTCATGCCTAGGATTTCGGATGCTAGCTGCTGACCTTCATCGGGGGTGCTGGCGAGCTTGATGCCACCAGCTTTGCCTCGACCGCCCGTGTGAACCTGGGCTTTGATCGCACAACGACCACCCAAAGTTTCCATGTGAGCTTTTGCTTCGTCTGGCGTGACAGCTAAAATGCCATCTGAAACAGGAATGTTGTAATCCTTAAATAACCCCTTGGCCTGATACTCATGTATTTTCATGCGGTTCCTCGGTTTGTCTACTAACTAAAAACAACAGGATAGTAACTTTTTAACATACAACCTACAACTTCGTTGGTTTTTGCGGTAATTATAGGTCACTTCAATTTCGCTCTAACGTAGGTTTTAGCCAGATTCTCGCTATTTATCAGCAAATGTCAAAGGTAATTGTAACAAATTTTTAAACAGCTTTTCACGCAATAAACATTGACTGCCTGAGCAAGATTTCTATGATATAAGTTATTGAAAAGACATAAATAGTCGAATGATTTTCCAATACTTATCAATTTGAATATATACAGAAACGAGGAATCATCCTTATGGCAAAAGCTGACTGCCAAAAACATACCATTATCATCATTGGCGCAGGACCTACCGGACTGACTTTAGCGAAGGTTCTTTTAGATAACCATATGAGTATCATTATGATTGACGCGAACCATGAGGGTATTGGTGGCGGTGTGCGAGATTCCATTTTCTGGGATAAGGACAAATTAAAATTAGGTATTTTGAAAAAACATGCCGAGCTGCTGAACCATCCTCGCTTTCGATATTTTGGTGGAATTGAAGTTGGCGAAGATCGCGATGTAACGATTGAAGATTTGCAGCAAGTAGCTCCAGTCATTTTAACCTGTGGCAGTCGCGGGCATAAGCAATTACCCATTGATGGTGCCGACGCTGAAGGCGTATGGGATGCCAATGTTTTGGTACGCATACTTAACACTCGATGGCTGCTGGGCCGCACGAAGGGGCCTGCCGCGGAAGAAGCATTGGAAAGACCTTACGTTGGCAAAAAAATTGCCATGGTCGGAATGGGAAATGTGGTCGCCGATACCATTAAGCATATTGCCACGCTGGATAACCGCGAAGGATGCGGACGTGAGATTAGCGTATTAGTGCGTCGCACGCCCTTTGCCAGCAAGATTGCACCTGCAGAAATGAAGTGGATTCTGGGGTACATCGATAAATCAAAGCTGGAAACCGAAATCAAACGTATTCTGCCTTACCTAATAGAAACGGATCTGGATATCCCTGAGCAAAAAGAACTAAAAGCTGATTGGGAAAAAGATAATGCCAGCTATCAGCATAATTTAGAGATTATTCTTAAAGCGTTGAAAATAAAAATAGATATGTTTAACGAGATGCCAGATTCTTTGAACGAATCACAAACACGAGTCGATTTTAAATTCGCAACGCAGATCAAAAAGGTCGACCAGGCTGATGACAAAATCAAAGGCATTGAGATCACCCAGAAATTAGTAGGCGATAAAAGCTCCGAAAGCCGCTTGGATTGCGATACTATAATCATGTCTGTCGGGTCATCTGTCGACGAGCAGCTTGGCCTGGATCACGATAATGGTTATTTTGTATCCGATGGTAAGAATGATTTCTTATTAAAAGGTGAAAACAACATCTTCATGGCAGGCTGGGCAAGACAACCCAGCGTCGGCCTGGCGGGCGTTGCAACCAAAGAAGGTAAAAAAGCAGGCGAAACACTTGCTCCACTTTTTGAAGCAATTGAAGATGAAACTAAATCACTTGGGAGTCTTACAGAAACTGAAAAGATGGTCAGCGATCTGATTGTGGGCGTTGCTTATCCAGATTGGTTTAACCTTGCGACAGCACGACACAGATTGCAACAGGAGATTCAAGGCAACCAGGTCATGTCGTTTGTAACGGTGGATTAAAAATTGATTTTAAATTAATATGATACGGTCCAGCGACCACCAAAAACATCTACATCTTCTAAATTCCCTGGCATCTTCCAATGTTCATGACTGAGGATCAGACCGCTTCCCCCAGGAAGACCAAAACTGAACCCCCAAGTCATGCGATCAACACTAAATTCACTTTTAGACAAAGAGCTTGTAATGGGTGGCAAATCTCCTTTTTGCTCAATCATATCATAACGTGCTATCAATGAAACCGGCGGATCTTCCAGTAAACGTATTTGAGTCTCCAGGTTAATCCCTTGTGTGTGATCCTCACGAACAAGTGCCTGGGAAAAATCTATACGATCTGAATACCTCATGGCAAACTCCGCTTGAAATCGAATGAGATCTTGATGCCTGACAGTGAGATCTGCACCAATAATTTGATAATCTAATTCTTTCGCACTTAGCCCAGAACCAACGGCATCATTAAACTGTCCTGTCATGTAAGAACCACCGAGACGAATACTTTTTGAGCCAACGGTTGCTCGACCACCGAATGCAGGTTGTGAATTATTATCGACATAGTCACGACTATCATAGAAAAATGCCAAACCACTACTATCTCCCTGCAAGCCATTAACAAGATAAGCATCGAAAGTAGCATTCACCTCTTCAATGATCGGTGTGGCAAAATGAACCATTGCACCTTCATCCGAATATGGCATTGGTAAAACGGAAGGACCGATCTCATTACGATGAACACCATGCCCCATATCATACATCAATGGACGAGTGACGGTTTGCATCGTTGCAGGATGCACCTTTGACGCAATGGCTCCAAATGGAACAATAAAACGACCAGCTTGAACATGTGCTTTAACGCCTTCTTTTTCATTGCTATACAACAAATCCAAAACTGATACAGCTTCTACTAATTCAATGCGACTGCCCTTACTGCCTTCAGAATGACAAGTCACGCAAGATTGCACGCGAACACTCAATGGGCTATTGCGAGGATGCCACTGCATACCAAACCAAACATCAGGTGTAAAACCGTTGTTTTGTAAATCAGCTTTGGAATCAGTGCTATCACGAAAAACGGTAGAAATAGTAAGGTCAAAATTAATGTCCTCGCTACCAAACTGATTTTGTCGTGATTGCTCGAGCATTTCTTGATTAAAAGCAGAAATAGCTTTTTGACTATATTCTACCCCTCCACTTTTCGTGTAAGCTTTTTTTTGATGAGACGTTAAATAAGCTGCGATCGACTTGTGATCTTTCTCAGGGATGTCCGCGTTGAATTTTTGTGACATTTTCCTTACGGTTTTTAACCACATTGAAAATGTTTTTTGTTTTTTCAGAGCTCTGGAAGAATCATGGCATTGCGTGCAATTAATTTCAAATGCTTTTTTACCACGATCTATAAAATGTTGAGAAAATTCCTCATGGGTAGCAGTATTTTTTCTCTCACCTTTCATGGCGGTAAGTTCCTTGCGTAAAGAAACCACCTCATCTTCAGCTTTTTTCAATCGCAACAGGATCTCTTCTAATTGTGGTGGTGAATGCGTTTGATTTTCTTGCGCATACAGCAGCGATGAATATCCAGCAGCAACACAAACGCACAAAAATAGCGAGACGTGCGACATAGGTTCAAACCCTCATTAAAATGTGCGGACCATAAAAAAGAAGTCTCTTGAATTCTACTTACACTCTTCTATTCAAGTGGAATGTATTTTATCGAAATGGTTTTAAGTTAACAATGGCAAAGCATAGACATGACAAAAAAATGTACTTGTCATTTTGTTAATTGTACTTACATGTTTCATAACTAGCTCACGCTTTCTTTCGAGTTCTTTGTAATATAGCAAAGCTATTATGAATTTCTGTTTTAGAAATCTTTACATTCAAATAATGCAGCTGATATTCTCGTAATAAAATATGTAAATAAGAAGAAAGAACATAACGTTCCCTGCACACACTCAAAAAATCAGAATGTTTTACCCACGACGAATTTAGTATATAATATTAAATTATACCAAACCCAAGTGCCATTGCAATTGCTATGAGCAAGATCCCTGTGAGTTTTTGAATCATGGTCATGGTAACTTTTTCTAGATAGCGTTTACCGATCATCACGCCTATAAAGGCAGCGATCATACCACACACAACTAGAGGCCATTGATTTAGTTCTAAAAAGTTTTCTTGCGAAAAAAGAACCAGGCCAAGATAGGCTGTCATGCGTGCAATATCTACGAAGCAGGCGATCATCGCATTGGTCGCCACGAAAGTTTCTTTTGTCATTCCTACTTTTACCAGAAAGGCGGATCGCAAAGCACCTTGATGGCCGGATAGACCGCCAAAAAAACCCGACAGTAATCCCCCTACGGCTAAATATTTTCGATCAAATTTTTTATCTCGCCATTTTGGCAGCAGTTCAAATAAGGCGAATATGAAAATCAAGATGGCCATGATCAATTTTAAAGGTGTGATTGCAGCAACATGAGTTCCAATTGAATATTCGTAAGATTGATGAAACTGGGCAAACCAGCCTAAGCAGAATGCCCCTGCCATGGCTGCAATAATGGCTGGTAAACCAAAACGCATTACCAATTGCCGATCTGCATGTTTACCTACGACAAGTAGCTTAAATAAATTATTAGCACAATGCACAACCGCCGTAGCAGCAACAGCAGCTTCAAGTGAAAAGAACAGGGCAAACACCGGCATCAATAACGTCCCCAGTCCAAAGCCGGAATACAATGTTAAAAAGGCAACGGTAACACAAACAACACTTATAATGATATATGATAACATTGTGGAATTATACAACACAATAAGTAGGACGAGCAAGTTTTACCCACCATGCCTATTCGATAGAAAACATTGCCGGCCAGAGGCTGGCCGGCCTACAAAATGCAAGCCAATGATTAATTTAAATGGACAATAAAAGATTTTTTGTGGCAAGGATGCCTTCTTTTTCGTTGAGTTGGTCGCCTTCGTATTCAATGCCTACGTAGCCATGATAGCCTGAGGTTAAAACAATGTTCATCATTTTAGCGTAATCGATTTTTGTTTCGCTACCGGCTTTATTGAAGTTGTAGCTTTTGGCGCTAACCGCTTTGGCGTAAGGCATCATCATTTTTACAGCTTGGTAGCGGTTTTCGCTTTCAGGAAAATTTCCAAAATCAGGTAATGTGCCACAGTTTTTCATACCAACCTTATCCATTACAGCAACGAGCCACTTTGCCTTGGAACTTAGACCGCCATGATTTTCTACGATGATATTAATATCATAAGCCAAAGCAAAATCACTCAACCTGGCTAAACCATCGGCAGCATAATTTAACTGATTACTGAAGGAACCTTCACTATAAGCATTGACTCGAATACTATGACAACCTAAAAACCTGGCGGCTTCGACCCACTTGAAATGATTTTCTATAGCGGTGGTTCGCTTTTTATTATCCGGATCACCCAAATGCCCTTCACCGTCACACATGATCAATAAACTTTTAACGCCCTGATCAGCTGCACGCTTTTTCATTTGAATTAAGTAGTTTTTATTCTCTGCCTTATCTTTGAAAAAGACATTTACATATTCTATCGCATCGATACCAAATGACTTTGCCGTTGCAGCAAACTCCAGGTTATCGAGCCCATCTCCCTGATCGCCCCAAAAATGTCGATGGAGTGACCACTGCGCTAAAGATATTTTAAACGTCTTTTTTGGATTACTTGGCAACATTTTTTTACCACCTTCGGCAACCACACATGACATTGAAGGAAAGCAAAGTGTTGATAAACCTAGACCAAGAAATGTTCTTCTTTTCATTATTTAAAAACCTCATCGAAAGTAAATAATTGGGCCACTGAAGCCATTATAATTATTCGAAAAAATAATGTAATAATTTTCTTGAATCTGCGTGTTCTTGTAAGAGAATACAAATCTCAGTGCTACCCAAAGCTATAACCAAAGAAGGATTGTAACCTATGAAAAACAAAGCTCTTTTGACAATCACCGCCTTACTTTTGTTTGTGATAACAACCAATTTATTTGCAGAAAACTGGTCCAATTGGCGAGGCCCCAATTATAATGGCTCAAGTGCCGAAAAAAACCTGCCTGATAATTTTTCCCGATCACTGAATGTCAAGTGGACAGCGAAGCTACCTGGCATGAGTGCCGCGACACCCATTATTTGGAAAGACAAAATCTTTGTCAGCAGTGCCAACGAATCCAACGATGGCCTCATGGCGATGTGCCTGGATCGACAATCAGGTAAAATTCTTTGGCAAAACCAAGTGGATCGGTCAAGAGCAGATAACCGACGTGTTAATAAAGCCTCGCCATCTCCCGTGACCGATGGCAAACGTGTGATTTTCTTCTATGGCAATGGCACTATGGCAGGTTTCAATCTAGATGGCAAGAAACTCTGGCAACGAAATATCTGCGATACTATTGGCGCATTTGCGTTTCAATGGACCTTTAGCAGCACGCCTACATTATTAGATGGCAAACTCTACTTACCAGTATTGCAACGTGATGAACCCGTTCATGATGATACAGGCCATGATGATGGCGAAGAAATTCCATCTTATTTTTTATGTTTGAATCCCGATACAGGTAAACGCATTTTTGCTTATGAACGGCCATCTAAAGCTGAAGCTGAATCACTTGAAGCTTTTACAACCGCCATTCCTTACAATCACCAAGGACGCAAAGAGCTGCTTGTCTTAGGCGGTGATTGTATCACAGGACATAATCCAACAACTGGCCAGGAATATTGGCGTTGGGGTACCTGGAACAAACGCCGTGAAGGCAACTGGCGACTAGTACCATCCGCCGTAACGGGCGATGGTGTCGTTTTAATTTGTGCACCCCGTCGTGGCAATCCAGTTTATGGCGTTCGATTAGGCGGCAACGGCGTTTTAACGGATCAAGAAGCCGTTCTCTGGCGAAGTACAGATCGTGATATTAGTAGCGATGTCTGTACACCTGCTTTTTACCAGGGACATTTTTATGTCTTAGGCGGCGAAAGTAAAGTACTCGCAAAAATCGAACCCAAGACAGGTAAAATTCATTGGCAAACTAAGATGCAAACGCGAGAAATTTTCCGAGCCTCTCCCACCGTTGCTGATGGAAAAATTTATTGCATGGACCATGAAGGTACCGTCTTCATAATGGATTGCAAAACAGGCAAACAGATCAGAAAAATTGAAATGGGTGAAGAAGAGATCGATCACGTACGTTCTTCTGTTGCCGTTAGCCAGGGGAATCTATTTGTCCGGACAGGCTATCATCTGTATTGCATTGAGAAAAAACCGAATGCGACGAAGAAAGAAGATGTGCTAAAACAGTGGTGATTAAGCTCCAAGGATTTTAAACTTCTCGGCGACCCTCGAGATAACTTTGGAAAGCCATCAGTAAGTCTAAGATACGTTTGCTTCTTGTGGGCTGGTCCACTCATCGATCATCTTGCAAATGGCTTTGTGATTAACAGGCTTACTCAAATAATCATTCATGCCCGCTTCCAAGCATTGCTGACGATCTGAACTGTTGCCAGTTAACCCCACAATAGGAAGATCCTGAAAACCGGCTTTACGAATCTCCTGAGTGGCCTCGAGACCATCCATATTCGGCATCATCAGGTCCATGAAGATCAAATCGTAACGTCGATTCTGTTTAACCTTATCCAGTGCTTCTGATCCGTCTGATGCCACTTCTACATGATAATCCAATAGTTCAAGCAGCTCCGAGAGTAACTTCTGATTGGTGATATCATCTTCCACAATCATAATGCTCGTCGCTCCGGATGCAGGTGTGTTATCAGACGTTGACAAATCGATATTGTAATCTGAATTCATTGCTAACCCTTCAACAGTGTTTATTCATTTCCACTAGCCCTATCGACCAGCAATGAAAAATGCTTTTAATTATCCCGGAATTTAGCAAAATTCTCATATTATTGGATCTATTTTGAGATTTGCTTACCACTAAATTTTTGAATCATCGCCAGAAGCTTTTGACGATCAATGGGCTTGGTTAAAAATTCATTCATGCCCGCATTCAGACAGTTTTCACGATCCTCATCAAAGGCATTGGCCGTTAATGCGACAATGGGAAGATCATGATATCCAGCCGCTCGAATTTTCTGAGTTGCTTCCAGTCCATTCATAATTGGCATCTGAATATCCATAAAAACTAAATCGATCGATGGATCATCAAGAACAGTTTGAACAGCTTCCTGGCCATGGTTGGCAACAGATACGTCATGTTTTAATGCTTGCAAAATCTTAAGAATAAGCTTTTGGTTCATGATGTTATCTTCAACCAATAGTACGTGAAGACAGCCACTCGAATCGATAGTAGGTTGCTCTAAATCTATATCGTAGCTCACATCATTCGACATGGATTCAACTTTTGGCAGACGGATAGAAAAATAAAACTCACTACCCACATTCTCCTGACTCTTTAAACTCAATTGCCCAGCCATGAGTTGGATGATACGTCGGGAAATCGCAAGCCCCAAACCGGTCCCCCCATATTTACGTGTGGTGGAACCATCTGCTTGTTCGAATTCTTCAAAAATCCCTTTTTGTTTATCTTCTGGAATTCCAATCCCGGTATCTTGTACAGAAAATTTCAAGACCGCTTCATTCGAATCCTGGCGAATGACTTCTACGGACACCCGGATCTCACCCGCTTCAGTAAATTTTGTCGCATTACCAATTAAATTAATTAGCACTTGCCTCAGGCGAGGTGCATCACCCATAAACTGAGTCGATTCATGACAATCATTAATACATACATAGTCGATTTTCTTTTCGTTGATGGCACCCAGGCACACCCCGGAAACATCATCTAACAAATGTTTTAATACAAAAGGCTGATGATCTAACTCCATCTTCCCTGCTTCAATTTTAGAAAAATCTAGTATGTCGTTAATAATCCTTAGCAGCGCAGTTCCACTACGATAAATAATCTGCAAAACATCTTTCTGATCTAAATCTAATTCCGTAGACAACAGTTCTTCCGAAAATCCTAAAATCGCATTCATCGGAGTACGTATCTCATGGCTCATGTTTGCAAGAAATTCACTCTTGGCCCGAGTCGCCCTTTGGGCATCCTGTACCGCCAGTCTCAATTTATTTTCAATTTCAACGAGTTCGGATATATCATGAAATGTCATCGTATAAATCGGCTCGCCACTGTCATGGCTAATACTGATCGTCATTTCAACTGGAAACAAATGACCTGATTTATGAATAGCATGAAACGCACGCATTTGTTCCACACTAAGCCGTTCTTTTTTGGCATAGGATTTTAATAAATCTACATTCTCCATTGTATCCAAATCTGATTTCAAAAATAAATCAGCAATAGGTTTACCTTGCATCATATCATTAATGCCCAATAACCGCTTCGAAGCAGGGTTCATATCGACAATCATTCCATGTCGATCGAATGAAATTAAGCCTTCTTTTAATCCATTCACCACCTCTTGTGCGTAAGATCTTGCGGCTTCAAGAGAGTCTAAAACCTGGTTATAACAAATGGCAATTTGCCCGATTTCTGTGTAAAGATCTTCATCTAGTCTTTGAGACAAATCTTTGGATTTTGCTTGATGCGACATTGTGGTTACCGCATCGACCAAATCGGAAGCGGCACCATGCTCGGTGACATTCAAACCAATCTTTTCCTGCTCTGGAGTCACACGGAAATGATATTTACGATTCACGACTTTAATGAAAATATATGGCAGACCAAAACCCAAAACACCACAAGCTAAGATCCCCATAACTTGAACTTTGAACTGCTCCCATCGCGACAACCCTGTTCCAAGAATGTCTGGATCGCAAAAAATAGCAACAGCACATGTTCCCCAAATACCGGCAAACAAATGAACCGGTATCGCATCAATTGCATCATCAATTTTTACACGCTCAAGCCACATCTTTGAGACAACCATGACACTCGCACCAATGCAACCAATTGCAATGGCTTGTATCGTTGTGACGGCATGAACGCCCGCCGTGATCGCAACCAATCCGGCCAAGGAACCATTAATCAGATAATCAATCTTTGCAAATTTTTCGATAAGATAACCAAGTCCCAAACCGGTGATGGCACCAGTAGCACCGGCCATAATGGTATTCGTTATAACCAAGGGCACAGAATGATTCATAGCCAAAACAGAACCACCGTTAAATCCAAACCATCCCAACCATAAAAATAATGCACCCAAAATGGCCAAAGTAATGTTGCTACCCTGCATCTTGATGGCATGTTGATTATCGTGTTGGAAACGACCTAATCGGGGTCCAATGATAATCGCAACAGCCAAGGCTGCCCAACCACCTATCCCATGCACAACGGTCGAACCTGCAAAATCGATAAAGCCAAGTTGTCCCAACCACCCAGTCGCTTGCCCATGCTGCAGACCGTTCCAGGTCCAATGGCCAAACATAGGATAAACAAAACCAGAAATAATAATGGCAATGACAATGTATCCTGAAAATCGAAGACGTTCTGCTACCGCACCTGAAATGATGGTCACTGCCGTAGCGCAAAACATGGCTTGAAAAAGAAAGAAAGCCGAGGTATAGCCATTATTAGAATTGAACAAAGGTGTAAAATGATTGACTCCCCACCAGCCCATTTCAGATCGACCAAACATAATGCCATAGCCGATAAGCCAAAAAAGTAAGACCGATAAGCCAAAGTCGGTTAGATTTTTGACGGCGACATTGATGCTATTTTTTGATCGGGTCAGACCACTTTCCAAACAGGCAAACCCGGCCTGCATGCCAAAGACCAACCCGGCACAGGTCATAATCCACAAAATGTCTTGTAATGAATGCGTCATAGACAAACGATTACATGCTCATCGACAAGGAGTAATATCCAAAAATTCACAAAAATTCCCCACTTGGGCATTTAATGAATATCGTCTATATCTCCATGGCAATGAAGGGATTATCACCGAAATTTTCATTCAAGAAATAATTGCTTATGCTACTTTATCGGGCTCTGAATTGAACGAATTTTAGTCGTTATTGCTGAAGTAACTGCTCGTTCCTTGCGATTCAATGGCCTGCCCGATTCGGTTTAGAGCATGTGCATAGGCAGCGGTTCTCATGTCGATATCATGTTCATCCATCACTTCGTAGATCGCATGGAATTCACGTGCCATGATCTCTTGCAACTTATGATTCACTTCATCAACACCCCAATAGTAGCCGGCTTTGTTTTGTACCCACTCAAAATAACTCACCGTTACACCACCTGCATTCGCTAGGATATCTGGGATCACTAACGTATCTTTATTTACAAGAGCTTTGTCAGCATCACTCGTCGTTGGGCCATTGGCGACTTCAACGATGACAGGCGCGACAACATTTTTGACATTGTCTGTGGTAATTTGATTTTCCAAAGCTGCTGGAATTAAAACATCCACATCCAATTCCAATAATTCTTCATTGGTAATATTTTTTGCCTCGACCATTTCACAAATGGCACCATCGCAATAGACCGCTTTAACTTGACGTGTTTGCTCTTTAGCATAAATAACGCTCGGTACATCAAGTCCAGTTTCTTTATAAATACCACCACTTGAATCACTCACTGCAACAATCTTGTAACCATCAGCATGCAATAAACGAGCCACATGTTGCCCGGCGTTACCAAAGCCTTGAACCGCCACGCGAATATCCTGCGGTTTCCAATGACGTTTGTGTTCGAGTTCCTTCAAACAATAATAAGCACCACGACCTGTGGCATCAGCACGACCGAGTGAGCCGCCTAATGGAATCGGTTTACCCGTAATGATCGCAGGTGTACGACGACGCACGATATCTGAATACTCATCCATCATCCAACCCATAATCATGGAATTGGTATAGACATCAGGTGCAGGTACATCAACTTCGGGACCAATAAAATCTGCAATCTCTTTGATAAAGCCACGACTTAATCGCTCCAGTTCAAGATGCGAAAGTTCTTTGGGGTTAACAATCACCCCACCTTTGGCACCACCAAAAGGCAAACCGACAACAGCCGTTTTACAGGTCATCCAAAAGGCCAACGCCTTCACTTCCGATAAGTTTACTTGTGGATGGTAACGCAAACCGCCCTTACCTGGTCCACGCGTATCATCATGCTGTACTCGATAGCCTTCGAAAACACGCAATGTACCATCATCCATACGTACAGGCACCGAAACCTGAATCGTACGTTTTGGATGTTTTAGCCGCTCCAAAGCTTCTGGATGAATATTGGCATACTCGAACGCTTCATCCAAACGCTTAATCGCATCATCAAACAAATCTGGAATAGAATCAGTTGTATTATCATCTTTTTTTCGGACCTTGGTCGATTTGCTTGAAGTCATCTGATTACCCTTTCATAAAGACTGCGATTACACTACATAAACTCATTGATTGCAAATGAATGTACCATCATTATTGATAGAATCAACAACAATGCATATTAAATACTTCGGTGGGATCGATACCTGGGTTTTCATTTTTCCCAAAAAACTTATACGTCGTTCAATTTGTTCAAAAAGAGTTGTAATATATTCCGATAACTAACTGGTTAAATGAAAATCGATTAAAAATATTTTTGATTAAGTTACCTGAACCCAAAAAACGTTCACTTTTCACGTTAAGTCATTGTTTAAATAATTAATTGTATCCAAAAACGTTCACGCCTGTCACGTCGTTCTTTTTTTTGTATTTTCAACAACGCAAAAATGAACATTGAACGTTTTCATTCCGATTCTATTACTAATAAAAATATCAAAGACTCAAACACACAAAACCCCTTACTTACTAATGTGTTTAGCCCGAGGATCCATAAGCCCTTCATGGATCCTCAACTTTTTTATACCCGCCCCCCCTATTAATCAAACACGTTTACTAAGAATTTTATAGAGTGTTTCCTGATCAAGCCATTGCATGTAGGGCGTATGATCTTGGCCAGAATCAATCAGTGCATGCGTCAACTGCTGGCGAATCACTTTCAACAAATTGTCTTGCTTCCACGGTTTTGAAATGTAAAAATTGATATCACCGCGATTAATGGCATCAATGGTGTCTTCATGTGTGGCTAATCCAGTCAATAGTATTTTCCGTGCCGTTTCAAAACGACTTTCTTCTCGCAATTCAGATAAAAATTCTACTCCTGTTTTTTCGGGCATGATATGATCACAAACAAATAGAAGCACATTGCCATCTTCATCCTCAATTGTCTCTAGTTCTTCCAAGGCTTCCTGAGCAGATTCACAATCAATCACTTCAAATGCATCGACAAACTCCTCCAGATCTTTCATCAATGCAGAAAGGACTTCACGCTGATCATCCAAACACATAATAATTGGCTTACTCATCACTCACTCCTGTCTTGGGAAAACGAACCTTAAAGATCGTTTTGCCGGGTTGGCTATCCACCTCAATTTGCCCCAAATGTTCATCGATTAATCGTTGCACTAATGTCAATCCTAATCCTAAACCAAATGACAAGCCTTTCTTTTTGGTTGTGACATTTGGTTGGAAGATTTTAGGCAATAGATCCGACGGTATCCCCGGACCATTATCAATAATAGCAACTTCGATTTGCTCATCAATTTCCTGGCTAATGATTTTAATTTCTGGGATATCGCTACAATCTTCTTGACATGCCTCCAATGCATTCTTCATCAAATTGCTCCAAATCTGAATCAATCCACCTCGATTACCTCGAATGGTACCTTCAGCCTGGAGATCCATTTCGACCTTCACCGCTCGCAATTTATTCTCGACTAAAATATAGGCTTGGCGAATTGAATCATTCACGCGAACTTGATCTTCCATTGATTCATGTTTCGCACCCAATGTTTTCATCGAGTAAACCACATGTTCACAATGCTCCGAAGCCAATCGCAAATCATGCAACGTCGTTCCCATTTCCCATACCTTAATATACTCTGACAATTTTTCTACCAAATCATCATCGATCTCAGTAAGCCCCATCGTAGCGATAGCATGAGCATCACGCTCATGAATGGAATATTTTTCTTTGAGCAGTTTTTTCTGTTTTCTGGCATCACGACTGGAAACGGCATGGCCTTTTTCCAAACCGAGCCTATAATATTCTTTTTCTCGTTCTCCACGCCGACTGATCAGTTTCTCACCAATAAACGAAAGCCACTCACTTCCACGCGTAATAACCGCCAGAGCATTATTTAATTCATGTGCCACCCCCGCAGACAGTTGACCTAATGTCGCTAGCCGCTGATACTCCTGAACCTGGGCAGACGCTTTCTCTTGCTGACGTATGGTTTCGCACATGACTTCCTGGCGATAGGCCAATCGCTCAATCACCAATGGCATAAATTGCTCGGCAAGTGATGTTGCACCAACTTCAGTTATCACTGGTTGATCGCGATCAATGTAACTTACCAAACAATCGTTTTTTGCCACGATAGTAAAAATAGACTCAGCTCGTTTCGAAAAAAAGCTGTGTAGCCCTATGAATCCGCCTTGCTCGCATAGTAATTTTTCCGCGGGCATGCCATGAATATCAAGTTCACCATCGTAGCCAATCATGACACCATCATGCAGGTAAAACAAACGGTCATTTCTATGATCTTTTTCAAGTAACGTTTCTCCCTCTTTCAAACGAATCATTTTTTTCTCATCGCTGAAATAGGTTTTAACAAACCACTGCTGACTCTTTTCTGAATTGTGTGATGTCAAAAGAACTGCACCTTTTTCAAGATAAACAACAAACCATAAACAAGTGTTAAACCAACACCCCCAATAATCATCCCAGGTTTTACCATATCACGACTTTCAATCGCACCAGTCGCGTGAGCCATAGCATTCGGTGGCGTACTCACCGGCAAACACATGGCCAAGGAAGAAGAAAATGCCACACCAATAATGAGCATTTTGACACCACCCAAAGGCTCTAGAGAAGACAAGCTTACACCTAAAGCTGCCATAATAGGCATCAATAAGTTCGCTGTCGCCGTGTTTGACATGAAGGTCGCCATCAATACCGCCAATACGGTTGCGGACGCAATAATAATATAAGGGGAAAAATTGGAAAATGGAATACTTTCAATCAGATTGACGCTCAAACCCGTTTTTTCCATCGCCAGCCCTAATGCAATACCACCCGAAACCAGCCATAATACATCCCAACTCAAAGTTTTTAAATCCGCAACCGTAATGATTCCGGTAACAGAAAACACCGTGACAGGTAGCATTGCAACAACATAAGAATTCATGCCATGCAGCTTTCCAGTTAACCATAGTACAACCGTTAATGCAAAAGTAACATAGACCGTTAATGCCTTCCAGTGCTTTAAGAATTTTCCCTTAATCTGTATATCCAACTGTTTTGAAGCAACAGGATAAATTTTAAGTAATAAAAACCAAACAAAAATCAACATGATGATCATGTAAGGTACTCCAAACAGCATCCAACCACCAAATGAGACCGCAATGTCGCCTGTGAGATATTTCAACGCAACCGCATTAGGTGGCGTACCAATGGGCGTGCCTAAACCACCCACATTTGCAGCAAAGGGAATCGCTAGCACAAATGCTTTTCGGCCTAAATCTGTGGCATCTAATTTAGCTAACACTGGAGTTAGAATCGCCAGCATCATCGCCGTGGTTGCCGTATTACTCATGAACATTGAGAAAATGGCTGTAATGACCATCAACCCAAACATCACATTTTTAGGATTATTACCAAATGGTCGCAATAAAACGCGTGCCAGGTTTTGATCCAATTTATATTTAGTGGCAGACATCGCTAAAAAGTAACCACCCAAAAATAACAAAATGATCGGAGAAGCAAAGGTTCCCATGATCGATTTATAATTTATCAACTGACCAAATGTTTCAGCATCGGAATGAGTCCGAAACAAAAATAACCCCTTATCCGAGATCATCAATAGCTCTAAAAAAATAATCAAAACCGATGTTGAAAAAATAGGTATCGGCTCCCAAACCCATAGCAACACAGCTAATACAAATATCGCCAGGACGCGCTGTTGCAATAATGTGATGGAATTGATCGGTATGGATTCCAGTGGCAAAAATAACACCACAAAAAAGGCGGTTAAGGCAAAAAATAATTTTATCAGCTTGCTGCGTTCCATCTGATTGGTTCCACAATAAAGAAAATATCAAATCTAAAAAATAAGACTACGATCAAAATATAAGTTGCTCCCAAAGTCAACAAAAACATTTTAAACAGCAAAAAATAGGTCCATTTCCCACCATAAGGTATTTTAAGTATTAACGGGATACCATTTTGTGATTTTTATTCCACCCGCCAAATCTTGCTGAAAATCAGAAATAATTTTATTCCCATATAAAATAAACAGTTACATCTTTTTAGTTATTTTTCAAGGACAATGGCACGCCACTTGCAATATATCTTTTCAGAAGCAAAAAAGTTAATAACGTAAACAAACCCAAGAATCCTGAGATGTAGAAAGGAGTTGATCATGAAAGCCATGAAACGAAATAACAAAGAAAATCAAAAACATTTGTCCGAGTTAAATCGACAAGCGAAAGAAAAAATGATCGAAATCTACCTAAAGAAGGCCTTGGATCAATCCATGACCACGGATGGGCAATCTGGACTGGAAACAAAACTTGCTCACGTAAGAGCCTCGTAACATCGAGAAAAGAGACAAAACAATGTTAACTATCAATGACAGTCATCAAAGGACTACCAAACATTACGCCGTACAAATGGCTATTGAAACTGGCACGATGAGTAATGTTGATCTGGTCTGGGCATTGCAAGATTTGGAGAATCACGCTCAATGCTTTGGAAGCCTGCCTGAGTGCGGTGAACTGAACTGTCGCTGGCGAAATAATTGCCAGAAATTAACCGAATTTGTGAATAACATCAATAAATCTAATAGAAAGATCGCTTAATATATTTAGGAACTAAATATAATGAACAATACAACATACTCCACTTCCTTTCATTACTTTTTTTCCGCGGGACAGTATTTGGCTCTGCTGAGATCCATGAAATAGAAAAAAATATCTGCCCCTTTATTAAATGCTTGCCAGTTTGCTCAGAGAACTGGTAAGCATTTTTTTATGCGCACCAAGAGCCCTAATAAGAATATAATATTACGAATAAAGATATGAGCTTATACGCTATGGCTTGAAATAGGTGCGTCATCAATCAATTGGAGAATAGGCAAAATTACACACCAATAAAAATAGGTTCCGATTTTTTGATGTTGACCTCAACAGTAAAATTGCCGTAATCACATTCACAGGGAATAACCACACAAGGCACATCCGCTAAACGAGAAATTTGAGCGGTGCCAATTATGACGGTAGGTATCCCCAAGCTTACATTTAACCCAAAATCCTTTTTAGCATTCCCAGCGATCATATTGCAAACTTCGCCAATAGCATCAGCAAAATCAGCATCTGACAAGGCATACTCTTCCATTGCAAAATCTTTAATCAGCTTGATCGCCGTTTGATCTTCAAAGCTGATAATTACATTGCCAATAATTTCACCTTGAAAACCAACGATACCTGACACATTAAATGTGGCCGCATCGTTAGATTTAATTTTGGGTTTACCAATCTTGGAATCAAGATTCATCATGGTTTTTAGAACATTGGTCGTTGAATCAACAAAGGCTGCTGTTAATTTCGGATTGATCTTTTGCTCAGTATCGCCACCCATTTAGTAAACTCCTAAAAATGTACCACTTACTTTCTATCTGAATATATAACCTGACAGGTTCTACATGAAAATCGCGCCCCACTTGCCGCTATTTATTCCCACTATAAAGGTCGTCGAATTAATAAGATAAATTTAATAAGAACTGGAAAAACAATTGAATAAATAACGATTAATCACTGTGTGCTTTCGATATAGCTATTTAAAGGTATAATTAAGTACTTTAGGATGACATAAAATCAATGCATCCCCTCAATTTCCGATAAAGAATTTACCTGCGTCCAATAAATACACTATTTTCGATCATAAATAGTATGCACATGCGAAGGCGGACCTACTATTTCTTCACGCTCAATCTCCGCAAAAACGGATAAATCAAAATCTGGAAAATAGGCATCTGCCTCGTAAACACCGTCAACAATGGTCATATACAATCGATCGGCTTTAGGTAAGAAATATTGATAAACGGCCTGCCCCCCAATCACAAAAACATCTGATGCATCTGCACAAATCGACAACGCATCTTCAGGCGAACTGCAAATATCTGCCCCATCTACGTGAAATTCTTTCTGACTTGTAAGAATGATATTTTGCCGCCCAGGCAAAACCCTGCCAATCGACTCAAAGGTTTTTCGCCCCATGATAATCGGATGCCCCATAGTAATCGTCTTAAACCGCTGCAGATCGTCAGGCAAATGCCAAAGCAATTGATTATCTTTACCAATGGCTCGATCGTTTGCCATGGCCCAAATTAAGGAAATCTTCATACGGCAATCGGCGCTTTGATGGTTGGATGTGGATCATAATTTTCCAGTGTAAAATCTTCAAATTTAAAATCGAAGATATCTTTCACCTCTGGATTGATTCGCATGACGGGCAATTCACGCGGTTCTCGTTGCAACTGTTCACGCGTCTGATCCAAGTGGTTCAAATACAAATGAGCATCTCCGAGCGTATGAACAAACTCCCCAGGCTCCAAACCTGTCACCTGAGCGATCATTAACGTCAAGAGCGAATAACTGGCAATATTAAATGGTACCCCCAAAAAGACATCGCAGCTACGTTGATACAACTGACAAGACAATTTGCCATTGGCAACATAAAATTGAAAAAGACAATGACAAGGCGGCAACGCCATCTGATCAATCTCATCCACTTTCCAGGCACTCACAATTAAACGCCTCGAGTCAGGATTGGTTTTGATCATTTCGACAACATTACTGATTTGATCAATAACCTTTTCGCCATTGGTCCATTTGCGCCATTGCGAGCCATAGACCGGTCCCAAATCCCCATTCTCATCAGCCCACTCATCCCAAATGGTCACATTATTTTCCTTGAGATATTGAATATTAGTATCACCCTTGAGAAACCATAAAAGCTCATGGATGATCGAACGCAAATGCAACTTCTTGGTCGTTAGAACCGGAAACCCCTGGTTCAAATCAAACCGCATCTGATAACCAAACGTGCTCAATGTCCCTGTGCCCGTACGGTCGGATTTCTCAGTGCCATTGTGAAGTATGTGATATAATAGGTCCAGATAAGTTTTCATGGTGATCTACATCCTTGCTAGGTGAAGCGGCTGACAGACGGCGAACAGCCCAGATATCCTTTACGTAGACCATTATGGCAGTAAAATGACAAAATTCCATCATTTTTGCTGCAAAAATTGCGTTTTTTGAGCGATAATTCGTGTATGAAACCGAGTTTTCAAGCGGTCAATAATTATAGATAAAACAATGAGCAGCTCACAACAACAATTAAATGAGTCCGCCCTGGCTTGCCAGGCACGAGACGGCAGTAAAGACGCACTGGCCAAGTTGTTAGATTCCAACTGGCCCTGGCTTAAGGGCTTGGTCTACAATGTGTTAAAAGACGCTGACGCAACCAATGACTGCCTGCAAAATATCTGCGTAGTGGTCATTCAGAAAATTTCGCAATTGAGAGAGCCTGAGAGATTCAAACCTTGGCTGGGAACAGTCGCTCGGAACACGGCTCTGGATTATCGCCAAAAACTCAGCCGAGCCCCCATGCAATTGGATGAACTCTTGGCAGCAGAGAAAAAAGATGACAATGTCGAAAAAGCATTGGATCAACTGGAACGAAAAGAAAAAAAACATGAGATTCTGGATGCCGTCAAAGAGCTCCCAGAAAAATATCGTGAGGTATTTATCCTCAAACATATAAATGATATGAGCTATGCCCAAATCGCCGATGTATTGGAAATTACTATTACAACGGTACAAATTCGATTGGTGCGAGCTCGTAAAATGATTCAAAACCGATTAGCTGGCAAAACAAATACGAAGGTGCCAAGAACATGAACGAAGAAATGCTTGAAATTTTAATTGGAAAATCTATCGACAGTGAAATCACACCTGCCGAACAACGTCTACTGGATGTTGAACTCAAAAACAATCCAGAGGCCAAACAGCTTTTTCAGGAATTACAAACCCTTAAAGATCAAGCGAGCTACGAACTGCAAAATGCACTCGATAGCGATAGCCCTTTTCCACGCGAACACTTTGACAATGCTTGGCGTGAACATCATGATTCTCAGGATCCATCAACGCTGCGTTTTCCTGCCTGGCAACAAACGATTATTTCTGCCGCAGCCTGCTTTTTGATCGCGTTGGGTATCTTTCAAATGATACAAACCAAACCTATCAAAAAACTACCTGTGGGAACCACACATGCCCAGATGAAACAATCACAACAACCAATAAATTTTGCTCAAAAAAATAATGTTATTGTTGATAAAACATTACCACCCCGCTTAACACCTAAAGAACGTACCAGCCCATATATTGATTGGTACATTGTTACAACGCCTTCGGGCACACAATATATTTATGAAACTCATCGCAATCAACCAAGCGATATCACGACAGCTTCTTACCAAGATGGTATTTAATGAAAGGAAAAAGAGCCATGAAAACTACCCATTTCCACAAGCTCCTTTTATTATTTGGATTATTAGCCATTAACGCTCAAACCGTTCTATCGAATAATCAAGCTAACAATCAAGAAATAGAAAAAATCGCATTGCGACCTTTTGTTGGTGTGCGAATTGACCCCAATCCACTACCCCAATTATTAGCAAAACACCTAAAACTAGAACCCGATGCAGGCCTATTAATTGATAATATTCAAAAAAATAGCCCGGCAGAAAAAGCCCTCCTCGAGAAAGATGATATCATTATTGCTTTTCAAGGGATCACGATTATCAGTTACGAACAATTTGTGGACTTAATCCGAAGTTCAAAAATTGGCGATGTCGTTAACTTGACAATCATTAAAAAAGGTGAGCAAAAAGAAGTTACCCTCACGCTCGCATCCTACAACCCACAAACACAGTGGAAATACCCATCTTCACAAAATTCTTTTCGACCAGGACGCGCATTTCGACTAGATCCTGACAATAATCAATGGCAAAAGATACCTCCACAAAACGTGCCACATATGGATAAATATATTCAACAATTTTTCAACTCAGAACAATATCACGAATATATGTTTGACGATGGAACAACGAAATTTGAATTGACCATTGAAGGCAATCCAAATGAGCCGAAAACAAAAATAACAGTCAACTCAGAGAACAAAACATTTGAGACAACTATCCAAGATTTGGATAAGCTACCAGAAGAATATCAAGAAAAAGTAAACCTCTATATTAAATCGCTTCAGCAACAAGCCCAAACAAAACCTTACTCACCATGGAGTTCACAAGCAGACCTTTTCAAAGGATTTAATCATCCCTTTAATGGTAGAGACGCATTTCAAAACATGATCCCAAAAGACCTAGGTTTATTTGACAAGGACTTCAATCGTTTTAATGAACAATTCTTTAAAACACCCCAATCGCCCCCAGAACAACGTAAAAAATCAAATCAACCAAATAACAGGTTGCAACAACTGGAACAACGTCTACAGGAAATGGAAAAACAACAACAAATGATGCTCAAACAACTTCAAAAACAAATTAAAGAAATATCATCACAACAAAAATAAACTAGATAGGGATTTTTTGGCCGGTTTTTTCTTCGGCGTCAAAAGTCAGTTTGCCATATAACTGGATTAACTCTTTAGCATGTCTGAACATCGACACCTGATCAAATAAATGATCTTCTTCAATACGCTGACTTATCAATTGCGTTGTCGCTTTTTCACAATATTTAAGTATCGCTTTTGATAACGCGTCAACATTTGTTGGTTCATCAATCACCTGACCATATTCACCATCTTCAAGAAAATCAACTGCCCCATTATATTGAGTTGTTATAGCAGGCTTGTTGACCGCTAGCCCCTCGAGGACAACACGAGAACACGCATCATTAAATGTGGGAAGAACAACGGCATCACACATATTCAACATAGCGGGCATTTGATCAGACGATCCCATAAAAAGGATATTTTCATTCAGTTGATATCCATTGGATTTTTTCCAATAACTGCTCCAATCACTGCCCGTCATGACAAATAACCGAAATTCTTTATCGGTACCTTTTAACTGATCACGAACAATCCGAGCAGCTTCAATCAAATAATCTAAACCTTTTAACCTCAAATTTTCTGCGGCAAATAATAATAGAGATGTATTACCCTGTGGATCATAAAGTTTTTTCAGTTTTTCACCTTCAGCAACAGCCTGATCATTTTTCAATCGATTAATATGAACACCATTACATACTAAGTGAAGGCGTTTTTCAGGAACACCATACAACGTTTTAAATTGATTGAGGACATAGTTACTCAATGCTACCAGAATTGGCTTATCTGGTAAATCACAAATGGCTCGTTCATTAAGAAGGCGTTGTCCTCGTGAACGATTAAATCCATTCGTCAGTTTTTTAAACGTGGTTTTTGCCCCTTGACCAAAAGAGGCCCAATGACGTTGCTGACTATGTAAAATACTACCCCCACGCGGCTGATAAATATCAGCACATTTGATAGGTACCATACTATGAATAATATCAAATCGATTGGAGGAAAAAAACTCTTCCAACGCTTTTTCAAACGCCATCCATTGCCCTTTTTTGCTATGAGCAGACACTGGAATCGGATGAATATGAAAAGGAAAATCACGACTGGAAATACCTGACACGTTTCGAGCAACAATGGTCACATCCATGTCCAACTGCGACAAGCAAAGCGCCATTTCAAAGGTTGAACGTTCTGCTCCACCTTTAGCGACATCGAATGATTCCAGAACCAGTGCAATTTTCATGACAGTTTGTCTCTACCTGTTAAATCGTTTTTGTCGTTTACGATCATGCCGCTGAATCCGCTGAGCTTTGGCCCAAATTGATCGCACAATCGATTTATGATCGCTTGTCAATTTTCTCTGGCCATAATAATGATGCAAAAATCGCATCATATCTGCATTTGAGAAATGGGCTTTGCTCGAATAATAGAGCTGTGCCAAATCTTTCACAAGCCAGCGTCTCTTAAAGTATATCGGCTGAAAAACCCGCTGCAGATCAATTAAACTAAGTTGATTGTCACCACTAGATAATTTACACACAAAAATATGAGCCAAATATAAATCGCGATGATAAAAACCATGGCTATGGAATCGGCGAACCAGATCTGCGACTTTCTCTATTAAAACTTTCTTATCTTGCAACAAATCATAGTGCTGCTTATTCTTCTCCCATTCAGGCAATAATCGCTCTAATGATTGCGCCTCAGGAAGCTGCTCAATCATAACAAAACTACGTTTTTCACCCAAGCCTTTATATTCGCACCCTAATGCGATAGGCCGGGCGGCCGAAATATGATTCTGACCAAGGTCCAGACAACCTTTAAAATCATAAACTGCTGTCGCTAAATGAGTTCGCTGTCTAAGAAGCGTTTTTAATAACGCTGAAATTTTTGGCGTTCCATAACGCTTCAAAAATAGAACCGCTCCATCCCTTTGCTCGGACAAATCGACTCGAAGCCTTTCACGCGATCCAAGCCCTGGCTTAACCAGTGCTTTTCCTTCACGATAATTAAAAACATCTTCTACGGTTGTTAGACCATTCGATTTTAATAAAGAGTAAAATGATTTATGAATTACCCCCTGATTATCAGGCAATGGAATAAACGACTCATCATACGATTGATAAAAAGGATTCAATTCGTCCGACATACTTCCAGCCGAATTTTGCAATCGCTCACATGCGGCCTGATAAACTCTTTCAACATCAATTCTCTGTAAACAACGATGATCCGTAATACACTGCGGCTTTTGGCAAGGACCGCATTCCACATTAACTCGAAGGCGAGTTTCCTTCGAATAACCTGTCGCAGTCCAGCGAGGATCCGTTGGCCCAAACAGCGTCACAAGCGGAACATCAAATGCCGCGGCAATATGACACGGCCCGGTATCATTACTCACGACCAAGGCACTCCGACGGATCAATTCTTTAACACCACCCAAGTTAAGATTGGCCTCTAATGTGTTCAACAATGGGGATTGCGATTTTGACATAATGGAATGGCAGATGCTTTTTTCCAGTTCATTCGGTGCACATAACAAAATCACCTTATTTCCATCCGCAACGAATCGATCTGCTAATTGAGAAAAACGTTCGGCGGGCCATAACTTGCTAGGACCAAAAGCGCCGCCAGGGACCATAACAATTATTCGATCATTTTCAGATAGGTCCCACCCCTTAATAACTTGATCTATCTTTTCCTTATCCAAATCAGATGTTGTCAGTGACATTGCTTTGGGTTTATCGAAAAAAGATGTATGTTCAATATGATAACACCCTAACGTTTGATCCATTAAAAATCCGTAGTAATCCAACGCAGAGATCGGCACATACGATTTTCCGAACTTAATAGGATTTACAGCATGTGTTAGCAGGAACCCGCGACCATCACGATTATAACCAATACGTTGAGGGATTTTTGCTAACTTTACGAGTATCGCAGTGCGAAAAGAATTGGTTAACAATACAACAGCATCAAATTGAAATGCATTTAACCATTTAGCAGTCTTAATAATATTCAAGCCAGAGAGCTTGTAATCACCATAATCTATGATCTCATCTGAAAAACCTGCACCTTTAAGAATTTCCAGATTAGATTTATTTCCCAAAAGTGTGATATGCGTCTCAGGCAAGTGATCTCGAAGGTGCTTTAGAGCAGGCCCTGAAAGAATAGCATCTCCCATAGGATTTGGCAGCACGACTAAAAGTTTGCCGGGAATGTCATTCATTCAATGCTAAACCTGCCCGCATTCATAGATTTATATAACTCCCAACTCGCTCTACTGTTTATGAATTAATAGCAACGTCATGGTTAATAGCTGAAACACACCAGCCCACAACAAACAGGTTTGAACAGATTCCGGCTTTGGCTCAGCACCATTACCAAACATGAATGCCAGTACCATAAAAAAGACGACAACGATCTGGATGATTCCTGCAAACAAGTTCGCAATGGAAAAATCTGAATAGTTGCTCTCGCGATTGGCACTTTTCAATTCTCGTAAAATCTGTTGAAGCAACTGACGTTCATTTAACAGTTCTTCTTGAAGCTCTGGGTCCCTTAGCTCGATAGGTTCATCGACCTCAGCCTCATCTATTCCTGAAGCATCTCGATTCACAACCAACGATTCATTTTCATAAGACTCTGTGTCTAATTCTTGTCGATGCGTCGACAGTGTATGTTCTGTATTTTCATGATTACCCATTGGCCCTGCCCCTTGATGATTAGATTGTGTCGTAATCTCCTCGGATGTTTCTTCCTGTTCTGCAGGAGGAATTCGCCGAGACGTGGTATAACGAACAATCAAATTCGCTGCCTCCTGTAAATTGACTGCTTTAAAATCAGGTTCACTACTTCCGCGCTGCACACCAACAGAGCCATAGGACTCTAATAAAATCGTACGACACTTCGCAGCTTTACCCGCTAATACATCGCGATCATCATCTCCCACCATCCAACTACGTGACAAATCGATATCCAATTCCTGGGCCGCCAAGTGAAGCATCCCTGGCTTGGGTTTACGCAGTTCGCTATCCTTACGATATTTTTCGACAGCCGCTTCAGGATGATAAGGACAGTAATACATTTTATCCAAATAGACATTCTGTTCAGACATCTGAACTTTGAGTGTATCATGAATTTCAATGAGTTTTTTTTCTGTTATGATGCCACGAGCCACAGCGGATTGATTCGAAATCATGACGAGTAAAAATCCTCGATCGCGTAATAATTTCATCGCAGGCGCAACACTGGGCATCATCTGAACATCTGACGGATCAGTCAGGTACTCATAATGCTCAATCAGCGTTCCATCGCGATCTAAAAATACAGCTGGTTTACTCATGACAGATCTGTTGACTTGACGTTTTCCTTGTGACTCTTTTCTATCACACGTTCAATAATATTTGTGGTACTCTTACCTTTAGCCAATGGCATCATCACCACCTGGCCACCATGCGATTCGACCCATTCCTGACCAACGACGTTGCCAGTCCAATCGGCACCTTTAATCAAAGTATTGGGTGTGATGGCCTCTATTAATTTAAGCGGCGTTTCTTCATCAAAAATGACGACATAGTCTACCACTTCAAGGGCACCTAAAATATTTGCACGTTCCTGTTCATTATTAATTGGACGACCGGGACCTTTTAAAGCGGTAACAGACCGATCACTATTGATCGCTACGATTAAAATATCGCCCTGTTCTTTCGCAAATTTTAATAAACCAATATGACCCGAATGTAAAATATCAAAACAGCCATTGGTAAAAACAATGTTGGTATCATCACTTCGCTGCCAGTTAATTTCCTGCAATAAGGCCTCAAGACTGCGAAGCTTGCCGGTTTCGATGCGACCTTCACGCACCAATTCTGCCATCATCTCTTCGCGGCTGATACCCACACATCCATACCGTTCCACTTCCAGTCCACCAGCAACATTGGCTAAATAAACAACCTCAGGTAACGTCGGTGGATCAAAACCAGAAACTTTCCCGCCAACAAAAACACCTAGTGTTGCGAGGACCATATCACCCGCACCTGTGACATCGTAAACATCACGAGCACGTGTAGGGACAAGGTGATGATCACCCGAACTTTCGTAAAGAAAAGCTCCTTGCTTATCCAAGGTCACAACCACATTATCAATCTTGCAAGAAACGGCGATTTGCTGGCAAGCTTTCTGCCAACCTTCTTGATCGCCCATTGCAATACCAGTTGCCAACGATAACTCACGACGATTAGGTTTCACCAGCCAGGCACCTTCATAACGGCTATAATCATCCACCGCAGCGGGATCGACAATCACTTTTTTGCCTTTCAATTTTGCTAGCTGGATGACCTCTTTACAAAAGCCACCTTTCAGTACACCTTTGTTATAATCTTCTATACAAACCACATCGCAATCATCCAGCATCTCTTCCATACGTTTCTTCAAACGTTTCTGATCACCAGGTGATAATTCATGTGTGCTCTCTTCATCAATTCGCATGAGTTGCTGCTGATGACGATGCTGAGCCAAACCAATGATACGTTCTTTGCATGTTGTACTGCGATCAGTGACGGTAATAAGCCCATCAATATCGACACCACCAATATCTGACAAAGTGGTTAGCAATTCTCCCCCTGCATCATCTTCGCCAACAACCCCTAAACAGGAGACTTGAGCTCCAAGGACACTTAAGTCCATCGCAACAGAACCCGCACCACCAGGTCGCTGTTGACGCTCAGAAACATTGAGTACCATCACAGGTGCTTCAGGTGAAATACGATCGGTATAGCCATAAAGATAGCGATCCAACATAAAATCACCCACCAGTAAAACGCGAGGTGTTTCTAACTCTTTGATGATTTTTAATAAACGTTCATGCATAAAAGCAGATCCTAAATGTTTTGTAAAAGCCACATTCGCAGCAGTGGCAACAAAATTTCATGATGCCCAATCACAGAATAACTATGCCCCGGCTTCACAGGTCGAGATAGAACATTTTGCTCAACGCGATAATGACGTATCATATCGAGATTGGCAGTATACATGTCATCCAAATTAGCTCCCAGATTTCTTGCCACTGAAACCGCTTTCAGAAAAACTTCAGGTAATACAACGGCGGAGCCAACATTCACCCAAACACCACCATCACCTAAATCTGATACGGCATTGCATACACGACGAAAATCTATCATCGAGGCATCACCGATAAGTTTACCATTTGTCTGAGCATGCATATGAACGGTATCAGTTCCCAATGCCACATGCAAAGCAGATAAGATCTTATACTTATCCGCTGTCGCCAGAATGCTCATCTCACGATTTTGTAACTGACGTTCATTTATCAATTGACCCAAAGCAGCACCTAAACCAATTCTTTTTTCACTACCTAATTTCGCAGCAGCGGACAAAATTTCCGGGGCCTCCTGGGTCATGCCAAATCGACCATCGTGAATATTGGCACCCACATCTTCGCTGGTCTGGCCATGCCAAGCCATCTCAAAATCGTGAATGCCACCCGCACCATTAAATACCACCCCATGGATGATGCCACGCGCAATAAGATCATTAATGATCGGAGCACAACCCACTTTGATCACATGGGCACCCATAGCAAAAATAATAGGACGATTTTTCTTTACCGCATTGGCCATAGCTTTTACCAATTGATGCAACTGCTCAGCACCAAGAAACTGTGGCAAACTCGCAAAGAATTCTTCCAGCGACGCATCTTTTTCCGGCAGCTTGGCAACCGCCGACAGATCAACTTTATGCTGACGCTGTTGGGTTGGAAAGGTATTCAACCCATCCAAATTTATGGGGTCATACTGTTTGGCCATAAATGGTTTATTTGCTCCAATAATTGCTCCTGTCCAGAGGATATGTCTAACTCAATTTTCAACCAAAGAATCTTATCTCTAGCTACTCCAGACAGTTGCTCTATTTTAACCCAATCTTTCTCAGTCGTCACGATGAAATCTACCTGATGATCTCGCGACAACTGGTTGACCTGTTCAACATCCAAGGTCCGATAATGATAATGATCGGCAAAATAGCGTGATTCAATGACATTGGCCCCATATTTTTTCAATGTTTCAATAAATCCATCGGGGTGCCCAATACCACAAAAAGCCAAAATATTTTTACCGTTAATCGCATCTAAACCCAATATTTCACCCTGCTGATCTATCAAACCAACAGGCTGATGCTGACTCTCAGCGACCACTAAAGAAGAATCTGAAATGTGTGATTTGATCTTATCATAGATAGACTGTTTGTCATTTTCAGAAACAAGATCGCTTCGCGAAAGCACAATCGCATCAGATCGCTTTAATCCCCTCAATGGCTCTCGCAATAAACCACGTGGTAAAATCCAATCATAACCAAACGGACAGGTTGCATCTAACATTACAATATTTAGATCTCTGGATATGCGTCGATGTTGCATACCATCATCGAGCACTACAATATCAGCCCCCTGCTTTATAGCCTCATTGCCACCTTCAACTCGATTGGAATTCGAAATTAAGATAATATTTGGCAAAGCATTCTTCAATATGACCATTTCGTCATTCTCGCCAGTTTCTTGAGATTTATAACCGCGGCTGACCAAGGCAACTTTTTTCCCCATTCGTTGAAGTTGACGAGAAACCCAAATCACCATGGGGGTTTTACCGGTACCACCAACAGTAATATTTCCAATACTAATCACAGGAATGGAGATTTTTTGAGACGAGAAAATGCCCAAATCATAACAGCAATTACGACACCGAATGATCAAAGAATAAACGACAGATAAAAAAGAAAACAGCAACCTACTCAATGAGGCTGCTGCTCCTTTTTGTTTTCCGCTAATAATGTCTCTGGACCACATAAGATTGATCTCAAAGATTTCAGGTGCAAAAACACACCCAACTTCAAAAAGCAGATATACTGCTTTTACATTTTTGCAATAATGGCGTCTGCCATTTCCTGTGTGCCCACAGCAGATGGATCGTTACGATCTTGTTTCATATCGTAGGTCACATCTTTACCTTCAGCGATGACTGCTGCAACAGCATTATCCAGTTTTGTTGCTTCATCACGGAAGCCCATATGATTGAGCATCATGACTGAAGAGAGGATTAGAGCCACAGGATTGACTTTATTGAGGCCTTTGTATTTTGGTGCACTGCCATGAGTGGCTTCAAAAATCGCTTTACCTTCACCAATATTGGCACCACCCGCCATACCCAAACCACCGATCAAACCAGCACATAAGTCGCTGACGATATCGCCATAGAGGTTTGGCAGAACGATGACATCATACAGTTCAGGTTTTTGCACCAACTGCATACACATATTATCAACGATACGATCTTCAAATTCGATATCAGGATAGCTCTTGGCTACTTCACGACTGACTTCCAACCAAAGACCATCGGTATACTTCATGATGTTTGCTTTGTGAACGCTGGTCACTTTTTTGCGGCCATTGGCTTTGGCATAATCAAACGCAAATTTCACAATGCGTTCAGTACCGGCAACAGAAATCGGCTTAATACTTACACCCGAATCATCGGTGATTTTGCGATCGCTATGAGCATTGATCCAATCGATCAAACCGCCAACATCGTCGCTGCCTTTTTCATATTCAACCCCAGCATAGAGATCTTCGGTATTTTCACGAACCACGACCAAATCGATGTCATCAAATTTACTACGTACACCTTTGTAGCTTTTGCAAGGACGCAGGCATGCGTAGAGGTCAAACAACTGACGAAAATGCACATTCACACTGCGAAAACCAGAGCCAACCGGCGTGGTAATCGGCGCTTTGATCGATACTTCGTTCGCTTTAATCGCATCAAGAGTCTTATCTGGCAGCGGTGTTCCCTCGGTTTCCATGACATCGACACCAGCTTCGACGACATCCCATTCAATACTTGCACCCGTGGCATCCACACAACGCTGCATCGCATCGGCGATCTCCGGGCCAATTCCATCTCCTCGAATTAACGTAACCTTCTGCAAAATAACACTCTCCGAATTCTATCTAACGGGGTTTGACATTATAAAATTAACAAAGAATCCCAATGCTAACTATTAGCAATGCCCCTGTCAAGCCACAAGAATGTGGGCATTTTCGGCGAGAACGAGAGCGGTTACTTTAGGTAGGAACGAAAGAGGGTTTAATTCATAAGTTTTCTGGATTCTGTAATCATATTTGGATTGATAATAAAACTATGCCCTTGAATTAAAAGCATCGCACTTTGATTATTATCATGATTGGTACCCGTAAAGATCATACTTCGGGGCAAAGATTTTCCGGCCACGCTGATACCACAACGCGCAATCAAACTTGCGGAAAGACAATTAAATTGACGGTAATAACGAGAGTCATATTGGTAGAGTTTACCCAATTCGAAAGGCGTCCACCAATGCTGATAATCGAGCCCGAAGGAATAGATAAACATGTCATCTATTGCCGCGGAAAAGGCTTTGAGTGATTCTGTAGCAGAGGTTTGGATGAGTAGCGAACCTTTCTTTTCAAAATCAGGTACGCTGGTCACATAGACCCATTGGCTGGTTTGAGTAGACCGTTTTGCTGGAGATGTGCGCAGAGTCATTGTCAGTCTCCTTATGTAATGGTTCCCAAATCTCGCCTTTTACTTTGTTTTCGCTATTTGATTATAGGAGTGAAAACTGGAAAAGTCCAATGAGGCGGAATATAAATATTTCTGAATGAAGGAGTTGATCTAAATGGAAGCGTAGACTAATTCACCATAACCAAACTTTGCTTGACGCTACCACCCAAATGACATGGCCATTAAATCGCACATGTCTCGCTTAAAATACAGCGAACAACGAGAGCGGGTCCCCGAAAAACGATCGCGGCGTACTTAAAGCAGGCGAACGCCTGCTATACGGCGACGGTGTGTTCCAGGTATTGTTGTGCGAGGTTGACTTCGTATTTGCTGCCGAGATAAATGGGACTACGCGCATCAATATCAGTGGGTGACAAATTGAGGATATGGTCTTCACCGTTGGTGGCTAAACCACCCGCCTGCTCAACAAGCAGTGCCATTTGTTGGAGTTCAAAATAGACACGCAGTTTGCCATCGGGTTTATCGACTAAAGCAGGATACGTAAAAATACCACCACCTTTGAGAAGAATTTGATTCACATCTGCAACCAGGCCACCGCTGTAACGCAATTTATGGCCTTGCTCTTCGAGTGTTTTAATAAAATCGCGATGTTCGCGGGTCCAATCTTTTTTCAATCCACCCGGACTGTATATGCTTCCTTTTTCTTCTAGGCGAATATTTTCCGTGGCCAGAACATAATTACCGGTTGGATCAAGTACGAATTCATGTACGCCACTTTTTGTGGTATACATCAAGGTGGTGAGCGGACCATAAAGAACATACAATGCCGCGACCATATTATCACGTCCGCCTCGATCATTCAGAATCGGGCCATCATAAATCCCAACGATCGTACCAATCGACAAGTTTACATCAGCGAGACTGCTACCATCAACCGGATCACATGAAACAGAATAACGCCCGCTATTGGTATTAAAGATCTCGAGTTTATCAAGTTCTTCTGAGGCAAATTCATTAATCCCAAAACTGGTGTCACGCCGGAGTCGTTCCATCAGGATTTCATTAGAAAGAATATCGACTTCCAACTGCTGCTCACCAGAACTATTATGCGTCTGGGCAACTTTACGATTGTATTCACCCAAAATCGACGAAATATATTTACATGTTTCTGCGATATGATAAATAATCCGTCGTAATTCGGTACGATCACAATGCTTTAGTAAATGTTCCCGTAAGCTCACACCGATATTTGCACTCATGACTTTGGCCTCAATAGATCTTCTTTGTTTACGTCTTTGTCCTCTTTTTGCCGCTACATCCAAACAGATGCATCATCCTACAAATTTATCGGGATATAGCAAGTCAGACTCAACGAACTAACGTTAATTCATACTAAAATAATAGAATTCAAAGAGATCCGATGAAATGGGAAATGTTATAGGACGAGGCTTTAGCGATTTATAATGACCAAAGTTTCTTATCGATATCAGCGACATTTTTCAAGCGGCCATCTTCTTTGCCACTCTCAAAATCAGCCACATCCGCTAAGGTAATTGAATTGAGCTTATCTTCGATAGTCACTCGAGTGCATTTCCAGAATTCATGGGTTGGGCAAGCTCGAGCATCGCTGCATTCGGATAAACCAAGCAGGCAACGCTTGGTCCAGTTCGTACCTTCGACGACATTTACTAAATCTAAAATGGTAAATTCATCTGCTGGTTTGGACAGAGAAATTCCGCCTCGATAACCTCGTTTTGTTTGAATGACCCCTGCTTTACCAAGAGCATGCAGAATTTTATGCAAATAAGGTTTGGGAATATTGGTACGTGCGGCAATCTCCTGGGCAAGCACCCAGCGATCTGCGTTACCATGTAAACATGCCAGTGCCAATATCGCATAACCAGACCTGACTGTAAGCATAAAATATCTCCTGCGAAAGTTCCTTACTTGAAAAGCCTACCCAGAGTATTAAACCGTTTGTTGAGATATATATCAATATTTTTTTCGATAGAATTATCTCTTATTAAAATTAGCAGAATTCTTTTATATAAGCTCTTTATAAATAAGGATTAACAATATGCCCCCCTGACATCACGAGCCTGCTAAGAACTGGGTAAATATTTCTTAACCGTCCGCCGATCCAATCCGGTTCGGCGCGCTACTTCCTGAATATTACCGCAGCGATCATATAGTAAACGGCAATACCCTTCCATGAGAGACTGGGCTGTCAAATCACCTGCTTGAATTCCCTGCTGCAGATCTCCTGTCAGATCATTTGAGGTTTTGACCTGGTCACCTTCATATTCTTTTTTGAGCAGGATGCGCCGTACACATTGTGCTAACTCGCGCACATTGCCAGGCCAAGTATAATTTTCAGGTATATTTTTTTGGATAGCCTGACTTACCAACTCGAGCAAATCATCATTTTTATGGCCAACAATTCGCTCAATAGTTAACGACAACAAGTCGTTCATCTCTTCGGGGCATTGCTCAAGCCGCTGGTGCAGACTAGGCATAACAATAACATCAGAACAGAGCCGATAGAAAAAGTCATCTCGAAAATGGCCATCTTCTCTAAGCTGGTCGACCGACTGATGGGTTGCAGCAATCACTCGTCCATTAAATCGTCGTTTATCAAAACTTCCTACCGGCGAATATTGCCGTTCTTCAAGTACGCGCAATAATTTGATTTGTATCTGCTCAGTAATTTCGCCAATTTCATCTAGAAAAATGGAGCCATGCTCGCTGCATTTGGCAAAAACGCCATCATGAGCTTCAATGGCACCTGTAAAAGCACCTTTTTTATGGCCAAATAATTCTGATTCAATAAGACTGGCGGGAAATTCCGACAAATTAATCGGTACGAAATTATGCTTAAAACATTCGGAGAAACACTTTTTCTTATCATCGAATGGAATATAGCCACTGCGCCCGATGGCTGCCGCTGCCGCACCTTTACCTGATCCCGTCGGCCCAAGCAACAATGTCGAAAAATCCTCCATACGATTCCAAAGAAATTTTTCATAATAACGTATATCAAAGGTAAAAATATTGTTCCAAAGATCCATTCGCAATTTCTGCATGCAGGGGCTTTGGCCAATCAAACTGCGTTCAATAAAATAAAATGCCCGCCGTATCTGATAAAACATGGAAATACAAAAGGAAATTTCATCTGGTTGAAATCCGCGTTGTTTCAATCGCTTAATCAAATCACCTGCGAATGTGACTTGTTGACATTCTCCGAGTTTATTTTCTTTTTCAATCAGCTCATCAAATTGATAGATAAATGTATTATAACACTCGAAAAGATAGACATATCGCATCAAAGGTACATCCGCATCGTCAAAATCTGACAACCTTGCCAATTGTGGATCATCATAGATGGCTATATGTGAGCTGACCGATCGCATCACCGCTTCAAATAATTCTTTATCAGAACCCACCTGTTGCTCTCCTGCGATTTTCTGATAAAGCGGTTCTCGCAGCTGGCTCATGGGATTGACATAAACTGCCTGAGCTACAGACTCGAAGAAATTCCGGTGTGATGCTTTCATTTTACGCTTCATACATGAAATGTACCCCCACTAGACACTTTATGTCCACATCATTTTTTACAATTAATCCCTCACAACAACCACAAAGCACATAAACGTATATTTCACATATATTAACAACCTATCATAACTTCGGCACGTTCTTTGCAATTACAAAATAATAGACAAACCGCTGCCTGCCAAAGCTAGGAAAGGTTGGGACCTTGGCAGGCAGCATTATAAAACATTAACATGAAAACCTTTTGGATGGATAGGAAAAGCGAGACATGAAACGACGAACATTTTTAAAAACTTGCGGATGGACTCTGGCCACGACAACTCTCCAAGGCTGCATACGCTTTGACCAGGAATACAACCAAAAGACCATTGTCCTTAATGATATTCACTCAAAACTAAATGCGACCCAAGTGGCAAATGTATTCAAGCCGAAGAATTTAACTGAACTACAAGCATGCATTGCAAACGCGACCCAGGCGGGCAAAAAGATTAGCATTGCCGGCGGTCGCCATGCGATGGGTGGCCAGCAATTTGGAGAGCAGACTCAGCATATTGACAGCAGTTCATTTGATCAGGTCATCGACTTTGATCCTGAAAAAGGATTGATAGAAGTTCAAGCAGGAATCCAATGGCCGGCCTTGATTCAATATTTACATCAACACCCCAATAATCAATCAACGCAATGGAGTATTTGTCAAAAACAAACTGGTGCGGACCGACTATCGCTAGGCGGTGCACTCTCTGCCAATATTCATGGCCGCGGCCTGGTTCACCAACCGTTGATTCAGGATATTGAATCTTTTACCTTAATCAATTCTCAAGGAAACATACTGCGATGTAGCCGAAAAGAAAATTCTCAGTTATTCCAACTATGCATTGGTGGATATGGACTGTTTGGCATGATACATTCGGTTCAATTGCGTCTTGTACCCAGGTTTAAAGTTAAGCGTATTGTTGATTATATCAAAATTGAGTCATTGATCGACCGCATCCACACAAACATAAAGAATGGGTTTACCTTTGGCGATTTTCAATTCTCCATCGACGAAACAACCGACGCCTACCTTCGCGAAGGAATTTTCACCTGCTACAAAACACTGGAAACAGATGAACCTATTACAGAAAAACCACTCACCTTAAATAAAGAAGATTTACAATATTTATTGCTGCTGGCACATACTGATCGAAAAAAAGCCTATGATATTTACACGAAACACTATTTATCAACATCAGGCCAACTCTACTGGTCAGACACGCAACAACTAAGCGACTATGCGGAAGATTATCATCCAATGATTGACCAGCATATGGGATGCACAACAGCAGGATCTGAGATGATGACTGAAATATATGTACCCCGAGAAAATCTTGTCGAATTTATGCACAACGTGCGAAAGGAATTTCTTGGCAAACGTTCCACCATTATTTATGGCACCATTCGCATGATCCAAAAAGAACAGGAATCCTTTCTAGCGTGGGCTCGCGAGGATTTCGCATGTATCATTTTTAATTTACATGTGGATCATCATGCCCGGGGTATTGAGAAAGCCAAGCAGGACTTCCAATGCCTCATTGATTTAGCTTTGAAATATAAGGGATGTTATTATTTAACCTATCATCGATGGGCACGACAAGATCAAGTTGAAATAGCTTATCCCATGATGACACAATTTTTGAAGTTAAAAAAAGAAATCGATCCACAGGAAACATTTCAAAGTCAATGGTACCGGCATTATCGAAAGATGTTTGCGTAATGATTATTAGGGCATCCTGCAAATGCCTCCTAGAAACAGGACCAAAAGGATTCTAATACGACCCACAGCTCAACTATGGCGTCTGATCAGAAATAATGATGAATTGAGAACTTATCTTGATTCAAACTAACTTTTTACGTATAAAGTAAACATGGAAAAAGGCGAATCACTATCACATCAGGGCAAACTCACACCATCCCTTTATTGGATGAGTGCAACTGCATTTCTTGGTGCATTCAATGATAATATTTTCCGATGGATTCTGATCGGATTTCTCATTGGTAATCTTGACGCATCAGGTTCGTCAATGTCATCCAGTATGGTAACATCACTGGGTACAGTCATTTTCGTATTACCATTTTTAATCTTTTCTGCATTTGCTGGCAATCTCGCCGATCGAATTAGTAAACGAAACATTTTGGTCACGGTGAAATGCACAGAAATTTTAGTCATGTCAATCGCATGCCTGGCTTTTTTAAGTGGTAATGAAATATTCCTTTACGCAATGCTCTTTTTTATGGCAATGCAAAGTGCCTTTTTTGGGCCTTCTAAATATGGCATCGTACCTGAACTGGTCGATAAAGAAGCGATTTCCAAAGCCAATGGTTTTTTGGAAATGGTGACCAATCTGGCAATTATTGCAGGGACAACGCTTGGATTAAAGCTTTCAGATTTTGCCAAACAAATGTCTCTTAATAATCCGGAAGATCCACTATCACAACATTATGCAATAACAACTCTTTTTTGCGTTGCCACGGCTGTGGTTGGTGTCATCATCAGCCTTTTTATAAAAAAAACTCCTCCAGCCGGTGGTAAACACAAAGCCTCATTAATATTCATCAAAGATATTTATAAAACGATGTCATCAATCCGCTCAAACAAAGCCATGGTACTTGTGATTTACGCATCGGCATGTTTTATGTTTATCGGTGGATTTGTTCAAACCAGCGTGGTTCCATTCGGGCAACAAGTCCTTAATATGACTGCAGAAGAATCAGGTTTTCTCTTTCTCATCGCAGCATTAGGGATTGGCTTAGGATCGATGTTAGCTGGAAAAATATCTGGTCGCGGAGTTGAGCTAGGATTGGTCCCCTTAGGTGCCGTTGGATTAACCATTTCCTTTTTTACATTAGGGAGTATTGATAATCCACCTAAAATTATCTGTGAAATATTCATGTTCACATTAGGTCTCAGTGGTGGGTTATTTATTGTCCCCCTGCACGCCTATGTACAATATTACAGCCCACCTAAACAACTGGGAGAAATTCTAGCAGCATCCTATTTTATTGGCTGGGTGGGTGTTTGCCTTTCTGGGGTCGTAACCTACCTGCTGAATGATGTATTTGGTTATACATCACAAGAAACGTTTAAAGTTTTAGGCCTCTGCGTCCTGATACTTACGATTTCCATTTTGAAAATCTTACCAGAGTTTTTTGCCCGAGTCGTCTTTTTATTTATTACGCGTCTACTCTACCGTGTCAAAATGAGCGGGCTTGAAAACGTTCCACAAAAAGGGCCGGCATTGCTTGTCTGCAATCATGCCTCCTGGGTCGATGCTGTGATGATCGTGATATCACAACAACGACTTGTGCGTTTTCTCATGGCACGGGAACTTTGCTTTAAGTGGTACCTTAGGCCTTTAACTAAACTAGCGGGCGTTATTCCCATTTCAAACAATGACCCGCCCAAAGAAATCATAAATTCGCTCAAGCAGGCAAGAACCGCTTTAGAAAATGGAGAACTGGTTTGTATTTTCCCTGAAGGAGCACTCACCAAAAACGGAAATATGCAAAGCTTTAAAAGTGGATTTGAGAAAATTGTCAAAAACACCGACGCACCCATTATCCCTGTTTATATCGGAGGTATTTGGGGTAGTATCTTGAGCCATTACCGGGGCAAATTGATGTCATTCTTTCCTAAACAGATTCCCTATCCGGTTTCAGTCATCTTTGGAAAACCGATGCCCACAGAAACAACTGCCTGGCAAGCCCGCCAAGCGGTCATGGAATTATCAACGGACTATATTGAAAGTCGTAAAACTAAAAAAGATACACTCAGTTACAAATTTATCAGCACAGTTCGCCGCCATTGGTTTAAAAAAGCCATCAGCGATTCATCCGACAGAACGTTCACCTATGGCAAAACTTTAATCGCTTCCATTGTAATGGCGAGAAAACTTAAAACCATTGTTAAAGAGGACAAACAAATTGGCGTAGCACTGCCATCTGCATCCCCTACTGCGATTTGTAATCTGGCTATTGCAATCATGCAACGCACATCGGTAAATTTAAATTTCACACTCAGCAAAGATGCACTCTATTCAACCATTGAACAATCTGAACTGAATTACATTGTTACCAGCAGAGCGTTCATTGAAAAAATCGACTTAGACTTACCTGAAGAAAAACTTATCTATCTGGAAGATGTTCGTCCTGAAATCACCACTCAAGATAAAGTAATTGCATTTCTCCTGGCACGCTTTTGCCCCAAATATATCCTCGCTAAACAATTCACCGCGGACCCGGATGCGATTGCAACCATTATTTTTTCTTCCGGTTCTACGGCACGGCCCAAAGGTATCATGCTCAGCCATTATAACATTATTTCAAATATCAATGCAGGCCAGGATGTGATTCGTTTTAAACCAGACGAAAATATTTGCGGCATGCTACCATTCTTCCATTCCTTTGGTTATGTCTTTACCTTCTGGTTCCCACTAATAGTCGGCATTTCAGTCGTGTACCATGCCAATCCTTTGGACAGTGAAACCATAGGCGACATGGCTAAAAAACATAAATCAACCGCATTGCTCTCCACCCCCACATTCTTAACGATGTATATTCGAAAAGTCGATCCTGAATGTTTTAAGCATATCAGAATTGTGATTGCAGGGGCAGAAAAACTCAAATCCAGAATCGCTGATATGTTTGAAAAGCGATTTGGTGTCAGGCCGCGTGAAGGCTATGGTGCAACAGAATTATCTCCTTTGGTATCATTAAACCTGGCCGATGTAGAGTTTGATGGCTTTTATCAGGTCGGAACAAAAGAAGGCTCTGTTGGCCATCCTATCCCATGCGTATGTCCAAAAGTCGTCGACCCCAACACGCTTGAGACACTAGGCATGAATGAAGAAGGCCTGCTATTAATCAAGGGGCCAAATGTCATGAAAGGATATATCAATGACATCGACCGAACAGAGCAAGCCATTCAGGATGGCTGGTATCACACAGGCGATATTGCCAAACTGGATGAAGATGGTTTTATAACGATTACTGACCGCTTGGCACGATTCAGTAAACTTGGCGGCGAAATGATTCCTCACGGAGCAATTGAAGAAGTATTACTCAGTGGCCTAAACACCGAACAACAAGTCGTTGCAGTAACATCCGTCCCTGATGACAAAAAAGGCGAACAACTTATCGTGCTATATACCCAGGAAGCTGGTGAGATTGAACAACTTTATCAATTGATTGACCAAAGCAATTTATCAAATTTATCGCGTCCCAGAAAAGACAACTATTTCCTTGTTGATGAAATGCCACTACTCGGCTCAGGAAAACTCGACATCAAAGGCTTACGCCAAATAGCTCTGGACAAAAAATCAACTGGGGATAAATCCTAAATGGACACAGCTCTGCTTTATTTGGCAGCCGGAACATTTATTATACAACTGCTAACCTCCCTCGAAATGCTGATTGGCTCTCGCACCATTAAACAACTCAAAGAGTTTACCTCTGAAAAATCATCCAACTATCCTAAAGTCAGCATTGTTTTTTCCGCGCGGGATGAAGAAAAACATATCAAAAAAGCTGTAGAGTCCATGCTAAACCAGGACTACCCGGACTTCGAAGTCATTGCGATCAATGATCGCTCCAGTGATCAAACAAAACCTATTTTAGACAATCTTTCAGACCAACACCCTCACCTTCAGGTCATTCATATTGACACACTACCCAAGCAATGGCTGGGAAAAACACATGGTCTTTACCAAGGAACAAAAATAGCACAAGGTGACATACTCCTGTTTACCGATGCGGACATCATTATGTCACCCGATACATTAAAAAAATCGACCCACTATTTTGAAACAACAGAATGTGACCATCTTGCCATTACCCCGATAGCCACTTGCCCAAATCGATTGCTTGAAATGTTTGTTGGGACATTTCTAGTTTATTTCTCATTATTTTCTCTGCCTTGGCGAGCAGCAAACCCAAAAAGTCGATGGCACATTGGCGTCGGCGCATTCAACATGATTAAATCAGACGTGTATCAAGCCATAGGAACACATCAAGCCATAGCCCTTTGCAGCGACGATGACATGAAACTAGGCAAACGCGTTAAAAGCAAAGGCTTCACCCAAAGAGTCGCCTATGGCAAAGACTTGATAAAACTAGAATGGTACAGCTCGTTGCGTGAATGCATACATGGATTAACAAAAAATAGCTTTGCTGGTTTACGATATAGTATTATGCTTGCTCTATTAGCAAGCTTCACCATATTTACCATATCCATTTTCCCATATATAGGGTTATGGTTCTTAAACCAGCCGGGGCAATGGTTCTACTTGGCGGTGATTACTCTGCAGATTACGACCTACGCAACGCTAGCCAGAGAACACAATATCAAACCATGGTTAGGTTTATTTTTCTGTTTGACCAGCGGTATATTAATTTACATTATATGGCGAAGTGTTTTCATGACTCTGTATCGCAATGGCGTTGTTTGGCGAAACACACATACCAACCTGAAAGATTTAAAAGCATTTCTTAAACAGATGAAATAGGACTAGATTGTCTAATCCTCTTTCACAACTATATCAAAAGTAGCTTTTCCCATTACCAGGTAATCGGTAGGATGATGCGCCGTTAGTAGTGAGCCAAATACCACGCCATCTTTTGCTCGAGAGGTGTTATCCAAAAGCATCGCTCGCGTTGGAGGCAGATGATTAAACGTTTCCCCCTCAATCATAATACTATCTTTGGGCAACGCCATAGTCATATAAAGACCATTTCGTGTAATATTTAATCGTTCTTGCATCACACGCTGAATACCTTCCAGATCATAGGCTCTAAATTTTTGTGGCTGAGTTTTCTGCAAATCGGACATATAATTTAAATACGAACCTACATTAATTTTATATTTGCCCTCTTTCAAGTCTTTCGGCAATGACAACGAAAAGGTTTTAACATACTCAGGTTCACGCAAGGGTTCCAAAGTCATTTTTGCATGGATGGTTTCACCTGGAGCATACACCTGTCTTGCTAAATCCATATTTTTTATATAATGCAAGGAATCCTGATCGGTCATCGTCACACGAAAATCAACTTTAGTAATACGAACCTTTTCATATGGATTTAAACTGATAATACTTAGCGGCTGCAACATATCAATCACGAAATCTTGCACCCCGGCACCTGATGACATATTAGAATAAGTCAAAGCCGGTCCTCGATCAAATTCAACACGCCCTTCATACTTTAATGAGTGAACAGTAGGCATTTGCCCTCGATATAAAAGACTATTCACAACAGATACTGCCGCCAACATTGCCCCGATTGAATCATCCTGGGCAATCTGCATTTCAAACGTTTTAACGGTGTCAATATAATCCCATCGCATTTCGATCGTCACAGGGGTCATATCCACCTTGTCACCCACCTGCCCATACACCGCTGCGGTCTCATCGGCTAATAAGCTGCCAACGACATTCATAGCAGTGCCTAATTTAAATGAAATATTATTTCGGTTCACAAAGGTATGGATATATCCCGTTGCCATGGGCCAAGCCGATTGCCCAGTACTATTCCAGGCATGACCAAAGGCATACACATTACCATCAATCACTTCCGTAACCGTTCCCAAAACAGCACTATTTAAATCGCCAGTAATCAGCGGCACAGTAATCGCAGAACCTCGCTCTAAAGTAACTTCAGAGTTGCCTTCATCTCCGCTGCCTGCCGACAAACCTGTTGCTAAAGATAAACCGGGAATCGCTTCCTGAAAAACCGCTAGGGCTTGTGAATTCAACCCATTAACCGTCAACGATGGCGATAACAATGATACAGGCCCTTTGGATTGATTTAGATGTAGATCAGACTTGATCAAACCAGCTGCTTTAGCAACACGCGTTAGATCTTCTTTGGTTAATAATGTTTCCCGCATAAGATTTTCATAATAGGATTTGTCAAACGTCATAGAGGCTCGACGATCTGATTCAAGAGATTTCTTTGATGCGATCCCCGTCTTCTGTACATCCAACATCTGGCGAATTGGTGTAACACCATACAGAGGCTGCACACCATAAGGCCAACCAAATGCCATCGCGCCAGCAAGACGCTCATTAAAAAATACGGGTGAACCACTCACCCCCTGCACACCTTTAGCGAGATCAAATCTCGGATCATCACACATAATTAAAATCGCATCACGACCCGGCTGAAAATTTTTCATCACAGAAACCACTTCAACATCAAACCGTTCAATCTTGGTGCCCTGAAAAACCGTTAATCCATACCCTCGCATACCTCGCTTAATTTCACTGGGATCAATATGTATAGCTGGATCAAATTGGCTCGCAGCCACAAATGTTGTAAAAAAGAGTTGGTAAGATAGGAAAGCAATGACCCATAATCGACAAGTCGTAGAATGTAGAAGACGCATATTTCACCTTTTCTTGTGGGGCTAAGAAGTTTTCTTAATCTTTGATACGTATTATTTTATCGGCCATCGAGTGAATAACAAGTAATTTGGGTTTATTTATTGTGATAAATTTAGATCATGATGACCGGCGAATCTGCCGATATAGGGGATAATTGCATGATTTCATATTGACTGAAAAGTCGATTTAAAGTATACTTAAAAGATAATTAAAAGTAGTATTTCTCTAAAAATAAGAGAAACACAAGCCTTCGACGAAGATGGCTTCAGTTCAATTTTCAAAGCCCTTTTCGTCCTCGGCTTAGTTCCCCAGAAGAAGAAAAAATGACACAAATCGAGTCTAGCTATGCGCTGGATCTATGCCAGCAAGCCATTGGATATGAATTCAATAATCCTGAGCTTCTGAAAATCGCTCTCATCCATGCTTCGATTGCGGATGATCGACTCAGTAGCAATGAACGCTTAGAATTCCTAGGCGATGCCGTACTTGGCATGGTCATTTGCCATGAACTATATAGTCGTTTTCCCAACTACCTTGAAGGGCAGTTAACCAAAATTAAAAGCATGCTTGTGTCGCGAAGAACCTGTGCTCGTATCGCTGACAAGCTTGAACTTGAAAAATTTCTTCGAGTAGGCAAAGGCATGGGAACGATGTCAAAGCTACCGCTTTCTTGTCGTGCCGCAGCATTGGAATCGATCATCGGTGCCATATTCAAAGATGGTGGACATGAAGCGTCTCGCGAATTCATTGTCACTAATTTTGGTCCTCTTCTTGATGAAGCGGATGCTGATCAACATCAGGAAAACTACAAGTCCATGCTCCAACAGCATGCACAGCAAATGTTGGACACAACCCCCACTTACGAAGTTCTGGATGAAAAAGGACCCGATCACAGCAAGTGCTTTGAAGTATCCGTCGTCATCGGCGAACGTAGATTCAACAGCGCTTGGGGCCCCAGTAAAAAAGAAGCTGAACAAACGGCAGCGTTTAACACGCTAAAAGAACTTAACATCATCGCGCAAGACGCTCCTTTTTTCGCTTCCATGAAATCAGAATCGTCTATTGAAGAAAAATAAAATATCCCCGCAACTTCCCCCAGCAAGACCCGGTATAAAATTTCCGGGCTATAATTACAAACATCATACAAGATTAAATAGTCAGGTGCGGCCCTGAAAATACCGCAGTACAGGGACAGCTTCCTTGCCACCTACACCTGACCAAGCGTCCTTGCTGACGTTTAGTCGCACCCTCATGGTGCTTGTTTTGTTTGCTCTGATCATCCTTGCCAAAGCTAAGATAATAAAGAGTTTCTGGCCGTGGCGTACTTCACACCAAAAGCTCTATTGTCTTCTATTTTAGTTGCTACCGTCCGGATCTTAGTTGTCCGACATCTTAACAAACGGTAGCAACCAGATGATCCTCCGCCTCGATTTTAACCTGCTCAGCCAAAGCCTTTTCGGCTTTTCTCATATGGTAAATCTCATGGCAGACCAGTTCCTTTACCAGAGATGACGACACACTGCAGCATTCTAGTCTCAGGACTTTCTCTTCAACAGCACTGGCAATCGCCCGTGCCATTTGTACGTCCAGCTCACTCTCACCAACCAGATCCTTGACAATGATGGATTTATTCCACGGCTGAGCAGAACTTTCATCATCAAATTCGGTATCACTATTAGAGTAAAGCAATTGTTGTTCATTAATTTCGCTCGAAGAGTAAACTTCTACACGACCACGCCGAATATGTCTAAGCATTCGATGATCATGCAAACTAAGCGCAACTGTTTCATAGGTCGTGTCAGTTAAAACCGCAACAATCATTGCGTGAATTTCATCTGATGCAACCAAACTACTGTCATACTGACGACGGAGATATGTCGTAACAGCCTCAGAAAGTTTATTAGCTTGCATCCCATCATAAACATCACAATCACTCATTGCCATGGCAATGGTTCCCAGCACTTTCGTGTGCAGATAGACTTCACGTGTGCCATCCGATTTATCAACCGTTAGCTGCATGGTTCAACTCCTGCTACTCATCAAAGAGACGACTTTGTCCCTGGGACTCCTGTGGTTTCTGCATGACTTCGTTCACTTCATCCAGAAAATCACCTACACCTTGAAACTCTCGATAGACGCTCGCAAAACGAACATAAGCGACTTTGTCTAATTGTTCGAGTTGCCGCATAACACAAGAACCAATAAATTTTGATGAAACTTCTTGGCCTTGCTGACGAAAAATGGCCTCTTCTACCTCTTCAGAAAGTTGGATCATACTCTGCATAGAGACGGGGCGCTTGTAACAAGCTTTCTGAACTCCAGCGATGATATGATCTCTATGATAAGGCACTCGACTGCCATCCTTTTTGACAACGGTCAACTTAACAGTTTCCTCGATTCGCTCGTAGGTTGTAAAACGACGATGACACTCTAAACATTCTCGTCTTCTCCTGACGACGCGCCCAGCCTCACTGGACCTCGAATCTATGACTTTATCGTTATCCTCTTTACAGAAAGGACATCGCACTTGGCTTCTCCCCAGAATGGTTCGTGACAGGTTTCTGATTCATTATCGGACCTTTATAAGTTGAACTCATTTTATCGGTCTCCATCACCGCCATATATTGTTCAGGAGTAAGATAGCAAACTACATATGGCGTGTCAAATCAAAACTCGTTACAGGACAACAAGTTACGACACATTCAATTGTTAGTAAAATAGATAAGTTACTATAAACATCTATTATTAAAAACCTTATGATCACGCTTTTTATAACTCGTTACCTGCAAAAAATTTAAAAAATGTTAAGATTTAACGACTTTAACGATTGATTTTAGGCACCTTTTGAAGGTAAATTCCCTAATAGATAGCACTAACAACCGCTCAGGAGCCCAAAATTGAACTATAAAAGCCTTCGAGACTGCGTCAATGACCTGGAAAAACATGGCCACCTTATCCGTATACAAAAAGAGGTAGACCCAAATCTAGAGATGGCAGAAATTCACCGCCGCGTCTTCCAGGCAAACGGCCCGGCAATTTTTTACGAAAACGTCAAAGGCTCCCACTTTCCCGCCGTCTCCAATCTCTATGGCACTATCGACCGAAGCCGATTTATTTTCCGGGGCACACTGGAAAAATTAAAAAAATTATTCGCTATCAAAGCCGACCCCTCTAAATTTTTCAAAGCCCCCTTCAAGGCCATGGGGTCTGCTTCGGTAGCCTTTTCAGCCCTGCCCAAAAAAGTGCGTAACGGCCCAACATTAGCCAACACCACCCAGATCGACCAACTACCACTCATCAAAAGCTGGCCCGATGATGGCGGGGCCTATGTACTCTTACCCCAGGTTTATACAGAAGATATCGACAGACCTGGCATCATGGGCTCAAATATGGGCATGTATCGCATCCAACTTAGCGGCAATGATTTTGAATTAAATAAAGAAATCGGTCTACATTACCAAATCCGCCGCGACATTGGTATTCACCACACAAAAGCTCACGAGAAAAATGAGCCATTGCGCGTTTGCATATTTGTTGGCGGCCCGCCATCACATGCCTTTTCCGCAGTGATGTATTTGCCAGAAAAATTACCTGAAGCCGCCTTTGCAGGCGCCTTGGGTGGACGGCGTTTTCGCTACGCCCAAAGAAATGGATTTACTATTTCTGCTGAAGCGGATTTTTGCATTACCGGAATCGTTGAACCACATTCTACCAAACCAGAAGGCCCATTCGGCGACCATCTTGGCTACTACAGCTTGACACATCCATTCCCACTGATGAAAGTAGAAAATGTGTACCACCGCGATGATGCGATCTGGCCTTTTACGATCGTTGGTCGGCCACCTCAAGAAGACACGGCGTTCGGTTCACTCATCCAGGAAATTGCCGGGCCAATGATCCCAGCAGAAATCCCTGGCGTAAAAGCCGTTCATGCCGTTGACGCTGCAGGCGTACACCCGCTACTGCTCGCCATTGGATCTGAACGGTATACACCTTATGAAAAAGAGCGTAAACCTCAGGAATTGTTCACAATAGCAAACGCACTGCTAGGCTATGGTCCTCTTAGCTTAGCAAAATATTTATTCATCGTAGCAGGCGAAGATAATCCCCATCTCGATATTCATAATTGCGAAAAGTATTTCACCCATTTACTTGAGCGAGCAGACTGGGAAAACAATTGCTTATTCCAAACCAGAACAACCATGGATACATTGGATTATTCAGGCACAGGAATCAACCAAGGCTCCAAAGTCATTATCGCTGCAGCAGGCAAAAAACGACGCGAACTCAAAGCAGAGCTCCCAGCAGATTTTAATTTACCAGCTGGATTCACCAACCCAAAATTTATCATGCCAGGTTTGTTAGCCATAGCAGGACCACAATTCGAATCATACGAACATGATGAACATGCGATCAAACGACTGACAACCCAATTAGAACATGGGCCAAACCTGGAAGGTATCGCAATGATCATTCTTTGCGACGATAGCCAGTTCACCAGCGAATCGATCAATAATTTCCTCTGGGTCACTTTCACAAGATCCAATCCATCTCACGACATCCATGGCGTCCACGGTTTTTTCCACCACAAACACTTCGGATGCAAAGGCCCCCTCATCATCGACGCCCGAATCAAACCCCATCACGCACCACCACTCATCGAAGATCCCAAAATCACCAAATGCGTCGACGGATTAGCCGAAAAAGGACAACCTTTGTATGGTATCATTTAATAGGATTTTAGTAATAATGACTTGCCCACGCATACATTAAATATATAAGATAAAAAATAAAAATAAATACCGCCCAAAAAACACCATAAAACGTCTTCATACTTTTTGTTATCAACGCCAAGCACATTAGAATAATTTGCGGTATTAGTACAACTAATAAACCTTGAAGATCATTAGTAGAAAATATTTTCATTATCACGATGGAGAAAACATAAGCAATTACAGCTAAGAAAAAACCTAAAACAGTATTATTATACCATCTTTTTACATTAACGTAATTTTCATTCTCCATTAAACCCTCAATTTTTATCTCAGAAATTAAATACCATACTGTTTGTATCTTTCCATTCGCTTACTCTTTAAACGCTTAGCGATGTCTTGGTTGGTATCCGCCAGATTATCAACTTCGAGAGGATTCTTTGAGATATCGTATAGTTCGACCCCGCTTCCATCGTAATTCATCATGAGCTTCCAGCGGCCTTCGCGAATGATGAGTTTGGGGCTGACATTAATTTTTGGGCCAAGAACATCCTCTTGAAGTGCCCAATGAATCGGTTCTTTACGTTCTTGTGGTTTTCCTTTGATCGCTGCTGACATATCCTGACCATCGATATTTTTGAGTGCAGAGTTTTCTATACCAGCTAAACTGCAAATCGTTGGTAATAAATCAACGGCACTGAATATGGTTTCTTTATCAACTTTTCCTTCTGGAGCGGCTTTGGGCCAATGAACAATAAAAGGCATACGCACACCACCTTCATAACCGCTGCGTTTGCGACCGCGAAATGGACCTTGATCACCCACACCAAATTCCATCGCTTCCCATAAAGAAATTTCTTCCGGGCCATTGTCGCTACTAAAAATTACGATGGTATTTTCTGCTAGACCAAGCTCTTCTAGTTTATCCAAAAGCCGTCCAACATGTCGATCGGAATCATAAACTGCTGAATAATAAATTTGATAAGTTGAAGGTAAATCTTCAAAAGGTTTACGCTGCTTTTCATTCGGCGTCAACACAGCATGCGTATCATAAAGCCAGGCTTGAATATAAAAAGGCTTGTCTTTATTCTTTTCGACAAAACTAATCGTCTCATCAATAATATATTCGCTAGATTTAGCTCGCCAATCCTTCCAATTGGGTCCTTCTCGAGCTCCTTCCCAAATGCTCCATCCTTTGGTATCATACTCAGCCTGGTGAATACCACTTCCACTGCCAATCGTGCACTTATGATGATCAAACCCATAAGCTGATGGCGACGGTGCTTTTTCATCATCAAAAGTAGATAAATGCCACTTGCCATAATGGGCCGTAGCATAGCCGGCCTGCTTTAGTAAGCGAGGTAGGTTCGGAAGTTTTGGATCAAGACATAAGGGTAAGTTTCTTTCTTTTTGCGATTCAATACTATCGAGATGACTATGTATGCCATGACGATCCGTATAAAGGCCTGTCAAAAAACTAGCACGACTGGGCGAGCATACCGCAGCAGTCACATAAAATTGATCAAAGCGAATTCCCTCTTCTGCCATGCGATCTAAATTAGGCGTTTGAATTTCCTCGTTGCCATGACAGCCTAAATCGCCCCAGCCCCAATCATCAGCCAAAATAAAAATCACATTAGGAGGTTTCACGTCATTTTGTTTACCACAAACCAAACTCGACATAAAAAGTAACATTAACAATACTCTTTGACCAATCATTCGCATAGCAATTTCTCCATACTTAGCACTTGGTGCAATTATTGATTGAATTCAGGCTTAAGAATTCCGTAGGTTAGCAGGCTCTGACGTTTTCGATAACGCATTATAGCTTCTCGCATGATCCCTTCATAGGATAAACCACATTTTTCCATGACACGAATGGATGCAGGATTCGCCTCAAACGCCAGTGCATAAACCCGATAAAGCTTGAGCTGCTCAAACCCATACGCCACCAGAAGCCGACTAGCCTCAGTTGCAATGCCTTGTCCCCAATAATCTTTATTCACCAGATAACCCAACTCCGCACATTGATGCGTCCAACTAATATTCACTAAACCGACCGTGCCAATAATTTGATCTGACCCCCTCATCGTGATACCATAGTTCAAGCTTGTTTTCTCACGAAAGTTTTTTTGACAACGACGAATAAAAACCTTTGCATCATCCAACGTATAATTCTTGAATTGCGTCAACGTCCACTTTGATGAACCTCGTTTGGTAATATAATCCACCATATCTTGAGCATCAGATAATTTCAATTTCCGTAAATTTATACTATCTCCTAACAATTCACTTTTTAATCCTTTCATTTAATCTCGCCTTTACCTCTATCTTGAATTGTATAATCTTCCGGAAGCACAAAAATATCCTCTGGCAACGGTGATTCAACATCAACATCTATTGCAATCATATCAAAAACACCAGAAATAAATTTTAATGATATGCTTTTCCAACGCCATTCTTCTAATTCCAGTTCTTCTAACGATGATTTGAGAATTTGACATTCACGACCTAAGAATATCTTTTCTTTATGCCAGGAGCCATGGAAATTCTTCGCCACAAGTCCATCAATTTTTTCAACCTCGTTGTGAACTAAAACAATATGTGGATCAAGCTCAATATCTGAGCTTTGTTTAATCTGGCGAAGATCATCTATAATGTGAAAAGTCAGATCTCCATCAACTAAATATTCATGAGTTTCCGTTCGAGGAATGGTAGCCAGCTCACCATGACTGGCAAAAGTACTTATCTCCATAATAGTTTTATGTCGCAACCCCCATCGATCAAAATAAACTACAATTTTTGAAGTCATTTCCATATCAAAGGGTAAATCTTTATGTGAATCAAAATCCCCAGTAAAATATTCTATTTTTCCAGACTCAACTTGATATTTTTTATAACCTCTGCCTAACAACTCCTTGCTACTTAATGGAAATTCCCTGTCAGGAATATTTACATCCTGGGGAGTCTTACCACAAGAGCACACAAATAGACATAGAAATATAGAAATTAGAAAATACCGCATAATTTCCTTTTTTATTTTTTGTGACCGAACTATAGTAAATTATATAGTAAATAAATAGACATAAAACATAATTTCACTAAGAATATTACGTTTTAAACAACCCTATCAACCATTCGAATGACGCGTTAACATCTCAACCTGTTTTATAAATTCAGTTTTTGCATCAGAATATTCATTACGATCATTCCATTCGCGTTTTGCCAAATCTTTTTTTAATGCCCCATAGTCCGCTGCAATATCTGGGTGACAGCGTAAATAATCTCGAAACAGCAAATGTCGATCCCAAAACTCTCCACCTAACGGCACCATATGTATATGATGTGTTGCAACATCCATTTCATTAGTCTTTTTAAAAAACCGACGATCGGGCATCACATCTTCATATTGCGGAAAATAATTATATCCAAGTTCTACACATTTAGATACTAGCGAACCTACTTTTGAAAAATCAATTAACCCAACCATTATATCAATAATCGGCTTAGCCGCTAATCCCGGAATAGCTGTTGAACCTATATGCTCAATAACTATTTGATTCAGATCGAATTTGCCCAACAAACATTTTCTCTGCTCAAAAAACATCTCTGGCCATTGTGAGCAATACTCTTCGATAATAATTTTCATTTTAATAGATCAACTTGTTAATTGGACGACAGGTCAGACAACCAATTCTGTACATATAATTGTAATTCCTGGAAATTAATAAGTCCATCATCATTACAATCATACTGCAGGGCTTGAGGTGTAGATTTCATCCAAATAGAAAATAGAAATGATAAATCGATTTTATTAATGATATCATCTTGATTGGTATCCAGTAAACATTTTGATTTTACTAAAACCACCCAGTCTTTTGATGTTTCATTAGGTGGACTTCCTAATGATTGCAATCCAGGTCCTTCAACCCTCAATACATTGGACGATTGTAACTCTCCTCCATTCCTTGGATCATACCATAAAACGGAAAATGGTTCAGTAAACGCCTGTAGATCTAAATCAGTCGTACCACCATCGGGCAAATAAACAACATAATAATTCCCTGGATCTACAAATGCATCGGCACTGGCATTTGTAACATAACTATTATCATCATTCATTTTCCAGAATGGGATATGATTATTTTTAAAAAACTTCAGAGCATACCGAGTTTGATCCCACATATTATTTCGGCTTCGCCAATCCTCACAATCGATGTCCATATTGGGATGACCATACCCAAAATACCACTCACAGCCTGCCCCACCTGCCATCAAATTTGCCCACAAATAATTTTTACGAATATTGTCATGTTCTGGATCTTCATCATCCGGAACAACACCATGAATGGCTTGAGCAACTTCGTCTAACGTCACAACCCAAGGTTTGCCAGCCGCGGCAGAATTATTAGTCCATCGATTGGTATGTAAATAAGTGGAATTGACTTGCAATGATGCCCCATCCAAATCTTCAAATCCAAGGAGTGAATTATAAACCAAATCAACTTCCCATGGATACGTATGAATCACAATGGGGTGCTTATATGGATCAAACTGTTTAAAATAACGAGCAAAAGATCGCCTTTGAATATCCGTATTCGTATTCTCTTCTCCCAAATTCCATTGCAACGCTAAATGATGTGAAAAACGGGCAATCAATTCTCGATAATATAATCTTCGCGAATCACCTAAATGGCCTAAATCCAGCCCATCATCATTCTCTGTTTCCTGGGTCAAAACATGCATCATTATCCCCAGCTTTTCCATATGTGAAAATAATATTTCCCACTGATCTAATTTCGAACAATCAAATCGAAATCGCTGAGTTGGTGACGACCAAGGCCATACATCTTCTCCATCACCTCCATCAATATTGTAAGTGATAAAATAAATAACATTCATACCTTTTTCTGCCAAATAATTGACCGCTCCAAAAATATTTCGATTGCGTCCTACTTGCCAATTAGGATCATCAGGTTTCACATCTTGAGCGTGAGGTTCATATGCATGTATAAAAAGATCACCATTTATGGTTGTATCATAGGTGCCATCAAATCCTTCAAATGCTAAGAAGTTTTCAGGACTATTCGCTCCACCTTTGAGAAAATATTCCTTAGAACCTTCAAATTGCATGTAATGTTCCCCAATATAATTTAATCGTCCTTGACTACGAAAGTCAGGCTTAACTTTATCAGATTCTTCAATAACAAATGACCCTTTTAGCCCATCCAACGAACCAGAAATAGAACAATTAGGATCGTGTCCTATAGCAATCGATGATCCAATTCGAAATGAGGTATAGTAATCCCAATTCCCAGTGCTATCAGGTGTAAATTTTACACGCCATTTGTTTCCAGCCTCCGCACTCGTATAAGCCGCTTGACCATCAGCGGCAAAATAACCAGGCACCAAGTAATTTTTGTCTCCATTGGTAAACAAAACATCAAGTCGCATATCATAAAATGGATTCAAGGCATTTGGTTCATTCGGATCAATATTTTCACTCGCTGCTGGTCCATCAAATGTTAATGTCAAAGTGTGCCACTGTTTCTTTTCTCCCGTGATAACAGGATTGGCTGCAGGACTGTTTGGATCGAACACCCGAACAACATATTGATCAAATGCTGTTAAGTTACTATGTATATCTGTCATTTCTAATTCAAAAACATAAAACCCTGCGGATAAATCATCCAACATGATAAAAGAGTTGTTTGGATCGGAGATATTCGCTTGTGGCCCAGAAATTTGACGCCACAAAAAACTATCAAGTGAATTATCAGGATCGACGCCAGCAAAATTTAAAGCTATAGAATCATCGGGAAGCACCTTAGTCATCCAGGGACTCATAATAAAACCAAACGTATCAACAGCCTCAATTGGCGTTGCAACGATAGTAAAATCAATGGTATAATCTGGACTCGTCGTACCACCTTGTATCGCTTTGGCCGTGAGTTCATAATTCCCATTGCCAGGACTCCAACTATTATAATCTCCACTGCTATCACCAAATAAAGCATATGGTGCAGCAGACTCAGAATGAAAGTTCTGTTGACCATCGAAATCAAATCGAACTTGCGACACAACAGCGGGACTGGTATTGGCACGGATATTTAAATTAGTCGTAGGAAGATCATCCAAAACAAGCAATGAACCATCAACCAAAGGATCATGCCCAGAAATTGGTAAATCTGTATCTGCATTGATTAACGTAAAACTCGTCACTGTTGCAGCAGAAACCATCGAAATACTTACAAAATAAATCGAAAGACAAGCGAAAAAATAAATTCCTTTGCGCATGTATACATTTTCCAATATTACATTGATTAATTTTTATTTAAAAAAAAGGGAACGAGTTAACATCGTAATACCCCATTACTCAACCGAGGAAAAACTCCCTTTATTTCCCTAATTTCATTTATATATTATATATAAATGAACAAAAATATCAAATGAATTCCAAAGTGATGACCGCAATCCCAACTATTGTAAGTTTGATAATTTTATGGATATATTTTCCCCATCATTCTTGGGTAGGCGATGGTTTCGCGAACGTGTTTGATACCGCACATCCAGGCAACCGTTCTTTCGACGCCTAGACCAAATCCGCCGTGAGGCACGCTGCCATATTTACGTAGATCCAGGTACCATTGATAATCTTCGACATTATAATTATGATCATTTACTCGACCGAGTAGTGCATCATAATTTTCTTCGCGCATCGATCCACCGATGATTTCACCATACCCTTCTGGCGCTAAGCAATCGACATTAAGCACCACACGTGGATCGTCTGGATCTGGTTTCATGTAAAATGCTTTGACCTCTTTGGGATAGCGATGGACAAATACCGGCTTATCAAACATGGATGCGATAATGGTTTCGTCGCTGCCGCCGAGGTCTTTGCCCCATTGGAAATTTTGTGCAAGCTCCAAATGTTTGGGGATATTTTCAATTTGCTCTCGAAGTTCGCCCAACTGTTCGCGTGCTTCGGCGATTTGATTATCTAGCTTATCTTTTTGCCACTGCTTTTTGGCTGTTTCTTTCTCCTCTTCCCATTGTTTAATCTGATTTTCCAGATCATGAGATTCCTGAGTCTTACTTTCCAATTGATTGCCAAGGTAATCTTTCACTTTATCGCTATGCAGTAAATCGACGGCGTCGCTGTAACTTAATCGCTCGAAAGGACCTTGGATTTTTTCTAATGCCGCGACATCTCGCTGGAGAATTTCCAGCTCTACTTTACGATCATGTAAGACAGCTTGGGCAATACTTGTTACGAAGGTTTCTGCCACATGGAGTAATTCTTCAAAATCGATGTAAGCCATTTCAGGTTCGACCATCCAGAATTCAGTCAGATGGCGACGCGTCTTACTTTTTTCTGCACGAAAGGTTGGGCCAAAACAATAGACCTTGCCCAGACTGAGTGCTGCCGATTCAAGATAAAGTTGTCCTGTTTGCGCCAGGCCAATCTCTTCACCAAAATAATCGACCTGAAATAAATTCTGCTCTCCTTCACCCGCGGCAGGTGAAAAAATTGGCGTATCCACTAACGTAAACCCATTGGAATTAAAATAAGTACGAATCGCATCTATCACGGTATGGCGAATACGTGCAATCGCCCATTGACGTTGACTACGAAGATGCAAATGACGATGCCGAAGAAGAAAATCGCTGCCATGCGATTTTGGAGTAATCGGATAACCTTCGGTTTTGTGAACAATTTCCACATCATCGACCGCCATCTCATACCCCCCCACACTACGCTCATCTTCACGAACTTCGCCTCGAATAATCAATGAAGATTCCTGGCCGAGATGTTTTACATCCTTAAAAAGCTCTTCATTAGATTCAGTCTTTTCAAAAATCGCCTGAGCAAGTCCTGTGCCATCCCGCACCATCAAAAATTGAACCTTACCCCCTGCTCGAGCGTGATACAACCATCCAGCCACTTCAGCTCGCTGGCCCACAACATCCTTCATCTCACAAATTTTAATCCGTTTCGCTTCCATGCGTTTATCCTCAAATATGATTTACATATCTAATTTTTCGCGTAAATAACTTTTTACTTTATCAACTGAGATTCTGGTTTGCTCCATGCTGTCGCGTTCACGTACGGTGACGGTTTGGTCTTCGGCGGTTTGGCCGTCGACTGTAACGCAGAATGGGGTTCCGATTTCGTCCTGGCGACGGTAGCGACGACCGACGGCACCTTTGACGTCAAAATTACAATTAAAATGCGGTTTCAGATCATCGTAGATTTCTTTGGCTTTTTCTGGCATGCCATCTTTTTTCACCAGAGGAAAGACAGCGACTTTTACGGGTGCCAGTTTAGGATGAAAACGAAAGACACTACGCGTGTCTTTTTCCAATTGCTCTACGGCATAGGCATCTACTAAGAATGCCAATGTACCTCGATCCGCACCGGCGGATGGTTCGATGACATATGGAATATAACGCTTCTTTGCTTGATCATCAAAAAAGCTAAGCGGGCCTTTGTGATAATCTTCATTTTCCGTAGCAATCGTAGTTTTTTCGGTATCGCGATTATTTTCAAACCAGCTTGTGGTGCTACGCATACCACATTGATGGCGACGCAGATCATAATCGGTTCGGTTGGCAATGCCTTCCAGCTCCTGCCAGTCGCCTTGACCAAATGGGAATTTGTATTCCACATCGACGCACCCTTTGGCGTAGTGCGCCAACTCATCCGAAGCATGATCACGCATACGAAGATTGTCTGGATTGATACCCAAATCGGTATACCACTTCATACGATGCTCTTTCCAATGTTCGTACCACTGCTCGTCCGTTCCTGGTTCGCAGAAAAATTCGATTTCCATTTGCTCAAATTCACGGGTACGGAAAATAAAGGCTTTGGTCGTCACTTCATTACGAAAACTTTTACCAATCTGAGCGATACCAAAAGGTACTTTCATTCGGGTTGAATCCAAGACATTTTTATAATTGGCAAAAATACCTTGGGCGGTTTCAGGTCGAAGATAAACCGTCATTGAATCATCGGCGTTGGCGCCCATTTGCGTTTCGAACATGAGCCTGAATGGCATTGGATCAGTAAAGTCACCCACACACTTACATTTGGGATGTGGACAAATTTTATCTTTGAGATGCTCCGCTTTACTGGCCCCTTCCATCGTGTTGCCATTCTCATCAGCCAAATGATCGGCACGGAATCGCGAATTACACTTTTTACATTCCGTGATCAGGTCGGCAAATTTATCGACGTGGCCAGAGGCTTTCCAGACGAGTGGGTGCATAAGAATGCTACAATCCAAACCGACCATATCGTCACGCATTTGGACGACGGATTTCCACCAGGCGTTTTTGACGTTACGTTTGAGTTCGGCACCGAGCGGTCCGTAGTCGTAGCAGCTAGCCAGGCCGCCATAAATTTCGCTACTTTGAAAAATAAATCCACGCCGCTTGCACAGCGATACCAAATCGTCTAATTTTTCCAACGTCTCCGCCATTATATTCCTTTATTATCAAGACTTTATAAACTTTTGTGCCAAATCAAAGCTCCCATTATACCCAGCTTACGGTGAGCCTCAAGTTGTTATTCTTGAGGTTTTTTTGGCCTAACGAAGGTCTTGAGATCTCTCCATTGCGTCTGCCAGTGGCGGACTTCAGTCGAGATGACTTTTGCACGATGCTTCTTAGCTCAAAGTATCAATGCTAACAATTAGAAACAAAACGATAGATTCACCTAAAATGATAGACAGACATATTAACGCTCCTTCCATACCCATGCATAGAAAAACTGTGTTAATTTTTTTTAGGGGTTTCGGAGTGACAAGGTTTTGTCGGTTCAGCCCACGACCATAAAATCATTATAGTTTAACAAGAAGAAATGTCAAAAGAATTCTCTTGGAAAACCAATAAAAAACATGGCAGGACACACATCCTGCCATGTAAAATTAAAGTGTTGCTTGCAAAAGCATTTAAAACTTCAATACACACTGGCTATTCTGTTTTCATATCAAACATTAATATCTTCTAAAGAAAACAACGTGATTACCATATCACATTCAATGAGGCAACTAAACTCATGAACACGAAGAGTAAATACCTTTTAATGATAGAACTCCAAAAATAGACACTTTGCCATTGTGCAGAAATGATATATCAATGCCACTAAAACCTATCAAAATGGCTAACGATTAATTCACTCATTCTCTTTAATTTTTACTTATCGTTTGTTACTCCACTGCTGGACGCGCTTTCTTTTTTATTTTTTGTCGAAAAGCAATCATTTTCTCCAGTAAACGATTAACAATAGTTGGATATTGATTTATCAGATTATTTTTTTCACCAATATCTTTTTTAAGATTATACAACTCAAGAATAACCATAACTTTATTTTTTATGCTAATTTTATTTTGATTAACAAGACCCTAAATCAATAGGGCCTTGCTAATCAGAGAAGTGTGTATATTTTTAAATTAAGGAACTAAATTAAATTGCACTTCCGATAGCGAATGTGCAAACGAACCACCATGGTTACTATTGCCCGTTAGAATCACATAACGAGCACATACACCCGCGAAGTCCGCGGCATCAAAGCCTGTGTAACTTCCACTACCGGGTGCTTGTGGGAATGTAAAGGTACCTAGCGTGGTCCAGTTGGTGCCATCTGCTGAGTAATCAATGGTCACGCTGTTCAAGCCACGGTTAGCACAACAGGTTTCATTATGATTCCAAACATGAAGTACACCCAACGTATAGAGATGGCCAAAGTCATATTGGATCCAGTGACTGCTGCCACCTTTAACAGGATTGGTCGCAGTTGATGGACTCTGCCAGGCATCGAATTCACTCGTGCCATGGTTATTGCCACTAAGACCACTGCCATCGATCGTTTTGACGCCTGTCGACGTATCATCCACACTACTCTGCGTAACAGTAATATCTGTGGTATTACCGGCACCTAAGAAGTTCGTGAATGGTTGCCCACTACCGCATCCGCCGCCAGCTTGTGTGGTGGCACAAGCCGCAGATGAAGCCGTACCGGTATTACCAACACTATCACGGGATTGAACCGTATAACAATACGATGTAGAAGCCTGCAGCCCGGTATCGGTGTAACTGGTAGAAGTCTGCCAACCACTGCTCGTACCACCGGTGCCGCCACTCGTATTAGCAAAGTTGTATTCCACAGGTCCCGATGGATCGCTTGCCGTCGTTGCTGTCATGCTAATAGCACTCGAGCTATCCGCACTTGGCGCTGAAGCAAACGTTGCCGGGTTCGGCGTCGGAGGTGTCGTGTCTGGCGCTGCTTGAGTTGTGGCACAAGATCCAGCTGAAGCTGACCCTGTGTTACCCACACTATCACGCGACTGAACAGTGTAACAGTATTGCGTTGACGCACTCAAACCAATATCTGTGTAACTGGTTGAGGTTTGCCATCCACTATCCGTACCACCACCAACAGCGGGCGTTTGATCAAAGTTGTATTCCACCGGACCGGACGGATCGCTCGCTGTGGTTGCGGTCATATTAATAACCGTATCACTGCTGGCCGCAGGAGCCGAAGAAAACGTTGCTGGATTCGGTGTCGGAGGTGTCGTATCAGGGCCACCGCCACTGCCGCCGGCATTGACAACAAAACCAACGACCACTTGACGGTTGGCATTGCTATGCGTCAAGCTCGGGGTTTCATTCACACCGGTTGCAAGTTTATGACCAGCTACACCATCACCAGAGGTGACTGTTACTTCGGTTCCTTCCGTGAATCCATTATTTACCGTGTAGGATCCTGTGTTACCACAAGTACCGGAAATAATCACCAGGTCACCGCTACCCGTTGTCAACGCAGCCGAAGAAACGGTTGCGGTTGATGTATTACCGTTACCGCTGCTCGCCCCGGTTAAGGATGCCTGATCGACACCGGCTAGGAAGACACTGGCAAAACCAGGTGTACGCGAAGGTGTTTGTGCCCAGGTAACATTGAACGTGCTATTCGAAGCGGCGGCAATACCGGCATCATTGAGAATAAACGCAGCTGTGTAGGCTCGATAGCCAGTACCGACATTTTGTTCAACGACTTTGGTCATGGCTTGACCGCCATAGGTGACCGAGGCATTCATATTGGTGTTATCATCTTCGGCATGCACGGTAAAGACCAAAGCGCGATTGCTACCCGCCGGATCTGCGTGCGTGGTACCTGTCACCCAAGCAGTCAATAGCGACACATCACTCGGTACATCTTGTGTGGTAGCACAAGCTGCAGATGATGCGGTACCGGTATTACCGACACTATCGCGTGATTGAACCGTGTAACAATATTGCGTATTTGCGGTTAAACCACTGTCGGTATAACTGGTTGAGGTTTGCCAACCACTATCGGTTGCACCCGGACCTGCAGTCGTTTCATCAAAGCTGTATTCAACTGGACCCGATGGATCAGACGCTGTGGTGGCCGTCATGCTAATCGCGGTATCGCTATCGGCACTTGGTACTGAAGCAAACGTGGCTGGATTCGGCGTTGGCGGAGTGATATCTGGTAAAGCATCAGTTGTTGCACAGGATTGTGCTGAACTACTACCGGTATTACCCACACTGTCACGCGATGTAACAGTGTAACAATATTGCGTACTTGGACTGAGCAACGTATCCGTGTAGCTGGTCGAGGTTTGCCAGGTACTGTTACTACCGCCCGGATTCGCGGTGGTTTCTGTAAAGAAGTACTCCACAGGACCACTTGGATCAGAGCCAGTCGTTGCCGTCATCGCAATTGAACTCGTTCCGGTTGAAGCCGGAGCAGCTGCAAACGTGGCGGGGTTCGGAGTCGGTGGTGTCGTATCAGGCGTCGCTTGCGTTGTTGCACAAGATTGAGCCGATGCGGTACCTGTATTACCGACACTATCACGTGACTGAACCGTGTAGCAGTATTGCGTACTGCCAGCCAAACCGGAGTCCGTATAGCTTGTTGACGTTTGCCAGCCACTATCGGTACCACCAGGTGTACCGCTCACATGATTAAAGTTATATTCCACTGGACCAGACGGATCACTAGCGGTAGTGGCTGTCATATTAATAACGGTATCACTGCTAGCCGCTGGAGCGGATGCAAACGTCGCTGGGTTCGGGGTTGGCGGTGTGGTATCCGGAGCCGCTTGTGTCGTTGCACAAGATTGAGCCGAAGCCGTACCCGTGTTACCCACGCTATCACGCGACTGAACGGTATAACAGTATTGGGTTGACGCACTCAAACCAAGATCAGTGTAACTGGTTGAGGTTTGCCAGCCACTATCGGTGCCACCGGCACCACCGCTGACATTATCAAAGTTATATTCAACAGGTGAGCTTGGATCGCTTGCTGTCGTCGCCGTCATACTAATCGCGGTATCGCTATCGGCACTTGGTGCTGCTGCAAACGTCGCTGGATTAGGAGTCGGAGGCGTAACATCTCCACCACCGGTTGTGGTCGCCGAGAAGCGAGCGGATACGGCAGTGGTGTTACCAACACTGTCACGCATTTGGACACTGTAGGTATATTCCGTTCCGCCTGTTAGCCCCGTATCTGAATAACTCGTTGAAGTCTGCCAGCTACTGCTGGTTCCACCGGCATTACCGGATGATTCTTCAAATAAGTATTCAACTGGACCACTGGCATCGCTGCCCGTCGTTGCCGTCATGGCAATCACACTGCTAGAGGTTGCTGCAGGCGCTGAAGCCAAGGTCGCTGGATCAGGTGTCGGAGGAGCGATACCACTGCCGCAACTGCCGCCACCAGCCTGACCCTGGTAAGCATCAAAATGAAGTTCACCACTCACCCAGTTGATA
>JANQJS010000053.1 GCA_028281535.1 Sedimentisphaerales bacterium | reverse complement strand
ACCAGATAATTCAGTAAAGAAATATTCAACAGGACTACTTTGAGCATCCACAGCAGTGGTTGCTGTCATCGTAATCGCGTTAGGCCCTGTAGCATTCGGTGCTGTCGCAAAAGTCATTGGATTTGGAATTGGAGCCGCTGTATCAATGCCACCATTAACGGTTACACTTCCAAACATAAATTCAGGTGAACCGCTACCATGAACATGGCAATGGAAATTGTAGATATTAGAAGATCCGCCATCACCTGCGGCACTATCCAGGAATGCTTGATCAAAGGTCACATTAAAGGTAGCCCCAGAGGGGTTGGTCACTGTTGAAGTCGCGGTCGATGCAAATGCAATGACACTTGGATTATTGATTAAGAAATTATGAGCACCAGACAGACCAGCCCAAACGTTATGGCCATTTTCAATGAACGTCCATTGAACAGTATCACCCACATTAATCGTCACGTTAGCGGGATGGAATGAAGTACCAATACCTGCTGTAATATCGACAAATCCATCTTCAGCAGCAGTGCTAACACATGATGGACCAGATGCTTGTCCTGTATTACCTAAGCTGTCCCGCATTTGAATGGTATAGCAATATTGTGTTCCACCACTTAATCCATAGTCATAATAAGAGGTACTTGGTTGCCATCCACTACCGTTCGCACCACTATTTCCTGTGGTTTCGTTAAAGTTATATTCAACAGGTGGAGATAGATCACTACCAGCTGTGGCGGTCATCGTGATAACAGCATCCCCAATCGCAGATGGTGTAGAGGCAAATGTCGCAGGATTCGGTGTAGGAGGATCGGTATCTGGACCAGCTTGCGTTGATGCACATAAGGTTCCTGAGTAGCTACCAAAGTTACCTTGAGAATCACGACTACGAACTTGATAGCAATATTGTGTGCTAGCAGCTAAGTCTGCATCAACATGAATCGTTGAGGGTTGCCATGGGCTACCGTTTGCACCACTATTGCCTGTGGTTTCATTGAATTGATACTCAACTGGATTACTACCTTCAGCATCGGTTGAGGTTGTTGATGTCACAGTTAATTGTGAATCGCTATTAGCAACAACAGATGCAATGCTAGGTTGACTTGGAGGGTTGGTATCTGGAGGAGGTCCGCTACCATCGATTAAGATCCACTTAGAGATTGACGGAATACGGTTCGATGCTGAACCTCGGCTAATCGTTAAATAATAATATCCAGGAGGAACTTGATTCGTATTTGATGGAATGCTGACATTCAAGGTTGAACCTTGATCTGTAAAGCTTACTGGTACAGCAATCGCATTATATGTAAAACTGTGCGTGGCAGAACCAGGACGACGCAACACAACTTCTGTGATGGCACCACCTGTTGAGGTATAGCCTACTGAGATATTGCTGCCATAACCTGCTGAAGTAGGTGATGATGTAATCGTTGGACGATTAGCACTAAAATAACTCGGGGAATAGATCTGAACCTGGTTGGTTTCGCCAAATGCACCTGTACCGCCATTATCAATACCACCAGAAACACAGACACGTCCATCAAGCATCAAGATACCTGATGTATGGTAACCACGATTTAGTGACATATTCGCAGCACTAGACCAACTATTTGATCCTGGATTATAAATCTCTGCTGAATTAACATCATTGGTACCATAAGCAAGGATTCGTCCATCAGCCATAAGAGTTGCTAAAAAATTGTGACGCGCTGTTGACATACTAGCAAGCGTAGACCATGAAGGACTCGCTACTTCTGGGTCAATGGCTGTCGTGCTGGTACTACCAGGAAAACCATCCTGCTCAAAAGGACCACCGCCCATTGCAACAACACGTCCATCATGAAGACGAACATAAGTTGCCTGGAGACGCCCTTCTAAAGAACCCGATCCTGATGCTCCAGGATCTAAGGGACCGGCTGTGACACTTGCCGTGTTATTAGATGTATTCACAGTATAAAACTGAGAAATCACATCAGGACCTGGTTGAAAGATTTCAAAAATATCAGGATTGGCATTTTGCGTTGATAGTAAAAAGATACGTGGGTACGCATCTGGATCCTGTTGTGGTAATAGACTTGAACCACCATTAATAAAAGTACTGGTGTTAGCCGCTGGATCATAAATTTCAGCGGACAATGGATCTGGTCCAGTATTACCGATACCACCAATCGTGAATAGTTTACCATTTCCCAAGATAATCGTAGAAGGATACCATCGACCAGAACTACTTGCAGAAATCTGACCTTGAACAGAAAATGTTTCTGAACTCGTAACGAATTTTGTAATACGGTTGGCAGCCTGCCCATCAAGCATCACAAAATCACCATCTGCTAAAACAGAATGCCCTGCACAAAAATTATTCCATGTCGTTTGTAGAACGTTTGCTGATCCTAAATTGGTTGGATCAAAATAAGCGGCTGGGAAGGGCCCACCTGCAGTGCCATCACCTTCCCTGTACGAATAGACAAAGATTTTACCTGTATGTAAACTGGTCATATGGATAGCATCCACACCTGTTGCAACTGGCGAAGACCAAGAGTTGGCCTTCACATTTGCCTGTAGCACAGTCATCAGTGCTATTAGACTGCTAAAATAGAACAGAAATTTCCGATTACAATTCGTCATGCTTCACTTCCTTTCAAAAAAGAGTAATACTTACACTTCACGTCCATGTACACACTCCACACACACATGTAGACAAATTAACTTGAGAAACCTATTCGAATTGAATAAAATGGGGAGATTATTCAAATAAGGCTTCAGTCTTATTTGTTGAACTGGGTGAATCAACGGAGAGGTTCCAATTTTCTATTGATTCGCCCTTTTTTTATATTATTTTGAATTAGCCAGGCACTCTATCTCCACATCTGAAAGCACATATCGGGTAAACATAAAATCATCAATAAAAAATCCCTTTGAAATCCCTTCCGGTTTTTTATTTACTGAATATTCACTAACAAAATTTCCAATAAACATCTCATCTGAACTATCACCAAGTAGATTTCGACTGGATGGAATATCTTTAGCTTCTTGCAGTGAACCATTTATAAATAATTTTATGCGATCATTATTCATAGTAATAGCAATGTGATACCAATTTCCCATTAATATGTTTGAAGCCCCTGATACCTGCTGCCGAATAAAGTCCTTTGTTATACTACTAAAAGGTTCAATGGAATAATAAAAATGAAGCGAATATTCACGCTCTACTGTCTTCTCGACATGCACCTTAAAATGCTGTGATTCTACTGAATCAATAATCGTTTGCGAAACGTCTTCATTTAATTTTAACCAAAAACTCCATGACCGTCCGTGATCCCAAGGAATTATCTCTTTATCATTAAACAGATGCCTTTCGCTAAAATTTAAAGAGCCATTTTTACTATAGACATGAAGCGCATTATCTCCATTTATATTTTCAGCCTTCACCCCTGGTACAAATTCGACAAACTGTTTTGGAAAACGATCAAGTGATTCCATCGAATTAAAGTCTAACACTTTACATTTTTTAGACTCCCAAAGGCACATTTCAGATTCCTGATTATATTTATGCTTAAAAACATCTTCATTAAAATCTTTTACAAAAACATGATGATATATTTCAACATCAACAGATTCTACAACAGACGTATCATAAACTACTTTTTTTGCCTGCCCTTTTTCTATAAATACTTCTGAGGGATTTGAAGGTGTGGATATTGAAACAAGCCCTTCCATCACAGCGACATGACTATTACTTGATGAATCTACATAGACTCCAAACTGTGTGCCATGATCTATAATTTTAGCACTCGGGGTATTTATGAAGAACCCCTTTGCCTGGGAAGGCACATGTACCACAAGCTTCCCATGTTTTAAATAGGCCCCATTAGCCGATTCTAAGTCTAATTTGACTGGTCCTTGCAATAACATTGAAGCTCCACACTCAAAGGTTATTTCAGCAAAACCATACTTTAGATCCAAAGCTTGATCTTTTAATTCAGTCCCCACTTCAAGCCCTTCTCCATTCTCCCATATTTCATTATGTAAGGCAGTTATCGTCGCAGTAGCATCTGTTACGTTTTTATCAAACATAAACCATAATACAACTGCAATCATTACGGATGCAGCTAGAGCAACTAAAGAATTTGTAGATAGTTTAATTTTTGAAGATGCGACAGCCTGGGCAGGCAAGGATTTTTCGCTTATTCTTTCTTGTTTCTGCATTGCCAGAAACTCATTTAATTTCGCTTCCGCTTGAGCCTGCGTCTGCTTAAGTAATTCTGCTTCAATCCCTTTTTGCTTTTGTTCAAACAATTGTAGATCTATTTCTACCATTTCCCGAAGAATGACTTCCGCACTGGGTTCACTTTGGACATCCATTTCCCCAGGCTTAAAATGTTCATGAGATTGCTTTTTCAACAAAGCATCTAATTGCATCATTTCAAAATAAAGGTCAATAGCATGATCACTTTTTTCAAGAATATTTTCCAGTAATTCAAATCGTTCTGGGAGAATATTTCCTTCAAGATACTCAATAATGAGTTGTTTTATTTCCTGGTCTGTCGGCATTATGCACTCTCCCCTGCTTTTATTTCTTGCTGAATGCACAAACGTAATGAGTCCAATATTCGTGAAAAAGCTTTGTATAAGCCATGAACAGGACGCCCTATTTTTTCTGATATCTCTTTAACTTTCAAACCAGATTCATATCGAATTTTGAGTAATTGATTATCTTTATCTGACAGCTTTTCTATACAAGATTGTAGTGCATTAAATTTCAGCTCATTATTTTCAGATAATCGCTCGGATCGACTCATCATTTTTAAGAATAAACCATCTTTAAATAAAAGAGAGGTTTTCTTTTGCTGCTTACGAAAGTTCATGATTTTATTACGAGCGATTTGGCACCCCCATGCCATAAAGTTGGATTCAGGGTCAAATTGTTCGAATTTTCGACACATAACTATCGCTGTTTCTTGAAATAAGTCTTCAGCGTGCGATTTATCGCCCACAAAGGCGTATATAAAATTGTATAGGTAATATTGATTTTCTAACAACAATGTAGTGAATCGCTCATTTTGAGTCGATTGAATGTTAGTATTATGATTCATTGTATCACCTTCTATGGTTGGCTCTGTTTTAGCCATCTCACTATTATTATTTCCACTATTTCTAAATTAGAGGGTAAATTCTTATATTTTCAGTGTTCAAAGAGACATATATTTATTTCTTATTGATATCAATCGACTTATGAAAGAAATTCCCTGCATCTAATTCTAAATTTTGTGTAATTCTTCCACACGCATACCAAACTCATTAATCTATAATATGACTTAAAGTCCTATAATGCCGGCTAATTTTTATAAAAAATCCTGCCAAGTCCCTCATGGCCCTGACAGGATTCAAACATAAAAAGCATATGGAGAATTTTAATTACATTAATTTAAACTTAGCTAGTAATGGCAATCCATCACAATCTAATACAGAAGCATCTGAAGTCGCTACGGCATTTTCCCAGGTTTCAGTGCTATTAAATTCATGAGCATCGGGTATAGTAACATCAAACACATCTGATGGATCATTGGCTAAACGCGGTAATAATACGCCACAGGTCGCATTAACAAGTTCCTTGAAGGCATCAATACTTTTTTCCTGGGCTTGTGGATCAATGGGATCTACACACAATAAATTAGACGCCAGTAATTGTATCAATTCATGGCCGGCACTTAGCTGAATTTGTCCAGAGACAGGACCTGTAAAATGAATGGAAACCGTTACTCCTTCATCTGGGATTGGTAATTCTTCTTCAGGCGGTAAGGCAAAAATAAAGGCAGTGGTTTCTAATACGGAGCTGACTGATTCGATCAGATATTCTTCATAGGTTTCTAACATTGCTTTATCCTCTTTTGTCAAGTTCATACACTTTTGCCAATGGCGATTATCGCAATCTATAATGCAATTAGTTGCCCTTGTGTTTTAATTGATACACTCCCATCTTCTATTTTCAACTGCATATTTCTAGGTGATTCGCCCCCCACATCTTCTTTTTCTATAAATAGACCATTTTTCCACAAAACTTGTCGAATTGCGGCATGATTACGCTTACCGATAGCAAATGTTTTAGAATCATTGAGCATCGCTGCACCACCAGCGATTTTGACTTGCATACGCTTGACATTACCCCCCAAAGCAACCATTTGTTCTAATAATAATTTCATACCAGTATCAGCATACATGAAAGGACTTTGAGATTGACGAACACCTTGACGCGCTGTCGGTAACTGAAAGTGCAATAATCCACCAATTTTTGCTACTCGATCATATACAGCGACCCCAATACAGGAACCCAATGAATAGGTGACTAACTCATCTTCTAGGTTCTTGGAAATTTTCCCATCTGCAATATTCACTATAAGTTTCACTTGTTACCTTTCTTAATTTGATTAACTTTATTGCGATTATTTTTTAGAAATAAAGTCAATCATACTTCTAGCAACTTCATTCAAAGGAACAACTTTTTCTGCTGCCCCTAGCTTAATAGCTTCTTTAGGCATTCCAAAAACAATACAGGACGCTTCATCTTGAACCACGGTATGTGCTCCTTGATTTCGCATTTCCAATAATCCCTCAGCTCCATCTGCACCCATGCCTGTCAATATGGCTCCAATAGCATTCGCTCCCGCATATTTAGCAACAGACTTGAACAAAACTTCAACGCTAGGTTTTTGATGGAATACCTGAGGTCCATCTTTAATCTGAACAAAATATCTAGCACCCGATCGGCGTAATACCATATGATGCCCACCAGGCGCGAGCAATACTCTGCCATTAATAACATTATCATTATCTTCAGCTTCTTTTACTTCAACAGCACACATACTATTTAAACGTTTGGCAAATGAAGCCGTAAATTTTGTTGGCATATGTTGAACAATGAGTGTCCCAGGGGCATTGGCTGGCAAAGATGTAATAACCTGAGTCAATGCTTCAACCCCCCCCGTTGATGCACCGATTGCAAATATTTTATTTGTTGTTTTTGTCAAACTTAATCGATTGACGCTTTTATCATTTATTGATGAAGACTTAGGTGTTAATTTATCTTTTGTCCTCGCGGCGGCTTTAACTTTCAAGACAATGTCTCTTGCTAAATCTCCAACACTATAAGCAGGTCCCGGTTTACATAAAACTTCAACAGCACCAGCATCGATAGCCTCCATAGCCATTTCTCCACCTTTAGGCGTTAAGGAGCTAATAATAATTACTGGTACAGGATGATGCTGCATTAATTTACGTAAAAATGTAATACCATCCATTTTGGGCATTTCAACATCTAAGGTAATCACATCTGGCTTGAGCTCAAGAATCTTATCTCTAGCAATAAATGGATCTGGAGCAGTACCTATTACTTCAATACCATGATCATAATTCAATTGCTCAGTTAATACTTTACGAACAATCGCCGAATCATCAACAATAAGCACTTTAATTGTATTAGATTGTGTTGCAATAAGACTCATATTAGATCAAGCCCCTCTTATAGCTTAAGTTCTTACGGATTCTGTTACTTTTAATATTTCATCACGCACATTTTCTGGGGTAAAAGGCTTATGAATATAACCTTTGATACCCTTATTCAACAAGTCACCGATACGTGTGGTACTAGCTTCGGTCGAAATCACAATAATTGGGATATCTTTAGTTTGTTCGTTTGTGACGATTCTTTCTGTCATCTCTAATCCATTCATCACAGGCATATTTAAATCGGCAAGAATTAAATCAATGGACTTCTCATCTAAAACCTCAAGAGCTTTAGCACCATTTGCAGCCTGATAAATTTCATCAATCGGGATATCTGTCATACCTAACGTTTTTTTTAACACAGACCGGGTAACGGCAGAATCATCAACAATGAGTATATTCCAAGACATATTTTTTCCTCTTAATGTTTACTATATGCTGCTGGTATTACATAACTAAATTTCGATTTGATCCCAGAGAGCGACTCTGAGTGCCCAATAAATAATATTCCTTTGTCATCCAAGAGATTCCAGTATCGACTCACTAGATTTTCCTGTGTGGGCTTATCGAAATAAATCATTACATTACGACAATAAATAAAATCAAATGGACCATGAAAAGGCCATGGTTCCATTAAATTCAAATAACGAAATCTTATAATATTTTGTAGTGTTTTTGTGACTTGAAAAACTTTTTCATTTTCAATCACATTCGTGGTAAAATATTTGTTTTTGATGGGAAGGGGTACATTCTCAACTTGCGACTTATCATAACTACCTGCTTGAGCTCGTTCCAACATCCGCGTAGATACATCGCTCGCCAAAATTTTAATATCCCAATTTTCATTGGCAGGTACGTGTTCTAGTAATGAAATCGCCAGAGAATAGGGTTCCTCGCCTGAGGAACAGCCCGCTGACCAAATACGGATACGCTTATCGTTCTTGGAGCGTTTGCGTTTCATCAGGCTAGGCAATGCCGTCTTCACCATATAATCAAGATGCTGTTTTTCCCGAAAAAAGCAAGTTAAATTCGTACTAATAGCATCCACCATTGCAGAAAACTCTTTTTTGTTCTCTGGTGATAGCACATAATCTACATACTCTGAAATGGATTTAAAATTTTTAAGTGTCCTTAAACGCTTTCCTAACCGCGTGGTCACAAGAGCTTGTTTACCATCAACCAGATTTATGCCACAATGTTTATAAATCACATCTTTGATGCGAAGAAAATCTTTTCGAGACAATGTCATGTCTGTGTTTGTAATAATACTCATCGGTTTCTTTCAACTAATGTTTTATGCCTCACTTGCAAGCTTCATTATTCCTAGGACATCCAGGATTAAACTAATATTGCCATCCCCCATAATTGCACCACCGGAAACGCCTTTTATGGCTCCAAAAAAATCACCCAAGCTTTTTATCACGACCTGTTGCTGGCCTAATAAGGTATCCACCATGAGACAACAGCGATCACTTCCATCACCGACTATAACAGCGAGTGCCTCTTCAGGATTTTGAGTCATTGGTTCCACATCAAAAAGTTCATACAATCGAATAAATGGTATTAACTCACCACGAATCATCATCATTTCACCTTTTCCTTGAACCGTACTAATTTGACCTTTAATGGGCTTAGTACTTTGTTCAATCGATATGGTTGGAATGATAAATCGTTGCTGATTAATCGTAACGATTTGCCCGTCAATCACGGCAAGCGTTAAAGGAAGTTTCAACTTAAAAACGGTTCCTTTACCAAGCTCTGAGTCAATTTCGATTCGACCACGTAAGGATTCAATATTTTTTCTGACAACATCCATACCGACCCCTCGGCCTGATATATCAGTTACTTTTTCAGCGGTTGAAAACCCTGGATGAAAAATTAATTGATAAACTTCCTGATCACTAAGTTCCTGACCTTCCTGTACAATACCTTTATTCAAGGCTTTATCAAATAATTTATCTCGATCTAACCCACGTCCATCATCTGCAATTTCAATCACAATATTACCTGCCATATGGTAGGCTTTTAAAGCAATCGAACCAGTAGCATCTTTGGGTGTTTTTTCACGTTCTTCTGGGGTTTCAATACCATGATCAATCGAATTACGAATCATATGTACGAGAGGATCAGCAATCGCTTCAACCACATTTCGATCCATTTCTGTTTCGGCTCCGGACATCTCCAAATCAATTAATTTGCCTGTTTTCTTAGACAAATCGCGCACCAATCTTGCTATTTTCTGAAAAACACCATGAACCGGAACCATCCGCATCGACATCGATAAATCTTGCAAATCACGGGTAATCTTATCTAAATGACGAACATTTCGTTCAAGACGATCATTTGAGGTGTAATACTCATTGAGATCCTGGCTTACCATTGATTGTGCAATAACCAATTCACCCACCATATCAACCATCGCATCTAATCTCGAGGTTGTAACTCGAACGGTATTGTCAGAAGTTACTTTTTTATTACTTTTTTGTGAGGTAGGTTCATTTTGTTTTTTTAGCGCCTTATCAACTTGTTTTGATGTTGCTTGTTGCTTTTCAACGAGAATTTCGCCAACACGCCCTTCTGCCTGACCACTTTTTTGCTCTTTAACCGCTTCTCTGACTTGGCTAGGCTTGACTTGTGTATTTTCTACTAAAATTTCTCCAACTCTTGGTGTGGGTTCTTGCCCATCAATACATAGCTTTATGCGATCTATCAGATCAGATAAATTAGGATATACTGCAATCGCTTGATCATTTTCAATGGCCTCTTTTAATGCATCAATCATTTTCTGCATCACATCGGAGGCTTCAAAAATAATGTCAATCCGAGGTCCTTCTAGTCGACATTCGCCTTTACGTGCTAAATCAAGTAGATTCTCAGCGACATGTGCTAATGAACGAATCTGTTGAAGATTCAAAAATCCTGCCACCCCTTTAATTGTATGGAAGCTTCTAAAAATGGCATTGATCGTTTCAGTATCTTCAGGATTTTCTTCAATAATTAATAAATTGGCTTCACTCGAATCAAGGTGCTCGTTTGCCTCACAAATAAAATCCATAGCCAAAGGGACATCACTCTCGGCAATCACTAGATCATCTGAAGAGTTCTCCTCATCTGATGTACTTTCATTACTGGTAGATGGTTCACTTGACACAGGCTCTGGAATTTGAGATGGGTTTGATTCTTCGATGGTTTCTTCTTCAGGCTGAACCGTCCGGGGAGTTTTTCCTGAAATCTGACAAAATGAAGATTCCATCCAATCTTTAGTTTCCAAAAGTTTTTCTGCTGGAAATTTGTCGCTGGCTTCAATGGTATTTTCTGATTCATGACACGCATTTGCAATTGTCGTTAGCCCCATCAGACCAGCTTCGCCCTTCATACTATGTAAAATACCTTTAACCACACTTAAAGCATCTTCGGTATTCTCTTTTTCCATAGCCAAAATAGATTCTTCTAAACTTTCAAGGACATCTGGTTGAGCAGTAATATATTCCTGAAAGATTTCTTCATCAACATTCTCTGGCAAAATAAATTCAGAATTAGAAGATATTGAGGGAGCAGAGATGTTGTCTGTCAATGGTATTTGAAGTATTTCTGGAAAATGAACCAATCCTGGTTGATTTCCATCAGAAATATTTTGCACATAATTTTGCAACACATCAACTGCTTGATTAATCGATGTAATGATTTCATGTGTATCGTTAATTTCCTGAAGAATGATTTTCTCGATCCAACCAGCCAGATTGGTCGATACAGATCCTATAACTTCTGGGATAGATTCCGGTAAATTTTCAATCTTATTTACTCGGCTTTGCACCTGCATAAAAAGATCATGCAACATTCCTAACTCTGGTATATCTGTTTCATCCAGAGAAACCAATGTTAATGCTGCTTTTTCAATTGACTCTAATACTTTTTCCATTGAATCACGAACTTTCTAATAAGCTCGAGGAATGAATTAAACTATTATCAAATTTGGTTTACCAACATCGAATTAGTCAATTCCCCCTAGAAATATTAAAAGTGTTTAGTAAATCATGTTGCCGCCATCATCTAATGACAGCAACATGATATAAGATCTTTTAAAATTCATCAAAGTTACCTTTGTCATCACCTAATGGAATTTTTGCTTCAGCAGATTCCTGTGAAACATTGCTATTACCAGAACTAGATGATTTTGGGGACTGACTAATACTGTGATAAGCTAAATCTGATGCACCCAAGGCAGCAGCATGAGAACGACTTGCACCTGCCTGACCATTACTACCTTTAACTAACACGACGAGATTATTCACAATATCATTTAACGTTTGAGCTTGAGCATTAAGTTCTTCAGCAGCACTGGAAGATTCTTCTGCACCAGCTGCATTGGCCTGGGTCACATTTTCCATTTGACTCAATGCGCCATTTACCTGACTAACCGCATCACTTTGCTCTTTGGATGCCGCAGCAATTTCACCAACCAAATCGGAAGTTTTACTAATACCTTCAACGATTTGACTTAACGCTTCACCAACTTCTTTTGTGATGTTTACACCATTTTCAGCATTTTTAACAGATTCTTCAATCATAACTGAGGTATTCTTAGCCGCTTCTGCAGATCGCATTGCGAGATTACGAACCTCTTCAGCAACCACGGCAAAACCTTTACCAGCTTCTCCAGCACGAGCAGCTTCTACAGCAGCGTTCAATGCCAATAGGTTGGTTTGGAAAGCGATCTCATCAATCACTTTGATTATTTTAGCCGTTTCACCAGATGATTTTTGAATTTCGTCAATAGCAGAATTCATTTTTTCCATGGAATCCATACCGCTACTCGCGGATTTTTGTGCTTCACCAGCAAGAGCACTTGCCTCTTGAGCATTGTCAGCATTCTGACGGGTCATACTGGACATTTCTTCCAGACTAGCAGACACTTCTTCCAATCCCGCGGCTTGGCTAGATGCCCCCTCTGCCAAAGATTGAGAGGAAGATGACACTTGACTTGCAGCAGATGAAACACCATCTGAGCCTTCCAATAAGGATTGTGAAATATTATCAATAGGTTTATCCACAGACATGCGAATAACAAAGAAGAAAATAATACCAGATACTGCTAAACCTAACACCACCATGATGGCTGCGGTTTTTAACGAATTAACTAAAGCAGCATCTGCAGTATCCAAAGATTGTATGACTTCAAATGCTCCATGTATGGTGCCAATTTCCCAATTTTCCATTTTGGTACCCGTCGGATCCAAACCTTGATCATTACCCCATAATTCCATGGAATTCTTTGGGTCACCATGACAAGGCATACAAGTTTTGGTCAATTTAACTGGACGAAAATATCGAATAGAATTTATCGATTCATCCACTTCATAATATTCAGAAAGGTTATCAGCTTTCATAGCAGCCAAAGCACGTGCCTCTAGTTCATCTGGCTCATTTTTAGGATTACGTGGATCAACTTTTGGCACTTTAAATTTATAACCACCTTCTTCAGCCTTTCGCATCGCAGCATTCCATGCTGAAACTACAGGAACACCAGCTAAGACTTTATCCATTTCACCACCTTCGGCCCACTCTCTAAGCATGCCAGTGGTAATGATATCCATATCCCATTTATCTTCCATTTCCTGACGTGTTGATTCAGCGGTAAGGCAAATTGATCGTGCTTTTTCAACATACGATTCAATGGCTTTATCTTTCGATTGTGCATAATACATTACAAACAAGCAAATTAACAATATCGATGGTAAAAGAACTCCAATGGAGACAATTTTTCCTCTTAATGACCAATTTTTAATACTAAACATATCTCGTGCCCTTTCTGACTATATATACTTTTTTAAAAACATATTAAAATGATAAACTATTCTGCCTGCGTTTCATCTCGACCAGAACCTGCGATTTCTAATAACGCACTAACAGCAAGAACTTTATCAATGTCTAATAGAATTTTGACAGATTCGCCAACTTTGCCCATCCCTAGTATAAATTCAGAATCAATCTTTGATCCAAACTGTGGTGCTTGTTCAATATTATCACCATTAATATCTAACACTTCAGATACTTTATCAACAATGATTCCCGTTTCAATCTCCGCTTCTTTATGCTCTATTTCAACAACGATAATACAGGTCTCTTCTGTAATTTCGACTGTTTCCATTTCAAATTTTGAACGTAGATCAATCACAGGAATGACTTTTCCTCTTAAATTAATCACACCATTGACATAGTCAGGTGTCTGAGGAACAGCAGTTATATCCATGTAGCCAATAATTTCACGAACCTTGAGAATTTCAAGTCCATACTCTTCATGACCTAATGCAAAAGTTAAATATTTGCCATCACCTGCGATGCGCCTGGAAACCACATCTGACGATTGTACCCCATTTTCAGTAACGGTATCTGTTGTCATAATAAGCCCTCATCTTTAATCTACGCAAAATTTATTAATATTTAAGTATATCCATGTAAATGTAGACATATTTATAGGTCTATACTAACCACTGCGTAATAAGATAATATGAAATCCGCCCAAACTAGATTTGTCGTCCCACTTTTCTTATCTCGACGTATTTTCACATCTGTATTAACAAATTCTTTTAACTAGCCCTAAGAATGTCTTATTACATTATTTTATTCAAACATAGAGCATATATTTAATATAACTTAACACTGCCATTTTTTTATCGGCCTTTAATGCATTTACCAAGTTATTAAACAGCCATGGGCTGTTCCGAGTGATGCGTCACCAGCGACGAAACATCAACGACCATCCCAACCTTATTGTCACCCAAAACAGCGGCTCCTCGGATACTATCCATATTAGCAAGCTCGCCTTCTAGATCTTTCACCACGACACGCTGTTGTCCAAATACTTCATCCAGAAACAAGGCCATATATTCATGATTCGACTCAACCAATACAATCAAACCATCACTAACGCTTGAGTGTTTAGGAGGAATATCATAATATTCATGCAATCGCACTAATGGATACAATTGCTCACGAATCATCACCATTTCGCCTTTGCCCTGAATAGTACTGACAGCACTATCATCCACTCGTATGAGTTGTTTAATATTCTCAACGGGTATCAGAAAACGAGAATCTCCCACACCTAATAATAAACAGGAAACAACAACAACAGTTGTATTTGCTGGCATGTGTAATTTAATAAGAGTCCCTTGGCCGACCTGGCTACTAATTTCAATCGTACCATTACACTCACGTTCAACATTAGTCCGCACGACATCCATACCCACACCACGACCTGAAACATCGCTAATGGTCGCTGCCGTTGAAAAACCAGGTTGCATAATATACTGAATGATTTGATGATCATTCAGTGTCGCGGCATGAGACGCACTAGCCAACCCCTTCTCAACAGCCTTATTACGAATCACTTCTGGATCGATACCTTTTCCATCATCTTCGATTATAAACTGAATTTCCTCACCCACCTGGGCAATTTCAATATTAATTGTTCCTGCTCGAGGTTTGTTATTTTCTTCACGCTGACCTGGCATTTCTAAGCCATGATCCATACAATTTCTCACCATATGTGTGACAGGATCTCCTAAAGATTCTAATAAAGTTTTATCAATAGAAACATCTTCACCTTTAATATTGACTTTTACTTCTTTTTTCAATTTGTCTGCTAAATCACGAACCATGCGAGGGATTCGCTGAGTTAAACCTCTGGCTGGCACTTTTCGAATCTCTAATAAACTGCTTTGTAACTTTTCTGATAGATTCCGAAAGGCAACACTCGTTGCATGAAATTCCTTGGTCAAATTGGTACTTTCAAGTTTTTGCTCTAAGAAGTTGAGTGAATCACTAATCATAATTAACTCACCCACATACTTCATAAAATCATCCACTTTTTCTTCTGAAATTCTCATGGTGCGACCTGAGGAACTTGCGGACGACTCTGTTTTCTCTTTGGGTTTCCCCTCTGGTTTTTCAGCGACTGCTGATTTTGAGGTTGATTTAAGAAGAGGCTTCAATTCTTCCATTTTTGCGGAAAGCAAATCACGCAATAAGTCATCATACCCTACGGCACTGGACATCATAATACGATAATCTTCCAGCATAGCGTCAACAATTTTTCCAGCGGCTTCATCAACAGATTTTGTTAAATCAACCAATATGGTCTCAATCGATTTCACAGAATCCTCTGACACATCAGCAACTGGTTTACTAAGCAGGCCATTCAAAGGATTAACCAATCCATTGAGCTCTTCAGCTCCATAATCAATAGAGTCATGACCACCGGATGCCTCTGGCGATTCATTTGAGGCATTTTCCTCAGTCTGATTTAACAACTTCATCGTCAATTGGTTCAAAGAACCTAATTCATCCAGTTCATGCCCTAAATCGGGTGAATTCTCCGGCAATTTTATTTCAGACAGTAACACAATCACCTTGTCGACTTGTTGGCTAAGATGGAGGACCGTTTCTTCCAACCCCTCACCGCTGGCCGCACTATCAATTTTTTTTGCAAGGGCTTCCAACTTCGCTTCATCATCTACTTCGGACTCACCATCTGAAACTCGCGAAAGTATTGCTTTGAGTTCATCAACACCTAACAATAATAATTCAACGATTTTATGATCAGCGGTAACTTTTTTCTTACGAATATTATCTAGAAGTGTTTCTAAACGATGTGCAAAATTCTTGGTCTTAATCAGATCAAAAAATGCAGCATTTCCTTTTATTGAATGAACAGGACGAAACACATCATCAATCACTTCTAGATCATTTGGATTGGTTTCTAGTGCAACAAACATAGGTTCCAATGTTGACAATGATTCCAAAGAATCATCTAGAAATCCTCTAAATAGCTCTGGATCGACATTAAATTGTGTATTAGTATTCGACATACTGTTTATTCCTAAAATGGCGTCCCTAGTTCTTTATACCCTGCAACCTCTTTAAAGATCCCCTGCCACATATTCAATTTATTGACAGCTTCACCAACAGCATCTTCCAAAACTTTTAAATCTTCAATAGGTTTAAAAATACAAGTTTGTGCTCCAAGCCTCATACAGGTCATAACATTATCCATAGTTACAAATCCTGTGATCATAATAACACTAATCGCACCATTATACTCTTTTATCTCTTTAAGAAGCTCCGTCCCATTCATATCTGGCATACGAATATCACTTATGACAACATGGTAATTTTCTGTTTTTATTACTTCAATGGCTTGGTGTGGATCCGATATGCCCTTAGCTTCATAACCTAAATAACGGAAATGACGTTCCAGGTTATCAACAATGGCTTGTTCATCGTCAACAATGAGCACTCTAATTTTCATATCAACCTTCTTTCTCCAAGGTTTGGGCTTTAGGCAGCCGTATAATAAAGGTTGTTCCCTTGTTAATTTCTGAGGTAAGATCAATTCTCCCACCATGTTCTTCGATAATTCCGCGACTAATACTCATACCAAGTCCCGTTCCTTTCCCCACAGGTTTAGTTGTATAAAATGGATCCCAGATCTTATGCATCATCTCCTCAGGAATGCCACAACCATTATCCTTGATGACAATATTGATTTCATCACAATGATTATGGCAATCTAAAATCAATCTTGCATTTTTCTTTTTTTCCATAGCATGAGCTGCATTGGTAATGATATTAATCAAAACCTGTTCAATTTTTTGATGATCCACATCCACTGAATATAGATCATTATTAATTGTCAAATCTACTTTGACATTATTTTTTAAAATATTATGACATAAGTCTAAAGAAGACTGAACCATTTCATCAACAGATGTAATTGCCTTCTGAGATTCACCACCATGTACAAAACTTTTTAAACCATTCACAATTTTATGAATTCGACTAGTACCTTCTTCAATACCATCAATAATTTTAGGTATTTCATCTAGAATAAATGGAATCATGTGAGACTCCCCTTCTTGATGTTGCTGATAGGTTTTTAACACAGGTTCAAGATCTTCCCAAAATCTCGAAAAGGTTTGTATATTGCCTCGAATAAAAGCTGTAGGATTATTAATTTCGTGTGCAACTCCTGCTGATAAAACACCAATTTGCGCCATACGATCTTGTGCAATAAGTTGCTTAGTCCGATCTTCGACCATCAGCTCGAGATTATCCATATGTTCTCGCATTTGATTTTCGAGTGATTTAATGCGCAAATGCGTATTCACTCTCGCCTTGATTTCTGTTTTATCAAAAGGTTTTGTGATAAAATCAACCCCACCTAATTCAAGTGCTTTAACCTTATCACAAGTTTCTTCGCTTGCTGATATAAAAATAATGGGTATCCCTGAATAATTACTATCACTTTTTAACACATCACATACATCATAACCTGACATACCAGGCATCATGATATCTAAAATAATGATGTCCGGCTGAACCTGGCCGACGAGCTCAATACCTTCCGGGCCCGATTTGGCATAATGGCAAACATAGTTTTCGCCACGCAAACATGAACCAAGAACCTTATGCTCTATGATTGAATCATCAATCACTAAAATTTTATGCTCATTGATTTTTGGTTCATCTACTTCGACAGCCATGTCTTTATAGCTCCATATTTTTACGGTTCAATATTATTATTAAACACTAATGTATAACCATAACGTCAAACTGACCTCCCCGAAACCTATCCCAACCTGTCACTAGATATCGCTTTAAATATCGGCCCCCAAAACGTTCATATCCAACCTAAAACCCAAATTTATCAGGAATGAGAGAGGATCAATAAAAAATATTTTATCGCCCCCAACAGAACCCATTCTATCGCTCACAGAGGCCACCTGTAGAAAATCTGTGAGAATAATACTTTATATAATTTTTAATAATTAGGACGTAAATATACGTTTTATCCACTACTAGAAAAACAATGATTTATTACACGAAATTCATAAATTCACTTATTTTATCGTAATTTCAACCGTTTTCATGAACAATCCATTTTTTCTGAAATAGATAGTCTACCTCGTCGTTATTCTGGTTAGGAAAGACATTAACTGGTTATTTATTAGCATAAGGAGATTAAACCATGTATTATTCTCATAAACACACGAGTCATTTAACACACAAGTTCACTGCAATTCTAATGATCCTTTTTGTAACATCACCTTTACTTGCACAAGATCAAGATCGTAAAGAACGGGGTAAACAGCGAATGCTACGTATACTGGAACGCCACCCAAAAGCAGACCTCAACAATGATGGTGAATTAACTCGAGAAGAATTCAGACAATACCGTCAAGACAATCCAGACTTATTCCAAAACCACCGAGGCGAAAGAGAACGACAGGGAAACAATGACCGCCAACAAAAATTTCGCCATACAGCACGTCAAGCAAAACCAACCATCAAAGATATTATTTACTCTGAAGAGTCAAAATTAACATTAGATTTTTGGCAAACAGAAGCAGAAGAGAACTCACCTGCAATCATCCTAATTCGAACCGTCCATGCAAAAAATCAAAGACAAGGCCTTGATCGTAGAATGATTAATATCGCCAAGAAAAATGGCATGTCATTCATTGCTGTTAATGTTGGAAAAATAAAAGACAACATGCCTCAAGCACATAAAAATACTGTCCTAGCCTTAAAGTTTATTCAAGCCAAAGCGTCAGAATGGAAAATAGACGCTTCCAAATTGGCGGTCTATGGCAACCGTGCTCATGCGTCAATTACACTAAATCTAGCATCTCAACATAATGATCTTATTGCTGCTGCTGCTTGTCTAAACTTAAAAGGTGAAGAAAAAGCATTAGAAGTTATTTCTGAAAATAGCTCTCCATTATACTTTGCCAATATGTATCACCGCAAACCACATCAGAGAGGACATCGTGGCAATAAAAAAGATCGAACAGAACAACCCGAAACAAAAGAATTAACTAATAATGAAAAACCAACCGATCAGAAAAAACCACGTAGATTATCAAATGACTTTTTCAAAAAACTGGATGAAATGAATATCAACTATCTGCGTCATCAAAAAGGTAATAAACCAGGTAACCCAACGATAGGCATGTTGAATTTCTTCCGAAGTGAGTTCAAGATGGATCCAATTAAATTTGAACGTAAACACCGAAAAAACCGCTCAAAAGATAAAAAAGAAAAAGAAGCATAGTCGAAGATAAACCATATATTTAAGCCAGCTTGCGAATGACAAGTGTTCCCAAGCTGGCTTTTTATGATCATTATTTATCAATGATCTATAATCTTATATGGTCAAAAAATATCAGGTAGTAGTAGCCGTTTTAATCACAATACTATTCGTGTTTATCTATACCCCAGTATCCCCTGCACAATCGACTATTTCTCATGTCGATGCCTATTTGGCTACTGTTAACAAAAATGAGTCTACTCATAATCATCTTAACATTAAGACACCATGTTTTAAAATTTTACTCAGGTCAAAAGTTTTAAATTAAAATCGAAATTCAACAAGTGATGAAAGTTGAAAATGAATGGGCAGACATAAAAAAAGGACCGAAATAATTCGATCCTTTTCAAAGAAGTAGTTATAGTATGAGGTAGTTTTTTAATTTAGCGTAGAGAACCGACAAGACGTTCAGTAAGGGAATATGAGGGCTAGTTGTCAAGCCGGTTCCCTACGCACCGCGTAATATTTTAGGAGGGTTACGCGGTCTGAAGAGTGTAGGCATTCCATCGCTTCTGGATGGCTTTCCACTGGATCGCTTGATAAACAGCTGAAAAACCAACCAGGGTATATACAATTCGACTCAAAGCTGACATTTCGCCAAACAAGGTCGCAACTAAATCAAAGTTAAATAATCCTACCAGGCCCCAATTCAGACCACCAACAACTAACAGTACGGCTACGATGACATCTAAAGTTTTCATTTTGAGACTCCTGTTTGATAAAGGGTGTTTATGATAATTTTATTATATTACTTGTTCTTAGATACTTCAGTTTTTGGCAAAATCACACTGTCAATCACATGAATCACACCATTGCCACATTCAATATCAGCTTTGATCACTTTGGCATTATCAATCATGACTTTACCATATTTTGTTTCGATGTTGATATCTGAACCTTGAAGCGTACTAGCTGAGCTCAGGTTAACAACATCTGTTGACATCACTTTCCCTGCAACAACATGGTATTTTAATATAGCCTGCAATTGCTCAATATTTTCAGGCTTCAATAATGATTCTAAAGTACCCTCGGGAAGCTTAGCGAATGCGTCATCCGTTGGAGCAAAAACCGTAAATGGCCCTTCGCTTTTAAGTGCACCGACTAATTCGGCATGCTTAACGGCAGCCACCAAAGTTTTAAATGAACCAGCATTGATAGCGGTATCAACGATGTCTAATTTTTCTGAAGGGATAATGACTTGGTCAATGACATGAATGACACCATTTGAACATTGAATATCCGTTTTGATGACGTTTGCATTGTCAATCATGACTTTACCATCATCGGTTTTGATAGAGACTTTGTTTCCTTGAAGCGTTTTTGCAGAAGATAGTTTTACAACATCCCTTGCTTCAACTTTACCAGAGACAACATGATATTTGAGAATTGACTGTAATTGCTTTAAATTTTCAGGTTTCAATAAGCTTTCAAGAGTCCCTTCAGGAAGTTGTGCAAAAGCTTTATCCGTAGGTGCAAAAACAGTAAAAGGTCCTTCGCCTTTCAAGGCCTCAGCCAAGCCAGCATGTCCCACTGCAGTTACTAGTGTTTTGAATTTTCCAGCTTCAATAGCCGTATCCACGATATCAGACTTTTTGGAACTCATCCCGGCAATAAGAACGGATGAATAAGCGGTTAAAATGACAGTTAGCACGATCGATAGTTTTGTTTTAGCTTTCATCTTTGAAACTCCTTAACGTTAGATGATATAAAATTTAATTCATTCATAACGTTCATATGTACGCATGATAATCGCTAAAGTTCTATAAAACAACATATTTTTCGTTCATTTCGTTCATTTCCGCCAATAACAGAAGCGGCTAAAAGCCTATCCCCTTTCCATTAAAGGAGTTACGAACCTCCAAAAATTGAAAATTTATTAAGAAATGTAATTACAAGTCATACAAAAATGCTACTTGACCTAGGATCATAAGAAATCCTCACCCCATTACCCATAAAAATCCTTACAACGGCTTCTGGCAATAGTAGATTTTTTCTGCCACATTAACGCTAAGTCGCTCAGATTCCTTAGGGCCCAATTGTTCAATAAAATCGTCAACCGTCACTTCAAATCCTGCTTCTTCGAGTCGCTTTTGATAATCACTCCAACCATATTTTCTGACATGATCAACTTGACCAAAATGCTCTAATCGCCCCTCAGGTGACGTAATTGACGCATCCTCATAAGTATTTTCCCGATCAAGATCCAGAGGCACCTGAAAAATCCCCCAACCACCAGGTTTTAAAACTCGCAGACATTCTTGCATCGCTTTCAGGTCATCTGGAATATGTTCTAAAACATGATAACAAATAATGACATCAAATGTATGATCTTTGAAAATATTGTCAGTGATATCCATATGGATCATCGCAACCGGAGATGCCAAATCCGTTGTAACATACTGTAAATTTTTACATTTTGAAAAAATCTTTGATAGAAATAATTCAGGAGCAAAATGCAACACCCTTAAGTCATCTTGGAAAAAAGGGGTTTTCTGTTTTAAATATTCAAACATCAAACGGTGCCGTTCGAGCGAACTACACATCGGACACCTTGCATTAATTCGGTTTAAGCGACCATGAGTTTTAAATTCTCGACAATGGGATTCACAACATGGACAATAAAATCGATTCCCTTTGTAATAATACCGATTAAATAACGATCTTAATTTTTGAAATAACTTGCTATTTAACATACAGAGAAACTCCATATTTAATTAAATACAATCTAAGGCTCGCCTAAAAGTCATCACTAAATCATCACTAGTTTCTAAGCCGACAGAAATCCGAATCAAATACCTGGAAACACCACAGTCTTCGGCCCAATCCAACTCATCATAATGCGCCAAAAGCATGTAAGGACAAACCAGGCTATAATTAGTCCCCAAACTAGGCCCTTTGGAAATCTCAAGTGCATCATAGAAAGGCTGCGATGTTGTTTCTGGATCTTTTAGCAAAATAGACATCAAGCCACCATAACCAGCACCTGGCTTCATCAACTTGTGATACGCTACGGTTGTTTGATTTTTTGGATATAAAACCTGATCAACTCTTGGATGTTCAGATAAATAATCAAATAATGTTTCTGCAGTTTGATTTATTTTTTGAACACGCTGAACATAATCTCGACTATTCTTTTCTAACTGCTCAGCATCTTCTACCCAAAATTGATTTTCATAATGCTCACTAAGCCAATTTTTAAAAATGTTATAAAAAGATGAATGATGATTAAGCATTAAACTCCCTGCCATGATATCTCCTTCACCCGAAAAGAATTTAGTCAAACTTGTTGTTACGGCATCAGCATACTTAAAAACATCTACATTCACACTCGTTCCTACTGTATCATCCACGATCAAAGGAACCTGATACTGTTTTACCAACAAAGATAACTTTCCAAGATCCACACAGCGAATCAAGGGATTACTTGGAATCTCACAATAGACGGCAGCGATCTTTTCAGACCGAAGAATTTCCTCCAAAGCATCAAATTCATCCTCTTTCACGATTGGAATAAAATGTGCATCCACTCCAAATTCTTGTTGAACTTTAAGCACATCAACATAGGGAAACTCTAGCTGCACACTCTTCGCACCTTCAAACAATGATTGTGTCATTCTCTGAAAACACATGACGGCCGCCATACCCGAAGGAAACAGATAAACATCACCCTTCTGTTGCTGAGTTAATTCTGACAAACGACCTTGAAGAACATCTAATCCGCTGGAGCTTTGCGCGATCTTCCTACCAACCAAAGCCGACTCAGCCAACCGACTACTGACTAATTCCCCCGAAAAACGCAAGTAAGCCTTAGCCACATCCCACTGCGATTCATCAAAAGTCACCGAAGCAATACCTGCATAACCAAACGTATCAACGCGGGCATCATGACCCGTCTTGCTCCGGATATACTCGCCGCACCTCTGAGCAGCCGCCAACGAAGGAAATGCAAAACAATGCTCACCCGCCTTAGCAAACCTTTCTTCACAAGCATGAAATAATTTAACTAATTGTGGATGATAAAAAAATCGCGGATACCCACATTGCATTTGGTCAACCACAACCGGATCATTTTCTTCATAACCAATCACATGTTCCCATAATGGCAAAGCGACAGATATCGCATGGTCAGAATCTGGAATCGGTTTACCTAGATCTTCCGCTCGACATAAAGGATCTTTCAACAAGTCTCTCAACCATTCACCTCTGATATCGCAGCTCGAACATCATCAATCAAATCGTCCACATGCTCAATCCCCACTGAAAATCGCACCAATGAATCCGTAATTCCCACAGATTCACGTACCTGCTTTGGGATGGATGCATGCGTCATAGACGCCGGATGACAAACCAATGACTCAATCCCTCCCAAGCTTTCAGCCAAAGTAAACAATTTCAAATGAGAGAGCAACTGCTTGGTCGCCTCTAAATCCATGCCCAGATCAGCCGTGACAATACCTGAACCGCCCCGCATTTGTTTTTTTGCAATGTCATGTTGTGGATGCGAAGATAAAAAGGGGTATCTCACAAAGTTTGCCTGAGTATTTTGTTCGAGAAAAGTAGCAAACGCCAAAGCATTCTCACTATGACGCTCCATGCGAAGTGCCTGTGTCTTTAACCCGCGAGAAATCAACCAACAATCAAAAGGTGCCGGCTGCAAGCCCAATGCCTTTTGTGCAAAAATCATTTTATCTTGCCACACTTGTGAGTTACTACAAACCACCCCACCCAAACAATCACTATGCCCATTCGAATATTTTGTCGTACTCAACAAAGACAAATCAGCACCCAGTTCAAGAGGCTTCTGGATAAAACTAGACGCAAACGTATTATCCACCACCAAGCTGCTTCCTGCTTTTTTACAAAACTCAGAGATCGCGGCAATATCCAAAACTTTAAGCGAAGGATTCGTTGGAGATTCTATCCAAACCAAAGCCGGTTTCTTCTCTAAAATTTTCTGGCCATGTTCCAAATTGGTAAAATCAATATACTCAATGCTAACTCCGAATTTTGCAAACACTTGATCAAATAATCGAAAGGTACACCCATAAATATTCTCTTCAGCAATCACCAAATCCCCCGACTTCAACGTCGAGACCACCGCTGTAATTGCTGATACACCACTGGCAAACACCGTCGCAAATTGCGCAGACTCTAAGCTCGCCAATGTTTCTTGTAAGTTGCGGAAATTCGGATTCCCAGAGCGCGTATAATCAAACCCCTCAGGATTCCCCATGGCAAACGTAGATGTTAAAAAGACCGGAGGAATTACCGCTCCGGTCTCTTCTCTATACTTTTGTCCTACATGGATCGCCCGAGTCTCAAATTGAAACTCATCAGATGATTCTGTTCGATCACTCACAGTAGGCTATTTTACAGTTTTTTAATTGCTTTGTCCAGTAGACGTTGCACGTTGAAAACACCACTATTTAGGCAATATCCTTGAACAAGCCATCAAACAATACGCTGGATAAATAACGCTCATTTGCATCTGGCAGAACCACCACAATCGTCTTACCAGCATTTTCAGATTGGCCGGCCAAACGATCCGCCACGGCCATAGCGGCACCACAGGAAATACCTGCCATGATCCCCTCTTCTTTAGCCAGACGACGGCCATAATCGACAGCGGTCGCACTATCCACTAATTCAACCTGATCGACAACATCCAGATCCAAGGTATCTGGAATAAATCCAGCGCCAATCCCTTGAATCTTATGCGGACCTGGCTTGAGATCTTCACCAGCTTTCTTCTGGGTAATCACGGGGCTTTCTTCAGGCTCAACGGCCACTGAAGTAATCGCTTTACCCTGAGTATTTTTAATATAACGACTGATACCTGTGATTGTACCACCCGTACCAACTCCACTGACCAAAATATCTATGCCCCCCTCAGTCGCTTCCCAAATTTCTGGCCCGGTTGTTTTTTCATGTATTTCAGGATTCGCTTGATTCTTAAATTGTTGAGGCATGAAATATTTATCCGTATCAGATTCATAAATTTCTTGCGCCTTAGCAATCGCACCTGGCATCCCTTTGGTGCCATCGGTCAAAATCAAATTCGCACCTAACGTAATCAACACCTTGCGGCGTTCCATACTCATCGTTTCAGGCATCGTCAAATTCACTTTATATCCACGCGAAGCACCCACAAATGCCAAAGCAATCCCAGTATTACCGCTTGTTGGTTCGATAATTTCCTGGCCGCTCCCAGGCTTCAAAATACCTTTCTTTTCGGCATCCCAAATCATATTTGCACCAATCCGACATTTCACCGAATAAGCAGGGTTGCGACCCTCAATTTTCGCTAAAACAGTCGCACCTTTTCCCTCGGTAATACGATTAATTTTCACAAGTGGGGTATTTCCGATCGTATAAGACATATCTTCAAAAAACTTAGACATGGTATTGTTGCTACCTCCAAAATAGACTTATTGTATCATGCTTATTTACACATAGTTACGCAGGCAAGCCTCAGGTTTCTTGCATAAAGACAGCCGCGTGTGAATTGTTCGATCATAAAAGTCCATTTAAACCCTGTCAAGCGATATAATCCGCATAATCCACAATTATTTCAAAATCCGTGTAACAATCACAAATATCATGTGTCTAATAATAATGAAACGTTGCATAATCCCTACAATCCGTATAATACAGGAAGTAGTCTCAACAAATTTGACATGACAAGCTATTGTCATTCAGGGAATTAGCCGACGACTAATAACAACACGAGGTGCATTTGACACCTCAAATAATTCACTAATGTATGCGAAGGAGTCCAAATGAAGTGTCGAGCCATCCATGTTATTTACAGCTTAATTCTATTAGGTTTATCAATTCAATCAGCCAAGGCGCAATTACCAGATGTTCTTAGCGCTATGCCTGAAAAATCTCAGGTCATTATTGCCACCAAATCACTTGATAAGGTCGCTGAAAAAATCATGAACTTTGGCACAAAAATTGGTACCCCCTTACCCATCACCGATACGTCAGATATTAGCAACATGTTGTTGATGTCACTCGGCATTACTGGCGAACTGGATGGCAGCAGTTCTATCGGGATTGCTATTCAAGATTTAAAAAATCCTGAAGAGACCGCCATGCTTTTTTTACCTTTAAAAGATCCTGAAGAAGCACTCAAACTATCCGAAGCCCAAAAAAATGAAGCGGCCCCAGGCGTATGGTCACTTCCAAGCGGCTCAGATTATGCCATCGTCACTAAAAAATATACCGTGATCTGCTCCTCTCCAACAAAACTGGCTAACCTAAAAGATATCCCCAAAGGTGCCAAGTTATCACAAACGGATCTGAAGCTCTTTGAAAAATCTGATATCGCGGCTTCAATGAATATCACCCCATTTATTGAAGAAGCAAAATCAGCCCTTGAGAAGTCAATTCAAATGAACCCTATGTTCCAGTCAGATCCAAACTACAAGTTTATCATGGATTTTTATATCTCGCTATTAGAAGAAATGGATAGCGGGGCGCTAGGCTTAAGATTAAGCGATTTAGGTGTCAACCTTAACATAAACTTGAATGCTAAAAAAGGTAGCGATCTAGCGAAAGGATTATCTGGCCACCCAATGATCAATACCACAGAATTAAAATCTTTGCCATCGCAAGCCTATTGGATGGCCATGGCATTTGCTACCAATAGTGATTCACTCAAACCACTTTTCGATACTATTTTTGAAAAAGTTAAAAGCAACCAGGAACTCACTAAAGACATGACTGAAAAAGAGCTTAAACAGTTAAAAGAAAGTATTTTCAGCATGCTACAATCAAACTGGTCAGCTGCACTCTATTTAATGCCAAATAACCCTTCTGCCCCCGGTACATTTCCTGGTTTTAAATTCCTGGGAACTTATAAACTTAATGACGCAAAAACAACATACGAGAACATGAAAAATATGTTTAACTCACCCTTTTACAAAAACATGTATTCAGACATGATATACACCCCGAATGCCGGGAAAGTGGGTAATGTAAGTTTTGATACATGGAAACTGGATATGACAAAGCAGATGGAATCCAATCCCGCATACGAGCAACTAAAAACTCAAATGGGAAACATCTTTAAAATGACCATGAATTATGCTATCCCGGACAATAAAACCATGGTGATTGCAGGTGCATCAGGCGAAGAAGTAAATAAAGATGTTATCAAAGAAGTCATTGAATTTCCAAAAAGCGGAAAAACCAGTTTGGCAGATGACTTCTCATTACAAACAACCGCAAAAGGTTTACCTAAAAATGCCAATGGGTACTTATTCTTTCACATAGGAAACTATGTAAGATTTATCGCGTCTGCCGCTCCCCCTCAAGTGATGATGATGGCAGGCATGTTCACTCAAATCCAGGGAACCGTAGGAACGAGCATCACCATGGATAATGGCAGCTTGCAAATGGATACCCATATCCCCATAGATACGATCCAACAAGTCACAATGATGGTCACGCAAATGATGCAGATGATGCAAGGTCCACCGCCAGGAGCAGGAGCCCCCCCCACACCTGGAATGTAATAACCATTTATAAAATCAGCAAAGGCCCTCCATCAGATTTGATGAGGGCCTTTTTTAATGCGCATAAAAAATGAGCCAGCCGACGAACTTGGCGGTACGAAGCTGGCCCAACGTGAAGTGAACACGCTTCAAAGAAATGTGTTCATTCAATTCTAATTATAAATACTTCACCCAATTCCCACAACTTAAAACATCTCTAAAGCCCATACATAACACAGCCGGTGCCATGCCCAGGCTTGTGTGGGCATGCAAAATTGATGACTCAAACTACAAAATCTGACAAAACTCCAACCGCTCACCATCCGGTCCACTAATATTAAAATACTTACACCCCTTCACCCAAAAATCCAGCTTCACAGGTGCCTCTTCCAACATCTCAAACCCAGCCTCCTTAAGCTCAGCATACGCCTGATCGATATCAGACACATCAAACGCAACATGATCGATCCGCCCATCCATGCGAGCTCGAATTTCAACCAACTGCGTTTCAGGCATTTGATACAATTCCATAATGACCTCTCCACGTTTCAGCATAGAAACATGACCGGTACCTCCCTCGTAGATAAAGGTATCAGACATCACATCCTCAAACCCAAGCCGCTCATAAAACGCTTTCGATCGCTCCAGGTTTGTTACAGGTATGCCCACATGCCCTATGCCATTAAAATTTGATTCTAAATAAGCCATTGTTAAATTCCTTTATCTAGCTCTAATCTTTTTTCCAAATGCCATCGTAGCACAGATCAAGCCTAAGAGCAAATCAATGCAAGAATCGTTTTAAGTCATTTTTTTGGGAAAGTCTTGATTTTTAAGAAAAGGGATGTATAATTTAATTGATCAGTGTAATTTTGGTTTGGGTATCATGTTTCTATGTTCATGTTTGTTTGACCTAAGCAGCGTGTTATGACAAAGCTAACCAAAATCAACCTTTGGCTTATTCTGACGATCCCTCTTATCGGTATATTCTATTATCCATTCCTGCCAGAGCAAATAGTCATCTACTGGAGCGACGAGGGCTTTCCATATTATACCGACAAGCAAACAGGAACCATTGTTTTCTCTTTGATTATCATGTCGCTCATGGTCATTGCAATAGCCGTCCATTACGGATTCAAACAAATTACAGGTAACCATATTACAAGTAGCTTTGTTTTTGAAATTATCTGTTTTGGCGTACTGCTATTTTTAATATCTTGTGCTTTTGCAACGTTTAGCTGGAACATCTCAAACTCATTCGATCTGAGAAGCATCATGTTGAAATTGTTTGGACTTATCACATGCTTGACCATCCTTCTCATAGTCATATATCTATCTAAAAACAAAATGCCAATAAGCCCTCCCTTCGAACCAACCATCATAGAAGTTCCAGCCGATGGCCACTACAAAGACCACTTAATCGAAATCAAAGACAATCAGATTACCTTTGAAGATTACTATTTTCCTTTTGGCAAAAAAACGCTCGCATTTAATGAGATTGAATCCATCGAACCAAGACCATCGACCTTGGCCAACGGAAAATTTCGCTACCATGGTTCAGGGGGTATCAGAACCTGGTATCCAGCAGATAATGACAGAGACACACGCAGCATTATTTTCATTTTAAACAAAAAAAACAAATGGACACGAATTGGGTTCACCGCCACGAATTCAAACGCAGCTTACACCCTTTTGCATCAAGCAGGTTTAATCAAAATTAAACCTACACAATAACTTCCATTAATATATATGTTGCACGGTGCCATGTCCACGCTTGCGTGGGCATGCTTAATCCCCATCAACCTCGTAGACCGAACAGCCTCTACCCGGGAAGATTTCTAGGAGATAATTTCATCAATTGCCACAATGCAATTCACACGCTATAATCCCATCTAAAGGATTTTATATGAATAACGAATCATTTATACACCCCGAACGAGACCCCAGAAACTGCCCAGGCCCCTTCTACTCTATTCAAGTAGAAGGCATGGATTATGGCATCGAAGAAGAACTTGCCACGAATTTATTGTCAGAAGGTAGCTATTTTTCCAAACAACCCCAGACCCCAGAAGAGATTGACCAGGCATGCGATATCGTAATGCAAAGCTACATTGCGGCATTTCGATATGGCGGCAAAGACCCTGATATTATTCGCAACCTCCATCCAGCGGTTTGTGATTACAGTGTAAATGACATAGGCGAAGTAGTCCCAACATCTCACCCGTCGATGCAAAAACAAAGACTAAGTCATTTAAAAAATCCCATTTCACTTATAGCAAGACTCTTCTGGCGAATCTGTGGCAGTAAATCAATCGAAGCCCATTGCGCCAGATGCAAAATCAAATTCGATCAAAGCTATTTCTATACCATAGAAAACGATACATTCTGTCCAGGCTGCGTCAGACTCTTCGAAACTAAAAACCTCATCCAACTCCAACAAGGCTACGAAGCCCTCTACACTCCATTAGCAGGCATCGACACACTAAAAAACTTATAACCTCATGAATTAAAGGGTCAGGTACCTTTAATTATTCTGTTTCGCAAGACAGCATCAATCTGACCAACTCATGGTAGCTTTAACATCAATTGACTTACCTTTAGCAATCATTTGAAGTTCTTTTGGCGACAACGATTTCCTATAATAACGAATATTAGAAATCTCTCCCTGATAATTATACCCTAACCACCCGCTATCATCTTGCCCTGCACCGATATTAAACGTATGACTGGCATCATCCTCCGGCACTGAACGCGTTGACTGATAAACCTGCTCGCCATTAACATAAATCGTCGGCTTATGATCCCGCAAAACCAAAGCCAAGGTATGTCGACGATTATCCATCAACTGAACGTCAATGCTTTCAGGATCTTCACCGCCATAGAAAAAGCTCAAACCCTTATTGGAAATCGTTAACATTTTCATCGCGTCGATATTCGCATCACCATTCTCAAGATCGTCACTCAAATTACATTTTGAAATAATGGTCCCCCCCACACGGGTACGAAATTCAACGACAATGCTCGAGTTGGGTTTACCCATATCCACTTCGCTCGTCACATATCGCGGCTGCGCCGCCAATGCCCCAATATTAGGATTGTCACCAACATCCTTCGGATCATCACCTAATTCCTTTTGCAACCGCTTCAATTCCTTCTTCAAGGTCTTAACGATCGTTTGATATTTAGGATCATCATAAACATTATTCATTTCTTGCGGATCTTTTTTCAGATCATACAATTCCCATTGTTTAATCCGATCAAAATAAATAAGCTTATGTTCATGCGTTCGAACACCATAATGCGACTCTGTCTGAAAATGAGAATAATAATAGCGATAATACATCGACGTTCGCCAATCAGAAGGCACATCTCCCTTTAGCAGCGACACAAAACTCTTCCCCTGCATCTTAGGATGAGGTTTTACCCCCGCAGCTTGAAGCATGGTCGGTGCAAAATCAATATTAAGAATCATACCATCACTCTGACTACCGGCTTTGATGCCAGCAGGCCACCGCACCAAAAATGGCATCCGCAACGCCTCTTCATACATAATGCGTTTATCATACAAACCATGCTCACCCAAAAAGAATCCTTGATCGCCGGTATACATCACAATCGTATTCTCAGCCAAACCAGCCTTATCAAGATAATCCAAAATCCGCCCCACATTATCATCCACCCCTTTGACACACCGAAGATACTTTTTCATATAAAGCTGATATTGCATCTTCTTTTTAGCTTTACCTTTTAGATGTTCGGTTTCTTCTTCAAAATTCGTATGATTCCCCCACTCACTACCAATATATTGAAGCTGTTTTTTTAACATATCGCTTCGACCTTCATAGTCATCAAACAAATTCGAAGGTTCAGGAATGTCAACATCTTCCAGAAACGATTCATACCTCTCAGCATAATCCCAAGTATCATGCGGCGCTTTATAATGACACAACAACATAAAAGGCTTATCTTTCCCCCTCTTGTGCTTAAGATAATCCAACGCTTGATCCGTAATCGCATCCGTCGAGTGCCCTTCAATCATGGTCTTCTCACCACGCTGAATATAACCACTAGGATGATCATCACCTTTCTGAATAAAAATCGGATTATGATAACTTCCCTGCCCGGGTAAAACAAAAAAGTAATCAAACCCGACAGGATTTGAAGCCAGATGATATTTACCAATCAAAGAGGTTTCATAACCACCTTTCTGCATCATTTTAGGCAACGTCGGTTGCGAATGATCCATCGCGGTAAATTTATAAACACCATTTTTATGCGAATACTTCCCCGTCAAAATTGCAGCTCGACTGGGCGTACAAATGGAATTGGTTACAAAGCAATTTTTAAAAAGCATTCCTTCTTTTGCGAGCCGGTCAATATTAGGCGTCGGGCAAACATCTGCCAACATACCGCCATACGCACTCACCGCTTGCGACGTATGGTCGTCACTCATAATGAAAATAATATTGGGCCTCTTAGCATCAGACGTTTTCGCCCAAACACTTGAACAGATCATGCTCGTAGCAACAAAAACACCAAGTATCATTAAAAAGGTGCGTTGAAAACTCATTTCAAATTCTCCATTTCAATTTTGAAACTCCAGGCATATCCGCAAGGCAATGGATTTGGCAATGTCTCAATAATAATATCATCACCCTCCTGACGCCAGGACAATTCATCATCAGCACCAAGCATAAAAATCTTCGACCCCTTCACCGCGGTAACACCCGGAATACGATAAGGTGCAGATGGCTCAACACTTTCCTCATAATCTTCAAATCCCTTTGTCGTAGGCCAAACGTTCCCCAACTCAATCGCATATAAGTAAGACCCTTTTTCAGTAAAACGCATCATGCCTTTTTTCGCCTTCCAGACATCCACGCCACCTTCATTAAATATCGCACATCGAGCCGCGTAAAGCGCCTCTTTATTGATCTTCATCCATTCGCCCAATTCCTTCAAGCAATCAATCTGAGCCTTAGGCAGTGTACCATCCGCTTTAGGAGCAACACTCAATAACGTCACACCATTTTTGCTGATACGATCAACGATCCCATCCACCAACATATTTACCGGCCGACAACCAACACCCTCAGCATACGCCCAGTAACTACCCAGCGGCACATCTTTCTGCCATCGCTCCTTGGAAGGTTCTTCCATACCCCGCCATTCCCATTTACCACCAGGAAACTCTCCACCTTCAATGTCCAAAGCGGTCGAAGCAAGCAAATGTTCTTCAGTTCCCTTTTGCGTCACCACGACATCTTTACCCCAATACTGAGCCACATTATAATAATAGGCAAGAAACTTCTTCCAGTTTTCCATACCATAAAATTGTGCCCCCTCAAACCACATCTGATCAGGCTGATATTTATGCATCACTTCAATCAGTTTAAAGTAAAGTTCCTCATGGCTACTCACTTCATACAAATCTTCATGCTTGGGATCATTCACATCGACGCCATCCGGACAATGCTCACGCCCCGCACCATAAATCGATCCGGGCGGTTCATGAAAAGTCGCAATCGTTTTCATTCCCAACTTACGAGACGATTCGAACATTTCATTCAAAATATCGCGGCGAGGCCCGGTATCCATCGAATTATAAGTATCCAGTTCGCTGTCCCACATCGCATATCCATCAGCATGCTCAGCACATATACCCGCAAAATCCGCCCCGGCATCTTTATAAATCCGCGCCCAGCGATCTGGATCCCATTTTTCCGCTTTAAACAGCGGCACTAAATCTTTATAACCAAACTCACATGGCTCGCCATACGTCTTACGATGAAAATCATAAACACCCAAATCGTCTTCCGGATCATACATCGCACCACCATACCAGATACCACTATCCACCCGCTCACCCGGATGAGTAAACATAAACCCTGGCACAGAATAAGGACCCCAATGACAATAAAATCCAAGCACCGCATCATTAAACCATTGCGGCGACTCCCACTGAGCCAACGATTCAAAATCGGGTTTATACACAATCCTCTCTTTCGATTCCTCAGCCAGTACGAAAGGTTGTGCCAACAATAAAGTGACAATAAGACAGGTCACACAATAACGGGTAATTTTTTGAGCAAACATAATAGATCCTTTAAGTAAGTTAAGCAGGCTGCGTTCTCATGCTAATGATTGAAAAATACAACGGTAGATTTAATAAGCATCAGCTTATGAAATCATAGAAACAACTTTTGGCGGGCTTCAAAGAAGCGCATAAAGGGGTTGCATTATAGAGGGGGTAGTAGTAACTACATTATAGAAATAACCCCACCCGATTGCAACAAGAAATATCTCCCCCCAATCAGGTAAATACCGAATGGCAGCCTCAAGTCACCATAGGCGTATTTAGGGATGGTAAATGTCATCTTCTTACTCACATGGGTAGGTCAGGGTATGCCTGACAATATTTAAACGCCAGGACAATTAAAAGAGTCAAATATCTTCAATAACTTCATTCATAAGATGAATTTAAGAGGTAAAAAAACACCTAACACATTGACCTTAAGCCATAAATATTCCTCATTATTTATGTTGTTCCCGGCCCAAAAAAGCCAGACAATACATCTATGTCAATAAACACAGAAAGACATCGGTCGGGCCTAATCATAGCAATCGCCATCTTGATCTTGCTACTCTATGGCACAATATGGCTCTATAGCAACACCGACATTTTACACAACATCTTCGCCATCCCAAATTACGACCCCAATATCCATTCATCAACAGAGTAGCGAACAACATGAGCAACCTACTAAAACAAACGAACACCTGGGTGCCCGACCTCAGTTCATCAAAGATGAAATGGGGATGGTGTATTTAAAACTCTTCAAACCACAGATTGCGCAGATTCTCACAGATTAAATTTTATTTTGTATTATGTATTAAAGACAAAGCAATTTAATGCCTTTCAAATCTGCCTTTTTCATCTGCGCAATCTGTGGTTAAAACTGCCTTTCAGTCTTTATCATGTCTCGCCCAATAACCAGGCGACAACGGAGCCGTCATCACAACACAACGGTCGCGGCGTGCTTAGGCACACGAATGTGTGTAATAAGGAATGGTTCTCCCACAAAGGTGGAAGTGGAGTACAAGACCTCTTCCCGACGAACCAGACCTTTTTCAGACCTCTCCGTGTTTATCTGTTAGCATCACCTCCTTTCTGATTGCTTGCATTTGTGTTCTTCACAGGTTCTGCCGAGCCTTCTTCATTTACTGTTGCGGCCTTTTCACACACACACGCTTGTCATTCCCGCGAAGGCGGGAATCCATGTCTTTATCTCTAACCACAGATTTCACAGATTAGCGCAGATTAAATTAAAACCATTTCTATTTTGTTATTTTAAAACTAAAACATTTGCCTTTAAAATCGGTGTTCATCTGCGCAATCTGTGGTTAAACCTCTTCTCATATCTCGCTAACAATGTAGCGCCCAACGGAAGCGGGTTCACAACAGAACCCAAGAACTTAGTCAGGCGAACGCCTGTCGCGGCGTACAATGGGCGCAAAGCCTCTCTATCAAGTGGAATCCTTTTGTTTAATCTCATTGTAGGATGGGGTTATGCCCCACGCATTTCAACGGTGCCATGCTCACGCTTGCGTGAGCATGCAATAAAAAAAGGACACCACTACCTCATGCTCGCTCTAGGCTCGCGAAAGCCCACAAAGAGACATGAAAGCAATGGTGCCCTTTTCGCACATGATTAGATGTGAGTCCAGGCGCACCAAGCCCACCTACGCCTCTTTGTTCTTAATTTCGCGATTTAGAGCGAAGCGTATATGCTTAGTAAAGCCATTATTAAATTGTCGGAAAGGTCTGTCTGAATTTAACCCTTTTCATTCACTCTACTCTTTATCGGTTATTTTGCAAGGAAAATTTGAATCTATTTATCATCTGAACTATTAGAGTTTTGTGTATTGACTTGCACCTCCACAGGTCGGGAATCACCAATAGGTAAGGATGCCAAAATCATTAATACAATATATGCACAAAGCACACACAGACTTACCCCTAAACTGAAATAACTTTTAGGAAAAGCCTTATGCTTCTTCGCATGACGCAAACCTTGCCTGATAGCAATTACAAGTGAAACAATACCAGCAATAAATGAAACAAGCACAATTAAGGCATAACCAACACCAGAAGGATCAGAACCACTATGAGTACCATAATACACCATGACAAAATCATTACTGTAGAAAAGACAGATAGCAGTATGGGAATAATCATATTCATCCTTAGTTAAATTGGCCAGCGTAATCTCATTTATTATAAATCACTGTATTAAACCATTGTGAACAGACATAATAGTTAATAAAAATCAGGCGTGAATAGTAATTCCACCCGAACCAGATCTTAACTATATTGCTGAAAGTGAAAATGAGATGTACTGCCCATACATAAGTAAAGGGATAATCCCAAAAATTGGACCCAAAAACATCCCTATAAAAACCATTCCGATTGTTGGCTCAGAATCATACTGAGAATAAATATACTCTATTGCATTCCTCCTCTTCTTCACCTGATCAAATATGAACGCAATTATTAGCAATAGCCCCCAGCATATAGCTATTCCAATAATCACGTATCCAAGTGAGTTCAAAAAACTTGGAAAAACACTGGGTGGCAGAATCTCACCATCAGAAATAGCATAGAATAGATTATTTGTGATCGGACGAAGCATGAATATACCCTGCAAAAATATAGTAACACCAGGTGTGCTTGTTATAATGTCACCAATGATTGGGATAATACAAAGAACAAAAACTATTCCAAATGCGATGAGACCTATTTTTATAACTGGCCATAAAAGCATGGAGACTAGTTCGAGTGGGGTAAATCCGCCTGTTCCAATTATTGCAGGAAGGCAAAATAAGATAAACACAGAAACGGAAAGAGCCTGAACAAGAGGCCCTCCAATAAACATTAATAAGCAACCCGCTCCCAAACGCCCACCAGATTCATTATCACCCATCGTAAAACCTGTGATGAGAAGATGTAGAACTGACGCAAATGCGATTCCTATAGCCCCAATAATGATGTGCCAGTCTAGAAAAGCGATTAAACCAGATATTACGGATTGCCAAAACATATTTTACTCCTCGCTTAAGACTGTATAAGGTGTTTATTTTATATCACTCGCTTTATAATAGGATAATCAAAAGGGTCAGGGGGAAATAAAGTGATCAGGCACCTTTAATTCTTCCCTATGTGTCATTTTTTGCATCTATGCTTCCTTGATTAAGATTGCCAACCTATCTCGCTTAAAAATTGATCGACAGTACCATCACACCAGCTATTTTCCCATTTTTTCTTTTCGTATTCGTCTAGTTGTTTTTTTCTCTCACCACTTTGTATCTGAGTATTAATATTAAAATTCAAGTGTTTCCTGATCTCTTTTAGGTTTCTACCTTTAAAATTCATACATGTGCCGAAAAGTCTAAAACGCTTATCATCACACAATTTTTCTAGTTTTAATTTCTTTACATTTTCATTATCAAAACCAAACCCAAATATATAAACGTCCTCTGCATTTTTTAATACTTCAATTGCCTTTGCAAATGTATCTGGCACATTCCCTTTTCGTATTAATTCAATATCAGACTCAGGAATCTCTCGAAGAAATTCTTCTAAAAGCATAAATTCTTGAACTTTTGGAACTAAATTCAAATCTTTAGAATTAGGTTTTAAACCATATGGTAGAATATTCCCCGCTTGTCTTACACAACTATTAATAGATTGATGGTTAAATTCTAATTTTAAATCGGACAATACTCCATAAAGATGTATGATTTCAATTTTGCTTAATTTTTCATCACAATCTTCATTGGATTTTGAATAATAATTTTTGAAATGATTTAATAGAAAAAACTCTAAAGTTCGATCGTAATTGAAAGTAATAAACTTTACATTCTGACAAAAAGAATCATAGTTAGATTGCTCTCCAATTTTTTCAATTAGTTTACGATACCAATTATTTGTAACTTTGAACAAAAGTTTACTATATCGCCATTCATAGTAATAAAGAACATAAGCCAATAATTTTTTCCCTAATTCCATCCATTTTGATTCATTTTCTATTAAAAAACGATCGATTGAATTAGATCCACTTCCATAAAGTTGGTTTTGGAATTCTCTGATTGATGTAACAACATTACCAGCCCCAGCATGATCAGGAAGAATTATTTTATTTCTTTTTAAATGTGTTGGTTTTTGTTCCTCATCATAAAGAATTACACTACCACACAGATCTTCGATCAACTGAATCCCTGATGGAAAACCAAATGGACAACTAGCTCCAGCACCTAATATAAAAACTGTATCTCGTTCAAACATTTAAATACTTTCACTTAAAAAATTGAGAAGGAACTAAAGGTGTTAGTTACTTTCAATAATCCAATTATATACCTATCGAATATGTTCCCGTGTCCCTTGTATTCGATTTGAAAATATGTTCGCCGAAGATTAATTATAAACTGGAATTGCCCAAATACAAGACCAATTGCTCCACCAAACGCAAAAACCTTCACCCAAAGCTTAAAACCCACATTTTCTCTCATATCCATCCGTAAATATTTGCCCGCTTTTATGTTGTATTAAACCCAGGCTCCGCATACATTGGATCTTAAGGTCAGAATATGATTATCGAAGCACGTAAAATAAAGTTTCTAACAAAAACTCACAAGAACTATGCGAAGTTGGGTGATTATAGATTCACCCTGCTTTTCTTTGGCTGTACATTTACCGCACTAACGGTTTATATGGCAATCCTTCTGCGTAAAGTTTCAAATACATTTGACAGTCTTTCCACACCATTGCAAAAGGATATGTTTTCTAATGGAGTGAACCTGGGGATTGAATTAGGCCTCATTGTAATTGCCATGTTAACAGCAATCTATATTTTGCGATGGACCAAAAAAGATTCAACATTTGAATTATTAAAGACATTCTATGATGCATATAAAAATATAGATGCAAACCATGTGATTGATGAAAAAGAAGAAAAATACATCAAAGAGAAATGTCATTATTACAAAAAAATGGTTAAGATAATACGCCCATTATCTCTCTGTATACTGATATTAAGCTTTCTAAGTATCGCAACTATTTTATTTGCGAAAATGGTTGCTTTGCGTTCAGTCGAAAATACATTCTCTACAGAAATATTAGGACTTGCTTGCGGATTAACTGTAACCTTTCTTGGTTTGATTGCATACATATCTTTTTCTGGATTAATCGTCACATTATGGAATCGGAACGTGCATACATTAGCCTTTAAATACTATGAAAAGTATTGTGAAGCTCTACAAAATAAAAATCAGCCAATCATCACAACAGAGGACGGCTACATTCAATTCGGAATAAAGGATTAAATTGCCTTTAAAACGCCAAGAATTAAAAGGGTCAGGCACCTTTAATTATCCTAAACAAGCTTGCGACATAATCGACTCACTTGTACAATAACAACCATAGTGAAGGAATATTCCATAGAGTTCAAAGAAACGAAACTATATAAGACGACTAAAAAGATCGCGTGGTTTAACATTGTCATCGGGATCTGCGCGACATTCATGTTTATCAAGTGCTATATCTTAAATAGCTGTGATGACCAGGCACTGGAACGTGCCAAAAGATTATACGAAGGAATTGACTCGATTGTTTCCATGACACATAAACTCATCAATACAACCAAGCTTGGAATTGCAATGACGTTAATATTCTTTTCTCTTTCTATGATTGGCGGCGTTGGATTGTTGCAACTTAAAAATTGGGCAAGACGAATCGTCCTTATTTCGACCTATGTCTTGATCGTCTTGATTTTATTACAAATGGAATTTCTCATACAATTAATTCGTGTTGGCCCCCCTTCTGATTTTGATATAGAAATCGAATATTGGGGCAAAGAAGCTTACTCAATATTCACCGGCATGAGTCTCTTTTTCGTTTTTGCGTTATATGTCTTTATTATTCGCCCTCTTAAATCCCAAAAACTTATAGACGCCATCAGGAAGATTAAAGGAACCGAAGAGAAATAAGGGAATCAAAGAACTAAAGGGGTCAGGTACCTTTAATTTCCCCTTGCCAGTTCAAACGATGGGCAGATGTCTACCCACCCTACCAAAATCATTTCTAATCACAGATTTTACCGATTGCCACAGATTTAAAATTTATTTATAGTAACAATCTCTGGACGGTTAAATTAACACAATTATAAAAAAGAGGAATGCCATGAAGTATACAAAACCCTTTCTTGTACTGATAGTGTTGTGTTTCAGTTATTCTGTTTCAAATGGCCAAACGGATTTCGTCGATTTCGATGATGAACAACATCACATCATTGACGACTCAAGATATATTAACAATACCATACGTTTATTTGATACGGCACATCTTGAGATCCTGGATAATGCCGTAATCGGTTATAATCTTTACCTCCTTCTCAATGCAACCGTTGATATGTCAGGAGGAACAATCGGAGGTGCACTAGTCGCTTACCATGACACGCGAGCTTCTATTACAGGCGGCTCTTTATACAATATCATCTCAGCACAAAATGCATCAATCAACTTGTCTGGAGGAACCGTTCAAAGACTGACAGGTTATGATGGCACGATTTTTCTCCATGGCAACAGTTTTGAATTCACTGAAAACGACATCACAACCCAGCTATTCCTGGGTGACAAACTATCTGATTACAGTGCAAGCCAAGGACAACTTTCCGGCATACTAGCTGATGGATCAACTTTGGATATCGACTATCTGCTATATGATGGTGATATTGTAATTATTCCTGAACCAGTAACTTTATCTTTACTTACCTTAGGAGGCTTAACTATTTTACAAAGAAAAAGAAAACAAAATTAATTCATCTGCGTAAATCTGTGTAATCTGTGTAATCTGTGGATAAAAATGGCTTTTGCTTTTTCTTTTCTTCGCGTTCTTCGTGAACTTCGTGGTTAAACATTGCCCTTAAAATCCATTTTGTTTCTTTATAACGTTGTCACTTTTCTGTTTATTTTTTCTTGATTCTCCTCATCAAATACGGTTAGTATATAAATCAATGAAAAAAGAAATGTATATAATAATTCATATCAATTGACTTATTAAGCTCCTCGATGGAATAAATAAAATAATTCGTCAGGTCTTGCGGCCATATTAACGCCGATATAAACCTGTTCTACGTAGGTCCAACTCACTACCTCAAAACATCAAATGGGCTACCAGCCACTTTGTACAAGAAAGGTCTACGTCAATGAAGAAAAAACATGTAAGTAACACTCTCACTCTTTGCCTCGCAACCCTGCTAACAACCATCGGGTGCCAATCGCCAAAACAATCCTGCTGCGATACACAACAGCGCTTCGTCTCCTTATTTAATGGCAAAGATTTTACACACTGGGATCATACAAACGATGGCGTCTGGACCATTGAAGATGGCGCAATCGTTACAGGCGACCTGAACGAAATAGCTGAAGTCTCTGGCTGGATCTATACGCACAAAAGTTTCAGCGACTTTGAATTGCATTTAGATACAAAACTCGTTGGAGACATTTATCGTAACAGCGGCGTCTGGTATCGCGCAACACCTTTTCTATTTAAAGGACATGACCAACACGACGTAGAAGAAGCCTTCATGGCCCCTGCCGCATATGAGTATGATATGTTCGTACTTGAAAAAGAAGAAAAAGAGATGGATGAAGAAGAAGACGATGAAGAGGAGGATGAGGACGACGAAGAAGATTATGACGAGCAAGAGGACCGATGGAAAATCGGCAACTACTGGGCATCCATTAGCGATTGGTTTATTCGCCCAGACTATACTCATCTGGTAAATCAAGAAAAAGTAAACAAGGCGCTTAAATCTCAAGATTGGAATCACATTACCATCCGCTGCAAAGGCAATCATATCCAACATTGGCTCAATGGCGAATTATTGCTAGACCACATCGACACCTCCCCCCACGCACACTTCGAAGGCAAACTAGGCCTCCAAGTACGTGATGGCACAAAAACAAAAATCTATTTCAAAAACATCTGTATCAAAGAATTAAAGTAATAAACAAAGACATATAAAATCTGGAGAGTTAAAGAGGCCAACCTCCTTTAACTCTCCCGTTCTTAGAATTAAAGGGATCAGGTACCTTTAAATTTATTAAAAAAATCTGCCTTTCTAATCTGCGAAATCTGCGGATAAAAAACGGCTGCTTGTTTTTGTATTTTCTTCGCACTCTTCGTGGCAAAAAACATCAAATTCTCATTGACATTTCAACCAATTCGCATACAATAATATTCACGGTCAAAGGGCAGAACCGACTCACCGAAGTCCCTCCAAAACCCTTTCAAAATTAAAAAATCAAAACAGACAATCTACGTCTAAACAAAATGAAAGGATTTCAAAATGAATCTAAATAAATCCAATGCGCCATTCGCATCATCCAAAAATTTCATAACTAAAAAGAATTTGAATTCTGCATTAAACCAAACCTGCCTCACCAACTTGTCTCACGGCAGCTTTAGCGCAGGTGGAAGCATTAGCGGCAGCGGATCTGTGGATAAAAACGCCCCTTTGCCTTTCTCTTTTCTTCATGCCCTTCGAGAACGTCGTGGTTTAAATAAATCGCCCCCCACAAAAAAACGACAACACTATCAACTTTTTGTGTTTTTGTCCGATAATTGAAAAACATCAGGAGCAATTATGAATTAACACAATAATAAACCGATATAAGTCGATATATAACAACAACAAACATGATCGACAAATTTATTTATTTTTACCTTCTAAAATTGACACATGAGTTCTATTTACTTAATAGACAAAATTAGGAAGTAGTAATAATGGAATCACCAAACTTACCCCCCCAAAAGGACATGGGCAGATGGAAAGAGTTTATGCAGCTCTACATCTCCCACGAAAAGAGGCTCTATGGCTTTATAATGTCACTCGTGCCCAACTGGTCTGACGTCGACGACATCATCCAGGAAACCGCGATTGTCCTTTGGAGCAAGTTCGATGAATTCCAGCCAGGAACCGACTTTACCTCCTGGGCCCTGACAATTGCCAAGTTTCAAATTATGAAATACCGGAAAAACAAAAAATTGCAAAAACTCCAGTTCGGTGATGAAGCCTTTGACATTATCGCCAACCAGGTAGCCAATAATAAAGAAGAAACTTCCAGCCGAAGCCAGGCACTCAAAAACTGCCTAAGCAAATTAAAGCAAGATGACAAAACCATTCTTGAACTAAGATACCAACCTGGCCAGACCACCAAAAGCGTCGCCGACAAAGTCGGACGCAGCGTCCATGCCATTTATAAAGTATTGAATCGGATTCACATGCAACTATTTTTCTGCATACGACAAAATCTCAATCAGAGAGAAATCTAATGACGCTGTCTCAAGAAAAACAATATGAACTTTTTGATTTACTAGGCGCGCTACGTGACGAATCGATCACACAAGATCAATTCAACCAACTGCAAACCTGGATCAAAGAATCTCCAGAAGTCAGCGTCATTTATACTGAATATTGCTCACTTTGCTCTGAATTGCGAAATCAACAAGCCGCAACCTCACTGAATCTTTCTCAGCAATCCACCGAAGAACTTTTCAGAGAACACATTACATCTCAAGAATTATTAGACAACCTGGAAAAATCCAAACGCGACAAACAAAACAAACAACAACTTGAAAAAGCCGCCAAGGAAAAGCTGGAAAGCTATCTAAAATCTCAAAATAAAACGCAATCAACAACAAAACGTCCAATCGACACTGAAACCACCCGTAACCCGATTAAAATTTATAAATTAATCGCAACACTCGCGGCATGCCTACTCATAGGGATTGGATTATTCATCTTTAATAACCCCAAAAACCAAAAAGTTGCGATCATCACAGATATGTACGCCGCGACAACGGGTGAACTTCCCAAAGAGCTAGTCAAAGGCAAAACATATCATTTAACAAATAACATTGTAGAAATTCAATTTTTGGATGGAGCTTCTATCATCCTTGAAGGACCATCCGAGATTAGAATGGAGTCGGCTAATGGGGCCTACCTAAATCACGGAAAGCTTGTGGCGCAAGTTCCGCCACAAGCTATCGGATTTACCATCAACACCAAAAATGCTTCCTACGTCGATCATGGCACAGAATTCGCCATCGTTGCACACAAAGATGGCTCTAGCGAATGCTACGTCAGCCAGGGCCTGGTTGAACTCAAATCTATACAAAATAGATTCATTCAAGCAGGTCAAGCCATGGGCATCCTGCCTGATGGCCAAACCATCGTCAAAAAAGACTTCAAGCAATCTCAATTCTTCGTACGCACTCTCGCACCAAAACAAAATCTACAATGGCAAAACTATACAAAAGCCATCGAAAAAACCAATCCTGTCGGATTCTGGAATTTCGAAAACGAAAATCATTTAACTCAAAACATGATCGAAGACTCTGAATTTCAAATTAAATGGACACCCAACCCTTCATTTATGGGAAATAGCCATGACAATTTAATCGAGAATAATGACAACACCTCATTATCTCTCAACAGTAAAAATGGATATCTTACTCTAATCGAAAGAGATTATTTTGATGCCGGCTTCACCTTGATGATGCATCTAAAATTAAACACGACAGAGCCGCAAGATATCTTTATTCAACAACCAAGCTATTCAAATACGGAATTCTCTCGCAGACTTTATTTGGATCAAAATGGCATTATGCATATTAGCAGCTTCAGAGGTGACGACGCTCTAACAACTTATAACCCATTAGAATGTGACGTAAAACAACATTCTGTAAAATTAAATAACCTTCAATGGTATCATGTTGCGCTCACAATATCAGAAGATTGGTTAACCATAAAAATGTATATTAATGGTCAACTGTATTGCCAGAAAACAACGACCGATGAGATGCCATTTGAATCTGACTTCCATAATATCCATTTTGGAAACCCAATGAAAATTGGATATGGAAATCCAATGAAAGGTGCCATTGACAATCTAGCTATTTATGATGGCGTACTAAAACAATCTAAAATTCAACAATTGTATCAAGCAACAAAAGAATAATTCAAAAAGTGTGTTAAGATTAATTTTTAACCATTTTTTAGAATTGGAGGTAATCGTTTATGACATAGCAAAATTCAAGAATGAGTAGAAATTTTTGAATGAATAAAAATGGTGTATCAGTTAAAAGTCTTGGCAGATCCAACTGACACACCATGAAGTTTGCCTCAAGGTTTTTTTGTGCCTTGAGACGATCGTATTGTACAGATTCTCAGCTTTCTGTGCAACAAAAGAAGAATTCTAGTGTGAAGTAGAAGTGAAGTGTTAAGTAAAAAGTAATATAGGAAAGGAGTATTCCTGTGAAGCAAACCAATACAAAGTATTTTGCCTGTTTAACCATGCTCTCGTTGATGTTGTTCGCATCACCAACTCAAGCACAAACCAATGTCGTTGGTGCTTGGTCCGCACCCATTGAAATGCAATATGAAGGGGTTCACGCAGCGATTTTGCCTTCAGGTAAAATGCTCTATGTACCGGATCGTGATACGGTTCAAACACAGATTTTCGATCCACTTAATCCAACCAATGTGATTATCAGAAGCACGGGTGTGGATAGCATGTTTTGCGGCGCGCATGCCGCATTAGCTGATGGGACCCAACTGTTGATGGGTGGCGCACAATTTGAACCTGGCGTTAATGCCCTGAACGATGCGTATGCATTTAATTGGCAAACAGAACAATATACCCAATTACCAAATATGAACAGAATTCGCTGGTATCCTTCAACAATTATACATGGCGATGGTACAATCTGGGTGTATGGTGGAACAAGCCTTGGTGGAGGTGCCAATAAAGATAATACGATTGAATTTTACGATCCTGATACCAATACCTGGACCATGGCAGGTGGCCAGAACATTCCAAACCAGATCTATGAAGCCTATATTCGTATTCACTTAATGCCCGATGGAAAAGTATTTAAATCAGGTGCACATCAAACGGCTTCGATGTATGATCCTGTTGCAAGAACATGGACAACTATCGACAATACCAATCGGAATTCTCCTCGAAATGATGGTATCTCTATCCGTTTGCATGATGGACGTATCATGATCGCTGGTGGTGTGAATATTCATGTTGAACAACCGCCGACCGCAACCGCGGAAATCATTGACCTCACACAACCCAGCCCAACCTGGCAAAACATTGCCAGCATGAATGAAGCTCGCTTGGAAATCAACGGTGTGCTTTTACCTGATGGAAATGTCATTGTCGTGGGTGGTAATCAAGGACAATATGGTACCGTTCAAAAAAGTCCTGAATTATATAATCCTGACACAAACACATGGACCTATATGGCAACGCATCAAAACGAGCGTGGCTATCACTCAACCTCTGTCTTGTTACCCGATGGTCGCGTTATCAGTTCCGGGGGTACTATTGCAGGTGATCCAGTGGATCCTTTTGCAAAGCAGTTTGATATATGGAGTCCATATTATCTCTTTAAATCACCTCGTCCTGTGATTAATACGTTGAATACAACAGCGAATTATGGTCAGCAACTAACAATGACCTACTCATCCGCAAATCCTGTAACAAATGTTGTTATCCGACGGCCTGGTAGTGCAACCCACTCATTCTATTATGATCAAATCAGTGTTCCAGTTAATCTAGATTCTGATAATGGATCAACGGCAACCTTTACTGTGACAAGCAATTCAAATATATTTCCACCCGGTTATTATTTGGTCTTCTTGATGAATAATGATGGTGTACCTTCAGTTGCTAAATGGCTGCAAATTGGTGCCGGTGGCGGTAGCGAAACCGATCCCCCCACACCCAACCCTGCAACATTTTCAGCTCCACCTTCTGCATTGAGTGATACGCAAATCACCATGACAGCAACGGTCGCCAGTGATGCAACTCCTCCAGTTGAATATAACTTCAATCATGTTAGCGGCTCGCCAGGCGGAACCGACAGTGGATGGCAAATTAGCACCTCCTATACCGATAGCGGTTTAACTGCATCAACACAATATTGTTACACCGTCCAATCACGTGATAGTTTGGGTAACACGGGTACTGCTTCAAGTTCTGCTTGTGCAACAACCATTACACCAGATACTGATCCTCCTACACCGAATCCTGCAACATTTTCAGCTCCACCGACAGCAATCGGTGATTCAATTATTGGTATGACAGCGACAACGGCCACGGATGCTCATCCTGTGATTTCCTATCAATTTGTTGAAACCACCGGTAATACAGGTGGAACCAGTAGTCCATGGCAAGGTGATCCACAGTATTATGATATTGTGTTAAACGCAGGTACTCAGTATTGCTATACCGTACAATATCGTGACGGATTGGGTAATACCGGACAAGCCTCTTCACCTATCTGTACGACCACAGGTCCAGAAGATGGACATGCTGATATTACCGTTGGTCCAGGTCGAAAGTTTGAACCAGCTGATGTGACCATTAATGTTGGCCAATCGGTTGAATGGACCTTCCTGGAAGGCGGTCACAATGTATGGGGTGGACTGACTGGTAACCATAATTACTTTATCAATAATCCTAGCCAAGTCGTTTTTGCGTCTTCAGGAGATCCTCTGGTTACAAATCCTGCTGGATTTACTTACCTAGCAACGTTTGATCAAGCGTTCCTGGACAACTCAACGGGTGATGGTACTTCGGCGAATGTTTACAATTTCCATTGTCATATTCACCAAAGTGGTCCAGCCTTCTTTATGCAAGGTTCGGTAACAGTCAATGGTGGTGTTGATACAGCCCCTCCATTCCCAAGTCCTATGACCTTTGCATCGGCACCAAACGCAACTAGCAGCACAGATATCACGATGACAGCAACCACTGCGGTTGATGGCCAAAATGGCCCTGTTGAATATTTCTTTACAGAACTTACTGGTAATCCTGGTGGTAACAATAGTACATGGCAAGCAGGTACCAATTACACGGATACTGGCTTGACTCCGCTTACACTTTATTCGTATAACGTTGCAGCACGTGACAGTTTGGGTAACACCACCACAGCCTCTGCAGCAGCAAATGCGACAACGCCGGATGTACCAAGTAGCAATATCTTATTAGAAACCGGTGTGGTCAGCGGCGTGGGTAGTAGTTGGACCACTGTAAATTTGGGTAGCAGTTATAGTTCGATGATCGTCGTTGCCACACCTAATTATACCAATTCCTCATCACCGGGTACGGTACGTATTCAGAATGCTTCAGGTAGTAGCTTCCAGGTTCGCTTGGATGGTTCACCTAATACGCCTGCTTCTTCTGATATTTACTACATGGTTGTTGAAGAAGGTGTTTATACCCAGGGAACCGACGGTGTAAAAATGGAAGCTGTCAAATTTAATTCGACCATAACGGCGAATAATAATAACTGGTCAGCTCATGCTCGCACTTATGCGAATAGTTACACAAGTCCAGTTGTTGTTGGTCAGGTAATGACTTATAACGATGCGGGGCATGTGGAATTCTGGTCTCGCGGCAGTAGCCGTCAGAATCCTCCAAGTAGTAGCGCTCTTCAAGTGGGTAAAACCGTTAATGAAGATCCAGACAATGCTCATGCCAATGAAACTATCGGTTACATTGTGATTGATGCAGGTAATGGCACCATTGATGGCATTGAATATGCCGCGGGTGTGACCAGCGATGGCGTCGCAGGTGTGACGAATAATCCTCCTTATGGTCGTCCAATATCTGGTTTAACCACTACTGCGACATTGGGTGTTGCTACACTTACCGCAATGGATGGTGGTAATGGTGGCTGGGCTATGCTGTATGGCGCAAACCCAATCTCAAATTCAAATATCAATTTAGCGATCGATGAAGATCAGTTGAATGATACTGAACGTAATCATACCGGTGAACAAGTTGCTTACATTGTCTTTGGCCAGCAGGTTGGTGGTGATACCACAGCTCCAACGCCAAACCCAGCAACTTTTGCATCTGCACCTGCTGCAACAGGCAGTAGTTCGATTGCAATGACAGCGACAACGGCAAGCGATCCATCAGGGCCTGTCGAATACAATTTTGACAATACCAGTGGTGGAGCCGGTGGAACCGATAGCGGATGGCAAACATCAACGAGCTACACGGATAACGGATTGAGTGCAAGCACCCAATACTGCTACACCGTTCAATCTCGTGATAGTGTGGGTAATACGGGTACCGCTTCTGGCGCCTCATGTGCTACGACACAAGCTGGTGGTGATACCACTCCTCCAACGCCGAATCCTGCGACCTTTGCATCTGCTCCTGCGGCGACAAGCTCAACAACGATCGCAATGACTGCAACCACAGGCAGTGATCCATCAGGACCTGTAGAATACTTCTTTACAGAGACTTCAGGAAATCCTGGTGGTAGCAATAGTGCATGGCAGACTTCAACGGGGTATACTGACACTGTGTTGACGCCAAGTACACAATATTGCTACACTGTTACCTCTCGCGATAGCTTGGGTAATACTGGTAGTTCTTCTGCTCAGTCATGTGCTACGACAAATGGCTTGCCAGACACGAACGCACCAAGTTCACCAAGTATTGCTTCAGCTGTTGCCAACAGTAGTTCGCAAATTACTGTGACATCCACCGTTTCTACGGACGCTGAAGGCAGTAATCCTGTTGAATACCAATTTAATGAAACAACAGGTGGAACTGGCGCAACGGATAGTGGATGGCAAACGTCTACCACTCATGTGGATAGCGGTTTGTCAGCTTCAACGCAATATTGCTATCAAGTACGTAGTCGTGATAGTGTTGGTAACACTAATAGCTATTCTGCAACAAGCTGTGCAACAACGCAAGCTGGTGGTGGTAGCTGGACGAAGTTTGATGGCAATGTGGCTAACTATACTGGAACCTGGGAAACGGTAACAGAATACCCAGCTGCGTACCAAGGTACAACGCAATGGGGACTGTCTGGTTCGTTTACCTATAACTTTACCGGTACAGGTATTCGTATCTTTACCTGGGATTGTGATGGCGGCACGATTAACCTGACGATTGATGGTCAATCTGTAGGCTCTATCAATACCACAGGTGCGTGTAGCACCAGTGTTCTGAAGTATGAAAATATTTCATTGTCGCCTGGTAGCCATACATTGGTTGGTACGATCAGTAGCGGTGAAGTTGAAATCGATGCTTTTGAAGTATTTAATTAATATTCACTATGTTTCTACACAAGAGCGAGTCCCTGATACTTCAGGGGCTCGCTTTTCCAAACAATAAAGTATCTTGAAATAAGGTACTCTACTTCCTGAAACGCGACAGAATACCTGCCGCGTTTTTTTACCCACTAATAAAGGACATAAATGTCCGATAAGATTCTGTAAAATCACCTCACTTAATACTTACCTGCCGTTTCCATAAATTCCTCATGGGTTCAGGTACCAGACAATTTTTATTCAAACACTCCGATTGTCATAAGTCGATTAATATCAATATAAAAAGTCTTTTTTAGCCTAACTGGATTTTATATTCTCAATTTTTTAAAAAAATTGATGGCACTATTTCTCAAATAGAAAGGAATAGTATAAAAGACGACTTGTTATCCAGGTGAATATCGAACTGAAATTGTAAAGTCATGAATATACATTTACCTAATCACATACCAGATCAGGAAACAGATAAAGAGTTTCTTTGTCTTTTGCTGGCCAATATTAAACGCATCTATTCATTTATATTGACCTTGGTACCCAATATATCTGATGCAGATGATATTCTCCAAGAGTCGGTATTGATCATGTTTAGGAAATTTGAACATTTTGACAAAAAAGGCTCCTTTGGCGCTTGGGGAATTGGCATAGCTCGTAATGAAGTACTGAAATTACGTACACGTCAAAATGATAAGCGTATCAGATTCAGCGATGATGTGTCCAAAATTCTTGAAGAGGCTTCTAATTCGATAACAGATCAACAGCAAATGCGCGTAGAAGCGCTACAAGGGTGCTTGAAAAAACTCCCTGAATCTGACCAACAATTTATCAAAATGAAATATGAAATCGGCCTGCCTATCAAAGATATTTCAGACGCCTTCAAAATGTCAAAAAGAAATATCTTCCGCCTGGCAGCAAAAATACATCGATCATTGCTGAAATGTATTCAGCATAGCCTGAATACCTAAGGAAAATCCATGACATTAAATTCAACAGATTATCACGACTATGATGATTTGATCATGATGGAACTATATGATTCGATTAGCGATGAAGATTTTTCCAAGTTGAATCACCGTTTGGCAACGGACCCAGAATTTGTACAATATTACCTTGAATTTGTTCATCTCACGGCCAACCTAAATCACCCTGGCATAGGAACGACGTTAGAATCAAGTAATCAAGACAATGTACCCACAGCCGAAAATATCTTAAGGCAGGTTATCGAAGAGGATTTATACCATAAGGCTGGCATTAAACATTTGGAAGATCAGGTTACAAAAGATAAAGTCAAACAAACGGCGCATGAACAACTCGAAGCCTATTTAAAAGATCACCCACTAGAAATTATTGATAACAGTGATTATGAAGGAAGCCAAATTTATCCTCTGATTTGGCGAAATAAATATACTAAGGTGATAACATCTATTGCCATATGCTTATTATTTCTTTGTTGTATATGGTTGTTCCAACAACCAGTAAGGCCGATTCAAGTTGCCAAGATAATGGATTCTACAAATGCAAAATGGGTTGAAACACCTCAAGTCTTTTTGAACGCAGAAACATACACTCTTACCAGTGGTATGGTTGAAATTTCTCTTAATTCAGGTACAAATCTAACACTGGAAGGACCTACTACATTAACATTTAACCACAGTAATTATATTTCATGCCCGGAAGGAAAACTCGTTGCGAAAGTACCGCCACAAGCTAAAGGATTTAAGGTTGAAACTCCTAGCGCTCTTTATACAGACTATGGTACCGAATTCGCGTTAGACGTCAAAAAAAATGGAGCCAGTGAAATCCATGTCTATCAAGGATCTGTTGGATTAGCCCCAAAACGCCACCAGAAAACCATCATTTCAGAAGAAATCCTACTCTTAAAAGATGAGGGTAAAAAAGTGTCTGCTGATGGCTTGACCATAGAAACGTTAGAACCTTCATATAAAAATGCCAAAAGTATTAACTCAGCTCATCGCAACCTCTACCGAAAGAAAATTATAGAAATCGAGCCTGTTGGATATTGGGATTTTAATTTATATGAAAGTTTGTGTTATAATCAAATCCATATTACGGATCCTCCCTCAAAATACAATGAAAGTATCTCATTAACCAAAAAAGGTCCTCATTTTTTAAACCACACTGAGACGGCTAATGGCGCCCTGACAATATCCAATAAATGCCCATCTGAGATGATACTTAATCATCATACATTTTCAACCGATACTGCAGATGGTATTAGTATCATGTTTTGGATTAATCCATTACAATCATTCAATCACTATATATTGTCAACAGATTCGTCTTTGAATCAAAACAGACATTATGATTACTGGTTCTATCTGGATGACAATGGTTATCTGGAATTCTGGGCGGGCAATAGTAACAAGAAACAATTTGAACTGATCAGTTCGAATCAACCATTACCATTAAATCAATGGACTTTTGTCGTATTAACGATGAATAAGCATGGCCGGGCAATTTTATACATTAATGGAAACCATATTGGCACGCAGAAAGGATATAATTATCCATACATCGTCAAAGTCAGCCAGTCAAATTTTATTGTTGGAATGCATTCCAATATATATCCATGCCCCAATATCGGAATACGACTTAAAGAAGAAACAAGTTTATCAATCATTGATGAATTGGCAATATTTGACTATGTCGTGGATAACAATACGATCAGTTCCATCTATCGTCAATTTAAACCTATACAAGAAAAATAATCGATTTGGAGAACTCTCAGGCAGCGCTGACGGATGTTAAATAGACGCTGGCAGGCATCAATCCATACACCGACAGCGGCCTGAGTGATTTTTTATTTAAAGGCATGTTCAATAGCTCACTCTTGAACAATTGATTATATCGATAAACCATCGATAATACAATTCATTCCTTCGTCCGATATCAATACGTCTTTGTGTGTAAAACCGCATTCTTTTTAATATTTAAATAAAATGGTCTGTTTTCTTTGCATCCGTTGATTATATATCATACCTTTGATGTAGAGATAAACCATATAAAGATATGCACTCTAAGTAAGGAAAAGAGCCACACACTCAAACAAGCAAGATCAGCTATTGCTGACCGGTTATCTCTGTGCTTTAAAAGCACTCATCGCCGCGGCGAGACGCAAGAAAGAAAACTTACGCTAACCGCAAACGAAATTGGCGAGACACCCACAATTTAATTTCAGGGTCGCACAAAATAAACTATGTGTTACGGCCAAAAATTGGGCCTTCTGCGTTCGACCGGAACCAGAGGCCCGTTCCTTTAGGCGTTCGCCTAATAAAACTCTTCGATTCAGCTAGTAACCCGCTTACTCTGTTCCTTTTATTATTTTCAATTTTTTGGTTATTTCATGTCAACATTTCCACCCATTCTATAAAATTAAATATCGTCCGATAAAATGGTCGATATATATCATAAGCAATAATCATTTAAGTAAACCATTAAAACGCATGGATTAGTTGCTTTGGCTGTCTTTATATTTTATCTTTGATATAGAGACATTTCTTTTAACTCTATTGAGGATAGGAATCTATGAGATCAAATGCCATTGAACTGCAGATTGGACAACCGTCATTTCCTTTGGATGGTAGCTGGTGGTTTACAGGGGATATCGTCGATGACATGATTAATCCCACACATGTCATCTATGATTCAACCCAATTTGCAACACAAAATGTCATAGGCTATATGGACCCTACTAGAAAACATGATCTTCAAGAACTGGAGCAAACTGACAATGATGCCATGATGATGGCTCCGATCATCTCCAATGAGGTCAATTGATAAAATACTCCAACTAAATAAGGAGAAATAAAATGCTTGGCTTAACTTCTATTGCAGCTGGGCAAAATTCACGCAACAAAACGATCCAGGAGCGGCATGAAAATATTAAAAAGATGATTCATGCCAGTCAGAATAAAGCCCGCAGCAGGTTTGACGGCCTGAATGACAATGACAAACAATTAATCCTTTCCATTGAAGCTCAAATCGATCGAGCCAAAACCAGCCTTGTCAAATGCCCCGATTGTCAACGCAACATGATCATCGTTCATATTAACCAAATCGATGTTGATTATTGCCATTTTTGTCAAAGCTGCTGGTTGGATCAGGGGGAACTAAAAACTATCTCAAAATTGATCAAAGATATTCCTTCTGACCATCTACCTGATCGCCCAGCGAAACACGACTGCCCTATTTGCCAGGAAAAAATGACAGAACTAGTGTTTAAGCGGCCATACAATCTTCTGGTTGATCGGTGTAAAAGCTGCCGCGGCGTCTATCTGGAGCATGGCGAGCTTGAACGTGTCCTACAATTACGCTAGATCTCTATTATAACGTTTCCAATTAACCCATTTCACGCGGCGACCAGATTTGGCGGAATACTTGATATATGCAATAGCTTGTAATCGACCAAAAGCAGTGAAAACTCAAGCTTAAATCCCCCATCCTTACATTTTTAAAAATACTATAGATTTTTTTGTTGAGTTAGATTATAGTGATAGTGACCTGCCAGTCTGATGAAATCTAATAATCTGGAGATGCAGATGAAGAAAACACGATTATCATCATTGAATACATTCCTATTTCCCCGGGGCATTTAAGCAACACTTACTTTTATAGTGCTTAACATAAATCTGCCAGCTCTTATATGCATGGCAATGCTTTTGTTTCTGTACTCATAGACTCCCCCCAAATATACAAGATAAAACTTCTCAAGGAGATTGCGCATGATTTCTAAGTTCAATATAAAGCCCCTCTTGCTTCTGTGTATCGTAGCAAACTCTGTTTTGGCTAAGCCACAAGACTTTTATAAACTCCCTTCTGGTCCTAAAGGCCCTGGTAGTTTTGGTGCTTACTATACCAAGTTAGAGTATAGCCCAAACTGGGACAAAGATTGGCGTGTGAGTGATCATCCCGATATTGTTGTTCGATTTAACGATGGTGGTCATAAGTTTGTTTTCTGGCGAGGTACTAGCTATATCCCCTGCTGGGTCACTGAAAATGATATTTGGTATACAAATGAATTTGTTGAACGACGTGGCTGGCATAGTCCAAATACCCAAGGTTGTGTTGAACCGATGAGTGACAAACAATGCCGATATTCTCACGTGAGGATTATTGAAAACAATGATGCACGTGTCATTGTTCACTGGCGATATGCTCCGATCGATGTACATTATGAACATCCCTTTATCGATGAAAAAACGGGTTGGTCAGATTGGGTTGATGAATATTACGTCATCTATCCTGATGCGACAGGCATACGAAATATTACCGCGCATAGTACGAACCTCGAAAAGTGGATCGAATTTCATGAAGGGATTGTCATCAATCAGCCCGGCACGTTACCACATGATAATATACATTCAGACGCCGTCTCAGTCGCCAACATGCAAGGTGAACATGTCACCTATCGTTGGGGGAAATATGGAGGTCCAAAGTTTGATAAAAACCCTCGTCGAGCTAATATATACAAAATTAATCTCAAAAGTAAACGTGGCCCCTTCGCATTGGTTGAACCGCCAAGAGTGGATGGCAACATCATTACCCCTTATTTAGGACGAAACGAAACATCAAATTTTCACTGGTGGGATCATTGGCCAGTATCACAAGATGCCAGTGATGGGCGTAGTGCTATCAGTGCGAAGAAACCATCTCACACATCGCTTTGTCATATTGACATCCCGAAACTCGGAGCATTTAATTGTTTTGGCCCCTTTGGTGACGACTCGGTTATTAAAGATGGAGCCTTCGAATGGGTCACTAAAGAAAGTGCTGAAATTAGTTTAGCCTTTTATAAGAAAGTGACCAATTCACGAATGTTCTACATTTCATTTGATTATGCCAATTTGTGGACAACGGACATATCCATAAACTTATATGATTGGAAAGGTGTCACCATCAACATTGATCTAAATGATTATGAAAACGAGTTAATATTAAATCAAAAAGAGTTCAACACGTTTAAAAAGAAAATCGACCTTTCGAAATATGAAGAATACAGATATTTTGGTGAATTTCGAGAAATTGGCATTGAAGTTCCAAATACTGATCAAAAGAAAATTATAAAATTAGATAATCTAAAAGTCAGTAATAACGCTCCTGAGGCAACACGATTAGATCGTAGGGTTGATTTTAATTTACCGGATGGTTCAGGAGCTCCTGACATCGTCTTTGAACAGCTTCCCATTTGGCAGCCTCATTCCGCTAACAAAAATCATATGACAAAACTGATGCTACATGGCTTAACCAAAGATGTAGTACAAAATTTAGTGCCCTATGCAAAAAGTTGGACGAATCCTCCAACACTCATCCTTGAAAATGATGCATTTAAAAGTAATGGCTATGATAAAACTGAATTATCATATGCAATAGAAGCCAGTTCAGCAAACGATAGTGCGTCATTGAAGTTCACTCTTAATGGCAGTAAAGACTCCCCCATTCACAATCCAGCTTTGGTTGTCAAAAATTGGAATGTGAAAAATTTCGATCTATTTATCAATGAGAAGAAAGTGTCTCGTGGACAAGATTATCGATACGGCATAGAAAAAAGTCTTGAAGCTGAATACTGGGTCATTTGGCATAAATTGGAATCAACAAAACCCGTCCATTTTGAACTAAAACCGTTATAATCGAAAATAAAAAAATTATTAAACAATAAAAGGAATTCTCTCAGATGAAAAAAACCAGTGTGACGTTTCATACAATCTTACGTATAACTCTTTTTGTCGTATTAGCAAACTCGATTGATCAGAACAAAGCTATCGCAGATAAATATAGCGCCGATTGGGCATCACTAAGAAATCATAACATTCCCCAATGGCTTAAAGATGGTAAATTTGGTATCTATACCCACTGGGGTATTTATTGTTATTCAGGCACCAGCGGCAATGTAACATGGAATTCAAGTGTTGCCTATATGGAACCGAAAAATTCTACATGGGGCCAGGAATTCGAAAAAACCCATGGCAAACTCACACCCGATTTTGGCTATAAAGATTTAATCCCCAAATTTACAGGAGAAAATTTTGACGCCAATGAATGGGCTGAGCTCTTTGCCAAATCAGGCGCAAAATTCGCAGGCCCTGTCGCAGAACATCATGATGGGTTTGCAATGTGGGATACAAAATGGTCCAAGTGGAATGCCGCGAAGATGGGACCTAAGCGTGATGTGGTGGGCGAATTGGAAAAAGCCATCAAAGCCAAAGGTATGAAATTTGTTACAGCATTTCATCATTCAGCCAACTGGTACTTTTTCCCTGTTTGGGATAAAACCAAAGATTGCAGCAACCCAGCTTACTCTGGATTGTATGGCCCGATCCATAAAAAAGGTGCCGTTCCCACCCAGGAGTTTCTGGATGAATGGCTAGGCAAACTTGTCGAAGTTGTTGACAACTATGATCCTGATTTTGTCTGGTTTGATTTTGCATTAGATATTATTCGAGAAGATGTCGCCAAAGAATTTGTCGCACACTACTACAATACAGCGGATAAACGCGGTAAAGAGGTAATCATATCCTACAAGCATCATGACCTGCCCCCTGGTGTTGGCTTATTCGACCTTGAACTTGGCCAGGAAGAAAATTTAACCCATCATGATTGGATTACTGACACTACTATCGAAGATGGATCAACCTGGGGCTATTTACCCGATTTAGAATATAAAACCGTTAACATGCTGATAGATAACCTTATCGATCGTGTCAGTAAAAATGGTTACCTACTATTAAACGTTGGGCCAAAATGGGACGGCAGCATCCCTGAGGTTGCTAAAGAACGTTTACTCGGAATGGGCAAATGGCTAGAGATCAATGGGGAAGCAATCTATGGCACTTCAACCTGGACTAAATATGGCGAAAGCCCAAATAAGGAAAATGATGATATAGATGAACAAGAGCAAGAAAGTGAAAATGAAGATACAGACGACGAGGAAGAGGAAGATAATGATCCTGAGTATACTTCCGAAGACATTCGTTTCACCGTAAAGGATAATGTACTTTATGCAATAATATTGGATTGGCCTAAAAATAATACCATCTTAATCAAAAGCCTGGTTCGACATGCAGAAGATATCGATAATGAAGAAGGCAAATGGGGTTATGTTGACCTGGATGAAGATAAAAAAGATCACATTTCAGGTTATTACTTATACCCTGACGAAGTCAAATCAATTACGATGCTGGGCGATGGTAAAGAATTGAAATGGCAGCTCATTCCTACTAAAGGCCTCAAAGTTCAATTACCCAAAGAAAGACCTTGTGAGCATGCATATACATTAAAAATTATTCGCAAAAAATGATATTTCAGACCTATATGAATAATCAACAAGATTAAACAACAGGTGATAATAATGAATGAGCGATATACTCGCCGAGAAGTGGTCAAGCTAACAACAGGGCTTATCGCAGCTACGGCATTTCCTCAACTAGCTTATGGCAAAAAAAAGAAATGTAAAGGACCTAAAGATCCTTCCCAAAGAGTGATTGTCATTGGCGCAGGAATGGCAGGCCTAACTGCTGCTAAATATTTATCGAACAGCGGATTTGATACCATTGTTCTGGATGGCAAAGATTATATTGGTGGAAGAACACATACCATCGATCTCTCCGGAGCAACAGTCGATCTTGGTGCAGCCTGGATTCATGGTCCACGCAACCATCCCGCTGCAATGTTAGCCAAAAAATCAGGTATTTCCTACGACTCCCACGATTTTCTTAATACATATGAACCCTTTTATAGTAAATTCATTGATAACTTTCTTACTTCTGATGCAATCAAGACCTATTTAGCTTACGCGAATGATTTTAATCAAGAAGTTTCTAACATTGTAACCGCCTTGGGCCCTCAAGCAAAAGCTCGCGATGTTATTGAAATTTATCTGGATTCTCAAGAACTAACAGGGCTTGATCGCGATCATGCACAGCTCTTCATTGAATTAGATTTAACAGATTACGCAGCCCCTATTGATCAATTTTCATTCTACTCTGAACTTATGCGGGAAGGGAATTTTGGTGTTTCAAAAGGTGATGATCAAATTTTGGATGGCGGCTATAAAAGCATCATCGATTTACTTGCAGAGAATTTGGATATTCGTTTAGAGTCTAATGTTCATCGCATTGAATACGACCAGGCAGGCGTGCATGTCCATACTCAAAACGAGGTTTTTCAAGGCACACACGTTATTGTCACCATTCCTTTAGGAGTATTAAAAACAGGCAATATAGAATTTAGCCCGGTATTACCTGATTCCAAACTAAATGCAATTGACCGACTGGATATGGGAAATCTTGAAAAAGTCATCTTTGTGTATAATCAAAAGTTTTGGGATACGCCATTGGATGGTGCATGGGGATATGGAAGCGGTTTAGATCTGGCTTACTCTCAGTTTATTGATATAACGCAATTTGCTGGTAAGCCCACTATTGCTTGCCTATATTATGGACAATCAGCCAGAACGATCCCAAATTTGAAAACAGACCAGGAAATCATTGCAGAGGCATTATCATTACTATCGAAATTTATCGGTGAATCTGCAATTCAGCCTATTGATACTTATGTAACAAGATGGGTTAATGATCCATTTACGTTGGGATCTTATAGCTATTTACCCGTAGGTTCTTCCCAGGAAGATCATGTCGAGCTAGCTCAACCTGTTGGAGAACGCATTCTATTTGCTGGAGAGGCAACACATGAAACGGCAAATGGTACAGTTAATGGTGCTATGCTAACAGGCATACGTGAAGCCATGCGACTTGGTGCATGTCCTAACGCCATTACAGGCTTAAATAAGTTTGCCAGAAAAACTAAAAAACGTATTCGAAAAAGTCAACGAAAACGCAAATAAGAAATATGGTAACAATCGGTACATTTGTACATGATATAGGATCACAAAACGCGACCCTATACCATGTATTAAATCTATTATAAAGATTCTACAATACCACAAAAAGACTTATGGACATGTACCAGTATATGTATTATCCCAAATGGTTTCGTCATTCGAATCTACATCTAAATCATGATCAAAATCTGCTCGATAATCATAATTTACATTCGGATAACTATAGCCCATCGCGGCATCAATAATTGTTTTATCATCACAATCTATAACATTGTCGCCATCAGCATCACCTGTTGCATGATCTAAGTCAGTCCAAGTACTCTCCCAACTACCATCTGCGATAATTAATCTAGCAGAGGTAGATCTGAATACCAATTTTATACCATTAGCAGGAGTACCAACCCCTAAATCAGAACTATTGTTTACAAGCTTTCCTTTTAGTGTAATAGTTTGTCCTACGGTAAATGTATGACTGCTAGGTCCATAACTAGTGCTATCAATTGTAAAATTACTACCAAATACCCATACGGTACTATTGCCACGAATATCTGCGGCATTCCCTGATCCAGCATCAACAAACGTTCCGCCTGTTAACATGTATTCAGAATTCCCCTCTGGTATCATTACATGATTAATATCACCACCTGAGATAAAAGCTCTACTGTCATTAAACAGCCAAATATAGTGATTGAGGGTCCCACCTGAAATAAGTACGATCCCTTCGGTGTCAGATCGAACCCAATCATTTATTGTTCCACCTTGAATATCGATAGTACTTTTAGAACCCGAACGAGCCCAAATCATATCGACATCACCACCTGTAACTGTAATTTTTGATCTATCATGCAATAATACACGATCAAGAAGAACTCCACCAGTAACTGTCATCGTGGCATCATGTCCAATATCCGTTAACGCGACAATACCGTCATTGACAGTTGTTGAACTAAAATGAGCCGGTCGATACCAATAAATATGCCCGCCAGATGAAACAGTTGCACTCGAAGCTGGCGTTGCAGTATTCCAATCGAGTTTTAAATTATTGTCTACATATTGATTATGATTTAGGGTGAGAGGATTCGTATTATCCACGAATGCATCGCTAATTAAATTATAAGGTTGAATATCGATATACATGGCCCACCAATCATCACGATCAATATCATTATCTCCATCAACATCTGCGTTCCAGTCGATATTTGGATCTGAAGAATTTTTACTATGCTTTTCGTATGCATCAAAAAAGATTTCTAAATCATCTTTATCAACATCCCAATCACCATTCAAATCACCATCAAGAGGTTCTCCAACACCTACGAGAATAGGATAATCATTGCCAGCACTGACAATAGACCAGTAATCATTTGTACCATTCGTGGTTTCAACCACAAAATCCCATCCATTATTGGTAAAAGTGCTTTCCGTTTGCATATTTGTAGTTGTTTCACCAAACACTTCACTTAGGTCGCCATTTGTACCATCATTGGTATCACCACTATCTGTTAACCCGGAATTCTTTGTACTATCCCAAAAACAATCGAAGTAACCACCAGATAAAAAGTCACCAAAAAAACCACCTATTGCATTTGACCCTTGTGAACTCGCTGAAATCGTTCCACTTGCATAACACCTGTTAACAAAGTAAATATTAGCTGCGTGTCCAATAAATCCACCGACAACTTGAGAATGATTGCCTGTTGCACCGATGTGAGTAACGTCAGCTCTTGTATAACAATCATAATAATCTCCCTTACCAACACCGGTAAACCCACCGCCAACAAATGTAGCTTTCTGTTGATACTCGAGCTTTCCAGTTACAAAACAACGTGTTGTGACAGCATCTGGTTCGATATAACCACTAAATGCTCCCGCATGTGCAACGGCATCATTGACTGTTACAGCAACATTCAAAGCAACACACTCTGTAATATTACCATTGGAATTCCCACAAAATCCACCAATATTCGACCCTCCCGTAGCAATTGTTGGTGAAATTGAAACAGTGGGATCGATTACAGTACAACCCGATACTGTACCATAATCTAAATTACCAATTAACGATCCAAAAGTATCATAAGATGTGGATGTAAAATTTGTCATCGTAACGGATGGTGTATCCAAAATAATGTTTTTAATCGTACCTCCTGTCGGCCCAGTACGATCACCAACAACACCAAAAAGTCCCACGACACTTCCAGTTCCTGAATAACTGTAACCAGAGATTGTATTGCCATTACCATCGAAAGTGGCATTAAAAGGAGTACCATGGCCAATAACAATATTGGAATGACTGCTAAGGTCAATATCACTGGTCATAGAAAAATGATTTCCAGACGACCAGTCTGCTGTAGTATTTGATAAATCGACCAAATGCTGAGCGGTACTGATAATGTAAGGATTAGCGAGAGTACCTGTACCACCACCATACGAACCATACAGGCTTTGGCTATAAAGGCACAACAATAAACTGACAATAACATTTCTTAAAGTTTTCACAATAGAAACCTCCCATCTATAATAGAATTAGAATATACTACAATAGTTACCAAAACGATATTTAAATAACCATTAAAACGCCATGACGTTTCTCTCTCATGTTCTCAAAAAACAATATACTATTTTTTGATTTCACTAATTTTAATTAGACGTTTCCCTTTTAATGGAATGGTGAGGTTTCCCGCATCTCAACACGTTTCACTAATTTCCCAAAAGTTTTAAACCGCTTTATACTACTTAATCATAATTCATTTTTTTAATTTGTCAAATATAAAATAAAGTTCTGCTTTCAAAAACCAGACTTACGTTTATCAAATTTTATAATAACAAATATAAACTTAAGTCTTAATTGAAATTATTGAGTGTTTAGATTTATTATTTTTTTATCATTTACTTAAACATGATTGAAAGACATCATCATTAATTTCATAAGTGGAAAATATAATTTTTAAGTAGAAAATATTCACATCATTCATATATTTTCAATATAGATACTATACCTTGTATCAATTTACAATGGCCTTACTATTCATCTAGAAAAACTCCAGTTATGTTAACAACAGATATTGCTTCAGGCTCATTCTTTTTAAATTTTTAAAAAAGGTTTATTTAGTAAATAACCCTTTACTAGAGTTTTTTATATATATATTGACCAAATAGTCTCATTCTCTTAAAGCCAGAATCTACCCTTCAGAATATTTATAAACGATATATTCGGAAGAAATACAATTACGCTAATTTTCTTTTAATAAGGGGCTACCGACCTTTTTCTAATTATACCTGATCCAATCAATTGCCTATACTAGAATTAGGTAACCTGATGGTCCTGGGTATAACAAATGTAATTTAATTAATTTCAAGCAAAATCCTTAACCCTCTAAGCAAATGACTCAAATTCCAATACATTTGTAGTCATGAAAACGAATCTACGATATAATAAATCCATCGAGAGACTATCAGCTGCAGTTTGAGATAAATGGTGCTGAAATGTGATCACACAAGATGACATATTAGGGAGGCCGAATAGTAATCCGTGAATTTTCGTGAAAGCTATTCGGTTAATTATTTGAAAGTTTTAAATGAAATAATTCGTTGCTTAGACGGTCTAGTTTTCGGCAATTAACCTTTAAGCAATCAAGTAGTTGAGCATGAACTTTTAAACGCAGATAAAACTCCTCGAAGTCTCGCTTAGAATGGCTAGCCCAGGCTACTTCAGCTAATGCGCAACCGCGGGGGTACGTCATATAGTCCACCTGCTTGGTTGTTGGAATATACTCCGTCCATACTTGCCCTTGGGCTCCCAAGATATATTTCTCTTATGAGTTGGATAGTTCCTCGGATGTGGGATTAAATGAATAAATTTTTTCTAACGGTAAAAACTCAGCTACAATGCCTTATATTGACATAACAAGAGCTATTTAATAAAATGGATTGGAATATCTAATCCTATTTTCTGAGTTAAAAATAAAGTATTTAAAACATGAAAGCATGTTTACGAGGAAGCCCAATGAGAAAAGTATTTCTCCTACTATTGCTATTTGCATGGTTATTAAATTCTCCAATCAAAGCGGAGATTGTCGATGTAGAGGCGGTCGTCAATGACCCCAATAGTGCCATTGTACATGTATACAGTGAATTTTTTCCATTTATCGGGATTGATGAAACAATCACGATTAATCTACCAACCATCACGTTAGCACCTGGCGACGTGTTGAGAATCAGGGTCCATTTCAACGGCCATACACTAAAGATTATCAATGGTGCTGAAAGGCTTGATTTTCTGGCCAGTCTTGAAGCAGGCCCAGCCACTGGCGTCGGTTATGGATTAACAAACAACGGTTCCTCCCAACTACGGCTTCGCTCGTCAGAGCATATCTTCGATGTTGTTGAAACAGGTACTTTTGGATTTACCTCATGGAACAATACGGACAATGAAATCAATGCCTATTTTAATGATTATCAAATTTTTACAGGTGATATTAGTGACGGGTCTCTACTAGGTTCTTTTTGGCTTGAGATGACCATTCCTACAATGGTCGATGGCAGTCCTTATGCAGGCGACACTTTCATTAACAACACGCTCGTCATCGGACTGAGTCATTCAGATCCTCCTGGAGATGTGCCTCTATGGGAAGTCCTTGCCCCCACACCTGATCATTGCATTGAACCACCGCTTGCAGATACGAACAATGACTGCAAACTTGACTTGATCGACTTCGCAACTTTCGTCAGTGAATGGCTAAATTGCGGATTTTTCGACCCTTTGGAATGTGGATAAAAAACGACACTGTATTGTATACTTAAAATTAACTAATTCAATATGGAGATGAATATCATGAAGCAAATGAAGAAACCATCAATCATCATGGCAGGTACTTTGATTACTATTTTCGCTTTATTTATTTCACTGAACTTATCAGAGCGACTATTCGCAGATCGACAGGAAGATGCTCGTTTGGAAAAAGGACCTCTACCTAAAGATGAGAATGAAAAGAAGGTTCTGGCTATTTTGGAAGACATCCTGGAAAATCAAAGTTTTCGCAATGTACCTCTGCACGATGGGCGACTGCTCAGAATTATGACCGAATCAATGCATGCCAAAAACGTGGTTGAAATTGGTACCTCGACCGGTTACTCGGGAATTTGGTTTGGCTTAGCATTACAACAGACAGGCGGCAAGTTGACGACCTATGAAATCGATCCCGAACGTGCAGCCACAGCCCAGGAAAATTTTAAACGAGCCGGAATGAGTAAAATCATTACTCTCGTTCTTGGAGATGCCCATGAAAAAGTAACTGAACTCAAAGAGCCAATCGATATTTTATTTCTGGATGCAGACAAAAGCGGTTATGTCGATTATCTCAATAAACTAATGCCACTGATTCGCCCTGGCGGCCTAATCCTCGCCCATAATATTAACCCTCGCATGGCAGACCCTGACTATATGAAAGCGATTACCACTAATCCAAAACTGGAAACCGTGGTACGAGGTGGTATGGGAATCACGATAAAAAAACACTAAGTATGTTTATGTTTTCATAGTTTCCATCTTAATACAATACGTTCTATTTAAATGTCATAACTAATGCAGGATGCATTATATGTCGAATGATCAATTGCAGCGAGGTTACGGGCCATCAACGGCAACCTATCTAGTCGTTGCCAGTATGATCGGTAGCGGAATTCTGATCTCACCTGGATTCATGATGCTTTCGCTCAAAAATTATCCGGTGATCTTCGGGCTCTGGATCTTGGGAGGCACTTTGGCATTATGTGGTGCGTTATGTGTCGCAGAACTCGCAGCGATGCTACCACGTGCCGGAGGCGAATATGTATATCTTAAAGAAGCCTACGGACCCATGCCGGCCTTTCTTTCCGGCTGGACCTCTTTTGTACTCGGTTTTTCTGCTCCGATGGCAGTATCAAGTCACGTCGCAGCGAAATACCTCTTCTCACCTTTTGTGACATCAGAAAATAATTCAGAACTCTTTATCAAAATCATTGCAGCTTGTCTTATATTTCTGATCACTTTACCAAACCTGATAAGCCATCGACAATCGGCTTGGACGCAAAATTTAACGACTCTGATAAAACTCGGTTTATATATTACCCTGGTGTTTCTTGCGGCTCTCTTTGGCCAGGGACAACTTTCGCACCTTGGCCAGGGGCAACCTGCAACAAAGATCAGCATTGGCGACGGAGCAACTCAACTGTTTTATGTCATGTTTGCCTACAGCGGTTGGAATGCTGCCAGCTATATGGCAGGTGAAGTGAAAGAACCAAATAAAACATTACCTCGCTCTTTAATCATCGGAACGGCTGGAGTGATAACACTTTATATTCTTCTAAACATTGTTTTTGCTTATGCAGTACCATTGGAACAAGTCACCATTGATAATGCCATGCAAATTCCAGTTATAGCTGTGAGTAATATGTTCGGTCAGACATATGGCAATGTTTTCTCCATTCTGTTGGGCTTAACATTCCTGTCTTCCATCAGTGCGTTTATTATTACCGGCCCCCGCATTTATTACGCCATGGCTCAGGACGATTTGTTTCCATCAATCGCTGGCAAAGTAAATAAAGCTGGGATTCCAATCTATGCCATGATTGCACAGTGCATTTGTGCTGTCATCATTTTGTTTGCCACGGACTTTGAAAATCTCTACCGCTATGCATCCGTTGGTTTATCTATTTTTGCGTTATTATTTATTGCAGCGGTCTATATTCTCCGCATAAAACAACCCAATCTTAGTCGACCGTTTCGCGTCCCCGGCTACCCAATCACACCTGGCCTTTTCATGGCAGTGATCATATTCATGACAATCTTCGCCTTCAAGCAATGGCCTGGGCCTTCCATTTTCAGCCTGGGCAGTATCCTTATTGGTATTCCTATTTACCTCATCTGGTCTAAATGTCATTCGAAATAAACCTATAATTATAGATTGATTTCATCTCGACCGAGAAACATATTAAGCATTAAACCCAATCGACATCACTGTTGCCTTCGAGAAAAGCCTTTTTTATATATATCAATAAAAGTTTCTTTTAATTGTTTTGCGACACCTGGATGTTTTGCAAGTAGGTTGTGTTCTTCTTTTGGATCATTTTTAAGATTATACAATCCTTCTGGCATGACATTTTTAGCTGAAACATCTTCAAGACCTTCTACATCAAAGATGAGTTTCCAATCTCCTTTACGAATAGCAAAGCCGTGATGAACATACGTTTCACGTACAGGATTTTGTGCTTGTCCCAAAAACACAGATGTAAAATCAAAACTATCCGGCGCTTCATGATGACCCATCGTATGATTTAAAATCTTGGCAAACGTACCATAAAGATCGACTGTTCCTAACAATTGATCTGTTTTTGAATTAGCAGGGATTTTCCCTGGCCATTTCACAATAAAAGGAACTCGGTGTCCTCCTTCAAAGGTTGAGCCTTTATAGCCTCGCAGATGAGCAGATGATTGATGGCCATTTTCACCAATACGAGGTCCATTATCACTGGTAAAGACAATAATGGTATTCTCTTCAAGTCCTAACTCATCCAGTTTCGCGGTTATCTGCCCCAGGCAATAATCGATTAATGCTACTTGATCGCCCCGCGCACCAGCTTGGCTAGCCCCTTTAATAAAATCAGGAGGCAACCATGGAATATGCGGCAAGGACGGTGCCAAATATACAAAAAACGGATTATCCTTCTTGGCTTCTCTTTCGATAAATTCAATCGCCTTCTCATTAAAAATGGTATCAGCCGTTTCATGCTGCCATCCTTGTGCAACAAGCACATCTTTGTAATACTTTTCTCCGGTATCCCAATTAAAATCTCCCACAACTTGCAGGTCATTCACAGGTGTTAGCGGCAATCCAAGGAGCTGTCTATTTTCAATAAATGCAAATGGCGAATCGTCACTGGTGCACCCCGATGTGCCAAAAAAATAATCAAATCCTTGATCAATCGGTGTATAAACTAACGGTGATTCAAAATCAATATTTCCCTCTTCCGGTTCGTCTTCACCTTCTTTCAGGGCCCATTTCATACCGACATGCCATTTACCAACCGCAGCTGTTTTATAACCATTCTCTTGAAATAAATGCCCTAGCGTTTTTTCCTCATCTGCAATGATTGGACCGCCATATCCGCCTTGCAGTGTCAATGCATCTGGCTCTCTCCAACAATAATTTCCTGTTAAGATACTATAGCGCGAGGGCGTACAATAGGAGGCGGCACTATGGGCATCCGTAAATAACATGCCATCCGTTGCCAATTTATCAATGTGAGGCGTCTGGATCTTTGACTGCGGATTATAACAGGAAACATCCCCATACCCTAAATCATCCGTGTGGATCACAATTACATTGGGCTTATTCCTTTTTTTCTGAACAGTACTGCACCCATGACAGAACACCAAAATAAGCGGAATGGCTATAATTAAATTTAAAATGGTTCTAAACATTTCATTCTCCTAGAAAGTTACTATTCACAACAACACACATATTTTTTTTCTGATTAATCATCATCACATGGGTCTGGAATACCCTTGTGTATGATATTTTATAAATAAAGCTCTCAAATCCTTAACAATATCTCGATGGTCATTAATCACATTGTTTTTCTCAGCAGGATCCACTTTTAAATTGAATAACTCTTCTGCAACAAACGTTTGATCAGGATTTGAATCAAAGTCAGGAACATCAAATGTTAATTTCCAATCCCCTTTACGAACCGCATAAAACAGATGAACATGATCTTGGCGAACAGGCTTATCATAATTCTGTCCCAATAACACTGCAGAAAAATCAATACTATCTATTGCATCTTTTGGCTTTAATGGATAATTCAATAATGTAGCAAATGTTGAAAACAAATCGACCTGACTAACCAGCTCATCACTCACTGAATTTTTAGTAACTTTCCCAGGCCATTTAACAATAAAGGGTACACGATGCCCCCCTTCATAGATATCACCTTTAAATCCACGCCATGGGCCTGAAGCACTATGGCCCAACTCGCCTTCTCTTGGTCCATTGTCACTCGAAAATATTATAATAGTATTATCATCCACTCCCAAACGTTCTAACGTCGATGTGACCTGTCCAACACAATGATCCAACAGAGCTACCAAATCGCCACGCGGTCCTGCTCCGGTTGTCCCTTTAACAAAACTAGCCGGCTCCCAAGGAATGTGTGGCAATGAATAAGGTAAATAAACGAAAAAGGGTTTTTTATTTTTAGTCTGCTGCTCAATAAATTTGATAGCTTTATCGGTAAAAGCGATATCTGTTGTTTCATGTGTATACCCCTGTCCCGTCAAAACCTCATCCCAAACAGCGGTTTGCCCACCATTACCAACGATCATTTCATATGACTTTCTTTGCAAAGGATGACCAATGATTTGACGATTTTCAATATAAGCAAAAGGAGGATCATCTGTTGGACAACCAGAGGTTCCAAAAAAGTAATCAAACCCCTGATCGATCGGGGTTAATTTCAACGGTGCTTTAAAATCAATATTTTCCTCTTGCTGCTCCAACTCTGAATTCATAAGTGTCCACTGCATACCGACATGCCATTTACCACATGCCGCGGTTTTATAACCATTCAGTTGGAACAAATTCCCTAAAGTCATTTCATCTTGCTTGATAATAGGCAGGCCATATCCCCCCTGTAGACTGGAGGCCTCTTCCGATCGCCAACAATAATTCCCTGTCAAAATACTATAACGTGAGGGCGTACAAAACGAAGCAGGACTATGAGCATCTCTAAACATCATCCCCTGCTTAGCCAGCCTATCAATATGAGGTGTCTTGATTTTGGAGTTTGGGTTGTAACAGGAAATATCGCCAAAACCTAAATCATCAGCGTAAATGAGAATCACATTCGGCTTAGCTATATGAACCGTTTTATGTTTATTCGCTTGTGATGAGCACCCAAGAAATAGAAATGTTACAATTACGGTAGAACTAATCGATTTCCATAAGGACTGAATCAAAAATGATCTCCTCATAGCATATTTAGACAAGTCGCACAGAACTTATAAAGATTGAAAAGAACAACGTGCGATCATAGAAAAATATACTAATTATGGCAATAATTTAGTCTGGCAGGCTAAATTACCATTATAAAGAATTAAGAGGCCCTTATCAAGCCTTTTATATTTAGGCTAGCTGAAATAACATCGGTGACATTCAAAAAACTAATTTTCCAGTCCTTTATCATCATCTTGTAAAATTACCATAACATTAGATCGCTCAGTTTTGAGTAATTCAATGTCCAATGGTATCTTTAACATGTCAGATAAAAAATGGTAATAGCCCTCTAACTCGGCAGACCATGGTCCTGAAACAGTACCTAAAGGTATATCTTCATAAAAATTTTCGATAGTCGTATCGGCACCTTTATCTAGCAAAAGCTCTACAATTTCCATGCGGCAAAAAAAGGCGGCATCATGTAGAGCGGTATTGCCATCGTTCTTTTGCTCACTTAAATTGGCCCCTTTATCTATGAGAAATTTAGCAACCTCAATCCGTCCATATGTAGCAGAGGTGATCAATGCCGTGCTACCAAACTCAGGATCTTTAGCATTTATATCATGCCCCTCAGCTAAATAGGCTTCAATAAATTCGATATCCCCTGTGGCTGCGGCCTTCCAAATATTATAGGTTAAATTTTCTGCTGCTACTTTGATGAGAAAACTCACACCAATAAAAACCAACGTTACGACAAGATATCTGAATTGAACATTTTTCATTCAATGACTCCTACGACTTATTTTGCATCAATTGGAACAGTTACCGCATCCTGAGATACGACTGCTTCTTTCTTTGGTAAGAATTTCAAGCCAAATAGAGGTCGAATAACATTGATTCTTCTTATCACAAGTTCGTATGTTAGATAGCAGCCAGCAAACGTTATAATAACCGCTAAAACAAACTTCAATCCAGGTGGAACATTCAGAGGTATTACAGCCATCATGCCCAATTGCTGAAATACCGAATGCAGAATATAAACGGGATAAACGGCAACACTAAGATAACTCAAAACTCGACTTGGCTTATTTAAGTATGCATACCCAAATCCAAACGCGGCATAAATCCAATTCATCGCTTCGATCACAGTTAAAAAATGTGGTGAATCAACCTCATAAACAAAAAGACGAACAAAACACAAAACAACAGCAATCACTAAACAGGTAAATTTTAATTGATCAACTGCTTTCCAGAAAGATTCGCCCATAGCGATAAAACAAAACCCCATAAAGAAAACCAACAGTCCTAACCAGAAACCATGCCATGTATAGGCAAGCTGACTAAATCGACCAGGGTCTAAGACATAGGCTTCTATAATAACAGGGATAATAAAAAGAAACAAACTTTCAGGATAATTCAGTAATTTGCGAAGAGATCTTAAAATGACATGATCGGGACGTTTTTTCAAATAATAAAATATGGGCATTAAGAGTAGCACATAGGCAAAAATATTTGCCAAAAACCACAAATGACCTGCAAAAGGCTCATAAGCTAATGGCTCGCCATAATAAGCCTGTTTCATATATTTGTATAATGGCACAATCGTAAAAAAGCCAAAAATCAATGGCAATAAAATTCGCACGGTTCTTTCAAGTAAAAGTTGCTTCCAATTCCTTCGGGCAAGTGCAAAATAAACGCCCATACCAGAAACAAAGAAAAGCAGCGCCAAACGCCAAATTGTGATTGATTGTGCAGCGATCCAAAGCGATTCGACCTGCTGTTCACTTTGAATATAATCAATAAATCGAGCAAAAGGCTGGAAACTGATCGTGACATGATACAGAATCAACAACCAAATGGCGATCACCCTTAACCAGTCAATATCATATCTTCTACCTAGATTGTCCATAGCCAAAACCCTAATATGGACCAGAAATCCACCCAAATCACGATGAACATATACTAACACAATTCTTATGAAATAGGAATGATAACTTTAAAAGCCCAGTTGCTCCACTCAGAGCTTAGTTTTTTAAACTCTCAGACTCTTCGATCATCCTAATCATATTGGCTCTTATCATCATCCGCTTACCATGAGGTTTTTCCAAAACAATCATGCCACTTAACTCATGAGGAAACCCACCTTTTAGATTTGTTGTATCTACTGCACCAACCACTTTCATATCTTTCAAAATATTAGAGCCGCTAAGATGTATATCCACTTTCTCAGCCTTCTTAAAAAATCCTTTGAGCTTAACTAATGGATCCTCCTCTAATTACCCAGGATTTTTAGGTTGATTTTTTAGCGTTATATATGTAAATTACACGCCTGTAATGCTACCCCAAAAATGCATAAATAAATCATTCAAGCATAAGTAGAATACCGTAGAGAGAGTGTGTAACGAACATATTTTCTTCTAGATTTCCTGCTTACCTTCCCAGTTGAATTATGCGCTATCTCCAACTTGGTATCCTAGCGTCTATCGTACTTTCAGTAAATTAGGCAAACTACTATAGGAGACTACTTATGAAGATGTCGCACAGAGTAATCGTTTTAATGCTAACCACTATTATTTGTCTGAGTCCGCAACTGGCCTGCGCAGAGAAAGAAAAATACCAACCCAATTGGGAATCGCTTTCACAATGGCAAGTACCCCAATGGATCAATGATGCCGTTATGGGTTTTTATGCTCATTGGGGTGTCTATTCCGTTCCCGGTCATCGTTTTAATGATGGCAAGGAAGTTGTCGACAGCGGACTATGGTATGGAAAATTTATGTACATTCCGAATGGCCTGAAACGAAACAATTACGGCTGTTATGATTTTCACCGTAAAAATTATGGTGAACCTTGCGAAACAGGCTACCATGAATTAATCCCACTCTTTACTGCGGCAAAATGGGATCCCGATGAATGGGTCAGTCTATTCAAGTATGCCGGCGGTGATTATGCCGGTGTCACTGCTGAACATGGCGATGGCTTTGTCTTATGGGACAGCGACTATGACAAATTCAATTCCATGGACATGGGACCCAAACGCGATATTGTGGGTGAACTATTTGAAGCCTGCCGCAAGCAAGGTTTGAAAACCGTCGCGACCGTTCACGAACCCCCAGCAGAAACATACGAAGAAGCATTTGAACACTGTCCAGAAGATTCACACTTTCATGATCCACAGTATGCCGATCTTTATCAAATGAGTGAGTTTGATGTCTTGAACAAAAAACTATTAGAACTTACCGACAAGTATCAACCCGATCAACTATGGTTTGAAGATGCCTACTGCGGTTTAGAAAATTGGAAAGAATATATTGCTTACTATTATAACCAAGGTGAAAAATGGGGCAAAGAAGTTTTCATTTCACAGAAACATGACCTGGCACCACTATCCTGTTCTATTTTCGATATTGAAGGCGGCATCTTTGGCGGTGGCGTATGGGCATGGGCTGGTATGGAAAAACCACAAAAACAACGTTGGCAAAAAGATGTTCCTATTGGCAATTACTGGGCCTACGCTGAAGGCGTCGGTTGCCGCCCAGTCAATATGTTGATCGATGGTGTGATCGACCGCATTAGCAAAAATGGTGTCACACTATTTGACGTAGCCCCCAAAGCTGATGGCACACTACCCCAGGAACAAATCGATGGTCTTAAAGCCATGGGCGACTGGATGAAGCACAACAAAGAAGCTCTATACGCGGCCCGATGCGCTCCCTTCCATCCTGGCGGTGTAGATACACACGCAGCAGGTACTATCCGTTTTACAGAAAAAGGAGATTATCTATACGCGATTGAAATGGGCAATCAATGGCCCCCCACAAAAGGGTTTGCCGCCTATGGTGATAGCAAAAAACCCCAGGCCCCCTTTACAATCCCAGGCGTCAAAGCGGTAGAAGGATCAGACATTATCATGCTCGGCGATAACAAACCACTAAAGTGGCAACAAAAAGACAACGACATTATCATCGAAGAGCTACCCAAAAAACTCCCCTGCGATTACGCCTGGTCTTTTAAAATCCAAGTAAAATAGCACACGTTCGTGTGCGTTAAGTACGCCGCGATCGTCCTGTTAGTAACCCACTCACGCTGTTCGTTACTAATGGGTGATACGTGTGTACGGCACTTGCCAGTTATAAAAGTAGATGTAGGGTGGGCAGATTTCTGCCCACCTTTTTTAAGCCTGGTTGCCCCACTCAGAGCACAATGCAATGGGGAGTTTCTGTCCCAACACCAACCAAACATGCGTTCGCATGAGTGTCTCGCCGCGATCATGTTACGGGAACCCGTTCTCGTTGATCACTACCTTAAAACGAGACATCAAGCACTACAGACGAACCTCTCCGTGTTTATCTGATTCGCATCACCTCCTTTCTGATTACTTGCTTTTGTATTCTCCATAGGGTTCTGCCGAGCTCTTTCTATAGACTGTTGCGGCCTTAACATACCTCTCTTATATTCTTACCTTTCTTCATATCTCGCATTCACCCAGGCGACAGCGGAGCCATCATCACAACTGAACTCAAGAGCTTAATCAGGCGAACGCCTGGGTGGCAGCCTCAGTTCACCAAAGGTGAAATGGGGATGGTGTATTTAAATCGTTTCTAACCACAGATTTCACAGATTAGCGCAAATTTAATTAAAAGCATTTGTATTTTGTTATTTAAAACTAAAATATTATGCCTTTAAAATCTGTGTTCATCTGCGCAATCTGTGGTTAAACCTCTTTTCATATCTCGCTAACAATGTAGCGCCCAACGGAAGCGGGTTCACGTAGAACGGTCGCGGCGTACAATGGGCGCAAAGCCTCTCTATTGAATGGAATCCTTTTGGTATGAATGATTCATGCTCGGTGGTAACGCAGGCGACAACGGAGCCGGGTTTGCGGCACAATGATCGCGGCGTTAGGAAACACGAATGTGTTAAAAGGACACCACTACCTCATGCTCAGTCTAGGCCTGGAAGAGCCCGTCAAGAAACATGAAAGCAATGGTGCCCTTTATCGATCGCAATGGGACATGATAAAGGCGCACCAAGCCCGCCTACGCTTCTTGACATCTATGCTTCCAGTTTAGACTGAAACGTATTCGCTTAGTAAAGCCATTTATTAAATTGCCGGAAAGGTCTGTCTGAATTTAACCCTTTTAAGTTACTCTACTCTTTATCAGTTATTTTGCAAGGGTTTTCTTAATAAATATTAGTATTGAATCGTTTA
>JANQJS010000037.1 GCA_028281535.1 Sedimentisphaerales bacterium | reverse complement strand
GCTCCTTTGGTAGCAAGGTAAAATTGTACACTTTCGTTTCTTGAAATAGGTCCCATACTTCGCGAACCTTTTTCATATTTACCATGAAAATGCCCAAATACCCACGTTTCACTTGTTTATCTGTAATGAGCTGTTGGCATACATATTTCGCTTGATTACTTGGAATGGAAAAACCATATCCGGTAGAAATTCCGACCGGACTATATATATTGGCGTTCACACCTATAATTTCACCTAACAAATTGACTAACGGACCACCACTATTCCCACGATTAATATCAGCATCGGTTTGAATAAAATTTTCGTATCCCCAGGTCCTATCCAGGATATCCATTTGACGTCCTTTAAAACTTATAATTCCCATAGTCACAGTTTGCTCAAATCCAAAGGGACTTCCCATCGCCATGACAAAATCACCGACATTGGCTTTATCAGAATCACCAAAAGCAGCATAAGGAAGCGCTTCATCTTTAGGATCAATTTTTACAATAGCTAAATCAGTATCCGGGTCTGTATTCACTTCCTGGGCAACAAATTTTCTGCCATCTGCCAAGATGACTTCGATTTTATCTGCTCCTTCAACGACATGATGGTTGGTCACAATATATCCCTTAGGATCAATCACGCAACCACTGCCCATACCAACCCCTCTATTGTTACCTGGAACATTCGTGCTACCAAAAACTTCTAAATAGACCACCGCCGGACGAACACGCTCAATCGCTCGCCGAAAGACATCATTAAACTGACTGGCTATCTGAACTTCCTGCTCAGTAAGATCATTCGCTTGCAAAGGTGTCATACTGGAAATCACTAAAATCCAAATTAGTAGAATAGTTGAAAATTTGGATGTTCCAATCGAATGATGTTGATGATCAAAAAATTGATTCATGATAATCTCCAAAAAGCAAAGTCTTTGAATGATATTTCGGTGATAATATTTACTGTAATTGAGAATGCCAATTCGGCATCATCATACACATTCTCTTTACGCTATTATACCCCAAATATTTATGAACTGTGTCTATTTTGACAATTCCTGTTCAAATTGCCTTTTTTCATCTTCAGACATGTGATAACTGTGGCTTGCATCGGGAAATTTTTTAGATTGTACTTCATGGACATAATTACGCATCGCTGTTAGAATCGGTTCACTTATTTGCCCATAGGCCTTGGTGAATTTAGCATTACCAGCTCCTGGAAGATCCAATAAATCGTGCAGCACCAGTACCTGGCCATCGCAACCAGCACCTCCACCACAACCTATTACTGGATAATGAGTTATTTCACTAACAGCTTTTCCCACTTCACTGGTGACACACTCTAAAAGAATACTACACGCCCCCGCAGCCAATATATCTTGAGCGATATGAACGATTTCAATCGCTTCTGAAGCGGTTTTTCCCTGACACCTGTAATGTCCCATCTGATGGATCGATTGTGGCTTAAGTCCTAAATGTGCCATGACTGGAATATTGGCCCGGCTCAGTGCAGCAACCAATCCTAAATGACGCTCATCAACTTCAAGTTTTACGGCATCACAACCAGCTTCTTTCATGAAACGACCCGCATTAAGAATCGCTTCTCGCTCGGAAACCTGATAACTTAGAAACGGCATATCTCCCACCAAATAGACATTTGGTGCCCCGCGACGAACTGCAGCTGTCAAGGCGATCATCAGATCCATTTCTACTGGAAGCGTGGAATCCATTCCCAAAACCACCTGAGCCAGAGAATCACCTACCAGTAAACTATCGACACCCGCTTTTTCGCTTAGCTGCGCCATGGCAACATCGTAGCTTGTCAGCATCGACACTGGCTGGCCAGAAGATTTCTTCTTTATTAATGTGGCTATAGTAATTTTATCTGACATACATCGTCTTCCTGTTAAAAGTATCATTATATATAAACGGGACTATGAGTTCAATCAGACGCCAACAAAACAGATCCATGAATCTTTTTTGTTGATATCTTTCTTATTTATGGTAAGTTAAGAACATCCTACTCATGATATGAGTTGACATTGGGCAGATATTAGGAATCCTGTCATTCTTGGATATTCCTGTAATTAGGATAACCAACTAATCCTGATTCGCTGATTGTTGGTTTCAATTCTGCCTATCTACTCGGAACAAAGCAATGAAAGAAACTGCATTACTCCTACGCCAGCTGATAACCACAACGGATAAAATAGGTGCCGTTGCCCCCAGCTCTAAACAACTTGCTCGAGAAATTGTTGATCAAGCTAATGTCCGCAATGCTAACTTGGTGTTAGAGTTTGGTCCCGGCACAGGTGCGTTTACGAGTCATATTCTCGAAGCAAAAAAACGCAATGCCCAAATGGTTGCCGTTGAACAAAATCCCGACCTGGTAAAATTGTTAAAACGAAAATTTACCGGCATACATATTGAGGAAAACTGCATTGAAAATATTGATGAGATCTTAATAGATTTAGGTATCTCTGAAAAAGCAGATTGTATTGTGTGCGGCCTGCCTTGGGCCTCATTTAATCCAGACTTGCAAAACCGCCTACTTGATGCTACCTATAACGCGCTTAAGCCCGGCGGCGTTCTTGCAACGTTTGCTTATTTGCAAGGCATGGTTCTGCCTGCCGCGAAACGGTTCAAAAAAGCCATCCAACAAAAATTTGAAACCGTAGAAAAATCAAAAGTCATCTGGAATAACGTTCCACCCGCCTTCGTCTATCGCTGCGTTAAAGGATAAACAAACTAACACTCTCCATTTAATTTTTCAACAAGGAATTGGCCTGTGCTACTGAGTGGAATTTTTGTGAGATCTTCAGGGCTACCTTGCGCGATGATCTCCCCGCCCTTATCTCCACCTTCTGGCCCAAGATCAATGACGTAATCTGCCATCTTAATCACATCAAGATTATGTTCAATCACAACCACTGTGTTGCCCATTCCTACCAAACGCTCGAGAACATTTAATAAGTTATGAATATCTGCAATGTGTAAACCTGTCGTAGGTTCATCTAACACATAAAAGGTATGGCCGGTACTTGTCTTACCAAGTTCAGTAGCAAGTTTGACGCGCTGAGCTTCACCACCACTAAGTGTCGTAGATGCTTGTCCCAATGACATGTAGCCTAACCCAACATTTTGGAGTGCAGAGAGAAGTTGTTTTATTTTTGGAAAGGAATCAAAAAAGGACAACGCATCTTGCACCGACATATCCAACACATCGGCAATGCTCATGCCTTTATAGCAAATCTCCAAGGTCTCACGATTATACCTTGCTCCTTTACAGGATTCACACTCAACATAAACATCAGGCAAAAAGTGCATCTCGATTTTGCGTGTCCCTTGCCCCTGGCAAGCTTCACAGCGGCCGCCTTTCACATTAAAGCTAAATCGCCCTGGTGTGTAGCCACGAATTTTAGCTTCGCGTGTTTTACTGAAAAGTTGGCGAATCAAATCAAATACGCCTGTATAGGTCGCAGGATTAGATCGAGGCGTTTTACCAATCGGACTCTGATCAATCTGAATCACTTTATCAATGCGATTCGTGCCGACCATTTTTTTATACTCACCGGGACGCTCTTTTGAACTATAAAGCTTTCGACGCAACGCAGGCAGTAACACTTGACGAACCAGACTGCTTTTACCAGAGCCACTCACGCCTGTCACACAAACAAAAACACCCAGTGGAAATTTTACATCAATGTTATTAAGGTTATTTTGCGTTACACCTTTTACTTCAATACAATGCTTCAAATTCACCTTGCGACGTTTTTCCGGGACTTTAATTTTTCGTTCGCCCGAAAGATACATCCCTGTCAAGGATCGTTTGGATGATAAAATTTTCTTAATCGATCCCTGAGCAACCACTTCGCCGCCATGTGCTCCAGCAGCCGGTCCAATATCAACAATATTATCCGCGGCACGAATCGTATCTTCATCATGCTCGACGACCAATACAGAATTGCCCATATCAGCCAACCGTCGTAACGTCGTTATCAGTTTCTGATTGTCTCTCTGATGCAAACCGATAGAAGGTTCATCTAAAACATAACAGACACCCACCAAAGCCGAGCCCACCTGTGTGGCCAGTCGAATCCGCTGTGCTTCTCCACCAGAGAGCGTACCACTTTTTCGATTCAACGTTAAATAGCCAAGCCCGACATTATCCATAAACTCCAAACGATCTTGAAGTTCTTTCATAATCATACGAGCAATTTGTTTATTCTCTTTGGAAAGTTTTAGATTGTCAAAAAAAGCACGCGCCTCATGGATACTCATACGGGTAACTTCATCAATATTTTTATCATTGATTGTCACAGCCAAAGATTCCGGACGTAAACGCCTGCCTTCACAATGCTGACAAGACTGCTCCGACAAATAAGCATGTAGTCTTGCCTTGACAAATTCACTATCCGTTTTCTGGAAACGCCGCGATAAATTTGGAATCACACCTTCGAAAGCAGCACCTTCGCCGGTGGTATTTCCAAACAACAAGATTTTTCGAATCTTGGCACGAATACTTTTAAAAGGTGTATCAGGACTGATTTTATACTCGCGGCAAAAACGACGAATCAAACGATTATAAAAAATGTTCATACGTTTGCCACCATGCCGCCATGCATCAATCGCACCTTCGGTTAAACTCAAGCTGGGATCGGGTACAATCAAATCAGGATCAAATTCTAAAATAGTCCCCAATCCATCACATTCACTGCAAGCACCATAAGGACTATTAAAACTAAAGCACCTCGGTGATAACTCAGGCAGCGACGCTTCCGGATGATTCAAACAGGCATAATTTTCACTAAAAAAGTGCTCCTCCCAATTCCCTTTTCCCTCCTCTTTCAGAATTAATACCAAACCTTCCCCCAACCGCAGTGCCACCTCCAATGAGTCGGCCAAACGCGAACGAATCGATGGTTTGGTCACCAAACGATCGACCACCGCCTCAATTTTATGTTGGCAATGCCGATCCAGTTTGGGCGTTTCTTTAATATCATATAGCTGCCCATTAATCCGTACACGCACAAAGCCTTCACGCATCACACGCTGAATCACCTCGGCATGTTCACCTTTCTGGCTACGGACCAGCGGAGCACACACCTGAATACGAGAACCTTCTTCCCAGGTCAAAATACTATCGGCGATTTGCCCCACATGCTGGGTAGTAATTGGATTCTGACAAATATAGCAATGCGGCTGACCAACCCGGGCATAAAGCAATCGCAGGTAATCATAAATTTCGGTTGTCGTTGCCACCGTTGAACGCGGATTACGGCTGCCACCACGCTGCTCAATCGCAATGGTTGGCGGCAACCCTTCAATACCTTCCACATCCGGTTTCTGCATCTGATCCAAAAACTGGCGTGCATATGCTGAAAGAGACTCTACATATTTCCTCTGGCCCTCGGCATAAATCGTGTCAAATGCCAAGCTACTCTTACCAGAGCCGCTTAATCCAGTAATCACCACCAGCTTATCGCGAGGAATTTCAATATCCACCGATTTGAGGTTGTGCTCTTTTGCACCGCGTACAGAAATTACTTTTTTAGCCATGTTGAATTGCTATTCTAAGAGTTTGTTCATCTATGCATAAATGTGTTCGGCAAAACATTCCGTCCATTTTAACTTTTAAATACCCCTTTGGACAAGAAGATTTCTTTGGATAAATCACTTAAGCTGCGCAACTAGTTAAATTTGGCGATGTTAAATTAAATAAAAAAAGGCGAAACAGAACAGGAGGGATTGCTCTGTCTCACCTAAAACAAAGGAGGAGAAAAGATCTCTAGTAAATCAATATAAAAATAAGCTATGCCACCCCCAGCTTATTAAATTATCGCGTTATGTGGAAACGCTATATCATTCCAAAAGGCTATTCTTTGCAATAACCTTTTTATTAAACGATTCTACAATCGACTACTACGCGCTTGCTGATAATAACCAATAAAATGCAAGAATCGATCTAAATTAAACGTCGGTACACCTAAAGCCGTTGCGTTTTTAATGACATTATCATACGCTTCGATTTCTTTAAGTATTTGATTGTACTCCAAGGCTTTAGCTGATTGTGAATCAAAGTCCTCATCGCTTGGACGTTCAGGCAATACAGGCTTATGACCTAACACGAGAAAATCCGTATCAACAGAAACGGTTCGATTTGAAGTACCGCCCCAGTTATCAATTAATTGTCGCATACGCGATTCACCACCAGCATCAATGATTCCATCACCATCAAAATCATAATCACCAATGACGCAGAAGGAATATTGCGTATCTTCGCTCCAGATTAAGTTTCCAATCAAATCTTTTTCAAGAATCGGATTGATAGGGTCAGACGCAGTAATTCGGCATTTCGAAATATTGTCCATCACTTCAACAACTTCCAGTGAGCCTTTTTTGCTGTCATTAGAAATTTCTGTATAACTATCATATATGGCAAAAGTTAAACCACGGTAAATGGAATCCTTACGATTTAAATTGATATAAGCCAGTTTTTCACCAGGTACAACAGAAACGATATAACCATCAGGTTTACGTGCTACTAATTCATAATCAGGTTCTGGCTGAATTTGACTTAATCGTTCTCGATAGTTTTTAACTTCCTCGTTAAGCCCCTGAATCTTTTCGTCTTTTGCCTGAATCAATGCTTCTTTTTCGTTAAGGTCTTTATCTTTCTTTGTGATTTCTTCACTTAACAAGTTGAATGTTTGCTCATAATTATCCGTATTCTTCTTTTCGAGAAGATTATATTCCGTTTCTTCCCGCTCAGCATACTGACTACAACTTAACAAAGCCTCTTGAAATTTCTTAATTTCGTCATCCAGCCGCTTTTTCTCAATCTCGAATAGCTTTTTCGCTTGTTCAGATTGTTCTTTTTCAAGATCAGCTTTTGATCTGAGATTGTAAACAGCTTCCATTAAAAATGCCATACTGGGAACAAAACCATAAAAACGTCCGTCAGCAGACTCTCCTAAGGGTTCCAATTCAAGTTCAGAAAATGTTTCCATCATTTGGGTTCGGATATCCTGAGTACGACGCTCGACCATATTTCGAGAACCGGCTAAATCAAAATCGGACCCCACTTCTCCCAAAACCAATTCAGACATAAAACGCATATCATTGGTAATCTGTTTGAGGACCGTATCTCGGGGACCATTCACCATCATTTGCACAGAATTGAATTCTTCTGGTTTGGCCAGTCGATTAAATTTTGCGACGGCATCATCGCGTTCACGTTTGAGCTGCTCGTTGGACATCAGCTGCATGATTGCAACCACAGATACAACTAAAAAGAGCACGATAAAAATAATCATGGCCCAAAGGGTACCGGTACTATTTGACGATCCTCTTGACGATGGCATCTACTCTTGTCTCCTTAAGGGATGTTTGCCTCCGATGTCGATTGTCGACCTGAGGCGTTGTTATTGGTGGGTCATTCCTAAGTTTTAAGTGGACATATTGTCGCAAATTCAGGCCAAATCGTCAATAAAAATCAATCCAGAGCACGATTTTCACAGGCAATTTGATAGAAAAAATATCATTTACCTTTGGATCTATCAGAAAGAGTATGCAATAATAGAAGGGTGGAAATACCTGTAAATGAATGTATACTATGCAGTTGCGTGATTTTCTAGCCAATGTTTTTTCTGAAGCTTGATCACTCAATGGAGATATTTAATCCAACAAATAACCATTATCACTTGAAAATAAATACTTTATGAAAAAAACACTCTATATTATTGATGGCCACGCCCAAATTTTCGCAGCATACTATGCACCTATGGGCGCAAATCTAGTGAGCCCATCAGGCGAACCTACCAAGGCAACCTATATATTTACCAATATGCTTTTGAAATTAATCCATGAGCAAAAACCTGATCACTTGATCGTAGCACTAGATGCCCCTGGCCCAACATTCCGCCATGAAATGTATGACCAATATAAAGCAAATCGACCTGAAGCCCCCGAAGATCTCCCGGTACAAATTAATCGCATCAAAGATATTCTCCAAGCGATGGAGATTACGACTTGTAGCATTGATGGATTTGAAGCAGACGATTTAATTGCCACGCTCTCAAAAATTGGCGTTGAAAAAGATCACAAAGTTTATATCTGCTCCAAAGACAAAGATCTTGAGCAACTCATCGGACCAGATGTTGTTATGTTCAGCCCTAAAGATGGTAAGGTACTGGACGAAAAATCGCTCTTCGAGAAAAAGGGGATTCGCCCAGACCAGGTCGCAGACATTCTCGCATTAACGGGCGATACCTCAGATAATATTCCAGGCGTGCCTGACGTTGGACCTAAAACCGCCCAACAATGGATTCAAAAATATGATACGCTTGAAAACCTGCTCGATAACGCAGATCAAATTAAAGGCAAACGCGGCAATAGCCTACGAGAAAGTACCGATATTTTAAAACTCTCACGAGAACTGGTGGCAATCCGCGAAGACGCACCGATTGACATTGACTGGGATGATTTAACCATCAAACCATTAGAACAACCTGAACTCATCGAACTATTCAAAGAATTGGGCTTTACACGGCTCTTGACTCAACTGAACAAAGATGCAGACATAGAATCCCCACAAGTAGAAACACCTGCTGCAGTTCCCATTAATACAAAAAAAATTGAAGCTCATTTAATTGATAACGAAACCAGTTTTGATACTTTTTTTGAAGAGCTTAAAAAACAAACATCCTTTGCAATCGATACAGAAACAACATCATTAAACCCCATCAATGCTGAACTCGTTGGTTTGAGCATTAGTTGGAAGGAAGGCGAAGGATACTATTTACCCTTTCAAGTGCCATTAGGGCAAGCCGCTTTAGACAAAGAGAAAACTCTCGAAAAACTAGCGCCCATTTTTGCAGACCCCAACATTAAAAAAAGTGGTCAAAACATTAAATATGACACCATCATTTTGCGCTGTGCCGGAGCCCCCTTAGATGGCATCAACTTTGATACCATGATCGCCTCCTATTTACAGGACTCAACTCGCACAAGACACAACCTGGATATCCTAGCACTCGAACTTCTAGGCCACGAAACCATTCATTTAGAATCACTCATCGGTAAAGGAAAAAAGCAAATCACCTTTGACCTGGTCGAACCCCATCTGGCCGCAGATTATGCCGCTGAAGATGCCGAAGTCACCTGGCGATTAACAAAACTCTTTGAAGATCGATTTAATGATAAAGATTTGAAAAAACTCTACGATGATGTTGAATTACCATTGCTCGAAGTGTTGGCAGAGATGGAATTTCATGGCGTTGCACTCAATGTGCCCTGGCTCAAAAAAGTCAGCTCTCAAATGAGTGAACGTATCGATTTACTTGTAGAGGAAATTTATAAAGAATCAGGGCGTGAATTTAATGTCGATTCGCCCAAGCAACTCGCCGAAGTATTGTTTACCGATCTGGCGTTAGCACCTGTCAAAAAAGGCAAAACAGGCCCATCGACTGACCAGGAAGTTTTGGAAACGTTAAGTTGGCAACACCCTGTCCCTAAATTGATGCTGGAATACCGTACACTTAGTAAGTTAAAAAATACCTACGTCGATAAATTGCCCTCTATGATTTCTCCCAAAACCAAACGCGTTCATGCATCCTTCAACCAAACCGTCGCAGCAACCGGACGACTGAGCAGCTCAAATCCAAACTTACAAAACATTCCCATTCGAACGGAACAAGGTCAAAAAATTCGTAAAGCATTTGTCGCTCAAGGTGATGGCAATATTTTACTTGCCGCGGATTACTCGCAAATTGAATTACGGTTACTCGCACACTTTAGCCAGGACCCAGGCCTGCTGGATGCCTTCCATACCAATCAAGACATCCATCAATTCGTTGCAGCGCAAGTCAACAATATCGAATTAGATGAAGTGGACAGCGAACAACGTAGCCAAGCCAAAGCGGTAAACTTTGGTATTATCTATGGGCAAACTCCCTTCGGCCTCAGTCGCACCATCGGCATCCCAGTCGATGAAGCCAAAAGATTTATCGACAGCTATTTTGAACGCTATCCCAAAATTAAACATTTTATGGATGGCGTCATCGAAGAAGCCAAAGAGAACGGATTTGTCAAAACGCTTTTAGGTCGCCGTCGCAGTTTACCAGATATTCATTCAAAGGCTGTCGCACGCCGCAATCTCGCTCAACGCATGGCCGTCAACACCGTCGTTCAAGGCTCCGCGGCAGATATGATCAAAGTTGCGATGATTAACCTGCACAAAAAAATCCAGGATGAAAAACTGGACCTCAAAATGATCCTGCAAGTTCATGATGAACTGGTCTTTGAACTACCTGAAGAAAAAGCCACGGACTATGCTCAAATCATCCGCCATCAAATGACCGAAGCCTTGGAACTTGATGTCCCCATGATCGTCGACATCGGCACCGGCCCTAATTGGTTGGAATGCAAATGAACCTTTTCTTATCATAACATATTTGATATAATGAATTCGCCTAATGCGTATTTATTACATGGCTCCCAATTAGACGAAGGAAATATTGTGCCCCTAACGATGTTTGTATTTATGCTCGCCATGGTTGGCAATTTGGAATCTCACAAAGAACAAAATGTTCAACTCGACGTTGATGTCCAATCAAGCGTATATCATTATACCGTTTCCAATAAAGGCAACGACCCCATCATCGGATTTGAAATGAACGAATGGAAAACATACAACTTTCAAGTCCCTACTGGATGGGCGATTGAATCACATAGTAAAGTGCTCATCGCCAAGTCTACAAATTCTTCCAATGAAATTAAAATGTTTAGCAAAGGAAACTTTTCCGTCAGGGTCAGCAGCCAAGGCGCAACCCTTGGAAAAACATCGATTAAATTACATTTAAAATCAGGTAATATGATTACCATACCAAATGTTGCCGCCCCGGTAAAAGAACCATCCCACTATCGAATCGTCATCATCTTAACCATACTCGCAATTCTTATCATTCACACTGTTCTTAAGAAAAAATCTGCCCCCAATTTACCGCATTAGATCTTCCTGCGTTGGATAAAAATGTTCAACCAAAGGACGTACTGTTTCGACAAACAATTTTTTTCCTAATGCAAGCACTTGAGTTTCTTGCTCTGTGGTATAATCTACCGGGTAAAAGACCAGGGATTCAATTTTACTGAAATAAACACGTTTATTACCCGGCTTATCTAATATCCAGCGAGCTTCCCCGCGCGTCGCTCGAAACTGGCCTTCAGCACAAATGGTGTATAAAACCAATGTACATACTCCCGCTTCTCGCAATTTTAACAGACAGACTTCTACTTCTTTCGATGTCCCTTTTAATCCAGGCACATCGATGGTAATAAAACGTTTTTCTAGAACTGTTGCCCCGCCTTGTCTTGCACACACATCGGGCGTATGGGGAATCTGATTACCTGGTTCACTATAATATGTAACAAAAACAGCCGCTTTGTTGGGAAATGCCTTTGAATTTTTATGTGCCATTCGCCCAATTACATACTCCTGCGTTTCTACATCATCTTTTGCTTTTTCAGTTGTAAATGACCAATCGCTCACAAATGAAGGCAAGTAAGACAAATTAAATTCATGCAATGATTTCCTTAGCTCAATCGATTCCTTTGAATAATGCTCTTTTAAAGTCCCCAACAGAGGTCTTAAGGATGTTGCCATAAAAACAAATAAGATGGCAGGTATTAAAAATGAAAGGGAAAAAAATATTCCAGCAGAATTCTTTTGTTTAGATGTCATCAGTTAAACCTCATTTGAAGTCTGTTCATCATCAGAGTCTTCAACAAATAAATTTAATTTTACGGCACATAAAAAACAAACGACCATATAAACGAATAACAAAGCAAATATACCTGTAATAGTCCTGGGGGCAGAACTCAAGTAATCTAATGGAGTGTAAGCTAAAAGGATCCCCCATAACAAAAAACGAATAAAATTACTGATTAACACAACCGGAATCAACAAAATGAACACGATGACTTTTCGAGCCAAAGAACATCGGGATGAATACAATACAAAAAGAGCAATAAACCCTGATGCCATGAATAATTTTGCCCCGCGATTAGATTCACCAATGGCAATTATTTTTTCTCCCTGACTCAACCGTAGTGTTATATCTGTTCCCGATAGTGTGGTTTCAACCCCCGGAAGAAGATCCATCATATAACTGGTTAAAGACAATGTTAATGTTTCAGGGTAAATAATTAATGTAGCCCATATACGGCTACCTATAGGAATCGATATAAAAACCAACAGGAATAAAGGCATAATTTTAATGGTAAATTGTTTACCAAAAATCAACCAGCTTAAACCAATCAATACCGGCAATATCATATAATCCTGTACAATACCATAGGAAAATGGCCATTCACACAATGCATACAAAATCACTCCCATAAAAATAGGTAATAGTCCCCATTTAGACCCCATAGTTATTTTTGGTAGTAAATGATCTCGATTCAAATAAAAAATAAATACGATAGCAAATGGCAATAATAAAATATGCACCCACTCACTATCTGACAATCCTCTACTGACAATCTTCTGCAATTCTGGCCAAAAAGCCCAGCTCATTAAACCAACTAACACTAAAAAACTAATTGATTGTGTTTTAACTCTATCAGTCATCCACTTATAACTCCATTGTCACTCATACGGGTTAAGGCACATAATAAGCCCATCCACGTTGACCAGAACTAAATGTTTGCCAATGGTCAAATAAAATTTGTTCTGTAAAACTTGTAGGCGATATCGAAATTTGGGTTGTATTCGCCCAGTGAAGTATTTCCTGCTGAATCTTTTCCCGATCGCCTCCAACATATTCGACTGGACGCATGGCTTGAGGATCTTGATCTAAATGGTACAAATCCATCTTATCAACACTGGGGCGATAAACCCACTTTCTGTCTGCTTCAACAAACCCCCTTGGACTATCTGGTAGCCATGAGGAAAAATAAACACGCCTTGTGTCAGGTATTTTATTTAATACATCTAATCCATCGAAATTTGCTTGTTGAATATCATACCCCATCAGGTTTAAAAGTGTGGGAGTCACATCGATTTGACTACAAAGCCCATCTCGTTTTGTATCCGCTTCAATGTGTCCAGGCCAAAGCATCACCCAAGGAATACGAACCAGATCTTCACTAGGATACCATCTGACATACCCTTGATCTTGTGAAAAACTACATCCATGGTCCCCTAAGATACAAACAATCGAATTCTCTGTTAAACCCAATGACTCCATCTTCTGAAAAACTTTTTTGAGAAACAAATCGGAATATCTCAATGTCTGTAAATATCTTTCATAGGGCGTCTCGGCTGGAGGTTCAAAAGAAGCAGGAACAACAAACGGATGATGTGCAACCGTGGTAATCATTGTTAATAGAAAAGGCCCGTTTTGTTGCTGAACCCAATCAAATGCAGGTTCAATGATTTTGCAATCATCACCCGAAAGGTATCCTAAATAAGTTGAAGGGTCCTCAAGATTCTCTCTAAACCAGGCAATATCAAAATTCAAATTATGAAATAACCCTGGCGCACATTCAAAATTCCCCTTCGACATTTCAAAAAATCCACTCGTATATCCATTCCTCTTTAGGATAGAGGGTAAACTTTCATAGGTGTTCTCACCAGGAATAGCTTCAACATAATTTGGTTTAATGATGGGTGTTGTTCCTGTCAATGTAGACCAATGGGCCTTGGTTGTCATAGGTACTGGTGCATAGGTTCTTGTAAATTCGACACCTTGTTTCGCCAAACTTTCCAAAAATGGCATATGCACTAAGCTTGGATCACCCAATCCGCTGGCCGCATAAGAAACACTTTCCAAAAGTAAAATAATGACATTGGGTTTTGCCTGATCTGTTGAACTCGGAAGAATGATCTCTCTTTGACCAACGTAGGGCACATTCGTTATCCGCTCTGTATCAGGTAAATAATTCCCTAAAGTCTTTATCGCTTGCCAATGACTACTATAACTTAAATTATCAAAATATAAATTTGATGATAAACCAGGATTCACAAATGCCTGAGCAAAAAACATGGCAGAGACACAAACCGATGTTCCAATAAATCGACGACGAAAATTATTTTTGGTAGAATTCAGTTTCTGTGGAGAGAAAAACCGAATCATGCAAATTGAAAGTACAATGATAATTCCCAGTGTCACCAATGCAAAAAAGAGTTTTTTTGCCACCAAATGCGCTTGCAACAGGGGCCATATTTCTCTTGGATCTTTTATAAGCACAATCAAAATTCCAGGTTGCAATTGCACACCACTTGCAAAAAGCCAACCAATATTTAAAATCGCCCATAGCGTGATCAAGAAAGAAAATACCAACCAAAATCTTTGAAAATGCCGACTTGGACGCCAATACAAACAAAGGTTTATCCCTATATAAACCATCCCAAACAATATGATATCAGGAAATAGAATATAGATGAGTTGATTAATTTCAAATACTTCCGACCGCTTGATAAACAAAAGAGGTTTACCAACAACGGTAACAAGAAATCCTACTAACAAAATAGTGGTTTCTATCCGTGGGATTTTGAGTAAAAAACTCTGAATTTTGTTGATAATTCCAACGGGATCAGAATTATTTGAGCATTCTATCTGCATTATTTGTACTTATTGATTGTTTTCACAAGAAATTAAAAAGTGAAATATCCATCTCCAGTCAAACGGAGAAATATGAATATTTGTGGTTAAGAGTAAATTATAACAAAAACGAGGCTAAAATGAAACCCAACAGTAATCCAATCGTAATCTATTTCTAATGAAATACTTACAGTACCACCAAACGATTGCAGACTCCTCTCAAATCACATGACACAAAATGCACGACGTCTATTAACAAAAACATCTTGACGTAATCGATAAAAAAATTTGGAATGACATGATGGCAAATAATAAAAAATCTATTATTGGCATTGTCGGCTCACCTGGCTCAGGCAAATCCAGTGTCTCACAGGAATTTGAAAAAGCCGGCTGTGCAGTGATCAATGCCGACCATATTAATCATGAACTGATGACACATCCCGATGTGATTAGTGAAATTGTCGAGGCATTTGGACAGGCCATCTTAAATCCTGATGGCCAAATCGACCGGAAAATTCTGGGGGATCTTGTTTTTAAGGAAAAAAAGGCCCTGGATAAACTCAATAACATCGTACATCCGCGTATTTTTGAGCGGGAAAAAGAGCTCATTGAACAATATCAAAGTGATCCAAATATCAAAGCCATCGTACTGGACGTACCACTACTGCTGGAGGTTGGCCAGCAATCCTGGTGCAATGCCATTATTTATGTCCATGCAGATCAAGAAGTTAGGCATCAGCGACTGCAAGAATCCAAAGGGTGGGATCTCGAGAAAATAAAAAATGTAGAAAAACAGCAATTAACTCTGGACATTAAGCAGGAAATATCCGATCATATGATAAGTAACAATTCTAGTATTTCTGATTTGGCTAAACAGACAGCCAAAATACTTCCCCTGATACTGGAAAAATAATTTCAGGTATTTCTTCCAATCCTTCTTTGATTGAGTATTGGACAAATACGTGGAATATAAAATGTGGATTTATTGGATTGCAGGGGGTAAGGTTTGGAATATTCTTTCCCTGCAATTGAGATTTTCAAGGTTGAAGATCGACTCAGATATCTGGGCATAACCGTTTAATACATGCAAATAATCATCGTCATTAACGATACGTTTGATCTACATCGTTTTTATTCATAAATAACATAGCTGTTATAAATTACATTTAATTCCAGGTAACCAAGGAGTTTACCAATCATGGCCAAGGCCGGAACTCGAAGCACAAAAACTAAAAAGAAAAAATCATCAAAACCTAGCGTTGAATCCAGCGAAGCCGCTGTCATTGAAGATGAAGCTCAAGACAATGGTGGCACTAAAGGCAAATCTCAAAAGCCAGATGAAACGCATGAAAAATATGAAGAGGTAAAAAAGGGTGAATTGCATATCACCGACCTGCAAAAGATGACCGTAGAAAGTCTCTACGAATTAGCCAAGCAGGAAAACCTCATGGACTACACCGGGCTAAAAAAGCAGGAACTGATCTTTAAGATCCTTAAAGAACGCATCCAGCAAAATGGTCTCATGTATGGCGAAGGTGTCTTGGAACTCTTGCCTGACGGTTTTGGCTTTTTAAGAAGTCCTGAGTATCACTACCTGCCATGTCCCGATGATATTTATGTGTCACCGTCTCAGATTCGCCGCTTTGGCCTGAGAAATGGTAACATCATTGCCGGGCAAATTCGTCCACCAAAAGAATCTGAAAAATATTTCGCACTACTACGTGTCGAAGCGATTAACTTCGAAGATCCTGAAGTCTTAACTGAAAAAGTTTTATTCCAGGACCTCACTCCACTGCACCCTAATGAACGTTTCACTCTGGAAACCAGGGCCGAAGAAATCAATATGCGAATTGTTGATCTGGTCACTCCCGTAGGTAAAGGCCAGCGTGGCTTGATCGTGGCACCACCAAGAACCGGTAAAACCATCTTGCTGGAAAAAATTGCCAATGCCATCAGCTCCAATCACCCAGCCGTTCGATTAATCATTCTCTTGATTGATGAACGCCCCGAAGAGGTGACCGAAATGGAACGTGCAACCGCAGAAGATGTCGAAGTGATTAGTTCGACCTTTGATGAACCTGCCAGCCGACACGTACAAGTGGCTGAAATGGTCATCGAAAAAGCCAAACGTCTGGTTGAATATGGCAACGATGTTGTCATTCTACTCGACTCGATTACACGTCTGGCACGTGCATACAACACTGAAGCACCTCACTCAGGTAAGATCCTGACCGGTGGTGTGGATTCAAACGCTCTGGAAAAACCCAAAAAATTCTTCGGTGCCGCCCGTAATATTGAAGAAGGTGGTTCATTGACCATCCTGGCAACCGCACTGGTTGATACGGGTTCCAAAATGGACGAAGTTATTTTCGAGGAATTCAAAGGAACAGGTAACATGGAATTGCACCTGGACCGACGTCTGGTTGACCGACGTACCTGGCCTGCGATCGACATTAGTCGCAGTGGTACACGTCGCGAAGAATTATTACTCGATCCAAAAGAATTAGAACTCATTTACAGACTTCGTCGTGTTCTCAGCGATATGAATCCAGTGGAAAGTATCGAACTGCTGAAAACACGCTTGCAGAAAGTCAAAACAAACGCTGAATTCTTGATGACCATGAACCTCAATTAGTGGTTATCGAAAATAAATGAGTAAGGGATTTTAATGCGATTCGCCAAGGAAGGTGAAAGAAGTTGAAATCTATCACGAGTATACCGTTTTCTCAAAGTCCATCCCAAATGCGAGGAGATGTCGTCATGCGCAAATGGATCCCCCTCAGTATGATGTTCCTGGCGATATTTATTTTAAAAACGCCCGATACAAACGCTGATACGATCACGTTTCAAAACCAGGATAGTCTCAGTGGTAAAGTTATTTCGATCAATAAGCACACACTGAAATTTGAATCTGATCAACTGGGTTCATTAACCATCCCTATCAAAAAACTAAAATCACTTGAGACAGTGCAACCCAAAACAATGGTTTTGCAAGTGGATCAACCCGCAACAAGTGGACGATTACTTTTTGAAAACAACCAACAATATCTTTTTGATGGCAAAACAAAACGGCCTGTCAATCTTGGCGAAATTGTCACTTTGGGCAAACCAGTTATAATTGATGACACCCAAAAGATAAAGCAAGTCAAACCGGTTCCTGTGACAACAACTAAACCAAAAGAAAAGACGGAATCGAAAGAGGAGTCAAAAAACAAATTTATCTGGGATCGTTCTTTTGAACTACTTTTAGCAGGGCGTAGTGGCAATACTGAACGCGCGTCCATCGGAACACACTTAAAACTCAACGCCCGAAACCCTCTCTGGAAAAACTCTGCCTATTTCAGATCGCTCTATGCCAACAAAAATTCAGATGGCGACCGCAGTGTCACAGACGAAGAATACCGATTTGGGGTTCGCGTTCAAAAAGCTGAAACAAAAAATTATTCGGCATTTACCTCATTTGATTTTGAAAATGACCGAGTACAACGCATCAACTATCGTGCAGTAATCAACTCAGGGCTTGCTTATGCATGGGTCAAAAGCGAGAAGGTCAATTATGAAACCAGCGTTGGGCTCGGCATCCAAACCGAGAGCGTCGATAAAAATAAAAATATCGAAAAAATAGATCCTGTCAGTGGTCAACCAAAAACAAAAACCATTACGATTGATGAGTCCAATTCAACACCAATTGCTCAAGCCGTTTCGGAACTGCGTTTGAAAATTAATAAACGCGTTGACTTAACACAAAAAACAAAATGGATTCCCGACTTAAATAACGAAAAGAATTTTCGGATCAATGCCGATACATCACTCGTCGTTTATATGGACGACAAACGAAAAACATTTATCAAAAGCGGAGTCACCTTCGATTACAACAACCAACCCCCAGATGATGTCGAACCATTAGACACTTATTACGCAACTACGTTTGGTTATCAATTCTAAGTATACGACTTAAATAGTGTCTGAGCCTTTTATTTTTCTCCGCGGCATAAGGAACTAATCATGACTGCCACGAAAGATCGCTCTAATAGTAAGCTTGTTATACTCAAACGTGAGATGAGTCTTTTGTTTGGCCTCATGACATTACTGGTCTTCTGGTTCATCGGTAAAAGCTGGCTGGATCATCTATCAGGTTGGTCATCTCCCATGTTTCTGTTCATTTGGCTGTTTTTGACGATGCTTTGGATGTCATTTCGCGTTGTACATCATGCCGATTGTCTGGCCATAAAACTGGGAGAACCGTACGGGACGTTGATCCTGACACTGTCTGTAATTAGTATCGAGGTAGTGATGATATCCGCAGTGATGTTGACAGGTGCAGACGATCCAACGCTGGGACGCGACATGATGTTTGCGGTTTTGATGATCGTTCTAAATGGGCTTGTTGGTATTTCGCTTTTGGTGGGTGGTCGCAGACATCGTGAACAGGTTCACAATCTTCAAGGTGCAAATACATTTCTTGTTGTGTTGGTTCCTCTATCGATCCTTACAATGATTCTTCCCAATTTTACCGAGTCAACCGAAGCGGGTACTTATTCAAATGCGCAGATGGTGTTTGCGACTTTGGTTTCAATTTGTTTATATACCGCCTTTCTCACAGCACAAACGCTAAGGTATCGCGGCCATTTCATAGCACCAGGAACCAGTGGTCAGAACCCACATGATCATGAGGGCCTGGTTGTCCAATCCGTAGGGCTGCATGCTGGCTTTTTGCTGGCCAATATGGTGCCGATTGTGCTTCTCTCCAAGGCATTGGCAAAGGTCTTAGATTATCAGATCGCATCATTACATGCGCCTGCAGCGATTGGAGGTATCATTATCGCAATTCTGGTATTGGCCCCGGAAGGCCTTGCCGCGATCAGAGCCGCACGGGACGATCATCTTCAGCGATCAGTTAATATTTGCCTGGGCTCGGCGCTCGCAACGATTGGCATGACAGTTCCCGCTGTCCTGACGATTGGTTTAATCACTGGCAACAAGGTCGTGCTGGGATTGGATCCTGTGGAATCGGTTCTATTGATTACCACGGTATTGGTCGCTATCCTGACCTTTGCCAGCAACAAGACCAACACCATCCACGGCATTGTTCACCTCATCCTGTTTATTGCTTACATCTTTATGGTATTCGACTGAGATAATTAAATCCATGCTCTAAGAAAAATCAAAAGAGGCAAATAAACACCTGATACCTTTATTTATTTGGACGACAAACGGTTAAACCTTTGACTATAACAACCATCCCTCAGATGATGTTGAACCATTAGACACTTAAATTACGCAACCACATTCGGTTATCAGTTTTAAATATGTAACTTAAATTGTGTCTAACCCTTTTAATTCACCCAAAAAATCCACAAAAAGTTATTTATATCTAAAAAAACCACAATTTTTTATACCAACTGGTACAGACTAGTGGTATAATTACCGATAGTAACCATATGAAAGGAGGCCAATGATGCCTTGGGAAAAATCATTCAATGAGTCAGACGTACTCGATAATGCGATGGCTGTTTTCGCAAAAAAGGGCTACGACTCGACCTCCCTTGCCGATTTGATTGAGGCGACTGGTATTAACAAGGGAAGCCTATACAATGCATTCAAAGGAAAGAAAGATCTATTTACACAGGCTTTGCTCCGATACGATACACAAGCCCGTGCTGGGTATCTTGCAGAACTTGAGGCAATGGATGATCCGAAAGCGGCCATAAAGAAGTTCTATACTGACCTAGTAACAACATCCGTCGAAGACCCCGATAAACGTGGTTGTTTTATTGTGAACACTGCTGGAGACATCGGCGGGCACAGCGACGAAGTCAAGCGCATTGTTGTTAAATCGATGGAACATGTAGAGGCATTTTTCCGTCGCTGCATCGAAGTTGGCCAAGTACGAGGGGATATTCCAGAGTCTGTTGATCCGCAGCCAACCGCAAAAACGTTGTTTAGTTTAATGGTCGCAATCCGCCTCCTCGGGCGTGGGGCATTCGATCGCCCTCAGCTTGAAATCATTGCTCGACAAGCCGTGAGCCTCATCGAGTAGCTCTTTTCGGGGCCTTTTGAGCCCTCGAAAAAAATTTTAAAAAAGTCTTGACCAGTCGGTACAAATGTTGTATTATTTATACTGATTGGTATACACAAAAAGAGACTCATTGCCATATGAACTAAAAATCCTTCATAAGAGGGTAAAAAAAGTCAGACTGATCGGTTTAAACAAAAAAATCGAACGATAAAAAATAACACAAACCCCAAACATAAGGAAGAAGAACAATGACAAAATACATCCAACACACCGCAGAAACCGCTCCCGAAAACTCAAAGCCCATCTTGGAAGCGATCAAGAAGAACATGGGCTTCGTACCAAACCTCATGGCAACCATGGCCGAGGCACCTGTGATGGTTGAGAGCTACCTCACCATGATGGGCCTGTTCGACAAAACAGATCTCACCCCAACAGAACGTGAAATCATCTTAATGACAAACAACCGCTTAAACGGCTGCACCTACTGCATGGCCGCCCATTCGACCGTTGCCAAGATGCACGGCGTAGACGCAGACGTGATCCAAGCATTACGTGAAGGTACGCCGGTCGCTGATCCGAAACTTGAAGCATTACGTAAGTTCGCGGAGATTGTAAATGAATCTCGTGGATGGGCGTCCGAAGAGCAAGTTGAGGAATTCCTTGCAGTCGGTTACACCAAACAAACTGTCTTGGAAGTAATTGTTGGTACGAGCCTCAAGGTGCTCTCCAACTATTCCACGCACATCGTCACCCCACCCCTGGATAAGGCATTTGAACCAATGGCCTGGAGCCAGGAAGACGTTGCAGTGTAAATCAAAAAATCCAATTGAACCAAAATAAACTAAACCAATGAACAATAAATAAACTCATCCAACAATAAGGAGCTAACAATGTCACTTTCAAAAGAACTATCAGAACTCAAAGCCCATGTCCTTACCAATTTCCCAAAAGAAACAACTGACAAATTCGCTGAATCCATCGAGGAACTCATCGCATCTGGAATCGTCAACCATGCCCCGAAGATCGATGATCAGCTTAAAGATTTTGTATTATCAAATCAGTCCGGAGAGCAGAGGAGTCTCGCAGAACTTCGAGCATCCGGCCCGGTTGTTATTATTTTCTATCGCGGTGGCTGGTGCCCATACTGCAACCTGGAACTACATGCCTACCAGCAGATCCTACCTCAGCTCGAGGCCTCTGGTGCTCAGCTGGTGGCAATCACACCTGAGCTACCGGACAACTCGCTGTCTACTATCGAGAAAAACTCGCTTAAGTTTGAAGTGCTTTCTGATGTCGGCTCCGATTACGCAAAAGAAATCGGGCTTGCCTTTTCGCTTCCTGAGAACCTTCGTCCCATCTACAAAGAATTGGGTGGTGACCTTGAGAAGTTTAACGGAGCGGGTCAATTCGATCTTCCAATACCGGCAACCTTTGTGGTTGATAGTGATGGCAAAGTCGCGTTCGCTCACGTCGACCCTGATTACACGACGCGTGCCAACCCTGAAGACGTCCTGAGTGTAGTACAAGAAATCGTCCAAGTAAATGTGGCATAACACACCTAAGTAAAATAAGGAAACGAATAATGAAAATCTCAAATAGCATTGTACTTGTAACGGGAGCCAATCGCGGTATCGGTCTTGCCATCGTCGCGAAGGCACTCGAAAAGAAAGCGGCCAAAGTCTATGCGACCTACCGTTCCGACAGCAACCGAACAACGCTTGAAAATCTGGGTGAACGGGTCATTCCCGTTCACCTGGACCTCGGTGATAAGTCGACGATTACGCAGTTATCACAATTAGTACCCTCCATCAATATCCTTATAAACAACGCGGGGATATTCTCGGGCACTAACGTGTTGGAAGACACGGAGCAACAGTTGCGTGATGATATCGAGACAAATCTCTTCGGGACACTTGGCGTAACTAAGGCGCTCCTTCCCTCACTGAAGAAAGAAGGCTCTGGCGCAATCGCGAATGTATTGAGTGTAACCTCTCTTGCAGCAATGCCCAGTTTCGGAGGATACTCCGCATCGAAAGCCGCCCTCCATTCTGTGACGCAGTCGATACGCAGCAACTTGAAGGCCAACGAAATCTCAGTGCATGGCGTATACCCAGGCCCAGTAGCCACACGTATGACTAAGGGGCTGAACATGGATACGACACCGGCCTCAGAGGTAGCGGAAGCAATCCTAAACGGAATCGAGAATGGCGTTGAGGAAATTTTCCCAGACGCAATGTCACAACAGATTGGTCCGTTATACCTCAGTTCGCCCAAGCAGCTGGAACAGAACTTTGCCGCGTTCTAATTGGATCCCTGCCAGCGAATCCGAAAATTAGAACCAAAAAGAATAACCTCATGATTGAATAGGAAATTGTCAAAATGTCCAATGACTTAACTCGAGTTAGATATGGCAAGGAAGAGGTTGATGGTATAAATGTCTTCTTCCGAGAGTCTGGAAGTCCTGGGAGACGAGCAGTTGTATTACTGCATGGGTATCCGACCTCATCGCACATGTACCGCGAGGTTCTGGCTGCTCTTGGCAGCGATTATTACATGATTGCTCCAGACTATCCAGGCTTTGGCAACAGTGACTTTCCAGACTCCCATATTTATGATTACACATTCGACAATCTGGCCGCGACGATCGACAAGCTCCTGGAGAAGAAAAACATCATGGAGTTTGTCATAGGGATGCAAGATTATGGAGCACCCGTTGGCTACAGGCTGGCAACCAAGTACCCCGATCGAGTAAAAGGCCTAATCGTGATGAATGGTAATGCCTACGAAGAAGGATTCCATCCAGAAAACTCAGCTCCGGTTAGCGACTTTTGGCAAGACCGGACAACTAAAAAAGAAGATGTCATCGTCGAGCAACTCATGAGCTTAGAAGGAATCAAATGGCAGTATACCGAGGGCACGCGAAATCCTGAGAGCATCAATCCAGACAATTGGGTTCTAGACTATGCCAGGATGTCGCGGCCAGGCCAGAAGAAAGTGCAGTTGGATCTGTTTTACGACTACCAGAACAACGTCAAGCTGTATCCACAGTGGCACGCATTTCTTCGCGAACACCAACCGCCGACATTGGTCGCCTGGGGCGCAAACGATCCTATCTTTGTGCGTGCCGGTGCTGAAGCTTACCGCAGAGACTTGAACGAAATTGAATTCCATCTGTTCGACAGCGGGCACTTTGTTCTCGAGGAAAATGCCCCGCAAGTCATTGAGAAAATGCGCGATTTCTTAAAGCGCATCGCATAAAAAATAATACGTTTGTGACACTGTTCCGTTGTGGAACAGGTCAAGCGCTGACTTATTCACAAAAATTAATTTAACTTGGTTTTTTGGACCGAACTGAATTGGCTTCTTTAACAGGTTTATCAGGAGCTTCTCGACCGATGGTGAAATAGCCATGAAGTTTTGCGCCATCTTGCACTTCAAGCTTTCTTGCAGAAACGTTTCCTATGATATAGCCATTGGAAGATACGCTGACTTTTCCCTGTGCGGTGACATTCCCAAAGAGATGGCCTTCGATGTGTAAATCTTCCACACAGATTTTTGCGCGTACATGCCCTGATTCGGTGACAGCGACATGGCCGCTTGTTTCAATATTGGTAATCGCGTGATGGGTATCGATATAGTAATCTTCCAGGCTGACCCGCTGATTACAATGCCGACAGTTGACACTAAAAGCTTTAGCACTAACTTCTAATAATTTTCCGCAATGCGTACAATGATAAGAACGCGTGGCGGATTGGTTGCCGTCGGTCTCCTCCTCGTCAGGTAAAACCTTTCGGTATAAACCATCGGGCAACCAATATGCTACGACTTCTCGAACCCTATGATTAAGCGTCCGTAGATTCTTTTTCAACTGAGCCATTACCGACATGACAGTGTCCGACAAAACTTGCACCATCAGTCACAACCAAACGGCCGCAACGAATGTCGCCATGAATTTTGGCGGTTTCTTTTAACTCAATCAAATCTTGAGCTGCCAGGTTTCCTTTGATATCGCCTTCAACTGCTATATTACCAGCTTCGACATCTGCTTGGACATTGGCGCCACTAGCCACTTCTAGTTTGCCTTTTGTCGCGATCTGGCCTTCAAACCCACCTAAAACTCGAACACTTTTTTCAAAATTCAATTCGCCTTTGAAGTTGGCGTCAGGTCCGATAATTGTTGGATAATCGCTGTTAGTTTCTTCACTCACTATGGTAATCTCCCAAGTAAGAGCCTCCTGTGCCTCGGTTTAAAGAGCCGATCCTTGACTCTTACGAACTATGATAATGTACAATAATAATTAAATTAAGGATGACTTATCAAGTCATTGCTCAAACAGGCAAATCCGTTCGCAATCCCACTCAATTATTCTTGCTCAAGTAGATCTTCAGCAGCTTTAATGAGTTTGTCCATCCTGAAAGGTTTATTAAAATAAACATCTACTCCGAGCGTTTGAGCATAAACCTTATGGCGTGTTCCTGGATTTGCAGTAATCATGATGACAGGCGGCTTACCGCTTTTCTGACGAAGTTGCTTAATTTTTTCCAAAACCAAAAAGCCACTGCGACCGGGTAACATTTGATCTAGAATCAGTAGATCTGGCGGATTATCTTGAATCATCTCAACAGCAGAATTTCCATCACCTGCGGTCAGGATTTCAACATCACCCATTTCGGAAACAGCTGTCTCGATTGCCTCACGAATGTCGGCATCATCATCAACGATCATTATCGTTTTTTCAGCAATATTTACCATTTTTGAACCTTCCAAATTAGGATTGTTAACCACCCAGCATGCCAATTACGTCATGAATACTATCAAAGTTTTATGATACCGACATTCTCAAATCTTGTCAAGATAACTGTAGGGTCAAAATCAAGGATTTAGAAGTGTCACTGACGAGGTGCATATTCACATAATCACCTAAAAGATAAATAATTATGTTTAATACTGCCTTGGCCTTGTGATTATATTTTCAATGAATTACGTAATGTTCTGTTGCTTAATTAAAAATGAATTTGCATTACGCTGTAGCGAATTGCCTCAAGTGCCGATAATATATTACATCCGAGAATCGCAAGGGCGATTTTTGGTTTATTACTTAAATTAAGAAAGAAGCATAGATGGCAGAAGATCAGGATAATCTTGACCAGACAGCTGAAGATGAAGACGCTGAAACCGAACGCGCCATGCAGGAAATGATTCAGCAAGCCAAAGAGCAGGAAGCTCTTGAAGCTGAACAAGCGGCCCAACAAGCTTCTCAGCAAACAGCGCAAGCCGTTGAGCCTGCACCCGCACCTGCCGCAGATCAAGCAAATATGCTTCTAGAAGCTCAGGGCGACCATCTTGATCGTATCCTGGCGATGCGTGTTCCCGTCATTGTCAAAATCGCTGAGAAAAACATGACCATCTCGAATGTGCTCAAACTAAATCTCGGCTCAGTCATTACATTTGACAAAGATGCCTACCAACATGTCGATTTAATGGTAAACAATTCAACCATTGGACTGGGACAACCCGTAAAAATCGGCGAAAAATTTGGACTGCGCATCACGCAAATTGGTGAAATCGAAGATATGATCAAATCATTAGGCGGATTTGATTAACAACCGAGTCCAGTCGTACCCCAACCCAATCCTTTAAGTTCAAATTACCAAGCACTCACTGAGTCTACCGTATCAGAGGCATTGATCGTTAGGCGATATACGTTTTCACGCATTTCATTCAATCGAACAAAGGTTTTGCCCAAAGTAGGATGCTCATATGAAAATCCAACGGCCGTCTGCAAATCTGACGCATCACGTGGACGCTTAGCAAGCTCGTTAATTCCCATATCAATGACGATTCGGATCAGACCTACCATAGAAACCGTTTGTTGATCTTCAAGATAGGGTTTGGCATCTTCAACAATTGAGGAATGAATATGTTTTAAGATGGCTATTTTCTTGCGCATCCCATTTTCGAAAGGCTGATTTAAAATTTCAGATGAAATCGTAGTATCCACAAGAAGATATAGTTTTTCTTTAGTAAAAGGCGGAATAGTAGATTTACTACTTAATTTTAAATAGGTTTTGCGGTCAACGGTTGCATCGACAGAATCAAATTGAATAATACCAAGCTCTTTCATCCGTCCTTGCTCTTGCAAGACGGAAACCGAATCTGTCGTATGCAGCATTTTTTGCGATGGCAACATTGATAAAACTTGGCTGGAGTTGGTCTGCTTGATATTAATTTGAGAAAATTTAGTTTCCAGAGATACAGAAGTGGATTTTGACTTTCCAGAGTCACTTTTCAGCCAGTTTGAACAGCCAAGATTACATGAAATGGTGCTCATCGCTAGCAGTATTACAATGGTTTTAAATCGATTATTCAACCTAGTCTCCTTGATCGTGGGGATCGAAATCTCACAGAAGTAATTATATCGTCAAAAATAGCCCTAAAGTTGGATTTTTCTTAGGTTTGGGTAAGATTTTAGCACTTGTTCTATCGAGAAATGAGCCCAATGTCAAGGGAATCCAACCTGTGAGATTTTCAAAAACTAGGCTTCAAATTGACTGGCGGAGGCGGCAATTTGCCGGAAAAGTTGCTCTTGAGCCGAAGACATCTCAATCCCGCGACGTTGCATCATGATTTTAGCGGTCGCCAGGACCTTATCGACATCGGCATTTGTCTGATCTGTATCCGTAATCCAGCGGAAAGATCCGGTAAATTGGGCCGGAATCTGCTGACTAAAGACATGGCTGGCCAGGCCTACTACACTGCCGGTAGCAAATGTTGTATTGATACCTGATTTGGCAAAATCGCCCATCGTTAAACCAACAAAAATCTCACCTGAATCGATGAGCGTACCATTGATGGGTACTCGTACTGTGCCATAGGTGTTTTTAAGATTACTGGTTGTCGTTGCGGCACCCAAATTGGTCCACTGTCCCAAATAGCTATGGCCCAAAAAGCCATCATGCTGTTTGTTGGCGTAACCTTGCAAAATCGAAGAGCTCACTTCGCCACCCACGCGACAGACGGGACCAAAACTACAACTACGAATAATTGCATTTGGGTTGATAATCGTTTCATCACCAATATAAAGAGGGCCTTCCAGGGTTGCATTCGGTTTGATTAAAACATTTTCACCTGTGATGATTGGACCATTAGTTGCATCCAAAACGGCTCCAGGCATCACGACGGTTCCAAGCCCGAAATTAATATTGTCGGATTCCATTAAATAGGCACCTTCATAAACTCGCTTGGCTTGAGAAGGGCGACTTAATTTTGACCATTGGTGCTGGATGGCTTTGGGATTCAATCGAACTAAATCCCAAGGATACTTAATCATCTCAATAGGAGTTGAGCTTTTTTCAAGTGATTTCACCGCTTGATTTAATTGATCTGAATTGAGACACGTTTCAGCTGATAAAGATTGGGATAATGTTTCATCTGCCCAGATATAGGCAATGTCATCTTGGCTCATCCCAACATTTGGTATATCTCCTAATTCAATTGGATCTAAAAGCAATGCACGTGCGTTGACAAAAAGGGTCCAACCTTTACTGGTCACTTGCTGAGCCACTTGACCGAATTCATTTTCTAAAGAAATAGCTCTTAGGACTTCGCGCATAAATAAGATAGGGGATTCATTTTTGCAGGTGCAACAAATTTGCTCAGATAAAGTTAATGCACCACAACGTAATTGCGATACATCGCGCCAATAAACCAACGGCAGTAAATTGGAAAATTGTTCGTCTTCAAAAATTACCAAATTAAATGTGTCGTTTGACATGAATCAGAGTCCCTAATAACATCACATTATTTTATGAGGTCCATTATAGTAAAAAAAGAGCCATGTATCCAGAAACAACTCCAAAAATATCAACGTCTACGTAATAAGTGTTTATGTCGAGAGGATATCATCGTAATAATCAGTTTATTCATTACGATGATTGCAAGGCGCATAAAAAAAGCTCACCGAAACAGGCAAGCTTTTTATGTCGAACCTCCACCGCAATGCCGTCCGAAAGGATTTTCACAACCCGAAAGAATTAAGTGGGCAACCAACAGTAGTTCCCAGAAATCCTGACAAGCAGGCGTGTCCGGCAAACTAAATTATGGCTTCCCTGTTTCAGGCACATAGGTTTAAGAAAATAGCCAGTCGTAACTAACATGGCAGAGGCCAATATGTTATCCACTACGTTTATTATAGCATATCGTTTAGAAAATTTCAAATAACTTTCTAAGATTGCATCGGTCAAGCACGCAGTTGCGCTTGAAACTTTTGTGCTAATACAGCAACAATCTTTTCCTGGAAGCCATCGACTTGTTGATGGGTCATGGTTTCGTTTGGATTTCTAAAATGCATTGAAAGTGTTAAACTTTTTTTGCCTTTATCAACGCCTTTGCCACGATAGATATCGACAAAGTCCACACTTTGCATTTCATCAATCGATTGCGATTGAATTGTTTCAGCAATATCAGCCCAAGCAACATTGTCATCCAAAACCAGAGACAGATCTCGTGTAATCCCTGGAAACTTCATCAAAGGCGTTAATGTCGCTATGGCACTTTTAACTAATTCAATGAGATGATTAAATTGTATTTCTGCTAAGCTAACAGGTTTTTCTAAATCAAAAGTACTTAAGACTTTTTCACTGGCTTGACCTGCCTGACCTACCACTTGACCATTGACCAGAATATTAGCACCACAACCTTCTTTTGCCCAAACCACATCAGCAGGCTGAAAAGTCACTGAGGCTTGGCCATTACATTTTTTGACAACGGCTTCAATCACACCGCGAAGTTCACGCAAGCCATGATCACTGCAGCAGCCTAAAGAAATGATTTCGTTCACTTTCGTGCCTTTACCATCCCTTCGGTGCGTGGCGGCTAATTCATAAAAATGACAATTCAAATTACCTGCATCTTGATTATGTTTACGCACCTTCAAAATGGAAGGCAGTAAGCTTTGCCGCAAGGCATTATCGACCTTACGTGTAAACTCATTTACTCGTACAGGATCAAATCCTTTTTCGCTAAATAGTGGCCAGAATTTATCTTCAATGAAGCTAACATTAATCGTTTCAAAAAAACCGCAGCCTTTAATCGCATTAGTTACTTTAAGACGGGTCTTTTGAAAATCATCTTCACGTTTGACTTTTATGTGAATCGATTCTTCAGTGGGAATATGTTCAAAGCCATGAATCCGAATCACTTCTTCAATCAGATCCGCTTCCATGGTGATATCATTTCGCCAAACAGGAACTTTGCAACGAATCACTTGTTGATCATCCAAGTTCGGCTCAAATCCTAAGACCTCAAAAATCTGCATGACACGTTTAGGATCTATTTCAATTCCTAACACTTTTTTCAAACGTGCTAATCTTAAATCAACCGTCTGTTCTTGATGAGTTGACTTCCAGACATCGATGAATCCTGAAGCCACACTGCCACCGGCAAGTTCAGCTAATAAGGATGCCGCACGGCGAGATCCCCATTCAACCAGTACCTGTGAGACATTTCTTTCAAATCGATAAGAAGATTCGCTTGCCAAAGTTAACTGACGCGAGGCATTTCTTACCGTTAATGGATCGAACCAGGCACTTTCTAAAAGTATGTTAGACGTTTGGTCAGAGACTTCACTATCTAGCCCCCCCATCACACCGGCAAGGGCAACAGGATTCTTTCCATCGGCGATCACCAGCATTTTTTCCGTTAAAGTTAAATTACTCTGATCAATGCTCACCATCTTCTCACCTTTTTGAGCAAGACGGATCACAATTTTTTTGTCTTCTAATTTATCAAAGTCAAAGGTATGCAGCGGCTGGCCAATTTCCATCAAAACATAATTGGTAATATCAACCACATTATTAACACTTCGCATGCCCAATGTTTCCAAGCGTTTGACCATCCAATCTGGAGCGGACCCGACCTTGACATCTTCAATCAGACGAGCGGTATAGCGCCGACACAACTCATCTGACTGATTTTCAACATGCGTTAAGCTGGACACATCTTTTCCGGATTCGTTGAAATCAACACTAGGTATAGTCAGTTTAGCCCCTGTTACCGCGGCAACTTCACGTGCCAGGCCAATATGCCCCAGGCAATCAGCCCGATTGGAGGTCACTTCCACATCCAACATCCAATCGTCACCCACCTGCTGTATGTCTTCTACCGGAAAGCCAACTTGGGTAAAGATCTCACCCAGTTTCTCCGGTCCATCGGTATACTCGACATATTGCTGCAGCCACTCGTACGAAATTTTCATAATGGTCCTTTCTTGGATTCGCTATATTGAGTCGCATAGTGTAGTCCCAAGACGATTATCTGTCAATGATCGGCCTAAATGCAGAATCTGTCATTGACGACGCTCACAGCTAAACCCTATAATGCCATTGAGTAATATCGCTTTGCGAATTTAGGTAAAAAAGAACTCGATTTTGATCCATCTGAGATGAAGGAAAATTGCCATGGGTTTAACTGTTTTAAAAGAAAAAGAGCGTGATTGCCTCTGCCCTCAATGTGCAGGACTTTGCTGTCGATATGTCGCCTTACCCATCGAAACGCCCGAGACAAAGGATGACTATGATGACGTCCGCTGGTACTTAGCCCACGAAGGATTCAGTGTCTTTGTTGAAGATGATGAGTGGTATGTCAATATCGCCAGTCGATGCAAGTATCTCAATGCGAACAATATGTGCAGCATCTATGAAAAACGCCCGAAAATTTGTCGCAAGTATTCGGATGATAATTGCGATTATCATGGCGGTGACTATGGCTACGATCTCTATTTTTCCTGCGCGGAAGACCTGGAAGAATATATGGATAAAAAATTTAACAAGAAGAAAAAAAAGAAATGAAGTCAATAGAACACAGATGACATGGATTTAATGGATAAACACGGATAAATTCAACATTTTATTTTTTAATCCGTGGCCATTCATTTCATCTGCGAAATCCGCGTTCTATATAATTAACTATCGGATATTGATGAATGGCAAAAATTGCAGCAGTAAAGGGTACACGAGATTTTTATCCAGAGCAAATGGCGATCCGCAATTGGATCTTTGATGGTTGGCGATCGATCTCACTTCGTAATGGGTTTGAAGAATATGACGCACCGATTTTTGAAAACCTCCAACTCTATACCCAAAAGAGTGGTGATGAAATTGTCGAGCAACTTTTTAATTTAACTGATCGAGGCGGACGTGATCTAGCGATACGACCAGAAATTACCCCAACGCTTGCTCGTATGGTCAACCAACAAATCAATACACTCGCTCGTCCGATCAAATGGTTTTCCATTCCACGCTTGTGCCGTGCCGAACGACCACAAAAAGGGCGACTGCGAGAATTCTTTCAGTGGAACATTGATATCGTCGGTAGCGATGCACTACTTGCAGATGCAGAATGTATTTATACCGCGATTGATTACCTACGCAGTGTAGGCCTAACTTGCGATGATGTGGTTGCCAAAATATCCAGCAGAGAAATGCTCGCCGAACTACTTAAGGATATTGGGTTCACAGAAGATCAACTAAATTCAATTTATGCTCTGCTCGATAAACGCGCCAAACTCCCTGCGGAAAAATTCGAAGCTCTTGCAAAAGAACAAATCCCTGATGACACACAACGCGAGAAACTGATCAACATACTCAACGCAGAAAACCTCCAAGCCATTGAATCATTGATTAACTCAGATGCGGCCAAAAAATCTATTGCCGACCTACACTCGCTTTTTGAAATGCTCGATACCATGGGCATTGGTGATTATTATGAATTTGACATCAATATCGTTCGAGGGCTGGCCTATTATACGGGGCCTGTCTTTGAAGTGTTTGATCGCGCCAGTGAATTGAGAGCGGTCTGCGGCGGTGGACGCTATGATAATTTACTTGCCGGACTAGGGGGACAGAATGTTCCTGCAACCGGGTTTGGCATGGGCGATGTGGTCTTGGAAATTCTTTTAGAAGAAAAGGGACTGATCAAACCTGATCCAGAAAAATGGGATGTCTTTATTATTAACACAGACAGCTCACTGGAAAAACAAGCCCTTCAACTCACCAGTCAATTACGACAACTTGGTCTCCGTACGCAATTATCTTACAAGCAAACAGCCCTGGGTAAACAACTCAAACAACCGGTCGCACAAAATTCGAAACAAGTCGTGATACTGGGCGAAGAAACCATTAATGAAAACAAGGTCACTATTAAAAATATGTCTGATGGTTCGCAATCGACTCAATCATTAGATTCGATTGAAACCTACTTTCAAACATAATTGTCGAGATGAATAAATCGCAACATTACGAGCAAAGCTTTTCAGCTTACCTGAATCATAGGAAGCTAAAGCATGTCATGCTGGATCAAGCCCACAAAGCCCATCTCGCTGGTGAAAAGATCAAAAGCTTTGACGGTATCATCTACCCCAAAAGCACAAACAAAATATTATTCGACGTCAAAGGGCGTAAGTGTGACCTACATACTTTCCAAATGAATCGCCTGGGGCAAAGCTGGGTTACCAACGATGATGTGATTGGGTTAGAACATTGGCTTGACGCTTTTGGGGATGATAGTACGGCCATTTTTGTTTTTGCTTACTGGCTCCATGACCTTAAAGCCCCTACCTCTTCTCCCGGGATTTTCCATTTTGGCCAAAGAGCTTATTTTTTTATTGTTGCGGAGTTATCACATTATCGCCATCACATGAAACCTCGCAGCCCTCGATGGAATACGGTCTATGTCCCGACCAAACCCTTCAAAAAGCTCTCGCAACCCTTTGAGAATTTCATTTAACAAAACCTCGGCGTTGTAAAAATCACAAAAAAATAATGATGTGCTAAACTTCGTATAACACTAGGTCGATAATAGTAATAGCAGCACGTAATAATTCCCGCCTACGAAAGTCCAATAATCATCCTGGTTCTACCCGATATTCAATCGAAACAGTCACAAAATACTCCAACTCACCAAAGTTATCGGTAGACATTTCGGTTTGCGGAACCTCGTAACTGTCCTTTGATATTGCGAATCTATAATTTAAAATTGATGCACTTTGAATTTCATCGTGAACCATCTCACTCCTGGAAAAACTGATAGGCGTTAATTTAATCCCAAGAGATTCTTCATAAATTACTTTCTGCAGCTGTGCATTTTTACAGGCCTGGGTCAATGCATTTAATTTGAAAGTTTCACTTTCAGTATGCTCCATACTCATGCCACGATATTCGATGTCTTTATATTGATCCACAATAGCCGCGATATGTTGAAACTGATTGGTATGATCAATAATCACGTTAACAATATTATCTAATTTATACTTATCACTCCAATAACCTTCTTCAGGAACCCAGGAAAAACTGGACATGGCAATCTTATCTTTTTCAATCCCAACCTTCTGCAATTTCCTGGCTAACTGATTTCGCATTGATTCATTTTTAGTAATGGCCGTCTCCAATAATTTATCTTCCGATTTCACACTTAGGTGCAAAATGATATTATCTGCCTGAGCCTTAATTTTAGCTTGTCCTTGGATAACAGCTGTTTTAGTTACACCATTTAGAAATTGGCTCAACTCATCGGATGTCCCTTCTAATTTCGTTTGAGCAGTAACGGCTTGTATGGATACAGATAAAATTGATATGACGAGTAATACATGTTTCATGACATAAAACCTCCATTATAGATTAAAATTCTCTGACCATTCTTAGTCATAGTATAGTCGCAAAGTGACCATAGCGATTACACTAAACTTGTAAAAGAATTGTAAAATCTATTCAAATACTTGATAGATTAATATCGATTTAATTGCCGTCCTGACCATAGAGCAATTCACCACTGCTATAGCTGGTGCCAAAATTTTCGGCCAGGCTTGCGACCTGCCGAACCGCAGATTCAATCTGCTCTGCTGTTAACGGAGATAATGGATGGATATAGGCAGAATAAAGAACACCTTCACTGGTTGCATACCGAGCATCCAATGCACTATGAAAATTAGATGCCAGCAAGGTATCTTTCACTTCATCCAATATTTCATCCATATGAATAATGGGCGAAATGATTCTCATACGATCATGCTTTACATCACTGATGCAATATAAAGGTCGCTGCTTGTAAACACACTGCAGAACATTTCCATTAATTTGCGGGGAGTCCGTATATTTTTTAATAATGTCATGCAGTTGCGACTGAGTCATTTTTTCTGGCTCTGATTGAAAATGGGGTTGTATCATATCCTTATTACTCTCCACTAATCTTTTCAATGAATTCTTTGAGCTATCCATATGCACGACGTTAGAATTTTCGCAACCAAGTAAACAGAGGCTATAAACAATAGCTATCAAACTCATCACTTTAGACAATCTAAAAAAAACGGGGTTAGAATAAAACTTCCATAGATTGTTTATCTCAACCATACGTTTCTCCCTTTGAAACGATTTAACAACCATTTTATTACATGACTTTTATTATCATAAGTCTGATTATTAGGAATTCAAAAATAAAACAAAAAATTATCTATTTTAACGTCATTATGGATTCGGCTCTTAAGCCCTCAAAAAAGTGCAAAAACCGTTGAAAAGCTGTGAGTTAATAGACACCCCACTTTAATTGCATAAACCCAATTAAATCATGATTTTACATAGCTTCCAGGTACGAACCCCCTTCATAAACGGCTACAAGCGCTACTCCAAGACTCGTTTGATATTGAATTGTATTGACTCAATTCCCCCAATTCGATAGACTTAATATATTGCAAATGTAATACTGAGCCTGAGAAATTATCAAATCGACTCAGGCCGTTTTTCTCGCCGTGGAATATAGAAGTGGAACGTATATTTATATCGAGCACACGGTATTGACTTTGCAGGTAACCAATCCTGCCGGAATGTTAAAAGGAGGGGACGCAATCTGTTTGCGGGTCGGCGAAACTTTTAGCTGAGAACAAAGAATGGCAAACAAAACCCCGAACAAAGTCCCTGGTAAGCACAACAAAGATGTCATCCTACTGGCAATCAAACAAGCCAAAAAGAAGCAAGGAATTAGCGGCTATCAACTCGCAAAGATGACTGGATGCAGCGAATCTGCCATCAGCCTATTTCTGAACGAAAAACGTCGCCCAACCATTTATGCCAGTAAAATGCTGACGGCTTTGGGATTAAAAATCGTTCCCAAATAACCAATCTCACAAGCATTAGGCGTGTTTATCTATTCACACCATTGGTTAAAGATCAAGTTAAGTTCTATTAACCACATGGGACTTTTGCGCGTATAAACATGTCATTGCAATTTAGTTGAATAAAGTGAAGATAAGAAAAAAGCCTATGGTTGTCCTTTGGTCGGGGGGAACCAGTATAGGACAGTGGAGTCCATAGGCTAATGGGGATTCCTAAATTTAAAAATGCAATTATCAACAACTCGACAAAAAAGTCAAATTATTTCCTAGAAAAAACGAATTGCTGATTTGAACAATCAGACACTACACTAACGTAAAGAACTAACTTATTTGATAATTTATTATAACGAAATTTGTGGTGTAAATCAATAGGAGAGGGAAAAAAATGATTTAAAAATCCATCCACATAAGGCCTTTAATAATCGAGATTAAGGAAATATGCGAACAAAATATCACAAGGAAAGGTCCGGTAACATGCAATGAGAGTTCTAGTTTAACTCGTATAACCGGATGGCTGATGCAGCCATTTACGTATCTTTTCAAATAGAATTTTCTGATTAATGGGCTTGGTAAGATAGTCATCCATTCCTGCCTCTAAACAACGTTGGCGATCGCCTTCCATTGCATTAGCGGTCAAGGCGATAATCGGTAATTCTCGCACCCCCTTTTGACGTAATTTATGTACCGCCTCAAGACCACCCATTTCAGGCATCTGCATATCCATAAACACTAAATCGTATTTATGCTCCAATACTTTGTCGATGGCCTCTTTGCCATTGGCCGCTATATCCACATGATGGTTTTGTTTATCAAGAATGCGTTTTATCAACTTCTGATTGACTAAGTTATCCTCAGCAACCAGAATTCGACCAGGAACCAGATCATCAACCTCATCCCAAGACTCAGTTGTATTAATATTATCAGGATTGCCTAAACCACAATGAATATTAAAATAAAAGGAACTCCCCTCACCAGGTTTGCTTTCCAAACAAAATTCTCCATCTAAATACTCGACGATCTGTTTACAGATAGCCAAACCTAATCCTGTTCCACCAAATTTCCTTGTAGTTGATCCATCCGCCTGCTGGAAGGCTTCAAAGATAGAGGCTTGTTTATTTTTAGGAATTCCTATTCCAGTATCACGAACACAAAACATTAATTCAATCTGGTCATCTTCTTGTTTTAAACATTTAATATATAATTCGACTTTACCTTCTTGAGTAAATTTTGATGCGTTGCTTAACAAATTAATGATGACCTGCCGCAAACGGTTTGGATCTGATTTTATATAAGCTGGAACATCTTGCTCTACAACGGTAATTAATTCAACAGGCTTGCTATGTAAGAGCGGCTCAATGAGCTCACTAGCATCTTTCACGATAAGATTCAAATCAAAATCAATGGTTTCAAAATTCATTTTACCAGATTCAATTTTAGAAAAATCCAGTATATCATTAATGATAACCAATAAGGCCTGAGCTGATCGTCGAATCGTGTCGCTACATTCCTTTTGCTCTGCATCTAATTTCGTCTCATCCAACAGATCTGAATAGCCAATGATACCATTCATTGGGGTACGAATTTCATGACTCATATTGGCTAAAAATTCTGACTTTGCTACATTGGCTAATGCCGCTTCCTGAGCCAATTGGTTTGCATGCATAATTGACCCCTCAAGCTGTTCATTGATGCATTCTGCCTCTTGCTTAGCATTATTGGCATCTTCCAAAGCATGATTGAGAGAGTCTATCAGATGGCGTTCAGCATAAAAGGCCCTGCAATATTCCGCTAACAGTCCAAACAACGGTACCAGATAACTCACCGCCTCAAACGCATGAGAAACATTAAAACAACTATCATAGATAGCCTGAGATCCAATACCCATATATAGCTGTGTGGCAATATTAGGAATGACTGAGAGTAGCATGGCATAGGAAAAATAGGATGGGTACAACCTCAGATATTTGGGATAAACCACCCAAGCACAAATGATAAATGGAATCATCGCCAACAAATCAAATGGACGCGAAATCCATTGATCTAGATAGATGGCTTGCGGCAAACTCTCCATGCCAGCAAATTTGTGAACAACCAGGTAAGAAGCGATAAGTAACCCAAAACAAATAGAACCAATCTGAAGATTTGATAACGATTTGAATATATCTTTCTTTAGCCAGAGCACAAAAACTCCTACCCCGACCATAAGTATAATCCCATTTGACAATCGAGACATCGCCCAGGTAAAGGGTATAAAATTCTGGCTTTCGACATGTGTTTCAATCAAACGATCCGATGCAAAAATATGGAATGCATCCATACTACCTACTGTTACCAGAGATAATCCAATAATCAGCACAGAGAACGATTTGGTTAAATGAAAATAAACGATAGCTAACAACGCAACAAAATAAGCTATGCAAACTGAAAGCCACTCTAACAGGGTATGTGTAAAACTTGCTTTTAATTTTATATGCGCCAGATCTACCGCTGTGATATTAGCCGGTTTATTTTGATCTTCTACATAATAATTGTTTGTTGAAAAATCAACGCCTATTGCCATGAGACACAATGGCAAGGCGCAAACCACTACCAGAACCCACGCAAACCGCCATGGATGTTGAATAGCAAACGTATTGCTTTGGCTTTCACGAGCTAACATGTCTTTACTTTGCAAATCTATCTGGCTTACGCCCCCAATTGAGAACGATCAATAAAGAAACGTCACTATGATAATCCTATCGTCAATCCAACAAGGCATGTTTCGATAAAATCATTAATATAAAAAGGTTACGACCAATACCTACCTACAATTATCGGGCGGTTCTTCAGATCGCAAAAACGAAGATTATAAAGACAAAAACCTATAGTCGTAATACCATTTAAATATACTCAACCCAATCTCACACGGTCTTTAAACTATATAGGACCCCCCATCCAACGATTGCAAATTTACGTTTGATCTGCTAGAGTGTCTCACAGCGTAATAATTCGGCTTACAAATCTATGTAGGAGATCGTCATGGCATCACCAGGTGAAAAACGCATACAGACTGTTTGTCTATTAATCCTGAGTGGCATTGCGCTCTCCTGGGGTTTATACATAATGAAATCAGTGATGATCCCATTTATCATTGCGGTGTTTCTATATTTTCTATTGATGCCTCTGGTTCAACGTCTTAAAAAACATTTAAAACTCCCCCAGCCCGTTGCGGTCATTCTGACATTATTAATGGTATTCATCTTAATTAATTTGGTTCTCGGATTAGTGATCTCGTCTATTTCACCCAATAAATCCTCTGACAATAAAACAACCTCACAGACAATAGCGGATCCAAATGATATCATGGCAGATCAATTGGGAGAATATATTCAACGGGTTGAAGTCTTTGCCACCAAAATAATAGACAAAATGCCGAATAGTGTCAGAAAATTCATCTATCAAAACGCAGATGAAAAAGCCATGCGTGCTCAAATCGAAAAAGTTGTAGGCATGGTCTCAAATAATAGTATCAAGTTTCTGGTGAATCTCAGCGGTGTTCTCCAAACAATTCTTTCGCAAACACTCTTGATTACGATTTTCCTTTTATTTTTATTATTAGGTGCTAAACCTCATCATAGACCCGAAAGCAGTGTCCTTGCCCAGGCCGAATCCAAGGTCAAACGGTTTGTTATCACCAAAATATTAACTTCCGCCGCGACAGGGATCCTCGTTGGACTTATCTTATCCCTTCTAGGCATCAAATATGCGCTAGTATTTGGATTGTTTGCTTTTCTCTTAAATTTTATTCCAAGTATTGGTTCAATGATTGCGACACTACTTCCCATCCCGGTGGTATTCTTTACGGATGATGTCTCCGTAGCAGCTGGAATTGCAGCCATCATTTTACCTGGTTTAGTCCAATTGGGTATAGGCAATGGTATTGAGCCCAAAATTATGGGAAATGCACTTGATCTGCACCCAGTGGTGATTCTGTTGGCCTTGATCTTCTGGGGAGTCTTATGGGGCATCGTAGGGATGCTACTAGCGACTCCTATTAGCGCCATCATCAAAATCATATTTGAACGTATTGAAGTCACTCAACCGCTGGCAAATCTCATGGCAGGCAAGCTGGATCTACTAGAAAAAGAAAGCTTAAATCCATCATAATCTCTTTATTTATTATTACTTAAGATGGAACAGGGCTTTATTAGAAAAATAGAAGTGCAATTCTTTTAAAAACTGATATTATCATCGTTAAATCGGTTGTATCATCGGAGTTAACCTATTCGATGCCCCCAGCATCTGAATATATACGATTACAATGATAGACACTAAATTAGCTCGGGAAAAACTCAATGCGATACGGCGAAAACAACCTCATTGTTTAACAATCGCTGTATGTACGAATTTTTATAGCTGAAATGATGACAAATTGAACATCTGTTATTAACGTCTTGTAAAAACTGGAGACATTCATGAAACAATTAAAATATATCTTGCTGATCACCATATCGATGGCCATGGTTGGTTGTGCAACACCCGTTGACACATCTCCAAGTCACACTAAAGTCCTTAACCCAGATCAGGACGACAATATCGGTGGCAGTTTTATCGAAAGCAGTGACATTCGCACGATTGCCCAGCAAGTCACAACAGAATTATTAGCACTACCCGAAATCAATGGGGGTGATGATATCATCCAAATTTCAACCGAATCGATTAAAAATTCCACTCGTCATTTAGTCGATACCAATTTATTAATGCGCCGCCTGAGGCTCGATCTCAATAAATATTCTTCAGGACAACTTCGTTTCTTTGCTCAAGGCAATGGGCAACGTGCCAGAACACGTATTTTAAAAGAACGCGAACAAACCGAAGTGAAAAACTTAATTGATGATATTGCCAAGCAAATTGCCTTCTCTGGCGTGATTCAAAATTCCGACGACCCCATTAAGTTGTCTGTCGCCCCCATAGCAAATACCAATCTTTATAATATGAATGCCGATGGCTTTGCGGCAATGTTGCGTTCTAAAATCAAACAACATGCCGGAACAAAAGTGATTTTTAGTAAACCTGGTTCTACAACTGAAGTTGATTATACTTTAACAGGTGAATTTTTTGCACAAAGCATAAAAAATGAAGGCATTGTCAATACTGTCGAAGATGTCAAATGGGCTCAAGAAAATCAAGACAAATGGCATGATACCGACAAAGAAGAGAATCAAGTCATGGGTACTCAGATTAATCTCAACGGTAGTAGTAGATCAAAAATCAAAGTAGGACCCAATCTAACATACAAAGCCATAGATCGCTCTTTATGGTACAGCCCTAATGTCACTAAAACGTTTAATGTCATGCTCGTTGACAATGAAGATATGGTCGTATTGGAAGATGTCATTAATCTCGAAAATCAGATTAAATCAGGTCAGGAAAATGCCAACTTTATTTTAACGGGCGATATTTCATCATTGTCCAAAGCTGGTGATGGCAAACGCTCTGATTATGTACTCATTGGTTTGTATCTGATCGACCCCGTTAGTAATGAAATGATTTGGGAATATGGGTATGAAGTCAAACGTGTTACCTCTCAATCAGTATTATACCGTTAACGAATTTACCTATCGACTTTAAGTCAGGAGACGACTATGCAGACTTTTTCAAAATTATTCATCATCGCCATCGTTATGTTAACAACGGCCACAGGTTGCGAAACAACTTATGATGCTCATCGAACCCCTTCGGAAAAAATGCAAAAAGAAGGATCTGTCGTTTTTGTACGACCAGACATGTATACGATATTGGGCACCCGCTCTATTCGTGAATATGTCGAAATCTCCTATGAAAAGTTAGAGGTCAATGAAACGGGCTTTCCTATTGTAAAAGTCGGACTCAGAAATCGTGGCGGTCAGAAATGGTATGATTTCAAAGGTCCTGATGTCCAGCTATCTATCCAAACCGCTTTTTACAATGACCCCATCCAAAAGGATGGCTTTGCCTCTGGTCCTGCGGCCTATAAAACAAACTGGCAAACAGTTAAATTGGTTCGTGGACAAACATTCGACTACCAAGTTACCTGCCCTGTCGTTGGAGCGAATAATTATCAAATGACTATTTCTGAATATTTAAAATAATCAAATTTCAGACTCATATTATTTCATAGGACGTAATTGGAATTGCCTACCCTGAACATTGCGGGAGTTTTCATGTTAAAATTTAAAATGCTTATCTTACCGACCCTGGCATTAAGTTTAATGCTGAATGTGGGGTGTGAATCGAATACAAGCAAATCATCTGCTATCAATAAGAATCAAACTTCAATGATTCAACGATTAACCGAAGAAGAAATCGCCAAGCAGGAAATGGTTGCCGAGAAAGCTCGTATAAATTTTTATAACGGGAATTATGATCAAGTTCCTAAATTACTTGATCCCTTTTGTGAGAAACCCACCACCAACCAGCCGCTCTATCTATGTGAAGTTGGTACCAGTTATTTAGCCCAAAACAACAAAACGGCCGCTCAAAAATGTTTACTGGAAGCTTATACAAGTCTTGAAGGCTTCTTCGATACAAAATCTGAAAAAAAAGCTGTCAGCTACTGGGGGGCAGAAGCTGAAAAAGTCTATAAAGGCGATCCCTATGAGCAAGCCACACTAAGCCTGTTTACCGGCCTACTCTTCTTAGAAAACGGAGAGATTGACAATGCACTGGCTTGTTTTAAAAATGGTCAATTAGCAGATTCCATGTCAAACATCGAACAAACCCAAAGCGACTATGGGCTATTACAATGCATGGAAGCCAAATGCTATGAAATGCGAAATGAACCTGATAATCAAAAACAATTCGAGACATTGGCAAAAAACTCATTTGCTAAAAGTCACCCTTATATCCGGGCAATGCGTACTTCGATGATTGCCAAAAAAAAGGCTGAAATCAAAAAAAATCAAGAGCAACAGAAAAAATCAAAAAGTAAAAAGAATCAGGAACCCATCCTTGACATAGATTATGAGAAACTAAATAAGCTTGAAGATAAAATCGTCCATGGCTATCGATCCTATTATGGGCCTTTAATGAAACCCTATAACACGTTGGTGCTGGTATGGATTGGACGTTCACCTGAGATGCAACGACAAGGTCGCTATGGTGAAACCCGAATATTTATCAAAAACCCAACTCCAGAAACCCACTTTGAAGTTTTACTCAATGAGTCCAGTTGGCATGATGTGATACATGGCTTTTCCAACATAGATTACCAGGCAACAACACGCAACGGCCGCGAAATGGATAATGTCCTGGCCAATCAAGCCGCCTTTAAAAAAGGAACACATGACATGGCCAATGTCTTTTTTGAAGCTGCCAAGGATGCTGAAGGGTACGGAGCACTTATCTTGCTGGGAGCAGGTTTGATTGCCGAAGGTATCAGCCAGGCTACAAATGTCAAAGCAGATATTCGATGCTGGAAAACATTGCCAGAAAATTTAGGTGTCATTCCACTACAACTATTACCTGGTCAACATCAAATTCAATTAGATTGCTATGATGTCAGTTTGAATCATAGTCGAAGTATCCAATATGAAATAAATGTGGATGATAAACCTTTCCAATTTTTTAATCTAGTAATCCCAACAATGGATGCCATTGATATTCCTTCCGATTCAAATATATCGAATCCATACGAAATAGATATTTAGCCCACGGTTAAACCATTCGCGTCTGGCAAACATTTTAAAGAAAGACATATAAAATGAATCATGCTACTAATTTAACTCTATTTATACTTTTAACCCTTAGCGGTTTTATCGCAGGTTGTGAAACAACACCTAAAACCCAGACGCCTATTTATCCCGATCTATCGGAACTGCCTGGCATACCATCCTATTCGGATACCGAGTCATCCTGGGACTCCAACACCGTATGCTGGGTGGGCGTCACCGATGACGCACTATGGATAAATTCACAACCCAAGCTTTCCAAGCAATATTTTACAAACACAATGATTCCATTATTAGAAAAACAGCTCAGCAAAACAGGCTATGATGTTAAAAAATTTAAATATGATTATATCACTCGCAAAAAACGTCTTTCGATTCAAAAGACCATTCTTTGCAAATCGTTTGGCATGAGAAGAACTGTGACCAACCAAGGTGCTTGTATCGATTTAAAATTAACCCTCCAGGTAAAAGACTATCACAACCCAAATGACCAGAACATTGCTGAATGCGACATTTGGGGACGGAAAGTGTTAGCATTTGGAGAAAAAATGTCCTGGATAGATATTTACAAAGAGTTCCTGGGAAATCTTCCTAAAGTAAAAGAATTTAGACAAGCTCTTGAAACCTATTAACAACTCCCAAAAATAGAAAGTTAATTATGTATAATTTCATAAAAGTCATCTCATCCTCAACACGAGTTTTTTTAATCTTGTCATGCTTTATGTTCATAACTGGATGCGAAACGCTTAAACCAATCTATGACCATATGCCTTTAACATATAAATCTCCTTTACTTGATTTACACACCAAACCCATTGGGCTCTTCTCAATAAGTATATCTAATCAATATAAGAAAGAGTATCAACCGGAGGTTAGATCAGTAGAAATCCTCAGTGAAACCCCTGAGGGTGAAACTCAAAAACACATCTTTCACGTTAACAAATCATCTACCAATAAAAAACAAGGATTTTATGAATACCTGATTAGTTTTAAAATGAAACCTGGAACCTATAAAATTGGTCATATTAGCGGCTACGCTTTTACAAATCTATACGTGGGTTCATTCAAATTCCCCATTAATGCCACCGTAGAAGTCAAACAGGATTCCATTGTATATCTTGGCAATATTGAAATGATAAATCGCAAAGCGAGAAATGATGAAACAAGATCTGGTTCAGGCATTCCGATCTTTCCTCAGGCAGCGTCAGGTTTTGGTGATGGCACGTTTGATATTACCATCAGCGATAAAAGTTATAAGGATATCGAAGAATTCAAAAAAACGTATCCTGTTCTTGTAACCTATCCAACCTTGAAAAAGAATCTAATTACCACACAGTTAATGACCATCGTAAATGAACCATCTTCTAAATAAATTGATGGCCGTTTTGCAATCACAATTGGGAAGATACAAGTATTTCAAAATAAGGGATGACAAGAACTAACTAACGACAGGTATCAGAATGCCAAAATGAATAAACGACCGAATCGTTTGAAGGTTCCCTTGAAGACTTTCTTGATTTTGAATATTATTCTCTAAGCTATAGGCATTAAAAGCATCTTGAACAGTATGCTTCCCATCAAAATATAAGAGTAGATTTGCAATATTTTGATCGATATTACATGTATAAGCTAATCCTTGGGTCAAACGTAATGTCACATTTTCCAATTCCCAACGATCATTATTAACTTTTGATTGTTTTGTGAGTTTTGCACCAGGAGACAACATCAACACTGCTTGTAATAACTCTAAATCCACAGGTTTTTGCGAAAGATAATGCTGTCCTTCAAATCGACGTTTAATATCATCACCGACACTGCCCGTAATGGGTTCTGAATGATCATATATCCGGAACCAATTTTGACCTGAGGTACATTTACGAAGTGTAAAAAAGCCCAGACTTATCGCTTCAATATTTTTTTGGGAAAAATAACTTAACCAATTCTGAAACTCCTGGCCATTCAGATCAACATCCACTTTATCGCTACACCAGAATTTAGAATAGGCCTCTGGCGTTTTCGTTTGATGACGAATCACCCAACTATCACAATCGGTTCCTTCAAACCACTGTGCCAACCGCTCCTTCCAAGATTGATCTTTAAGGTGAACCCAATCACCAATGACTTGACCAATTCCGCCTTCATTTAAATGCTCTGTAACACCCTGTAAAATGGTTTGCAGAAACTGATCTCCATCCATGCCATTATCGCGAAAAAGATATTCAGACTGAGGCGAAATCACAAAAGGCGGATTACAAACAATCTGATCAAACGTTTCACCGGCAACAGGTTCAAATAAATTTCCTACACGAAAATCAATATTGGTAACACCATTCAAAGCGGCATTAAATTTAGCAAAAGCGATAGCACGCTCGTTCAAATCTGTTGCAACAATTTCTTTGGCATGCTTAGATGCAAACAACGCATGAATACCACAACCGGTTCCTACATCAAGTAACCGGTCGACAGGATCTCGCATGGTAATATTTGCCAAAATTCGAGCTGTGCCACTAAAACCTGTTACATGATCCTCACGCTCAAGACCATCAAAATAATTGTCAATCGCAACAATCAATCCATACAACGGATACAATACAACCATGGCCTTAACCGTATCACCATGAACCTCAAGCACCCCGGCATCTTGCCATTCTTCCAAGTGCATAGGCTCAAAAATAGCTGCAACATCATCAACCTGACATTCCAATTGTAACATAAACAAACGAATTAAGACATCTAGCGGCGCATCGCCCAATTTCTCTGCAATAACGCTGCGGTGCTCAGGATAGCTTAACGGTTCTATTCGTTTCAATATGGTTGGATGATTAAATCGATGCTTTGCGAAGAGTTGACGAACAGATTCAACTTGCTGAGTTGTTTCAAATCCAAAAACATGATTTTTTACTAATGTTGTCATGGATTACTCCTTTAAAATGTTTCCAACTCAACGGGCGTTAAAAATCCATTATATAACATCAGACGAACCGCTTTTAAATTTTCATGAATCGATGAAAATAAATTCACTTGATGTTTTTTCTGTACGGTTTGAAGCACATTCTCCAAAGTTCTATCGCCATTGCACTGCAGCAGCATATCCGCAAGAACAGAATCAACCTGAGATGGCTTGGCGATACCATCAGGCCGTTCAATCATAGCAGACTCTGTTTGCCAACATTTTTTGTTGGGACTGCAATGTTGTGACAATCGCGTATCTTGCGGAAATACAAAACGTGTCTTCATCATCTCATCGTCTGTAGGATTTGAACTTAAATAGTGCATCACACCAAAACGCGTTGCAAGTTCTGGACCGTAAAACTTTTGAATCTTACCGATCCAATTAAATGATTGAAACCAATTTGGAATCCCGCTCGTCCGCTTACGTATGGTAATCAATCCCAGACTGACCGATTCAACATCATTTCGATAAAGATAATCGATCCATTCTCTGGAACGATCTTCAAACCCCGCCATATCTGCTTCATCTTTTTTCCAGAACTCCACATATTCCTTAGGACTATGCGTCAAATTACAAAGAACAAAAACATCACACCCTTTATCAGCAAACCAACTTTTTAATCGATCTTGCCAGGACTCTTGGGATGTTTGAATCCAATTACAAAGAATTTGACCAAAACCATTTTCATTTAAATAATCAGGTATATCGTTAGCTATCGATTTGACAAACTCATCAAGCTGCATGTCATTATCACGAAACAGATAATCCGACTCCGGCGAAACGACAAATGGAGGATTGGTCACAATCAAATCAAAGGTTTGTCCTCGAACCGGATCAAATGTACTGCCCTCTAAAAATTCGATATTATCAAGCTCATTTAATGTTGCGCTAAAACGGGCAAAATCCAAACTGCGCCCATTTAAATCTGTCCCAACAACATGATTGCTATGCCTGGCCGCGAGCATCGCCTGAATGCCATTACCGCAACAAAGATCCAATGTTCGATCGACTTGATGCCTTAAGGTCATCTTATAGAGCCAGCCACTGGTCCCGCTCACACCGGGAACATGGTCTGGGTGAACATGATCAGTAAATAAATTATCAAATGCGATAAAAAGATCTTCCTGAGCATTTATGACATGATTGGCAACAACAGACGGTCCGTCGATTGAAAGAATACCCGCCTCTATCCATTCATCCAACGTCATCGGACATAGTGCCATTTCAACCGCAGCTCGAGGCAAACGATCACACAATACCAGCAATTTTACTAATACATTGAGCGGATACGAATTATCCAACTTGTCCAGAATTGCTTGGCGATGCTGAGCAATCAGATAATGAGGACGAACCAATTGAACGATTTTGTCCCTTGTGAATCCACACCGATCAAATAACTCTCTGACTCTTATGTATTGAAGCGGATCATGAAATCCAATAACTGGGGTTGTTTCAGGTAAAACTGCCGGCATATGATCTATAAACCCTTTAACTTCAGATTATTACACACATTCTGACTGCGTAACCACCATGATTAGCATCTCGACTCAATCAATATCGGCATTTAAATCAAGGGATTTCAGTGAGTAGATAAATTCTTATCTCTTTTTATATCAAAAACTTAAGATATTTCAGAGGCCAAAAGAAGTGGTGACAGATATCGATCACACTTCATTCTGTGAGTAAAATCTATCTAGTGTCGGAAGTGGTTGATAATCCACAGGATAAGGGTGAGTAAAATAGAAATTATGAGACAACTTACCAGCGGGAAAAAGATTTTTACATTTTTTGTTTCGAATGAAAAATCACCGGGCAGCTTAAAAAATCCCAACCGACCTGCCAACAATATCAATAATCCCAGGCAAATTAGAATGGCTCCCAAGATCAGAAAAAGCTTAGCCAATTGGACAGTTGGTTGCGACATGATAGCCCTTTTTAATACTAAAAAAGCAGATAACAGTTACTTATATAAGTCAACTTATCAAACGTCATAGTAGAAATATATTCTCAGACGAAAACCAATGCAAGCACATACCGTTAGTTATTGGACGCGTAAAACTTATAGCATTTCATCCTACAGTTTACTTCACATAAATAAAGTTTGTGAATTCACATGGAATCTTGGCTAAGGGGACTTGACCCGTCCTTTAGTTCGGATATACTATTGGGCTTTTAAATTATGGTGTACTCTTAATTATTTGATATTTACATCATCTCAGTCAGCAAAAGTGTAAACAATAGGAATCACCGAAGCGTAAAACTTATAACCTAAGTGTACAAAGATCGGTAATAAATAAATGAATCAATTGATACTAGCCGAAAGTTCTGGGTATTTTGCCGTTCTCCTTATGATTGGTATTACGATTGCCGTGGTTGTCGGTATGCTCTTTGCCAGTTTTATCCTCGGTCCTGGCCGAAAAGGAAAAATCAAAGGGATTCCCTACGAATCAGGCATTGATCCTGTCGGCAGTGCTCATCGACCATTCCACGCACGATTTTATATGATCGCAATTATGTTCCTTGTCTTTGACGTGGAACTTATTTTCTTTTATCCATGGGCCGTCCTCTATAGCGGCAGCGGGAATATAGCATGGTTTGTAGCTATCGTGATATTCACCTTATTCCTTGTAATTGCACTGCTTTACGATATTGCAAGCGGTGTCTTTGATTGGCGGTAATTAAAATATGGATGGTAACAGAAACAATTTACCGGATGCATTAGCTGACAAACTCCCTATCCTGACAACCACACTGGATACAGCCGTAGGTTGGTGTCGCAAATATTCATTGTGGCCCATGCCCTTCGCTACCGCCTGCTGTGGTATTGAATTCATGGCCGTGGCCTGTAGTCGATTTGATCTGGCTCGTTTTGGCGCCGAAGCCATGCGTTTTACTCCCAGACAATCCGATCTATTATTTGTCGCAGGTCGAGTAACAGTCAAAATGTTGCCGGTCTTACAAAGAATTTATCAACAGATGTGCGAACCCAAATGGGTCGTTAGCATGGGCGCCTGTGCCAGTACCGGCGGTGTCTTTGATACGTATGCTGTTGTCCAGGGGATTGATCAGTATGTCCCCGTCGATGTTTATATTCCAGGATGCCCACCGCGTCCGGAACAGCTCATCGAAGGTTTGATGCAAATTCAGAAAATTGCCGCAGAAGGCAAAACTCAAAGTCGTTCTAAACCGCTTGGCGTTGTCATTGAACCAAAACGTACGCCGGTTCCTTTAAGCTTAAAGCCTAAAGAAGAAGATATTCTAAAACCACCTGGTTCAATGTGCTAAGACTTGCAAGGAGCTTGACAAACTATTATGAGTGATCATCCAACGGTACCGTTGCTTATTGAAAAATTTGGACAGCAGCATATTGATGTGCGTGAATTCAACGGCAACACAACAGTCGTCATACCTAAATCCATTTTGGTTGATGTCATCACTTTCTTATATAATGATCCTGCATGCGGTTACAAACAATTAACCGATGTATGGGGCGTGGACTATCTGGACTACCCCGAAGAACAAAATGCTCGGTTTGGCGTACTCTATCCACTATTAAGTATCGATAAAAACCGCAGAATCATTATCAAAGTATTTCTTTCTGAAGACGATTTAACGGTGCCGACCTTAAACGGAATTTACAAAGGATCCGAATGGTCCGAACGCGAAACCGCTGAAATGTATGGTATCACGTTTGAAGGCCACCCTGATCCGCGCCGTATTTTATTGTGTGATTTATTTGAAGGTAAGTACCCACTGCGTAAAACCTATCCACTGAAAGGTCAAGGCGAACGCGAAAGTTTTACCCCAATCACAACAGAATCTGCATAAACACTATAATATAAGAGCGTTGTCCATGACACAAACACAATTACCGCCAGACAAAATGCCACCGCAAGAGGTTGCTCAACCTCCGCAAATGATCCAGGACCAGGAAAACCCGGACCATTGGACATTAAATTTTGGGCCACAACACCCGGCAACACATACGACCATTCACTTGGTCATGAAGCTCGATGGCGAACGTGTCGTAGATATTACCCCTCATATTGGATATCTACATAGTGGATTTGAAAAGCTCGCAGAACATCATACCTATGATCAATATGTGACTGTCACTGATCGTATGAATTATCTTTCACCCATGGCCAACAATATCGCCTGGCACCATGCGGTTGAAAAATTACTCGATATTGAAATTACCCCCAGATGTAAATATGCCCGAACCATTGTCGCTGAACTCGCTCGTATTCAGGACCACCTCCTGAATGTCGGTGAAGCTGCATTGGAAGTCGGAGCATTTACGGCGTTTATTTTCTGCTTTAATGATCGCGAACATATTTATGATTTATTTGAAGCATTATGCGGTGCTCGGTTTACAACCAGCTGGACACGTGCCGGCGGTGCGATGGCAGATATTCCAGACGGATGGGATCAAATGGTGCTCGATTTCTGCAAGCACCTACCAAAAACTCTGGTAGAGTTTCGCAAATTGCTCAACCGCAACCGTATCTTCCAGGAACGAACACGTAACGTTGCCGTGATGAGCTACGAAGAAGCGATAAACTATTCCTGGACTGGTCCAATGGCTCGCGGCTCAGGTGTCAAACGCGACTTGCGTAAAGATGAACCTTACTTGGCTTATCCTGAACTGGAATTCAAAATCCCCATCGGCTCAGATGGTGATGTCTTCAGTCGCTACTTGGTTCGTATGGAAGAAATTGAACAAAGTATTTCGATTATAAAACAGGCGGTAAAAAATTTACCCTCTGGTCCTATTAATGTAGACAGTGATCTACGCGTGCCCTTGGCAGAAAAAACCGAAACCTATGGCAGTATCGAAGGTTTGATCCATCACTTTGAAACAGTGATGACCAACCGTGGCTTCCATGCACCCGTGAATGAATGTTACGGTGCACAAGAAACAGCCAATGGTGAACTTGGTTTCTTTTTGGTTTCTGATGGAACGAATAAAGCCTGGCGAGCAAAAACACGTGGGCCTTCATTTATTCACTTGCAAGCCGCTGCACGACTCATGTGCGGCCATACCATTTCTGAAGTGGTGGTAGCACTGGCAAGTATGAATGTGATCGCCGCAGAATTAGATCGATAATTTTTGAAAGGTTAAAAACAAACAATGGCCTGGCAAATAGTTGACCGACTAAAAGGAACTCCAGACTCAGCTGATAAAGTCGTCACCGATGAGATGCGACAAAAAATCGAAGCGGAGTTTGCTAAATACCCTACCAAGCAAGCGGTGCTCTTGACCTCGTTGCACATGGTACAAAACAAATATAAACAGATCAGTGACCAAGCGATTCGCGAACTCGCTGAAATTCATGAGATCAGTCCCGGCGAAGTGCTGGACACATTGAGTTTCTACGATATGTATAGCCGCGAAAAGTTAGGCAAAAACCTGATCGGTGTTTGCGTTTCACTTTCTTGTGATATTTGTGGCTGCAAAGATCTGATGAAAAAAGTGAAAGATAAACTGAACATCGGACCTCGCGAAACCACTGAAGATGGTAAATTCACACTAATCCCTATGGAATGCATCGGTGCTTGCGAAATGGCACCGGCAATATTAATGAACGAAGATTTACATAAAATTGAATCGGTTGAACAACTCGATGATCTCATCGATAAAACCGCTTAAGGGCCAAATACACTATGAGTTTTGAACCCGTATTAACAAAAAATGTTGGCGTCAAAGATTCGCAGAAACTCAGCGTTTATGTTGAGCGAGGCGGCTACAGTAGTTTGCCCAAAGCCTTTGCAATGAAACCTGATGAACTGACCGATCTGGTCAAAGCCAGTGGCTTGCGTGGCCGCGGTGGTGCAGGTTTCAGTGCCGGTATGAAATGGACTTTCCTGCCTAAAGATCATCCTGGCCCCATTTACATGGCGGTCAATTTTGATGAATCGGAACCAGGAACTTTCAAAGATCGCTACTTATGTGATCATGATCCGCATCAGATTCTGGAAGGCATTATTGTCAGTAGCTATGCCACGCGTGCAACAGTGGCTTACATATTTATTCGCGGTGAATTTCACTTGCAAGCCAAGATCTTGCAAAAAGCCGTCGATGAAGCCTACGAAGCTGGCTATTTTGGAAAAAACATCCAGGGCAGCGGATATGATTTAGAATGTTATGTGCATCGTGGTGCAGGTGCTTATATTTGCGGCGAAGAAACTGGCATGTTGGAAGCCTTGGAAGGTAAACGCGGTTGGCCGCGTATCAAACCTCCTTTCCCTGCGATCGAAGGTGCCTTTGGAAAACCTACGGTTGTGAATAATGTCGAAACGCTTTGCTGCGTACCACATATTATTCATAATGGTGCTGATTGGTTTACCTCTATAGGAACAGAAAAATCTGCTGGCCCAAAACTTTATGGCATCAGTGGACATGTCAATAAACCTGGCGTTTATGAATTACCGTTGGGTGTGACCTGTCGCGATCTCATTGAAAAGTATGCCGGCGGCATGCGTAACGGAAAAAAATGCAAAGGTGCGATCCCTGGTGGTGTCAGCATGGGTGTGCTGCATGCCGACGAGTTGGATTGCCCACTGGATTTTGATGGTCCCGGCCAACGAGGTTGCATGGGACTGGGAACCGCAGGTGTCATTGTTATGGATGAAGACACCTGTATGGTCAGTGCATTGCGAAACATTGTTCACTTCTTTAAGCATGAAAGTTGTGGTCAATGTACACCGTGTCGTGAAGGATCGGGTTGGATGCTCAAGACATTAGATCGTATCCTGGCCGGTGAAGGCAAGAAAGATGACCTGGATAATATGATTGAGTTGTGTGATGCACAAGGATCTATGCCGGGTAAAACTATATGTGGTTTGGCTGACGGTACCGCATGGGCAGCGAAAAACTTTATTCAAAAATATCGTGAGGAATTTGAAGCAAAAATCGAATCCGCATCAGCGGTTGCGGTCTAAATCGCTTTGAACGATTGATCACCTAAAGGGACATTGAAGCGTATGTCAAAAGTTACAGTTACAATAAATGGCCAGGATGTTGAAGCCGAAGCAGGTAGGCAGCTGATTGACGTGATTAAAGAAAACGTCAAAGAAGAAGTTCCTCATTATTGCTATCATCCAGGTTTAAGTGTTGCAGCATCTTGTCGTCTATGTGCCGTTGAAGCCGGTAGCAAAGATGCCGATGGCAATGTCAAAATGTTTCCTAAGGTCATGATGTCATGTCAAATGAAAGTGACTGACAACATGGTCGTCAATACCCATACCGATAAATCAAAACAACATCGAAAAGAAATCATGGAATTTCTTCTCATCAATCATCCACTTGATTGTCCTGTCTGCGATCAAGCTGGTGAATGTGGTCTTCAAGATCATAGTTATAATCATGGACAAAGCGAAAGCCGATTCCGTGAAGATAAAATCAAACAACCCAAAAAGCAAGTCGGCGAAAAAGTGCTACTCTATGGCGATCGTTGCATTATGTGTACACGCTGTGTTCGCTTTACCCGTGAAATATCAGGTGGTGGCGAACTATATGTCCACGAACGTGGCAATGGCAGTGAAATCGATGTTTTCCCAGGATTTGGCGTCAATGACAAACTTGCTGGTAACGTTGTCGATCTTTGTCCTGTCGGTGCATTGTTAGATAATGAATTCTTATTCAAACAGCGTGTTTGGGAACTCAAATCAGCAGATAGCGTTTGTGCAGGTTGCAGCAAAGGTTGCAATATCACCGTCGACTATAACAAAGGTGTGATTTACCGATTAAAACCTCGTCACAATCCAGAAGTCAATGACTATTGGATGTGTGATGAAGGTCGTCACGGTTTTAAATATGTTCATGCCGATGAACGTATCAAACGTTGCCAGGTACGTCGTGATAGTGCGATGTATGACAGTTCAATTGAAAATGCTGTAGATTCTGCAAAAGAAATGTTCAGCGAATTTACTCCTGAAACAGGACGTAAACTTGCTGTTGTCATTAGCCCCATGGCAAGCCTGGAAGAACAATGGCTTGCAGCAAGTTGGGCAAGAGAACTCAATGAACAGGCGATTCTGGTTCGCGGCCCTGTCTTTAATGCAGAAAATGATGAAACCTTTAAAGCAGGTTTTACCATTAGCAAAGAAAAAGCTCCTAACCGTCGCGGCATGGAGTTAATACTTGAAACATTCGGTGGTGACCAAATGACCTTTACCGATTTGGTTGAGGCTGCAGGTCGAAATGAAATCGAAGGCATCTTCGTTCAAGGCGGTTACCCTTGGCAGAACTGGTGCCCTGATGAGATGGTTGAAAAACTACGAAATGCCAAAGTGCTTATCGTTAGCGATATATTAGATAGTAAATTAAGTCAGCGGGCAGACGTTGTTTTTGCCAGTGCTGTTTGGGCGGAAAAATCCGGCTCATTCATTAATGACCAAAACATGTGCCAACCTTTTGAACAAGGTATCGAAACCTTTGAAGTCGGCGTCAATGACCTAACCGTCTTTTGGCAACTAGCCGGGCGAGTTGGCCCTGCCGATTTGGAATTGGTACGTGAAGAATTGTCTGAAATTAAAAATCAATCCTGCTCCAAAGAGCAACAAGCAGATACAGTAGGTGCATAATTATGGATTGGGTAGATCTTGTCATTATATTAGCAAAAATCCTCGGCATCATTGGTGTAGTTAAACTCACGGTGCCATTCATGATTTTAGCCGAACGAAAAGTCTCTGGTTGGATTCAGGATCGTATCGGTCCCAACCGTGCAGGTCCAAAAGGTATCATTCAACCTTTTGCTGATGGTTTAAAACTTTTCTTCAAAGAAGATTATACACCCGATGGAGTAGACAAAATTCTTTTCCCACTTGCTCCATGTATCGCGATGCTCATGGCCATTATTGCCATGGCGGTAATCCCATTTAGTGGCCAGGTACAAGTTGGTGAACGTGTCTTTGACATGCAGGTCGGTGCTGTGAATATTGGTATTCTTTACATCTTAGCAATCGGATCACTCGCGGTGTATGGCGTGGTAATCGGCGGCTGGGCCAGTAATAGTAAATATTCTTTCTTGGGTGGTCTTCGTGCCGCGGCACAAATGATCAGCTATGAAGTACCTTTAGCTTTGACCGTTATTTCCATGATCGTTCTTTGTGGAACCTTGCGATTGGAGGTCATCGTCAACCAACAAATTGAAAGTGGCTGGTGGAATGTCTTTTCTCAACCACTGACCTTCATTATTTTCTTAACTTGTCTCTTTGCCGAAACCAACCGTGCTCCATTTGACTTAGCTGAATGTGAACAGGAATTGGTGTGCGGTTTCCATACAGAATATTCTTCGATGAAATTTGCGATGTTCTTTTTAGGAGAATATGCTCACATCATCGTAGCCAGCTGTCTGGCAGTGGTTCTTTTCTTTGGTGGTTGGCATGTACCAGGTTTACCAACCGGAATTGATCAGCCGCTTTCACTGGGTATGGCTTTATTAGGTATTGGTATTTTCTATATTAAAGTTTGGGCCTTTATCTTCTTTTTCCTATGGGTTCGTTGGACATTGCCTCGCTTCCGTTATGATCAACTCATGCGTATGGCTTGGTATGGCATGGTACCCGTTGGACTAGGATTATTGATGATTAATGCAGGCATTGCTTACTTTGAAAATCCAATGATGGATTCTAAATTACGCTGGTATCAGTTGGGTGGAAATGTTGCCATGCTATTAGTACTTCTGGCAATCGTCGCGATCGGTGAAATACGCGTTGCCAAGAATAACGCCCGGCTGGAAGAATATGCCCGCGGGATGAAAACACAGAATTAAACAAAATAAACTTATAACGATTTGGTAAATAAACCATGGCCATAAAAGAATCAGATATTGTCGAAGTCAAAGAACCTGAACTTTCGTTTTGGGAGAAAATTTATCTTCCATCCGTGATCATGGGTTTGATGCTCACATTCAAACACATTTTCCGAAAGAAACGTACGCTGCAATACCCTGAAAAACGACGTGAAGAAGTTGCCGTACCAGATGGTGGACTTCGTGGTAAAAATTACCGTGGTTTGCATCGCCTGAATAAAGATGATCAAGGACGCGTCGAATGCGTTGCATGTTTTATGTGTGCAACCGCCTGTCCGGCTAATTGTATTGATATTGTTGGTGATGAAGCACCTTGGCCAGATCGTGAAAAATATCCAGTCTCTTTTGTTATCGATGAATTAAAATGCATCTACTGTGGCATGTGCGAATATGCCTGTCCGGTCGATGCGATTGAATTAACACCTGTTTACAACACAACAGGTCTTTCTCGTGATGAAATGATGTTCGATAAAGAAAAATTATTGGAACAATATGATAAAACCATCGATATAAAACCGCGTAAAAATCCACTGATTGTAGGTTACAGCTGTGATTACAAAGAACAAGCGGTTGAACATCGTGAAAAAGTAGAAGAATTCGAACGCGAATTATAATGGATGCCTGTTCATCCCAAAAACATAAAAGGTTTGGCTGAAAGGCCGCGAAAGGTAGATAGCACATTCTCATGGAATCTTTAAGCAATTATAATGTCTATTTCTATTTTATGATCGCAGCAGCTATCGGTCTGTTTTTAATGATGCCCGGTAGAGGCAAAGGAAAGCTTGGCAAAATAGGAGCATTAGTCAGCGGTATTGTACTGGTAGCTTTTATTACCAAGATCTTTAAAGGCGATCAAGATGGCAACACCGAATTTTTCTTTAGTCTATTCAGTGGCATCGCTCTCTTTTCTGCGGTGATGATGATCACTCAGAAGAAAACAATCTATTGTGCTCTCTTCTTTGTTCTGACGATTATTGCTGTAGCATTGTTATTGATGCTCCAAAGTGCTGAATTCCTTTGTGTTGCACTCATTATGATTTATGGTGGTGCGATTCTAGTAACATACATTTTCGCCCTTACACTAAGTAAGCAGGAAAAATTGGAAGATTATGACACGAAAGCACGTTCACCATTTCTTGCAATCTTTGTAGGTGGCACACTCATGATGGGTATGATTCACCTGCTTTTAACCGTCGGAGCTGGAACCAATGAGATACAAGCCATTCCAGAAGGCATGGACCTGGCTCTCTTTGGCAGCGCTAAAGAATTGGGACGCGAACTATTTACCAAACATATGTTAGCCATTCAATTGTCTGGCGTATTACTTTTAGTCGCAGCGGTGGGCGGAATCGCAATCGTCAAACATATGAAAATCAAGTTATAAGGCAAACAAATGATTGATGTAACATATTATTTATTGGTGGGTGCGATTTTAGTCGTCCTTGGACTCATCGGATTTGTCACACGACGAAACCTGATTTTGATGTTTCTCTGCACCGAACTTATTTTCCAGGGTGTCATCTTAACACTCGTTGGTTTTAATCGCTATTGGTTGATTGAAACGGATGGGCGTCACGGCTTGGAAGGTCAAGCATTCACCGTCTTTTTGCTGGTCGTTGCCGCGGCAGAAGCTGCTTTGGCAATGGCACTAGTCATGATCTTACAACGTCAGAAGCATACGCTCGATTCACTAGCCTATGCAGAAATGAAAGGATAATCTTACAGAATGGATTCATTAAGCTCCTGGATCTGGCTGATACCTGCACTACCGTTTCTAGCGGCCATCATTATTGGTATCTTTGGCGCCAAAACACTCAAGGAAAATAGTCACATTCCTGTCATTGCTGGTGTTGCTGGCTCAGCTATTCTTTCATTAATTGTATTATTCAAAGTCAATGGCGATAATTCGAGTGATACGCTTACCGCGACAATCCCTGGTTACGACTGGATTACCGTCGGAAATTTACAAAGTTTAATTAGTGCCGCAATTGATCCTTTAAGTGCCATCATGCTGGCCATGGTCTCGGTGGTAGCAACCTTCGTTGTCATTTATTCAAAAGGTTATATGTCTGGCGATCCCGGATTTTTCCGCTTTTTTGCTTATTTAGGCATGTTCGTCGCCAGCATGTTAATGCTGATTTTAAGTGATAACTTTCTGATGCTCTATGTCTTCTGGGAAGCTGTGGGGCTTTGCAGTTATCTACTCATCGGATTTTACTACAACAAACCATCTGCTGCCGCAGCGGCAAAAAAAGCGTTTGTTGTCAACCGAGTAGGTGACTTTGGCTTTGCAATTGGTATCTTATTGATCTTTTTAAATTTTGAATCGATTAATTTCCAAGAAGTTTTTGCTATGGTTCCGAAAATGGCAGCAGATGACCCAGGTTTAATGACCACGATTGCCCTTTGTTTATTCTTAGGTGCCGCGGGTAAAAGTGCACAATTGCCACTTTATGTCTGGCTTCCAGATGCGATGGAAGGTCCATCACCTGTTAGTGCGTTGATTCACGCAGCCACCATGGTCACCGCGGGTGTCTATATGACCGTACGTTGCGGAGCTATTTTTACAGCATCACCAACGGCCATGGCGGTTGTCGCTGTTGTTGGGGGGTTAACGGCCTTTTTCGCCGCGACGATTGCGTTTGCTCAAACCGATATTAAACGAATTTTAGCTTACTCCACAGTAAGTCAGTTAGGTTACATGTTCTTAGCAGTGGGTGTTGGATCTGCAACTGCGGGTATGTATCATTTATATACCCACGCTTTTTTCAAAGCCCTTCTCTTCTTATCAGCCGGTTCGGTGATGCACGCCATGCATCATCACATCGACCTGAAAGTTTTGGGCGGCTTGAGAAAAGATATTCCTGTTACACATATTGCCTTTTTAATTGGCTCCATTGCTCTGGCAGGATTGCCTTACACCGCAGGCTTTTTCAGTAAAGATGCCATTCTTTTAGCAGCTCTGAACCATCATTCATTAAGTTGGGTAGGCTGGCTGGCAGTCATTACCGCAGCGATGACGGCGTTTTATACATTCCGATGTTATATGATGACCTTCTGGGGTCCAAGGATGGTGCCAAGTGACGCCCATGACATTCATGAATCAAAATGGATGAACTTTAGTTTGATCTTTTTAGCGATTGGTGTTTTTACCGTTGCTTATGCAGGTGCAGGAAAATATGAGGGTGCATACGGTGGTTGGTTTGGACATTTTCTAGGCCAGTCAGCCAGCGTGCAACAATATACCGCTCTAGTACATGATGATCATGCCTATAGTCATGGTCAAGTCGCATTAATTAGTGGTGTCATCGCCGTGCTATTCGTTCTATTTGCCGTCATTATGTATGCTAAAGGACGAGGCTTTGCCGAAAAATTTACCAACAACCCACTACATACCGCACTGTTAAACAAATGGTATGTTGATGAGCTATATGATTTTATTATTGTCCGACCATTACGCTGGTCAGGCAAGTTCTTTGTCGGATCTGATAACAATATTATCAATGGCGTCATTGGTATCGTAAAAATTACCCCGAATGCCTTTGGTGTAGCTTTTCAGATGTTTTTCCAAAGAGGAATCGTTTCTTCCTATGCATTATCAATGTTGTTAGGACTGGCCATCATGGTTTATTATGCCATGAAATCGATGCAATAATATTAATAACCCTTTAATGGATAACAGGTTATTTTATGAACTATAGTGCTTTGTTACCTTTTATGTTACTCGTTCCTGTTGCCGGTGCCATTGGCATTAGCTTTTTTGGTTCCAACGAGAGATGCAAAACCGCAAAAACAGCTTTAGGCGTGAGTACATTGGCTTTTGTCATCTCGCTTCTAATGCTCTTTCATATTATGCCCAATGGCATCTCAGCGACAGCAGAACTAGAATATAAACTAAACTTTCTTCCCATGATTGGTAGCTCCTTCCACTTAGGCGTGGATGGCATTAGCTTATGGCTGATTCTACTCACTAATTTTTTAACGCCCATTGCCATCCTGGGCAGCTTCAGTGGGATCTCAAACAAACCCAAAACCTATTATAGCTTGATGCTTCTTTTACAAGCAGGGATGACCGGTGTTTTCTTGAGCATGGACCTTCTGTTCTTCTACATGTTCTTCGAATTCACACTCGTTCCCATGTTCCTACTTGTGGGTATCTGGGGTGGACCTAATCGCTCAAAAGCTGCCTATAAATTATTCATTTATACCATGGCCGGCGGAGTACTCACCTTTGGTGGACTATTATTCGTCGTTTGGAAATATTATACTCAAACCGATATAATTACATTTGATATAATTTCACTTTATGCAACGAGTCTAACTCCAGAAGAACAATTTTGGATCTTTGTCGCTCTGTTTGCTGGTTTTGCAGTCAAAGTTCCCGTATTTCCATTTCATACTTGGTTACCCCTGGCTCATACCGAAGCCCCAACAGCTGGTTCAGTTATTCTAGCTGGCGTGCTCTTGAAATTAGGTACCTATGGATTTATGAAATTGATGCTGCCAATGATCCCGCAAGCATGTGCTGAAATGGCGCATTTTGTTGCGATCCTAGCACTCATCGGAATTATCTACACTGCCCTGGCCGCTTGGGTACAAACCGATGTCAAAAAACTGGTCGCCTACTCTTCAGTTTCTCACTTGGGATTCTGTATGTTAGGTCTTTTTGCTTTTAATCATGAAGGCTTAAGTGGTTCACTACTATATATGGTCAACCACGGCTTATCCACCGGAGCCTTATTCCTTGTGATCGGTATGTTCTATGAACGCTACCACACACGTGAATTTTCTAAAATTGGTGGTCTATCGAAAAAAATGCCCATCATGGCATTCTTTATGTTGTACTTTAGCTTTAGTAGTATTGGCCTTCCGGGCTTGAATGGTTTTGTAAGTGAATTTGTGATTCTCTATTCAACATTCACTTCAACAGGATTAGCAGGTGTCGAAGGATCTGCACTCGGCCCAACCTTTGCTATCATTGCTGCAACTGGTGTGATTCTTTCAGCCATCTATATGTTATGGATGTGCCAACGCGTCTTATTTGGCCCACTGAAAGAACCAGAAGTTCACCACAATGAAGATGAAGAACAACTCCCAACGGACTTGAATAAACGTGAGTGGGGATTGCTTGTCCCTCTTGCCGCTTTAGTTTTGATCTTGGGTGTTTATCCTAAAATTTATTTTAAATCAACCGATCCTGCGATTGATCATTTACTGCAAAATAAAATCGTCGCAAAAATCGAGCAGGACAATAATTCGCAAACGCCTGTCGTTGCAATACATACGGAAAAATAAAACGCTATGGAACAACAAAGTTACATTGTCTTATTACAAGTACTGATACCTGTAATTATTTTAATGACGGGTGCTTCGCTTTGCCTGTTGGTAGGTGTCGCAAAAAATGGGGCTTTCCGTCATTTGCTGCCATGGATATCATTAATTTCTATTGGTACCGCCATTGGAATGTTGCTCTATTGTGATTGTGTTAAATGGACTGATTCACATATAAATATGTACTCAGAAGATAATTCGCTTCATGTAACGACTCGAAGCTTTTACGCGTCTCTCATAACGCTCGTTATTGGAGCCTTTTTATTGTTCATCGGCTGGTATCCTGATGACAATCATGATCCAAAGGGAGACCCAGTTCCTATATCAGCTGAATTTTTTAGTATGTTCCTCTTCTCACTCAGTGGTGTTGTGCTTGTCACTATGGCAAATAACCTGGTTGTGCTCTTTTTAGCATTGGAATTGGTTTCTGTTCCCACCTATGTGATGGTCACATTATCAAGACCTGTAGGCCAAGCTCGCGAAGCTGGGTTAAAATACTTTTTCCTAGGTGCCATGGCAGCTGGCTTATTAGTATATGGTTTCAGTTTGATCTATGGTATCAGCGGGACAATTTTCTTCGATAGCCCAATCTCTAGGCCCGATACCATGATTATCCAGCAGCAAATACTCTCAAATCCTAATCCATATTATTTCCTGGCCCTTGTTATTATCATTGCAGGGCTTTGCTTTAAAGTTGCAGCCTTACCGCTACATTTTTATGTGGCGGATGTCTACCAAGGAGCATCAAACGCTGTGACAGCGATGTTGGCTTTCTTACCAAAATTTGCGGGATTTTACAGTTTATACATCATTTTAAAAGCTATTGGATATCCCCTATGGCAACAAGCCGTCGATTTTACATCATTAACCTCATTATCAGGTGATATTTTATGGTGGCTGGCAGCTGGCACCATGACCGTTGGAAATATTCTGGCTCTTCGTCAAAGTAATGTCAAACGGATCCTGGCTTACTCCAGTGTTGCTCATACGGGTTATATGATGTTAGCTTTGATTGCTGGAACCAGTTCATTTACTGATGGTACTGTTGCTATTTTCTTCTACGTCGCGGTATATGCGGTATCTACTCTGGGTGCTTTTGGTGTTTTATCACTTCTACAAAAAAATGGTGATGAAGTTCAAGAACTTAGCGATTTATATGGTTTATCTAAAAAATATCCTGGTTTAGCTGCCGCGATGGCCATTTGTGTCTTCAGTTTAATTGGTATGCCATTTACAGGTGGGTTCATAGGTAAACTATATGTCTTCTCATCTTTAGTACAAAGTAGCGTCCCATTAAAAATAACTTTACTTGTGGTAGCACTTATCAATGCCGCTGTTGCTGCTTATTATTATCTTAAAATATTGGGAGCTTGTTACTTACAGGAAGGACAATTTGAAGGTAGTAACGTTAGTCGTCAAAACCCTCAATTGTTGGGTGTTGGTTTAGCATGTGTCGCCACTCTGGTTTTAGGATTAATGCCTGGATTACTAGCCGATCCTATGCAACAAGACATTCAAGTACACGATCAGAAACAGCAAGGTGGTAAGCCAGCATTTGTTCAGGGTGGCGATCCTGTAGAATATGATCTTGAAGTACAAATTCGACAAAGTTATCTCAGAAAGACAGCTGCAAACATCACACAATTGACTCAAGCTCACAGTTTAAAATAGTGAATTAAGTAGCTTCATATCTATGTGAGCAATCTCTTTGACCACATAGTCTGCGATTTTAAGCTCCTCTTCATTGTAGGATGTCTGGACAGCAATACATTTCATTCCAGCCGCTTTTGCTGAAGTAATTCCCCATTTGCTATCTTCAATCACAACACAATCATCAGCTGTAATTGGCGGATCTAACTTTAATAATTCATTGGTTTGCTTTAAGCTCAGAAAATAGCCTTCTGGATGTGGCTTACATTCAGTCACATTTTCCGCAGTGACGATATCAGTAAAATATCCAGCCAAATTGGCATGCTCTAAAATCACATCAATTTCCGGTCGAACGGCTCCTGAGCATATAGATCTGGGAATCTGGTTAGATTCCAGCAACTGTAAAAATTCAGGAATCCCCGGAATAATAACACTTTTACCTTGGACATACTCGATGAACAGCTGCTGTTTCTGCTGACAAAGTTGATCCAAAATCTCCTGGGAAGACGGTTGGTTAAAGTCTTTTAGCAATACTTTAAAACAGGTCAGATCATCATACCCAAGGTAATGTTCACAATAACGATCCCAGGTAACTTCAACACCCGTTTTTTGCTTAAAACTTTCACTAATACATTCGTAGTGACCACGTTCACTGTCAGCAATAACGCCATCAAAATCAAAAATCACCAATTTAATCATAAACATCCTTTAAAAAACTATTTATCAGTATTGTTAATGCGGTATTAGGCTAATTATTTAATATTAGAAACCTCTAACTATTTCCTAAAAATGACTTTTTTTCCTTCAAGAACAAGGCTGGCTCGCCTTAAACTAATCGTTTACTAATACAACACTAACATTCATGTCGATAATCTTTAACATCATTATTTGTGAGCTGCAGGCACTTTTTAGCTCACATCTAGAAGAAAAAAATACTTTTGAAATCTATACAAAGTTCATTGTAGCAAGGAACTGTAAACCTATAAAGTAACGAAAGGGCAGATGTATGAAAAAATTGAGGAGTTTTCTCATATTGCTCTTTGGCATTAGCTTATCGTCTATGGCTTTTGCTGAGGAGAATATAGATGATTTGAAAGAAGAAATATACCTTCTTAAGCAACGTCTAGAGCAGCTAGAAGGTAACCAGACAAAATCATTTGAAAAACGCCATGGCGAACTCATCAAACAGCTGGTTGAACAGTATGCCAAAGATGCCCAGTCTGACTCTGGCAGCGGCATCACAGCTGGGTATAAAAAGGGATTTTTCATCAAAAGCGATGATGATAAATTCAAATTACAAATCAACACTCGATTACAATTTCGTCATTCTTATCAATTAGCCGATGAGCACAAAGGCGGTTTAATGAAGGATGGCACCCCAGCTCCCGGCAGCACAGGTGTTGACACCAGTGCCAGTGGTTTTGAACTGGAACGGGCTCGTATGTACTTCAAAGGTCATGTGAATAAAAAGCTCAAATACATGGTCGCATTATCCATGGGTGATGATGACGCCATTACAAACAATACTCGTCTCTACGAATATATCTTATCTTATGCATTTAACTCAAAATTTGGGTTAAAAGTTGGTCGATTGAAAGGACCATTTGGCAAAGCCGAAACAACCAGTAGTGGCCGGCAACAACTCATCGACCGTAGTTTAGCAAATGAAATCTTTAATTTGAGTCGCATGACAGGTATTGAAGCCTTTGGTAAACTAAACAATGGTGCAGTATACCGAGTAGGTGTATTTAATGGTTTCCAAGGTGACACGAATGTTCCTATCGGTAGTAATGATAATACTCCTGCATTTGCCGGACGACTTGTTATACCTTTAAATGGATCTAAAACATCTGACTTCAAAAATGAGTCTGATTTAGCGTATCATGAAAACCCAGTCTCTCAAATTGGTTTCAGTGCTGCTTATAGCAACGACCGCGATGAGGACAACTTTGCTCCAGGTAGCGGCCAGGATGACAACTATGAATTCCTAGCCCGAGCAGGCGATGGTCGCACAGATATCTATGAGCTCGGTGGCGAAGCAACATTAATTGGTATTGATTATGCGTGGAAACACGAAGGTAAATCCTTGACCATTGAAGGGTTTTATCAACATATCAATGCAGATTCGGGTGAACTTGGCGACGAAGGTGATTTCGGTACCACGCGTCCAGCCATGGTCGGTGACGAATTTGATAATTATGGATGGAGCTGCCAAGGTGGTCTTTTCCTTGTTCCAAAGAAATTTGAGATCGTTGGCCGTGTCAGCGGTGTCTGCGTGGATAACTCCAACGGCTCATATGAATTTGCTGGCGGCTGGAACTGGTATTTGGATGGCCAAAATACCAAGCTAAGTATGGATGTCACCTATATTGATGACTTGCCATTGGTTTCTGGTAGCCCCAATTTTGACGGAATCCAGAATAACAGCTTGCTGCTTGTCAGATCCCAGCTGCAATTCCAATTCTAAAACCCACTAATATAACTTTTTATTAAGTTATTAGTTACAAAAAGCTGCCGATATAGTCTCGGCAGCTTTTTTTATCGTTATGGATTGACCCAAAAATTGATTAAAGCTAATATATAGCTGAATTTTAATTGCCGATGTAGCTCAATTGGTAGAGCACAGCTTTCGTAAAGCTGGGGTTTTGGGTTCGAGTCCCATCATCGGCTGTTTCCTAATCAATTCCCAAGAGTTTCACCTAAACGATAACGCATATAAAGACTTTGCTGAATTATGCTTGTGTAAATAATTATTATAAAAAACCCAGAATTCCTATGGCTTTTCCGCCAGGGGATCTTTAAGATATTGAACAGAAATATGTATAGAACAACGAAAAAATCCACCCAACTATTATTGATTTCAGCTATGGCAGTTTGCTTGGTAGGCTGCGAAATGAATATACCAGAAGATCAAACTTTGGGTAGCGTCATGATTGGTAAACTGCTGACATTTGAAGATCAATTTGAGAAACTTTCTGTGCAACTCACTCATCCTGACGCCGATATCAGACGAGATGCGATTGGCAAACTATCAGGCAAAAAATTTTCTCGGTTAAAATCGACTCCTGAGCTTCTTGGTGTTGTCGCATTGGATGACCCAGATGGTCTTGTTCGAGCAGAAGCCGTCAAAAGTTTATCAAAATTTAGTGAGTGGGAAAACCTTTTAAAAACTCTCGAGGCAACCAGTGTAGACCCCAGCAGTGAAGTTCGTCTTGAAACGGTACGGGCATTACAAAAACAACTAAATCGTAAACACCTGGATTGCCTTATCTCAATGGTATCATCAGAAAAAGAACCCAACGTAAAATCTGAAGCGTTGATGGCGATTAGTGATTATAATGAAAAACGCGCAACACGAATTCTATTGGATCATTTGAATGATAATAATTTTCGCGTTCGATATGCGTGCCGCAACGGACTTGTTTCAGTGACCAGTGTCGATTTTGAATACGACTCCAAAGCATGGAAAGATTGGCTCGATGCCAATAGTGATTTAATCAGTCGCTAATTGATCTTATCAATCGAGAGGAAAAGATTTTAATGCAAGCATTGACGGTTGAAAATGGACAAGTCAACTTTGTCAAAACCTACCCAGAACCAACCCCAGCCAATGATGAAGTCTTAATTGCAATCGAAATGGCTGGTATTTGTTCAACAGATCTTGAAATCATCAAAGGATATATGGGATTTAATGGCGTATTGGGACATGAGTTTGTTGGCAAGGTCATCCGTGGCCCAGAAAATCTCATGGAAAAACGTGTGGTTGCCAGCATTAATTGTATCTGTGGTAAATGCGATATGTGCTTATCTGGGTTAAGCAATCATTGTCGCCAACGCACTGTGGTGGGTATCGAGGGCCGTGATGGTGCATTTGCAGAATTTCTAGCCGTCCCCGCACGTAATATCCATGTATTGCCAGATTCAATTGGCAGCGATGAGGCAGTCTTTATTGAACCGCTTGCCGCGGCAATGCAAATTGTTAAGCAAGTCCCAATAGAAAGTCGTCAAAAAGTTATTGTTGTCGGAGATGGACGCTTAGGATTATTAACCGTACAAGTCATGGCAGCTCATGGTAATAAAACCAACGTGGCACTTCTGGGAAAACATGAAGAAAAATTAACCTTCTGTGAAAAACGCGGTATCCGAACCATTCTATTGGATGATATGATCAAAAAGCCCGAATGGGATGTTGTTGTCGATTGCAGTGGTTGTGTTGAAGGATTTAATACGGCTTGCCAACTGGTTCGTCCACGTGGCCAGCTAGTCATGAAAAGCACCTGGGTTGCTGATAAACCAGTGGATTTATCAGCATTAGTTATAAATGAAGTCTCTCTCATTGGTTCACGTTGTGGTCCATTTCCAGATGCCATCAATGCTTTGGCGGCAGAAGAAATAGTTGTCAATGGCATGATCACATCACGTTTTAAATTATCAGAAGGACTTGTGGCATTGGATAAAGCAAAAGACCATAATCAGATCAAAGTCGTTTTGGAAAATAAATAAACAGACCTCCCACTTGAGTTCATCATGAAAAAAATCACACGACAAGGTTTGGATGTCCTCGTCTTTGATCAACTCAATCATCAGCTAAAATTATCACATGGCCTTTCACTTCGCCATCAAATAGATCCGTTCAATCAAAAAACCATCGATTTTAATTTTTCTTCTGATACCCCTAAGCGATCTCTTAAACATCAACAATGGTTTTGCAAAGCATTGGCTCTGGATTTTAATCAACGCGTTCGCGTCCAACAAGTTCATGACAATCATATTATCAATGCCAATCACCCAACAACCAACATCGAAAAAGCCGATGGCGTCGTTACTAATCAACCAGGATGTAATGTCATGTTAATCGGTGCCGATTGTCCGTTAATCATTGTTTATGATCCAAGCCAACACGCCGTTGGCTTGGCCCATGCGGGCTGGCGAAGTAGCGTCAAAGGTATTTCTGAAAAACTGATTGACTCAATGCAATCAGAATTTAATTGTGATCCCGAACATTGCCTTGCAGGTATTGGGCCAGGAATTTGTGGGGATTGTTTTGAAGTAGGGCAAGAAGTTGTTGATGCGGTACAACAAAACTCCCCTAATGATCAAGATTTATTTAAACCTCATAATGATCGTTGGCACTTTGACTTAATCGAATTCAACTACCGCCAACTTTTACGATCCGGCCTTAAAGAATCCAAGGTTGAAAAAAGCGGCTATTGCACCTTTGAAGAAAATGAACTATTCTACTCTTACCGGCGAGACGGGCAAACGGCGGGTCGCTGGGCTCTGATGGCCGGCCTGCTATAATTATGCATCCATTAAATAGTATGCAACAAACCTATTATGTCATCCAGTAATGAGGTGAGTCATTCAAACGGACATTAATATATCTTCGCAAAAAAACAAATCGTCTAATCGAAAAATTGGTTTACTTCTTTGCCTAACCATATTATTGATTGCTATTTTAAAGTTTTACTATTTCCCTTCAGTCCTATATCAAAAGTTTTATAAGGATATTAGTAAAGTTTGGGAAGGTGAAGTTCTTGTTGAAAAGGTTTTCTTTAATTTTTTCTCACCATCAGAACTTCGCGGTATGACTTTGAAAGATTATCAAGGGAATGTCTATCTAGAAGTTGGTGTTTGTAAAGTTACATTAAGCGGCTGGCAAAAAATAATGCCAAAAGCGACAGAACTCGATTTCAATAAAGTCCGTTTATATATCGAACCTGACAAACCAAACCTGGGTTTACCTTTAAAAATTAACCAAACATCAAATGCCCCACTCAATTTTACAAACATTCCATTTAAAGCGATTCATGCTCAAGAAATGTCGCTACATACCTTTTCTGATACAGATCAGGATTTGTTGTGTGGCCAATTAGCTTTTACAACAACCATTAATCATCCTTACTGCAGATTCAAACTGGATCAACACATATCAAGTCAAACAGACACCTTATTATTAGAAGGACGATTAAATACTAAAACCGCAGACATCAATATGAACATGACGATTAGTAAAACAGTCCATGAAGGCTTCATGGGGACAATTCTAAAACCATTGAAATCCAATTATTTTAACCGCCTCCAGGGACATGCAGAAGGGACCCTACAAGCAAAAGGTAATTTAAATCAGATCAATAGTTTATTGCCTACGGGACAAATACAATTGACCCAAGGTGAAATTCTTTTTGATGAAGAAACCAAAAGCCAAAACATTGAGGTCGATTTTAAATTAGAACAATCAAAAATTGAAATCAATATAACACAAGCCGACTTCTTAGGCGGACAAGTTCAGGGCCATGTAAATCTCAACTTTCAACCTGGCACTTCTTTTCAATATGGTGGTGTTATTTATGGCTATCGATGTGAGCTTGAACAAGTGTCTGACTATTGGGATCTTCCACAAAAGCTTCAGAAAGGAAGTGTTACCCTTGAATATACCTTTGATAGTCATTGGGAAAGTCAGAAAATGTTAAACGGGCAAGGACATCTATTTTTTGATGATGCCGATCTATGGCGAATACCTATTATTTCCCATATATATCAATTAACGACAACCTCAAAGAAAAATGACAATGAATCTGATTCATCCATTGCCTTTGAGCATCAAGGCCCGGAAATCAAAATTACTCATGCCCAAATGGCCAGTCAACTGGTTGCATTACGCACCGAAAATGGTGGCAAGATTAATTTGGATAGTGGTGAAATTGACTTTTACATCATCGTTGCACCGCTTGCTCAAGTTGAAAATCTACTTGCAAAAGTCCCGATCGTAGACCTTCTGCTTAACTTGAAAAGTAAATTAATTCGCTTTCGTATAAAGGGCCATATCCAGGATGACCCCATATTACTCGTTAAAAAAGAACCCATTAAAGATGTTAGTGAAGGTATTACTGAATTCATTAGTGGCGTACTCAATTTAGGGGGCGAACTCGGTGGCGGTCTGATTCAACAAGTTGAAAAAATTATTCAACCAACTCAAAACCAAAGCCCTCACAAAAACTAACCTATATCATTGTAAAACAACAACTTACACCCTATTCTAACCCAAATATGAATCCAACCTGTTTTTATTCTAATTCAACCTTGACATCACAATATTACTTGTGATATCATCTACTTTAGAGAAACCCGAGAGAGAGACATATCGCGCAAGCGATGTATCTTTCCCTCGGGTTTTTTTATTGCGCACCATATCCAGAAGTAACTGAAAAAAGAAGCAATTCTAGCTTTGAGGAAACAGGAGAAGGATAAATGAAGAAGATGTATTTTACTATTTTGGCGATGCTTTTTCTCGCCATCATGGCCTCTAATTGGAATAATGTCCCCGCACCAGCAACGATTATGCTATTAACGCTGGGATGCATTCCTCTTTTGTCTCGACGAATCAAAAAACGTATATAAAACTTTTGGTTTCCATCAATAAACGAATGATTCTATCATCCGTTTATTGGTGAAATCTTACAAGCAATTCTATTTATTTCACGATATAGCTAAAAGCTGATTTTTGCACTGACCCCTGCAAAAGGTCCGTCTGAAATTGATAGTCGATTGTCGCCTCGATCATCATATTCTTCTCCCTCAAAATAAAATCTATCAAAAGCATATCCCGCAAATAGGTCTAATACAACATTCTCAGAGAGTTGAACATTGGCACCTGTCGTGACTTTCTTCTCGTAATAAAATAGACGATCATCGTCATCTTTTCGCGCATCACGAAAATATCGCCGACTCCCCCAATTAAACCTGCTATAAAGCTTTAATTGCTCAGTGATGGCAAAATTAATTTGGGCCTGAATGGTTCGTATTAAAAAGTAACTCGCTTGAATAGTTACATTTTCATTAATCGCAACATTCACAAAACTGGCTGGGAGCCCAATTAGACCTCTGGATTGATTGGGTTTATTCCAAAGATACCCCACACCTGGAAGCGGCACCCAGGGTAAGAATTCTCGATTATTTGAAACATTTAGAAAATAAACCCAAGCTTCACTTCGGCTTTTGGGTTTATGTAAAAATGCAGATATATTCAGACTGACTTCATCAAAACTGGCAAACGGTCGATCACTAGGCGAACCAATATCTGCCATAAGCCCCCAAAATTGACCTTGTCCAAGATTCTTGCGATACAAGCCGCCAAATCGAAGGTCCCAGAGATGATCTGGAAATTTTTCGCCCGTATCCGGCAACGTCACATCGCTGGCTATATCCATCACGCTGCCTTGAAACCGAAAGGCTAATTCCGAATTCTCATCTTGTTTGATGGGCAAAGAGAGCCGTAGCTGCTCGAAATGATACGCCATATCTTCAGCAGACCCCTTAATAGCACGGCTATCATGACTCTCTGATTCAACAGACAGAGTTGTCTTGAGTTGACCAAAACGGGGATCAAAGATTGCCTCAAAACCTGGTTGAGCCAATACTGAAACAGAAGTGAAATGGCATATCGCTATCAAATAAGCAACGATTAAAAGTTTCGATTGAGAAGATTTAACCATGACTTAAATATCCTTTCATAATTAATAGTTATTCCAACTAGTCTAAATCAGTAGATTCACATTTGCCAGTAACTTTTTACTAGCCTATAATTTAATGGACACGCAATTCGATCTAAGGTTAGACCATGATGAATAATATAATAATGCTACTTGATGGACCTACAATCTTTTTCTGGATACCCATACTTGTGTTTCTGCTTTTAGTATGGTTAATTCGTAGGAAACATAAGAAACGTCAATGGATTTTGGGAATATTTATTCTCCTTGTTTTCACAAGAATTTCACTTATTCCTTTAACCAATCTTAAATGCAACTCAGCTGAATCAGCCTTTCAAATGGAATTAGGCTTTTCCCCCAATCAGCATACCAATATAGTTTGGCATGAATGCAAGATTCTCTCAGATGGTTCGGTAATAGAATTGATATTTTCTACAGACACTCAAACCATACAACGAATTCTAACAGAAACCTATGATCGGCAATTTCAAGATTCTAAAATTTATAACGCTTATGGAAATGCAAAGGAAATGTTTAATAATTACGTAGGTTCAGCTGATCAAAGTTATGAAATACATGTTGAGGATGGTCGCAATTTAACTGGATCGATACTATTTATATATAATTCCAACACAAACTATGCTTATATTCGAAGTATGCGAAATTCTTGATGGGATTTATTCTTCGATAAGTACGCGTTTGACCCGCTCACCTACACGGGTCATGATTTCATATGGAATGGTGTGTGCAAGTTGGGCAAGAGCTGTGATTGAGCAAGGACTTTCTTGTCGGTCATCTAATATGGTAATGAGATCACCTTCACCAATATGTTCTGCTGAGCTTAGGTCAATTGCGGTTAAATCCATACCAACATTGCCCAAAACGCCCACAGGAATATCTTCGATCATCATTGATGCTCGGTTTGACAGCATTCTCATCAAACCATCGGAATATCCAAATGGGACAATACCAATTTTCATCTCTCTTGGAGCAACAAAACTGCGGTCATAACCACACGTTTGACCTTGGTACAACGTTTTTGTATGAATAATAGGGGCTTGTACCTTCATCACGGGTTTAAGCTGATTTTGGTTACATGCATTGGTATTGGATATACCATATAAAGATAATCCACAACGTACCATATCCATTCGAGCCTCAGGCAGATTAAATGTCCCAGCTGAATTGCATGCATGCTTAATCACAGAAGGATCCTGATCCAAACCACTTACAGTAAGAAAATGCTGAAACGCTTCAAACTGCTGATAAGCAAAACCGGTTTCGTCATGATCGGCAGTTGCAAAATGGGTATAGACACCGGTTAACGACAGTTTTTCATGCTGGCGAATTATATCTAGAATTTCTAAGGCTTCTTGTTCATAAGCTCCGCAGCGATTCATCCCGGTTTCAATTTTCAAATGCAATTTTAACGTTCCGGCGAAATAGGGGGTTTGCTCGCAGATATAATTAATCGCGTCTAGAGAACAAACCGTTGCATGAATTCCCAGGTTGGCAATGGTGGCGAGCCATTCAGTGTGAAATTGGGCATAAATCGGAATGGTAATGAGAATTGGCTTATCTTTGACAAAAGGCTGGATGTGCTGAGCTTCCTGAAGACTGGAAACAGCAAAAAAATCTGCTATCCCTGCCACGCTGGAAACCACGCATCGAGCATCATGACCATAGCCGTTGGCTTTGACCACAGCACATAATTTGACCGATTCTCCGATCGATTGCTTGATAAAGTGGGCGTTTGCTTGGAGGTTTTTTTTGTAAATAGATGCTTTGACAGTATTTGTCGGTTTACTGACGAGCTGCTGGGAACGAATTTCAACTTTATTGAGCGCAGGAGATGAGGACGGTTTTTCAACCGGTGAGGGTTTTTTTCTAAGCACTCCTTGCCAACGTTTGTTCATCATAGTTATCTATATAGAATCTTCAGATTTAAAATTTCGTCAAGTAAAAAACTGGACAACAAGGTAAAAAATGAGATAATAACGATCTTTGTTTTAGATAATTATTTGCAAATGTTAAACACAAGTGCAGGAACACCCCGGTTTGAAAGGTACAAGAATAAAATGCTAAAAATTCTGGTCACAGACAAGTTGGCCCAGGAGGGGCTTGACTTATTAGAAGGCATGGATGATGTAGAGTTGACCGTAAAAACAGGTGTCAGCGAAGATGAACTTGCTGCGATGATCGGTGAATATGATGGCTTGATTATTCGTAGCGGCACCCAAGTGACCGCCAAAGTTTTAGAAAATAGCGGCAAACTTCGCGGCATAGCTCGTGCAGGTGTCGGTGTTGATAATGTGGATATTCCAGAGGCAACCCAAAAAGGGATCGTCGTGATGAATACACCTGATGGCAATACCATCAGTGCAGCGGAACATACCATTGCTCTGATGACATCATTGTCTCGTCACGTGGTTGATGGTTGCAATACCATGCGTGAAGGTAAATGGGACCGTAAAAAATTCATGGGTACTCAGCTTATGGGTAAAACCCTTGGTGTTATTGGCCTGGGCCGTATTGGTATGGCTGTAGCTCTTCGAGCCATTGGATTAGAAATGAATATTATCGCTTTCGATCCTTTAGCTGCACCAGAAACGGCCAGTGAAGCAGGCATTACTATTATTGATGATGTTGAAGAAGTCATTAAACAGGCGGACTATTTAACGCTTCACGTGCCTGTGACCGATCAGACGCGCGGTTTGATTAACGCAGAACGCATTGCCATGATGAAACCCAATGCTCGCATTATTAATGTGGCGCGCGGTCCAGTCATTGTTGAAGATGATCTGTATGCTGCGTTGAAAGAGAACAAAATTGCAGGTGCCGCATTAGATGTGTTTGCTGTTGAACCTCCTGAAAATCGTGGATTTGAAGGTTTAAGCAATTGTATCGTCACACCTCACTTGGGTGCGAGCACCGAAGAAGCTCAAATCGAAGTCGCCGTTGATGCTGCTAAGGAACTGGTTGATGCTTTACGTGACACCCAAATGCGTAATGCCGTTAACGTGCCAGGTTTGGACAAATCACTTCCTGAAATTATTAAACAGTACAAAAATCTTGCAGAACGCCTAGGTATGGTAATCAGCAGTATTACACCTGGCAAAGTTCAGCAGGTTCAAGTAACCTATCGCGGAGATATCGCCAAACAGGATACATCTGCGGTCACAACCTCGAGTCTTGTTGGCTTGCTTCAACAACACTTTGAAACCAATGTCAATGTTGTCAACGCCCCCTCTTTAGCAAAAGAGCGCGGCATCAGTATTGATGAAACAAAAAATAGCGATATCAAAGATTACTCAAGCACCCTTTCGATTCGCGTGGTCACTGATAGCGCAGACCGATGCATTACTGGAACGATTTACGGCCAGGGTAGCCTGCGAATTGTTGGTGTTGATGATTATGCTTTGGAAATGACACCTGAGGGTTCCGTCATATTTGTCTTTAATAATGACAAGCCTGGCGTCATTGGTCATGTTGGTACCATTTGTGGTAAACACAACATCAATATTGGCACTATGGGTGTCGGTCGTGTGAAAGATGAAAATCGAGCACTACTAGCGATTGATACCGATGCCATGCCACCTCAGGAAGCCATTGATGAGCTAAACGCACAGGACTTTGTGAATAGCGTTTATGTTTGCGACCTGCCATAAGGTGAAATCGATTTACAAAAACTCGTTTTTAAAAGAGTAGACCAACTCTTTTTCATGGGCCTTGCCAAACCAGCAAGGCCTAATTTTTTACTTGTACGGGCCCTTTTGTGCCGATATTATTTCTGTGGAATCAATAAGTTGTAATGAGTGAGCCTTCACACTCACTTGGAAATCTCAGGAGATCATGCCAGGATGGCAAAGAAAAAAGTAAAAGTTGCAAAAGGCCAGATGGAGCTTTTTGGCGGGGATGAAAAACCAGCTTCGAAGAGTAAAAAGACGACAAAGAAAAAAGTCGCTAAAAAGAAGGTGGTTAAAAAAGTAGCTAAGGCGAAAAAAACAACCGAAAAAAAAGCCAAAGCTTCAAGTCGACATGTCGATCCTATTTCCGAAGATAAGATTGAAGCCAAGGCTCATGAAATGGCTGGCAATCAAAAAGAAATCAGTATCAGTGAATTCTTTGCCAAGAACCGCCACTTGTTAGGTTTTGATAATCCACGAAAAGCTTTACTTACAACAGTAAAAGAAGCGGTTGACAACTCACTCGATGCGTGTGAAGAAGCACACATTCTACCTGATCTTGAAGTAGGGATTAAGCAACTTTCCGAAACACGTTATACTGTTTGGGTTCAAGATAATGGTCCCGGCATTGTGAAACAGCAAATCCCCAATATCTTCGGTCGTCTATTGTATGGCAGTAAATTCCATGCCTTAAAGATGAGTCGAGGCCAGCAAGGAATCGGTATCTCTGCTGCGGGAATGTATGGATTGATTACGACAGGTAAAAGTGTCAAGATTCATAGTAAAACCGGCCCGCGAAGCAAAGCACATTATTATGAATTGCAAATCAATACCAAAAAGAACAAACCTGAAATTATTAAAGATGACGTGGTCGAATGGGATGCTCGCACGGGAACACGCGTAGAAATTGAGATGGTGGCCAAGTATCAAAAAGGTCGACAGGGCGTTGATGAATATTTAGCACAAACAGCGATTGTCAATCCGCATGCTCAAATTAAATACATTCCACCTGATGGACAAGAACGTTTGTTTGAACGTTCAGTCAAAAAAGCCGTCAAAAGCCCCAAAGCTGTCAAGCCTCACCCATATGGTGTGGAACTGGGTATTCTTATTAAAATGGCCAAAGACACCAGCGAAAAAACCATGACGGCTTTTCTAATGAAAGAGTTTTCTCGTGTCAGCAGTAAAGTCAGTCAACAAATTCTGGACAAAGCCAAATTAACATCACGAAAAAATCCGCATACTCTATCTCATAGTGATGCCGAAAAACTTCACGAAGCGATTAACAAAACAAAAATCATGGCACCGAGCACCAGTTGTGTTGAACCGATTGGGCAGGAAGCGTTAGAAAAAGGTTTGGAGCAAGTGGTTCAGGCTGACTTCTATTCAACTTGTACCCGTCCACCAAACGTTTATCGCGGTAATCCATTTCAAATTGAAGTGGGAATTGCCTATGGTGGCAGTGGCTACAACGCAGATATCAATAACGGTAAAGAAAAATCTGAAGAAGAAGTGGAAGGTGAAATGATGCGGGTGTTGCGTTTTGCCAACCGTGTGCCTCTGCAATATCAACAATCGGCTTGTGCAACGTTTCAATCAATCGTGCAAACCAACTGGCGACTTTACGGTTTATCCCAAAGTCGCGGTGCATTACCATCAGGTCCAGTGACAGTTATTATTCATATTGCCTCGGTCTGGGTTCCGTTTACATCGGAAAGTAAAGAAGCGGTAGCGCACTATCCTGAAATCATTAAAGAAATCAAATTGGCTCTTTCAGATGCAGGCCGAAAATTAGGTCGATATCTTCGCGGTGTTAAGCGTGCCAAAGAAGAGGCGCTCAAACGAAGCTATATCGAAAAATATATGCCGGCTATTGGCGAAGCATTAAAAGACATTCTTGCCTTGAAAGAACCTCAAGTCAAAAAAGTGCTTACAAATTTAGAAGTCGTCCTGGAAAAATCCAGAACGAAACAATCGTCTGCAAAGTAATTGCATTATTGCATGTTTTATCGGTGCCATGCCCACGCTTGTGTGGACATAGCACCGCAAGCGAATCTCAATATGAAATCGCATCAACTGGACAAGTGAATGTATCGAATCTGGCTTAGTGTTTTTGGAACAGGCTATTCACCAATCGCATCTGGTACTTGCGGTAGCGCCGTCGTAACGCTTCTTTTTTTCATCGCGGCTTGGCTGGGTGCAACAGGATGGACATTGGCAGGGATCACAACGATCATCGCACTCCATGGTTTTGTCGTCTCCGTTTTATATGGCGACAAATTCATTGCTGAATATGGCAAAGACCCAAAGCAGTTTGTCAGCGACGAACAAACCGGCCAAGCGATTACATATCTGTGGATTTGGCCATTTACTGACAACATAAAACAGATCATTGTTATCTCGTTGATTGGTTTTATTTTATTTCGACTCTTTGATATTATTAAACCCCCACCCGTTCGCCAGCTCGAACAAATCAAAGGCGCATGGGGCGTGTTATTAGATGATGTCATGGCAGGTGTGTATGCCGCGATTTGTTTACAGATCCTCTGGCATACAAATACATTGACATCACTTTGGAGCTAATCTATGGGATATCTGGAAGCAATATTATTAGGCATCATTCAAGGACTCACAGAGTTTTTACCCGTCTCCAGCAGTGGTCACTTGGTGGCATTTCAAAAATGGCTTAAACATGATCCTGGTGATCCTTCGAATATACTTTTTGCCCTAGCCGTTCATTTGGGTACGGTTGTAGCGATATTATTTTATTATCGAAACAGTGTAAAAAACTATGTGTTAGACTTACGAAAAAGTTTGTCAGGATTAAACCAGCCTGTTGAATTATACAAAAAATCTGTGAGTATTCGTTTTACCATACTCGCCATGGTAGCAACCTTTGGCACCGGAATTGTCTATGTCTTTTTAAAAGATACCATCAAAGAAGGATTCAATTCAATTACAACCGTGGCCATTTGTTGGTTCGTGACAGCCACAGTGTTATTAATTACAGATAAAAAGGGGCGTACAAAAGGAAGCCTTCGCAACTTTACCATTGTCACAGCCCTTCTCATCGGCCTGGCGCAAGGCCTGGCAATGTTTCCCGGAATCTCACGAAGCGGTTCAACCATTTGTGTTGCTGTGTTATTAGGCCTGCGTCGACGATGGGCTGGAGAATTCAGCTTTTTGATTGGATCGATTGCGATTTCTGGTGCGTCTTTATTAGAAGGCATGGATTATTTCAACCATCCACAGCCTCAAGAAGCTATCCAATGGGGGCCATTTATCGTTGGGGCGATCGTCAGTGCCATCGTGGGTTTTCTGGCATTGGCCTTGTTGATCTGGGCAGTCAAAAAAGCCAAACTAAAAATCTTTGCGATCTATTGTTATCTGATTGCAATTGTCACATTAATTGTCGTATATTTGCCTAAATCAACAGGTTAACGACGAGCTTGAAAAATATAAAATTAACATATTTTTAGTTTTTTTTATCGCTGTTTTTGGTTAAGATTTACCCTAACATGAAATCTAGCATGTGTGACATCAGAATAAAAATCGATGCATTAATCGATTCGGGAGAACACAAACTCTTCTTAAGGGAACCTTACCATGTCCATATCATTTAATTCTTTGTGTGATGATTTTTATGTGAACATGACCTTAAACACTGAGCTTGAATTGCCAAGCGATCGTGATACCATATTGCATTTTTTCGAACGCATCCAAAGACAATACCCAACGATGAATACCTTTTATCAACGGGAATCAGGCGATTTTTGTTTAGATGAGGATCGCGAAAGTGGAAGCTATCGTTGGATCTGTATCGAAAAAGATCGCATCTGTAGCGGCATTGTTAATCCTGAAAGTTTTGAGCAGGTTGACCAATTGAACAAACTGATTCTTGAGCAAATTCCTTTTGCGTTAGGGGTCAATCATTTAGATATCAATTCTCTGGATGTTATGTTCGGAATGGATTTTGATTATGAAGGTAACCATGATGAAATTTTGGCTGAAGCCTTATTCCAAAGTACACCTTTCGTCTCACTTCTCGATTTACCTAATTCAAAACCGCTGGGATTTGACCCAGCCATATTAGTGAGCCTGTCGGAAGATTGCCGACTACAAGCACGAATTTCTGTTGAGTCTCGTACGGGTGCGTATCAAGTACGAACTGGAAAATATAAAGAAGAAGATCAAATCAGTTTGTATTTATCCGTTCGGCAATACCCAGATCCTGCCAAACAATTTAATTGCATGGAATCTTATGAAAACCAACGACACGTCAGCATTGAATTGATGACGGATAGGCTTGTTCCTTCATTTATTCAGCCGATTGTTGGTGCGATTGCACAACGTCGCTAAAGATTTGATGCTTTCTTGAAGAGAGCTCCCCAGTTCTTTCTATCTTAAAAAAATGCAAGCCCAGCGATGACGGGGCCGGGCTTGCCTGTTTTGTTAGCCACTTTTACGAATCCATTGTCGTAGTGGCGGCAGCTCAATGCTGCGTTCTTTGGGCTGTGCTTTCACACAGTCGTTATGGTTGAGGCAGAATCGCCTCGTTTGATATATGTCAAATTTTAAGTTTCCTCTGCATACCACTTCACAATCATTTTCACGATATTACAACGAACTAGCAGGTCACTTTCTCTACCAGATATCGTTCACGGCTGCGCCAGGTTGCAGATGACGCAGCCTAAATATATGTACGCAGCATCCCAAACTCAAGGGGACGCACGCGGAAAATGTGCCTGTTAAACAGACACAAATAAATCACGCGGAAAAGAAAAGATTAAAAAAATTACTGTCTGTTATCTTTATTGAATGGCTTAGAAGAAACGTTTATTAACTTGTTCACTAATTAGTATACAACATTTTAGCCTAAAAATCAAGAATTCCAGACTGATTTATCACTAAAAGCGGTGAGCCCAAAGACTATTTGGGTATTCGAAATCTGGCCAGATCAATGCTGATCTACTTGCAATTTATTAAGTTAAGCACTATAATTCAGCACGGTTATCGTCTGATAAAGTTAACTTTTTTTTCACTTCGTGGAGAGTTTAATGGCTGTTGAAGCAAAAGGAAGTCGTTTTAATCGCAATAATAATTTGATGATTGCGGCAATGTTTTTTGGATTTGGTATCTATTGTGTTTATGATGGCTACTTCAGTGAAAGCTATCGTGCCAAAGAAACTGATGAAAATGGTAAACCAACGGCCAACCTGTTATTCAACCAATATGCCCCCATTCCACTTGGGCTTATTGCTACCTACTGCCTGATTGCCGCGGTCAGAAATCCGAAAAAACGTCTCGTTGCACAAGAGGATGGATTGAACGTATGCGATAAAGAATTAATAAGTTACAAAGATATTACCTACATCGATCATCGTAAATTCAAGGAAAAAGGGCTCATTACGATTGGATATGAACTTAATAATTCAGAAAAAACACTTAAATTGTCTGATCGAACCTATGACAATTTAGGTCTTTTACTAGATGAGCTCGTAAGTAAAACAGGTGCGGTGCCTAAAAGTGAAACCTCACCAGTCACAGAAAATACGTAAAAAAATCTGGATAGTTAAACTCTAGAAAACCTTCTACATTCTGGCCCCTCGAGCATTGAATGACCTTAGATGACCATACCAAAACCTCGGTTGAACCCGACAGCCAAGTTCAATATATCAAAGGGGTTGGCCCAAAACGCGCTCAACATTTAGCCAAACTCGGCGTACGTTATCCACGTGAATTGTTAGATCTCTATCCGCGAGACTATGAATTCATGCCTCCCCTACAACTGATTGAAGAATTACAAGAAAACCAACAGCTCGCAATTGTGGGGCAAATCACCAGTATGAATCTGATCCGTCGTTCCAGACCGGCGCGATTTGAAATCCAATTGGAAGATGATACAGGTAGCTGCAAATTGACCTGGTTTCATGGCGGGTATATGCGAGACAAATTTATCCCAGGCGACAAAATGGCCGCATGGGGCAAAGTCACCAAATACAAAAATACGTTACAAATGGTGAATCCCAAATGGATGAAGGTAGAAAGTGCTCAGGAAATTTTTGAACGAGCCGACCAGGGATATCCTGTCTATTCTGCCAGTGGCCAACTCTCTTCTAACGACATCGCTCGAATTATTCGAGGATCATTAAATACACTTTTAGATTTAGTTGAAGAACGTTACACAGACGAATTTCATCAAGAAAAAAAACTCCCTTCACTACGCCAGGCATTGCACTGGATACATCAACCCAAAGAGATGGATCAGATTGTTCAGGCCCGAAGACGTCTATCCTACGATGAATTTTTCCTGATGGAATTAGGCATTGGCATCCGTCGTCATCAACTCAAACAAACTCAGCCAGCGTTTTGTCTGGAAATAAATGAAACACTCGATAAACGCATCCGCAACCTCTTTCCCTTTTTATTAACAAAGGATCAGGATAAAGTCATTGCAGAAATCTGCGAAGATATGAAACGTACTGAACCAATGAACCGCCTGGTACAAGGCGATGTTGGTAGCGGTAAAACAGTGGTCGCACTCTATGCTGCCCTATTGGCAATTGGTCATCGCAAACAAGTTGCCATCATGGCACCCACTGAAATTTTAGCAGAACAACACTATTTGAGTATTGAACGCTACTTGCGAAACAGCCAGGTAAAACGCCTCTTAATGACAGGGGGATTCACAGGAAAAAAACGAAAAGAGACGTTGGAGAAAATCGCACAAGGCGAGATTGATATTGTCGTTGGTACACAAGCGTTGTTACAAAAAGATATCCAGTTTAAACAACTCGGCCTGGTGATCATTGATGAACAACATAAATTTGGGGTTCGTCAACGCGAAGCCATCCGCGGTAAGGATATTGCACCGCATTATTTGGTCATGACGGCAACACCCATTCCTCGAACCATGGGCATGACAATTTTTGGCGATTTGGATATCTCAACCATTGATCACCTACCTCCAGGACGCAAAGATATCAAAACGAAATGGGTAGCTACGGAAAAATTAAATAATGCCTATGAATTTATTCGTGATAAAATTCATCAGGGTCAGCAGGCATATTTTGTCTACCCTCGACTGGAGGAAGATTTACTCAAATCAGATTCTGAAGATCCCTACAACGGCGGCCAGATCAAAGCGGCCATCGCGGAACATCAACAACTACAAAACAACATCTTCCCTGAATTTGAAGTTGGGCTTTTGCATGGCCAGATGGACCGCGAAGAAAAACAAATGGTCATGGATCAATTTCGCAACGGTAAAATAGATATCCTTGTAGCAACCGTGGTCATTGAAGTAGGCGTCGATGTTCCTAATGCCACGATCATGGTGGTCGAACATGCTGAACGATTTGGCTTGGCACAACTCCATCAATTACGTGGACGCATTGGTCGAGGCGACAAACAATCTTACTGTTTACTCTTTGGCGAGCCGACCACAGAAGAAGGCACGCAAAGATTATCCGTACTGGCAGAGACCAATGATGGCTTCAAAATTGCCGAAGAGGATTTGAGACTGCGGGGGCCTGGTCATTTATTTGGCACAGCTCAACATGGTTTGCCAGACTTAAAAATTGCCAATATCCTTGAAGATCTCGATCTGTTACGCATGGCTAGAAAAGATGCCTTCGCACTTGCCCAAGACGATCCTTTTCTAACTAAACCACAACATCAGGTTCTTCGCAAAGAACTCCTCAAAAAATTCGGCGATTCACTTGATTTAGTGGACGTCGGTTAAAACCGAATGTTAACGAATTATGGAATGATAATCTGCATGCCAATTTTCAAATCGGCTGGATTATGAATGATGGTATGGTTTGCCTGGGCAATAACATCCCACTGATTGCCTCGGCCATAGTAGTATTTGGCAATACTATAAAGCGTGTCCCCAGATTGAACAAAATGTTTTCTTTGATGTGTTGTCCTGGGCGATATGGTTGCAAATTGCTTTTGGAGCTGTTGAGCTGGCAAAGGTTGATGCAGCAAAGTAACCCGTGAAGGAATTTCTGCTGGTCGCTGGCCTAAAGGAGGAAGTAATTTTTCCAATGATCGTTTTGGAAGTTGGCTCAGTGATTGTTTCTTTTGCGAGCTATATGTGTATGCAGAATCTGATTGCTGACAACTGACAACAAGTAGTGATAAAAGAGCTAAGACTATGACAATAAGTCGATTCAAGTTAATCTTCCAGAAAATCCAAATTCCTACTAAAAAAGCCCGAACAATCCTTCTCAGATGCTCCGGGCTTTTATCTGCACAGCTGTTTTAAAAAACAACGTCTGTCAGTTAATCGGCAAATCTCTTAACATTTGTTTAAAAATCTCTAAGTTTTTACCTCGAAGCTCTTTAATTTTCTCTAAAAGCTCTTTTTCAGGAATATCTTCTGGCCAAATCGGCATGATCATCCCCCCTGACTCCATCAAGAATACATATGATTTATCGCCTGAAGAGACGGTTCGCGGCGCGGTGGCCATTTTCTTTAGATTTTCACTTGCCAGGATCAACAGGCCATCATAATTGAAATGATAGGTTAACCCTGTCATTCCGACGATCAGCTCGAGCGCTTCTTTAATCGAGCCACTCTGCATACTCAAAGTCATATGATCACGAATAGCTGGATCAACCAAAGCGATGCAACCTGGTTCAAATCGAATATCAACAGCAGCTCGCTGAGCTAATCGAAGTAAAACATTTTTAACGGGTATGCCGTTAAACTGAATATCAATACGTTGATCCAACTTCAAAGTAATCATCTCTTCTTTACTAACAATTCGGATGTCAATAAACGCTTCGTTGTTTTCGATGACTTCTTTAAAAAACCAAACACTCGGTTCTCCACGTCGATAAATACGTTTACTGTAAAAATCCAACGCTTGACAAATATTCTCAGGTCCAGCATCTAACACACGCCGCACATCTTCTCGATCAATTCGTTTCACACCTTTGTTATGTACATATAAACGCAACTTGAGCCCGCTACGTTGTTGCATTTGATCAACCAACTTATCATCCGAAAAATCAAGAGAGGTGTTTTGTAACTGAACCAATGCATCTAACTCAGATAGGGTTAGTCGACGGGGTTGGCGTAACAGCTCAGGGGTTCCCAAAATGATAATAGAATCCTCTCCCTCTTGATGAGTCAATGCAAAAGGTTTCAGCAAATTGTTCAATGCTTGACGCCAGGTTAACCCATCAAATTGAAGAGATTCAATTTCCATTAATCGGCCTTGAGGTAATTGTGCAAAGGCCGGCACCGCTTGCTTGAGATCAATTTTCACACCCATACGTTGGCTCATGCCAATAAATACATTTTCTAATGTAACATTGTTTGCTCGATAGGTTGCTTGATCCGCAAGCACTGCCTGAACCAAATCAGCATCAATATCATCATCTGCCAATAAAGTGGCTGATGCGAGAAAACATAAACAAACCCCAATGAGGGAAAACTTTTTATCTTTAAATGGACTCATCTGAAACTAGCTCCTGATGGTTTAATACTTATACTGAAATTAAAAATGGTTTCTTTTTATAAATCAAAACTACTGGATTGACGAAGTGGACTCGCCACAACAATAATGCCACCTTTCTTTTCGGATTGTAGCGTTTGATTTTTAGAAATTACAATCGTGCTTAATATGGGTTTTGTTGGCTTATTAGACGACAGCTTTACAAAATGGACTGCTGGCTGTTTTTCATTCATGGGTTGCACCACCCCTATGTTTTGAGAATGACTCGTAACAATTGGAAGATTGTTTTGATGAGTCGTTTGTGACTGATCAGGCCATATCACAATCGCAATCATTGCAGCAGCAGCAATGGGAACCAGGATCTTCCAAAATGGAATTTTTGACTCTGATTTTTCTGAGCCGCCATCAATTTTCTGATTAACCTGTTTTGCAAAATCAGACAAATCCCACTCTTGAGATTCGTTGGGCCATTGATCGAAGCGATCATCTAAAGCTTTATACTGCTCCAACAAGTCTCGAGCATCTGGATGATCTGCCAATAACTCATCCAGCTCCCGGCGCTGCTGATCTGTTAAATCGGGATCGTCATAACGACTGATTAAAAATTCTTGTTGTTCATTTATCATGGCTTATCTCACTGCGAAAATCGTCTATTCTTCTATCCAATCTTGCAACAGTTTTTTCAAGCGTTTTCTAGCTTCAAATATATTCCATTTTACGGTTTGGACACTGCAGTCCATGATGTCAGCAATCTCCTTTTGCGGTAATTGCTCTACGCTAAATAACAATAGTGCTGTGCGAAGGTTCTCGGGTAACTCATCCATGGCCTGTTGAATTTTTCCATCCAGTTCTCCAGCAGACAAGGCTTCAATGGGAGATGATTCTTTGCTCTCAATAACATGTTGCAGTCCTGACTCATTCTGTTCATCATCACTCTCCAACTGCGAGCTTAAACTTAAATGACGTTGTTTGCTGCGACTACGCCGAAAATTGAGCGACTGATTGGTCACAATTCGCATCAGCCAAGGGCCAAATCGCTCCGGGTTCTCCAGCTGATCCATCGCCTGGTAGGCTTTGACCAATGCATTTTGAGCGACTTCCAGCGCATCGTCCATATTCGACAACAAACGATAGGCCACTGATACGGCCTGACGTTGGTATGTCTGAATTAATTGGTCAAATGCCTGACGGTCGCCCCCTTGTGCGGCCTTGACCCAATTTACGACGTCATTGTTCACTTGTCTTGCCCAAATTGTTGAACTTAGGCTATCTAATTAGACAGCTTTTTACATAGAACGTTGGTAAAATAACAAAGATTTTTACCAAAAAATAATTACAGTAAATATTTATATAAAAAAGGGTTATATCTCGACATCCTGTTCACTTGCCAAGTGATCCTCTCCCAGACTCGCCGGTGATTTCCTGATGTATTTCTGCCAAATCCAGCGAATCGCACCACTAAAGGCAAAAAAGAGAAAACAGGCGGCTAAAGTCCATTTTAGCTTCCAGAATAGCAATAAAATAACAAAGACCAGTTTCACAAAATCGTTAAAGGGTTTGGCCCCCCTAATCAAATGATTCACAACGTGACGGTATGGCACCTGGCTTACCATCAATAAACCACAAATCACCGCTATACAGGGAAGGCTGTAGATGATTATTTTTACTCCCAAGCTGGTTACTCCAGGCGACGAAATATCTGATAACAATAGCACCAATGAGGCAAGAACACCTGCTGCTGCCGGAGAAGGTAATCCCTCAAAATCCATATGAGCCGATTCATCCAATTCATTTTGTACATTAAACCTGGCAAGCCTCAGTGCACAGCAGCTAATGTACAATGCAGCCGTCAACCAAAGGAGTTTTCCAGTTGGCGTACCAAAAACAGGGGTCGCCAGCCTAATTTCTGAGATTGAGCTTTCCACCATCCATAGCATCAAAATGGCTGGAGCAGCGCCAAAAGTCAGCATGTCTGACATGGAATCAAGCTGACCGCCAAAACTGCTGGTGGTTTGTGCCATGCGTGCTAATCGGCCATCAAGCGCATCTGCGATCATGCCGAGAAAAATCATGATGGCTGCCGCGGCAAAAAATGTTAATTCTGGCTTCTGAATAAATAATTCGTGAGGATTTTCCAGCCCTCGAGCTGCGAAATTAATCGCGGTAAAGCCACACACTGCATTTAGCAACGTCATCAAAGATGGCAATGCTGCAATAGGCTTCAACCGTTTTCTGTTCTTTTTCTCTGGCATCGTTTTCCCTATTCAAATCGAACCATAATGGTTTTTCCGCCCCGAACTTTATCCCCTGGTTTTACGAGAATCTGTGCTTTCTCATTTTTGGGAAAGTAAAGCTCCGTTCGCGACCCAAATTTTATCATACCATAGCGCTGACCTGCAACGAGTTTATCTTCAGGCTTGACCGCACAGACGATCCGTCGAGCAATCGCTCCTGTAATTTGCTTCACCAATACTTTACCGGCCGGATGGTCAGGGCAATCGAGGCCCATCTGGGTAGACTGATTGTGCTTAGAGGCCTCTTCTGAATTCAAAGCGTTCAGGCATAAACCTGGTACTTCCTTGATAAATTTGACCTGACCCGTGCAGGGCGTACGATTGACATGCACATCCAGGACACTAAGGAAAATGCCAATCCGAGTCGCATCCTGATTGATAAATTCACTTTCCTCTAAATCCTTAATATCAGTCACTTTACCATCTGCTGGAGCAATCAGGATATTATCATCAGAAGGAATCTCACGTTCAAAATCTCGGAAAAAGGCCCAGCCCGCCAATGTCAGAATCGAGGCAATCGCCATGGGCCAGATCCAACCCGAACTGCTCAAGGCCGCTACCAAAATAGCGATGCCATAAAACAGTACAGGAAGGGCAATTAGCTCACGTAAACCGTATTTTGTCAGGGGAATTCTCATCAGTGCTTTCTTGGCTCCAAATTCAATAAAGAAGGATTGCAATATCATCTAAACTATGTATTATCTATTTTGTCCCGACAATAATCAAGAACCGTCTGGGACACAAAAAAATCCCTAAATTTCTGATATTCGTAAAGTTGTATTTGTACAGGAATCGTGTGCATTCCGTCGATATCAAATAAATGGGTCCGCGAGTCGGACCAGAGAAGGAAAGAATTATGTACAGTGAAATCGTTGATGTGCGGGGCAGGCAAATCATTGATAGTCGTGGTAACCCGACCGTCGAAGTGGACGTCTATTTAAGCGATGGCTCATTCGGCCGCGCCGCTGTCCCCTCAGGTGCCAGCACAGGTGTCCATGAAGCCGTTGAATTACGTGATGGCGATCCTAAAAAATTCGGTGGCAAAGGCGTCACCAAAGCCGTCCGCAACGTCAATACCAAAATCGCTCCAAAAATCATTGGCATGGATGCTCGTGATCAAGAAGGCATTGATGCCAAAATGATCGAGCTAGATGGCACACCTAACAAAGGTAAATTAGGTGCTAACGCTATCTTAGGCGTCTCTTTGGCTGTCGCAAAAGCAGCAGCAGATCACTGCAACCTTCCATTATACCGTTATCTTGGCGGTAGCAATGTCAGCATTTTACCCGTACCGATGATGAATATTTTAAATGGTGGCTCACACGCAGACAACAATGTGGACTTCCAGGAATTCATGATCATGCCCATCGGTGCTAAAAGCTTTTCACAAGCGTTGCAGATGGGTACCGAAATTTTCCATGCGTTGAAAAAAGTATTGGGCAAATTAGGCTACAACACGGCTGTTGGTGATGAAGGTGGTTTCGCTCCTGACTTAAAGAGTAATGAAGAAGCCATTGAAGTGATTTTGAAAGCTATCAAAGCCGCTGGCTATCGTGCCGGTAGTCAAGTTGCGATTGCCTTAGATCCAGCAACGTCTGAACTCTATAATACGAAAAGCAAAGGTTACTTCTTCTTCAAAAGTAATCCAAAGAAAAAAGTCTCTAGTCAAGCCATGGCAACTTACTGGGCAGACTGGTGCAAAAAATATCCTATCGTCAGTATCGAAGATGGCCTGGCCGAAGATGACTGGACGGGTTGGAAAAAATTGACCGACATGGTGGGCGATAAAGTTCAACTTGTTGGTGATGACTTATTCGTAACCAACACCAAACGTTTGGAACGCGGTATCAAAGAAGGCAGTGCCAACTCGATTCTGATTAAAGTGAATCAAATTGGAACACTCACAGAAACCTTTGCAGCGATCCGTATGGCTCAACGCAATGGTTACACAGCGGTCATTAGTCACCGTAGTGGCGAAACCGAAGATACGACGATTGCAGATATCGCTGTTGCTAGCGGTGCTGGCCAGATTAAAACCGGTTCATTGTGCCGAACAGACCGAATCTGTAAATATAACCAATTGCTAAGAATCGAAGAAGATCTTGGAAAACAAGGTGTCTACGGTTCTTCCATTTGGAAAAAGTAAGCCTGATTTATTAATGGATCAGGCCTGATTGTCAAAGAGTGCCATCGCTCTATTGTAAGGATGCAAAGACGTGCTAAATGAAACGACAAACAAGGTTGATACCAGTGCCCTGGATGGGCTCTTGCGTTTGATCAGCTTTACTTGTTTGTCGCTGGTAGCCATGGGAGCCATTGGGCTCTCTGTATTGGCGGACCCTTTGACACAATATTTTCAAGATCAGGCATTGATCCAAAATCAAAAGGCTCTTGTTGCAGACCTAGAAGATTTACGTGAGCAGCAAGACAGGCTTTTAGCAAATGCAAACCATCCGTCGGTCATTGAGCGAGTGGCTATTAATCAGCTCAACTACCAAACACTGGATGAAGCTGGCGCAGAACAGATCGCACTGGCAGACAGCTGGCCCGATCTTCAACGTGCCATTGCACTAGCAGACAACAAGAGTACCTCGCAGGCAACTGTGGGGTATTCTTATTTAAATTTTATTCAGACATTATCGACGCAACCACTTAGCAAAGACTTGCTCATGCTATTTGGATCAGTTTTGGTTGTCATTTGTTTAACATTTTTCCATCGGCCACGCCCCACCTTTGCGACAGGCAAACAGACGAACCTCTAGCTAATTGGAATCCTAAAAGAGATATCTATGGCATTAGACATTATTGAAACGGACTTACCCGGTGTTTTGATTTTTGAACCCGACTGGTTTCCAGATCCACGTGGTTTTTTCATGGAAATCTATAATACAAAGCGATATTCCGAGCAGGGTTTTAATGTGACCTTTCACCAAGATAATCACTCCCAATCCAGCAAAGGCGTTTTACGTGGCTTGCATTATCAGCTCAAGCATCCTCAGGGAAAATTCATTTATTGTATGCGGGGCGAAATTTTTGATGTTGCCGTCGATATCCGCAAAAGTTCACCCACCTTTGGCAAATGGACTGGCGTGCATTTAAGTGAGGAAAACAAGCGTCAGTTTTACATCCCAGAAGGATTTGCACATGGTTTTTGCGTGATTAGCGAAACAGCGGATGTGATGTACAAATGCACTGATGTTTACCATCCAGGTGATGATTATGGCGTTTTATGGTCTGATCCTGACATTGGCATTGATTGGCCTATAGATTCTCCATTATTATCTGAAAAAGACCTACCACTACCTAAGTTGTCTGAAATCCCAGCAGAGCATCTTCCTGAGTAAAAAATTCCATCTTTGTTGCCAAATAACATCATTTATTAAGGTTTTAGAGGGTATTTTTATAGCTTATCTACCAAACCAAGCTGAATGTTGTTAATATTTGATATAGATGTTGTTATTTTTCTGCAAACTTTTTAAATACGTTGTAAAAAATCAACCTGTTGCTTGACTGCAACAAAATTAGATGTTATTTATTGTAATATAAAGAGTTGGCGGGATTTTCCGTCCGATAAGTTTATGTAAATCAACATTTAAGGGCAGTCAATGACGAAAATGGATCGCGCCATACATTTGGATTATTTATCGCATCACTTATTTGATGCGCTACCACTGGGCGTGGTTTTATTTGATAAAGATTTATCAATAAAAGACTTAAACTCATCTGCTCATCATTTTTTTGGCAATAGCAGGCATATTGCTTCGGCATTGTCAGATGGCTACCGCGGACGTGAAAAGCTTAAATGGGATGATATACTAAATGAGGCACTGACGCACACAGAGCCGTCGATTTTCGAAAACATTCCATACAGTCATGATGGGCGAAATTACAACCTACATATTATATGTACCCCCCTGAAAGATGAAAAAACAAATTCACTAGCTGGGGGCACCTTGGTGATTGAAGATATCACTTCGAAGGTTGGTATGGAAAATGATCTGGCTGCGGCAGAACGTTTAGCCGCTGTAGGAAAACTTGCCGCGAAGGTTGCCCATGAATTGAACAATCCATTGGATGGGATTTTACGCTATATCAATTTGGCACTTCGACTGGTCGATCAGGATGGGCCTGAGCAGGCCAGTCAATATCTACAGGAATCCCGCAAGGGCCTGATGCGGATGGTGCAGATCATCAGTGAATTGCTGGAATTTTCACGCAGTACCTTTTCTGCGTTTGAAGAAACCGAGATTAACAAAATCGTCGATGATGCCGTCAAGAGTATGGAATCACTGGCAATTAAAAATCAGGTGGATATTCACTGTGATTACAGCCCAAGCATGCCGCAAATTCGAAGCGGTAATCTGTTTCAGGTTTTTTGTAATCTTATCAAAAATGCGATTGATGCAATGGACCAGGGCGGCCAGGTGACAATCAAAACATTTTGCGATGATCATAATGCGTTGATCGAAATTCATGACACCGGACCTGGTATTAGTGAAGATTTAATAGAAAGGTTATTTGAGCCATTTTTTACGACCAAGGACACTGGCAAAGGAACAGGGCTGGGACTTGCGATCTGTAAAGATATTGTCGAAAGGTTCAATGGAAAAATAGATGTGAATAATCGTCCTGAAGGTGGCTGCGTTTTTACGGTAACCATTCCGTTAGCACGAACCAGTCGTGGACATTAAATTTATAGAAAGAGTTTAAGAGGTACTCGTGGCAAGTAGTAAAAAACGAATTTTAATTGTAGATGATGATCAGATTATTCGCGATTCACTTTGTGAATTTCTAAAACTGGAAGGCTTTGAATGCAATGGTGCCAGCTGTTTTAATGAAGCGCTCATTGAATTGGAAAAGCAGGTTTACAATGTCGTGATCACAGATGTGAATATGCCCGAAACCAATGGCTTTGAATTGCTACGCGTTGTGCGCAAACGTTATCCTGAAATCGTTACGATTATCATCACAGGATATGGCACCATTGAAAGTGCCGTTGAAGCGATTAAGATGGGAGCCTACGATTATCTCACCAAACCAATTGTCGATGACGAAATACGCATGATTGTTAATCGAGCACTGGAACAACAATCGTTGCTTGAAGAAAATCGCAATCTTAAAAACCAATTAAAATCACATTACGGTCTCAACAATATAGTGGGACATGATTATAAAATGTTAAAAATCTTTGATCTGGTGGAAGCTGTTGCAGATAGTAAAGCAACGGTTTTAATTTCAGGTCAGAGTGGTACGGGTAAAAGTTTAATCGCACGTGGCATTCACCATCAAAGTGATCGGATGGAAAAACCATTTGTTGAGGTAAGCTGCGGTTCATTACCAGAAACATTACTGGAAAGCGAGTTGTTTGGTCACGTGAAGGGATCCTTTACCGGGGCAGTAAGTGACAAAAAAGGTAAATTCCTGGCAGCCGATGGCGGTACGATCTTTTTAGATGAGATCAATTCGGCAACACCAAGTTTCCAATTAAAACTGTTACGTGTGATTCAGGAAAAACAGTTCGAACCAGTCGGTGCCAACAAAACCGAAACGGTTGATGTACGAATTATCTTAGCCACCAATCAGGATCTTCAGGAAGAAGTGCGCGAAGGTCGTTTTCGTGAAGATTTATACTATCGAATCAATGTCGTGAATATTGAATTACCTCCATTAGCTGAACGTCGGACAGATGTACCTTTACTCGCTGATAAATTTTTGAAAACCATGTGCGAAACGCATGGCAAAACGAAAACAGGCTTTAGCGACGAGGCTTTGCATCATATGGAAAATTACAGCTGGCCGGGTAATGTACGTGAGCTTGAAAATGCGATCGAACGTGCGGTCGTTTTAAGTCGTCAAAGCCAGATCATGGCAGAAGATTTACCTGCAAATATTGTTTCACAGTCATCAAGCATCAATACGGAAATTTCTACAAAGCCAATGAGTTTACGAGATGCATTGGAAGAACCTGAACGGCAGATTATTGAAGCCGCACTGCGTCGTCATAATTGGAATCGGCAGGTGACAGCTGAAGCGCTAGAGATCAATCGTACAACTCTCTATAAGAAAATGAAGCGGTATAACCTGGAAGTGGACCCCATGGTCTCTGCCGCAAAATAATCTTTTACAATAATGAGGTCAAGGATGACCGAAAACAAATCACAAAAATCGGATCAAACAACTAACAAGCCAACCAAACATTTTCTCAAAGCACCCGCGTTTTGGGTATTTCTCCTTACCGCCATCGCGGGTTATTATATTGGTAAATCCAGTCCGACCTGGACGGTTGAAAAAATCACTCTTGATGTACAATTCGATCAAGATCAAAAGCCATATTATATTTCTCGCGGCAAAGAAGTTTATCTGACAAATATTTCAAAGTATACAGACTCGCAGCTTCATCCTGATTCCATACTTTATCATAATACGATTCAGTCATCACCATCAGAAAAAGAAGCTTATGTTATCGATACTTCTGGAGAACAAACGCAATACTATCATTTGATCGCACGTTGTCATTGGAAGCTTTGGTCATTATTACCGGCATTAACGGCTGTTCTACTATGCTGGCTAACACGTGAACCAATCAGTTCACTATTTGGTGGTATTGTCGTAGCGGCGCTAATACTAGGCCAATATAATATTACTGATGCGGTGCTGGTACGAAATCTTGCCACGAAAGATTCTGCAGGTGTTCTTTTATTGTATCTTTGGTTATTAGGTGGCTTGATGGGAATCTGGTCACGAACGGGAGCGGCACAAGCCTTTGCCGATTTAATGACCCGCAAAGTGGTACGTGGTCCTCGGACGGCGAAACTGGTAGCCTGGTTTTTAGGAATCATCTTTTTTCAAGGCGGTACCGTGAGTACCGTTTTAGTGGGGACGACTGTTAAACCTTTGGCTGACAAAGAAAAAGTCAGTCATGAAGAATTAGCGTATGTCGTTGATTCGACGGCGTCTCCAATAGCCTCACAATTAGCATTCAATGCCTGGCCGGGATATATTCAAGCCTTCATTTTTGTCGCAGGCGTTAGTTGGCTGGCGACGGAAGAAGATCGTATCGAATTTTTCTTTGACAGTGTACCGCTCTGTTTTTATGCCATCATTGCGGTACTATTTACCTTTTTACTAAGCATCGAAAAATCACCTTTCCTCGGCAAAAAGATGAAAGCGGCAATAAAACGTTCCAGAGAAACCGGGCAATTGGACGCTCCTGATGCCGAGCCACTGGCCGCAGAAGAACTACAAACATCGCATGTGCCAGAAGGTTATAAACCGCATGTGATTGATTTCTTTTTGCCTTTGATCACATTAATCGGTATTGCAATAGGCACATTTATTTTCTATGGTTCACCTAATGTTCGTTGGGCATTTGGTGCAGCAGTCATGTTGGGTATCTTTCTAGCACTGATTCGGGGCATGTCATTAAAGAACGTCATGATCGGTTTTGGTGACGGATTAAAAGGTGTTGTTCTTGGTCTTGTCATTCTGCTGCTAGCTATGACTATTGGAACACTGAGTAAAGAAACGGGTGGGGGCATTTATCTGGTAGAACTATTACAACACAATCTACCTTATTGGCTACTACCTGTCGTATTACAATTATTAACGATTGTGATTGCATTTTCGACAGGAACCAGTTGGGGAACCTATGCTGTAGCGTTTCCTTTGGCCATGCCGCTTGCCTGGGCGATCGCCAATAGTCAGGGATTGGAAGACCCACGCTTCTTTATGACAATCTGCTTTGCCGCGGTCATGGATGGCAGTGTCTTTGGGGATCAATGTTCACCGATCTCAGACACAACAGTTTTAAGTTCGATGTGTACCGGTTGCGATCTGATGGATCACGTCAAGACTCAAATTCCTCAAGCATCTGTTGCAGCATTAATCGCAGCGATAGGTTGGACTGCATTAACTTTATTTTTTGTATAAAGTAAAAAAATAGGAATTAGAAAATCTATTTAGAATGCAAAAACGTCTGAGGTATTCTCTTGTTGAGATTTCTCGAGGGTTTTATGTAGATTGGCTTGCCGGTCAAAGTTTTTGCTACGTGTAGCAGGTTGATCGAACAGTTTTACCGAGATATCATCAATCTGTTTAATTTTGGTTTGAGACAAAGGGGCAATCGTCGTTTCTTTAATCCAAATATCACGACTCCAATCCAACATGCCTGGACTCAGCAGAGAAACCGCTGGATGACGTAAACGCGTTGCTTTTGCCATATCTTTCAGTAATTTGATATCTGATTCATTCAAATCCAACTCACCCAACATCTGTTCAAACAGAAGCTCGGGTTGTGATTTTTTTCGTTTAAAAGAAAATTTGATTTTCTTGTTGCTAATCAATTTATTGGCTACGACGACAACAGCCACTGCAATAACAAGAAAAATGAATACCCAATAGAAGTTTTCAAATTCACCATCAAATGAATTCTTCACTCCAGTCATATAATTGGTATAACTTTGGCTTTGCACAAAATTGGATGACCATAGATGATCAAACAGATACATGCGTTGTCTCCTGAGCTTTCTTAAGAATGTTGGGAATTTTTAATGAGCTTTTTGTTTGCTTATAAACCCACAAACCGCTACGGCGATGATTAGGACGATGGTCTTTGATCATTTTCTGCATGGCTTTGCTAGCCAGTTCTTTGTCAAAATTCATTAATGCTTTAATGGCATTCGCTCTCACACGATTTTCCGGACTTTGAATATATTGTGCAAGAACAGGTGCCACGATTTCTTCGCCGATATTTCCAATCGCTTCAATAGCATTCGCTTTCACACGAGGATTCCGATCTTTAAGTGCAACAAGTAATCGTTGAAGAACCATATTTGATTTTTTATTATGTGCCCGTCCCAATGCCATCACAGCAGCACTACGTACATACTCATCTTTATCAGTGGTCATTTGAAAAATTTGGTCCAGACACTGATCCACCCGATTCAACATGCAGGCCATACGAATCGCTTGCAGGCGATCGGAGGATTGGGGTAAGTTCGCATGTTGAACCCAAAATTGATGCGCTAGATTTTCATCAACTTTGAATATTGTTTTTCCGGCAGCAAGCCGTTTATCATCGTTGAGGCTATCAAAGTTTCGCCAGTAAGTAGAAAAAATATAATCTTTTAATTCAGTTCGAATCCTCGCTCTGACTCGAGGGTGAGGCGACTTAATTAATTTAGCAATAAACTTTCGAACCTGCGAATTCTTCTTTTCCAGAATAATATCAAGGGCTTTCATAGCCACCGCTTCATTATTAGACTCTACCGAGTGTTTCAAAATGATATCACGCTGCTCTGGAGAAAACTCTTTAATTAAACTGAGGGCTGCAAGCCCTGCCTGCTCGACAGACTTTTCACAAATCGCAGAAAAATACAACGCTTTCTTTTCCTCAGGTGCTCCCGTTGCCAACACAAATTCTGGCATCGCCAGCTGAGACGGTTTATCCATTTTTTCAGGAGCCACTTCCAAAGGATTCATCCAAACAGGGGTTTTAATCAACGTCATGCCATAGACCACCTGTTCGCGTTTTTTATGATTGAGATATTCCTGGGCCAGCATCCCTAACGTCGGCAAATCTTTTTGACGATTGATGCTATGAAATGCTGCACTTCTCAGATCATTCGATGCCAAAGCTGTAATCGTAAATCGTGCTAATTGTGGGCGATTAATTTTCTGCAGAATCTCACGTACAGATTTACCCACCGGATGAAAAGGCTGGAGCATATTTTTCCAAAAGTGATCGACATGAGCAGAGACAATACACATCGCGGCATAAATCGATTCGCGACGACGATGTAATTTATAATTTTGTAGAGCAGAATCAATCGCAGAAATCAAGATCCAGCTACTACGCCCCTGTGATTCTTTACCACCAGGAATCGATTGTTTGACTAAATCATCATTGGAGTTAATTTTCAAATTGGCGTTGAGATTGCCAAATTCGATAAAGACATCACCAGCAGACTTAGCGACAACATTATTTTTGTCTCGTAACAAAATCCCTGCAACATCTGCTAACCGACTGTAATGCGATTTTTTGATGATATCAAGTGTATTGAGTTTGGTTTGTGTATCCGCTTCACTGCCCGACTGCCGCAAGCCATGATGAAGATGGTTCGCCCGTTGGATCATCATCTCTTTCCAGATATCTGGATACTCATTAAACTGTTTAACCAGTTCAGTTGTTCCTGCTGGGCGCTGCGCTTCAAGAATGGACTCTAACGCACTGGTCCGATAAGGCTCTTCGGCTCGACGCATCGCTGTTAGCAACACTTGATCCGCTGCTGGGTATCGAACGTTTTCCAAAAACTTATATATCTTACTTGCTTGACTCATTGACAACCTCAAAGTGTTTTATCGGTTGTTTAATCAAGCTCTCTTCATTACAGCAAACAAAAAAGAATGGCCCGATAATAACCCTGTTTAACATGAATATTCACGGGCATGATACATAGTCTAATGTCGTAATAGATATTATAATGAGTAACCCCTTCACTCACCAAAGTCCCATAAACTAACTTGTTGACTACATGACAGAGTTAATAGCACCTAGGTATGCTTGCGCGACCAAAAAGATAAGATAAATAACAAATCCACAAATAATGCCATAAACAATTCGAGGCAACCATATCGAAATTTCTTTAAACAGCGTTTTAGATTTTTCCATATACTCTGTAGCAAGTCTATCGGTGACCTCTTCGAGTTTGCCTGCAACTTCGCCCGCTTCCCATTGCGAAAGAAAATCACTGGATAGCCGGCTTCTTGGAAACCCCTCAATAGCAGGTTGCCCTTGCCTGACAACCTCCTCTGTATTTTTGAACCAGCTACCAACAAATGAATTGCCTGTACTCAATCGAGCCACTTCACAAGTTTTAAGCATTGGCACACCCGAACTATAACATAGTCCAAAGTTTCGACAATATCTACTTATAGCCAACCGCTTAAAAGCAAGCCCCATCACTGGAATAAACAATACAAACGTATCCAAACACCAACGTAAAGGTCCCTGCTTTGGTGTAAAATATATGATAAATAAAATCAGACCTGTTGGTATGTATAAAAAACTTAGGAAGAAAATAATATCCATCATGAACTGATGGTAACTATATGTATGGGAATCTATTAATGCCGCTCGAATAAATTTAAACAAAGGGTAAAAAAATGAGACAAAATGAAAAATAAAGAACGGCAATGTTAATCCGGATCGAATCTGCCGAGTCACTTCATTTAAAACACCATACCATACTCCAAGTTCTTTTAGTGCATAGGCTAAATGTCCTGACGTCTCACCTGCATCAACCAATTGAACATCCGTCGGAGAAAAGACCTTTGGATATTTTTTCATGGCACCAGCAAGCGTTGCCCCTTGATCCACATCATCAGCCATCCCTTTAAATGCACGTGAAATTTTTCCAGGGGTTTTGCTCGAGGTACGCAACGCTTTCAAGATGGGTACACCGCCATCCAGCATGGTTGCAAGATTACCATATGCATTTTCTAATTTGTTGGCCATAATATGATTCTACGTGCCTAAGTCCGGATTGAACAGAGGCTTTTTAGAGAATATGGGGCAAACCACGATAAAACCCTTTTTTATTGCTTTTTTTCATATTTTTAGTAAAAGTTGTTTACACTACATAGGAGAAAATAACTATGACAGAATCATCGCAAGGTGAAATAGAAAAACTATCGCCTTTGGAAGTTAAGCAGCGACTTGAAGAAAACCCGGACATAAAATTACTTGATGTTCGCCAGCAACATGAATATGACCTGGTTAATATCAATCAGGCTGTGTTAGTCAATGATGAGCTGGCACAAGAAATCGTAAACAGCTGGGACAAAAACACCCCCATTATTTTACATTGCCATCATGGCATGCGAAGTATGTCTGCAGCGCTGTACTTCCAACAACAAGGCTTTACCAATTTAGCCAATATGGAAGGCGGTATCGACCAATGGGCCATTGATGTCGATACCAGCTTACCTCGATATTAGGTTAACTTTTTAAAAATCCATTAAGTCATATGATAACATTCGATCAAGGTGATATTCGATTTAACTACAGGGTTGTGGGGGTAGCGTTGCATGAAAATCATGTGTTGCTGCATAATGATGTGGTCGATGATTTTTGGGCGCTGCCCGGCGGGCGGGCTGAGCTAAAAGAAGCGGCAGCCCAAACGGTCTCCCGTGAAATGGTCGAAGAACTTGGAGCACCCGTCACCGTGGAGCGGTTGATCTGGGTCGTGGAAGATCATTATAATTATCGAAACAAAAATTATCATGAAATCGCTCTCTATTTTTTGATACATCTTGAGCCAAAGAGTCCATTTCTTGATTTATCCAAAACATATCCGGGCCTGGAAGAGAATGTCGATTTAACCTTCCAATGGTTTGATCTGGATAAGCTAGATAGCATTAAATTGTACCCAAGCTTTCTGCCAGAACGACTTAAAAAAATCCCCTTAGGTGTCGATCATATTTTTCACGACACTGGCGATATACGCGTCATGCATAAAGATAAATAAAAGACAAAAAATATTTTTTAACCCCTTGCTCCTCTTCCCCTAAGTGCCTACCATCTTCATATTCTTAATATATAATGAATCGATTTAACAAAATATGAAAGGATCAATCCTATGTCAGAACGTGAAGGTGTAGTCACCATGAAAGGCAATCCAATGACACTCATTGGTGATGAATTAACCGTAGGCAGCCAAGCCCCTGATGTCACTTTAGTCGCGAATGATTTATCAGAAGTTTCTATTTCTTCATTCCAGGGAAAAGTCTGTATTCTTTCAGTCATTCCATCATTAGACACCCCAGTCTGTGATACGCAAACTCGCCGCTTTAATGAAGAAGCTGCAGGATTGGGTGATGATGTTGTGATTGTCACTGTAAGTACTGACTTGCCCTTTGCACAAAAACGCTGGTGCGGTGCAGCAGGCATCGAAAAAGTTCAAACGTTATCTGATCACCGTGAGGCCGCATTTGGCGAAGCTTATGGCATGCTCTTGAAAGGCTTGCGTATTTTAACACGTGGCTTATTTATACTGGATAAAACTGGAAAAGTGACTTACGCACAAGTTTGTCCTGAAATTGCTGCTGAACCAAATTATGATGAAGCATTGGCCGCAGCAAAAGCATTACTTTAAAATAACTTTTTGCTATCTAAAAGAAAAGTGACTGGTCCATCGTTGATACTTTCAACTTGCATATCAGCACCAAACTCACCGGTTTCAATTTTGATTCCTGTGGCTTTGAAAGCTTCGATGGCCTGATTGAATATTTCCTCACCAACTTCGGGTTTAGCCGTCTTAGTAAAACTGGGACGGCGGCCCTTTCGACAATCGCCATACAAGGTGAACTGGCTAATAAGAAGGATCTGACCTTCGACATCATTGACGCTTAAGTTCATTTTACCTTCGTCATCAGCAAACACACGTTGATGTACTACTTTATCGACAATCCACTCGATATCTTCAGGTTTATCTTTATGTCCTACACCTAAATAAACCAATAAGCCTTTTTCAATCTGGCCGATGGTTTTCTGGTCGACTTGAACTTTTGCATATTTAACACGCTGGAGCACTGCCCGCATAATGAAACCTCATACTGGTAAAATCAAAATAATAGAGCTATAAATTCAATTAAGAAATATCGATGGTGCTTAACGCCTGCTGTAATGTAAATTTCTTTTCATACAGAGCTCGGCCAACAATCATTCCAAAAATGGGTAATTGTGCCAAAGCTTCAATATCCGATAATTGCCCTATTCCCCCAGATGCAATCACTGGCACCTGGCACTGTCTTGCCAATTGCCCGGTCGCCTCAACATTCGGCCCGGTCAGCATCCCGTCACAAGCGATATCAGTATAAACGATTGCCGCGAGCGGCCAATCATTTACGATTTTCGCCATGTCTGATACGGTTATCTCGCCGGTTTGAGTCCACCCTCGTGTTGCTATATGCCCATCGCGAGCATCCAATCCCAAAACAATGCGGTTTTGGTACTTTTCCTGATGGACTAAATCCTTAAACCAGTCCATATCCTCCATCGCTCGAGTCCCCACGACCACTTGCTGGACGCCGCAATCGAGTAATTCAGAGATCACTTTTTCCTCACGGACACCGCCCCCAACCTCAATTTTTAATTGGGTTGCCTTGGCAATGGCCTTGATGACCTCCTTATTATGCATCGAACCTTCTAGAGCCCCATCCAAATCCACGACATGCAGCCATTGAGCACCCATTTGCTCAAATTGCTGAGCCTGCGCGACGGGATCATCTCCATAATTGATCTGACGATCATAGTCGCCCTGTAATAGACGAACACATTTTCCTTCACGTAAGTCAATCGCTGGTAATAAATTCATAAATTTTCCAAATGGTTCCTGTTTCATTCGATGTAATCCAGTATTATAGCAGAAATTAGGACCTCCGCTAGTCCAAGTTATAATATAATTTCACCTTCTTTCAGGCTGATTTGAGACGTTTTGAACTCACCAAATTCAAAAAAAATTGATTAATCGGATAATCGATACAATCGTTAAAATCGGATGAACCTTATACTCACACACTTTTTTTTAGCTACCTTCTGTTAATTCCATTTTAACACCAAAGTAGCGCGCATTCTAACCCGATAGATTGTGTGGATGGTTTCATAGTCAACACGTCGTGTCAATTCAATGTCGATTATGGATGAATGGGAGAAAAGATGAGTTCGAAATTTTACCTACGTAATGATGAGAGTAATAATATGGAAACCCAGACAAACATCGAAACAACGAATTCACAAGATTGGCCTGTTAGCCAGGACCGCCAACCCATTGATTGGTTTCCAGCTCGATATCGCCTGATCGGCCTAGTCAGGATGCATGAAGATGGCTTTGTACTTCCACCAGCAATCATTCGCAAAGCTACCTGGCGCGAGTAGTATAATTTCCCTCAAAGTAACCAACTCTATATATTACTGAACTCACATCAGCCTGAAGGGCCCGATAACTACAAGGTGCCCAACTAGCCCTTTCCACCAAATCCAGTCCAGATATCCGCCACCCAATAGTCCTATAATCGTCGATTTCTTACTAGATAAAGGATTCAATGTTAAAGTCCCGATAATTTTATAGCCTATTTAGAGCTTTATTGCCATGGATGGCAATATAAACTGGTATCTTAAGTCACGGATGGAAGTTCCAGAGGCGGGATTTCTAATTGCTGAGCTTGAAATGGAGCGTTTCAAACTCGTCAATAGTTGAATCAATCAGGGCAGAACGATTCAATTACAATTTTCAATTCATATTAATAAGACATCTTTATTACCAAAAGGAACTGTAAGCCGGTCCGATATCTGTTTGCGCGGACTTATTTCCTGTAACAGGAGTATCTATATATCAAGGAGCTAAGAGCATTTACGTCTCATAAATAATATGTACTAGTATAATTCCTAATTTTTATCTCAGTTTCCTATGCGTTTTGAGCCATATAAACGGCTTAATCGTTACAAACGTTACTTTTGTTGTATTAATTAGGATTATTGTGATTGAGATAATAAGTTTTTACCTCACGACACGATTATTTTGTGACGATACACATGCTGGATAAAAAGGAAACTAAAGGACCCAAAAATAAGGTCCAATAACAAAACGAAGTTTTACAATGGAAGCAGTAGCTATTATGGCTAGAGAAAAACAACATAAAAAATGGCAAAACATGGTCACAGGCCTGACATTAAGTCTGGTGCTCATAATCATATGTGGCTGCTCTTCAAAACCACCTCGGGTTTACAAAGTGGCTTACACAGCTCCGCGGGGTGCGAATGACTTTTATCTCAGTCAGCAACAAAAACCCGCAGATGGTCATCACTGGACCAATGGTAATGTTGATAATGTAGGTCGTTCATTAGTAAAAACAAGTACACAATCTATTCAGGCAAGTAATGAATATCACCTTGGTCCTGGCGATGAAATACGTGTTAAAATCTGGCAATTGCTGGATATGGATCGTGAAACATCTGAAACTACCAAAATTAACGAACAGGGACAAATTTATTTACCGGTCCTAAATCATATTCAAGCTGCAGGTTTAACCACCTCACAACTTCGAAAAGAAATTTCCAAGCGTCTAGGTCAAGAATATCTTCGTGACCCACAAGTCGAAGTCAAAGTCACGAATTATCGTAGTAAAGAAGTTGTGGTTCTAGGCTCAGTCGGATCTGTTGGTTCCGTTTACCTGGAAAAAGACAATGCGACATTATTAGACGTGATTGGTATGGCCGGTGGCGTGCGAAATAATGCGGCTCCAAATATTGAAATTTTAAGGGGTGCAGGTAAAGCAGATCCTGCAACCTGGGATTCAACGAATGGAAAATATTATTTCCATCGTGATATCGTTCCCGTAGCAAAATTGTTTGCTGAAGATGGTTCACAGGTCAATCCATTGGTATATCCAGGTGATGTCATCAAAATCAGCAGTGCCACTGAAGGCTTTATATACTTGTCTGGTGAAGTGAATCAGCCAGGTGCCAAACCATTTAATCGGCCGTTAACGATTTTGCAGGCGATTAGCAGTGGAGGAGGCATCTCCAAGATAGGGCGTGAACAAGAATGTAAAGTCATTCGCCGTTTAAGTAATGGCAGCGAACAAACAATCGTTGTAGATATTGCAAAAGTTAGATCAGGCGAGCATCGTAATATTTTGATGGCTCAAAATGACCTAGTCGTTGTGCCAATTGATCCTGATGAAAAATTCTGGCATGACCTAGCAAGTTTATTCAATGCAGGTGTTCGAACCGGTGTGGATGCAAGTTACAACGCAGCTACGGGCGAACCGACCGGCATAGGAAGATAAAGAAAGTTGTTTAGCGTGGATTCTACGGAGGGATTGAGACTGCCAGGAAGGCAACCTAATAATTCTAGAATCCAAGTAAAAGATAAGCAGGCAAGATTATGAGTGCCCCAAACGGTACAAAAAACAGAAACGTAAATAACACCGCAAAATCAAGCGGAACGATCGATTCGTATCCGTTGATACAGATGCTTGTGCGTCGGCGATGGCAGTTACTCGCTTGTTTATTACTGGTTTGCGGAACGGCCATATCCTCTACGCTCATGCGTAAACCCAAATACGAATCCAAAGCTCGTGTTCAGGTTGTTATGGATCAACCCAGTATTGGTGGCGGTATCGCCGGATTACAAAACAGTGGTGATTATTTTACAACACAAGTACAGTTATTACAATCTCGTCACGTCTATGCAGCAGCGGCTAAGAAATTAAATATGTCTGGCGGTAATTGGCAATTAAGTGAAGAGGGTCTCAAAGCATTAAGCGACAATGTCTCTGTGATTCCTGTGCCAGGTTCACGTCTGATTGATATTATCGGCATCTCAGAAGATGCACCCATGGCTGCGGCAATCGCCAACCAAATAACAGCGGCTTTTATTGAAACATCAACCGCTGCTCGTAAAGCAGGTAACAAACGTATTATTGAACGTGTCAATCAACAAATTGAAAAATATGACAATGAAATTCAAGAAAAAGAAGATCTTGTCAATAAGTTTCGACAAGAAAACCTTATCACTGCAGGTGATACAACCTTATCTGCTGTTGAAAATCGAATACGATCAATCGAAGAAAAATTGACCTTAGCACAAATGACACGTTTAAACTTAGAAACGAAACGCGGTCAAATTCAAAAAATGTTATCAACAGGGCGAGGCCTTGGTGAAAACGATACAACACTTATTGAAATTGATCAAAATGATGAAGTGCGTGCTATATCAAGCAATCTTTATACACTCAGCGACAAAGAATCACAGCTCGCTAATGTATATTTGCCAGGTCATCCTAAACTCCGTGATCTACGATTGCGTATCGCGGGATTACAAACAAAACTTCTCGATAAAAAACAGAATTTAATGCATGCGATGATAGAAGGTACAACAGAAAAGTACACTGAAATCGTTAAGCAGGAGAATTCATTACTAGCATTGCTGAATCAACAAAAAGAGTTTGGCGTAAAATTAACTCAAAAAAATCAGTTATTCAATGAATTGAAAAGAGACCTCGAACGAGCACGTGTCTTTAAAAACCAGTGTATCAATCAGGTTCGTGAATTTACTCTTGGTGAAGGGATGTCTGAGTCACCTGTTATCGTGGTGGATGCAGCACAACCCTCCAGTAAACCTGCTGGATTGAGTAAATCAAAACAAGCGGCTTCAATTCTACTGTTGGGTATTTTGTTCAGTTTAGCATTTGTTTTTGCTATCGACCGAATGAGTCAGCCAGCAACCACATCATCAACCTACGGTGATATGTTCATGCAAAATCCAGCCATGGCACAAATGGCGATGCCATCATGGCCTGGTTTCTGGCCACAACCAGGTATGCCTCAGGAAACCCAAGCTCAAGCTGCAGGAACCCCTGAAACATCAAAACCTGTGACTGAACCGGTAGCGGAACAAAAAACGGATGTCGATCCCATGCAATTTAATGAAACCGTTACGGCAAACCAAAACACCTCTATGGCTCAATTAAATGATATTGAATTGGGCAATAGCAGCTATAACGACTTAGCCTTTGCCGCTCGATGCCGAATTATTCACGCAGACCAGAGTTCATCTGAAGCAGCGGCATTCCGTGATATGGGCAACCGGCTTATGAGTCGATTTGGTCAAACCAAACAAGCGTTTGTCGTGACTAGTAAAAACGCCAATGAAGGCAAAACAACCTGTGCATGTAATTTGGCCATTGGTTTAGCCAAAGCCGGTCGACGGGTATTGCTCATCGACGTGAATCAATATTCACCATCATTGCATAAAGTCTTTTCTGGCTCTGCGGGCAAGCCTGATTTGCCTGCCATCCTGATGGATGTACGAAATATTGATAATGCATTAGTCGATCCAGATATTATGTCACTTAAAGTATTACCTGTGAACACATCAAATTCACAGCATATTAATATGGATATGCTTGAAAATGCACTCCATGAACTGAAACAATCTTTTGACTGGATCATTTTTGATGCAGGAACCATAGACCAACCTATCACGCAACAATTGCTCAATACGGTTGGAAAGAGTTTACTCGTGACGTCGTCAAACGATAAAGCTCAACATGAAAAATTATCACAGCAAGTAGAGCTGTCAGGTGCTGTTTGCATTGGCTTTGTTGAAAATTCTCATACAATTTCATCACCAATGTCACAATCGACCAATGTAAATACACTATAAGGAAGGACAGGATTTAGCAACGTGAACACCAGTGTACCCATGTCATCAGTAATGGAAATTGCTCTGATTGTTGGAGGAGCAGTCTTTCTCATGTCTTTGGCGTCCGGGACGATATTCACTGCAATCACACATCGCCTGAGTTGGCGGTTTGGAGCATTGGATAATCCAGACGGACACTTGAAATGCCATCGACATCCTACAGCCACTCTTGGCGGAATTCCATTAATCATCGCTATCGTACTTGGCATCGGGTTTCTTTATTTTGTCGCACGGGAATTTGATCAAAGCATTTACGATTTATTTGCACTCAATATTTCACGCGGTGCATTGTTAGTAAGTGCATTCATTATCGTCTCATTGGGCATAATGGATGACCTGCATCATGTCATGCCCCGAACAAAATTATTATTCCAAATGCTGGCCTCTACGGTCCTGATTGGTTCCGGCTTGGTCATTTATCGATGTGATTTCTTTGGCGTCTTTGATTTTTCTTTGGGCGCTTTCGCCGTACCATTTACCTTGTTCTGGTTGGTTGGAAGTTGTAACGCCTTGAATTTTATTGATGGCTTAGATGGCTTGGCTTCTGGATTGGGAGTCATTATCTCTCTCGCACTAGCCGGATTAGGTTTCTATAATGGTGCTTATGGTCCCGCAATCCTGGCATTAGCGGTGAGTGGGGGATTGTTAGCAATTTTACTATTCAATATTCGACCCGCACTTATTTTCTTGGGTGACAGCGGTTCGCAATTAGTTGGATTAATCCTCGGTGCATTGACCATTAAAATTGCAGTCAGCAATGGCGGTTTTGCTCTGCCTTGTGCAGGTTTAATGTTAAGTGTACCTATCATTGATGCATTCTTATCGATTTTACGTCGATTCAGTAGTTCAGAATCACCTGCCAGTGGTGATCGAAATCATATTCACCATTGTCTGCGTCATTTAGGTTTGACTGTCAATCAAACATCCATGACCTTGTGGGTAATAACAGCAACAGCTTGTCTGATGGGATTTGCCTGCTTTACACAAACAGGTGTATCGATTGGGCTCATCGCATTGAGCTTTGTCATAGTTGAATTATATTTTGGTATTCGATTAGGTTGCCTAAATACCTCTGAATTCCTACAGCGATTATCGACCTGTTTTCGCTGGAACAGTTTTTCACAGAAGAACTCTCTAAAGCGTATGGCTGAGCTTGAAGCCCTTTGGGATAAAATGAAACCGTTCTTTGAACAAATGAATCTGGATCGTGCGATTCTGACGCTTGAAGGCGTGGGTGAAGATGGCCGAACCAATTATGAAACCTATCAATGGGTTCGAAATGATAAATTGATAGCTGAATTATTGAATAGTCGCTGGACCAAGCGTTTCTCACTCGGTACAGATGCCTCACAAAAAGCAACGCTTCGCCTGGAATCCACAGCACAACTAACACAAGATGAACAGCGGATTAATTGGCTCCTAAAACAGATCAGCTCGAATATGCAACATGTTGCCAGCAGCCAAAAGAAACCAGAGCATGAAAGTATGTCCGGTAAAGAAGCAACCGTAGAAATCGGTGTAAAAAGCTAATCTCACCCATACTAGCTGGCCTTTATTTTAAGTGGGATCTTAAGCAATCGTTTTTGAGCGAATAATAAACCACATAATCTTCTGTAAAATCAGCTCAATCAATATTTGATTATTTGTCTATAAATGGACGATAGGATTATTATGATAAATCCTTATCTATACAAAATGAGACCCTATCCACTAAAGATTTTGGTGGATATTCATTCTTTCTGTAACGCCCGTTGCACGATGTGTCCTTATCCAAAATACTCCAGGCAGCAAACCCAAGGATTTATGGACTGGCAACTCTACAAGGATATAATCGATGAATTTGCTCAACTAGGTCACCAATATAACTATACACCTATTTTAAGCTTTTGTTATATGGGCGAGGTTTTTCTATCGCAAGATTTGCCCAAATATATTGAGCATGCCATCAAGCAGGATATCAGTGTCTATTTTAATACCAATGCTTATGAAATGACGCCCGAAAAACTGGACGGTGTATTTGAAACAGGTTTTCAAGGCGAATTTATGATTAGTAGCCACAGTCATAACCCAGAGGTTTACAAGCGAATTATGGGACTTGACTATGAAAGAACCCTGAATAACATTCTTTATTTACTAGATCGATACGATCCTAAAAAAGTACTCATCCGTGGCGTCGACGACAACTGGCCTGAAGGGGAAAAAGAAAAATGGTTTGAATTCTGGGAACCCAAAGGGGTGCAAATAGAATATCTGGAACCTGTTAGTCGTTGCGGGGGTGTCAAACGGTTACTACCTGAAAACTTAAAACATGATCAATCGGTTCGTTTATATGGCTGCAAAAATCATTTGCCATTACATGAAATGATCGTGCTATATGATGGCCGTGTGGTCATGTGCTGCCAGGACATGGGACGCGAAGTCATCTGGGGCAATGTTAGAGACGAAGGTGTTGCAGGGGTTTGGAATGGAAAAACCCGTACAGACATCGTCAAGCGACTCTATAATGGTAGTCCAAATTCCAAAGATTTTATCTGTTCAAAATGTGAATATGCGTTAGGAAAAAGTGAAATGGTCCAAGATGCCGTCAAAGCAGCTTGGCGAAAAATTAAACCAAAAGAAAAACAAGTACCTGTCGAAATTTAAATTTTAATGGGGGTATTAAAATGCGTGTTTTAATTGTAGACGACCAAACGGCCAATCGTAAATTATTAGAAAAATATCTAGGCTCAATCTGTCAGTGCGACATGGCAGAAAATGGACAGCAAGCTGTCGACGCGGTTAAGCTTTCTCATGATCAAAATCTTCCGTATGATTTAGTCCTTCTGGATATGATGATGCCGATCAAAGATGGCAATCAAACCCTGAAAGAAATTCGCCAATCTGAAGAAGACATTAATATCATGGGCCTGGATGGTGTTAAAGTGATCATGATCACTGCTAACGACCAGAAAGAATGTATACTCAGGTCTTTCGAAAATGGCTGCGAAGCTTATATTGTCAAACCTGTTCAAAAACAGGACCTATTCAAGCAAATAGAATTATTAGGATTCTCATTGCAACAACATTCATAATTAACACTGAAAGGGCATTGTGATGCGTATATTAATTATAGATGATGAATTTGTGAATCGTAAACTTCTAATAAAAATGGTGGAGTCACTTGGTGAAAGTGATGTTGCCGCCAATGGTCAGGAAGGCATCGAAGCATTTAAACTGGCTCATGAAGAAAACAATCCTTACGATTTAATACTATTAGATATCATGATGCCTGTTAAAGATGGCCTGGAAGCACTAGAAGAATTGCGACAGATTGAAAAAGATCGTAATATTCTTTATGCCGATGGTGCAAAAATTATCATGACAACAGCCGTTGATGAAGCTAAAACGATTATGCATTCTTTCCGTGAAGGATGCGAAGCCTACATTGTCAAACCCATCAGTAAAGAAAAACTCTTTCAAGAAATTGAACAACTTGGTCTTGCCAGTAATCAATCATCTTAATGAGATTTACAATCGAGCCAGAAAGTCTGATAGGGCAACAAGGTCATCGAAAGCTTACCACTCGCATCAGGTTCAAAGCTTTGGTGTGACAGTAAATCCTTACAAGATGACATATCAGGAATCACAACTTCCTGAGGATTTTGCGTTACATTATAAATTGCAATAATGGTTTGTCCCACAGTATGATCGCACCGTTTTAATCCAAATAGGGAAGGGCCAAGGTCTAAAATTTCCTGCGTCGCGTTTGGATGAAATGCTTTCTGATTTTTCCGAACACTAATCAATTTTTGAAATCGCCCAAATACAATAGAACGAAGCGATGTCGGTTTATCCAAATCGTTGATGACATGCTCAATGTCCAGTTTCTCACGATTGATGGTTCGATTATGCCCTGTTTTCTCAACGCCTTCCAACCAGTTACGCGACCCCAGCAATGAATGAATATAGATTGCCGGCATACCTAACAATGATTGCACAATCGCTTGAGAAAGCATAAAACGATCCACTTGAGTCTCAACATCCACACGCGTATCATTTGGATTATTAATCGCATCAAAATAATTAATATTCAATTCGTAAGGAATTGGGGTTCCGTCACTATCATTTTTATAGGAAACATTTCCATTGTGTCGCGTGGTCAATTCGACCAGTTCATCAAATTCTTTCTGGCTTAAAATATCAGCCACAGGACGTACACCAATCCCATCATGCGAAGCCGTAAAATTCAAAAAGGTGGTTTGATCCGAAATAGGTTGAATTGTTTTTGCCCAGCGTGTCAAGTGAGTTGAATCTTGTGATGACAAGGTATGTAGAATCAATGGAGGCAGGGGGAAATTATAAACGACCTGCGCTTCATTAGAACCATCACCAAAGTAAGATATATTATCTTTATGAGGCACATTCGTCTCTGTTAGAATCAATAAATGACGTGCTGCCAGGTTCAAAATATCACGAAAGAGTTGAACCACCATATGCGTCTGAGTCAAGTGAGCGCAACTCGTGCCTAACTCTTTCCAAAGATAAGCAATGGCATCCAATCTAACCATACGTGCAGATCGCTTGGCATAAAACAAAAGAATATCCAGCATTTCGATCAGAACATCCGGGTTTTTAAAATTGATATCTAACTGATCACGACTAAAGGTCGTCCAGCAATATTTCGTTCCGCTTGCACTCTCATAATCATGAATCAAAGGTAAGGTCCGAGGTCGCAACACACTGGACGTGTCTGTGTCAGGATCCAACTCAATAAAAAAATTCTTGTAGTGAGGATCATCATCTAAAAACCCTTTAAAATAATGACTCTCAGATGAACAGTGATTCAAGACAAAGTCAAAGCAAAGATCAACATGCTGTGCCAACTGGTCCACATGATCCCAATTACCCAGCTCCGGATGTATCGCTCGATAATCGACCACCGAAAACCCATCATCACTGGTCCAGGGAAAGCAGGGCAATATATGGACAATGCTAATCAAATCTTCCAGCTTGGATTTAACAAAATGATTTAAGCAAACAAATCCTGGCAAACCAGCAGAGGTCAAACTATCGCCATAAGTGATCAAAAATATATCTTTTTCAGATAAAAACGATGTATCCTCTCGGCTCATATCACCATAATTTTGCAAAAGTTGTTCAATTTTTTTAAGAATGGTCTGGCTGGCGGATTCACCATAAAGGGTGGTAATTTTCGATTGGATCTCAGATGTTATCATTGGTATACCCTGATAATAATAAATACTTTCGTTTTTTGCATCATAAACGCTTTAGTGAATCATGCAAAATTAAAAGTCTATTTTTTCATACTCTCGTCTATTTTTTTTGATATCATAGTTTTTATGTCAAATGAACTGATAGACCTTTGCCAGGAAATGATTTCCATCCCCAGCTTGAATCCACAGGATCGCCAGAATTTCCAAACACCCTATGGCGAAGAGCAAATGGTCCATTTTGTGAGCGATTGGTGCAAAACCCATTCGCTCGATGCCGAAATCCAGCCGGTTGCTAATCAGCGAAACAATGTCATCGTATCTGCCCCAGGACAGGATGGATCTAAAACATTGTTACTATGTGCGCATACCGATACCGTAGGAACAGACGGTATGACCATTGACCCCTTTAAGCCGATATTGCAAGACAATAAACTTTATGGTCGAGGTAGTTGCGACACAAAAGCCTCCCTGGCCTGCATGCTCCTGGCGTTTCATCATCGCGTGAACGCAGGGCCTCTTCCTTACAACCTGATGCTCCTGGCATCTTGCGGTGAAGAACACAATATGATCGGTGCCAAAACTTTTGCACAAAATCATGGCCACACCATTTCAGCAGCCATTTTTGGTGAACCTACAGAACTCAAAACGATAGTATGTCATAAAGGATCATTGAGATTAAAAGTTGCAACCCATGGTAAAAGTGTTCACAGTTCTCAACCAGATGCCGGTAGAAACGCAATTTACACCATGGCAAAAGAAATCCAAAAAATCGAAGCATTTTCACATCAACGCCAAAAAGAGACAGATCACCCTTTGCTTGGCCATGAGACATTAGCGATCACCATGATGGATGGGGGAAAGCAATTGAATATTATCCCAAACCAATGTCAAGCCTACATAGAATGGCGCTACTTACCCAAGCATAATGCCAATGACTGTCGTGAAGCACTGTCAAAGGTTCTCGAATCGACCACAGAAATTAATATTTTAAATTATTTTAGCCCAATGCAAACCAACCCTGATCATTCTATGGTCAAACAATGTCGCCAAAGCACCGACAAAATTTGTCATCATCAAAAAGTAGAAGGGGTCAGTTACGCAACCGATGCCAGTGCCTTCGACGAGCTTGATTTTCCCAAAATTATTTTAGGACCTGGAAATATCGCACAAGCGCATACCAAGGATGAATTCATCAAACTCGACCAACTGAAAAAAGGATTAGATGTTTACAAAACCTATTTAGCAAACGATTGGGGAATTTAAACGTTAACCAATATGTTCCACAATCGCTGCGACTAAAGTAGAAACAAGTGTTAAGTAATCCAAATCCTGGTAATTAAAACTCGCTTGGTCAGCACCATTATCGACGTATATCACACCATAAGCACCTAAAGGAGAAGAAATAGGAACCGCCATCGCAGAGCATAAAAATTCGAGTGTGTGAATATTGGTATCAGATGGGTTAGAGGCATCCGCCAAATTAGGTAAAAGAATATAGGTTTCTTTTTGCAATGACTCGCGGATAAAATTCTTACCAAACAATTGTTCTAAAGTAATTTGATGCCCGCCTCGCGCCAATCCACCATGACAGGTTACTGGTCCCTGCGTTGTTTCTCGCAAACCGGCCCAGACATGATACGCATCAAATTGACTCATCAACAATTTTATCAATTTTGATAACAATTCCTCCTGATCATCCACACGGCATAATTCAATAGCCAGAAGATAAAAATCATTCAATCGAGTCGGTGCCAAATGAATCACTTTCTGGCGTTCTGATTTATAAACCGTTTGCATTGCACTCGGTTCATGCATCACTGTATCATTTAAATCAATGGGGTGCTCCGGTGAATTGACCTGGGATTCAACTTCAAAGTGTATCTCAATAGAAAAATCGGAGATAGCAATAATATCCCCTTCATGAATCGCAGCCTTGGCCACCGGTTTGCCATTAAGCAGTGTACGGTTCGCCGACTGCAAATCCTGCACCAGCCAAACACCTTCATCATTGGTCAAGATAACGGCATGCTGTCGGGATACACTACGATCGGGCAAAAAAACCTGGCTGCCGCGCTGACGACCAATGTAAATAGGACCTTTCTCGAACCGCAGATCATTGATTAATGAACTACCCCGCTTCACTAGTACTCTCATTCCGTAACTCCCTTCAAGCCAGAAAGGTGAACCACCTCTATAAGTATATCACACACCAATACTTTTGTCAATTTACATGGGTTTTAACTTTTTTAGCAGGACATAGCAATAAAAAATGTTTAAAATACTTTTATTGATTTTTAACCTGAAAATGAGGAAACGATGGACCAATTAATCGAACTGGCTAAACGTCTTGGCAAACAAATGGCCGACAACGAACGTACCGTGACCCTGAAAGATGCACAAAAAAAAGTCAACGAAGATAGCAAAGCAGCCGAACTGATCAAAAGCTATCAGGATCAGGCTCAAAAAATTGCCGAACTCGAAAAACAAGGCAAGCCCATCGAAGTTGATGATAAACAAGCCCTCCAGAAAATCGAACAAGACATCAGCATGCACCCATCACTCGCCGAATTGACTAGACGACAAGTCGATTTCGTCGAAATGATGCGAAAAGTCAAACAAGCCATCGATCAACAGCTTGAAATCGAAGTATAACTCACGCACTTTACTCATTTAAATTAAAATAGTTATATAAATAACTTCTCCGCATCAGAATTTTTCTTTCCAAACCAGGGATTTTTTGGTTTCCAATCTACTATAAACCTAGTATATTAAGCCTGTCTACTAGATTTATAGTAATAAAAAGGGAATAACAAATGACTCATACCGCACCATCCGAATTGGAAATGCAGGTCCTTTCTGTACTATGGAATAAAGCACCATTAACAGCTCGCCAAGTTTTAGAGCAAATACCCGACGGAAAAGAGCGAGCCTACACTACCATCTTATCTGTACTTCAAGTCATGGAAAAAAAAGGCCTCGTTACACATAAGAACAAAGGAAAAACGCATCTCTTTTCACCTAAAGTTCAAAAAAATAAAATTCTTGGCGGCCTTTTTAAAAGAGTGATTAACCATTATTTTGATGGTTCAAAAACAGCTGCTTTTCAAATGCTGCTCGACAAAAAAACGTCGCAGGAAGAATTAAAACAATTGAAAGAAATGATTGCAGAAGCCGAAAAAAGGAATGACGCATAATGGAAATCTTATTTACGAACCAAAACTTGATCAACTCATTTTCCATGGCACTTTTACATAGCTTATGGCAAGGAATCATCATTGGGATCGCACTATGGATCATCCTCAAATCTATAAAAGCACAAAAAGCACCTTACCGCTATATCATTTCCGTTTTGGCACTGACCACTTTAGTGGCTATGCTGTTTATTACCTGGGGGATATTACAGCAATCTAATAGAAACCTTACACAATCAACAACGACAATTACGATTTCATCAACAGAAAAGTCCTCACAACAAAACAATCATATCATACAGGATAATTCTCCCAAATCATTTCAGACTGAACATCCAGTTTTGAATGAGTCGCATCAGGATAATAACAAATCCATACCATGGAAAAAGTGGTTTCTATTTTTCTGGGCTATGGGTACCGGTATGATGCTAATACGAATGATGTTGAGTGTCATCGCCGTAAAGAAAATCCATAATAATGCCACACGTCTCGATAACAATCAAATCGAAAGCATACTATTAGAAATAAAAACCAAACTAAACTTATCCAAAAAAATAATAGTACTTGCCTCAGATCAAATACTCTCACCTTGTATTACCGGGGTCTTCAACGCAACAATCTTACTGCCGTTATCGATTTCAAATGGTAACATCCCAATCGAAGATCTCAAAATGATTCTAGCGCATGAATTGGCGCACATTAAACGACATGATTACCTGATTAACCTCATCCAATTATTTATTGAATCCATCTTATTTTTTAATCCGGCCGTATGGTTGATTTCCCGCCAAATCAGATTAGAACGTGAGAGTTGTTGCGACATGATTGGAAAAGAATACGCCAAAAGTGATATCACCTATGCCAAAGTATTAACAAATTGGGCTCTAAAAATAAGCCATATCAATCATCATGCTGCAACGCTAGGATTTACCGAAACCCTGGATCCAAACCAAAGCTCAATACTCAATCGAGTGAAACGTATCCTAAATCCAAATGACAAACCAGGCCTGCGTTTGCCTTGGCCTACAACATTGGTGTTACTGCTATTTTGCTTCTTAGGATGTGTCGGATTAAAGTTTGGTGCTGACAAAACGGTTAAGACCGTATCGGCATGGTTAACACCTCAGCAACGAATTGAAAAAATTCAAACAGTTACCAAGTCCTACAAAAATGACCATTACCTATCACATGAAGATCACATAGAAGAATTTTCTGGCTCTGTATCAATGGCCAGCAGCGGAAAAATCCCTCCACAAACCAAAATTCATATACACGCCTCGTATACTCACAATGATGAGACATACACGGAGCCCGTTACAGGTAACAGCTTTTCATTTGAAAGCGAACCAGCGAAAATCTCCCTGTATGCCAAAGCGCCTGGTTACCAGTCTGATATTTATGGACCATACTCAACCAAATCAATTAGGTTTAAAGACCCTATCAAGCTCATACTCAAAAAATCCATTTCAATGAATGTAAAATTTATCGATAAAAATAACAATGCGATACCTAACGTACATGTAACGGGATATCACCTGGATCAAAAATTTTTCTACGAGTTAGACAAATTCAGCAATCAAAAGGGTGAATTAACCTTTAAGGATATTAGCTCTGAATCAATGGAGCTGAGCTATGAAGCCGAGGGGTACGAAAATGGCTATTCCGCTACATTAAATCCCAAAAAAAATCATACTGAATTAATAAAATTAAATCCGTCAACAATCATTCAAGGTAATATCTTATCCCAAAAAACAGGTGAGCCCATTGAAGGTGTGAATGTCTATCTCAAAAGTATAGACAATAATAGAAAATACTTTGAAAGATACGAAGATGCAGAAATGCCTCTTTTAACAAGTACGAACACACAAGGAAAATTCGAGATTGATTCATTACGTAATGATTGTCGCTACATATTGAAATTCAAAAAAAATCAGCAATTTACTTATGAATATGATGTCGTACCAGGTTGTGATCCATTAGAGATCCAACTACCAGAACCTTATGTCATTAAAGGAAAATTCAATGGCCCGTTGGATCATCTGCAAAAACAAAATGGGAAATATGTCATCAACTATCGCTGCTATCTCTATCACAGCGGAGTCAATCGCTCGGCAGGAGGTAATCATTTTGTAAACGTTGATAACAATGGTTATTTTGCTATTAACAAACTATCAGGTAATACAATACGAATTGGCCAGGATCAAATAGGGGGAAATATCCCCATTCAGCTTTGGGATAATTTTGTAGAATATGACCTGTCAAGTCTTAGCTTGGAGCAACAAAAAAGAAAAATTATTTTCAACTTCAATGTCCCTGAAAACCACCCATCACCTTCAGGGGAAATTAAAGTAATCTATTTTCCAGGTGGAAATAATCAAGTAGGCTCAAATCATTCAATGACCTTACCCATCGAAAACTTTCAAGCCACGTGCGAACTCCCAACCCCTTGTAATTTCCGCTATAACATGCATCATACAATAGGCTACTGGTTTGAAGGACAATGGGATACACAGTTGGAACATAAGGATGAACCTTTAACAATCAATATATCTGCGATACCTGCAGGAGCGATTCATGGCGAAGTATTGGGCCCTGACGGCTTAAGTACAGGAAATACGATGCTATATGTCAGCCCGACAAAAAATGCTACACGGCTGGATTTTCGAAAAAAACAATTAAATAGAGGATTTTCAGATTTGACAATCCAGCCAAATGAACATGATATTAACGAAACCCGATTTACAGCAACACCTTTACCACTTGGTGGAACTTACGTGATTATAGCAAAGCAAAATCATCGCTACGCTATTTCAGAACCTATACATATCACAAAACAAAACCCCATAGCACATGTGACGCTACAATATCAAACAGGCCAGCAAGTCACAGGACAAATTGTTGATGAGAATGGTACCCCCTTAAGTAACATCGGATATTCTATCATGTATAATGGGCCAAAGTTAGGTTTAGGAGGTGTATCTCACTTTACTGATGAAAATGGAAAATTTATATTAAACGATATTAATTTTGATATCAAACAAGGGGACTATTCTATCCAGATAAAACCTAGCGATACCTGGCAGAAAAAAATGGTCAAACTAGACCCAAATCAGTTGGATATGAAGTTTTCTCTTTCTAAAGGTAAATCTCTCAAGATTATATTGGTCGAAGATGAAACAGGCTATCCAATTCCCAATATACGAATGTATGCCCGCTCAACTGTAAGGCTAAAAGATAATCGTCATCATACGATCGTTCCTGAAAACAAAACGAATAAAAATGGAGAATTTCAATTTACAAAACTAAAAGATCTTGTTTACGAAATCACATGCTTTGGTAACAATTTGTCCTTAACGAAAGAATATTTAGGTAAAGCAGGGCAAACAGAAACATTAATTATGAGAGCTAACATTTCTAACACCACTTTAGTCAAGCCAAACAAAGTCAATACAAAAGCGATCCCTAAAACTCAAGATGATGGCATGCTGGAGAATATTCAAGAATATATCGATTACAGAAGTGATTTAAATATGCTTAATTTACGAATCTCGAAACTAAGTATGGAACGAAAAAAATCGACCAAAGCCAATCAAGAATATGAATCACATTTAGAATGGCTTATAAAAAATCACCCGGAACATTTTTATGCTGGCTCCTCATGCTCGACAATACTTAAATCAGATTATGACTTATATAATAAAATAGAAAATTTATGGAATCAATTACTCACGGCCAACCCAAATAACGCTAATATAATGGGTAACATGGCACGATTTTATACAAACGAAAACAATGAAAAATCAATCCATCTCTATCAAAAAGCAAAATCGTTAGATCCATCAAACTACCGATGGCCAAATGGCCTGGCTCACTTATACAAGCTACAATCCGGCAGACAATCTCAACATCGAGATACTCTTCTCCAAAAAGCTTTGACAGAGTATGAATTGGGACAATCTTTAATGCAAGATAAAGATTCTAAGATATACACAATGCCTTACCTTGCCCAAATCGCTTTTGATCTTGGACAATACGAAAAAGCAAAAACCTATGCTGAGCAGCTTATAAAAATCTCAACTGAAATTCGAACACCTGGAATAGGTATCTTTCATGGCAATCATCTATTGGGCCGCCTTGCCATGCTAGACAATGACATTCCTGCAGCAAAAAAATACTTACAAAAAGCAGGAAAAACATCAGGTGGGCCTGCACTCAACTCATTTGGTCCCAAAATGACACTGGCTAAAGAACTCTTAGAGGTAGGAGAAAAAGAAGTGGTCCTGGAATATTTTTCCAACTGCAGAAAATTCTGGTCAAGAGGTAATGACAAATTGGATCAATGGACACAAGATGTTAAAAATGATCGAATTCCTAATTTCCAAAAACATTTAAAATAATTCAATCAACCTGTTCTAGTGCAATACATTTTGGATATAAGTTAAACCTCTTATAAAAGTCAATCACTGATTCATTGCCCACAGCCACGTAGGTGATAATTTTTTGGACATGTTCCTGTCGAAACCAATCTATCGATTTTTGCATTAACTCCTGACCAATAGATGAATTCCTATATCGCTCTTCAACAAAAATCGAACTGATTTCACCTACAGATATGTCTGAATCTTTCATCGTAATGGTACTAAGACAATACCCAATAATGGAGTCTGTCTTTCTATTAGTAGCAAGTACAACACAAAGCTCTCCCCCCTCCACTTGACATAATAAATCTTGCTTTCGCTCCTTAAAAGATTTTGAAGCCATCAGTTTCTTAAAATAAGGTGAACTACTTATATGATGTGTTTTTAATTTTTCCCATAATGTTTCGACCTTATCTAATAACTCTTCTCGCCCACTGATAAATTCTATCTCGTCCATTTGTTACCTCTTTTAAATAAATTTTTCACGCTTCTCAGCGACCCAACTCTTTAGTTTATCGATCGTCATTGCATTAATGACATGTTTCTTTGCCACTTGCCCACGCTGAGCCGTTGCAATGCCATAGCGAATTTGATACAGACCATGAATATCGTGAGCATCTGTATTAATACAAACCAGCACACCCGCTTCGATCGCCATGCGGGCATGAATATCTTTTAGGTCCAAGCGGTGAGGACTCGAACTGATTTCTAAAGCGGTTTGCGTTTCAATGGCTTTTTCAATAATCACCTTCATATCCAGATCCATTGGCTCACGGCGGTTAATCAAACGGCCCGTCGGATGCGAAATACAATTCACATAGGGATTCTCCATCGCTCGCAAAACGCGATCAGTGTTTTTCTTCTTGTCGCCTTTCATCCCCGAATGAATTGATGCCATCACAAAGTCCAATTGCGACAAAACTTCATTCGAAAAATCCAATGTCCCATCTGCCAAAATATCTACTTCGCTACCTGCTAATATCGTAAATCCTTTGACGGAGTCATTGATTTCGTGAACCTTTTCTACTTGTTCAAGTAGTCGCGTCTCATCCAAGCCATTAGCAATTGCAGAACTTTTTGAATGATCCGTAATGTTAATATATTTATAGCCCAACTGTTGAGCAACGGTCACCATATCTAATATTTCATTTCGACCATCTGAGGCCGTGGTATGCATATGCATATCGCCCATTAAATCGGATTGCTGAATAATCTGAGGTAACTTATTTTTCTGAGCGAGCTCTACTTCGCCTCGATCTTCACGCAAAGTAGGGGGGACATAACTAAGCCCCAACTTTTTATAAATCTCCTGCTCAGTTTTTCCCGCGACACATTTTTCCCCTTTGAACAAACCATATTCATTCAGTTTTAATTTTTTCTTCGAGGCAATTTCACGCAAACGAACATTATGCTCTTTCGAGCCCGTAAAATATTGCCAGGCCGCTCCCATACTTTCTGCTGAGATCACACGTAAATCGACTTGAACTGTATCTGCACAAACGGATGGATTATGATATCGAATCGATCCTTTGGTTTTGCCTGAGGCCAACACGTCCTGTGAACCTTCAATGGCCGTAAACGTTTGAATAATCTCTTCGCCCAATGCTTCATCGGCTTCGGCAAGAATATCAATATCACCAATCGTCTCACAACATCGCCTCAGAGATCCTGCATATTCAATTCGCTCCAGCCCATGCACCTGTCTGAGCCAACCGGTAATCACTTCCGCAATCGCCAATGCGTGATGCAACTGAATACGGCCTTGAGACGATTCTAAAAATTCAATTCCCTGTAAGATCGTTTTGGATTTCTTCGCCCCAAACCCTTGTAAAGTTTCAATCGATTTATCGTCAATCACCCGGCGCAAATCATCCAGGTTTTCCACATTCAAATTCTTCCAAACAGCCGCGACACTCTTAGGCCCTAATCCAGGAATCTTCAAAACCCCTAACAAACCATTGGGAATTTTTTCTAATAACTCCTGATGAACCTGAATCTTGCCCGACACCACCCATTCAGATATTTTTTCAGCCGATGTTTTACCCACACCCGCCAAACTTTTTAGCTTATCTTGCTGCATCAACTCTGCAACATCATCGGGCGTTTCCTTAATCGCACGCGCCACTTTTCGATAGCTATTCACGCGAAATCCATCTTCACCTAGGATCTCCATGACATCAGCAATCTCATTAAAAATATCTATAATTTGCTTATTCGACATTTGTTTCTACTATAAATAAAAAAGGCCCGCTACTGAATCAGCGGGCCTTGAAAATTCCTTACTCAATTGTATTAATTGGGAACTGTTCTTAAATGCCCAGCTGGAACAATATAAATCTCAACCCGACGATTCACAGGATTCCCTTTGTTACCGGCTTTGTTGGGTTCCATGGGACGAAACTCACCTAAGCCCATGACAGCCATACGCGTTTGAGCCAATCCTGAACTGGCCAGAACTTTCTGAACCGAAATGGATCGGTGTGCTGACAAATGCCAGTTGCTTGGATGCTTGGCTTTGGTCGAAGGTTTTAAAATGGGAACATCGTCCGTATGTCCCACAATTAAAACATCAAAATCTTTCGCGGCAGAGGTATTAAGAATTTTTGCGAACTCGCCTAACTGTCCCTTCGCAGATGACTGAACAGCATCATCACCTTTCTTAAAGAGCAAATCACTCTTAAAGCGAACAATACCATTTTCTTCATCATAGGTCACAAGACTTGATCCAGATTTACTCGCCCAATCGGCCAAAGCACTGGAAAGTTCTGCTGGCAAGGCGATCTGACCAACCATACTGGAAAGTTGATCAATTTTAGCCTGCTTCGCTGCTAATGCTGCTTGCAATGCCGCAATTTTTTCTGAATCATAGCCTTGGGTTTTCATATAGAGTTCGAATTCCTGGCGAAGCTTGTCAGCCTCCAAACGTTCTCTTTCTTGGGCGGCTTCCAGATCCAGGATACGCTGTTGTTGAATTTGATTGCGACGAACACATTTTTTGTATTCTGCTTCAGCGACACAACCCGACAGGGCAAAAAGGACAAACCCCAACAGACCGATGCTAATTAGTTGGCGGCAAATCATGTCAAAACTCCTTTCGCGACATCAATAGCTGAATGGTAAGGATCACACGAAATTCACGCAGATCCAGCTAAATTCAAGACTTGTATGAATAGTAACGGACTCTAGGAAAAAAGTCAGTTATTTTTTCTTCGATTTCTTTTCTTTTTTTGGCTTCTTCGCTTTTACTTTCTTAGGCTTAGGTGCGCCTGAGTTTGGCTTTGTGACAACCACACCAATCCCAAGAACAATTAAAGCCAATGCGGCACCAGCTCCCATAACGATCAGGTTATAATCTCCCAAAAATTTTAACAGGCCCGTCTGAACATTACTAATAGCGGCTGCGGTTGTAAAAGCAAGGCAAACCAAGAGTAAGAACGGCACAACTAACATCGCACCCCAAGCACCGCTTGTGGGATCAATGACTTCAGTAAATTGTGCATAAGCCAATGGCTGTTCATCGGGTACTTCCTGAGCAATGGCACTTGAAGTTCTTGAAGGAATATCCAGCCCAGTTGGCACCTGTGTTTCCACGGCACCTTCATCTGCACCTGGGTAAATTTCATCCAGAAGCTCAGCACCCAAACTGGTATCATCCGCTTCACGCGTCAAATCCAATAATCCTGAGCCGCTTGATCCGCTATCCAATTGAACCTGATCAGCAAAATCTGGTGCAATCTGCGTTTGTGCCATGGGATCAGCATCAAGATCAGCAAAATCATCATCAGAATCATCTAAAACATTTACGCCATGCGACGTAATGACCGTATCATCTTTGTTATCTTCTGTTTGGCTATCAAATGACTGTGAGCCATCCAAATCAATTTGGTCCGCAGACGTATCATCCATAGGCGATAAACCAATTGACCCGCTGCCACTTCCACCAGGGCTGACATCAAATCCTGTCCCAGTTCCCGTATTGGATAATCCTGCAAAACTATCTTCAATCGGAGCTGCAGATTCCTCAACATTTAATCCAAAATCGTCGACAGAATCTTCCAGAGGGGCTAAGCCAATGCTGCTGCCATCGGCCATAAATTCATCATCAGGTGGCAAGGTCACGGCATCATCAGGAGAACTAAATTGATCAGACAATTGGTCAACTTCTTCCACTTTGTACATCAACTTGGCACCATCACGAAATTCTCGCAATTCATTATTGCTGACCAGGTCTTTGATCTCATCAGCGGTTTTACCCAGCTTCTCTTGCACTTCTTCCAGGTTGTACCACATCTTAGCCATGTTATTTCAATCTCCTGTAATTAACAAAAACTGCTTTGCCGATGCCTCGCATGGACAAATTCTTGTTTTCTCTCCTTAGCCATTTCAATGAGCCAGGCAGCAAATCCTTTTGAGCTGGAGCTTATTTCTCGTCTGAGCCACTACTATCAATCAAACGTTTAATGTCCATCGGTGTTGGTGATGCAGTATTAAACGCTTCCAGTTGACGATCATATTTAAAACTTCGTGTCGCCAGCAAAACCAATCGTTCATGCTTTTGACGATTATATTGATATTCATACAGGCAAATCGTCTCATTATCATGATCAATCAATGCCAAAGCTTGTGAGCCAGGTTTCAATTGTAATGGAACCGCTTGAATCGTAGGTGGATTCAAGCCTGCCTGCGAGGCTAGATTTAATCCATCGCCTACCACCGTTTGCTGCTGTGAGAGTAAAATCACGAGTGCGACAACCGATAGCATGACAGAAAAAATCAGGATGGTTCGCTGTGGCATGTGGGCTTGTGATGGCATACGGCCCTAAGTTCCTTCATTTAATGAGGTTATGCCTATTCTCAATCGTATATATTATAGCCCAATGGCCTGGAATTGCAAGAGAATAATTTTCGCTAAAAGTTGCTGGTTCAGGGCTTTGGAGCTACGATTCGGGATGCTCACTCACCACAGATTCCGGCTCAACAGATGGCACCTCAGGGCTAATGACCGGAATAGCTGGGGGTACCGCTTCAATCACACGCATACTCGTCCATTTTCCAGTTAAATACCTGCGAAAATACATCACCGCCAGCACACAAATAAAGAGGGTAGCAAACCCCCAGAAAACATAAATGCTCCAGCCCATCCAGGAAGCTATCATTGAAGGAATAATCAAGATTGTCGTATTTAATATGACTGAAGTCACCATGACATAGCGGGTATCACCAGCACCCTTCAACGTCGCGGCAAAGATAATATTTCCCGTATCAAACAAACAATAGGCCGCGACAAACCAAAGCAGATTTTTGACGATGGACTTGATGGCTAAAAATTCTTGTGGATCGCTCTTTTCACTCAGCATCGCAAAAGGTGCCAAAAAAAGATCCGGTACAACCACAAAACCGATCGCTATGATCACCATATATCCCATGGTCAATGATGCGGCAGACCAGGTTGTTTGCTTAGCAAGGTGAGGTTTATTTTGTCCTAAGGCTTGTCCAACCAAAGTCGTCACACCAATACCAAAGCCGATCATCGGCAAAAAGGCCAGCATGTTGATTCGAAACGCCATGGTCGTTGCTGCCATCTCAGCTTTACCAATTTGACCGATAAACATGATAAATAAGGTAAATGGCAATACCTCTAACATAATTTGAATACCACTTGGCAATCCATAACGAATGAGCCGTTTGAATAAATCCCAATCGGGTTTTGCACCACTCAAAGTACCAAATTGTTGTCGATTATTTTTTCGAAAGAAAAGAACAAGAAAGACAACAGAAGAAAATATCGTCGCAATCAATGTGGCTCGTGCTGCACCAACAAAACCCCATTCAGGCAAACCCCATTTACCGAAGATCAACCCATAATCTAAAATGATATTCACTAGAGCGGTCAAAATATTCACGACCATGACAATCTTAGTTTTGCCTCGACCTGTATAAAAGGCACTAATCGCCGTAGAAACCAAAAAGGGAAAACTGGCATAACAAAGATAGTTAAAATAAATCACCTCATAATCCATAATCGATGGATCATGTTGAAACCATTGAAAAAGGCTTTTTGAAATTGGAATTAACAACATGATCAGTACAGCACCGAGCAATGAAAGATAAAGTCCCTGCCAAACCGCAAAACCAATACGATGTGGCATTTTCGCACCGGTATACTGCGCGATAAAGGTATTCACATAGGTAACAGTCCCCACAAAAAGACTGAGGAACATATAATGCGTCACACCTGATTGAACAGACGCCGACATCGCATCAGGTGAATAGGCCATTAAGAACACACTATCAATGAAATGTTGAATAGTCATCGCACTGGTTGATATGATCAACGGTATCGATATGTGTAGTACCTGTTTGAAACCCCCTTGACCAGACCATTGTAATTTTATTTTTGACACATGAATCTACTGTTAAAGGAACAATTACTTGATGGCATAACCCCAATTGTTCATCCAGAATTCAAAATATCCAAACCGCATCTGCTCCTTGGAAAAACCGGCTGTTTCCAAATGAGACATAATCACTTTTTGATGATAGCCATCTTCATGCTCATCAATCTCATCGGCACTGACCAATCGACACTTGGCCATCCAATATAAAACATAATTGCCAATCGGCGAAGGCGTCGTCAGGATATATCTACCACCTGGTTTAAGTACACGATGAATTTCTTTCAATAATTGAATCAGCAAATCCAATTTAATATGTTCAAAAACCGCTAACATAGTCACCACATCAACGCTGACATCATCAATCGGTAATGTCGACGCATTTTCAAAATCATGTTTGATTAAGGTAATATTTTCTGGAGCATTATCAGGGTCTGATTCCAAGTCTAAGCCGACTCGTTCATTAAACGCTGTATTCACCAGAAAATAAGGATAAGTTCCACAACCAATATCAAGTAACCGCCCAGATCGTGCATCATCCGGAATATGACGGTTCGCCATCTCACATCGTTTTTTAGCCAAATAGGATTCTAATAATCCATATCCACGTGTTACACCACTCATAGATAACCTTTTTTTAAAATAGGACTCTTCAATAGGACTATTTTACACCACCTGCGTTTCATAGTAAAGACTTGATCAGAATCAGTACGTTTCATATAATGGGGAGATGGAAAGTCTTTCAATTATTATACCCGTATACAACGAACAGGATACGCTGACAGAATGTGTCAACCGCGTTTTAGAGGTAGAAGTACCTTTAAAAAAGGAACTCATTTTGGTCAACGACGCTAGTACCGATAATTCAGCGAAGGTCATTGAAACTATTTGCCAGGACAATCCTGATGTTCCTATTCAGGTCATTACCCACAAAATAAATCAGGGTAAAGGTGCTGCATTAAGAAGCGGATTTGCTAAAGTCAACACCGACATCGCGATTATTCAAGATGGCGATCTGGAATACGACCCGAACGATTACAATAAACTGCTAAAACCAATCCTAGAAGGCAAAGCAGATATTGTCTATGGCAGTCGATTTGTCGGCAGCGACGAGAAACGCGTATTGTTTTATTGGCACTCGGTAGGTAACAAATTTCTCACCACACTCAGTAACATGTGCACCAATTTAAATTTGACCGATATGGAAACCTGTTACAAAGTGATGAAAAAAGAAGTTCTCGAGCGACTTGACATTAAATGCGAACGTTTTGGTGTTGAACCTGAAATGACGGCCAAGTTTGCCAAAGCGGGATGGCGTATTTATGAAGTAGGAATTTCTTACAACGGTCGAACGTATGCTGAAGGAAAAAAGATTACCTGGAAAGATGGTGTCAAAGCACTTCTTACGATTATTCGTTTTCGATTTACTGACTAAAATAAAGTCGCTTCATCTTCAGACGAAGAGGCTTGCTTCGGGGGCGTTAAATTCAAGTGTTGATAGGCGGCATGTGTTGCCATGCGTCCTTGACGTGTTCGTGCGATAAAACCAATTTGCAGTAGATAAGGTTCCACCACATCCTCCAAGCTATCACGTTCTTCGCCTAATGTCGCAGCCAATGCTTCGATACCAGCCGGACCACCTTGGTAGGTTCCGATCAGATTTTTCAGATAACTGCGATCCAGATTATCCAGACCGATCTCATCAATCTCTTCGATATTCAGTGCTGCCAATGCCAATTCGGATGTCACCTTACCTTTGGCATGAACCTGCGTATAATCACGCACGCGACGCAACAATCGATTCGCCACACGCGGCGTACCTCGACTGCACGCGGCAAGGGTTTCCAGGGACCCCATATCACATTCCATCTTCAGCTTTTGGCTACTTCGCAGCAGGCAATTGACTAAATCTTTGTCTGACCAGAATTCCAAATGATGCTGAATACCAAATCGGGCACGCAGTGGGGCAGACACTAAGCCAGTTCGGGTCGTTGCACCAATCAAAGTAAAAGGTTGCAAAGGAATGTTAATCGTTTTGGCATGCATCCCGCTATCGACGGTAAAATCCACTTTGAAATCTTCCATCGCAGGATAGATGAATTCCTCAACCGCCGCGGGCAAACGATGAATCTCATCGATAAATAAGACATCGCCACGCTGCAGATTTGTTAGAATCCCCATCAAATCACCGCTTCGCATTAAAGCAGGACCGGAGGTGGTTTTTAAATTGGTTGCCATCTCATTGGCAATGACATGAGCAATGGTTGTTTTACCAAGCCCTGGAGGACCATATAGCAACACATGCTCTGCAGGTTCTTCACGTTGCTTGGCGGCCGTGATGGCAATTCGAATTTTTTCGATCAGTTTTTCCTGACCAATACATTCATTTAAATATTGTGGTCGCAGCGCCAAGTCATAGCTATCGCCTTGATCATCTTGAGAGCCAGCATCAATAATTCGTTCTCTTGCCAATTCAATTCCTTTTATTTTCTTAGATACTACCCGACTTCAAACGATAGGCCGTTTGAACCAATACATCGGTGGTTGCCACATCGTCTAAAACATCAGATGCTCGTTCAATTAATTCCTGAGCTTCGTTGCGTCGTTCACCCAGTTGTAATAATATCTCTAATGCCTGGCTTTCAATGTCATTCAGCGTTTTGGTCACATTTGCCACATGACTCATTGGCTGCTGAGCAAAGTCCGTTAATTTACCTTTCAGTTCAGCAATAATCTGTTCAGCGGTGCGTTTTCCAATTTCAGGTAGGGTCGTTAAGAGTTTTGCATCACCTTGCTCAATCGCATAGGCAATATCGGCAATGGGTTTGGCTAAAGCTCTTAATGCCTTGCGAGCGCCAATGCCTTTAACAGAAATAAACCGTTGAAAAAACTGTTTATCAGTCGCCTGCGGAAACCCAACCAAACAGGGCACCAGGTTCGATCCCATTGCACCACTGGATTCATAATATTCAAAGCAATGTAATGTAATGGATCGTTCTCTCATCCTTGACAAATCACTGATCGAATAGCCGGGCACCAATATTTCATAAGCCAGATGTCCTGCTTCCAAAATGATGGTATTGCCATCGGTATTCAGTTCAACCAAAGTTCCACTTATACGAGCTATCATAATGTCAAATTTTCCCTTTGATGTTCATTAATACAACACATCGCAATCGCCAGTGCATCCGCCACATCGGCCGGTGTCGGCAGCGATGATAAATTCAATTGCTGCATCACGGCATATTGCATCTGCTCTTTACTGGCTCTGCCGTGACCAACCAGACTTTTTTTGATTCGCGTAGCGCTATAATCATCCACATGAATCTTATTTTGATTGGCTGTTAATAAAAACACGCCCCGAGCATGTCCCATCAAAATGGCCGTTCGTGGATGATTATAATGGGCATACAATTCCTCGATGGCCATAATATCAGGTTGATGTTCTTTGAGAATCTCGTCGATATCGTCATGGATTTGATTGAGCCGAATCGAAAGAGGACGATTGGTATCGGCTTTGATCACACCGGCATCCAGCACCTTATGCTCCTGGCGATCAGAAAAATGAATCACCGCATAGCCGCTGGTTCGTAATCCGGGATCAACACCGATAACTTTCATATATCAAAATCCATTTCAATATAGTTGGGCTGGCGAGTTTAATCTCATCTGAAGATTATTACAGGTCCGCCATCCCCAAAGATGTTATCTTTGAGGCTGCCACCCAGTTTATCAATTACAACTAAGAGGATTTTAATCGAAATGAGATAAAAAAACAAACGTTCTTAACTTCGGCTCCAGCCAGTAGTTCCGTCCGGGCGATCTTCCAGGGTGATTTGGAGCTTGCCCAAACCATCACGGATAGCATCACTGAGGGCATAATTTTTATCCTGCCGCGCCTGGGCTCGCAATTCAATAATCAGCTGCATCAAATCATCAGCCAAACCATCCGAACTTGAATCTTCGATGGGACCTTGGAATAAACCAAGAATCTGACCAAGATCGGTTACTTGACGAGCCGTTTCTAAAGCTAAGATTTTTCCTGCAGTATCGTTAACCGTTTCCAACTTTTTAGTTTCCACATAACGATTAATCGCATTGCATAAATCAAAGATCTCAGCCAAAGCACCTGCCGTATTAAAATCATCTTCTAAGGCTTCAATAAATTTATCTTTTGCCTGCTTGGCTGAATCAACTAAAGATTGGTCCGTCTCATCACTTGCCGAGAGGTTTTCTAAGCCAGAACAAACTCCAAAAACATCTTCTGTGGTAATGCGATTCACTCGATCCAAAAGACGATAAATATTCATCATCCCTTTTTCTGATGCTTCGATGGCTTCATCTGAAAAATCGATTGGACTACGGTATTGAGTACTTAATAAAAAGTAACGAAGCAACTGCGGTGAATGCTGTTCGAGCAAATCCTTGATGGGTTTAATGTTCCCCAGCGATTTACTCATCTTTTCATTTTTCCATTCACCACTGGCTGCTTTGGTACGCATACGTGTCAAACCATTATGCAGCCAATAATTAGCAAAAGGCTTTCCGGTCGCCGTCTCAGATTGAGCAATCTCATTTTCATGATGCGGAAAGACCAAATCAATACCACCGCCATGAATATCAAATGTTTCACCTAGATATTCCATACTCATCGCTGAGCATTCAATATGCCAACCAGGACGACCTCGCCCCCATGGCGAATCCCAGCCAATCTCATCATCGCCAGCGGCTTTCCACAAAGCAAAGTCCGCGGCATTACGTTTTTCTTTACTGGCAAGATCTCGTGAGCCTTCCGTTTGTTCATCTAAACGACGATTAGACAATTTGCCATAATCATCATCTTTGGTCACATCAAAATAAACATCACCATCAACCGGATAGGCCGCATCTTTCTTCATCAGCTTTTGAATAATATCTAAAATCTGTTGGATATGATCAGTCGCACGAGGAAATTCATCCACACTATTCACACCCAATTGTTTAAGGCATTCAAAGTAACTGGCGGTTACTTTTTTCGCCAGCTCTTCCATGGAAACGCCTTGCTTTTGCGATTCGATAATAATCTTATCATCCACATCAGTAATGTTAATAATCAGCTTGACTTCATAACCTTGATGGACCAGAAACTTTTTAAACGCATCAAAGATCACCGGGCCAACCGCATGACCTATATGGCTATCTTTATAAACCGTCGGACCACAGACATAGATACCAATCTTGCCAGGCTCTACAGGTTTAAAATCTTCTTTTTGATTCGTTAATGTATTATAGAGGCGTAATGCCATTTGAATTCCTTTTTCGTTACGTTTGACTTAATCCAATCACGGTATGACACGCCATGGCAAGACCTTGTCCCACAGCATCCATCCCTTCATTTGTTTTTGCTTTCACACTGACAAAACATTCATCCAAACTGAGCAGTTGTGCCAGGCGTGTTTTCATCGCCGGTTTATAAGGACTCAGTTTAGGCTGCTGGGCAATAATGGTCACATCGACATTCACCGGGCTAAACCCTTTTTGCCGAACCTTAACGAGCGCTTTTTCAAATAACTTGGCGCTATCAATATCCTTAAAAGCTGGGTCATTATCAGGAAATTGCTCGCCGATATCCCCCAATCCAGCGGCTCCCAGCATCGCGTCAATCACAGCATGAAGCACAATATCAGCATCACTATGACCAACAAGTCCTTTATCTGACGGGATTTGCACACCTGCCAAAATGAGATTCCGCCCAGCTTCCAGCCGATGCAAATCATATCCCTGGCCAATTCGATGAATTTCTGACATAGTTTCCTGATTCCTAAGGTTTTAAAGAGTCATAGAGTACCAATCTGGGCCAAAAATGCAAGCTCACAGTTCGAAATCCACCCTATAACCCTGCCAATCCTTACAGGCGATATCGCGGCCAATTATTTATCCTCAAAAGCAACCGGCCACCCCATTTCTCAGGTTCCATTCAAGTAATCGATTCTGGTATCATAAACATAGAGAGAAAACGGAGAGGAGATATCATGCCCATTGAACCTATTTACAACCAGAGAACTAAGAAAAGCCAGCCGCTTTGGCAAATCGTTGATCAGATCAATCAGGATCGTTACGAACGACTCGATAATGCCGCACGTAAACGGCTTGATCCATATCGATTTAACAATGATCCCAATCGAGCTCATCGATTAAAACAATATCAACCTCTCATGCAGCAGCATAAGCCCGTTGCGATTCGCCAGAAAAATATCCAGGCACTAAGAATGCAAACCACCGAAATCGATTTTCAACCAGTTCCCGTCGAGGACTATATGAAAGATGTCACGCTGGAAGAAAATCTCAAAATGCATCATCGCCTGCAAAGACATCGCGTTGAAATGCAAGCAGACCCTCCCATAAGATCAACTGAAACCATTGAAAGAAGTACGCAACAGATCGAAGATGACTTCCGTGAAAAAGTCTCGCTGTTGGTTCATAAAGATACGCCTAGAACGGAAATCGAAATCGACATGCTCCAACTCGCTCACGAATGGGGCATCCATGTCTACCGTGCACATATGATGATGCAACAAGTTTTTGCGGCCCATCAAGCATCAAAAATCAAACCCAAACAACAACCAGCCTATAAAGTCGATCCAACCCGAAAACAACTTTATAACTATTGCCCATCCTACAAAAAGAAGCAAAAATCAAATCTGCTCTTCATCAGTATCATCCTGATGGTCCTACTTATGGAATACATGATTATCCATATACTCTTTTAGGAATTTAATTTGCATCGGTGTCATGCCCACGCCAGAGTGGGCATGTGAGTCCAATAGCTCAGATCACCTAATCATAGAGAACTCTTGACAATAATCTCCCCATTCGGTTACAACTAAGTCATTCAACAATACAAAGGAGTGTATTCGAATGAACTATACCGCTCTGAATCTCTGGACAGTCCATCTCGCACTTTTAGCATTGGTAAATACCTATGCGCAGGCCGAGTTATTTAAAGTATCCGGTCCCACATCCCCAGATGAAGTCGCAGAAAGCAGCATCATTGAAATCAGCTTTGATGAACACCCTGGAAAAGTCATTTTTTCGAAAACGGGTGAATTAATCATGACAACAGGGAACCCCGACATTCGATTTGTCACAGGTACGATAAAAACATTTGATTATAATCATCCTGACGCTCCTCAGGCCCTGCCCAAAGGGATCGGCAATGATTGCCAATCGGTCTCAGATATTTGTGCTGGTTTTATCAATTGCGATAAAGAACTATTTAAGAAAGATTGGCACTGTGATATTTGGGACACACAAAGTTCCAATAGCAATCAAATTTGGATCGAAAGTCAATCCAAAGCACGCATCACTGTCAAAGTTCGTCAAGCGTTAGTCAATTCAGCACCGGACAATCAGGCGATCGCCAGAGAATATGAACCACGAACGACACCTCAACATTGGGATACGGATAAAAACACTTACTTTGGTGAATGGGCCGAGCAAACCTATACCATTTATCCTGATGGCACGATTACTCGATATGCCGTTGTCTATACCAACCATGCCGATAAATCAGATCTGTCTGCACACGGTTGCCCATGTATTGATACTAAAAGCAAAATGATGCATCATTTCTTCAGCGGAGCGTTTGATATTCCATCCAATAAACGCGGCTCTATTATCGCAGGTGGAAAAGATAGTCCATTTGAACAACCTAAGTTCGACACTAAGGATATCGAAAAAACTATCCTGCTGCACCAAATTGATAATGATCCCAAACAAGCCAAACCCTGGATTATGGTCAGGGATCGAGACAACCCGGCTCTAGATACCAAAAACCATTCGATAAAGCTGATTAATCAAAAACCCTATGAACGTGTCATCTACCCAAAAGCACCGGGCAGTCGATTTATTTCTCAGGTCTATTTACATGGATTATCACTTCAACCTTCCATGCTGGAAAGCTCTCTGGAATTAAAACACATTGCCAAATCCTGGGACAACCCACCTTTCATGATTATTAAGGGAAAGGCCTTTGTCAAAAAATTTGGCCCGCGAAGTGAATTCGATAATTATGTGCATCATGAGCGAGCCTATCATATCAAACGCGTTCGAGAGAATTTCGATTTTCACTTTACCTTAGTCCCAGATACAACTCGTTCATTATATAATCCTGTCGTAGTGGTTGACAACTGGGGCAAAGAATTACCGCCAGCCATTCTTGTGAACGAAAAAGAACTTGAGCAAGGTCAAGATTACCAAATGGGTTTGGAAGGGGATCGGCTTGTGGTTTGGTTTAATATGACACCGATGAAAAAAACCGTTTTTCAAATTAAACGCACAAAATCTGATCCGATTGAGAAAAATAAAACCCAAATCAAAACGGATACCAAAGACCCTATGCTAATCGGTGTCCATAATCTTGGCAAAGTGCTCTGTCTAGGCGATTCGTATTCCACATGCAATGGTGAGCATAACACTTGGCGATACTTTTTGTGGAAACAATGGGTCGATTCTGATACCACGGCAGACTTCATCGGCACTATGGGCGATAGCGACTGCGACACACCCGACCATGCAGGGCAATCATTTGATGATGATCACGAAGCCCATAGCGGCGCGACGATTCGCGGTCTTTTGCAAATGCTGCCCACCTGGCTGGAAATGCCAAATTATACACCTGATATTGTTTTCATGATGCTCGGTGGCAATGATTTTGATGCCACACCCGAACAACCGCCGCTCCAGGAAATGGTGGATGATATAGAACGAATGATTGATCTTCTGAGAGCAGATAATCCCAAAGTGAAAGTTTATTTGGGATCTTACCTGAGATTCAATGAAGCAACACTGGATGTTCGTTATTTGAATTTAGCCTTCACCGAATTCTACAAAATGCAACAACGCATGGCATTGAAAAAAACCACTGAGCAATCACCTATCATTTTCGTAGACCACTTTGGCAATTCCAATGACTTCACCGATTTGCAGCAAGATGGCTTTCACCCCAACAAAAAGGGTATGAAACTTATTGCCGAAAACTGGAAAAAAGTTGTAAATCCGTAGAAATAAATTCTTGTAGTTAAACCTTAATACATTTTATTTTTCTAAATCCTGGTTATAAACAAATCTGATATCTAGCTTCAATAATGTAATAATACAACGAGCCATCCATTCAGCTGGTTTTAGTAATAAGTAAATGACATCTGCCCTATATCGATTCTTTATATATTGAGCGAGAAATGGGCCAAAATAATTATATATTCGTCTAACTTTAAAGTGTGTTTTGGGAAACAATATTTTAAAAAGCAATTCAGCAGCTTTTAATACTCGCAGTTGATCATTAATTGGACAATTGCTATCATTAGAAAACAAAACTATTTCTGATTGAACAATATTTTTGTGTCCATGAGCTGCTGCTGTTGCAATAAAACAATCTGGTGGAGTTTTGGGTAATGATTGATAAAATTGATCGGCCAAATCTTTCGTCTTTATCCACGACAAGATAAAACTTAATCCCCAAATACCCCATCCCAAAATCCAACGAAGGATATTGTATGAATGAGGTCTATCAGCAACCTCGCGGGGCATTCTCAATGAAAATGCCAAATACATAACAAAAGATAAAAAATAACTAATGATGTAAAATGATTTGATGCCCTCTAATGGTAGTAGCAGGGCAATATAAACATAAATAGCTGACCAAAGCACTCCTGAATAAATGCCTAATCGGAATATGAAATATTTAAATACTCTTTCATAACCATTCAGGAAACACCTAAGAAAAAGACAACATGTTGAATAAAGATAAAATCCAATAATATGTTTTGAGAACCAAACATACCATATACCTGACGAAATAGAATGGCTATCACTCTGCCATTGAGGTAATAAGGGTATCGCCAAACAGATGCCAGACAAGACCATTAATGAGATAATAGTAGAAATCACTTTTGCACCTAGACTCAGTGCACCACGTTCTTCTGACCCCATATCAACTCCTGTAAAAAAATCTCAAATACCTCAACTCAACGATAGTTTAAATTATTTAGTCAAGTAAGACCAGATAGAATGTTCTATAGAAAACACTCTTAATTTATAAAATTTGACCTTGACATGAAAGGTCATATAGTTTAATATTAAACTATATGGAGAATCGATTTGATAGAAAATGACACACGACATCCAAAAGAAAGGCAGGCCCTGGGCTGCTTTGTAAAGTTATTACGAGCCGCAGAATCGATCGCTGCCGCAACGCGTGATGTGTTCGAAAACGCCGGGCTAACGGAAAGTCAGTTTGGTGTGTTGGAATTATTGTATCATACAGGACCGCAATCGCAGTTGGCTATTGGTAAAAAAATACTTAAGTCTAAGGGAAATATCACTTTAGTAGTAAACAACTTGGAAAAAGAGGGCTATGTCATGCGACAAAAATCCCAGGAAGATCGACGCTACTACAACGTGAATCTTACGCCCAAAGGGCATAAGCTCATCGAAGAGATTTTTCCAAAGCATTCCAGGCTCGTTGCCAAAAAGATGTCCAAGCTAAGTACTGAAGAATTAATAACTTTGGGAAGCCTTTGTAAGAAATTGGGACGATCGCTGAACTAATCATTTTTTTTAGCGTAATAGTTTAATATTAAACTATATGAAGGAGTCAAATAATGACAACGCTAACACAGCCAAAAATCAATATTCGACGCAGTGACGATCGCGGCCAGGCCAATTATGGCTGGCTGAAAACCCATCATACCTTTTCGTTTGCAGATTACTACGATCCCAAACATCAGCGTTTTCGCTCACTTCGTGTGATTAATGACGACATTGTTGCTCCAGGACATGGCTTTGACATGCACCCGCATCACAATATGGAAATTGTTTCATATATTGTAGAAGGACAACTTGAACATAAAGACAGCATGGGTAATGGTTCAGTCATTCAGGCAGGTCAGGTGCAAAAGATCTCTGCCGGAACAGGAATTTTGCATAGTGAATTTAATCCATCTTCCACAGATAAAACTCGCCTGCTACAAATATGGATCATACCAGACACCAAAGATGCCGTGCCAAGTTATCAACAAGTCACAGTAGATGATTTGCCATTCATCGATGGATTAACGCTAATTGCTGATAAAGCAGGAAAGTCATGTGTAAAGATACATCAGGATGCTAAACTTTTTCTTGGAAAACTAAATAACCAGGAAATTATTTACCAGACAACACCTGATCGCGGACTATGGCTGCAAATGATTCGAGGCCAACTAACTGTAAACCAACAGAATCTCACCGAAGGCGATGGCGTCTCGATTGAAAATATCAGTCAAATTGAATTATTAACAAAATATAGTGCAGAATTTTTATTATTCGATCTAAAATAAAAGGAGATAAACCAATGAGCAACGTAAAAATACTTGCCTTTGCCGGTAGCAGCCGCAAAGACTCTTTTAATAAAAAATTAGTTCAAATCGCAGCCCAAGGTGCCAAAGAAACTGGAGCCGAAGTGACCTATATCGATCTCAAGGATTATCCACTGCCCATCTTTGACGAAGATTTCGAGGCAGAACATGGTAAACCCGAATCCGCTCAAAAACTCAAAGCTTTAATGATGGAGCATGACGGCTTTTTAATTTCATGCCCAGAATACAATGGCTCAATAACGGCCCTACTAAAAAACAGCATTGATTGGGTAACACGCAGCGACGAAGGCGAACAACCATTTGCACTACCAGCTTTTCGCGGCAAAGTCATTTCACTTATGAGTGCATCACCTGGCGGATTAGGTGGTCTTCGCGGACTAGTTCATGTGCGTGCCATCTTAGGTGGCCTGGGCAGTATAGTCTTACCTGACCAGCATGCCATTTCGAGTGCCTACCAAGCATTTAATGACGATGGTTCACTGAAAGATGCAGACCAACAGAAAAAAATTGAAGCTCTAGGAACAACCCTGGCCCAAACCACGGCTAAATTGAAATCCTGAAAATGAATCCTGTTTGACAAACCTGATTTATGTGGTAGTCTAATCATGATATAGATTGACATGATAAAGGATATAACATGAAGCAGAGTTACATAATAGTCAGTTTGATGATGATGTTTTTGGTCGGTTGCGAAACGCGCAAAACCATTGATAATGAACATCCGGTATCGAAAGTGAATGCCGTATTGGAAACCAGTGATGAAGCGGCGTATCTTTATCTGATGAATAATGAAACTCATACTAAAATAACTGGTGTGATTGTTTATAATTTGATTGAACCAATTGAAGAAGATGATTTGGCCAATTACTTTGGTAAGCAGGCTCCGATATCAAAAACATATGCCTCGCGTCGAGCAGTGATGAAAAAAATAAATACCAGCAACTATGACATGATTTGGTCATCAGATGGCTCTGCTGTTGCGATTGTTACTGAGACAGAACCATTGGCTCTCATTTTAGTCGATAAAGAAAAAGGGTATAGCAAAGCCATTGGAAAATCTGGGCCTTGGGGATACCCTTGGAACCAGCCCTTGTTTGATTCGCTTTTTCAACTCAAGCTTTAAAACAAGTATTCCTCATTTTCTTTGAGGCCAAAAATATGTTTTCGCCATTGGATAAATTCTTCCATGTTGAATTCTTCCTCTTCTTGTGATTCTGGAATAACATCTTCACGGGAATTTTCTGGTCGTGAGAAAAAATCAGCAGGCAAGTCGTTGACAAAACGCGGATTTTCTAGTGTCAGTCTTCCATGAGAAATTAGAGCAGGCCCTAAAGCGTTTGACCATTTTCGCAAACGACAGATATGGGCGATCTTCACTTCGGGATGACTTGGCATAGGGCGGATATCTTCATAGGTACAGGATGATCCCGTAATCTGTGCAATTTCGTTTAAACCTGAACCATAAGTATTAATATATGCAGTGGTCAATAGACGCTGGGTTTTCTGATCCTTGAAAATTAAATACCAATCTTCAGGTGCAGGCCCCAGATCTGGTGAGAACGTCATACGTGCAACATCACAAGGTCGGCCATGAATTATGCGCTCCTGATCAAGCAGCTCGATAAAACTACCTTGGTCACTAAATTTAAATGGCTGAAGGTAAAAATAGACATAGGTTAAAATTTTGAACCTGGGTTCTTCATAATCAACGTTCGGCGGGCTTACCCAGCATTTTTCTCCATCCCAGACAATGCAGCTGCCATCATTCACGTCCATCCGACAGTGGGACATATTCGTCGTAAAGGTGATTGTTCCTGACATGGTCTCATGGACATCGGAATGAAATTCTGCCTGAAAAGCTTTTTGGTTCATCCAGGTATCAAAGCCATGATACTCTTCGAGTGGTTTGATGTAAGCCAAACGAGCAGGATGATCGAAGGCAAGTTTTTTTGAACAGCCCATCGTTATCAAGCAGGAGAACAACAGCAAGACACCCAACGCAACACTTGTACATTTTTTCATATTAACACCTAATTTTTTAAGAAAGTAAACCGCCAGAAAGCTCATTTTAATTGGCAATACGACTAATTATCGTCAAGATTCTCGATTATTATAATTTGATTGAACAATTCCACAATGGATTTTTGTTGAACCAAAATGACTTTTGGATATTTTACATCTATAATAAATAGACAACCCGGTTTATTACTAAAATCACAAGCTTGAGCACCATTATGGAGTGATTCAAAGGTCCGAATAATTTAATTAGGGTTTCTTAACTAGTTACCACAGCAGGACTCACCACACAAAAAACGGGCTCTACTAACAAGGAATGATGGTTCAGTCCCCCTGAACTCTATCGGACCTATATTCGTATATGAATTCAGACATTCTTCGTAAGCTCATCCATTGACTATCCGATTAGTACTACAAGGATTACATAAAATTTTTAACCATATAACTGGCCAATTGGAACCGTTAGAATGAAGCTTGATAAATCTCCTTCAACCGACAGGACGTTGGATTCGACTCCTCAGGAAAACATCCTGATTTCCGGTGCGGCCGGTCTGGGGTTTGCAACTGTTGCAACAACGGCTACAGCACTTCTGGTCTCAGGGTTAGTCTATCTAACAGACACAATGGGATTTAATTTTCATCGTATTTCAGATATTCTTCTACAACGTGGAGTAATTCCTTACATTGAAGTCTTTTTCTTTTGGTTATCCATATTCTTACTTGCAAGAAAAATAAATGTCCGCTCGAGAGAAAGACTTTCTTACAAGCAAATTTGTCATGTCTGGTCTGAAATTCGCAAAAAAATCTTTGGCAGCTATTCCACGATTTCCTCAGATAAAGCGAAAGTTCTTTTTGAAGAAATCAAAACACTCAAGCCCGTTCTCGTGAAATCGCAAACAGGCCGACGACTCTATCATGCCGTACGTCGTTTTTTCAAAACCAAACGCAGCAAAGATGTCGATACAGTTTTAAATCATTTAAGCGAAATGGACAGCTTGGCTATTGAAACCTCTTATAGTAATCTTCGCTATATTGTCTGGCTGATCCCAACGCTTGGATTTATTGGCACTGTGATTGGTATCGGTAGTGCGATTGCAGGATTTGGTGTTGTGATTCAAGAAGGATCCAATTTTGATGCGGTCAAAGATCAGATACCACAAGTAACACGTGATTTGGGGTTGGCATTTGACACAACCTTGCTAGCTTTATTTCTCACTTCGATCATTTTAGCGATTCTTTCCTACACACAAAAACGAGACGAAGATTTACTTTATCGAATTGATGCCTTTTGTGTGGATGAGATTTCAGGCAGTTTTGAAGATACGGATGATTATTACAGTCGATTAGGTTTTCTGTTTCAGGATCAAACGAATCAACTGAACACAACGATGAAAGATCTTCACTTGGAAAAAGTGACATCCATGAATGAAGAAAAACTGAATGAATTAATCGCAGCACTCAAACAACTGGCCCAGGCTCAAAAAGAACACTCAGAACATTAATTTAACTTCAACGTTAAATCTCTGAGAGAAACAATCGTATGGCACGAAAGCGAAAAACACGAGAACTTCCCAGCATCTTATCGATCTTTATCGATCCACTTTTTGGTGCGTTCGGAGCCTTTCTATTTATTTTCCTGATGGTTATTCTAATGATAGGTGTCGCTGGAACCAAACCAATCATTAACACACAACGTCTGCCAAATGGCACCACTGGAGAAAATTATGAACTCTGGTTATCCGCTCAGGGGGGAACAGGTGATTATCATTGGGCTTTATTACCGGGACAAAACTTGCCCGGGAATATGACCCTTGATACAAAAGGGTATCTGCAGGGCATTCCAGAACTCAACGATGAAGATGAAAGTGAAGAAGAGTTTACGTTTGAAGTGGAACTAACAGCCCTTAAATTACAAACGAAAAACCCTGAAGATAGTAAAACTCGTATCAAATATAAGCTATTGGTTCTAGGTGAAAGTGAGGTTGATTTAACAGAGATTCAGCCCGTTCGCATTTTAACTCAATCGCCACTGCCTAATGCCATCATTGGCGAATATTATAATGTGACGTTAGCTGCAACGGGAGGCGTACCGCCTTACCGATGGCGATGCACAGAGGAATTGCCTGGCGATCTTACATTAGATTCTAAAACAGGGCGCATTACAGGTTACACTTATGATGATATGGAGGAAGAAGAATTTGTCTTTCAAGTCACAGATTCCAGACCTCAACGCACTAATGAAAAAAGAGATACACGTTCGTTTGAATTTTCAATCCATTTTCCTTCTGAAGAAGAATATCGTCCGCAACGTACACCACCAGAAATTTTAACCACAAATTTACCTGATGCGGTGGTCAATCAATATTATAATTTATCACTGGCCGCTTCAGGTGGCAATGGAAACTATCAATGGAAAATGGCGGGCACATTGCCAGATGGTTTAGGATTTTCTGATGGTCGCATCTTTGGCATTCCAAAACAACTAACCGACAAAGAAACCAATTTAACGGTTCAATGTCAAAGCCAGGGATATAAAAAGACCATAGAATATACCCTGGCCGTAGCAGAATCACAAAAACTTCCGCCATTAAAATCACCTAAGTGGTTTGTCTTAGGCATCATTTTTGTGATAAGCTGGTTAATTAAAACATTATGGAAAAATTACTGCTTCAAAGAAGCGGCAAAATAAGGAATTCATCACATGGCAATCGATACCTATGTTGATCCACATGGCCGAAAATGGCTTTCACGCATGAATTTTGGCCTGCGAATCATTAACGCTATTACCTACATCTGTTATGCCATCTGTCTTTTCTGGATTCTTCGTTAAAATTAGACTATTCAAAATCATCAGGTCGAACTTTGAATAATGGCATTTCTAATGCTCGTATATAAGGTGTCCAGCGTCCTTCACCAAGATCATTTTCGATCATGGAGGTGGTCATCGTGATTTTAGAATCGAGGTTATCAATATGATGTACAGCAAAAGCTTCCGGCATTGCGGGCGTCACGGGTGAGCCATATTCTTTGATGCCATGATGTGATGCGATGATATGCAGAAGGGCATTTTTCAAATCGACCGGAAAGTTATCAATCTGAGCAATTTTTTCCTGAATCATCATTAAGCCTTGAACGATGTGTCCTAGCAGTTGGCCTTGGTCAGTATATTTGAAACTGATATCGCAAGCCAATTCTTTGGTTTTACCAATATCATGGAGGAATAGACCAACGATCACCAAATCCGCATTTAGTTTTGGATAGTGAGGCAAGATTCGTTGAGATAATTCAAGTAGTGAAAGGGTATGTTCCAGTAAACCGCCAAGATAAGCATGGTGTAGATTTGACGCCGCGGGTGCTTTTTTGAAAATCGCCATGAGGTCACTATCATCTAAAAATAATTTGATCAATTCCAACAGATGTGGATTTTTGACGGTACGTAAAACAGTCAATAATCTTTCGAACATTTCATCCACATCAAATTCACTGGCCGCGAGAAAATCTTCCATATCAACTTCACTGGCATCCACGGGTTGGATGGCATTGATGATCATCTGGACATTATTCTGATAACTTTCGGCATTGCCTTTCACTTTGACAAAACCTTCATCAGGTAAACTCTTAAATAAAGCTTCTGAGGCTTGCCACATACGGCCATTGATTTTCCCGGATTTGTCGCTTAAGTAGGCTGCGATATATAAATCGCCGCGAGTGGTATTTCGCAATTGGGGTTGAGAAATGAGAAAAATCTGATCGAGGCGTTCTGGCGGTGAAATCTCCTTCACCCAACGTCGCGGCTGCTTTGACATATCCGGCTCCTTGCACTTTTGTCATGTTTAAAATTATGAAAACGCAACTATAGAGCGAATTATGTCGCTTGGCAAGTAGAAGCTGATGAAATTATTGCAGCAAACAGTATTGTCTGCATACCGAGCAATTCCAAAACCAAAACAACCATAAGTCCTTATTATATAACGTATTTTGACAAGATTGCGATTCTGTGATATAATAAGGCAGCTGGGATGAGAGAAAACTAAAACTTGTATGGTGGCACCATTCTTGAGTAGGCAAATCAAACATGCAATCGTGGTGGCGGGAGAAAAGTGGCAACGTCGAATCGCAAGCGATTTAAATGACTATTTTGAATCAATTCTGTGGTTCGACAACTGTTTTGAAGCGTTAGCAGCCATTCTAGAAAAAAAAGATGATCAGACAACCATCATGATGTTGATTATGGTAGACCATTTGTGTCCGCATGAAATGCAGGTATTTAATAATGCAACTCAACTACAGTATGTACAAACAATCGCTTTATCGAACTTGGATGATCCAGGTCAAAAGAAATTTATGCAAGCTAAGCAGAGCGGGGCGGATGTTATGAGTCATTTAGATAAACTCAAAGATTGCCTGATGGAATATATTCAAACCGCATCGCCACAAACAAAAAAAGTGACTGAAAAAGTAGATAAGGCTCCGCTTGAAACCACGGAACTAAAAACTGAAACAATACAGAACGATCATTCACCTACTATTACAGATCAGGAACTAGAGGCTCTACTCGGTTTTAACGAACCAACAGATGAACGCTAAAACGTCATTATGTTTACCTATGGAAAGAAATACATTACAACAAACTGACGACCTTACCACCCAGCAGCGTCTACTGCTATTGGGCGATGATGGTCGCATGGAAGATTTGCTTGGTAAGCGATTGCGAGAATTCCATGTCACGCACAAGCCCCATGTGACTGATGGGATTGTTGAGCTGTGTCAGAATAATTATAATGCGGTCTTGCTCAATGCCCATCCACTAGAACGCAAAACCGTTAGTGCGGTTAAAGGTATTCGCCGCATTGCCAAAGATATATTAATTTTGATCTATGGCGAACCTTTTACGGAAACCTACTCAAAGCAGGCTATGTTATCCGGAGCAGATAATTACCTGATCTGGCCGATTCCTGCTACTGAACTTCGTCATTTTCTTAGTAAACCACGCCGCACTTATTCTCATAAACATTCCACACAAGAAACGCAAAAAATTCTTATGCTGGAGCAATATAAAGAATTGTCTCAACTGGCTGGTCAGGATAAATCAGCTCTAATCGAACAAACTCAGAATTTATTCAGAGAAACACTCGGTGTACAATGGCTCCAAATTCGCGAAGCAGGTTTTGACACGGATGCTCTATCTAACAGTTACACCCGCCAGCCATACAAAGTATTTTCGTTGCAATCGCCAGTAGGAATTATAGGCGACTTACTTCTGGGACCTCCCAGCAATCCTGATCATCCACCTTCAGAGCTCATTGCACAGGAAATTGCCTTATTTGTTGGATCATTGATTCATCTAGCGCAGCGTTGCGAGGGGCTAAGGCATCTGGCAACCATTGATGAGTTAACCGGCGCATATAATCGACGCTACCTAGAATTTTACTTGCAGCAACTCATAGAGCAGAGCAAAACCGAACAAACAGAAATTGCATTACTGCTCTTCGATATTGATGATTTTAAACATTATAATGATACCTATGGTCATGGTGCCGGTGATGATATCTTACGTCAGGTTACACAACTGATTCATAGATGTTGTCGTCAGCAGGATGTTGTCGCTCGCGTTGGAGGCGATGAATTTGCGGTTCTTTTCTGGGATTCAGGATTTAAGCGTGAAAAATATACTTCCCAGGACAATAATGGATCAGATTCGACACATTCCAACGGTCAGGATAGCCATCAGGGAACAGCCTTTTTCCTGAGCAATCGTTTTCGGCGCGTGCTACGAACGTCAGAATTTCCGGCGTTGGGCCCTGAAGCTCGGGGCGTTTTGACCATCAGCGGGGGGCTTTCCACCTTCGGTAAAGATGGGCAAACCGCCGATGAACTCATGCAACAAGCCGATCAAGCCCTTCTAAATGCTAAGCGAAGCGGAAAAAACCGTATTTACTTGGTTGGTCAGCCAAAATCCGTATAATATTATCTCTTTTATATACAAGAAAATAGACTACCAGCATCATGAAGATTCATATGTCTGGATTGGTGGTTGATTCACCATCGCCAAACTTCGTTTGACGCTGCCACCCTAGTAAAAACTAAAAATTAGATTATGAGGAAATGACTTATGAAATGGAGCAAGTTGCTCATCCCAACCACTAAAGAAGTTCCGGCTGATGCGGAAGTTATCAGCCATCAATTAATGATTCGCGCAGGGCTCATTCGCAAGCTGGCAAGTGGTACCTATTATTACCTGGCGATCGGTCAAAGAACGTTAAATAAAATCATCAATATTATTCGAGAAGAGATGAATGCCGCTGATGCGCAGGAAATTCTCATGCCTGCGGTTCAACCGATTAACCTCTGGCAACAGACTGGTCGCGATATCGATTATGGTGAAACATTAGGAAAATTTACGGATCGGCATGGCAGAGAGAATGTTCTCGCACCGACCGCTGAAGAAGTGATTACTTTTTTAGGCGCGAATGAAATCAATTCCTATAAACAGCTTCCAATAAACTTATATCAAATCAGCTTTAAGTTTCGCGATGAGTTTCGCCCAAGGTTTGGTGTTCTTCGTAGTCGTGAATTTATTATGAAAGATGCTTACAGCTTTGAGGCCTCTGAAGAAAGTCTGCAAGCAACTTATGATGCGATGTACAACGCTTATTGCAAAATCTTCGAACGCTGCGGTATTGAATATGTGATTGTTGAAGCCGAAACGGGCGAAATGGGCGGAAGCGGATCGCATCAATTTACCGTTCCGTGCGAATCAGGTGAAGATGTCATTGTTTATACCGAAGATAGTAAGTATGCCGCGAACATTGAAAAAGCAGATGTCGATGCATTGCCCAAACAAACATCTGATGGCGACATCCCTGCACTTGAAGAAATTCATACACCGGGTGTTGGAAAAATTGAAGCAGTATGTGATTTCTTAAAAACAAGCTCAAGTGAAATGATCAAAACCTTGATCTATACCGTCACACCTGAAGGGGAAAATGAAAAAACCTTTATTGTTTTAATTCGTGGCGACCATGAAGTTAATGACGAAAAACTAAAATGCAGCAGCATACCTGGGATTCAATTATGTGATGATGAAAAGAGTGTCACAAAATTAACGGGAGCCTCCATTGGTTTTGCTGGACCAGTTGGATTATTTGACAAAGTCGATGGTGTTCTGATTGATCATGCCGTTGCAGCAATGGTCAGCGGTATTACCGGTGCGAACAAAACAGACTACCATGTAAAAAACTGTGTACCAGGAAGAGATTTCCCATTAGAAGGTGATAACATTAAAGTTGCAGATATCCGTAACGCAATTGAAGGCGATACGCTCAATGGTAAACCATTGTTATTTAAACGCGGTATCGAAGTCGGCCAGGTTTTTAAACTCGGTACCAAATATAGCCGCAAGCTGGAAGCCAATTTCCTCGACGAAAATGGCAAAAAGCAAACCTGCCTGATGGGCTGCTACGGCATTGGTGTCAATCGCATCATGGCCTCAGCCATCGAAAATGGTTACGACAAAGATGGCATCATCTGGCCGATTAGCATAGCTCCTTTTGAAGTGCTCATTACCTGTGTTAATCAAGATGATGACGACGTAGCACAAGCAGCGGCAAACATCTATGACCAGTTACAAAAACAAGGATGCGATGTTTTACTAGACGATCGCATCATGCGAGGCGGCGGCAAGTTCAAAGATGCTGACCTTATCGGCATCCCTATTCGAATCACAGTCGGTAAACGCGGCCTGGCAGAAGGCAATGTCGAGCTAAAATTACGTCACGAAAGCGAAGGAAATACCATTCCTGTAGATCAGATCGTCAAACAGGCGATAGACAAAATACAAGAATTGTATGATGCGTTAAAAAAATAGCCCCATTCTCTTCGATAAGGAGTTGTGAACATTACTGAAACCAAAGCAATATGGATGCTTGGCATCGGTGCTTTTCTTCTTTCAACCATCGCCACACCCATCGTGCGACGCTTGGCCATTGCTCGAAATTTTGTCGATAAACCGGGCCAGCGTAAAATCCATGAAAACCCAATAGCCCTTGGCGGAGGGATGGTCATTTTTTGGGTAACGCTTTTACCGATCCTATGTGTTGCGTGCCTGGCACTGCTATGGAATCAGCAAGGCGCACCTGCGGGTTTATCCGAACAGTTATCTCAACATATTGCTGGCCTGGCTAAACGTGCTCCTGCGGCTTTAATTCTAGTTGGATGTGCATTACTATTACATTTGATGGGGTTATTCGATGACAAATTTGGTTTAGGGCCCTTTGTAAAACTTTTTATTCAAATCGGTGTTGCTGTGGTACTAAGTCTGTTTGCCGATGTGCGATTGAGCTTTTTTATCCCCAGCCCTCTCTTTTCAGTTGTCATCACAGTCCTCTGGATGGTCGTGATTATAAATGCCTTTAACTTTCTGGATAATATGGATGGACTTACAACAGGGATTGCTATTATTTGTAGTTGCATGATCCTAACAGCGGCCATCAATAGTCAGCAATACTTTGTTAGTGGTTTGTTGGTTTTACTCATTGGGTCGTTAGCCGGGTTTTTAATTTATAATTTTTCTCCGGCGAAGATTTTTCTCGGTGACAGCGGATCATTGGTCATTGGGCTACTCGTGGCAGTTGCCAGTATACAAACCACCTATTACCAACAGTCAAACACCTCCGGGCAATGGTATGGCACACTCATGCCCTTGATTGTCATGGCCGTTCCTATTTACGATTTTATCAGTGTCGTTATCTTACGATTATTAGCAGGTAAAAATCCTTTCGTGGGTGATACCCAACATTTTTCACATAGACTTGTTAAACGAGGCATGACCCATCGTCAAGCGGTATTGACGATTTACTTCGTAACGGGATGCACAGGATTAGGCGGCATCTTTTTACATCAACTCAATATGTTTGGCGCTATCGCCGTTTTTGCACAAACCATTATGATGCTCTTAATTATTGCGATTCTGGAAATACCTGGAAAGTCATCGAAATGAACTCATCGACAGAAAAAGCTAACAAATTAATCGCTATAACGGATTTTGCTCTGTTGCTACTATGTGGTATCATCGTCTCGTCTCGACTCTACCTCAATGAAACGATAACAACGGATTGGTTCAAGCAGGTTTTTAAAGATCGCACTGATATTGGATTTGGTCAAGATCCTTCCATACTACTTTTTTCGGGCCTTATCTTAACCATGTTTGCAATCTGGTTTACGATCCACATCTTTAACAAACAGTTTCAATGGCGAAAAACGTTTCTGGTCATACCCTTGATACTCTTAACATGCGGAGGGATGATTTCCACAGTCGTTGCTTCTAATAAATACAGCGCCGCTATAGGATCCCTGACACTTATCGCTGCCGTTGTCTTTTGCATACTACTGATTCAATTACTCGACCAACGCTGGAAATGGTTATTCATTCTAAGTGTCATCATTGCAAATGGTTCAGCCCTCTCCATTCTATGTTGGCAGCAACGTTTTGAAATAAATCCAGACATGGCAGCCGAAATTGAAAAAAATGCCGATCAACTTCTTGCCAAAGAAGGTTTAACAAAAGGGACCTATGAAGCATTTCAATATTTATCTCGTGCCAAAAGCCAGGATGTAAAGGGTTATTTTCGATTAAGCAATAGTGCCGCATCTTATTTTCTCTTATCAATGAGTGCGGCACTCGCTCTGATTATACATCGCTTTCGAACAATCGACAAAGAGCAACGTCCAATGATTTTGGCCATTCTATCGATTCTCTTTTTGGTTCAATTGCTGGGCCTGGGATTGACTAAAAGCAAAGGAGGTATTGCCTCATGTTGTTTAATAGGTTTAATGTTAATCATCTGTTACCAATGCTATCCATGGTTAAATCAACATCGACAAAAATCTTTCTATCTCGGCCTTAGTCTATTGATCTTAGGGATTGCTGCATTGGTGGGTCATGGACTATATCATGGCAGCCTACCGGGCAATTCGCTTTGGATCCGCTGGCAATATTGGCAAGCGACAGCTGCAATGATCTTAGATCATTTTTGCACAGGTGTTGGTGGCCATAATTTTGGCACGTTTTACCCGAGGTATATGGACCCGGGTGCTCCAGAAATAATTATTGACCCACATAGTTTTCCCTTATCACTCTGGAGTCAATATGGCTTGCTGGCCTTTGCCGCCTTTATATGGGCCTTCGTGTCGATCTGTCGTCATATGATTCTTTCCAAAAATGAATCAGCATCTACGGCATTGCCACAAGAAAATACCCCTAAAAACAACCTCTGGATGATCGCGACAACCATGATAGCATCGATCATTCTGGTTCGGTATTTTGTCAGTAGCGATTACCATTATTTCAGTCAAGAAGCAGGCTATGGATTATTCATTTATATATTTATCTTCCCAGCTCTTTATTGGCTGGTGGCCTTCCTTTTAACCCAATCAGGGCAAATGCTATCAAAACAAATTCAATCGATACCTTGGGAAATCCTTGTGTTGTCGATAGGGCTCCTTGGCTTTATAATTCATAATTGTATCGATATTGCTATATTTGAACCAGGGATTCACATTGCATTTTTTGCTTTGTTAGCCTGTGCCATTGCCATGAAAAGTGAAGGCGTCAATACAAACCAACATGCATTAAAAAACATAAAACGACTGAGCATGATTTCCATGGTCGTCATTGCTGGTATCGTTTTGGTGTGGATCAAAGTCATCATGCCGAAAGTATCTTCGTTTTATCAGTTGGCCTATTCACAGAAAACCACGATTCAGGCATTTGAACAATTAAAAAACAACCAAATAGAAATGGCACATAATTTATTCGATCAATCAATTTTCTTGTCAGCAAACGCTTCGTTAATAGACCCTCATAACCCTTATCCTTTGAAGTTTCAAAGTCAACTTATTCAATTCATGTTAAAAACAAACATGTCAAAATTTGATACGACATTTGAACAAATAGCAGATATCACACTACGTGCAGCCCAACGAGACCCACAAAAGGCCAGCTATGATCATCAGCTAAGCCAGATCTACACTCAAGCACGATCACTGAAAACGTCACCGGTGACCATTGAAACGGCTTATGAATTTTCTAAAACAGCATACGAAAAGGATCCGGTCAACCCGATGATCGCGTTCGATTTTGCATTAAAAAATATCGAACAGAAAAAGGTTGAACAAGCCATCACCATCCTGGAAAAAATCTTAGACGATCACAACCGATTCATCGAACAACAAAAACGACTCTTACCTAATCAACCAGAATATGTCTCGCGGCTGTCAAGCTCACTCAAAACTCAATGCGAAATGGTCCTTGAAAAAATATCATCTATAAACATAGGACAAAACAATGAATAAATTAATATGGTTTTCATTCATCCTTTCTTTAACAATGATAGCAGGTTGTCATAATCAAAAACCAACAACCGAGCCTGTTTCAATACCCCAAAATAATGTTCAGGAAAAACCAAAACCCAAGAGAAAATCTCTTCCTTTTTTCGATACATATATAAATAATTCTAAAATTGAATTGGCTAAAGCACAGATAAAATTATTACATGCTTCATGTAACATATTTAAAATCGATACAGGACAATATCCTGAAGAACTTATTGACTTGGTAACAAAACCTGACAATGTTGAAAACTGGGAATCAATGGGATACTTAGATGGAGAAAAACAAGTACCACTTGACCCATGGGGAAATCAATATACTTACAAATACCCTGGTGAGATCTTTAAATTCGATATTTATTGTATAACACCTAAAGGTAAAAAAATTTCAAATTCAGACCCAAGATAATTTTTTCATTCAAATCACCCGATCATTACCACCATCTACGGAAATTTGGGCACCGGTTGTATTGATAAACGTTTGACTCGCCACGGTAGAGAGAAGCTCACCAATTTGTTTAGAACTGATTTCCCGTTTTAATAAATTCTTTTTCTTATACTCATCCACACTCATATTATAACGCCCAGCCGATTTCTCAAGAGCTTCTTTGGTCCAAAGCCCTGTATCAAACACGGCATCAGGATGAATCACATTCACACGCACACCATCAGATGCCAGTTCCAATGCCGCCACGCGTGCTAATTGCGTCAACCCAGCTTTACTGACAGAATAAGCAGAAGCGCCTGGCCCAGGTGCTGAGACATTTCTCGAACCCACAATCAAAATCGTAGGATCAATACCCAATTTCAAATATTCGATTGAGTACTTCATCACTAATTGCGTTGCGGTTAAATTCACTTCAAGTGTTTTGCCCCAAACATCTTGATCCATTTTGTCTATGGTTTGTCCCGTCGAAAACATCCCAGCATTACAAACTAAAATATCCAAGCCGCCAAATTCACGGACAACACGTTCGATAGCGGATTTGACTTTCTTCATTTCGGTAATATCAACAGCTATCCCTTTAAGATCCGGTTGATTAAATTGCTTTTCAATTGACGTATCGATATCTAATCCTACCACCACAGCTCCCTGTGCATGTAGCGCCAAAGCGGTCGCCTTTCCAATACCACTCGCAGCACCGGTCACGATGGCAATTTTACCTTGATGTTTTTTAGCTTGTCCGGCTTTTTTAAGTTTATTTTGTTCCAACACCCAATATTCAACATCAAAAATATCTTTTTCAGGCAGTGCCTGCCAGCCGCCTAACGTTTCACCTGTTTGAATGGCCCAAAGGGTGTGCCGTGTAATGTCATGGATAATCTGACATTCCTTGACCGAACTACCAAAGGCCAGCGTACCACGATGTTTCCATACACCCCAACGCGGCGCCGGATCTAACATCGTCAACTTTCCATCAGTATGTGTATCAAAATAGGTTTTATAGTCATCCACATAACTGCTGACATTCTTTTCAATATTCTTTTTCAAAATCACAGGAGTACGCTTAGTACGAATCACATGATCAGGTGTAATCGGTCCGCGCGTCGCGATCGTTTTAACATCATCCCGGCTAGCAAATCCACACGCTTTTTTAGAATCATTGAGTTGTGCCAATTGAGCTGTTCCGCGTGCTTTTGAAATCACATTTCGAATTTCTGCTAATTCCAATAGATCAATCTCAGATTCTTCTTTTGGGTGAACCGTCGATCCTTTACGAGTGATATAGTCTTCCGCCCGAGTCACCAACTCAATCATCGTTTCATAAGATTGTTTTGCATCGTCATCAAACGTAAACACGCCATGATGTAATAGTATAATCCCTTTTCTCTCATTCAGATCTATTCCCTGTATCGCATCAAAGACCTGCTTAGATAAAATAAACCCGGGCATAATATAAGGTAAGATTAAACAATCCGGATAAAGCTCCTGCATAATCTTTTCGCCTTTAGGATTATTCGTCAATGTCACCACCGCATCGGTGTGAGTATGATCCACAAACTTAAACGGCAAAATCGCATGCAAGATCGCTTCCACAGATGGCCCAGGTGCCGAAGGATCCATGCAAAACAATTTCAATTGAGCCACCATATCATCATCCGTTAACGACTCAAGCTCAGCCAAACGTTTGGTTTGATTTAAAAGCAGCGGAGCAAAACCTTCTTTTTCAATCGTCTTTAAATCCCAACCGCTCCCTTTCACATAAAGTACGTCATGCTGCTCACCAAAGAAATCCTCGCGCGTAGATTTCACCGAGGTATTGCCACCTCCATGCATGACCAACTCTTCTGAGGCCCCCAATAATCGAGAGGTATAGACCCGCATCGCCAAATCATCATCACAACGCTGAGCCTCATCATCTTTCCATAAACTTTTCATTCAACATTTTCCTTTAATGCTTTAAATAATTTTCAATTCAATCGAATTGCAAATATCCTGTTTTAAAATCGCTTCAACATCATTTAATAATGAAGGACTTAATTCATTATTTGTTTTTAAAATCACAATATCCCCATTAACTTCATCTAAAGATACTTGAATTTGTTCATTTTTTAATAATGGATTGATTTTCTCCTGAATGGCCTTTTCGACGAGTCGAATCATTTTAATCGCAGGTAGACTTCCCGATTTTTTCTCCGCTTGCTCCAGTTTTTCAGCTTCCATTTGATCCAGGCCAAATTCTTGCCTAGCTTCATCAATGATTCGCCGAATATCTGGCTGACACCCATGGCAACCACCCCCGGCAGCACAATATCGGGTGATTTGTTCGACCCCTTTATAGTTGTTCTTCTTGACCGCTTCGCGGATCGCGCCCAGCTCAACGCCAAAGCAAAAACAGATCACTTCTTTAAGGTCTGGAGATTCCGGTTGTTGTTTTTCTTTCATACAAATAGATTACAACCGATGCGCGCAAAAATCCACCGTCCTTTCACTGCCGCCTTTATCATACTTATTGAAGGGATATTATTTATGTGTCTCTATTGAAGATCAGTGCTCAGCATCATTCTGGTGTTTGGCCATCTCAGATTCCACTTGAGATCGAATTTTATAGCCACAGTCACGGATCGTACCAAAAACAATCCCACAGCCAATATCTTGACGTTCGGCGTCGCCTTGATCAGCTAACTCCAAAAGTTTCTGAGCCAAATCGAGGGCTTTTTCAAGATTTCTATCCGGTGCAAGACTCATAACCTCAGTTCACAAAATAACTACGAATCACCCATATCAATGAAATCAATTTATAACATTACGTAATACTTTCGAAGACAGGTCTATACCTAAATTATAGACCACCAAATTCTAAAAGTGAAATGAACCGCAATAATTTTTTTCGTCTCAAAATTAATAATCCATACTAATGAGACACTTTTAATTCGAGACACATTATTTCTAATATATACACCTTTATTAAAAGTACTTAAATTCCTGACTCATTTATCATGTTAATATCATGTCTCAATTCTCATATGTCCAGATACTACGTAGACTGTAATGTACGTCATAGTCGCTATATAATCCATAAATACTTAATTTAAAGATATTTAAGAAATTTATTCTTCTGTTATCAGAACTTGGCATCATTCTTGCTCGTATTATTCTTCAGTAGGACACACAAACGTCCAAAAAACAAAGTAGCGAATCATAATCACTGAACAGGAGGTAGCATTATGAAAAAGACGCAAACAAACAAACTGCCAAATGCCACGCTCAGAAAAATCGCTTCACTAAAGATTTCAAAATTTCAACGGAAACTTGTGATGCGGCTGTTATGTGAACCTCCTGATTTTATGCCGGATGATCGATTCACAGATCCAACGTTCGCAGCCTATATTGAAAAAGAAACGTTCCCAATATTGAGTGAAAATGAAAAAGACACAAGACCAGAGGAAGAAATATTCTTGGCATTTAATTACACTCGATTCAAATTAAGAGAATTGTGCGAAAAAATGTTGAAAAGTAATCGCTGGACTTTCCAGGATATTAAACAGCTTTTGAACCTGTACCAGAGACAATACGATATCCGTTCTGCCATCGTTGCCAATAATATGGGGCTGGTACTGGCAATGTCCAAACGTATCAATACGCAGGATATTGAATTTAATGATCTCGTCAGCGAAGGCAATATGGCCTTACTGCGAGCCGCTGAAAAATTTGACTGCTCTCGCGGCTGGAAATTCAGTACCTATGCCTGCAGAGCGATCCTTAAAGGATTCTCTAAAGTAGCCAAACTGAACTTCCGATACCGCAGCCGTTTTTCAGTGCAGCTAGAACCAGAAATGATTAAAGACAACCACACAGAGCAAACCCGAGAAGTCAAACACAACGACTGGGTAGATGAAGTCCGCTATGTCGTGGATCAGAACCTAGCCAATCTAAGTGACATCGAACGTTCTGTTGTCAAAATGCGTTTTTATCAAAAAGGTGAAAACCGAAAACCCATGACCCTCAAACAGGTCGGTGAGATTCTCGGACTCACAAAAGAACGCATCCGCCAAATTCAGAACAAGGCACTCATTAAACTTCGCAGCATCGTTGAAGAACGTATGGTGACGACATAATCTAAACAACCCCAAATCCGCTATATCTGCGAGCACCTTTGATGGACAATAAGGTGCTTGCAGATAGTTTTTAAATACGCATTTTTCCAATATTTTCCCTAAAAACCTGCCCTACATCTAGTTAAGATCCCTTGCTCAGCAACCGATAATATCTGTGAGGTTCTAAGTTATCCCCAAAACAGGGAATGAATTAACTTTATTATTTATAGATATTTAGGTTTATGTTAAAAGTACAACTTCACCAAGCAAAACCCGATATGGTCCTGGCCCGCAAACTTTATGATCCAGCCCAACCCAAGCATACCCTGCTCAAAGCAGGTTACCAACTCAACGAAACCGATATCGCTCGTCTAAATTCCCTGGAAATTCCCAGCATTTGGGTCAGATATCCAAATTTGGAATTCCTGGATAATCTGGTAGATCCTGAATTAACCGAACTGCAGCAAGCCGTCTACGATACGTTCAAAACGCAATTCAACAGCAACAACGAAAATACTTCGGGCAAAGTCGACTATCAGGTATTCACACGCCAAATGAGCATGATCTACAAACGAATGTCAGAAAAACAGAGCAAAAATTCGCTCTATTTAGGTGACATGCAAGGCGAAACGCATGACCAATTCCGCCATGGTTGTTCTGTTGCACACCTGGCGATGATCATGGGCATGAAAATGGAAGCTTACCTAGTCAAAAACAGGCCCAATATGAATGCGTCTGCCGCGATTGATCTCACGCAATTAGGTGTTGGGTGTTTACTGCATGATATTGGTAAATTGAATTTCGATAAAGACATGCAGGAATTCAAAATGACCGCTCAAAGCCAGGGCAATCTCGAATGGCAACAACACATACAGATTGGTTACGACATGGTCAAAGATCATATCGATTCCGCCGCCAGCCAGGTTGTGCTAAATCATCATCAACATTTCGATGGCAGCGGTTTTCCATTCCGTAAAAAATCCATGGGCTCTAATGTCATTGACACAGCTCTGGAAGGCGAAGACATTCATATTTTCTGTCGCATCGCGGCACTCGCTGATCGTTTCGAAGGATTTAAGTTCATGCCTGACGGTTCTGAAGCACCCAATATTGTTGCACTTAAACGATTGCATAATCCTGGATATGTCAAATGGTTCGATCCAATTGTGTTTAAGGCGCTAGAGGATTCTGTTCCACCATTTCCTCCAGGCGAACAAGTTACACTCAACAATGGCCAAACCTGCGTGGTTAAACAAGTCAATATGGAAGACCCTTGTCGCCCGACTGTGGTTCCAATCAATATGGATTTGACGGATGTCTCACAATTTAATAAAGAAGAAAATAAAGACATACCCAAAAATGACATCCACCTTGAAATCCGCCAAGACCTCAAAATTGTCAAAGCCGGCGATTTTGACGTCGAAAAATTCCTCTACTAGCCAAATAAATAGCACCCCTCATTATGTAAACTTAGGTAACCCCCTTATTTTTAACTCTAAAGACTCCATCATAGTCTTAGGATCTCAGAGGAAAGCTTGTCCATATTTATCCTTTTTCTAATTATCGGTCGATAAGGTTAAAATCGAGTTGGTCAATATCAATATGTTTTACATCATCAGGAGCGTTATTGTGGAAAACAATCCAAAGTTTGATTCTATCCGTCTGTTCTTCATATTCACGTTGATGTTCTTGCCCTCAACAACTTTGGCACAGTTCAGCGGCGGCAACGGTAGCCTAGGTGACCCATATCTAATCTCGCAAAACACCGACCTCGTTAACCTATCTAATAACTTCACCTATTGGGATGATCACTTTAAATTAACGGCCAATTTAGATATGACAGGAATCAACTTTATTCCGATTGGCAACAATTTCTTCCAATTTTCTGGAACGTTTAATGGGAACGAAAAAACGATCAGTAACTTACAAATTAATATGCCAAATTCTGACAATATAGGATTATTTGGTTATGTTGGTAACAACTATGGCCCCAATGCAATATATGACCTTGGGTTGATAAATCCTAATATCACAGGTTCTGATCATGTAGGGAGCTTAATTGGATCCATATTAAATAAGGGTGTTAAAAATTGTTATTCAGAGGGAGCTAATGTAACTGGAAATCGTTTTGTGGGGGGATTGGTAGGAAGTGGCTCTAACTTATTTCAATGTTATTCCACAGGAAATGTAAATGGACAAGTAAACGTTGGAGGATTTTCAGGATTTGGTTCAAATTTATCTCAATGTTTTTCAACAGGAAATGTTGTAGGTCAAGAAAATGTCGGAGGTCTATCGGGTAAAGCGTTTAATGTAAACAACTGTTACTCGAAAAGTCATGTCTCTGGCTCCCTAAGAGTTGGGGGGTTGATAGGATGGAATAATTCTGCTAGCCCTACATCAAATTGCTATGCGACAGGTGTTGTTTCATCAGGCACTGCAACAGGTGGACTAACAGGGTTTAATAATTATGGAAATGGCCCTACAAATTTTTGGGATATGAATACCAGTGGACAATCAACCAGTACAGGATCTGGGATTTCTATCGGTTGGGGCATAACAACCAATCAAATGCAAACAGCAAGCACCTTTATCGGTTGGAATTGTTCAGAGGAAATTTGGAAAATTAATGAAGGGTTAGATTCTCCCAGATTCATTTGGGAAGATACACCTGGCACCAATTTACCTACTTCTTATCAGTATTCAGGTGGTTCAGGTACTTCGGAAGATCCTTATTTGATTAGTAATGAAAATGACCTTGAGGCATTAAGTCGTATACCATGTGATTGGAACCAATACTTTCAACTCATTCAAGATATTGACCTATCTGGTTTATTCTTTTGTCCGATTGGAGACAGTGAAACCCCCTTCACTGGACAGTTTGATGGAGGGAATCATACCATAAGTGGCCTACAAATTAATGGCGGACCAAATGGTAGATACACAGGTTTGTTTAGCTATGCGTTCAACACGAATGATGATTATGTTATTCATGATCTAGGTCTAATCGAACCGAACGTGATGGGTGATCAAACTACAGGCGCATTGGTTGGATATTTAAAAGGTAATATTACTTATTGTTATACCGAACAAGGCCATGTAAATGGAGAACGTAATACAGGTGGATTAATTGGCTCTTGTTTTTTATCGACGGTCACAAATTGCTATACAACGGGTTTTGTTAATGGAAAAGAAAACTCTGGAGGATTAATAGGATACGCATATCCAGATTTTACGATCCAAAATTGCTATTCTGAAGCCCATATAATAAATTTCACAAATGATAAAAATACAGGTGGGCTAATAGGTTTTATAGACAGGGATACTTATGGTAATGGATTAATAAAAAACTGCTATGCGACTGGCAATATAACAGGACAATCAATTATTGGCGGTTTGGTTGGATATAACGAAGGGGCCATAATATTAAATAGTTATGCACTAGGTGATGTTTCTGGAGAATATTTCATAGGAGGACTAATCGGTAGACTTAATGATAAAACCGTCATTAATTGTTATTCTACTGGGCAAGTTTTAGGTAACAGTTCTTATGGTGGATTAATTGGAGATGGATCAGACCGCCCTATTGTAAATTCATTTTGGAATATCGAATCAAGCGGACAATTAACTAGTAGCGGTGGTATTGGTAAAACCACTGATCAATTACAAACCGCTGAAACATTTGTTGGTTGGAATTGTAATGAGGTAATATGGACTATTAATGAAGGCACCGAATACCCGCAATTATATTGGGAGGAGAATACAGGTGATCCAACACCGTTCTTTGAATTTTCTGATGGAACAGGTAGCTTGGAGGATCCATATCAAATAACAGAACCAAATCATATTTTGTATCTAAGCCTATATGACTGCCATTGTGATAAACATTTCAAACTAATTAATGATATTAATATGCTTAATATATCATTAACCCCTATTTGTGGTAACGATGTTCCATTTACAGGTTCATTTAATGGTAATAACCAGGAAATACAAAATGTTTCTATTCGATACTATGAATCTTTCTTTGATGGTGTGGGGTTATTTGGCAATGTGGATAATAGTATCTATGAGAAAGGTATCTACAATTTAGGTTTGGTGGACCCTAATATGGAAGGTGATACAAAAACAGGAGGGTTGGTTGGTCTTTTAAATAGTGGAAATATTGATCATTGTTATAGCATAGGCGGCCAAATTCGAGGAAATCAAAGCGTGGGTGGCTTAGTGGGAGAAAATGATAATCAATCAACGGTTTCAAATTGTTATTCAACAAGCCATATTATAGGCAATTCTAGCACAGGTGGACTTGTTGGTAGAAATTATAATAATTCCATGGTTATTAATTGCTATGCATCAGGCGATGTTACAGGTGCCTGGATTGTAGGAGGGTTAGTAGGATATAATTCCAATAATTCATCTATTAATCAAAGTTATTCAAATAATAATGTAACAGGCACTTCATATAGTATAGGAGGGCTCGTTGGATACAACCATCAGAACTCTACTGTTTCGAATTGCTATTCAAATTCAAATGTTTTTGGAAATGATAAAACGGGTGGGCTTGTAGGAAGTAATTTGGTTAATTCAGAAATTATAAATTGTTTTGCAGTAGGTTCTGTGTTTTCAAATAACAATCCAGGAGGGGTATTGGGAGAAAATAATTATCAATCTTTTATTTTAAATTGCTTTTGGGACATTGAAACCTCAGGGATACTTACTGGGGTTGGTAATGAAAACCCAGATCCAGTAGGTGTTGCTGGAAAAACCACCAGCGAGCTACAAATGAAAAGCACCTTCACATCCGCGGGTTGGGATTTTACAGACGAAATAGCGAATGGCACAGATGATCTCTGGAAAATATGTGCTGATGGTTTAACTTATCCAAAATTATCATGGGAAACCATACCTGGCGATTTTGCCTGTCCATTTGGAGTGGACCTGATGGATTTATCCACCTTGGTTGATGTCTGGCTTCTCAAGAGTCTTCAATATGATGTTAACCCTGAAGGCGGCGATGGCATTGTCACGATGGCTGATTTCGCCTTACTTACAACCCAGCATCCCAATGAATTCCAAGCATTTTCAAAGGAATGGCTCCAGCCCGGTACGCCTCTGAAAGATATTTCACCAAACCAGGGGGACGGTATTTTCAACCTCAAAGATTTCAGTGTTTTATCCAATAATTGGCTTTTAGATTAATACATCAACCATTTCCTGGAAGTGTCAGAGCGCAATAACTCTATAGTTCTATCTGTGCAAAACCCCATATCTCTAGTATAATGATTATTCGTGAGTTGGACCTTGAATTGGTTAGACAGACAGTGATTTTGGATTGTTGAAAACCAAAGGGTTATCCACAATTTTTGTGGACAAATCAGGTCCTATTTTCCATTTTTTCTACGACGATTTGTTGGCGCATTCGTGGAAAAGCTGTTGGATTGTGTATTATTTTTTATCCACAATAACAGGGTATAAGCTGTGAAATTCACTCTGTGATTTTAGAGCTTTCAAGAAACAAAATTAATAACGGTTTGCCTCACAAGTTATCCACATAATTTGTTTTGTAAACAATTGATTAAAAAAGGGTTATGTCTACCATTAAAAACCTCACACATCCCACAAGATATATGAATAATACTGCTGAATTTTACTTAAATATATATATAATAAGAAGGCATTTGGTAATTGTTATAAATTGAGAGTTGATCCAAGGATTGGAGACATCCATGAATGTAAATGTAAATCGAGCCGCATTGTTTGAAGCCGTCCAATTGGCCTCATCCATTGTGCCCGCTAGAACGCCAAAACCCATTTTGCAATGTGCAAAACTACATACCAGTAATGATAAATTAATTGTCACAGCCACAGACAATGAAATCACCATTACCTACAGCATTAGTCAATTGCAGATTGTTCAGGAAGGTTCCACCGTAGTGCCCGCAGATCGCATGACAGGGATCTTACGTGAGAGTAATGATGAAACAGTCTCGATTGAGGTCAAAGATGCTGTGTGCGAGATCTCAGGGACTGACAGTCACTTTAAAGTGTTTGGTCAGGATGCCGATGACTTTCCGGTCACGGAAACAGCGGATCAGCCAGCCAGTCTGAAAATCAAAGCTCAAGATCTCAAAAGCATGATCAGTAAGGTGACCTTTGCCGCGGCACGTGAGAGTAGTCGCTATGCGATCAATGGGGTATTGTGGGAATGTACTGGAAAAAAATTGCGGATGGTTGCGACCGACGGTCGTCGCCTTGCTCAAGTTGATGGTGAAGTCAGTGGTGCTGCCAAAGGCGAAGATCACTCTGCGATTGTTCCGATAAAAACCATGTCCATTCTAGAACGAATTTTACAAGACCCAGATGAAAAAATTGAAATTACTTTTTCAGGAAACCAGATTGTGATTCGAACGGCAACGGTTGAATTGTCAGGAATTCTGGTTCAAGGTCGCTTTCCAAAATATGAAGATGTCATTCCTTCGGGATGTGATAAAAAAATTGAACTTAATGTTAGTTCGCTTCAAAGTGCGGTACGTCGTGCGGCGCTTTTGACTAATGAAAATTCACGAGGTATATTACTCGGATTTTCCAAAGGTGGTTTGCGATTGACTTCCAGTACACCCGAAGCGGGTGAAGCAGAAGTGACGATGGATGTGGATTATCAGGCGGAGCCTGTTGAGATTGGATTTAATCCCCAATATGTTCTGGAAATGTTGAAAGTATCAGACAATGATGAAGTGGCTTTTGAATTTTCAGATGGCAAACGTCCTGGTTTATTGAAGAGTGGTAAAAACTTTTTATATGTTGTGATGCCTGTAACGGTTTAAGATGACTGAGCATTGGGACAAAGAGCGATTAGATCGTGCGTTAAAAGCCAGGCAACGCCGGGATCGCACCACAACCATGGGCTCTTCGATTCAGCAGTTTTTAAAAAAACAGGTTCAGCCGCGAATGAAAAAATTTGCCGTGGTGTCTCAGGCCTGGGAAATGAATTTACCTGAGGAACTGGTTGAGCATACGTGCATCGAAAGTTTTCGTGGCGGCCAGCTCAATGTTTTAGTCGATAGCTCCAGTCATCAATATGAATTAAATTTGATGTTAAAGGAAGGTTTGCTGGATGCATTACGGGAAATGTGTCCCAACGTTTCGATAAGAAAAATAAAAGTGACGTATGGCACGTGGTATCGACGTGATGATGAAGGAAGTGTGATACCAGTATTTAAGAAATAATCCTTATTAGGAAATTATAAAGGAATTTTGAAGGAAACTATATGAGTGAAACGGGTCAATCAGAGCAGGAAATGTTAGAATCACAAGATACGGCCGAAGAACTGCAGCAAGGTGAGTATGGTGCTGAACAGATTACCGTGCTGGAAGGTTTGGAAGCGGTTCGTAAGCGTCCAGAGATGTATATTGGTGACCGGCAGGTGCGTGGACTTCATCACCTGGTCAGTGAGGTTGTTGATAACTCTGTGGATGAAGCCATGGCAGGATTTTGTGATACGATCAAAATCATTATCAATGTGGATGGCAGTGTAACAATTCAAGATAATGGTCGCGGTATTCCTGTCGGTATTGAAAAAAGTACAGGTAAATCAGCGTTAGAAGTGGTTCATACCGTTTTGCACTCAGGTGGAAAATTTGATAGTGATTCTTACAAAGTGTCGGGTGGATTGCATGGCGTGGGTGTTTCAGTTGTGAACGCATTGTCTGAATGGCTGGAAGTTGAAGTCGGTCGCGAAGGACAAGGCTATCGTATGGAATTTAACCGAGGTGATGCCAAAGGTCCCATGCGTGAAATTGGACCAAGAAAAACCTCTGGTACTAAAACGACATTCAAGCCTGATCCCGAAATTTTTCCTGATGTGGTATTCCGTAAAGATATTTTAGCTCACCGTCTGCGTGAGTTGGCTTATTTAAATGCCGGGTTAAAAATTGTATTGGAAGATGCTCGTGATAGTTCTGTGGATGAATATCATTTTGAAACAGGATTAATTGCGTTCGTCGATCACTTAAATGATGGTAAAGAAGTGCTTCATAAAAAAGTGATTCACTTTAGCAAAAGCGATGAGACGTTGGGGCTCGAATGTGAAATCGCGATGCAATATACCACTGGCTATAATGAAAATGTGGTCGCTTATGCAAACAATATCCACAATATGGATGGTGGAACGCACATTAGTGGATTCAAATCTGGTCTAACGCGTACCTTAAATGCGTATGCTCGAAATAATAATATTAATAAAAGTAAACAATTACCGACTGGAGATGATCTTCGTGAAGGATTGATTGCAATTGTATCGGTGAAAGTGCCGGATCCACAATTTGAAGCACAGACCAAAGTGCGATTGATGAATCCTGAGGTGAGTGGTTTTGTCGAAACGGTTGTGAATGATTTAATGGCTCAATATTTGGAAGAAAATCCTGCTGCCGCCAAGCAAATTGTGAATAAAGGGATCCAAGCTGCCGCGGCACGTGAAGCGGCTCGTAAAGCTCGTGAACTAACTCGGCGTAAAGGGGCGCTGAGTGGTGGTGGATTGCCAGGTAAATTGAGCGACTGTTCTAGTAAAGATGTAGAAAGTACCGAGCTTTACTTGGTGGAAGGGGATTCGGCGGGCGGATCTGCCAAGGCAGGTCGTGATCGAGCATTCCAAGCTATTTTGCCGTTAAAGGGTAAAATCCTGAATGTAGAAAAAGCTCGTATCGATAAAATGCTGGCTCATGACGAGGTGCGAACGATTATTTCGGCGTTGGGTACTGGCATTGGCAAAGAAGAATTTGATATTACCAAACGTCGTTATGGTAAAGTGATTATCATGACGGATGCCGATATCGACGGAGCTCATATCCGTACATTGCTATTAACCTTTTTCTTTAGACAGATGAGTGATTTGATTAAAGCGGATGCTGTATATGTTGCACAACCACCACTCTTTGAAATTTCTCGTAAGAAAAAGAAAACCTACGTGATCAATGAAGCAGAAATGAATCAGCAGCTCGCTGAACAAGGCTTGCAAGGGACTCAGCTTCGTATTCGTGATGAAGGTAAAGATGATCGGGTTATTGAGGGTGAAAATCTTGAAAACCTTCTCGATTTATTAGGTCAAGCAGAGGTGCAGCTGGCCATCTTGAAAAATCGCGGCTTATCCATGCGTGAGATTGCAGCAAAAGAAGATGAGCAAAAAGGATTACCTGCTTACCGTATTGTTAATCAAGGGCAGGAAGAATTTTATCACGATGAAGAAAGTTTTTCTGCTCGTTGTGCGGAGCTTTCTAGTAAAGATGAAGAAGGTAACGGCACTTATGCTCCTGGTATTTTGATTCAGGAAATGCATGAAGTGCATCATCTAAATGAACTTCGTGGCAAGTTATCAGAGTTTGATATTCGTACAGAAGATTATTTCCGCAAAGAAGAACAAACCATTGCAGGTGAACATATTCCAACGCGTTTCTTTTTAGTCGATAGCGAAGAAAATGAAATGGATGTGCCGAACCCACAATCCATTGTAAAAGCGATTCGTGAATTGGGTGCTAAAGGAATCGAAATTAAACGCTTCAAAGGTTTGGGTGAAATGGATGCTGAAGAATTGTGGGAAACCACAATGGATCCTGAAAAACGAACCCTGCTTCGTGTGAAACTCGAAGATGCTTCTGAAGCAGATCGACTCTTTTCTATTTTGATGGGTGATAATGTTGCGACACGTCGTGATTTTATTGAAACTCATGCTTTAGAAGTGAAAAACCTGGATGTGTAATTGAAATCATCCTTATAAAGTCTTAAATGAACGGTGCTATGCCCACGCTTGCGTGGGCATGTTTTTTATGTAAGAATCGTTCGTCTCATGCCCATATTTATGTGGGCATGGCACTGGAAGATTATTTTGGTAATAAGTATGTCGCAAGTCACAAGTGATCAAATCAAACAATGGGCCAGAGAGATTGGTTTTGATTTGGTGGGGATTACACGTGCAAAACCAATTGGATATGAGCAAGCTTATCGTGAATACTTAGACAAAAAAATGTATGGCGAGATGGGCTATCTAGCACGTAATGTGGAAAAACGAATTGATCCAAGCGAGTTAGTTCCAGGTGCCAAGAGTATTATTTGTACGGCGACAAATTATTATGTTGGCGATGAACCTGTGGGACAAGATAAAGCTAAATCTTATGGTCGTGTGGCACGCTATGCTTGGGGAAAAGATTATCATATTGTTTTGAAAGATCGCTTAAAAGTATTGGCGGATAAAATTCGCGAATCGGGTGATGGGAAAATTATGACCCGGCGTTTTGTGGATACGGCTCCCTTAATGGAGCGAGAACATGCCATGCAAGCTGGGTTAGGTTGGATTGGTAAAAATGGTTTATTAATTAATAAACGTTTAGGTTCCTGGTTGCTGCTTGGAGAGATTGTTACGGATTTGGAACTGGATTATGATCAACCGGGTGTCGATCATTGTGGAACGTGTCGCAATTGTTTAGATGGATGTCCCACCAATGCGTTTGTTAAGCCACAAGTTTTGGATCCGAGAAAATGCATCTCGTATTTGACCATTGAATCACGCAGTGATATTCCTAATGAATATAAACAATCCTGTGGCGATTGGATTTTTGGTTGCGATGTTTGTCAGGAGGTTTGTCCCTTCAATCGGAAAAGTCCTTCGACTGAAGATGAAGACTTTCAACCGAATGAAAAATGGTCATCGATTGATTTACACGAATTGGAAAAATTAGAAGAAAAAGAATTTACGGATCGCTTTGTAGGCAATAGTATGACACGTACGAATCAGGAGCATATGACTCATGTGGGTCAGAATTGTTTGAATAATTTATCAGAATCAAAATCTGAGAATTGATAGGAGTTTGTTATGGATGCGATTGTCGATAGTTTTATTAATTCACTGAAGAATTATTATGGCATCGATTGGATTGCGATGGTCGCGACCTTCCTATCGATTCATAATTTGAGCAATAAAAGAAAGAGTGGTTTTATTTATGGTTTGATCGCTGCTTTTTTCTGGACGATCTTTAATCTTTTTGTGGAAAGTTATGCAGGTATATTAGCCAATGTGGTGTTTGCTGCAATGAATATTCGAGGCTTTATCAAGTGGAAACATGAAACCCAAGCGGCAAATGTACCGGAATAAAATTTTCCACAAAGGCTCAAAGTCATTAAGCTAATCAACTTTGTTTAAGACAAGAAAGTTATTTATAATAAGTGGATGTAAGTCAATATAAACATATCATCTGGGATTGGAATGGCACACTACTCAACGATCTATCCTGTTGTGTGGAGTGTGTGAACCTGGCGTTAAAACAACGTGACCTTCCTTACATGTCCGAAAAAAAGTACCAGGATGAATTCGATTTTCCCGTGATTGATTTTTATCACAAGCTTGGCTTTGATTATAAAAAAGATTCTTTTGAGTCTTTAGCAGTGGAATATCATGAGTATTACAATGCCCGCTGGCCTAATTGTTATTTACAGGAAGGAGCTATTGAGGCATTGGAAAAAGCCAAAGCATTAGGGATACAACAATCAATTCTCTCTGCCGCTCAACAAGAAATGTTGGATGCAGGTGTGGATCATTTTAAGCTGCGAGATTATTTCGTTCGGGTCATTGGTTTGGAGAATAATCAAGCTCATGGCAAGATTGATAATGGCATTGCCTGGATGAATGAAATTCATCACGAACCTCATGATGTTTTATTTATCGGTGATACGGTACATGATCATGAAGTTGCTGTAGAAATCGGAGCTGATTGCGCGTTAGTCGTGAGTGGTCATCATCGTCGAGATAAATTAGAAACTTGTGGAATTGAAGTTTTTGATTCGTTGAATCAGATTTTTGAGTTAAATTATTAAAAAAGATGCTTACATTTTTATTGGCATATCATATATTTCGTAAATAAATTTTGAAAATTCTTCAATTTAAATAGTTCATAAAATCACTTTAGATAATAGGATAGAATCAAAAATAAAAATATTATTTTTCTCCATTTATCATGCTCCATTCATGTTAATATAGTACATGTGTATTACATAAAATGCATAAGGAGAAAAAATGTTATTAAATTTGAAATATTTCTTTGTTATCATTATACTGCTAAGTGGTTCTACTCTTTATTCCCAAACGCAAACAACAACCGCTGATCTTAATAGTGATGGTACCGTTAATATTATTGACTTTGCTATCTTCAGTTCTCGTTGGTTGGCTGATTGTAGTTGTGTGGGGAAAGCATGTGGCGACGACGGGTGTGGCGGTAGTTGTGGGACATGTGGTGAAAATGAGGTTTGTGAAGAAAATATCTGTGTGTCAGATTGTGATTATATTGGTTATGTCGTAGCAAATGAACAGGCGACAGAAATAGGCAATGGTGATATTTTTTATAATGCACAGACTTCCTTAACAACGCCATTTGATGTGATATCTCTTGAGGTCTATGGCTCACAAGGTGGACCGACAACACCAACTCAAATTTTCTTTACTGGGCAAAATTATAATGACTGTGTGGTATGTCTGTTAGCCTATAAAGATTGTATTGGTAGTGGTCAGTGCGATAAAGTTTTCTTGGCCGAAAGTGGTTCTGTTGATATTACGGCGATAGGTTCTGCAGGGGCTTCTCTTACTGGAGTGTTTCAAGATATTGTGCTTATCGAAGTAACCATTGACAACATTACGTTTGAGTCCACACCTGTACCTAATGGAGAGAAATGGTGCATTAATGGAAATACATTCGATGTGATTATCGATTCCCCTTAAAAATGAGAAAGCCGCTGTGAAAGTTTAGCAGACTTCCACAACGGCCATGCTCTCGCGAAAAAAAGAAGATTTAAAAGGGTCTTTCTAATTGACGTTTCGTAGGACCCTGAAATTAACTCGAGTAAAGGGATTAGTTAATTTCAATCTTATGGGCTTTATGTGCCTCTTGTTTTTCAAGTGTTAAGTTCAGTACGCCATTTTCAAATTTGGCGTTGATTTTGTCTTTGTTGACTTCAACGGGTAATTGAATGTTACGTGACCATTGACCCGTAGAACGTTCCTGCAAGTAAACATTCACTTGTCCTTCTTCATTATTTTGAACGCGTGAATTTTCACGTTGCACTGTTAATTGCAATAGGCCATCTTCCAAAACGACATTAATTTGATTGCGGCTGACGCCTGGAAGTTCCACATCGAAGTAGAGATTTTTGTCATCTTCATAAACGTCGGTGTTGCCGAAGTTGATGGCATAGTTACCGGTATTGGTGCCTAAGTCATCCAAAAGTCTTGAGAAAGCTTGAAAAGGATCACGTTTGTTGAGTTGAATGTGTTTAATCATAGGTAACATAACAGGTCTCCTTATATTAAATTGGTTCGTTGTATTGCACTTTTTCATGTTTTTCCTTTCCTAATTTGTTGGCTTTTTCTCATTGCCAATAGTCTATATTGCAATCAGCGTGCCAAACAGAAAATTAAAATTTAAGCCTTTATAAATAAAATAGTTACGAACAAGTTGGTCTGATAAGACGTATTAGATATATATGTCATAGCGAGAAAAAGATGTCATAATGGCAGGAGATATGGTGTGAAATCATTTTGATTGCTGTTTGAGTTTTTTTCGAGTAGAAAATATAATAGTAATAGACCAAGTGCGGAATTGACCTCGAAATTGACACAATTCTAGCAAACTCCTCAAGCAATTTAACTGTTGTGGAGTTTAAATAAAGCTCGCTAGGGTAGTTAGGATGTAATATGGGTCAGTTGTTGAATAGTCATGTTTTGGTTTTGAACAAACACTACATGCCGGTTCGCATTGTGAATGTCCGGCGTGCGGTTTCGCTTCTCGTTCGTAATTTGGCAGAAGTGATCGATTTGGACAAAGGCCAGTATAACAACTACGATTTTGATAGTTGGCTGGAAGTGTCTGAATTAAAGCGTGAATTCGAACCTCATGATCACGACTTTATCAGCACGGTAAAGATCAGCGTTGCCGTTCCGCGCATTGTACGATTGTTGTTTTATGATCGACTTCCGAAAAAGGATGTGACATTAAACCGCCGCAACATTTTTGCTCGAGACGGTAATAAGTGCCAGTATTGTGGAAAGAAATTTCCACCTAGCGAACTTAGCCTGGATCACGTTATTCCGAGAAGTTTGGGGGGCGGAGCCAGCTGGGAAAACCTGGTATGTGCTTGTGTCAAATGCAATGTGAAAAAAGGAAGTCGGCCATTAGAAAAAACCAATATGCGTTTGATTACCAAGCCGGTGAAGCCAAAACGATCACCTGTCGTGCAAGTGAACATGGTGGATGGTCGTTATAAATCCTGGAAGCAATTCCTGGATCATGCTTACTGGTCCGTCGAACTGAAATAACTAGCAAGGCACATTACAACTCAGTGATTAAACAATCAGCCAGATTGAATCGCTATTTAATTCGAATGGACACTCGTGAACTGGGGCATCTCTACACAGACTGTCTGGTCATTGGTGGTGGGGTTGCAGGTATGCGCGCTGCTATGAGTGCGGCAAAATCGGGTAAGGTCATCATGCTTTGCAAAAATGATTTTCGACGTAGCAATACGTTTTACGCCCAGGGGGGGATTGCTGCAGTTCTTGGTCCCGAAGATTCTATTGAAAGTCATATTCAAGATACCCTAACCGCTGGAAATGGTCTGTGTGATCAAGAGGTGGTGCGATTTGTGGTCGAAAATGGTCCTGAACAAATCGAGCAATTGCTTGCCTGGAATACCGAATTAGACAAAAAAGAAGATCTGCTGGTTTTAGGCCGAGAAGGTGGCCACAGTTACAATCGAATTGTTCATGGCATGGGTGATGCCACCGGACGCGTATTGGTCGATGCCATCAAGCAGCAGGTAAAAGACCATTCTAATATTAAATTATTTGATGAATGTTTTAGTATCGATTTTTTAACAGAAGGTAATCAATGTTTTGGTGTGGTTTGTTTTCATCCTCGTCATGGTTTGCAATGTATCTGGGCACGCAAAACGATCCTGGCAACGGGGGGAGCTGGTAGATTGTACCGTGAAACCACTAATCCTTCGGGTGCCACAGCTGATGGTCTTGCGATGGCCTATCGTGCGGGAGCGGTACTAACTGATATGGAGTTCGTTCAATTTCATCCGACGACACTTTATGTTGCAGGTGCCACACGCGTATTGATTACGGAAGCCATTCGAGGTGAAGGTGGACAACTTCTGGATCGCCATGGGCATCGTTTTATGAAAGATTATGATGAGCGATTGGAGCTTGCGCCTCGGGATATTGTCAGTCGCGCCATTTATAAGCAAATGGATTTGACCAAATCGACACATGTTTATCTGGATGTTCGTCATTTAGGCCGCGAAAAATTTTCGAAGCGTTTTCCGAATATTTCTAAAATCTGTGAATCCTTTGATATTGATGTTGAAGAAGATTTAATACCTGTCAGACCGAGTGCTCATTATATGATTGGTGGTGTAAAAACAAATCTAGAGGGCGAAACCAGTATCAAAGATTTATATGCCTGTGGTGAAGCCGCCGCGACAGGTCTGCATGGCAGCAATCGATTGGCAAGTAACTCACTTCTTGAAGGTATGGTTTTTGGTCAACAATGTGGTGATAGCGCAGCTGCTGAAATTTCAGACTCCGATGATGAAATTCAACGTCATCGAATCATTTCACAGATCGAACAATCGCAGCGGACCGAGTTAGATATTTCGGATGTGGTCAATTCGTTACGCTCGGTGATGACCCGAAATGTGGGAGTCGAACGTCATGGCGATCGACTCAAAGAGACGATCGAGATCATTGAATTTTGGCAGCGTTATGTCTTGGATAAAGTCTTTGATGACCCTACCGGCTGGGAATGCCAGAACATGTTGACGATTTCTTACTTAATTGCTGTCGGAAGTTTACAGCGGTGTGAGAGTCGCGGTGTTCACTATCGCCAAGATTATCCGGACCCTCGAGATGATGAAAACCTCAAGCATTTTGACCAATATTTAGAAAAGCGAAAAAATTAGTCAAAATTGCAACAGTCATATCAGTATAAAAAAGCCATATTCACCTTATTTGGTATGCCCAATGTGCTATAAATGGCCATTTTCGCTTATATTTTTCAACCTTCCCTCCATTTCCTGTCGATAATCTAACATATTGTTTCTTGGGAGGATGGAGCGTTTTCTCCATCAAAAATTGGAACAGGTCGGTAAGCGTGAAAGGACATATTGTATGTTGAATAAAGTTGATAACAGCAAATCTAATTCATTTGCGACAGCTATTCTACTGGCCATCTTGCTTTTCTTTGGTGCCTGTCTGTTTGCACCTGGCATAATCGATATGGTTACCAGTGAAGCTTATGCGGCTGGAGGAGATGCTCACGCCGGACATGATCATGACGCACATGATGGACATGACGATCATCATGGCGGCGGACACGCAAAACCTGAAGGATACGAACTGCCCAAAGCATGGGCCGTGATTCCATTTGTGATTTTGCTGTTATGTATTGCAATTTTACCATTAATTCACAAGACGGAACATTGGTGGGAAGATAATAAGAACCGCTTGTTAGTTTCATTGTTATTGTCCGTAGTCGTATTATTTTATTACTGGGTCGTCCATCCTGGTGTGATTGATCATGAGACTCACAAACTTGAAAAAGGTTTCATGGCCGTTCACCTGGTTCTAAAGCATGCGATTTTAATGGAATATATTCCTTTTATTGTTTTGCTCTTTAGTTTGTATGTGATTAGTGGTGGTATTCAGCTTAAAGGTGATTTACCGGCTAAACCCATGACCAATACAATGTTCTTAGCCGTGGGTGCTGGTATTGCAAGTTTTGTCGGTACGACTGGTGCCGCGATGCTGCTGATTCGTCCATTACTGCAAACCAACCGAGAACGAAAGTATGTTAAGCATACGGTTATTTTCTTTATCTTTTTGGTTTGTAATATTGGTGGTTGCTTATTACCAATCGGTGATCCACCATTATTCTTAGGGTACTTGAAAGGGATTCCATTCACATGGACCTTTATTTTATGGCCACAGTGGCTAGCAGTGAATCTGATTCTATTAGTCATTTACTTTATCTGGGACTCTAAACTCTATGCCAAAGAGGAAAGTCGCGATATCAAACGTGATGATACCCAAGTCGAAAAATTACAATTAAATGGTAAGATCAATTTGATCTTCCTATTGGGTGTGGTTCTTTCAGTGGCGTTATTGATTCCAGGCAAGCCATTGTTAGGTAAAGAAGGCAATCCAATCGTTTTTGATTTCTGCCGTGAAATTGTCATGTTTGTGTTTGTGGCTCTCTCATTGAAATTTACACCTAAAGGATTGCGTGAAGAAAATAAATTCAACTATGTCGCCATTGGTGAAGTGGCTGCACTCTTTATTGGTATCTTTATTACCATGCAGGTGCCAGTCGAAATCTTGAATGTCAAGGGACCAGATATGGGTGTGAGCAGCCCTGCTCAGTTCTTCTGGTTTACGGGTATTTTAAGTAGTTTCTTAGATAATGCACCAACCTATGTGGTTTTCTTTGAAACGGCTCGAACGTTAGCAACGCCAGAGGGCGACATTGTGGTTGCGGGTATGTTATCGCAAGAAATACTCGTGGCAATTTCATTGGGTGCGGTATTTATGGGTGCTAACTCATATATTGGTAATGGTCCAAACTTTATGGTCAAGAGTATCGCTGAACAAAGCGGTGTGAAGATGCCCAGTTTCTTTGGGTATATGGGCTATAGTGCCGTGTTCTTAATTCCTATATTTATCATTCTTACATTTGTACAAAAAATGCTAGGCTCATGGGCCCTGTTCACTGGAGGGGCAGGATAAACCTGGGTCGGAGTTAGAGAGACGAGTAACGTGTTGATGCCGGGACGCTTCCTTTTCGACACGTCAGAAGCCCGATTGATTCAATCAGTCGGGCTTTCTTTTTATATGGAAATCGAGTGACTCATAACCTGTCTAATAAAGGTGCTTAGGGTTATCTTATTGTTTTTCAAGGAATAATCGTATTCCCTTTTTTTCTAACCATTTCCTCATCTTATTTTCAAGAAATGCTCATACCGATCTAACTGCGATTCTTTATAATTTACCCATATTAAATTTGGTGGTGCTATTGGTTGGGTCCAGTGAACTCACCCATACATAGGGCACTGGACCACCATTTTATTTTATAGAGACTGCGTTGAATTTGGTCCTTTTCGCTGCGTGTTTGTAATGCAGTTCCTTGCTACAGCTGGCCTCTCCCCGAGGCCAGCTTTTTTTTGAGATAATCGAATAAATCTATTTATTGATTTTATAGAGAAATTCTTCGGCTCAAATTTGTTTCCATTCACATCTGTGATATACTTTATATAGAGACATGAAAGTATTGCTGCCTATTGAATATGACCCGTTTATCGGAGAAAGAAGGTGGCTCATGGAATATCTAATTCTATTCATCGTCATCATGGTTTTTACGCCAGTGGTTCTCTTTATGATCCTGGCACCGATTTTTGCCTTGGCTACATTGATCGGTGGATTTTTTAAGGGATTGTATCGAGCCTTTCATCATCGCCGCATGCACCATTCAACCTAGAGAAATCATTTGATTTAATAAATGATTTTTTGGTTATTTTGTTGTTTACCAATCAATGCGTCTTGTGGTGATTTATGCAACATTATGTAATAACCGGCGGGTACAACCACCAGGTTTAAGATGGTCGAACTGACCAGACCGCCTAATATTACGATGGCCATGGGTGCCAGTAATTCACTTCCGGGTTGTCCGAGTGCCAATGCTAAAGGTATTAGACCAAGAGCAGCTGAGATCGCAGTCATAAGTATTGGTGTGAGGCGTTCAAGAGAACCCGAGATGATCGCTTGTTTCAAATTTTTTCCTTCATTCAACATCATATATTGATAGTGATTAACAAGTAGGATACCGTTTCGCACAGAGATACCGAATAAGGTGATAAAGCCAATCAATGATGCAATCGATATGACTGGAGGAATATATCTTTCCGAACTAAGGTTCAGTAGTGCCATTAAATTTGATATTGGGTATTCAACTTCGGTTAGATACATCGCGATGATACCACCGATTAAAGAAAGCGGCATATTCAGCATGACAAGGAAAGCTGTTTTGATAGAACCTGTTGCGACTTGTAGAAGCATTAGCATTAAAATGAGAACACCACAACCTGAAAAGATGAGTGTTTTGGATGCGGCTTGTTGAGCTTCAAATTGACCGCCATAGCTAACAACATATCCTGCTTTTTGAACGATAGGATTGACCACTGCTTTTACGTTTGCCACCAGATCGCCAAGATTGTACCCTTCGGCGATGTTAAGTGAAACGACGGCTTTTCGTTGAGCATTCTCTCGAGTAATTAAATTAGACGCTTTTTGTAAATGGATATCAGCGACATCACTGAGCCGAACTCTTTGTCCTGACTGGCCAGAGAGAATCAAGTTTTTGACATCATCTACGCTTTGCCGTTTAGAAGGATCCAGCCTAACAACGAGATCATATTGATGAGTGCCATCATTAATTTTTGTAATTTTCTGACCATAGAAGGCTTGTTGAACTTGTTTTGCTGCCATGGCAGGTGTTAAACCAACCGCAGATAGATCTTCATGGCGATAATCAATCGGTAGGGTGGTGATCATAATTTCCCGGTTGGCATTGACATCACGAACGCCTTCGAGAGATTTTAAATGTGATTCGATGTGTTTGGCCAGTTGACGAAGTTGATTGAGATCATCGCCATAAACATTGATTGCAATCGCTGCGGGTGTTCCTGATAATAAATGAGAAAGACGATGTTCAATCGGCTGGCCAATCATGGTGGTTAAACCTGGAATCGAGTTAATGATTTTATCGATTTGTTCTTTTACTTCATGTTGATCTGCGTCTATTGAGAGAGCAACATCTAACTCGGAATTGCTGACAGGTTCTGCATGTTCATCCCGTTCTGCTCTACCGGATCGGCGAGCGACACTGTCAATGCCTGATATCTGGACAATTTGTTTTTCCACGCGGGTTGCAATGCGATCTGATTCTTCTAACGAGGTTCCTGGTGGTGATAAGAGGAAAACTGTGAAAGAGCCTTCATTAAATTTGGGTAAGAAAGAAGAACCAAAGCTACTACCAAACACAATCGCTAATACCGTGGCAGCAGCGGCGCATGTGAGGATCGTTTTTCGAAATTTTAATGCGTATTCCAATGTGGGGCGATAGATTTTTTTGAGAGATTGAATTAAGATGCTTTCTTTATTTTGTTGATAATCTTTCTTTATGTGAAGGAGTAATCTACATAGTGCCGGGGTTAATGTTAAAGCAACCAGTAACGACATAAGAATAGAAACGACATAAACAAATCCTAATGGTCGAAAGAATCGTCCTTCCAATCCTTGAAGGAAAAAGAGAGGAATGAAAACCATTACGATGATGATTGTGGCAAAGACCATAGCGGGTCGAATTTCATTGCTGGCGTCAAAGATCACTTGATATCTGTTTTTTTGTTGGTTTTTTGGAAGAAGGCTATTTTGTTTTAGCCGTCGATAAACATTTTCTACATCGATAATCGCATCATCCACCATGACACCAACCGCAACAGCAAGCCCACCCAGAACCATGACGTTAATTCCCCAATTCATCCAATCAGCAATGACCAGTGCCGCAGCAACGGAAACAGGCAGGGCCGTTAATGTAATCAAAGTCGTTCTGATATTCATTAAGAATAACATCAAGATCACTGTAATAATAATGACTGCTTCAACCATCACTTTACGAACATTATTAATCGCTCTATCAATGAAATGTGATTGCCGCATGACATTACGGTTTAGCAGCATACCTTCTGGGATGGATGGTTCAATTTGATCCAGTAGTGCATCAATCGTTTCTGTCAGAGCAAGTGTGTTGGTTCCAGGTGATTTTTGAATACTAAGAATAATGGCAGAGTGTCCATTTTGTGAAGCTGTGCCTCGTTGCAGGGCTGGTCCTAATTGAACAGTTGCGACTTGCCCAATAGTAATCGGTAAGCCTTGATGATAAGTGACAATGGTATTTGCGATATCATTGACGTTTGAGACTCGGCTGTTTTGACGTATGGGCAGTTCACGTGAATTCACATTGGGCAGGTAACCTGCGGATTCAATACTATGTGCTTGTTGAGCGGCATTGACGATATCCGTTGTGGTTAAATCGTAGAGGCGTAATTGATCAGGATCGACATGAATTTGGTATTCTGGTAATTCACCACCAATGGCAACGACTTGAGAAACACCTGGCACCGACAGCAATCGGTTGCGTAAATCAAACTCTGCATAACTTCGAAGATCCAAGGGTGTCACAGATTTATCAGGGGATGAAATAGATATTAACATAATTTCACCAGCAATCGATGTGATCGGTGTTGTTTGTGCCAGTACGCCATCGGGTAATGAATCCTGAATGGTTGATAATCGTTCATTGACCAATTGCCGTGCGGTATAGAGATCTGCATTCCACTGGAGATCCACCCATACTATCGACAAACCAATGGTACTTGAAGATCGAACGCGACGAATACCGGTTAATCCATTTACGGCTGTTTCAACTGGAAAGGTAACATATTGTTCGACTTCATCGGCAGAGAGACCACCAGCTTCAGCCATGATGACAACAGTTGGGGCATTGAGTTCTGGAAAGACATCCACAGTCATGTTTGTAATCGTATAGATAGCTAACCCAACCAGGAGTATGGCAGCAACCACGACAAAAAAAGCATAGTTGATGGAGAATCGTATGATGGCTTTTAACATTAGTGATCCTCGCCTTCGTGAAATGTTCCATCACTATGAAAGTGTCCGCCTTTTTGTATTGATTGTGAAGAAGCTGTGAGAAGTTGGTAATTTCCATCAAGCACGACTTCGTCCCCTTCATCTACACCCGATTTGATTTCGATCCATCGGCTGTTGGCCTCACCCGAATCTGCAATGGTTCGAATGGCTTTATCAGGATCCCAAGGATCGCGCAGAAAATAGACCACATCTAATCCATCTTGAATCAACGCTTTTTGAGGAATGGCTAAGACTGGTTGGCTGGTTGGATTTAATTGGATTTCCATAAATCCAGCAAGGCCTGGTTTTGTCCAGTATTTTGTTTTATTTAGGTTGGCATATAAATGCAAAGCTCGATCTTCAGCGTGTGCTGTTGGGCCAATAAACAACGTTGTTGTTATGGAATGTGATGGATCTGTATCGAGTCCAATTGGGGGAACGATCGTAACGGGAAGGCCGGTTGTTAAACGACTTAATTCAGATAGTAATGCTTCTACTTTAAAGCGAATTTGATCTGGTTGGATCACTGTCATCAAATGATCAGATGATTTTACCCAACTCCCATTTGAAACATTAATAGAATTAACAATTCCTGCATTTGTTGCGACAATGGGAATCTTGTTTAATGTTTGCCAAAATTGCTTATCTTTTTTTTGTTGAATTAATGTTTCGATAGGGATACCCGATTTTGCTGAAGCGCTATAGAGCAATGCTTGCAGGTTTAGTTGAGCCTGTTGAGCAATTGCTTTTTTGGCATCAAGTGTTGCTTGTCGAGTGGGTATGAGATGTTGTTTATGTGCCAATTCATTTTCCAGATCAATGCGTCTCACTTCAGCGATAGCTAACCGATCAATGCGCTCCTGTAATATTGTTGCGTGTCTTTGTTGTTCATGCAAAGCTTCATGGGCAACAACGACATCCGCCTCAGCTATTTCAATGGCCGCGATGGCTTGGGTGATAGCGGCTTGCATGTCTTGCCAGTCAGGTGATTCCACTTCTGCTAACAGTTGACCAGATTCTACAGTGTCAAATTGTTTTACCATGAGTGTCATTCGCCCAGACAAAGGTGAGTGAACATTAAGTTTTGCCGTTGGTAATAATTCAAACTGACCGGGTAATCGTAGGATGTCGTTGATGACTTTTTTCTCTACGGTCGCAAATGTAATTCCCAGATTATTTTGAACGGCAGGGGGGATCGCGATCTTTTTCGATGATGATGATGAATGGCTGCTATGATCGTGATCATCATGACTTTGGTTTGGTTTGGATTTTTCACAACCTAGCCAGAAACTAATATTGATGAGTAGAATGAATCCAATGATTATTACTTTTATTTTTTTAATCATTCTTATCTTCCTTTTCAATTGAATGATTTGATGCGTTTATCATTATTATAAGATCTTGTAAATGATGGCTTGCCGAAATATTCTCCATGTGTGCATTGATCAATTCCATATGTGCCTGAAGATCAGTGACCAGGGCATCTTTAAGACGCAGATAATCGATTTCACCCATCTCAAGTAGTGTTTGTACTTGCCGTCGATGCTTTTCGACCAGCGGAATAAAGGTGTTTTTGGTAAGCTCATATTGTTGGAGAGCAAATTCCCAACGCACTTTTGCTTCTAAATAATTCGTGACCACTGTTTGATAGGTTGATTCAAGTTCTATGCGCGTGGTATCTCGCTTGGCATGTGATTGAGCAATTCCCTGCTTGTTGGCATTTAAGATTCCAAGAGGCAATCCTAATCCTAAACCAATTTTAGATTGTCCTTCTTCATGTTCAAAAGCGGGTCCCAATGAAATATCTGGATACTGCTTTTTGATTTCCCGATGTAAATCGAGTTCCGCCAAGGCATAGTTTTCTTTAGCGATCAACAACGTTGGGTGCGATTGTGTAAATGCCTGTTTGATGTTTTCTAATGATGGTAGGTCAATAGTCTGAGCGGTGGGCCAATCATTCACCAGAGAGATGTTGGGATTTGGTTTTAATCCCATCAGTTTAAATAATTCAAGTTGTAATTGTTTCTCTTTGGCAGCCAATCTGCTGGATTCTAACTGACGTTTGGTGTATTCAATAGATATAATATCGACATCTGTTGATGAAAGTTCGCCTGCCTGAGCAAGTTGTTTGGATCGATGGATGATGGTTTCTAAATCATTTAAGTAGGATTGTTCTAATCGATATAATGCATCAACTTGAAGCCACTTGAACCACGCTTGACGAAATTGTCGTTTTGTTTGCCATTCCATTTCTATAACTTGTAGGTAGGCGATATCTACTTTTTTATTCGCCTGATCTTTTTCTATGGCTAATCTTCCTGACAGAGGAATGGTAAATCCCAGCGAGACACCGTAGAACCAGTTATCTTCTGTAAGGTTCTGGTTTTTTAAAAGACCTAATCTAAGTTCTGGATCATCCCAAAGACCTGCATATTCCGCAGAAACTTCTGCCAAGCCAGCTTGACTGCGACTTCGACGCAATTGTGGATTGCCAAACAACATGATCTCTTCTGCCATGGCTAATGTGATTTTTTGTTCACTATTATTTGGATCAGAAGCTTGTGAAGGTAATAGGCTATCCGGTGAAATTGTAGACCATTGCCGATCAAAACTTTCCAGGTCAATCGGTTTTGGCGTATAGGTCTGGCATCCTGCCAAAAAAAGTAGCATAAAACTCCAGATCATTTTCTGGATGAAGGTTGGTTTCATAAGAAACTCCCAATGTGTAACTTCATTTTAGAGCGCGCAAAAAGGCTAAACAAGTTTTAATTGGGACAATCTCACAAGAGTAGGCGCACTGTCTTACAGTGAGTGTGATTGAGCGGTTCAAGTGCGTGATGATCTATTGGATCATGGATGATGGTATCGTTTGTTAACGTCATCAAAGAATCAAATTTAGCAACAACCATCATTTGGTTATCGATTTGATTAGATTGACCTGGCCGATCGATTTCAACTGCAACTGACTGATGTTCATGTTTACAGTCGTTGTGTTCTTCATGATGAGAATGATCGTGCGTATCATGCTTGTGATGATGATGGTGGTGTCCATGATCATCATAACCATGGTTCGTATGCATAAACTCGATATGTGAATCTTCAGTATCGTGACTGCAACGTACCAGAAATCCCGAAGCACCCGTCACCAACGGTAGCATCGCTAGAAGCATACAAATACGGGCGAAAATAAACATTTTATTACTTTGTAACATTACTATTAGTATCGGATTTCCACAATTTCAGGTCAATCAAAAAATAACAAGAGCGGGTCCTATAAACCGTAGTGTGCTGTAAATTGTTTAATCTAAAATTGTTGTGAAATTAAATCATCAAACAAAAAAGGCACGCATGCTTTGAAACATCCGTGCCTTCATAATAAAATCTACATCAAGCGGCATATGCCGCCCAATCTGTTCTATCAAAACCTTTTCGCTAATTCCTTAATCTTCATCCTATCGTATCTGTCTTTTACATGTCTCGCTAACAAGCAGCGACCAACGGGAGCGTCTACCCATATAAATGGTCGCGGCGTACTTAATACAGGCGAACGCCTGTCAGCTGCAACCCATGGAGTTACCGCAATTGAAACATCGGTAGCAGTTGGCATTTCTTACGGTGATCGTTCCGCAAACATCACAGATTGGTGCATCCGATTGGAACTGACTGAACTGCTTATTACTCAGCTGATTGAAGCTGGCTGCTTGTTGTTTGCCGCCTTGGCCATCATCCGTTGTCGATTCCACTGGATTCTTGTTGACGACGTCAATGAGTTCATCAATTCGGTTCGTAATATGATTAAGATTAACCCGCTTTTTCAATCGAGAGTTCGTGGCTCCATCTGTTGCCTCTTCTTTTTTAGGCGTTTCTGATGAAGCCGGTTGAGGTGTCGATTCTTCACGTCGAGGGGAATTGGCTTCAAGGTATCCAGGCATAAAGGTAATGCCTAACCACTTGGCGATATAATCAATAATACTTTTCGCAAATGGAATATCACGGTTCGTGGTCATACCGGCTGGTTCAAATCGTGTATGGCTGAATTTTTCAACCACGGTTGGAACAGCAACCCCTGACTGTAATGCTAATGAAACTGAAATTCCAAACGCGTCCATCAGACCACCGACGGTGCTGCCCTCCTTGGCCATGGTGATAAATAATTCACCAGGCTGTCCATCTTCATACAGCCCCACCGTCAAGTAGCCTTCATGGCCAGCCACGTCGAACTTATGGGTGATGCTCTGTCTCGTCTGGGGAAGACGAACACGTTGTGGCCGGCGTTCAAGATTCTCAGTTATAGGTTCTTTTACTTCTTCTTTTGCAAATTTTTCCGTTTCCGTTTTGGTCGAAAGCGGTTGAGAGCGTTTAGAGCCATCGCGATAGATCGCCAGGGCTTTCAGACCCAGCTTCCATCCTTGCATGTAGGCATCCTGAATTTCTTCCACGGTACTTTCTTCCGGCATGTTAACCGTTTTACTGATCGCACCTGAAATAAATGGCTGAGTAGCTGCCATCATTTTGATGTGTGCCATGTGATGAATGGAACGCTGTCCATTAGCGGCTTTGAAAGCACAATCAAAAACGGCTAAGTGTTCATTTTTCAGAACATCTGACGTTTCAATCGTATCATCTTCTTCGATGGTATCGACGATGGTTTTAATTTGTTCTTCGTTATAGCCTAGTGTATCCAATGCCATGCCAACCGTTTGGTTAACGATTTTCAGCATACCACCACCAGCGAGCTGTTTGTATTTCACCAGGGCGATGTCAGGTTCGATACCTGTGGTGTCACAATCCATCATGAAACCGATGGTTCCTGTTGGAGCAATCACAGTCACCTGTGAATTACGATAGCCATGCTGACTACCTTGTGCCAAAGCTTCGTCCCAGCTTTCTTGTGATGCTTTGTAAAGCTCTTCTGGGCAAAGTTTTTTATCCATATCAGCCACAGAGTTGCGATGCATCTTAATGACATTCAGCATGGGTTCTCTGTTTTTCGCATAACCAGGGAAGGTGCCCTGGGATTCTGCCAGCTCAGCACTGACAGCATAAGCGGTTCCACACATAATAGCGGTTAATGACGCGGCAATTGCACGACCTTCATCGCTATCATAAGGAAGTCCTAATGACATCAGTAGTGAACCCAGGTTCGCATACCCCAGACCCAGCGGACGGTAGTCGTGAGAATTTTGGGCAATTTCATCGGTTGGATAGCTACCATTATCGACAAGCAGTTCCTGAGCGATGATCAGAATGCGTGTTACACGACGATAACTTTCGATATCGAAGCTGCCATCGTCATTGCGAAACTTCATCAAGTTCATGCTGGCCAGATTACAGGCAGAGTTATCCAGGAACATGTATTCGCTACATGGGTTACTGGCATTAATTGGTCCAGTGTTTGGACAGGTATGCCAGGTATTAATCGTTGTATCATATTGAACACCCGGATCGCCACAGATGCTTGTACCTTCTGAGATCAGGCGAAGGGTTTCATCGGCATCTAGCGTTTCAACAGGTTCGCCAGTGGTTACGCTGCGGGTTTGGAAGGTAGAACTGTTTTCCGCGGCACCCATGAATTCATCGGTCACGCGAACAGACAGGTTGGCATTCTGGAACATGATGCTGCCATAGGCTTCACCGTTGAAGTTGCCATCGTAACCTTCTTCGATCAGAGCCCAGGCTTTTTTCTCTTCATTTGATTTTGCCTGGATGAAATCATTAATATCAGGATGATGCACTTTGAGTGATTGCATCTTAGCTGCACGTCGGGTTTTGCCACCACTTTTTACGACGGCTGCAATTTGGTCATAAACACGCATAAAGCTTAGAGGTCCAGAAGGTCTGCCACCACCGGAAAGTTTTTCACGACTGGAGCGAATGGTCGAAAGATCGGTACCTGTGCCACTGCCATGCTTAAAGAGCATCGCTTCGCTAACAGCCAGGTCCATGATACCGTCCATAGTATCGTCCACACTTTGTATGAAACAGGCACTACCTTGTGGGAATTCATATGTGTTGGGACAACCTTCCACTTTTTGTTCGGCTTTGTTCCAATGGTAATTGTGTTGGCTACCCTCAACGCCATGCTGATGGTACAAACCAACGTTGAACCAGACAGGCGAATTAAACGCGGCATATTGATTCACGCAAATCCAGGCTAACTCTTCATAGTAAAGGTCAGCTTGTTCTTTGCTATCGAAAATGCCATCATCGTAGCCCCAGTCAGCGATCGTACGGGCAACACGATGAACCAGTTGGCGAAAGGAATTTTCGCGTTCATCGGTGCCTTGCTCGCCATAGAAATATTTACTGACGACGACTTTCGTGGCTAGCTGAGAGAAGGCCTTAGGCACTTCGACATCTTTTTGTTCGAAAACGACTTTACCATGTTCATCTGTAATCGTCGCAGTGCGATGTGTCCACTCGATTTGGTCGAATGGATGAACATTGGGATCACTGAAATAGCGGTCAATTTTCAGGGGTTTTACCTTGCGGGCTGATTTGGCGCTATCAGCTTGTGGCTTGGCGTTTTTTTGGGTTTTCTTTGTCTGTCCAGTGGCATTAGACGACATCATGCAGCTCCTTTCGTTCTCTTGTACGCACAAAGTGGGCGCACAAATCTCACCTTCAAAAAGTGCCATAATGGCAGGATATTTTCGCGGTCTTTGAGATTCAAAGTACCGTTTAAAATGCTAAATTTATAGAAATGAGTCACAACTGAATAAGCAATATTGCCCTTCCGTCGCATCACCCATTTTAACCCAGTGCTGTTAAAAACAGCAACATCTTGAACTGTTTTTGATATTACTACCATATCTAGTATACGTCAATCGGCAAAATAATAGTTTTTGTAAAATATTTTATTATTCATTGCCAGCAAACAGCTTGTGAGTCTGAATTTTTATAACTCACAGGTGCTCATATAATTCTAATACAACATCTTGTGTTAAAGAGTTCAAAAAGTGTAGAAATTAAATCCGAGCAAAAAAGTAACATAAGATATTTTAAATAAATTGTTTACGAAAAATTTCAACATGGAATTTCGGTGAATTGGAAAATATTTGAGATCCTAAGCTAAGTTGTGATCTAAAAGCGTCGAAAAAAAGTGTATAGACTACCTATATTTTGTCTAAATAGTTAATTTAGGTCATTTTTCTGCAAATTGGGTCAAAATCGAGAAATTCATGAATCCATCAGAGAAAATTCTAATAGTGTCCGATCAGACTGAGCTGCCCAGCCAGCTAGATCAGGCTTTGTCCGAACTGGACCTGGCTCGTCAGATCCAAAGTTGTGATGAGGCTCTCAAACGGATTGAATCTCTGACAAAGCATGAAGCTGTGGTGATTTTACCTGAAAGTGCAGGAGAATCCTCATTTCGATTTGATTCGCTGATTGATAAGTTGGATCATCTATCGATCAATGCAATGATTCTTGCTGATGAAGTGCTGAAAACCTCTCAAAATCCCTGGCAATCACTTTTCTGTGTGGATGCCAACGAATCGACTGAAATGCTCAAAGGTCGGATCAAGACCTTGGTTGAACTGCATCCCTTATTATCACATTTAAATTTTGAGAGCCAGCGATTGAACCAGTTACATTCGCCGCTGAATAATTACATCAGTGAAGTGGATGAAGAAATGAGATTAGCGGCGCGACTGCAACGCGATTTTCTACCAAAACAGTTACCAGAAATTCCTGGTTTTACTTTTGCGACAATTTATCGACCTGCCACGTGGGTGAGTGGTGATATTTATGATTTGATGCGATTGGATGAAGAACATATTGGGTTTTATGTTTGCGATGCAGTGGGACATGGTATGCCGGCGGCGTTGCTGACGATGTTTATTAAAAGCGCAACGGTTACCAAGAAGATTACCAAGGGGGGGTATGAACTAGTCGATCCTGCAGAAGTGCTTCGTAAGCTAAATCATGATTTGATTGAACAGGCGCTGAGTAACTTTCAATTTGTTACCGGGTGTTATGGCATCTTAAATACAAAGACATTGAAACTGCGCATATCAAACGCAGGGCATCCTGCACCTATTTTAATTGAAGATGATTCCTCAACAAGTGAACTGGATATTGGTGGACCATTGTTGGGTGTGTTTGAAGATGGCCAGTTTGAAACCAAAGAATTTCAATTAAAACCTGGACAAAAATTATTACTCTTCAGTGATGGTGTTGAAGTTGCTTTCGTCAATGGGGGTCCAGATGAACCTTTACGATTTCGCAAAGAATTTGATGATTTAGGCCATATGGACGTGAATCCGATGTGTGAACGTTTATTGGAAATTATCAATAGCGAAGAAGGGTCACTCCATCCACGCGATGATGTGACTATTATTGGTTTGCAAATCGATTCTTAAGCATCTCTTTTAAATGATTAGTTGTACCACTAAAAGTCATTTCGACCGGAATTCGCCATAGGCGAATGGAGTGGAGAAATCTAACAACGCTGTTAGTGAATATGCTTCATCATATTTTACGTCTTGAGATCTCTCGACTCCGCATGCGCTGCGCTCGAGATGACTTGAAGCTGCCACACGGTTTTCATTTATTGTACTAAGACTCTTTTGACTCGGGGGGGGAGATTAAGTTGTTGACCTTTTTTCAAGCCCAATCGTTCGATGGTGCCTGCGGCAAGTTCCAAGACGTATTTTACCGGTTGACTGCTACTGTAAGGTTTGAGTTGCGAATTAGGTGTACCCATTGGTTCTTTTGTCATGGTGGTAAACGAATCAATCGTACCATCTTCTTTAATAAAAACAATATCAATATCCACTAGGCAATTGCGCATGACAAAGCTTTGTATGTTGTTGTATTTAAATAGAAAAAGCATGCCTTCATTGTTGCCAATATGATCGCGATAACTCATTCCCTGGTAGCGGGTATCATGGGTATAAGCTAATTCAATCGAAAAAGGTTCGCCGGAAATGGTCCAGTCCATGGTGGGGAGTTTGACGACGATCGAAGAGTTGGCAGGTTGCGATGGCGGCGGCGGTGATTTTTTATCACAACTCGTAGCAAAGAATGGGACAAGTAAGAATAGTGCTAGGACGATAAATGATTTTTGTTTCATTGTATTTTCGAGAGTAAAAATTAACTTTAAATTATTCATTTAACATCCATTATCTCTTGCAATCATTGTGAGGTAAAGTCTGAATTTTACCTATTTTACGGTCGGATAAATCCCCTTGATTTCACAAGGGCAATTCCTTATTATGTAGCGATTGTTTACGAAGATTATGTTGTTTCCCCCCTTCCAATTTTTGTCTTTCTGGCCGGGAAACCGGGTGTGTTAGATGTGCCAGGAATTCATATTTTTAGAAAGTTCAGGTAGTTACGGTAATGTCGAATGAGCAGTATTTTCCAAGTGTCAGTGAAATCAAGTATGAAGGTCCCGATTCCAAAAATCCTCTAGCATTTAAATGGTATGACCCGGACAAAAAAGTCGGTGGCAAAACCATGAAAGAGCATCTTCGTTTTGGTATCGCTTATTGGCATACCCTTTGTGGCGCTGGTCAAGATATCTTTGGTAGTCCAACCTTTGATCGTGCTTGGAATTCGAGTAGCGATGTGAAAGCAAGCGCCGAAGCAAAAATGCACGCGGCATTTGAATTCTTTCAAAAAATTGGTGCCGAGTATTACTGCTTCCATGATGCGGATGTGATTGCTGAAGCAGATACACTCGCTGAATCGAATGAACGCATCGATTTTATTGCCGATCTATTAGAAAAGAAACAACAGGAAACCGGTATCAAACTTTTATGGAATACCAGTAACCTGTTTTCTCATCCTCGTTTTATGCATGGTGCCGCGACCAATCCTGATGCAGATGTTGTTGCGTTTGCAGGCGGTAAAGTGAAAAAGATGTTGGAAGTGGGTAAAAAGTTAGGTGCTGAAAATTATGTTTTCTGGGGTGGACGAGAAGGTTATGATTCTTTGATGAATACAGACATGAAACGTGAGCTGGATCACCTGGCAGCGTTTCTATCCATGGCCGTTGATTATGCCAAGAGCATTGATTTTGGTGCTCAGTTCTTGATTGAACCCAAAGCGATGGAACCCACAAAGCATCAATATGATCATGATGCCGCGACTTGTTTGAGCTTCTTGCGTGAATACAATTTGACAGATCATTTCAAATTGAATATCGAAGCGAACCATGCCACATTGGCGGGCCATAGCTTTGATCATGAATTGATCGTTGCTTCGAATGCAGGCTTACTTGGTAGTGTCGATGCCAACCGCGGTGATGTACTGCTAGGTTGGGATACCGATCAGTTTGCTGTCGATTTTTATGAAACCTCACGTGCGATGCTGGTTATCCTTAAGCAGGGTGGCTTAGGTAGTGGTGGTTTGAACTTCGATGCAAAATTGCGTCGTACGTCGACCGATATTGAAGATTTATTTATTGGACATATCGGTAGCATGGATGCTTTTGCATTTGGTCTTTTGGCGGCTGATAAATATATGACACGTTACGATGAGATTTTATCCAAACGTTATCAATCATTTGATAGTGGTATTGGTAAAGATATTGAATCAGGTTCAGCGGACTTGGCAGCTCTCGAAGCTCACGCCACTAAAATCGGAAAACCTGAAACTATTAGCGGTAAACAAGAATTCTTGGAAAATGAATTCAATGATGTTATTGTAGACGTCATCCGCGGCAAATAATATTTCCCAAAAGAAAATACCATGGGTGGTAACATCAAGTTTTATCTTGGTGATACCACCCTTTTTTTATTTAAAGTTTATTGTTTGAAAGGTTCTAATAGCTCAGTCAGTTTCTCCATGGGCAGTCCTACAACATTACTATAAGAACCATCCATCGATTCTAAGAATTGATCCCCACCTTCTTGCAGAGCATAAGCGCCTGCTTTATCTTTCCAGGCACCGCTGGCTAAATAACGTTCGACTTCATCCGGATTCATTTCACGCATGGTCAAGGTGGTACTCACATGTGTGACAATCATCTCATGGCCTGCAGGAGGTAAAATAGCCACACCAGTGATCACTTCATTTTTTCCACCAAACAAATTTGTTAACATGCGACGAGCGTCTGATTCATCTTTCGGTTTTCCAATGATTTGGTTGCTATGAGAGACAATCGTATCTGCGCCTATCACAATCGCATCTGGATAATTTTTCTTCACGCAACGTGCTTTAAAAAATGCAAGCGATTCCACCCAAACATGCGCGTCAACCATTTCACCTGGCGGTAATCGTGGTTCATCAATTGTGCAAGGCACCACCTCAAATTCAAACCCTGCGTCAGATAGTAAACTCTGACGACGAGGTGATGCCGACGCTAGTATTATTTTATTCTTTGTTATCATTATTTTTAATTGGTTTTGTATGAAGTTTAGATATATATGCGATAATGATATAAGTGATCGCAAATAATACTATATGACATGTTCCATCGGTAGCAATGTTTGGCCATATCTTAGTATCTGAAACCCGACAATTATCGGGGATTTTATTAAGCACATTCACCATATAAGTTCCTAGTTCTTTAATGATCCATGCATGATGAATCATAAACATTAAAATAGCTAATTGAAATAATATACAGACAAGTGAATGGTTCATGAAAAATGAACGAGATTCTTTAGCGGTAATAATCCAGCCAATGATAAGAATAAGAATACCAATGGTATTATTATTATTGTTAGTTAAATGTGCAGAAATGGTTTTTAATTCATCTTTCCAATATTTTGAATCATCACAATTTTGATCTTCTGAGTTTGGATTCTTGCCTGCTGAGCTTAATTTTTCGTTTACTGAGTTTGGATCTTTACCTGCTGAGCTTGAATTTTCGTCTACTGTAGAAGGTTTATCCCATAAAATACAAAAGGAGATTATCAGAGCAATTAAAAGAGGAATAATTTGATTAGGCGTAAAATGCATAAATTAATCCTTTCTCCAAAAATTTGGAATAAATAAACATAAAAGTACCATGACTTCTAAGCGGCCTAGGATCATGAGTAGGCTTAGGAAAAGTTTTGCGGGTCCATCGAAGAAGTGGAAGTTTGCTGTGGGGCCAACCATGTTAAGACCTGGGCCAATGTTGTTAAGGGTGGCGATGACGGCGGTGAAGGCGCTTTCCACATCGAGTGCGTTTTGTTTATCAATGAGTGATTCATTTTGGATAATGAGTAAAAAGAGGGTGGATGTAAAAAAGATGACGAGTATATGTCCAACATAAGCCGTAACATTGCGACGAACATCTTCATCAACGTTTTGTCCGTTAATTCGCATCGGACGAACCACATGTGGGCGAAAAGTTTTTTCCACTTCCATCAGAGCCACTTTAATAAAGATCATGAAACGAATCAGTTTGATACCGCCTGCAGTACTGCCGGCAGATCCTCCGACGAGCATGAGTAAAATGATCAGCCACTTCGAGAGGGTAGGCCAGGTATTATAATCGTCTGTGCCATATCCCGTGGTGGTCATAATGGAAACCACCTGAAAACCAGCTGAGCGAATCGCCTGTGTAATTCCATACTGTGCTCGATTGAATACCAGATCTAATGTAATTATGATAGTTGCTACTAGAATAATAATTAAAAATAGGCGAAGTTCATGATTACGAATCACCGTTCGCCATCGTCCCTGTAAGACACCCGCATATAAATTAAAGTTAATACCTGCCAGGATCATAAAGATAAAAATGGTGATTTCGAAAGCCACATTGTCATAAAATCCAATGCTGGTATTTTGGGTACTAAAACCGCCCGTTGCCATCGTGCCAAACGTATGGCATAACGAATCAAAAGGTGTCATACCTTGCAACATGAGAATAACAAATTGCATGGCAGAAAAAGCAAGATAGATTTTCCAAAGCAGCAGTGCCGTTTGGCGAATACGCGGTTTAACAGATTCTGGTTGCGGACCAGTGACTTCAGAGCTCACCAGGTATTTACCAGAGGTGCCCGTTCCACCTAGTATAGCTACGAACAGAACGACAATCCCCATACCACCGAGCCAGTGAGTCAGACTGCGCCAATAGAGAATCGGTCGAGATAGCAAATCTGGTTCGATGAAGATACTGGCTCCGGTGGTACTAAATCCACTGACGCTTTCAAAGATCGCTGCACAAACCACATCAAAGAGATTGTCATATTGTCGCGATAAGTCACCAGAGAATATGAAGGGAAGTGCACCTAAAAGACCAATGATAATCCAACTGAGTCCCACGATCGCAATGGCTTCTTTTCGGTAGAGTTCCCCTTTGGCACCACGTGATTTAAAAAAACCGACCAAACCAATGGCTAAGCAGATTCCGACAGAAAGAATAAATGCAAAAGCCACATCTCCTGAACCGTGAAACCGCCGATCCATAAACGACCAAAATAAACTCGTTGCCATAAAACAGGCAACCAGTATCACTAAAACAGATAGTTTTCTTATAATGAGTTTAAAATTCAAGTAATTATACTTTCAAAAATAATCTCTTTAATTTTTCATTTCTCGCCAATTTAGCAGGCGACATCGGAGCCGGGTTACTAACTAATGGTCGCGGCGTTAAAACTGACGAATGTCAGTCGCTGCGCCAGAAGCCAGGGATGAAGAGGCATAGTAAGACCATCACTTCTAAACGGCCGATGATCATCAGTAAGCTCAAAAAGAGTTTTGCCGGAGGATTGAAGAAGGAATAATTTTCAGTTGCACCGACCATACCAATCCCAGGCCCAATATTGTTAAGGGTTGAGACTACGGCGGAAAAGGCGCTTTCGAGATCCAGTTTATTTTGATCTGCGACTAGCGATTCATTCTGTATGAGTAGTAAAAAGATCGTTGATGTAAAAAAGATCACCATGATGTGACCCACATAAGCACTCACGTTGCGTCGCACATCATCATCGATGTTTTGACCATTCACACGGAGCGTTCGTACCACGTGAGGTCTGAAGGTGCGTTCTACTTCTTGCAGAGCCACTTTAATAAAGATCATCAATCGCATCAATTTTATACCACCAGCGGTGCTTCCTGCACATCCACCGACAAACATCATAACGATTAAGAGCCACTTTGATAATGTTGGCCAGGTATTATAGTCGTCAGACGTAAAGCCGGTCGTAGTTAAAATAGCAACCACTTGAAAACCTGCTGAGCGTATCGCTTCGGCGAGTTTATAAGTGGGCCGATTTAAAAAAAGATCTAAACTAATGACAATTGTCGCCACTAGAATGATAATGAGAAATAATCGCAGTTCATTATTTTTAATCACATTTTTCCAACGTCCTTGAAGAATACTGGCATGTAAATTAAAATTAATGCCTCCTAAAATCATGAATATAAAAATCGTAAATTCAAAACTGAAATTTCCATATTGACCTATACTACCATTTTGTGTGCTGAAACCGGCAGTTGCTACTGTACCAAACGTATGGCACAAAGAGTCGAAGGGTGTCATTCCCTGTAACATAAGAATAATACATAGTGCGGCAGAAAAGCTTAAATAGATTCGCCATAGTAATAATGCATTTTGTCGCACGCGCGGTTTGACTGATTCGGGTTGCGGGCCGGTGACTTCCGAATTTACCATATATTTCCCTGAGGTACCTGTGCCACCTAGAACAGCGACGAATAAGACCACGATTCCCATACCGCCGAGCCAATGAGTTAAACTTCGCCAATAGAGAATGGGCCGAGGTAATAATTCTGGTTCAATGAAAATACTAGCTCCAGTTGTCGTGAACCCACTAACACTTTCAAAAATCGCTGCACAGACAACAGCAAATGTATAGTCGTATTGTATGTTTAATACCCCGGAGAAAATAAAGGGTAATGATCCTAGCAAGCCAATCACAATCCAACTTAGCCCGACAATGGCAATGGCTTCTTTGCGGTAAATATCTCCTTTGGCATGCCGTGATTTCAAATAGCCACCGATACCGATGGACAAACAAATTACGACAGAGACAATAAAGGCTATTGCTACTCTACCTGAACCATGAAACGCACGATCCATAAACGACCAGAATAAGCTGGTCGACATAAAACAACCAACCAGTATTATCAATATAGATAATTTTCTGATGACGAGTAGATAATTCAAATGGAATCCTTAATGTTCACAGAATTCTAAAATCGTTAAATACAAAACCTTTTTAATCACAAAAGAGTTTGTGGTTAAATTGCCTTTAAATTTACTGTCCCACGATAAGTTTTAAGACTTCTTTGTGTTGTTCTTTCATGCAGATGACCAGTACGATATCTTCCAATTGAAACACGGTATCTGCCTGTGGTACTGAAACAACATGTTCACGTTGCAGGGTTAATACCACGGTACCTTCTGGCATTTCAATATCGCGCAATTTAATACCGACGAAATCCTCTCCCTCTACAGTGAGTTGTAAAATTTCAGCTTGATCATTACCTAGTTCGGCCAATGTATAGGCGTTACCTTTTCGTAGCATGGCCACGATTTCCTGTGCCATGACCACCCGTGGACTGACAGCGCGATCAATCCCAATTTTTTCCATAAGATTTGCATAGTCAGGTCGGTGAATGACGACCAGGACTTTTTGTACACCCAGGTTTTTGGCCTGAATCGCACTCATGATATTTGCTTCATCGCTGGCGCTGGTACTGATAAAGACATCAGCGTTATCTATGCGTTCTTCTTTTAGTAATGATAGACTGGTTGCATCACCATTTAAAATCGTTGAGTGGGGTAGGGCCCTGGCCAGTTCTTCACAACGTGTGGCATCACGTTCGATGATCGTTAATCGATAAGAACGCGTGCGAAGGCGACGAGCCAAACTTAGTGCCGTATGACCGCCTCCCATGAGAACCACTTTGCGAGTTTTGGCATGTGTGGCTTCAAAACCATCTCGCGCTTTAACCACTTCTTCCGTTTTACCAATAATCGTGACTAAATCATCATGTTTAATACGATCATTTGCACGAGGAATAATTATTTTATCTTCTCGCTCAATACTACAGACGCGAACACCTTGCGGTAGATCAAGATCTTGCAATACTTTTCCAACATTGTCAGCGCCTTTATCGGCTGCCATGCGTTGCATTTCCAATTGACCACGAGCAAAATGTTCTACCGCCAGTGATCCAGGGTTGCGAACAAAAGATGCCAGCTCCAATGCGGTAAGCATTTCCGGGCTCATCAATTCATCAATACCAAAATGTTCACGGTAAGAAATTTCGGGTGCTTTGCGATAGGTTACTTCATCCACGCGGCAGACCACCTGTTTGGCGCCGAGTTTTCGACCGAGCGAACCACAAACGATATTGGTTTCATCGCTGCCAGTGACGGCTACAAGTAGATCGGTGTCCGCTACGCCTGCTTTGACGAGAATATGAGCAGAACCGGCCGAACCAAAAAGGGCTCGGACATCCAATTCGCTATTTACACGACGCACGCGGTCTTCATGGTTGTCAATAAGTGTAACGTCATGGCCTTCAGCCGAAACTTGACTTGCGATATACCAACCGATTTCACCAGCACCTGCAATAATGACTCGCATAATAACCTCTGTAGATTTGTGTTTGCAAAATTAACCGTTTAATTTTGCGTCAAGTAAATCACCTACAACTTTTGGGTTTGCCTGGCCCTTGGATTTTTGCATTACCTGACCGAGTAAAAAACCGCGTGATTTAGGAGCCTTTTTTCCACCCGCTCGAAAATCTTCCACTGCTTTTTGATTGTCTGCCAATACCTGATCCAATATGCCTTCCAGGGCGGAGGTATCAGAGACCTGAATTAAATTATGTTTCTCTGCGATCGATTTTGGATCGCCATCTTCGGTGAGCATTTTTTCAAAAATCGTTTTCGCTGCCGAAGAATTAATAGTGCCATCATCAATTAATTTTGCCAGATCTGCGACTTGAGCTGAAGACACACCAATTTGATCCAACGCCACTTGCTTTTCATTGGCTATGCTCAAACCATATTGCGTCACGATGTTGGTGACTATTTTTGCTTTGGCTCCTGCTTTGACGGCGTCATCAAAAAAGGTTGCAGTTGCTTTGTCACCGGTCAGCACCATTGCGTCATAATCATTTAAGCCATAGTCACTGATGAAACGTTCTTTCATCGCTGCGGGCAATTCTCCCATGGTTGATTTGATTTCTTCCAACCACACGCCGTCAATCACGACAGGCACTAAATCTGGATCAGGAAAATAACGATAATCGTGAGCTTCTTCTTTACCCCTCTGGAAAACAGTTTCTTTCTTTACATCATCCCAGCCACGATTCTGCTTATCCTGTTTTTCCATGACAAAGTCATGATCCATTTTCCACTCTTCCAAATGACGCCACTCTTCGTAGGCCACGGCACCTTCAACGGCACGAAAACTATTTAAATTTTTCACCTCGCATATAGGTGTTTTGTATGTATTGTTGCCTTCAGTAATATGAAGGTTGATATTGGGTTCAAATCGCATATGTCCTTTTTGCATATCACCATGTGAAGCACCAATAAATTGGACTAATTTCTGAAGCTCCATCGCGAGTATGCGGCACTCTTCGGCACTATTGAGATCAGGTTCAGTGACAATTTCTAATAAAGGCGAACCGGCGCGATTCAGATCGACTTGCGAGTGACCTAATCCTTCATGCAGATTTTTACCCGCATCTTCTTCTAAATGAGCACGCAAAATACGTATACGTTTTGTCTTGCCATCACCTAAAGGAATATCCATATATCCATGTTCACTCATGGGCAAATCGTACTGACTGATCTGATAATTTTTAGGTAGATCGGGATAATAATAACTTTTGCGATCCCACTTGGTAAATTTTGTGATGCTGCAATTAAGTGCTAAAGCCGTTCGAACGGAATGAATATACGCCTGCTTATTAATCACCGGTAGCGAGCCAGGCATGCCCAAGCAAACTGGGCAAACATTGGTATTAGGTGGATCATCATATCCCAAGCGGCAACCACAGAACATTTTTGTGTTCGTTGCCAAGTGGACATGAATTTCTAAACCAACAATTAATTTTACATCCATTCTACTTTCCTCAACGCGCTGGAAATCTTGTATGGTGATCAGTTTTGGATTCAAACATGTTCGCAATGCGTAATAATTTATCTTCCGTAAAATTCGGGCTGATAATTTGTAAACCTATTGGTAAATTATTAGAATTCAACCCACACGGAATGCTAATCCCTGGCATACCCGCCAGATTCACCGCGATGGTATAAATATCGGAGAGATACATTTTTAGTGGGTTATCCGTTTTGTCCCCCATTTTGAAAGCCACTTCAGGAGCGGTCGGGCTCATCAGGCAATCCACTTTTTCAAAAGCATGATTGAAATCCTGTCGGATCAAGTTTCTAACTTTGAGTGCCTTCAAATAATAGGCATCATAATAACCACTGCTTAGAGCATAGGTTCCCAGCATAATACGACGTTTGACTTCTTCACCAAAACCTTCTTCGCGGGAAGAACTGTAAACGTCGATATAATCTTTTGGATCAGCGGTGCGATGCCCATAATGGACGCCATCATATCGAGCCAGGTTACTGGAGGCTTCTGCGGTAGCGACTAAATAATAGGTCGCGACGGAATATTTAATATGAGGTAATTCGACATCGACGAGTTTGGCGCCCATTGATTCATATAAGTTTAGAGCTTCCTTCACAGATTTTGCTACGTCCGGATCCAAGCCATCGACTTCAAAGAATTCTTTGGCGACGCCGATTTTTAAATTCTCAATCGGTTTGTCTAAATCTTTAAGATAATCAAGCACGGGTGCATCGGTTTCAGGGACGCTGGTGCTATCGCGATTATCATATCCCGCAATGGCTCCTAGCATTAACCCGGCATCGCCGACGGTTTTTGTAATTGGGCCAATTTGGTCAAGGCTACTTCCGTAAGCAACCAGACCATATCGACTGACTCTGCCATATGTTGGTTTTAATCCAACGACTCCGCAAAAGCTAGCGGGTTGGCGAATGGATCCTCCGGTATCGCTACCAAGGGTTGCCCAACACATTTTTGCAGCGACGGCCGCGGCACTACCACCACTACTGCCACCAGGAACGCGAGCGGTATCCCAGGGATTAGCTGTTTTTTGCAGGCCGGAATTTTCCGTACTGGATCCCATGGCATACTCATCCATGTTGCATTTACCGATAATTACGGCATCTGCCTGATTGAGTTTTTCTACGGCGCCACCATTGTATGGGGCATGAAAATTTTCCAAATACTTGGAAGCACAGGTCGTTTTGCCGACATCCATGCACATATTGTCTTTGATCGCAATTGGTAGACCTGCCAGTGAGCCGACAGCGTCTCCATTGCTGATTTTTTCGTCGATTTGAGCTGCTTTTTTGAGTGCATGTTCTTTATGAGTTTGTAGAAAAGCACCGATGTTGCCATTGGTTTTTTCAATGGCATCGAAGGCCGCTTGGGTGGCATCCTGACTTTTAATTTCGCCTTGAGCTATTTTATCGCGTAATTCTCTAGCCGTTAACTGATCCATCTTGAACAATTTCCTCTTGAAGCAAATCCTTATGCGCTGGCGTCACCTAAAACTTTCGGTACAGCAAAAAATTCCTCATCGCGATGAGGTGCATTTGCCAGAGCCTGATCGTTGGTTAGGCTTTCTCGTACTTCATCTTCCCGAAGAGCATTATGAATCGGCAGACAGTGTGCCAATGGCTCGACGTTACTGGTATCTAATTCATCCAGCTGGGCGACATATTCCAGAATCGCACTCAATTGGCCTGTGAAGGTTTTTACTTCTTCATCTGTAATATTGAGTCGGGCCAGCAAAGCGACCTTTCGAACCTGATCTTCAGTAAGTTGATGACTCATAAGGTTTTCCTACATAATCTTCATTTGAAATAAAGGGGATATTATAGTGATTTTCCCCTGGGTTGTCTTGTTTATCATCAAAAACTTGGCCAAAAACGACATTAATCATTTTTAAAGTGTTTAAATAAAATGACTTATGTAATAGGTCGTTTTTGAGTCTAAATAAAAAAAAACGAGGCAAATACCTCGTTTTTTGATAATCTTAATGCGCTATAAATTTATTCAGCTGAAGCAGCTTCAGGAGCTTTGTAATCTCTTTTTGGTGGTTTTACGACCAATCCATCACGGATAGCTTTGGTAGATACCTTAATTCTGACGACTTTGCCATCGACGAGGGCTCTGACGCGTTGAATATTTGGTTTGAACTTACGTTTTGTTTTTCCGGTAATTTTACGACCGGCACCACCCAGATATCGGGCCTTACCGCGGCGGGATATTTTGCGTCCTGCACTGGTTTTCTTACCGGTAAAATAGCATAAACGTGACATAGTAAATAACTCCTTAAATTTATAGCAAAGATCGACAATTATATGGGCAATATGTGATTTTGCAAGCTTTTTTTGGTCATATTTAACCCTTTGAAAACAAAAGGATTATGGTAAAATAGGCCTGTATTTCACAAAGTTGTCGAATGTCTATGCAATATTTATTCTGTAATATCGTTATTTAGTAAGAGACAGTATATATATGAGCGATACCGAATTAGCCAGGCAGATCAAAAAATGCCAGCAGGGAGATAAAAATGCATTTTCCTGGCTGTTAAGTGAGTTTGGACCACGTCTATACCGATATTTCTTAAGAGTGAGTGGTTCCCAAGCGAATGCTGAAGATTTATTACAGGATTTGTTTGTCCGATTACTAGAGAAGATTGGCAGTTATCGGCATGAATACAAATTTGAGCACTGGCTTTTTCAGGTGGCGGCCAATATGGCCCGAGATCGAGCAAGAAAGCTTTCTCGCCATAAGCCGGCCATGTCACTTTATAGTCAGGATGACGATCAGCAGTTAGCGGACCAAATAGAATCTGAGGAAAAAGAGCCCTTGCAATTATTGCAGGACCGCCATCAGATCGACCAATTGCAAGAGGCGCTGACGCAATTGCCCGAGCAGGATCGTGAGATTTTGTTATTACGGCACTATAGTCAGTTAAGTTTTAAGGAGATTGCCGACTATTACGATGTGCCCGTGAGTACGGCACTCGTAAGGGTTCATAGAGGTTTAAAAAAACTCAGAAAGATCATGGAAAAAAATGAAGTCTCGAAATGAAATTGAAGCGTTAATTCAGCAATTAAATTTGCCCGAAGATCAAGCCCGCAAGATGTTGGAAGATATTCAAGCAGGTGATGCTTTGTTTGCTCAGCAGACAGAGCCTGAGATTCCAGCTGGTTTATTTGATCGCATCGAGCAAACGGTATCTGTTCAACAGGCTCGTAGTCAATGGCAGAGATGGCTACCTCGTGTTGCTGCGATATTGATGTTTGGAGTTGTTGTTTACTTTATCTATCAAGGTACAACAATTCAAAGTGTGACTCCCAATTCAAACCCAACGATCCAACAAGCCTCTTTAGGTGTGTTTGAAGATGAATTAAATGTTTGGGAAACGACCTTGGCAGTTGAAGACGAATTGGAATTTGAAACAGAAGAGGCTGTAATGTATGACGTGTTAACATCCTGGGATGATGAAGGGTGGGACACAAAACAACTTTTAGAAGATCAAAAGCAGGGTAAAATCGATTCTGAAGATTTTTCTGCATAATTTAATTAGGGATTCAATTTTGTCAAAAGCGACATTTCAAAACTAGTGGGACATGAGAATGAAACAGTTAGCGATTGTATGTATATTTATTTTAATTCTTGCAGGTTATCAGCAGTCTTGTTCTGCTAAAGAGACGAAACCAGAGACCTCTGAGAGTAAAATAAGTCGTTGGGATATACTTTTTCCAGAGTCTTCTGTAGCGTCTGAAAAGTCATCCAAAAAATCTAAGCACGTGGTTGCGAAGTTAGATAAAAAGAAGAACCCTGGTTCTCGTCCAATGATGCTTGCACAGGCTGAAGATAATGAAGATAAGTCTGGGGCTCGTCGACGTGAACGCGAGTCAGATGAAGATCGTCAAGCACGACATCAACGTCAGGAAAAGCGTCTTCTTAAGTTTTTAGATACCTATGTTCCTGAATTGTATGGAAAAATGATTCAAGCCAAAAAGGATGATCCTGAGCGGTATCCTTATCATATACGAAGGCTATATATGCTTTTTCGTAAAGTGATGGAACAGATGGAAGAAGATCCAGAGAAAGGGAAGCTCAGTTTAGAACGTGTTTTAATTGTGTTGAAAATCAAGGATGAATTGCGTAAAGCTGATGAAGAAGATGTTGAGGTAAATCGAGATATTATTCATAATCATGTGAATGAATTATTTGACGTCATCATTATGCGCGAACGATTGCGTTTAGACCGATTAAAAGAATCTGTTAAAGAGATTAAAACTGAACTTGAAAATAATGATGATATGGATAAAGACAAACGGCGTCGAGCTGAACGCCGCTTACGCCATCGTCCTCGTCGAATTGAAAAATATGAACGTAACCTAAAAAGTTGGATTGCAAATAAAGATAAGCATGTGAATGATCATGTCAATAATTTGATTGAAGATATTGCACCGTTTCCCTGGGGGCGTTGATCACAAAAACCAAAGTAAGTGAGATTTAACCGTGAGCACACATATAACAAAGTTAATCTCAGATAAAGAGTGGAATTCAGAAACAGCCAGACACCTGCTCAATCGAGCTGGTTTTGGTGTCCCTTTCGATCATATCAAACAGTTACAAGACTATGGCCCTCGCAAAGCGGTCAATTTTATGGTCAATTGCGATAAGTTTGCAGATGATTTTCCAGAGCCAGATTGGTTGCCTGAGCAAAAAACAGGTAAACAAATTCGGGAAGAATTTAAATCGCTGGAAGAAGACGAAAAAAGAAAACGTCGTCAGCAAATGCGTAAGCAGAACCGTCAAGCGATTCAAAAACTGAAAACCTGGTGGATTAAGCGGTCGATGCAAACCAAACGTCCTCTTCAGGAAAAAATGGCTCAGTTTTGGCATGGGCATTTTGCCACATCTGCTCAGAAGGTCAATAATGCTATGCAGAATTACGAAATCAACCAGATCTTTCGTGAGCATGCCCTGGGGAATTTTAAAACATTGGTGATCAAGGTAAGTCAAGCGCCAGCTATGTTGCAATATCTGGATAATCGCCGAAATGTGAAAAAACATCCCAATGAAAATTTCGCACGTGAACTGATGGAACTTTTTACTATTGGTATTGGCCACTATAGCGAAAAAGATATTCAGGAAGCAGCTAGAGCATTTACGGGTTGGAGTATTCGTGAAGGCAAGTTTTTTGATCGTAAAAAACAACATGACAAAGGGGAAAAAGAATTCTTAGGGCGTCGTGGTAAATTTAATGGTTACGATATCATTGGGATATTGTGCAATCAACCTATTATGACAGAGTTTATCTGTAAGAAACTTTGGGAGTTTTTTGTCTACGAAAATCCTGATGAAAAATTGGTTAAGCAGTTGGCTAAAGTATTTCGGTCAAATAATCTTGAATTAAAGCCAGTCTTGAAAATGGTTTTTAATAGCAAAGAATTCTATAGTAAACGAAGTATGCATCAACAGATTAAAAGTCCGGTCCAATTTATGATAAGCATGTTGGATCAACTACAGGTCGAAACCAAAGAATCTCAAGACCGGCTTATTCTTTTAGCTATGCAGCAAATGGGACAGGATTTATTTTATCCGCCCAATGTTAAAGGATGGCCAGGAAATCGAGCTTGGATTAATTCAAATACGTTGCTGACTCGGTATAATATTCCTGCTTTTCTACTCTATGGCGAAAATACCATTAAGCAGAATCGAAGAAAAAAACAAAAGAAGAAAAAAGTCAAAATTAAAAACGCTCCTTTTAATGCCGAACCTTTCTTTGAAAAATATGAAGGTCTTACTGCTGAGCAAACCATTGATGATCTGTCCGATCGTTTTATTGGTAGATCCTTAGATCAAAAACAGAAACAAGTTTTGCTTGAAGCCATTCATTCCAACGCACATCAAAAGTTGATCTTGCCAGGAGCCAAAGAAAGCTCCGAACGTTTGATTGGGGTTGTTCACTTAATCTTATCCACAGCGGAGTATCAATTATGCTAGAGAATAAGCCTTTAAACCGACGCGATTTTCTAAAAAACTCCGCCATGTTAGGTGCTGGTATATCGATACCCTTCTTTTTCGATCACCTAGCTCTGGCAAAGAATGCCATTCAAAATCCTAAAACGCCTATTGATGATCGTATCCTGGTAATTTTGCAATTGGATGGAGGTAATGATGGCCTAAATACGGTTGTGCCCTATGGTGTGGATGACTATTACAAATTGCGAAAAAATCTTGCGATCAAGAAAAAAAATCTCCATAAAATCAGTGGCAATGAGTTGCTTGGTTTGAATAACAATTTAACAGGATTAATGCGTCTATATGATGATGGCAAACTAGCGATTATTAATGGTGTAGGTTATCCGAATCCAAACCGATCACATTTTCGATCGATGGAAATCTGGCAGACCGCCAGTGATTCAAATAAATTTGAGCGCAATGGTTGGGTGGGTAAATATCATGACATGCATCCTGATAGTAATCCGGATCCATTGAGTGGTATTGCGATTAATTCTAAATATCCGCAATCATTTTGGGGTGATAGAGGATTGAGTGTTTCTTTTACGCAGCCTTATCGTTTTCGATGGCAGCAAGGTTTACAAGGCGATACTCATGAAATGTTCCGTAAAATAAATAAAGTGTCCAAATCGGTTATCACAGATCGATCTTCTTCGATTAATTATTTAAGACACGTTACCTCAAATATTGTCAAAAGTTCTGATAAAATTCAAAAAGCTAATCGTACCAAAGTGTCTCATGTGGAATATCCACAAAATGCTTTGGGGCGAAATCTTCGTAATGTGTCTAAGCTTATTAAAGGTGGTTTGCCTACCAATGTTTATCAGGTGGCTTTTGGTGGTTTTGACACGCATGCCAATCAAGCCAATCAGCACAGGAATCTGATGACAGGTTTTTCAACAGCGGTGGATGCCTTTATGAAAGATATGAAAAAGCAGGGACTTGAAGATCGCGTATTGGTCCTTTGTTTTTCAGAGTTTGGTCGACGTCCAGCTGAAAATGCCAGTGGTGGCACAGATCATGGCACAGCCGGCCCCATGTTCATCATCGGTAATGGCGTACGTCCAGGACTTCATGGCCAGTACCCAAGCCTAACCGATTTGGATGATAATAAAGATCTGAAATTCAATGTTGATTTCAGAAGTGTCTATTCGGAGGTTTTAAATAGTTGGTTTGATGTCGATGCCAGAGAGGTTTTGGGAAAATCCTTTGCCAAAATCGACCTGATCAATCCTTTAGCCTAGACAAAAGGTTGTTCGCACAACACTATAGAACAAGTATCAAACCCTTCAATCGGCACCCTGGATTATTCCAGGGTGTCTTTTTTGAGTTTCACTGTCTACTAATCCACTCTTTACGTGTTATTCTATTTATCTATAATTGATCATCATGAAACATTTGGTGATATTTGATATTGATGGTACATTGGTCGATTCAAACAAGGCTGATGCAGATGCCTTTTGCCAAGCGCTGCAAGAAGTTTTTTCAATTCAACATGTCGATGCTGATTGGTATACCTATAAGCACTCCACTGATGCCGGTATTTTTGAAGAAATTATTGAGAAGCATTATCAACGTAAACCGACAGTATATGATATCGATCAGATGAAACAGATGTTTGTTGATCGTTTGCAAAAACAAACTTTTGAATCCATTCCAGGAGCAAAACAGATTGATAATATTTTGCAATCTAGCAAGGCTCATTATGTCGCTATTGCAACGGGTGGTTGGCAAATGTCTGCGGCTTATAAGCTTCAAGCGGTTGATGTCCTAACTTCCGTTCCTCTGGCATCATCAGATGATCATTATGACCGAAAATGCATCTTAGAGGTGGCAACAGAACGAGCAAAAAATGAATATCAAATAGAGCATTTCAATACAATCACTTATGTGGGCGATAAAGCGTGGGATTTTCGAGCAGCCAACGAATTAGGTTATGAGTTTATTGGTATTGGAGATTGCCCCAAGTTAAAAGAAGAGACTTTTGATAAACGATTACCTGATTATTTGGACGCGAAGCGGTTTATGGAATTTGTGGCAGTTGCTTGAATCCAATTGGACAAATCATTTGAGCGATGTTATTATATTGTCATGAGTGAAGAATTGAAAATTACCGGTGAAATACCTGTCAAAGCCTTTCTGGTCTATTGTTATGTTTGCAAAATTGAAAATGGTTGCAGCAAATATCTATTATTAAAACGGGAAAATCCTTATCTTAGAGATACCTGGCAGCCGGTGACAGGTCGAGTGGAGGGCGGTGAGCTTGCCTGGCAAACGGTACTTCGTGAGATGAAAGAAGAAACGGGTCTTCAGCCCTACAAACTTTATTCTTGTAATGTTGTTGAACGTTTTTACGAAGCGAGTACCAATACGATCTGTTTAGCCCCGGTTTTTTTAGCTTTTGTCAGCACCGAGCGTGAAGTGGAATTATCCCCGGAGCATAAAGAATACAAATGGTTATTACCCTCGATGGCTGATGAGCATCTAACCTTCCCCCAACAAAAAGAAACGCTCAAATATATCGAAGAAGAATTTATCCAGAAGGAACCCTTACCATTTTTGGATATTAAATATAATGTGTAAAAATTTAGATGTAATATGAATGCAACACTACAATCCATTCCTAGCATAGGCCCCAAATTAGCTTTGATGCTCAATAATATTGGGATCCATTCAGTAAATGATCTTAAAAGTAGGAATCCTGAAAACATGTATGCTTCGCTAATTAAATATGAAGGTAAGCCTGTTGATCGATGTGTGCTATATTGTTTTCGTTGTGCCGTCTATTATGCAACACATACTGAGCATGATCCAAACTTGTTGAAGTGGTGGGCATGGAAAGATAAAGATTAACGATGAGTAATAAAAAAACAATTCTTATTTTTGCCCCGCATCCTGATGATGCTGAATTGGCCATGGGGGGAACGATAGCCAAATTCATTGAGGATGGTTGGGATGTGACCTTGGCCGATTTGACCAACGGTGAACCAACACCTGCCGGTAGTATTGAGATTCGCGAAAAAGAAACGGCTAAAGCAAGTGAAGCTTTAGGAATAAAGCAGCGAGTTAATTTAGGGCTTCCCAATCGTTACATTGAAGAGACGATGGAAAATCGAGTCATCTTAGCTGAAACAATTCGTGAATTTAAACCTCGTTGGGTGTTTGCTACTTTTCGTCCTGATGCCCATCCGGATCATATTCATGCCAGCCGTTTGATTGAGGATGCGCGTTTTCATGCCAAACTGACCAAAACAGATATGAAGCATGAACCGCATCATCCAGAAAAAATTATTTATTATTATGCGACACATTTAAATGTTCATCCCAACCCAAGTTTTGTGGTTGATATTACCGATCAGTGGGAGAAAAAAGAACAAGCCATTTGCGCCTACCAAAGTCAATTCTGGGATAACCAAAAAGACCCAGCTCGCAAAGGTTGGATTGTCGATATGCTAAAAAATCAGGCCAGCTATTTTGGCGACCGAATCGGAGTCAAATATGCCGAGCCATTTTTCTGTCATGAACTTGTCGGGTTGGCTAGTTTAAATTCATTACTGTAAAAATTGGGTGGCAGCCTCAGTTCGTCGATGATGAACTAGTCGCGACGAAGCAATTGCGAAGGCGGAATAAGGATGGGGAAGATGTCAAAACTAATCCTGCATGAAACTCCATTTGGATCGTTCGTGCGTTTTTAAAAACGCTTCTTCATTGGATACAACGGCAATTTGTTTTTCTTCGTTAGCATCCAGGAAGTAGACAAAATCTAATTGGGCGTCTGGCTTGCCATGTTCTTTGGCAAAGTGTCTGGCAAATTCATTGGCAGGGAGTGTTTTTCGTCCAGCGACTTCCACTAATTCGATATGCAAGCCCTCTTTATTTTCACAAGGCCGGTAACTTCGCCAGACTAACTCTGTACAAACCAATGCATGATCCGTGGCAAAATCGAAATTAAAATCATAGGGGGTGTCCAAATAGCCAAAGGCCTTGATAATCGCTTGAGCTTTTGTTTTTTTATCCAGCAATCGGGGCCGCATCGCACAAACGTAATCGCCACACGCTTCTTGAAGTGAATGAAACATGATTCTAGGGTTCATTCCTTCAATGACTTGGAAATCTTCCTGGCCATTTCCATTCAGAAAGCGTTGCCACCTTTCTGGATACGTTTTATGTAAATAGTCCTCGAGTTTACATTCTTCATTCGTAAGTTCTTTTAAATAGGATTTGACGTTATCGTCATCAAAATAACGTTTGAATTTTTCTGGATCACCAATATACAAAATGGCATGAGGCCAGAAACCTGGCAGGCCAACATTGGAAAAATACCAATTTTTCCGTGAAAGCATAATATCGCCTGGTTCTAAATGGCGATCCATTTCTTCAAATTGATTTTTTGTAATAACAAATTCGCCCAGTGCTTTCATTGCCCGATGTGTCCCCATCCACTTAGCAACGGATGTTTGAGCCGGGAGCCAAATGCGATGGATGGCTCGTTTGAGCACGCGTCTTTCAGGCAGCATTTCCAATTTTCTAAAATCAATCGGAGCGGTTTGGTCAATCTGTTTGAGGGTTGCCTCAATTTGATCGATGAGTGTTTGGCATTGCGGATGCTGACAAGATTTTTTTCCCGCAAATCGTTTTACAAGCCGAAACCAGTTTCTTCCTGCGACGATACGCACCTGACTCTCCATGCCAGCCAATTGGAAAAAGAAGCGGCTAAAGGATCCTGATTCCATGCGATCTTTGACTTCAATCGCATCCAAAAATTTAACCGCGTTTTGATTGAGCTGCATCACCGAAGCAAATCGATGAGATTTCTCATAGAGCATGATATCGATCAGGAAGGTCAGTAAAAAACTTCGAAAGCGTCTGCGCCGGCGTCTACGTGAAAATCCAAAACGATACCAGTCCTGGTAGAAATCTCTGATCTGATCCAGTTCATAGGTGAATTCATAAATGATTAGCCATAGATCGCGTAATTTATTTTCTTCCATGGAAGTGAGTGGTCGATCTGAAACAATATAACACTGACGTACATAATCCTGGATGGCATGAATACGTTGATCAAGACCTTGTTTGAGCATATCAAACTGTTGTAAGTCGACGTCGAAGACCGTTCCGAATTCTTTGCGGGTTAATCGCGTTAAAGGACTTGCTAATCGTATCCAATACAAGAAGAGCCAGATCAAAATGATCAATAGCGTTGAGCATAGAATGAGAAGGATATCCAAGCCCGTCGGGGGCCATTGCAGCATCCAGTTCTCGTCCAGCATCATGATCAAAGAGCATAATATGGCAACAAGGCCAATGATGCCTAAATAATAGACGAGATAAATCGAATGAAGTCTAAATTTAGCTCGTTCTAAAAAAGATTTTGACTTTTTGTCTTCTGACATGGTTCTCGACGGTTAATTATATTGAATTAGGTTTCTAAATCATCGTTTATTTTAGGGGCTTCAGGAAGTGGCGTTCCTGTAATGGATGCAACAATCCGATCGACATGGACATGACAATTTTCAAGAAAGACCTGGTAAGATTGTTGAGTGCCAGCAACAGCGGTTCCGGCGATATAAAGTCCATCAATATGCGTCTGCATGGTTGATGGATCAAATTGTGGAATTTTGCCCTCACCTTCCAGGGGGATACCTACTTTTTTGAAGAGACTCATATCTGCTTCAAAGCCAATTGAAATTAAAACGTTATCAACAGGTACTTCAAACGTTTCTCCTGTTCTTAAATGTTTCAAAGCAACGGAATCTCTATAGATGGCTACGGGGATCGTTTCAAAATGACAGGTGATTTCATGTGCTTTGATTCGACTTTTCATTTCCGGCAGTAACCAATATTTGATGCTACTGGAATTAAAATCTTTTTTACGGTAGGACATGGTGACTTTGGCAAATGCTTGATGGCAGCGCAATGCCGCTTCGACAGCAGAATTTTTGCCACCAATGATCATCAGTTTTCGTTGAAAATACTTGTGCGGATCATCAAATTGACGATGCACATGATCAAATTCTTCGCCGGGAATGTTCAATTTTCTAGGCCAGGCAGTGCCACCCGTTGCCATGACGACATTTCTTGCCTGGTATGTCGCTTCTTGGCCAAAGCGATCCGACTGTATTGTGAATAAATTATTTTCTTTGGTTACCTGCGTGACCGGCTCGAATGTTTGAATCGGCAAGTTAAATTGTATGACCAGGCCTCTTAAATAACCTAGATAATCTTCTCGAGTACATTTTGACTGGTCTGTCGTTTGAATGGGCACGCCGGCAATGGCAATGCGTTCGTTTGAGCTAAAAAATCGCATGAGGGGAGGAAACCAGGAAATGGTCTGACCGATCTGGCCTTTATCCAGGTGTAAAACGCTCATTCCTGCTTTTTGGCAGGCGATATGCGTCTCCAGACCGATGGGGCCTGCTCCTATAATGGCAATATCATATGGTTGCATTGCTAATCCTTTATGTTTCCCATCTTATCTAAAAATGAGTGATTTCACTAGGTATTTTTAAAGAAAAATCCAGGAATTTTATGTCATAAGTTGTTGTTTTTCTTGCTCTTATGGTTAATTGTTGTTGTTGTTGCCTTGAACTTGTTGCATTCGGTTTATCGATTTGAGTATAATGGTCGTTTATTCAAAAAAGTGATAAGCACAAGGATAATATGAAAAAACTGATAATAGTTCGGGCTGGATTAACAGCCTGGCAGGAGCAGGATAGAATTCAGGGAACCATTCCACTACCGCTTTGCGAGGCGGGGAAAAACGCACTGAATGATATAGCCGTTAGTTTGCAGCAGGAGAAACCCGATTGCCTCTATAGCAGTGGGAACGAATCCTCTGCGGCTACAGCTGATTATCTTTCTCAGCGATGTGGTTTACCGGGCAGCCATGTAATTTCTGGTTTTAAGGAAATGAACTTTGGTATCTGGCAGGGGCTTCGTATAAGTGATGTCAAAACCCGCTATAAGAGTGCCTATAAGCAATGGAGCAAAGATCCTGTTAGTGTATGTCCGCCGCAAGGTGAAATATTAGCAGATGTATTTGATCGCGTTGAGCGTTCTTTAAAAACATTAGAAAATGAAAGCAAGGATAAGACAGTTATTTTGGTAGCAGCTAATATTGTCTCTGCTGTTGCCAGATGTCTTTTAACTGAAACACCTTTAGATAATTTCTGGAGTATCGCTAACTGCGAGAGCTCCATGCAGATGTTTGATTTTGGCATGGATCGGTCGAAGGGTAAACCTGAAAACTATCCGATGGACAACATTATTGCAGTGTCTGAACCAAGTCAAAGCATCACGCCACAGCGAAAGGTATCCATTTGACAACCCGAAAAAAGCAGCAACCTCAGAACCCAAATGATCAAACCTGGGCTGGTTTTTCATTACGTAAAAAGCGTGATGTGCCTAAAGGCCTTTGGCGTCGATGTGATGGTTGCGAAGACATGATTTTTGTTAAGTCGATTGAGGAGAATCTTGGTGTTTGTCCACAATGTGAACATCATTACCGTCTTTCTGCTCGGAAACGTATTGCACAGCTTTGTGATGAAGGCTCGTTTGAGGAATTGCTGACAGATTGTGTTCCTGTCGATGCTCTTGATTTTAAAGATTCTAAAGAGTATCGTGTTCGACTAAAGTCTTATCAGAAAAAGACAGATCAAAATGAAGCTGCCGTGATTGGTAAAGCTTTTATTAAAGGTCGTATGGTGGTTCTTGCCGCATTAGATCCTGAGTTTATGATGGGCTCAATGGGGTCGGTCGTAGGAGAAAAAGTTACTGTTGCTGCAGAGATCGCTTATGAATTGAAAGTTCCCTTTATATGTGTCAGTTGCTCAGGTGGTGCACGCATGCAGGAGGGGGTATTGAGTTTGAGCCAGATGGCGAAAACCAGTGCCGCGATAGGCAGGCTCAATCAAGCTGGCGGTCTTTATATTTCTGTCCTTGCAGATCCAACTACCGGTGGGGTCGCTGCGAGTTTTGCGATGTTAGGCGATGTCATTATCGCTGAGCCGCAGGCTTTGATTGGTTTTGCCGGGCCTCGTGTTATCTGGAATACGGTGAAAGTCGAATTGCCCGAGGGGTTTCAGCGAGCGGAATTCCTTTTAGAGCATGGGTTTGTCGATATGATTGTTGAGCGGAAAAATCTGCGAAGCGAGTTGGCACGAATCATTGATTATTGTGGGAAATAGTTCTCAATCGTCAGGTTGACAAGCACGTCATGAATTGTTACACTTCTTGGTCTGCTTTGAACAGATGTTACTCAGACAGATAATGATGGTGGGTGTAGCTCAGTTGGCTAGAGCACCAGGTTGTGGTCCTGGGGGCCGCGGGTTCGAATCCCGTCACTCACCCTTTATTTAGATGACAAGATTATTTCCGCGGGAATGACTTTTCAAGCTCAATGATTTTCTCAATATTATGAATAGCGCCATATCTTACGTGGGCATATTTTTGATACCATTCAGATACGCGGTTTAAATATTCGTCTTCATGGTTGGCAGACAGTCGGTGAGAAAATTGAGCTAGCGTCTCGGAAGAAGAACGCCAAATCCCTTTTCGCTTAAGGTTTCGGTCCATTTTCTTTAGCATTTTATGGCATAGTTTGAGTAATTCACTTTCACTTTTTGGTTTACGCTTGAAGATATGTTTATATTTTTTGAGCATCATCCATAAAAGAAGTATCGATATGAGAATGCCCAGTGGATTTGTAACTAAGAATCCTAAAATAGCTAATAGGCCTGAAAGAATCCATTGTAATAAGATGATATATTCTCCACGAAAGATCATGATACGAATTTTTTGAAAATAAAATTGTATCATATCAATGACAAATCCACCCTGTTGGGCGATCATGTCTCCGGGTTGCCCTTCACTGACAGTTGCTTCAACCAATACCCATTTTTGATCTTCAGAGTCCCATGCTTCAACCCATGCGTGGGCATCTTTGTTTCGTGAAACCCAACAATCAAGATAAGGATGTCTTTCTTTTGTTATCATGCCTGTTACCAGGCGTGTTGGGACATCAGCATAACGCAATAATACCGCAGCACCCGAAGCAAAAAATTCGCAATGAGCCGCGGGTTGTTCAAGTAAGAAATATTCAAGAGGGTCTTCATGTTCTGGAATTTCTATACCAAGCCTATATTGATAATTCTCATGGAAATATTTTTTGACTGCGGAGATTTTTTCTTTGGGAGTTTTTGTATTCTTAAAAATTGATTTTGCCAATGGAGCAAGGCTATCGTTTAGGTAAAATGGTTTTTTTAAGTATTTTTCAAATGTGGCTTGGCTAGGTATTTTGTCTTGTCTGATATCAGATTTAGCAATGAAATAATTAACCCCACCTACTAAATCATCGGAATCAAATTCGGCATTATCATTAATTCGTATTGTTGATACGGGTGCTTCGATGATAGTGCTACCCAAGACATTTAGAAAACCCACTTCAAGATCTGCATCTGGCCAAATGTCCATCGTTTGAGATTGTGCATGTGTGTGAAGTTGATCCTTTTGAAGTCTAAATATATTTGATTTTTTAGGCAGCTCAATGTTCTCAGGAATCGTGACTGTTGGCGTAACAACTATTGGAATGGATTCCGATATCCATTCATCATTTTGGTATGTTTCATATATTTTTGCTCTCACATACCCTGGTTCAGATTGGCTGAATATATGTAAAACTATTTTGTCGCTGTCATTTGTTTTAATATTATGAATGCTGTCTAATTGAACTTCATCAGCAAATCCAAGTGTTTCATCATTATTGTATCCCAGTAGATCCATTAAAACTGGAGACGTGTTTGTGTTTAATAGGAAATTATAGAATTGTCTTTGGTTTTTCTGCCAGAATGATCCTGTAAACCAGCCTAATCCGACGGAAAGAATTAAAATGGTCAACGCGACAGAATGATGAACGAGAAGTTGCCGGTAATGATGATAAAGCGTTGGGATACGTGTGAAATTCCCACAAAAAATCATCAATACGAGATAAGGTATTCCAAATATTTGAAGTTGTTGAAAAACCAAGCTATTTTTTATAGCAAAGGCAGTGATCAAAATGGATGTTAATCCCACCATGGCAATGGTTGCAAATGTTTCTTTTTTAACTTTTAGAAAAAACTGCAATGCCATGATGCCAATCAGGTATTCAGCAATTAGAATGCGTTCCATTTCACTCACCATTGTATCGAGAGAGTTAGTTAAAGGTGTCACTAGACGGTAGTGAAGTGTCAAAATTAGCACTACAAAAAGAAATGCGATGATGCGTCTGATGCGACTTAGATCAAGCTGCCATTGTCCCAGATATCCAACGAATGCAATTGACAAAAAGAATAAACTTAAGACATACCGGTGTGATGCATATATTGGAAATATGGTTGCAATAGCCGTTAATAATAAACCAAAAAGTCTATCGTATTTCATAAAATTTTCACATGTCCCTTGTCAATAAATGGTGTTTCAAGAAAAGTAAAGTGTCCCGCGAGGTGTTCACCTTCTGTAATGTCATGGCTCGTTTTATTGTTGCCAATAATAAAGACGCGGCATTGGCATCCTGCTTCCACTGCCAGCCTTAGTAAGTTTTCATGGTCTTGATTCCAATCTTGTAACACAAATATAATGGATGATGTTTGAGATAATTCTTCTGAAAGTTCAGGAGTAATCGTTTTAAATGGACTTTTGGTACTTTCCTTGATGCTGGCCAGAATATCCAATACATTTTCAAAAACACCTGTATGGCGACCTGTTCTGAAAACATATAAGTCTGAACCTGCGACAAAGAAATCGACGATTCGTTCTCCGATAGATAAATAGTTGGCAATCGCTGCTGTTAAACGAACAGAGGATTCAAAAATATTCTTGGCGTCGCTACGAATGGTGTGACGACGAGAATGATAGGTATCCATAACGATTGCGACATGGCAATAATATTCTTCATGATATTCCTTAACGACAGGTTTAACCAAACGGGCCCAGGCGCGTGTATCGAGACGTCGTGTGGAGTCACCCGGTTGAAATTCTCGATTGCCGATATACTCTGGCGATTCCCCTACAAGGCTGGCCTCAACAATTCCGCCTGTTTGATAACGTAAATCTGAGGCAATGTCCATCCGTTCGATAGGGTGATAATCAGGTAGTACAATGATTGCTTTTTGAGTTGTATTCCAGCGACCATATCGAAACAGATTGAATGGATACGTTGTGAAACATCGAGGATTTGAAATTGAGTAAACGCCACGTTTTGTAGAGACCATTTCTATGTCAAATGTTTCGCTTGCACCGGGTGCAATCCGTTTTATATATTGATTGTCATTAAGCTCACTAAACTCTCGAGGTAATTGAAACAGTCCTAAAGAAATATCATATGCAGGAAATCTCGATAAATTTTTAATGGTGAATGTTGCTTTGATCGGACGATTCGCGACCATTTTATCTGGCAGGCTTTCAGAGACTTCAATACGAGGCCAGAATATAAATCCGACGACAAAAGCAGATATAAACAAAAAAATTAAAATCGTAACAATTTGATAAGTCGAAATGAGTATGGAGGCGATGCCAGAGACAATGATCGCTGCGAAGACGGTTTTGCCCATGTTGGTTAAATAATAATTCATGAGCCAACGACGAAGTCGGGTCGTCAATGTTAGGTACCGTGACCATTTCATGTCGGGACCTTTACCGAAGAAACAGCATCGTCAATAATTTTTGGTTTTGAGTTGCCATCATATTGACTTTTTGATGTAAGAAGGATTCTGTGTGGTAGTACATATCTTGCGAGGCGTTGCACATCATCTGGCATGACAAAATCTCGGCGTTCAAGAAATGCACAAGCTTGTGATGCTCGTGAGAGCATTAATGCCCCGCGGGGACTTACTCCTAATTTTAACCTGGAATCTTCACGAGTTTGATTGACGATGGAGACAATATATTGCGAAATAGATTCATCCATTCGAATGTCTCTCACCGCTTGTTGCATCGATAATATATCCTCCATTTCAAGGACAGGTTTAATTTGCTCAATTGGGTGTCTCTGGTTAAACGACTGCAAAATATTTACTTCAAAATCTTGTTCAGGATACCCTAGATCTAGTTTGATCAAGAATCGATCTAGCTGTGCTTCAGGTAATGGATAAGTACCATGGAAATCGACAGGGTTTTGTGTGGCTAACACAATGAAGGGTTTATGTAGCTTATAACTTTTTCCTTCGATGGTAGCTTGTGTTTCGTTCATAGCTTCCAGTAAAGCGGATTGGGTTCGCGGAGATGCTCTATTGATTTCATCCGCAAGTAACACGTTACTAAAAATCGGTCCTTGCCTAAAATCAAAGCTACCGCTAACAGGATTATACACCGAAGAGCCTAGAATATCGGCCGGCAATAAGTCGGGTGTGAATTGAATTCGATGGAATTCCAGATTAATACTTTTGGCCAATGCTTTGGCTAGCGTGGTTTTTCCTACGCCTGGGATATCTTCAAGCAAAACGGATCCTTCAGCTAATAATGACATAATAAGGATGTCGATACATTCCGTTTTGCCAAAAATTACGGATTCCAGGTTGCTTTTGAGTGCATTAATCTGTTTTGTAAAATTCGTTTGTTGATCAGTGATCATAAATACCTCTTTCCCGAAAATATTCTCCTTAGTCATTCCTGTGAAGGGTTTTATATAATTATAGCCTTCAAAAATCACAAAGGAAACAGAAAATTAAAATATAACCCTGACCTTGCTATTTTAACCTGTCAGATGTATAGTGTTGCCAAAAAGTTATATTCGTTTACATTCAAAATATTGGATTATTGAGACCCGAATGTCTATTGAAATACATACAATCTTTTCTGGCACTATTGGCTCTGATGCTGGCGTTGCATTTGGGGTCATACCTAAAGTCATGTGGCAAAAATGGGTTGAGCCTTCTGCAGATAATAAAATTACCATGGCATTGCGAAATTTATATGTCGAGGATGGTGACCGTAAAATTATCGTTGATACGGGGATTGGTAATTATTATGCAGATGATCCAAAGTTCTTAAAATTTCATCGACCCGATAGGACGAATTTTGATTATGCGCAAGCATTAGCTCCGTTTAACACGTCGCCAGAACAGATCACTGATGTGCTTTTAACTCATATGCACTATGACCATGTCGGAGGGATCATTGTCAAAAAGAATGATACCTTTGCCCCGACTTTTCCAAATGCGAAAGTCTGGTTACAAAATGAGCAATGGGCTTGGGCCCAAAATCCTACGATTCGTGACAAGGCAGGCTATCATCCGCGGCAAATTGATGCTGTTAAACAGATGGATCAGCTGGAATTAATTGAGGGTGATCAACAAATTTCTGACAATATGAGCGTATTGTGTTTTCATGGACATACACCTGCCATGCAATGTCCTCTTATTAAGAATGGTTCTTCGACATATTTTTACGCTGCGGATTTAGTGCCCAGAGTGCAACATATACATTTACCCTGTATTATGTCAGTTGACCTCTATCCATTAACAACACTCGCAGAAAAAGAGACGTTATTTCCAAAAGCCATAGAAGAGGATTGGACGATTATTATGCAACACGATCCTGATGTAGAAGCTTGTAAAATAAAGTATGAAAATAACCGCTTTTCATTTATAGATTGTAGCGGTTAAAATAAATGAGCAGGTGTCAAAGCTTGCTGATTATTAAGGAAACAATAAATGGATGCTTTACTGAACCCTATTGTATTTTTCTTTATTTTAGGTTTAGCAGCGGGTCTGCTGAAATCCGATTTAAAAATACCTGAAACGCTCTATGAGAGTTTGAGTATTTATCTTCTACTTGCCATCGGTTTGAAAGGGGGTAAAGAGCTATCAAAAGTTGATATGGGTGAATTAGTATTGCCGCTTCTAGCCACCGGCTTGGTAGGCGTGATAATTCCTATATTAGCTTTTTTTATAGCGTTTAAATTATTTCGATATTCGCGAAATAATGCCGCGGCATTGGCCACACATTATGGCTCGGTTAGTGCGGTGACATTTGCTGTTTGTATCGATTATCTTGTACGGCTTAACGTTAATTACGATCCCTATGTGACCGTCATGATCGTCATTCTAGAAATCCCGGCACTCGCGATTGGTGTGATGTTTGCCAAAATGGGATCCAAGCAATTTAATACCGAATTAAAAGCCGTGATGCATGAAGTGATCTTTGGTAAAAGTATTTTCTTATTGGTTGGTGGTTTGATAATTGGTTATATCGTAGGGCTTGAAAAAATGCAACCATTGGACCCTGTCTTTGTTGACCCATTTAAAGGTGCTTTGGCATTCTTTCTTTTGGAAATGGGTTTGGTGGTATCCAAGCGTATTGGTTCAATTAAACGATTTGGTTTATCGTTGATCGGTTTTTCGATTGCTGTGCCGTTGCTATCTGGAGCCATTGGTACGGTTCTCGGTACTTTATGTGGTTTAAAATTGGGTAGCATAATCGTTTTAGCAACATTATCTGCTAGTGCCTCATATATTGCTGCACCAGCAGCGGTTCGAGTGGGTATACCAAAGGCAAATCCGGCCATTTATTTAACGGCTTCGTTAGGGATAACGTTTCCATTTAATGTTGTTATAGGAATTCCCATCTACCATAAGATGGCTTTGTGGCTTCAGCCTATGATAGGAGCGTAATATGAATTATTATGACCGAAAACTTGTGACGGTGATTTGTGAAGCATTTTTAGAAGAGAAAATCGTTGAACTGGCTAAAAAACATGGTATTCATGGATATACCACGATGGATGCCCGAGGTGAGGGGGCACGCGGTTTACGTGATGGCGATTTCGAGTATAGCAAAAATGTAAAGCTTGAAATATTATGTGAAGAGATGACGGCAAATAAATTTTGTGAGGATCTTCAAAGCAGTTATTTTGAAGATTATGCAGTTGTCGTTTATCTGGAGAATGTAAAAGTACTTAGGGAAGATAAATTTAATTAGCTTTTTATATCCTTCTTTTCATAATTATTTCGAAAATATAGCAAGACTCTGAAACGTAGAGCCTTGCTAAGCTTTAGTGAGTATATATATTACTAAAGCCAGTTAAACACTTCAAAGGCATTAAATGGGAAATATGACCTCGTTGGATTAACCAAAAAATCCTTGAACCGATTGATATACCTGCGATAATAGTTTGTGAATGGTTGGTTTCTTAATTATATTTGATTAAAACGGTTTTTTTGGGAATAAAATGCAATATAAAGGTTTTGTATTTAGTGACGAATTTGAACGTGGAAAAAAAAGCGGTCATTTTTCTATAGAATTTGGTTCAATTACGTTTTACGTTGATGAGCATACCCTTTATATGCCAATAGACGACCAAACTCAAATGAAGTTGAGTGGTGCCAGTGATCGATTGGTCTTTATCACTCACCCAGATTGTCCAGATGTCACTTTCTGTTTTTCCGATAAATCAGTGTTGTCTAATCCAACCCTTAAGCAATTTCCAGCTTTTAGTCAGCAGCTTATACAGATCAAGAAAAAGAAATGGGCTTGGCGAAGTGTCATTTTATCGATCTTGGTATTGCTTGTTTTGGGGATTGGTCTTACCGTAGTTTGTTATGACATGATCATTAACAAAGCTGCCCAATCGGTTCCTTTTGAATATGAACAAAAAATAGGTGACTATTTATTTGAATCCCTCACTCAGGATAAAGTCATCATTAATGACGAGCCATTATTATCACAAATTATAAACATCACACAACCACTACTTGATGTTGTCAAACGAGAGAGCCCGGAATATACCTTTGATTTTTATATCATTAAAGATGAGTCAATAAATGCATTTGCATTACCGGGTGGACAGATTGTGATTCATTCGGGTTTATTATTAAAAGCCAGCCATCCCGATCAAATCGCTGGTGTATTGGGACATGAAATCGCTCATGTTACCTGCCGCCATCATCTCAGAAGTTTATTAAAGAAAGCAGGATTGTTAGTCGCTATCAGTGTCTTAACGGATGGTGGGTCGTCTTTGGCCACCATTATCGAAGGGGCAGGCGTACTTGTTTTTCTACAAAACAGCCGTGCATTTGAACGCGAAGCAGATGATCAGGGATTATATTATTTAAATGAAGCCAATATTAATCCACAGGGGTTGATTGATTTTTTTAAATTACTGGAAAAAGAATATGGTGATACCCATGGCGAAATGGATTTTCTCAGTACCCATCCAGCCACAGATGATCGTATCGAGGTTTTACAGAAAAAGATAGCAAACTTCCGCAAACAAAACCAGTTTATCAAACTTGATCTGGATTTACCAAAATTTCAAATGGAATTGCAATCAGCACTCAACGCACTTCCGCAAACAAAGGAGCAAAAATGAATGCAGAAATAGTTGCCAAGCCGGTATTTGCCTTTCTCCAGGTCGATTTGGAGCCGGGCGAGACCATCGTGGCTGAATCAGATGCCATGTCATCCATGGCAGCGGATTTGGATGTCAAAGCGAAATTAAATGGAGGATTTTTCTCTGGTTTATGTAAGCGATTTTTAGGCGGTGAAAGCTTATTTATTAATGAGTTTACCAATAATACCGGTGATACGAAAAGACTGACCTTAACCCAAAATACCCCAGGTGATATGCATTGCCTCGAATTGGAAAATTCCAGTTTATGTCTTCAACCAGGGGCTTATGTCTGCTCAACACCCGGTGTTAAGCTTGGGCTTAAGTGGGCTGGTATTCGATCATGGATTGGGCGAGAAGGACTTTTCAAATTGGAAGTCAGTGGTACTGGTAAAGTCTGGTATGGTGCTTATGGTGGACTCATCGAAAAACAGATCGAAGGAGAATACATTATCGATACCAGTCACTTAGTTGCTTATGAACCGCAACTCAATATGAAGGTGCAATTGGCCGGTGGTATTTTTTCCAGTTTTTTTAGCGGCGAAGGTTTAGTGACACGCATGGAAGGGTCTGGAAAAATCGTGATCCAAACGCGAAGTATGGAATCGCTGGCATCCTGGACCAATCGCCATTTATTCTAAAGGAGACGACAATGGACATTGATATTCAATATAGACCAGGCAATTCCGTTGCCAATGTAACTTTGGAACCCAATGAGCATCTTACGGCAGAAGGTGGCTCAATGATCTCGATGAGTGGTGACATGCACATTGAAACCACGACACATAAAAAAGGCAAAGGCGGCATCATGAAAGCGATGAAACGCATGCTTTCAGGCGAGAATTTTTTCCTCAACCATTACACGGCTTCTTCTCAGGGCGGACATGTTGTTTTGGGTACAACGCTCGCTGGTGACATGCAGGACTATCAAATGGAGAATGAACGTTTAATTGTTCAGGGCGGTAGCTTTGTCGCTTGTAGTCCAGAGATCGATATTGATCTAGGCTGGCAAGGGTTCAAAACTCTACTCTCTGGTGAAGGCATGTTTTGGGTCAATTTAAGCGGCAGCGGTCATGTGATCTTTAATTCCTTTGGTGCTATTTATCCGGTTGAAGTTGATGGTGAATACATCGTTGATACAGGACATATCGTCGCGTTTAATGAAACGTTAGGTTTTACCTTAACCAAAGCCGGACAGAGCTGGATGTCATCCATTCTGGGAGGAGAAGGACTCGTTTGCAAATTTGAAGGCAAAGGGACCGTTTGGTGTCAATCACATAACCCAAGCTCTTTTGGCAAAGCGTTAGGACCGATGCTAAAACCTCGCTAAAAAAGATACTAACCATAAAAGGATAATATAATGGATAAAGATAAATCAGATTTTCAATTTCATTTTGATCATCAACCCGACTTTGGATTTCTCACTGTGACGATTCCCAGTGGTCAAACGCTAAAAGTAGAAGCCTCCGCAATGGCAACCATGGATACCCATATAAATATGAAAACCAAATTCCGTGGCGGATTCAAACGCTTTTTGACTGGCGAATCACTGTTTATTAATGAATTTACCCCAGAAGGTGCCGCCGGAGAAATCGGTATCGCGCCATCTGCAGCCGGTGATATGGATCATGTTTATTTAGAAAATGAAACCATCTTCTTGCAAGGCTCAGCCTTTGTCGCTTCAAGTATGGATATAAATGTTGAAACGAAGTGGCAAGGATTGATGAAAGGCTTTTTCTCCGGTGAAAGCATGTTTTTAATTAAATGTTCTGGCACGGGTGATCTTTGGTTCAATAGTTATGGCGGTATCATGGAAGTCGATATCGAAGATGAATATGTCATTGATACCGGCCACATCGTCGCTTTTACTGAAGGTTTGGATTACAATGTTTCATCAGTGGGTGGCTACAAATCCCTATTTTTCTCAGGTGAAGGTTTAGTGGCAAGATTTCGAGGTCAAGGTAAAGCCTGGATTCAAACACGAAAAGCTCCGGCCTTTACCTCCTGGGTCTATCCATTCAGACCAGTAGAATCGAAAGGTGGTTAATAACCTATACCACAGAGTTCTTTTTTCCATGCTGCAGGTTTGGAAACACCAAAGCCAAATGTTTCTTTATTAGGTGTTTGGATTCTAAAACAGGTTTTTCCAATCCATTCAGCCTTGCTAATTGAAACAAATGATTTAATAACTTTTATATCATTGAGAGGGTATTGGAGTGTCTCAGGATCACCAAATAGACTTAACATGTAAACTTTTATCTGATCATCGACAATTTGTACAACACCGGGTGCACTGATGATTCCGATGCGAACCATTGCTTTGGATTGAAGTTTAGCATTTGGATTAAAAACGTTGTCATATAACTTCTGTTGGAGATGACTCATATATTTGAAGACGATTACATAAATAATTACAATACTTATAATCACTATAGGTAGCCAAATATGTTCCATTTTGTCTTTTTCCTTATTTTATTTTTGAAAAAAAACGTTTCCAGCGTGGTTTAAAATTCTGTTCTTTGTCAAACGAAATAATTACGCCTTTGGCTTTACCGATAATATTTTGTCGTGGTACAAAACCAAATGCTCTTGAATCTTTACTATTATCTCGGTTATCTCCCATCACGAGATAATGATTGTCAGGAATTTTGACTTTTGGAAAATGTCGATTTGCATGGATTGATGGTGTTGTCATAACCGCATGGTTTTTCCCTGCAAGATCTTCTTGTGAAAAGACCGCTCGTTTTCTGATAAGCTCAGATAAATCTTCCAAATAATGTTCCGGTAATTCGTCATACTGTAGTGGCGTATCATTTAAGTAAATGACATTATTTATCATTTCAATCGTATCTCCTGGACCTCCAATCACACGTTTGACGAGTCTCATATCATCTTCAGGAGAAAACAAAATGACGACATCGCCATGCTCAGGATCAGCCCAGTGGCCGAGTCGATGCATGGTTAATGGGAATCGCAAGTCATATGCTGCTTTATTGATGAATACCAGATCACCTTCCAATATGGTTGGTTTCATTGATCCCGTTGGAACCCAATTCCAGTCTGCCACACTCGATTTGAGGGGGATAATAAAAAAGACGACCACAAAGAAAAAGAATCTATATTCATGCCAAAGTCGAGTTAAAAACCGCTGCAATTTATCTTTCATACTGAATTTCCTCTAATTTAAACATATGATGGGTACATATATATAGATGCAATTAGTAGCGAAATGTTACACAAAAAATTAGATAAGTGATTTGTAGATTTGCTCTATTCGTTCAACCATCAAATCATGGCTAAATTCTTTTTCGCAAAGTGATTTACCATTTTGGCCATATTGTTGTCGTTTATCTGGAGCTTCGATTAGTTTTTCTTGAGCATGGATCAAAGCCGGAATGTCCTTGGGTGGAATTAAATAACCGGATTCCTCGTTAATAACCACTTCTCGAGCGCCATCAACATCAAAGCTAATCACTGGTTTTCCACAAAGTAGTGCCTGAGGTAAAGCCCTGGCTAATCCTTCACGTAGTGAACAATGCACCAAAATATCGCTGGCATGGAGGATAGGGCCAATTTCCTTCGGTTCTACTAACCCTGTAAATCGAAAGTGTTTTGTTAATCCTGCTTCATTAATCTGTTTTTGAAATGTGTCTTTTAAAATACCATCCCCAACAAATAGCCAGATCACATTCTGATATTTTTTTGCAATGGTCTTTGCTGACTTAATAATATACTCATGCCCTTTTAATTCAAAGAGTCTGGCTACCGAAGTAATAACTACATGATTGTTTGGTATATCATATGATTGTCGAATCGAAGCTAATTTTTCTTCGCTCGGTTTTTGTAAGTAATCTTCTGTTTCCATTCCAGAAAATATTTTAATATACTGTTCTGGCCTGCCAATTCCAACAACCAGGGCCTGGTCCGTCATGGCTTGCGCCACAGAGAGAATCATATCACATCGTTTCGAAGTCGCTTTTTCTGCCGCAATATACAATTTGTTTTTGAATGCCGATTCGTAAGGGTGGAAAGCCAGCCCATGAATCGTATGAACTATTTTGGGTTTGCCATGTGATTTTGCTTGGGCCTGTTCAAATTTTTCCAATCGCCCACAACAACTCCCTGTTTTTATACGAAATGCATAAGCGGCCCAGCGGCCCAGTATGCCACCTTTCGCTGAATGTGTGTGAACTATGTCAGGATCTAATTCTTGTATAATTTGTTTAAGTTTTTTATATGCTGAAATATCTTTTAATGGATTGATTTCACGTTGAAGCGATTCGATTTCAATGACACGATAACCACCTTGTCGTGCTCGCTCAACGAGTTGCCCTTCAGGGCCAGTCGTCGGTCCAGTGATGAGGGTAACGTTATGGCCACGCGCATGCAATCCTTCACACGTAAGTAGTGTATTCTCCTGAGCTCCACCAACAATTAAGCGTGTAATGATATGTACAATTTTCATGGCAAACCTGTGGTTTAATATTTTACCCACATGAGTGTCAAACCTTCAGCAGGTGCTTTGAAACCAGCTTCTTTCCGATCCAATGCCGCTAAAATCTCTGGTATTTTTTCCACAGCCCAATGGCTACGGCCAATTTCTACCAAGGTGCCGACAATATTGCGTACCATATTATACAAAAAGCCATTGGCTTCCAATTCAAAATAAATCCAGTGTCCCTCACGACTAACGTCACAACGCATAAGATGGCGAATGTTGCATTCCCGATCATTCCCCGCCGAGGCAAAGCTGGTGAAATCATGCTCGCCAAGCAGAAGTTTAGCCGCTTCACTCATCCGGTTTGCATCACAAGGAAAAGAATAATGATAACAATAGCGCATATCCCGAGGGTCTATCTCTTCATGATTAAACATCGCATAGCGATAGAGCTTACTTTTTGCTGATGTGATGGCGTCAAATTTTTCGGAGACATCTTCCGATTTTCGAACTCGAATCGATTTGTCTGGCAAGCGGCTATTGATCGCATGGTATAATTTTTCCGTAGGGATCTGTGTGTTGGTAAAAAAATTAGCGACCTGCCCCAACGCATGGACCGCCGTATCGGTCCGGCCCGACCCTCGCAGATTGATTGGGTGATGTACCGTTTTGACTATCGCAGATTCAAGTACCTGTTGTACTGTTATAATGTTATCGGTTTGCCGTTGCCAACCATGATAGCCGCTGCCATCATAAGCCACGGTTAATTTGACATTACGTTGTTCCATCTCACTGTTTGGAATAATTACACCAGTTTTTCAGCAATTTGAACCGCATTCAGTGCCGCACCTTTGCGAATCTGATCACCAGCTACCCAAAGGTTAATTGCTCGATTGCCAGGAATCGATTCATCGTAGCGAATGCGACCGACAAAAATATCATCCTGATTTGTTGCATCTGATGGCATGGGAAAACGGTTCGCATCGCGATCATCCATGACCGTCACACCTTCAGCACGATGTAAGATGTCAATGACGTCATCCAGTTCAATCGCGTTTTCAAATTCCAGGTTAATACTTTCGCAATGAGCACGTAAAACAGGGACGCGAATACAAGTGCAAGTAATCGCGATATCATCTTCATCAAAAATTTTGCGCGTTTCGTTGACCATTTTCATCTCTTCAGTGTTATAGCCATTTTCTTCAATGTCGCTATCATGACTGAAGACATTAAACGCACAGCTATATTTGAAGATATCTGGTTCGGTTTCTTTACCTTCCAGAGCATCTGCGGTCAAAGTTTTTAACTCTTCCATCGCCTGAGCACCTGCACCACTGACCGCTTGATAAGTACTAACTACCATACGGCGAACAGGATTTGCTTGGTGCAATGGCCAAACTGGAACGTTGGCAATAATCGTTGAGCAGTTAGGGTTTGCGATAATGTTGCGGTGATTACGAATCGCATCAGCATTTACTTCCGGTACAACCAATGGTACTTCAGGATCCATACGAAATGCCGATGAATTATCAATCACAATACAATCCGATTTTGCCGCGACAGGTCCAAAGGTTTTGCTGATGCCACCACCCGCAGAAAAGAGAGCGATATCTACATCATCAAAACTATCTTCAGTCAATTCTTCGACAGTGTATTTAGTGCCAGCGAATGTAACGGTTTTGCCTGCACTTCGAGCCGAAGCAAGCATTTTATATTCCGTGGCAGGGAACTTTCTCTCTTCTAATACACTGAGAAATTCCTGGCCCACAGCACCCGTGACGCCAACAATAGCAACTTTCAAAGACATTGTAACAACCTAACTACTTTCTTTTTAATAGGTTAAAGTAAAACGTTTCGGCAAGCACATCACTCGCCACAGTAAAACAAGGGATTATAGACCCTATTGTAGCAAATACAACCCCAAACCGCTATGGCCAAAAAACCTCTATTTCATGAGGAATAAAATCTAAAATGTTTTTGGTATCATATAGCTAGATAAATCAAGATCGTTGAAGTCGTCAGGCTTTTTCGGATGCTGGGGTAATTCAGGTTTGTCGAAATCAACCCGTTCGTAGGGTATCTGGCTCAACATATGTGTAATACAATTTAATCGTGCTCTGCGTTTATCGTCTGCATTGACGATATGCCAGGGCGATTTTTCTGTACTGGTGCGTTTGAAAATTTCTTTAAATGCTTTCGAATAATCCCACCAGCGATTAATGGCTTCGATATCCATCGGGCTCAGTTTCCAATGCTTGGCAGGTTCTTTGATGCGAGACTCAAAACGCTTTCGCTGTTCTTTGGCACTGACATTGAAAAAGTACTTAATCAAAATAATCCCAGAGCGAATAATATACTCTTCAAAGTTCGGAATATTATTCATAAATTCTTCATATTGCTCATCGTTGCAAAAGCCCATGACTTTTTCTACGCCGCCGCGATTATACCAACTGCGATCAAACAAAACGATTTCGCCACCCGCCGGCAATTGTGCCATGTAGCGTTGCAGATAGACTTGAGATTTTTCCCGTTCATTCGGTGCCGGTAGGGCGACCACTCGAAAAACACGCGGACTGACCCGTTCGGTAATTCTTTTAATAACGCCACCTTTACCGGCTGCATCACGACCTTCAAAAATCACAACCACCTTTTGCTTTTCAGACTTCACCCACTCTTGAAGTCGAACCAGTTCAAGCTGTAATTTCTCAATTTCTGTTTCATAAATCTCTTTATCGAGCTTCTTACTTTTCTTATTTTTCCCCATGATTTATTCTCCATTTAAAGCATCGTGGTACCATGCCACACAGGAATTTTTATTGATCATACAATCCTGCTTTATGATATCCAAACCCTAAAACCAGAGCAACCGCATTCGATAAATTATAACTGCGAATCTTATCTGACATAGGAATATAGCAACACTGACTCGTCCATTTTTCCCGCCAATCATCAGGCAATCCAGAAATCTCACTACCAAACAGCAAAATATCCCCATCCTGATACTCCACCTGATCATACCGCTGCTGGCCAAATTTTGTAATCAACCAGATCCGTTTATCACCCAACCATTCTAAAAAATCTTCGGGCGATTCGTGATGCATCACATCCAGATGTTCCCAATAATCCAACCCCGCCCGTCGCAATGATTTTTCATCCAAATCAAATCCCAAAGGACCAATCAAATGTAATCGCGAACCCATTCCAACCACATGCCGTCCAATATTACCGGTATTCGGAGGAATCGTTGGTTGATACAAAGCTACTTCAATCATCTATATATTATCCTGTAAATTCGACAAGTGTGTGATCTTCGCCATCAAGTTCTTCTTCTATAATTTTTGAAATAATTTCCCAATCCCCACCTGCCAGGCCAGCTCCAATTTTAGGGTATCCAATTCGTTGGCCTGAAAATGTTTCTTTCACTTTTCTTATCACAGACCATATGGCATCGTAATCGGCTTTGCCACGAGGTCCGCTATAATGAAATTGAGTATAGCCATTCACGATCATGATTGAATGATTATTTCTAGTTACCGTTACATAGCTTATGTTGCCAAGCTTATCGTGTGAACCTTTTCTGGTTCGACAATCTTCATCATAAGCTTCGGGGAAATGTTCTTTGATTGACTTGGCGATCCCTGCTCCCATCTCACAATAACAATTGCACCCATGGATGATCACATCAAACTTACCTTCCAGGGCCAATTGTATCAAATCACCTTTTATTGTTTTCATTCACTTTATACTTATATTAATGGAATTCAATAAATGCACGCTTAATCGTTACAATATGCGTTATAAACATGCAGCCAATCGTACCGAAAACAAATAGAAAACGTCTTATTTTTTTGGTCTGTTTTATTTCTAGTATTTTTAAATAGACTTCAAACAAAGGCCCTATCATATATAACCCATTAATGATAATAGCATAAATCATCGCTCGAAAAACAAAACTTCGCCTGAATTCAACATGCGTAACATCAGAGGCCGTTGATTCAATTAATGTTTTTCCTATGATCAGCGTTAGTATCATGGAAACAACAAGGCAAAGATTGAATATTTTCCTTAATCGTTCCCAATCCAAGCAGATTTCTTTTAACTCTTCTTTAAAAGACGTTTCCATTATTTTTAACTCCTTAAACTTTCTCAGTTCTGACCAGAAAACCATTTGACCTAACCGACCGCATAAAATTATTTTTTAAAGGCCCATTTCGTTTACGATTCAATGCAATCACATCCAATACTTTAAATCCGCAGAAATTCAGCAATTTGCAAATTTCATCTTCTGTAAAGACATGCAAATACATATTTTCAATGCCGCGGTAGTTCTCCATATATTTATCGCCCGGCTCTTCATTGCCCAATCGTGCCTCACGTCGATTTCGCCTCAAAAAGGCCCGACCTTCATGTCGCCAGATGTTGTAACCTTTATTATGTACGTGAAGTGCCAGCTGACCTTTACTTACCAGCAACCGCCAGATATCTTTTAAAAACTTGATACGATTCTCATTTCCATAAATCAATCCCAACGTACTGAACATACAAATCGCATAATCAAAGCTGGTTTGCAGCATCAACTTGTGATCATTAATCGGCAAGTCACAAAAATCAGCCAAAACCAGTTTCGCATCCAACCGGGCTTCTTTTAACTTTCGCTGCGTCTGGTAAAGCATGTCCCGCGACAAATCCACGCCCACCATATCAAACCCAAGCCTGGCAAATAACGCCACATGCCGACCTGTTCCGCAGCCCAGATCCAGCATCCGCCCAGGCCGATTAAACCAACGGTACAAAACCTGACTGTCATAGTCGAACAACTGCTCATGGGTAAAATATTTGTCATACCCGCTGGCAATCTGCACGCTACTGATATATTGTTGCGTCGATTCGTGAAGGGAGTTTTCTGCCATAACAGTATTTTTTACCCCAAAATCTCCTTTAACTCTATCGAAATTTCAGGTTACGAACTATTCCAAATGGTAGTATTTTATTCGATCTTTCGCACCGTAAGGATTTGCAATAAAAAAACTTGACAGAACTCCACCATTCCAAGATTATGGTGGTCTTTGTTTTCCAGAGAGCTGGGTCACCAAAGGACTGTTGTAAAGCTCTCATCGAGGGATGATGCTCAATGGTTCAGGGAGAGAACCAGGCACTCATGAATTGTAACCTATTTACCAAGAAGGAGTTATTAAATGTCCTCAGTGAAGGTAGCCATCAATGGTTTTGGTCGAATCGGGCGAACCGTTATGCGTATTTTAGCCACGATGCCCGATGAAGTCGAAGTTGTTGGTATTAACGATCTTTCCGATCCAAAAGCAAACGCTCATTTATTCAAATATGACAGTGTCATGGGCAAATACAGCGGCACCGTCGAATTTGATGGCGAAAATATGGTCATCGACGGCCGTAAAATCAAAATTTTCTCCGAGCGTAATCCTAAAGATCTTCCTTGGGGCGACTTGGGTGTTGACGTTGCTGTTGAATCCACGGGTGTTTTTGCATCACGTGAAAGCGATCGTGGCGGCTATGGCGATCACCTTTTAGCTGGTGCTGATCGTGTGATTTTGACCGTTCCAGCAAAAGATGATATCGATGCCACCTTGGTATTAGGTGTAAATGACGATGGCCTAAGCGAAAGCGTACAATGTGTATCAAATGCGAGTTGTACCACCAACTGCTTAGCACCTCTTGCAAAAGTGATTCACAATGCATTCGGTATTGAACGCGGCATGATGACCACCATCCATGCTTACACCAATGACCAGAATGTACAAGATATCTATCACAGTGATCTTCGTCGCGCACGTGCAGCTGCAACGAACATCATTCCTACCACCACCGGTGCTGCTCGTGCCGTAGGTAAAGTAATCCCTGATCTTAATGGCAAACTGGATGGTTTCGCTATGCGTGTTCCTGTGATTACCGGTAGTGTGGTTGACTTGGTCGCAGAAGTTAAGAAAACCGTCACCGTTGATGAAATCAATGCTGCTGTGAAAGCCGCTGCAGAAGGTGAATTAAAGGGTATTCTCGAATATTGTGATGAACCAATCGTCAGCAGTGACATCATTGGTAACAGCCACTCAAGTATTTTCGATTCACTATCAACCATGACCCTTCCAAAAGATGGTTCAAACCTGATCAAAGTGGTCAGTTGGTATGATAATGAATGGGGTTACTCTTGCCGAACCGTTGACTTGATCAAAAAGTTGGCAGCTCTGTAATCCTAACTGTTTTATGAATGTTAATCATCCCGCATCAGTGCCTGGTGCGGGATGACTTTTTTTAAAAGGTAATTTAGCATGGCAAAAAAAACAATTGCTGATATTGACGTTAAAGGCAAAAAAGTATTTATCCGTGTCGATTTCAATGTTCCTTTAGATGATAGCGGAAACATCACCAACGACCGTCGTATTCAAATGGCTTTGCCTACCATTAAAACCGCGATCGAAAAAGGTGGCCGTATTATCTTGGCGTCTCACTTAGGTCGTCCTAAAGGCGAAAGAAATGAAAAGTTTTCTCTAGCGCCTGCTGCCAAACGCTTGGGTGAATTGCTAGGTCAGGATGTTCAATTAGCACCTGATTGCATTGGCCCTGAAGTACAGGCAATGGTTGACGGTTTAACAGATGGGCAAGTTATCGTCCTGGAAAACGTTCGCTTTCACGCCGGTGAAACCAAAAACGAACCTGAATTTGCAAAAGCTTTAGCCAGCTTGGCAGACGTCTTTGTCAACGATGCATTTGGAACCACACACCGCGAACATGCTTCTATGTATGGCGTGCCTTCTGCGATGGGCGAAGGAAACCGTGTTTGTGGATTCCTGGTCGAAAAAGAACTTAAATACCTCGGCGAAGCACTCAGCGAACCGCAACGTCCTTTCGTTGCAATTCTTGGTGGTGCCAAGGTTAGCGATAAAATTACCGTCATCGAAAATTTGATCCCCAAAGTTGATCGCATTCTCATCGGTGGCGGCATGGCATATACTTTCTTCAAAGCCCAAGGCTACGAAGTCGGGAAGAGTATTTGCGAAAACGATAAACTCGAAGTGGCCTCTAGCTTATTAAGCAAAGCTCAATCGGAGGGCTGTGATCTTGTATTGCCGGTAGATAATGTCATCGCTGCAGAATTCAAAGCTCACGCGGAAAATCAGGTCAATTCTGGCAATATCCCTGAGGATATGGAAGGACTCGACATTGGTCCAGAAACCGTCGAATTGTTCACTGAAAAAATCACCGACGCCAAGACCATCGTTTGGAATGGCCCAATGGGTGTTTTTGAAATGGAACCATTTGATGTCGGTACCAAAGCAGTCGCTCAGGCCATTTCAGATGCCACAGATAATGGTGCGATCAGCATCATAGGTGGTGGTGATAGTGCCGCGGCAGTCGAACTTATGGGACTGGGCGAAAAAATGAGCCACGTTTCAACGGGTGGCGGAGCCTCTCTGGAATTTCTTGAAGGAAAAGATTTTGCCTGCGTCAACATTTTAGACGATAAGTAAAAGAGTGACCTAAATCACAGATCTTCAACGGCCATTACCGTAATTTTACTGTGATGGCCGTTTTTTATTAGATACTATCTTATTACAATATTTGAACTTATGAAAAAGTTGCCACCCACAGGAACCGTAGAAGTTGCTCCATCCATTTTGAGTGCCGATTTTTCGTCACTCAGTGAGCATATCTCTCAGATCGAGTCTTGCGTTAATATTTTACATATTGATGTGATGGATGGCCATTTTGTACCCAATATTTCCTTTGGTCCTGTAGTCATCAAAAAAATTCGTCCACATAGTAAGCTCTTTTTCGATACCCATTTGATGATTTCAGAGCCAGCTAAATATGCCGATGAATTTGTCAAAGCAGGTAGTGATAATATCACCTTCCACTTGGAAGCGGTTAGTGATCCGGCTGAAGTGATCAAAGTCATTCGGGATCTCGGTGTGAGCGTGGGAATTTCCATCAAGCCAAAAACACCTGTCGAATCTTTAGAATCGGTTATTGCCGATGTTGATATGGTTTTATTGATGACGGTCGAACCAGGTTTTGGTGGCCAAAGCTTTATTCCGGAAAGTGTCGAGCGTTGCCAGCAGCTCAAGAAAATGCTTCGACCAGACCAAAGATTGGAAGTCGATGGAGGTATTGATTGCGATACTGCTCCAAAAATTGTTGCCGCGGGTGCTGATACCCTTGTGGCCGGAAGTGCGGTATTTGCCCAAAAAGAGCCTGCTAAAGCGGTTCAGGATATCCAAAAAGCAGCCGCCGTTTTGACATAAAAAAACGGCCAGCGAAGCCCCGCAGCGCGCTGGCCGAATTCCTGGAGTCAACGATAACCCCAGATCACACCTTTGTTACGATATGACTGAATAAAGGTTCATTTCTGGTAATCCCCAGCTCCATTTGGTATAATAGAATTTTAACTCAATAATTTAATGCGATAATTGTCTAACTATGGATCAAATAACCAATAGCGAAAAACGTTCATTTGAGAAACTTCAAACAAAGCAGCCAACGATTTCGTTTGAATTTTTCCCTCCCAAATCCTCCCAGGGGTGGGCTGGACTCTATAGTACCTTGGGCGAAGTGACGAATCTCAATCTCGATTTTGTCTCGGTGACCTATGGAGCCGGTGGCAGCACTCGCGAAAAAACGGTATCTCTAGTTGGCCGTATTCAAAATGAATTAGGCATTGAAACGATGGCTCACTTGACCTGTGTAGGGCATTCGCAAGATGAACTTAAAGAAATTCTTTCTCTCATGAAACAGCAGAATGTCAAAGCCATCATGGCACTTCGTGGTGATCCACCTCAAGGTGAAACGAATTTCAAGCCGCACCCTGATGGGTTTGCTCATGGCAGCGATCTGATCAAATTCATCAAAGAAAATTTTGATTTTACCATCGGATGTGCCTGCTATCCTGAAAAGCATTTGGAATCTGATCATGTCGATCAGGACATTGAATACCTCAAGCTTAAACAAGACAATGGCGCCGATTTTGGTGTGACCCAGCTTTTTTTTGATAACGATGATTTCTACCGTTTTCGTGATAAAGCAATTCAGGCAGGTGTGACTATGCCACTAGTTGCAGGCATTATGCCAGTGAGTAATCTCAAACAGCTCGACCGATTCAAACAAATGTGTGGTTGCACGATTCCGCAGAAACTGATCGATTGTCTCAGCTCTGCCGGCGAAGGAGATGTGATCGAAAAAGGCATCCAGTATGCCTTGGATCAATGTCTCGATCTTATGAAAAATGGGATCGCCGGGATCCATCTCTATACGCTCAATAAATGGCTCGCCTCCAAGGCCATTACCGATGGTCTGAGAAGCCATGGTTTTTTCCCAGAATCTTGATTTTTGCATCGTTGACCGCCACAAATCCATGAGATAAAATACCCTACTAAATTTAGAATAACCCTGGAAACGTGATAGTATGAAATACGTTGTTAGCACCTTTTACCATTTTGTCGATTTGCCCGATTTCGAGGACATTCGCGAATCCCTTCGCACAGAAGGTCGCCGCCTGAAACTCGGTGGAGCGATCCTGCTAGCCTCAGAAGGCATCAATGCCACTGTTGCCGGCAGCCGTGAGGGCATCGACGATCTCTACAAATGGCTCAGGTCTGACCAACGATTTTCTGATATGCAGGTCAAAGAAAGTCCATGTGATCGTATTCCATTCAAACGTCTAACCGTTCGGCTCAAGCCCGAAATCGTCAATAGCCGAATAGATAATCTGGACCGAAGTGATTTGGATGATACTTATGTAAATTCTCAAGAATGGGATGAACTTCTCGAAGATCCGGAAGTATTAGTACTCGATACACGAAACGATTTCGAAGTGCGTATGGGAGCGTTCAAGCATGCAGTGAATCCTGAAATCGAAAAGTTTAGTGAATTGCCCAAGTGGACTGAGAAAAATCTCGATCCTGAAAAGACACCCAAAGTTGCCATGTATTGCACAGGTGGCATTCGCTGCGAAAAAGCCAGTGCCTATTACAAGCAGCAAGGCTTTAAAGTTTTCCAGCTGCATGGCGGTATATTAAAGTACTTCGAAGAAACTAAAAATAAAAAAGAAAACTGGCATGGTGATTGTTTTGTTTTCGATCATCGTATTGGGGTTGATGCCGATTTGAATCCGACCTATACCTGGATCTGTTGTTATTGCCAGGAGGTCTTAGAAGAGCAGTACGATGCGTGCCCGCATTGTCAAAGAAACCTTACTTACTGGTGGCAACGTTACACATGATTTACGGCACAAAAATCCTCGACCAAAATATTAAACGAGTTGGTATCATTTCAACCCGCCTGGCTGGCACCGATGGTGTCTCACTTGAAACCGCCAAGTGGGCGCACGTTTTAGAAAATCTCGGACTCAAATGTTATTACATGGCTGGCGAATTGGATCGTCCTGAAGATGTCAGTTTCCTATCAGAACATGCTCACTTTACTCATCCGGAAGTGATGGATATTTATAGTGATTGCTTTGGTGTAACCGCACATTCCTCTGTGCCTGATCGTATTCATGCATTAAAAGATAAGCTCAAAGAGGATATCTATAAGTTTATGCATAAGTATGAAATTGATATGCTCAATCCGCAAAATGCCATCACGATTCCCATGAACATTCCATTGGGCATGGCGATTACCGAGGTCATTGCGGAAACGGGAATACCGACGATTGCTCATCACCATGATTTTTTCTGGGAACGACAACGATTTTTGGTCAATGCCGTTTGGCCATTTTTGAATATGGCCTTTCCACCCAACTTGCCATCGATTCATCATGTGGTCATTAATTCATCCGCGGCCAATCAATTGAGCCTTCGAACAGGATGTTCAGCGACGATTATTCCGAACGTCATGGACTTTGAAAACCCACCAGAAAACCATGATGATTATTCCAGCGATGTTCGCGAAAGTTTAGGCCTTCAAGAAGATGAATTATTTGTTCTTCAGCCAACGCGCGTGATCAAGCGTAAGGGGATTGAACATGCCATCGAATTAGTGCGTCGTCTAGGTAAAAAAGCACGTCTAGTGATTTCACATGCCTCCGGAGATGAAGGAAGCGGTTACGAAAAACGTATTCACGAATTTGCCCAGTTGTTAGATGTCAATGTTCTGTTTGTTTCAGATCGCGTTGCAGAGCATCGCGGCACCACGGAGGATGGTAAAAAAGTTTATACCCTCTACGATCTCTATCATGAATGCGATCTCGTTACCTATCCATCAGAAATTGAAGGTTTTGGTAATGCTTTTTTGGAAGCGGTTTATTATCAAAAACCGATCGTCATTAATAATTACCGCATCTATGCTCTTGATATCAAACCTAAAGGATTCAAAGCCATTGAAATGAAAGAAGGCTATATCACGCCTGAAGTCATTGAAGAAACCAAGGAAGTGCTCTCCAATGAATCCTTGCGAGAAGACATGATTCGAACCAATTACGAATTGGCGACTCGCTATTATTCCTATTCCGTTTTGCAGCGTAAATTAATTAATCTGCTACTAAACGATCCGAGAGGATAACATGGATACCGAGCAGTTCAATCAACTGCAAACCGAACTTGCCAAAACCTGGCAGTTGGACACCAATGAATTCAATCCGCTATTAACCAGCGACGATTTATTTAACTGCCTCAAAGAGCGCGTTGAATATCTCCTCAAATACAACATGGAAAAATTATTGTCTGCTATGTATCGATTAGACATCTCCGAGAGAAAATTCGACGAGGCTATGAACCTATCCGGTGTTCAAAATATCGCTCACGCACTTACCCAGGCCATTTTCGACCGCGAACTTTTACGCATTGAAACCCGTAGAAAATATACTGAAGACCAAAAAAAGCTAGAGCAGTAAAATGGATAATTTATGATTTCAGATAAATCAAAAGTAGCTACCATCCACTGTAATAACTACGAAGAATCTACCCTCGATTCTGCACTCGAAAATTCATTCAATCTTCTCGGCGGCCTCAAAACATTTATCTCACCTGGAGATACCGTCCTACTAAAACCAAACTTCGTTTCCCCAAGGCCAAGAGAAACGGGTGCACTCACGGATCCAGCATTCATTCTTGCCGTTGCACGATTGCTTAAAGACCATGGCGCCAAGCCTTTCATAGGCGATTCACCTGCCTGGGGAAATGTCTTTGATTGCATTAAAAAACTAGAATTGGATGAGCCGTTAAAAAAACTAGGCGTTCCCGTTAAACAACTTGACCAACCTAGAAAGTGTATCGTTCAGCCTTCTGGGTTATCCGTAGGCATTAGTACCGTTGCATTAGATGCTGATAAAATCATCAACCTGCCAAAATTTAAAACGCACCGTCAAATGACTGCTACCTTTGCGATTAAAAACATGTTTGGTTGCGTAGCTGGCAAAGAAAAACCCGTCTGGCATTTCAAGAAGGGCCATTGTGACATTGAATTTTCAACGCTTCTTATCAGTATCTATCACACATTAGCACCCATTCTAAATATCATCGATGGCATTGTCGCTATGGAAGGCAACGGTCCAGTCAATGGTGATGCTAGAGAATTAGGTTGGATTGTCACCGGCCAAAATCCGATTGCCTGTGAATACACCTGTTCCAAACTCATTAACTTCGATCCCAAAAACATTCCCATTCTTCGCACAGGACTTGAACATCATGGGTGGAATACTCCCGAAGATCATATTGAATTTATTGGTGATGATTTTTATCCCTACATCTGCACCGATTTTCAAGCAGCCGAACTCATGCCCATCCGATTCTCTCTACCACGTATCTGCAAAAGCGCGATAAAACAATTTTTCATACAAAGAAAAAAAGCCAGGCAGAAATCCGCCTGACTTTTTATTTGTAATCTCTAAACTATTAAATACCGCGTGGCAGCCTCAGTTCGCGAAGCGAAATGGGGATGGTGAATTATTAACCATTTATACCTTGGTTGCTTTTAGTACTTTAAAACGTATCTCGTCAACCAAGCAGGCGACAACGGAGCCGGGTTCCCGGAATGTGGTCGCGGCGTACTTAAAGTGACGAACGTCACTACATGGGGTCGTAGACTAAGACTTTATCCCATTTATCTTCGCAGTGTTCCAGAAATACGCTATGGATGGGGTGTTGTTGGTAGGTATTATGATCTTCAATTGATTTAAAGATACAGGTTAAAGCAAAATCATAACTGGTATCAATCATCGGTCGTGATGGCACATCGGCAGGCGTACCTGTGTAGCAAGCTTCCATTAGGTCGATCTCTTTTAGGGTATCCAGATACTTTCTAAATTCGGCATGATCCGCTTCGGTGCACTCTTCTTTCAACCAGAATAAAACAACATGGACTAACATAAATATTCCTCACATCTGGGGGGTTAATATTGATCTAACACACTGAAAACAAAATTATACCCAACCGCTAAGCCAGTGCTATCAAAATATATTCAGACTAAATCAGCAACTATTTAACATTTAAATGATCAAAATCTAATTCGACGCCAGAGGTGGTCGCCTTAAGTGGTTGCTATAAAATAGATTGCAAATAATATAAAACATGCTTGCCAGCTGTGAAATCTTAGTGTAGACTTAATAATTCCTTAATTTTGAGAGAATCAACCTAAGCATTTGGAGTAACTAATGCCAAAGCCAAGAAGACGCCGCAAAGTCGGTTCAAAAAAACGCCGTGCTCGCTGGAAAGTACGCAATAAAAAATAGACACAAGTATTTGTAAATAAACCTTGCTGGGTGTTTACAAATTGCAATACACAACAAAAACACTCGAGACTCTTTTCGAGTGTTTTTGTATGCGCGGTGGGTGGGACTATGCCCCACGCGTTAACTTTTCATTGCACCCCAACCCAACCATCAGGTACACTACCGAAACTTATGGCAACGTTACGAAAAAAATTATCCTGGACCATGCTCGGTCTCTATTGGCCAGCGATGTTCATCTCGACACACATACCCAGGCCTCCAGCATTACATATTTATGGCAGCGATGTGACACTCCATTTCACAGCTTATTTTATCCTTACCGTACTATTTTGGGTCGCCCGATATGGACAGGAAATTCCAGACCTGCGAAAACCAAATGTTTATAAAGTAATACTGCTGATTTCTGTCTATGCATTTTTTGACGAGTTCTTACAAATTTTTGTGGGACGACATGCCAGTGTCACCGATTGGATTAGCGATGTTGCAGGATGCCTCTTTGCCTTACTCATCATCCTGCAAATTCGAAAGTGGTGGTACTGGCTCGCCTGGTATTGGATGGTCATGTTTGTGATTACCCATTGGCCCATCAAAGGGGAACTCTTTTTTGAACTACCGATCTGGCTGCAGCAATTCGAATTTGCCCTGACATTCTCTGCTTATGTTACGTTAACATTATTATTCTGGCGAACCCTGAGTCCTGAACCGCGATTTGTTTATAGTTCCAAAATTTTACTGTTAACCATGACTATTTTACCTGCGTATGCGCTTCTCGACGAATATCTCAGTATGCTAATG